>JAWKPM010000032.1:0-2529 GCA_041390625.1 Dehalococcoidia bacterium | reverse complement strand
CGCAAGTCAAGTCCCGGGACGTGGTGTAAGAGCTGAGCGCGCACCTCGTCGATGATGCTGGTGGCTGCTCAGGCCGCGACGAGCGCAGCGACCTCCTCCTGATCGATGTTCTTGGTCATGGTCATCGCCCGGTCCATCCCGGCCGAGAGAACCTCGGCCATCGACTTCTGGCTGATGTAGGCACGGCCGACCAGCCACTCGTCATTGGCCTCGATGGCGAGCATCGAGACCAGCCGGACCAGGCTGGCGTCGTCGGGGAAGATGCCGACGACGTCGGTGCGGCGGCCGATCTCGCGATTGAACCTTTCCAGCGGGTTCGTCGACCGCAACTTCGACCAGTGCTCGGCCGGAAACGCGTAGAAGGCGAGGATGTCGTCTTCGGCCTCCTCGAGCATCGCGGTGATCTTCGGCAGCCGGCTCTCGAGCTGGCTGATCGCCTCGCCCAGGCGCTGCCGCGCCTCTTGCAACGAGCCGGCGGTGAAGATCGCGCGGATCAAGGCGCCGAGCAGATCGTGCTGGTCCTTGCGGACATGGCCACGAAGGTCACGCAGGAAGTGCACGGTGCAGCGTTGCCACGGCGCGCCGAGTACCTGCGCGAGAGCCTTCTTCAGCCCAGGGTGCGCGTCGCTGATCGCGAGCTGGACGCCGACCAGGCCACGGCTGACGAGGCTTCGCAGGAACTCGCGCCAGAACGCCTCCGTCTCGGCCTCGCCGACGTCGAGGCCGATGATCTCCCGCCGCCCGGTCTCGTGAACGGCGTGCGCGATCACGACGCACTTGCGGGCGACGCGGCCGCCGTCGCGGACCTTCTCGACCTTGGCGTCGACGAACAGGTACGGGTAGCGGCCCTCCAACGGCCGCTCGCGGAACGCCTGGACCTGCTCGTCGAGCAGCCCGGCGATCCGGCTGACCTCGCTCTTGGAGATCCGCAACCCCAGCGACTCAACGAGCTGATCGACGCGGCGTGTTGAGACCCCGCAGACATAGGCCTGCTGGACCACCGAAACCAGCGCCTGCTCAGACCGCTTCCTGGGCTGCAGAAACGACGGGAAATAGCTGCCCTGGCGGATCTTGGGGATCTGCAGCTCGATCTCGCCCGCGCGGGTGTCCCACCGCCTGGGCCGGTAGCCGTTGCGGTGTGTCGCGCGGTCCTCGGTGCGCTCGCCGCGCTCGGCGCCGATGAGCTCTGAGACCTCGGCCTCCATGATCTCTTGGGCGACCACGCGCACCGACTCCCTGATCACGTCGGCATGCTCGTCGCGCAGCACCTTCCGCACGACCTCCTCGACCGTCATCCTGCTGTATCCGGCCATCGCCGGCCTCCTTACGTCGACTCCGTGGAACGAGACGACGATGATGAGCGCCGCGGTGGCCGGACTACGTTCGATCCGTCCGACGCGCTCTTACACCAACCGTAGGGACGTGACCCTCCTGCAAAAACCTAACGGAGCAGTACTAGGCTCCGGTCGCTACCGCTGCCACGGCGACCTTGGGCGGCCAGAGCCAGGTGGACGATCAGCGGGCGCGCACGTGAGGCAAGACGTCGCGCGAGACCCGCTCCAGCAGCTGTCTCGTGTCGGGTCCGCCCTCGAGCCACAGCGACACGGTGTCCGCGCCGGCATCGAGAAACCGCTGAATACCGGCGGCGCACTCGTCCGGGGTGCCGGAGATGGACAGCCCGTCAATCCACTCTTCCGGCACATGCGGCTCCAAGCCGTCGACGCCGTGCTCGTCGATCATCGCTCGGATTTCGTCAGAGATCCCGTACGCATCGGTATAGCCGCAGACTCCCATGATCCCGAGATAGAAGGCAACCTGCTCGCGAGCTGCGCGCTTGGCCCGCGTCGAGTCATCATCCATGCTGAAGATCGCGTACGCCGCGATCCTGTGCTGTGAACCATCACGACCAGCGCGAGCCGCACCCTCATTGATCCGCTCGCGCGCCCAGCGGAGGTACGCGGAGCTCGATGTCACGCCGACCACCGTGCCATCGGCGATCTCGCCTGAGAGGGCGAGCATCTTGGGACCGACGATGCCCATATAGAGCGGCAGCTGCTCTGTCGGCGGGTGAACGAGCTTGACATTGTCGAAGTGGAACAACTGACCGTGAAAGGTGACCGTCTCCCCACTCAGCAGGGCCCGCGTCTGCGTGACGCACTCGCGCATGGCGGTCAAGGACGACTTGGGCCTGAGCCCCATCTGCCCTAGCCAATACGGCACGCCAAGCCCGATGCCCGGGATCAGGCGACCCGGGTAGAGCCGCGAGAGGGTCGACAGCTCCATGGCCAGCAGACCCGGATGGCGCACCATCGCCGATACGATGCCGAGGCCGACCTTGATCTCGCGCGTGGCAGCGAGAGCCGCAGCCGCACCGACCATACCGCCGGTGAAGAAGTAGTCCTCCGGCAGCCAAATCTCGCCAAAGCCGAGGTCCTCCGCCGCCTGCACGGCGCCGAGGAGCTCCTCAGGAGACGTCTCGCTGGTGATCGCGACACCGACTGGTGATCTCATCGTTGATCCTCTCAGGTA
>JAWKPM010000031.1:0-1628 GCA_041390625.1 Dehalococcoidia bacterium | reverse complement strand
GAGGCCCTGCTGCTTCACCGCGCGGCGCACGATCGCCTCGGCCGCCGCCTCGTGGTAGCGGTGGGTCGCCGCCTCCATCGCTTCGACGCCGAAGATGTGCCGCTTGATGCGCAGCCAGCGCCACTGCAGCCACAGCCACACGACGGTCGCCGTGAGCGGGATCGTGCGGCGCCAGCGCCCGTACGGCGGGCGTCGAGGCGCCTCGAGGGGCCTGCCCCCGATGGTCAGCCGGAACGCCCGTGCTGCGTCGTTGACGTTACGTGATGCCATTCACAAGCGAACGTACCACGAGGCGCGTGGCTGCGTCGTGGCTGCGTGGCGGCAACGTCGCGGCAAACCTCACGCAATCGCGCGTCCGCGAGCATCGAGTCGTGTTCGGTCCCTTCGCCCATCGAGGCCGAGCGCGCCACCCGCTACGATGGGGTTCCCATGGTGATGTTCAACCCCTTCCTCCCGTCCTTCCTCAAGGACCCGTACCCCTCGTATGCCGCACTCCGTGCCCGCGAGCCGGTTCACCGCTCGATGGCGCTGCAGGCGTGGGTGATCACGTCCTACGACCGCTGCGTCGAGGTGCTGCGCGATCCGGACACGTACTCCTCGGAGATGGAGCGCGCCCAGAGCCAGCTCGGTCGCGCGCTCAACCAGCAGCGCGCCGAGTCGCCCCTCGGTCAGGTGCCCACCGCGTTGAACTCCGACCCGCCGACCCACACGCGGCTGCGCGGCATCGTGAACCGCGCCTTCACGCCGCGCACCGTCGAGGAGATGCGCCCCCACATCGAGCGGCTCACGGCCGAGCTCCTTGACGCCATCGAGCCCGGCACGCCCTTCGATCTCATGAGCGCGCTCGCGCAGCCGCTGCCGGTCATCGTGATCGCGGAGATGCTCGGCATCCCGCCCGGCGACCGCGAGCGCTTCAAGCGCTGGTCCGACGCCATCGCCGCCGCGACCGGCGTCCTCACGCCGCTCCCGGAGATCGAGGCCGCGCGTCGCGCCGCGCAGGAGCTCATCGACTACCTCGAGCCGATCGTCGAGGCACGGCGGCGGCAGCCAGAGGGCGACCTGCTCTCCGCCCTCGTCCAGGCCGAGGACGAAGGGCACCGCCTCACACGCGACGAGCTGCTGGCGTTCGCGATCCTGTTGCTCGTCGCCGGCAACGAGACCACGACGAACCTCATCGGCAACGGCACGCTCGCCCTGCTTCGCAACCCGGACCAGCTCGATGTGCTGCGCGCCGATCCCGAGCTGCTGTCGAACGCCATCGAGGAGCTCGTCCGCTACGACAGCCCCGTCCAGGGCGTCGTTCGCTTCACGAAGCGCCCCGCGGACCTCGGCGGACAGACCATCGCCGAGGGCGACACGGTCCTTGTGATGCTCGGCGCGGCCAACCGCGACCCCGCGCACTTCACGGAGCCCGAGGTGCTGGACGTGCGCGCCGATCGCGAGCGCCACATCGCCTTCGGGCTGGGGCCGCACTTCTGCCTCGGTGCGCCGCTCGCGCGCATGGAGGCGGAGATCGCGTTCCGCGGCCTGCTCGAGCGCTTCCCCGCCCTTACCCTCACCGAGGACGGACCGCAGCAGGGCGGCACCTTCATCCTCCGCGGCCTCGAGCGCCTGCCGCTGCGCGGCTA
>JAWKPM010000030.1:0-1986 GCA_041390625.1 Dehalococcoidia bacterium | reverse complement strand
ATTCGCATCGAGGCGGATGACGGCGTCCGGGCAGGCCATGCGCAGCGCTCGCACGCGCGCAACATCGCCGTCAACGGAGTGGTCCACGCCGACCTTGAGCTTCACGACGTGGTAGCCGTGCGTCGTGGCCTCCCGACCGAAGGCGACAACCTCCTCGGGCGGCCCGCCGCCGATCACAGCGTTCACGGTGATCGCCTGCGCCGCGTCGGGCGCCAGCAGCTGCGCTAGGCGGCAGCCGGCTCGCTGCGCCTCGATGTCGAGCAGCGCCACGTCGAGGGCGCATCGCAGCGCGGCCGCGCCGGGGCCGTTGCCCTGCATGTCGTCGGGGATCGCGCCGCGCAGGATCGCGTCGGCGTGTGCCTCGAGGAGCGCGAGCACGTCGGCGATGGTGCCGCCGCCAATCGAGGGCAGTGGCGACGCCTCACCGAGGCCCGTCGTGCCATCCTCGGCCTCCAGCTGCAGCAGCACGCCCTCGCGGTCGTCCAGCGCGCCGTGCGCCGCTTCGAAGTGGTGGCGCATCGGTAGTCGGAACGGGCGCCAGCGGAGCGCGCGCAGCCGCATCGAGGCCAGCGCGGCCTCGGCGGTGGGCGCCGCGCCCTCGGCGAGTGGGGTCATCGTGCGACGCCGACGGCGAGCAGGATGCCGAAGACGAGGTGGAGGCGGGCCGTGGCCTTGAGCGCGACGTTCAGCGCCGGCCCCTCGCTCTTCGCGAGGACGGCGGCCGTCGGCGCCCAGGCCAGCGGCAGACTGAGGAAGGCGAGCATCGTCCAGGCCGAGAACTCACCGAGGACCCAGAGTGCCGCTGCAGCGACATAAGCAGCGACGATCGTGAGGAGGAAGTGCAGCCGCGCCAGGCGGGGACCGAGGATCACCGCCAGCGTGCGCTTGCCGGCGATGCGGTCGGTCTGGATGTCGCGCACGTTGTTCACCACAAGGATGGCCGACACCGTCAGCCCGACGGGGATCGAGGCCGCGACGGCCGCCCCCGTGACCTGCAACGCCTGCACGTAGTACGTGCCGACGACCGCTGCGACGCCGAAGAAGGCGAAGACGAAGACCTCGCCGAGCCCTCGATACCCGAACGGCCACGGGCCGCCCGTGTATGACAGCAGCGCACCGATCGAGGCCAGGCCGATGGCGATCACCGGCCAGCCGGCCACCGCCGCGAGGTAGAGGCCGGCGAGCGTCGCCACGCCGACGGCGGCCCACAGGCCGGTTAGCACCTGGCGCTCGGTCAGCAGGCCGAGCTGCGTGACGCGGGGCGGGCCCACTCGATGCTCGGTGTCGGCGCCATGGCGGAAGTCGGAGACGTCATTCGCGAGGTTCGCGGCGACCTGCAGCGCCAGCGCGCCCACGAGGGCGCCCGTCGCCGGTCCGACCGCGAGCAGGTCATCGCGTGCTGCGACGGCCGTGCCGACGACCACCGGCGCAATCGCAGCGGTGAGCGTCGGCGGGCGAATCGCCATGCGCCAGACGTCGAACCTCGAGGGGCGAGGGGAGCGCTCGGTCATCGACACCAGTCCAGGCGCAGCGGCCCTGTGGGCCTCGAGTCTGAGTCTGCCTGCATCCTACGGGAGACGCGGGAACTTGGAGAAGTCCGGCTGCCGCTTCTCGAGGAACGCGTTGCGGCCCTCCTTGCCCTCGTCCGTCTGGTAGAAGAGCGAGGTCGCGTCACCGGCGAGCTGCTGGATGCCCACGATGCCGTCGGTGTCGGCGACGAAAGCGGCCTTCAGGAAGCGAATCGCCGTCGGGCTGTGGCGCAGGATCTCGCTGGCCCAGCGCACGCCCTCGTCCTCGAGGTCATCGAGGGGCACGACCGTGTTCACGAGGCCCATGGAGAGCGCCTCCTGTGCGTCGTACTGGCGGCAGAGGTACCAGATCTCGCGCGCCTTCTTGTGCCCGACGATGCGCGCGAGCTGCGTCGAACCGAGGCCGGCGTCGAACGAGCCGACGCGCGGGCCCGTCTGCCCGAAGCGCGCGTTGTCC
>JAWKPM010000029.1:0-5859 GCA_041390625.1 Dehalococcoidia bacterium | reverse complement strand
GGTCTTCGCCGAGATCTCTGTGGCGCTCACCACGGAGACGGAGGTCGCCGCGATGCCATCGAAGGTGACGGTGGCCCCGGTGAGGAAGCCACTCCCGGTGATCTTGACCGTCGTGCCTCCCCCCACGGAGCCGGTCGAGGGGTCGATGGCGGTGATCTTCGGCGGGCCGACGTAGGTAAATGCGGGCGCGGCGAGGGTCGCGGACTTGTTGTCGGTGTTCGTCACCTTCACCGAGACGGCGCCGGTCGTCGAACGCGACGGAGTCTTCGCCGTGATCGATGTCGAGCTCACGACCACGACGGACGTCGCGGCGGTGCCACCGACCTCGACCGCCGCGCCGGGCAGGAAGTTCGTGCCGGTGATCGTGATCGAGGTGCCGCCGGTGATTGGGCCCGTGTTCGGCGAGACGGCGGTGATGGTCGGCTGCGCGGCGGCAGCGTAGGTGTACGCGGACGGCAGCGTGCCGTTCTGGGTGTCGGGGTTCGTCACCGTCACAGCGACGGTACCGGCTGAGCCCGCCGGCGTGACAGCGGTGATGGTCGTCGAGTTCGTGACGACGACCGAGGTGGCGGAGTTCGCGCCGAACTTCACGGTCGCGCCTCCGACGAACCCGGTCCCGATGATCGTGACGGGCGTCCCGCCGCCAGTCGTACCCGTCGACGGGGCCACGGCGCTTACCGTAGGCGCCGCCGCGGCCGTGTACGTGAAGCCGTTGACCAGGGTGCTGCTCTGGGTGTCCGGGTTCGTCACGACGACATTCACGGCGCCGATGGTGTGCGCAGGCGTCGTCGCGGTGATCGTCGTCGCGTTCACGACGGTGACGCCGGTCGCGAGCGTGCCACCGAAGCTCACCAGCGCGCCGGTCACAAAGTCGGTGCCGGTAATCGTGACGGCCGTGCCGCCGCTCGATGGGCCGTTGTTCGGGTTGACGAGGTTCGCCGTCGGAGCCGGCCCCAGGTAGGTGAAGCCGTTGACGAGGGTACTCGCGAGCGTGTCGGGGTTCGTGACCACCACGTTCGCGGGGCCGGCGGTCGCGGCAGCCGTGGTCGCCGTAATCGAGGTCGAGCTGGCGACGTTGACGCCGGTGGCCGCCACGCCGCCGATCGTCACGGTGGCACCGGCGACGAAGCCGGTGCCGGTGATGGTCACGGCGGTGCCGCCCGTGTTCGGGCCGCTCGAGGGCGAGATGCTCGAGACCGTGGGCGCGGCCGCCTCGGCGATCGAGGGCGTCAGCACGCCGAGCATCGCGAGTCCGACGAACAGCGCGACGGCGAGCGTCGCGGCGGTCCGTCCAAGTGATCGTGCGGGCGACTTCGATGGCGTTCGTGGCAAGTCGACGTGCACTGAATGCTCCCTCATGCGGCGCGGTCGGACCTCGATGATCGTACGGCGGGCGCTGTCCTGTCGCACCGCGTGATCGCGCGATGCGCACCCTATTTGACGCCATCATCGCGGCATCGGTTCCGGACCTGAAGCCCCACTTCGCCCGGCCGATCGCCTCCCTGTGCGATCGCACACGGGGAGTAGGATCCCGGCGGAGGACCGCATGACTTCAGATGACGCTCCCACGCCACCCGAAGGCGGGCCGCCCGAGGTGGATGAGCCCGCTGCCGCTGCGGCAGGTGTCTCGGCAGTGCCGCCGGCCCCTCCACCGCCGGTAGCTCCGCCACCGCCGACGGGGGACGTCCCGCCTCCGCCCTCGGAGCCTCCGGGGCGCCGGCGGCTGATGCGCAGCGCACACGATCGCTGGCTCGGAGGGGTGGCCGGGGGGACGGCCGAGTACCTCAATGCCGACAGCACGTTGATTCGGATCGTCTTCGTGCTGGCGGCGCTGCTCTCGGGCGGTCTCGCTATCCCGCTCTACATCGCGGCCTGGATCGTGATGCCGGCTGAAGAGCCGGGCGTCCACCGCGAGCACGGCCCGGGCGCCGGCCCCGTCCTCGGGATCGTGTTCGGGCTGCTGC
This sequence comes from Dehalococcoidia bacterium, assembly GCA_041390625.1. Taxonomy (GTDB): domain Bacteria; phylum Chloroflexota; class Dehalococcoidia; order UBA2979; family UBA2979; genus RBC038. The sequence continues at coordinate 3,895 of JAWKPM010000029.1, read as the reverse complement.
TGATCGGCCTGGGAGCGATCTGGCTGCTGAGCGAACTCGAAGTTCGGGTCCCGCGATGGGACGTCGTCCTCGCGGTCTCGCTCATCGCGATCGGGCTCGCGACGGTGGCGAGCGCGGGACGTCGAGGCGCGGGCGGACTCGTGGTCCTCGGCATCCTCCTGACGCTGGCACTGGCCTCGATCTCGGCCGTCGACGTGAACGTGGACGGCGCCTTCGGAGACCGAACGGTGAACCCGCAACGCATCGAGGACCTCGACGACTCGTACAGCCACGCGTTCGGCTCGATGACGGTCGACCTCACCGACATCAACTTCCCTCGGGGCACGACCGACCTCGAGGTCTCGATGGCGTTCGGCGACCTGCGCATCTACGTGCCGGACGACGTCGGGCTGCGGGTGGAGGGATCGACGACGTTCGGCAGCCTGCGGGTGCTCAACCGCGAGTGGTCGGGCATCGTGAACGAGACGCGCACCTTCAACGACTACGACAGCGCATCGAGGCGGATCGACCTCAAACTCTCGACCGCCTTCGGATCAGCGCGATTGGATGAACGGCCATGACCGCGAGGTACGACTTCGGGACGGCGCTCACGGGCGTCGTCTTCATGGCGCTCGGTGTCCTGTTCCTGCTCGACCGTCTCGATGTCATCGAGCTGCGCACACCGGTGGTGCTCGCGGTGGGTGTAATCGGCCTCGGGACCGCGATGCTGCTCGGTGCACTGATGAACGGGCGCCGATAGCGCGTCTCGAGCGCGGCGGCAGCGGCAGCCGTGTGCCCCTCGCCCCGGCGATCTATGCTGAGGGCGGAGGTCATCGTGGCTGACCTGATCGTTCATCGCCGTCCCGAACTCAAGAGCCCGCTGCTGATCGCGGCGTTCGCGGGCTGGAACGACGCCGGCGAGTCCGCGACGAGCGCCGTGCGCTTCATGCGCCGGCGCTGGCGCGAGGAACCATTCGCCGAGATCGATCCCGAGGAGTTCTACGACTTCACGCAGACTCGCCCGCGCGTCCGCCTTGAGAAGGGCGAGCGCGTCCTCGAGTGGCCGCAGAACGTCTTCACGGCGCGGCAGGTCGAGGGCGCGGCGCACGACATCATTCTCCTCGAGGGGATCGAGCCGCACCTCGCGTGGCACGCCTACGCCGACGCGATCCTCGAGCTCTGTCGCTCGTACGAGGTCGCCGGCGTCATCACGCTGGGTGCACTGCTCGCTGAGGCCAGCCACACGAGGCCGGTGCAGGTCAACGGCTCATCGGCGGACGAGGCGCTTCAGCAGCTCTTCGGCGTGACGACGCGCGCCTCGACGTACGAGGGGCCCACGGGCATCGTCGGCGTGCTGAACCAGGCGGCGCGCGACGCGGGCTTCGACACAGCCTCGTTCTGGGCGCAGGTGCCGTATTACGTCAACGCGACGCCGAACCCGAAGGGCTCGCTCGCCCTGCTGCAGGTGCTGAACCCCGCGCTCGGGCTCGGGCTGACGCTGCATGACCTCGAGGTCTTCGCGGCACGCTTCGATGCACAGGTGGCCGCGGAGGTCGCGAAGGACAGCGACGTCAGCAGCCTGGCGCGCCAGATCGAGGAGCGTCAGGAGAGCGAGACGGGCGACGAGGCGGACTCCGCCGAGGCAGAGGAAGAGCTGCCCGACGGCGCCTCGATGGTCGAGGACCTCGAGCGCTTCCTACGCGAGCACCGCGAGGGCGGGAACGACTGACCTCGGACTGACTCGGGCCTCGAACTGACTGGACGCGAAGACGGACGCCCGAGGGCGCCCGCTTCGTGTGGATCAGCCGCCCGCTCGTCCGATGCAGGCGGAGCCGCAGAGAACGCGAACTGACTTCTGGCTAGCGGATCAGCAGCGCCGCGAGCACGAACGCGGCCGTCAGGCCGCCGGCGAACGCGGCGAGCAGCACCGCGGCGATGGCCTCGAAGCTGCGGGGGTTGTCCCCGAGCCCCATCGGCGCCTCACGGATCGCCTCGAGGACGCCGTACTTGCCACGGGCGTAGTCGTAGACCTTGCGCTCAGGCATCGAGATTCCCCCCGCCAGCGGTTGAGGACTCCTCGGGCGTCGGCACCGCTCGGAGCAACCGCGTCCGCAAAACATAACAGCCGTCCACAGACTGTCAAGAGTTGTTGACGAGTTATCAAGGAGTTGTCCCCGTCTCGTCGTGACTTCGGAGGTGGTGTTCCGCCCACTTGCCTGCTCCACGCGCGGTGGTAACCTGATGCCTCAGCAGGACACCTGCGCCGCCTTTAAGCCGGTCCAGCGAGGCCGGGAAGGGACATCGACGTGCATCAGCACACCCGACTGCGCGCGCCCGCCATTGTGACCTCCCCGTCGAGTGGGAGGTTTCTTTTTGCCTGACGCACCTCCCATGCAGACGCCTGCGACGCAGACCGGCGGTCCCCTGCTGGACGCCGTCGCGCTGCGACGAACCATCGTTCGACTCGCGCACGAGATCGTGGAGACCAACGCCGGCACCGACGGGCTCGTGCTCGTCGGCATCGTGCGTCGAGGCGCGACCATCGCTCGGCGCCTCGCGGACGCCATCGAGGGGTTCGAGGGGACGCGGCCGGCGGTCGGCGTCCTCGATGTCACGATGCATCGCGACGACTTCGCCGCTCGAGGCCTCAAGCGCTCGCCGCGCCCGAGCGACCTCCCCAACATCGAGGACCGCACGGTTGTCCTCGTCGACGACGTGCTGTTCACCGGCCGAACGGTGCGTGCCGCCCTCGACGCGATGAACGACTTCGGGCGGCCTCGCAAAGTGCGCCTGCTGGTCCTCGTGGACCGTGGACATCGAGAACTCCCCATCCGAGCCGACATGGTCGGCAAGAACATCCCCACCTCGAAGCACGACGACGTACAGGTCCTGCTCGAGGAAGAGGACGGTCGGGACGCCGTGGTGGTCGTCCCGGGGAGGGGGCAGGGATGACGACTGAAGCCGGACGCGCCACCGAACTCGGAACCGAGGCCGCCTCGAGCGCGGCAGAGCAGCCGACGTGGGGGCACCACGACGTGCTGGACCTGGACGACTTCAGGCGCGACGAGATCGTGACCGTCCTCGACGTGGCGGACTCGATGCGGGAAGTGCTCGACCGGCGCATTGCGCGGGTGCCCGCGCTGCGTGGCTACACCGTCGTGAACCTCTTCTATGAGGCCTCGACGCGCACGCGCGCCTCGTTCGAGCTGGCGGGCAAGGTCCTCGGGGCCGACGTCATCAGCATCTCGGCGAGCACGTCCTCAGTGCAGAAGGGCGAGTCGCTCATCGACACGGTGCGCACGCTCCGAGCGATGCGCGCCGACGCCGTCGTGCTGCGCCACGCCTCGGCGGGTGCGGCGTACCTCGCGGCGGAGCACACCGACGCCTCGATCATCAACGCCGGCGACGGCGCGCACGCGCACCCCACCCAGGCACTGCTCGACCTCTACACGATGCGCAGCCACTTCGGAGACCTGGCGGGGAAGCAGGTCGTCATGGTGGGCGACATCGCTCACTCGCGCGTGGCTCGCTCGGACCTCTGGGGACTGACGACGATGGGCGCGCACGTGGTCATGTGCGGCCCGCCGACGCTCCTGCCTCGAGGCTTTCGTCCGGGCGAGCGGCCCTCGCATGCCGAATCGGCGCTGCCGCCGGTCACGATCGAGCCCGACATCGATCGCGCCCTCGAGGGAGCGCACGTCGTGATGGCGCTACGCCTCCAGAGCGAGCGCCAGCAGGGCGGGCTGCTGCCCTCGCTGCACGAGTACGCGCAGCGCTACCAGGTCACCGAGAAGCGCCTCGAGCGCGCGCATCCCGACCACCTGCTGATGCACCCCGGCCCAAAGAACGAAGGCATCGAGATCGCCGCCGAAATGGCCTCGGGCGGGCGCTCGATCATCGAGGAGCAGGTGACGAA
>JAWKPM010000028.1:0-5897 GCA_041390625.1 Dehalococcoidia bacterium | reverse complement strand
CATCAACGCATCGACGACCGCCGACTCCGAGCACGCGCACGAGTCCGCCGCCGCCTCCGCGTCGAGCTCTCGGACGCTGATGCTCATCACGGCGCTCGTCGCCGTGGTCGCCGCCTCGGCGATCGCCTGGTGGCTCGGTCAGAGCATCTCCAGCGGCGTGAACAAGATGAAGGTCGCGGCCGTCGGCATCGCGGCCGGCGACCTCGAGCAGAACGTCGAGGTGAACAGCAGCGACGAGATCGGCGAGATGGCCACCGCCTTCGGCGAGATGATCGTCTACCTGCAGGGCATGGCCTCCGTCGCCTCGAGCATCGCCGATGGCGATCTCACCCGCGACGTCCAGCCGAAGTCGCCGCGCGACGTTCTGGGCAACGCCTTCAAGTCCATGATTACCAACCTCCGCGAGGTCATCGGCCGCACGAAGCACGCCGCCGAGAGCCTCGCCGAGTCGAAGGACCAGCTGGCGCAGGGCGCCGAGCAGGCCTCGATCGCCACGCAGGAGGTCGCGAAGACCACCTCGCAGGTCGCCGAGGGCTCCAGCCAGCAGGCCACCAACGCCACCGAGATCGGCACGAGCGTGAACGACCTCAAGCGCGCCATCGACGAGGTGATGCGCGGCGTCGAGACCCAGTCGCAGTCCGTGGTCGAGGCGACTTCCGCCGGTGACCGCGTGGCTGCCGGCGCCGAGCAACTGGCGGCGAACGCCGAACGCGCTGCGACCGGCGCCGGAGAGGCCTCGGACGTCGCTCGCGAGGGTTCCGACGCCGTTCAGCAGGCCGTCGAGGGCATGGGTCGCATCCAGCGCACTGTCGAGGCCGCCGCGCAGGAAGTGGCCAGCCTGGGTCAGCGCTCTGCCGAGATCGGCAACATCGTCGCCGTCATCGAGGACATCGCCTCGCAGACGAACCTCCTCGCCCTCAACGCCGCCATCGAGGCCGCGCGCGCCGGCGAGCAGGGTCGAGGATTCGCGGTCGTCGCCGACGAGGTCCGCCAGCTGGCGGAGCGCGTCGCCGCGGCCACCAAGGAGATCGCCGCCCTCATCGGTGGTGTGCAGGCCGGCGTCGACGCGTCGGTCCGCGCGATGAACCAGGGCGCCGAGGAGGTCGAGAGCGGCAACCGCGCCGCCGCGACCGCCGACGAGGCCCTGGGTCGCATCCTGGCCGCCGCCGACGCGGTCGCCCGCGAGATCGCCCAGATCTCGAATGGCTCGAAGGACCTCACCGAGGCCGGCCGCGACATGGCGGGTCGCCTCGTGGAGATCAGCGACGTCGTCGAGTCGAACACGGCTGCGGCGCAGCAGATGCAGGCTTCGGCCGCTTCCGTCGCCGACGCCGTGGCCTCGATCGCGGGGGTCGCCGAGGAGAACAGCGCCGCCGCCGAGGAAGTCTCGGCGTCTGCCGAGGAGATGAGCGCTCAGGTGGAGGAATTCACCGCCTCCACGCTCACGCTCGGCGAGCTGGCCGACGACCTCCGTCGTCAGGTGTCGATCTTCAAGCTCGATGGCAGCTCCGCTTCGGCCAAGCCATCGAACGCGAACACCCCGTCGCGTGATGGCTCGATGAAGGAAGCTGCATAGCCCGGCCACCCGGCCATCGAGTGATCGAGGATGGGAGGCCCGCGAGGGCCTCTCATCACGTCTGGCGAACGGGCCGCTCCTGGAGTTCCCGTATAATCCCGAGTGTCTCAGTCAGATTTGAAGCCACCTCGGGAGGTGTGTGTTCATGGAGTTCCGCAGACTCGGCCATTCCGGCCTCGAGGTGTCGGTCGTCGGCCTCGGTACCAACAACTTCGGCGGTCGCATCGACTACGACGCCACGAAGGCCGTCATCGACAAGTCGCTCGAGGTCGGCATCAACCTCTTCGACACCGCCGACGTCTACGGCGGCCGCGGCAAGTCCGAGGAGCTGATCGGACGCGCCATCCAGGGGCGCCGCCATGAGGTGGTGCTCGCGACGAAGTTCGCCAGCCCGATGGGCGAGGGTCCGATGACCTCGGGCACCTCGCGCAAGTACATCATGCAGGCCGTCGAGGACAGCCTCCGCCGCCTCGACACCGACTACATCGACCTCTACCAGGTCCACCGCCCCGACCCGAAGACGCCGGTCGAGGAGACGATGCGCGCGCTCGACGACCTCGTGACGTCGGGCAAGGTGCGCTACCTCGGCAACTCGAACTACTCCGGCTGGCAGATCGCCGAGTCGCACTACGTCGCGCAGGCGAACCACTGGGCGCCGTTCATCTCCGCCCAGAACCAGTACAACCTGCTCACGCGTGGCGCCGAGGCCGAGGTCATCCCGGCTGCCGAGCGCTTCGGTCAGGGCATGCTGCCGTTCTTCCCGCTCGCGAGCGGCATGCTGACCGGCAAGTACAAGCGCGACTCGAGGCCGGAAGGCGCCCGCCTGTCGCAGGGACCGGCCGCCGACCGCACGCTGACGGACCGCAACTTCGACATCGTGGAGAAGCTCGAGGAGTTCGCGCAGGCTCGAGGTCACACGCTCCTCGAGCTCGCGTTCTCCTGGCTCGCCTCGCAGCCGTCCGTCGGCTCGGTCATCGCCGGCGCCACGAAGCCCGAGCAGGTCGAGGCGAACGCCGCGGCCGCCGGCTGGCGCCTCGACGCCGAGGAGATGGCGGAGGTCGACCAGATCACGCGCCGCTAGCCGGCGCTCCGGCCGGGGGCGCTAGGCGCGCCCCACTGCCGCATCGATGCGCGCGACCAGCTCGGACTCGAGCGGGCCGCGCGCTTCTGCGTCCAGGCAGTCTTGCAGCTCGACGCGGTTCTTCACGCCGAGGACAACCGTCGAGACACCGGCGATCGTGAGCGCATATCGATGCGCCAGCGCCGCCGTCGACTCGCCGAGCTCGCGCGCGATCGCCCGAACAGGCTCGGCCCGCTCGAAGTCGAGTCGCTCCGGATGCCCCTCGGGCAGGTCGCGGTCCAGCGCATCCGTGAGGGCCCCCGCCTGCACGGCACGAATGCCCATCACCGCCGAGCCGGCCTCGACCGCTGCCGCCATCACCTCGCGAGGCCGCGCGGGCTCGTCGAACCGCCCGAGGCCGCCCGGTGAGTCGAGCAGGTTCGCGATGCACTGCACGACAGCCGGCGCCGGACGCGTCCCGAGCACATCGATGAGTGCGCGCGGCACACCGATGCCGGTGACACCCCAGTCGCCCGTCAGCCCCTCCGCCACCAGCCGCTCGAACGCGGGTCGCACGGCCTCGACGAACAACGTCCGAGGCGTCCCCGCCCTTCGAGGGTCGGCCGCCGGCGTCGAGGTGTTGCCGGCCGCCGGTGCCGGCGGCTGCTCGTACCCGTCCGGCACGATCTGCCCGTGCAGGATGAACACGTCGACCCGCGGAAGGCGCATCCGCTCGAGGCTGCCGAGGAGGCTCTCGCGGAGCATCGAGTAAACCTCGTCCGGCTCGGGCCGGCCGAGGAGGCACTTCGTGGTGACGCGCACTCCCGCCGGTAGCTGGCCCTCGAAGGTGTCGCCGATGACCCGCTCGGCCTCGCCGTCGCCGTACGACGGCGCAAGGTCGAGGAGCCGGATGCCGCCTTCGACGGCCGCGCGCACCGTCGCCACCGACTCCTCGCGCGTCGTCGATCCCCATACCTGCCCGATGCCGCCCCCACCGAGGGTCAGCGCCGATACCTGCCCGAGTCGTCCGAAAGTTCGTAGTTTCATGGCGACATCCTACCGGCCGCTCACCCGCTCGGCCTCGACGCGCGGTGCATAATGCGCGCGCATCCTCGGTCGAATTGAAGGGAAGAGCGATGCCCGTCACGCGACTGCAATACTTCTCGATCGCCGTCCACGATCTCGAGGCGGCGGCCGAGCGCTACACGAAGATGCTGGGGCTGACCCGCACGACCGAGTTCCAGGACACTCGCTGGGGCTTCCGCAACTGCATGCTCGGCATCGGCGACGAGAACGTCATCGAGCTGATCTCACCCTCGAGCCCGGACAGCGCCCCCGCTTCATGAAGATGCGGGAGGGCGACGCCTACCCCGGTGGCGAAGGCCTCTACCTGGTCGGCTTCCAGGTCGACGACGTGCAGTCGATGATCGCTAGCGTCGAGAACGTCGGCGGGCGCGTGACCACCGAGCCGGAGTCGCCTCGCTCGGCGTGGGTCCACCCGGCGAGCAACGGCAACGTGATGCTCGAGTTCAACGAGGCGGCGCCACCCGCCTAGCGCCCGCCTCCGAGGCATCCTCGCGGGCCGCGTGCGGTCCGTGACGCCGCGCCAAGAGGCGATAGACGGCATCGCGCAGCCTCGCCACGCCCGGCAGGTCGAGGACCGCAGCCACCCGCCCGCCTCGAACGTGCCGAAGGGCGCCCGTCACCGCCGCTCCGCCATGGCGCACCGTGGTGCCACCGACGAGGTGTGCCCGGCGGCGATCCGCCGCGAGTTCGGTGGGCACCGAGGCGTCGTCGAAGGCTCGCGCCTCGATCGCCCCGCCGGAGCGAAGCTCGATCCAGCGTGCCGTGCTCGTGCAGAAGCGGCACTCGCCATCGAAGACCAGGAGCGCCTTCGTCACGCGCGCGACTCGAGGCGCTTCACGAACGAGGCGACCGCTTCCGCAGTTGTCCGCACGTGCTCGGCCTGCGTGTGCCCGGACGCTTTTCGAGGCTTGAACGAGTGGTCGCCGTCCTCGAGCCAGCGAACCTCGATGCCGGGCGCGAGATGGTAGCCCTCGACGTCGGCGCGCGTCCCGAAGGGGTCGCGCTCGCCCTGCACGATGAGCGCCGGCGTCCGCAGCGCTTCGAGGTGCGCGGTGCGCAGCCGTTCCGGCTTGCCCGGGGGATGAAACGGGTAGCCGAGGCACACGAGGCCGCGTACGCCCGCCTCGTCCGCCACGAGGCTCGCCATTCGACCGCCCATCGACTTCCCGCCGATGACGAGGCCGTCCGCCCCGCCCAGCGCTTCGATCGCCTCGATCCAGCTCGCGCGCAGCACCCGTTCGCCAGCGGGACGGCCGATGCGCGTGCCGGCGGCCGCTCGGCGCATGTACGGGAACTCGAAGCGCGCCACGCGCAGCCCCGCCTCAGCGAGGTGATCGGCCATGTCCTTCATGAACGCCGAGCGCATCCCTGCGCCCGCCCCCGGCGCGAGCGCGACCCTCGGACCGTCCACCGGTCCGTCGAGGACGATCTCCAGCGGCGGGGTCTCCGAGGGCGCCACGCGCTAGCCGGCCGCGCTCACCTCGACGTGCTCATGGTCGTGCTCGTGCTCGCCGGGATGGGCATCGACGCCGCTGTCGAGCGCCGCCTGCATGCTCGCGATCAGCCGTCGCGCCGAGTCGTAGTCGAGTTCCACCCGCACGCGGTGGTCCGGCTTCGACTGGTCCTGCGCGAAGTCCACGGTCAGCACGTGGTCGAACGGCGCATGGTACGGGTGGTCGTAGTACACGGCCGCCTCACCGAGCTCGAACCAGCCTTCGGCGCCCTTGGCGCTGCCCTGCAGTGTGGCCTTCTCAATGATCCAGGTGCACATCTCGTCTGCTCCTGTTCTGCGTCTAGGAGTCCGTCGCGAGGTACTTGCCGTACCACGCGAAGACCTTCTCCCACGCGTCGGTGGCCTGCTCCGGCCGGTAGCCGGGTCGGTTCACGGCGAAGAAGCCGTGCCCGGCGCCGTCGTAGCGGTGGAACTCGTAGACCTTGTTGTGCTTCTTCAGCTCGGCCTCGGTGACGTCCACGTCCTCGGGCGTCGGGCTGCGGTCGTCGTTGCCGAAGATGCCGAGGAGCGGTGCGTGCATATCGCCCGTGAGGCTCAGCGGTGCGACCGGCTGCCGTTCCGTGAGCTGGTCGTCCGAGGCCACCACGCGCCCGCCCCAGCAGTCGACGGCCGCGTCGAACGCCGTCGATCGGCAGTTCACGAGGTAGGTCTGCCGCCCGCCT
>JAWKPM010000027.1:0-6573 GCA_041390625.1 Dehalococcoidia bacterium | reverse complement strand
TTCGCACCGCCGGCATCGGTGGCGACGACCACGGGGTCGGCGAGGTTCAGGGTGCGGAAGTACTCGGCGAGCATCGGCAGGGCGGTGAGCTCGTCGAGCGGGATGTTGAAGAAGCCCTGGATCTGGCCGGCGTGGAGGTCGACGGTGAGGACGCGGTCGGCGCCCGCGACCTCGAGGAAGTTCGCGATGAGCCTGGCGGTGATGGGGACGCGCGGCTGGTCCTTCTTATCGGAGCGGCCGTAGGCGTAGTAGGGGACGACCGCGGTGATGCGCCCGGCCGAGGCGCGCTTCGCCGCGTCGATCATGATCAGCAGTTCCATGATGCGGTCGTTGACGGGCGACACGAGCGGCTGGACGAGGAAGACGTCGCGCTCGCGCATGTTGTCGAGGAACTTGACGAAGATGTTCTCGTTGGAGAACTGCATGACCTCGGCGTTGCCGAGGGGCATCTCGAGGTGCCGGCAGACAGCCTCGGCAAACTGGCGGTTGCCGTTGCCGGTGAAGACCGCCATCTCGCTGACCACAGCGATGCCTCCAGATACGGTTCGAGGGCGGCGATCGTACCACGGGGCTCGGTCGGCCTCGATGGGGGACCGCGCCTCGGGAGCGGGCCCCGGCCAGATTCGGTACCATGAGAGGCCGGCGTCCGCTCGAGACGAGGGGCGACCGGCTGCGGAGGGGGAACCATGGACTTCGCGTTCACGCCTGACGAGGAACGCTTTCGCGAGGAGCTGCGCTCGTTCCTGAGCCAGCAGCTGCCGGGCGACTGGTCCGATCGATCCTTCCTGCTGGCGGCCGACGCCGAGGAGCGCGACGAGATCGCGCGCCGCATCACGAAGGCGCTGGCCGAGCGCCAGTGGCTGGCGATGGCGTGGCCGAAGGAGTACGGCGGCCTGGACGCCGGCCACATCATGCAGCTGATCTACAACGAAGAGACGGCGTACCGGGGCATGCCCGGCGGCGGCGGGGTCGGCGTGTCCTCGGTGGGGCCGGCGATCATGAACTTCGGCTCCGAGGAGCAGAAGGGGCTGTACCTGCCTCGGATCACGCAGGGCGACGACACGTGGTGCCTGCTGTACACGGAGCCGGGCGCCGGTTCCGACCTCGCCTCGGTGCAGACGCGAGCGGTGCGGGACGGCGACGAGTTCGTCATCAACGGACAGAAGACGTGGATTGCGGGCGCGAAGCAGGCCAACATGGGCTGGCTCGCGGCTCGCACGGACCCACACGGCCCGAAGCACCAGGGCATCTCCACGTTCGCGGTGCCGATGGACACGCCGGGCATCACGATCGCGCCAGTCGAGACGATGGCCGACGAGAAGGTGCTGTCCGAGGTCTATTTCGACAACGTCCGCATCTCCGCGGAGAACCTGGTGGGGCGCGAGAACCGCGGCTGGTACCAGGCGGCGACGACGCTCGACTTCGAGCGGTCGGGCGTGGGCGCGTACGCGAACGGCAAGCGCAACATCGAGAAGCTGGTGCAGATCGCGCGCGAGGACCGCGCGCTGGTCGAGCACAACCCTCGGGTGCGGTACGAGCTGGCGGACCGCTGGCTGGAGCTCGAGGTGGGGTTCAACATCGCGCACCGCATCCCGTGGCTGCAGGCGCAGGGGATGTCGCCGAGCTACGAGGCCTCGATCTCCAAGCTGTACGGCTCGGAGCTGACGCAGCGCATCGCCTCGACGGGGATCGAGCTCCTCGGGATGGCCGGGCAGCTGGCGGCGGACTCGCCGAACGCGCCGCTGCACGGGGCGCTGTCGCGGTCGTACCTGACGGCGGTGTCCTCGACGATCGCGGCGGGGACGTCCGAGATTCAGCGCAACATCATCGCGCAGCGCGGCCTCGGTCTGCCGAGGGGCTAGCGCCCGGCCATGCGGGAGCCGACGCGCACCGACACGGTCGTCGCGGTTGCGCTCACGATCGGCTCGGCGGCCGTCGTCGCCGCGATCATGCTGATCGGTCAGAGCGACATGAGCGAGACGACCGGCCTTGTGATGTTCCCCGGAGTGCTCGCCGTCGGGACCATGTGGCTGTCCCTGCGGCGTCACTCGGGGCCGGTGCGCCTGGGTCTATCAGTCGGGCTGTTCGTGCCGCTCTTCCTCATCGGGCTGGGCGCCGGCCTCGCCGGGGGCGGATAGCCGAGCCGGACCAGGACGGTCGAGGCGTGGCTGAGCTGTACCCGCCGATCGAGCCGTTCGAGCACGGGATGCTCGCGGTCGGCGACGGGCACTCGATCTACTGGGAAGTGTGCGGGAACCCCGACGGGTTGCCAGCGGTGGTGCTGCACGGCGGGCCCGGATCGGGTTGCACGCCGTGGCATCGACGGCTGTTCGATCCCTCGATCTATCGCATCGTGCTGTTCGACCAGCGGAACTGCGGGCGGAGCCTGCCGCACGCGAGCGACCCGTCCGTGGACCTCGAGACGAACACGACGGCGCAGCTCCTCGGTGACATCGAAGCGCTGCGCGAGCAGCTGGGCATCGAGCGGTGGCTCGTCCTCGGTGGGTCGTGGGGCTCGGTCCTCGGGCTGGCGTACGCGGAGGCACACCCGGAGCGCGTCTCGGCACTCGTGCTGTGGGGCGTGGCGACGGGCACGGACGCCGAGGTGCGGCTGCTGACGAGGGGCATCGGCCCGTTGTTCCCGGAGGCGTGGGCGCGCTTTCGCGACGGCGTGCCGGCCTCGGAGCGTGACGGCGACCTCGCGAGGGCGTACGCGCGGCTCCTCGAGGACGCGGACCCGGCAGTGCGGGAACGGGCAGCGCGCGACTGGTGCGCGTGGGAGGACGCGAGCGTGCCGGGCGCGGCCTCGAATCCTCGCTACGAGGATCCGGCGTTCCGGATGGCGTTCGCGCGCATCGTGACGCACTACTGGAGCCGCGGGCACTTCCTCGAGGAGGGGCAGGTGCTGCGCGCGGCCTCGAGGCTGGCGGGGGTGCCGGGGGTGATCGTGCAGGGGCGACTGGACCTCGGGAACCTCGTGGGGACGCCGTGGCTGCTGCACGAGGCGTGGCCGGGCAGCGAGCTGGTGATGGTGGACGAGGCGGGGCACTCGGGCAGCGCGAGCGGGATCGCCTCGGCGCTGGTGGAGGCGACGGACCGGTTCGGGCGCGGGGGCTAGCGGGCCTCGTAGAGCGGCGTGCCATCTCGGAGCGAGGACGGCCCTGCGGGCCGGCTGACCCGCCCACCCACCCTTCTCGAAGTGGGGGCTGCGCCCCCACACCCCCTCGGAACCGGCGCGTCAGGCCCGTTGACGCGCAGTAGCTAGCGGGCCTCGTAGAGCGGGGTCCAGTTGCCGATCTCGCGGCGGTAGTCGTCGCCATCCCACGTCGGGGTGGTCGGCTCGATGCCGATGATCGGGCGTTCGGCCTCGGGATTCACGAAGAGCAGGAAGCCGATGGCGCGGTCCTCGGTGGTCTCTTCGCGAAACCGGAACTCGAGGAGGTGGGTGGCCTCGAGACCGCTGGTCAGCTTGGCGATGCGGTTGCGGCTGAAGGGGTCGAGGGTGCCGAAGGCGACGAGGTCGAAGGACCGGAGCGGCCGTGAAGGATCGGTTCTGGGACCGGTGGCATTCCAGAACTCAACGATCGGGACAGGCCCAGTCCGGCTGAGGTTAGCGATGGCATCGAGCGGATAGCTGGCGGGCGTACCGCAGGGCTCGCAATAGAGGCCACTCGATACGAGCACACCATCGAAGCGATCGATGGCAGTCAGCCCGACCCTCTCGCAGTTCGCGAGCAGGCGGCCGTGGATCGAGCACGGCGCCGGGAAGGTGGAGAACAACGGCTCCAAGTCGTCTGGATCGGGAAACATGAACCGCAGCGCGAGCGGCGTGAGGGCGGGGTCCTCCAAACCAAGAGCTTCAAGCCAAGGGCCCATGGGCGTCGGTGACGGGATGGGTGCGGACGTGGAGACTGGCGTCGCGGACACTTCCTCGTCCGCGCAGGCGGCGAGGGCAAGCGCGAGCAGGGCGGCTAGGAGGAGCGGGTGGCGAGCCACTCGACACCGAGGTAGGCGTCGTGGCCGGGGACGATGTTGAAGTGGCGGATGGCGAGCGTGGCGCCAGCGTCCTCGAGGGCGATCTCGATGCGCCAGCCCCAAGGGGGGCCGTCGTCGCCGGCGGAATAGCTACCTTCGGCGCTGACGAGCAGGGCCTCGTCCGTCGCGGAGGCCGCGCCGGGCTGGAGGTGCATCAGCGCGGGCGAGTGGAACGAGTCCACCCAGGCGATGGCGCGACCGGCGTCCTCCTCGGGGGCGTCGCCGATGAGCAGCGCGCCCTCGAGGGGAGCGCCCTGCATCGATGAGGCGTACTCGATGAGGAGGGCGCCGCCGGCGGCGAGGGGCTTCGCCGTGGCCTCGAAGGAGGATTCGTCGGTGAGCTCACCGGGCTGGAACCAGGTGCGGGAGGTGCCGCGCCAGGCGCCCTCGATGGCGGTGAGCGGCTCGGGCATCGGACCTCCCGGGTCAGTTGGGCCTAGCGCCGGCGGACGGCGCGCCACAGACGCATCGGCAGGCGCACGACGCCCAGCGTGATGTACCAGAGCTCCACCCAGATCGACGGGTAGTTCATGCGCTCGGCGCGACGCTTGGCCTCGGCCTCGCTGTCGTAGGTGCCGGACTCCTGCGGTGGCTGGAACACCGATGCCTCCTCGGAGGGCCTCCTCGGATGAGCGTCGATCGTACGCCCGGCGTCGAGGGCGAGGGCTTGAGCGGCTTCCGCCTCGGTCAGGCGGTGAGCTCGGCGATGGCCTGTTGGAGGTGGCGGTCCTCGATGAAGGGTGCCTGCTCGGACTCGCGGAGGGCAGCGGCGCGACGGAGCACGTCGACGCGCGAGAGGGAGTCGGGCGGCTCGGTGGTCCAGGCGGTGAGGATGATGAGGACGCCGTTGGGGTCCTCCAGAAAGATGAGGCGCTCGTAGCCGCGTCGAATCTCCTCGGAGCCGCGCACGCCGGACTGGGACATCTCGAAGAAGGCGCGGTCCATGACCTCGCCGCTGACCTTCAGGGCGAGGTACTGCATGGAGCCGACGCCGAGGGACGCGTCCGCGAGCTTGAGGTTGGGGTCGCGCGGGCCGATGAGGAGGACGAAGGTGTCATTGCCGGCGTGCAGGAGGGCCTGCACGGACTCGGAGTCGTCGCGGTTGGGCTCGAGGGCGATGACCTCCATGCCGAAGGCGCGCTGGTAGAAGGCGATCGACTCCTCGACGTTCTTGACGATGATCGCCGGGTAGCCCAGGCCGAGGGCCTGCATCGGCGCTCCCCCCCTCGCGCAGCTTCGTCGGCCTCGACGTCTCGATTCGAGGCTCGGCGCAGCGTACGTGCTGGGAAGGGTGGCGTGAAGGCAGGCGGCCGTTCGGCCACCGGAGAGCGCTCGGTACAATAACGCGATGGATCAGACCGACCACGCCGCCCGCTCGGAGCCGAGCGTCGACGACGTCCTCGAGCCGGACGAGCCGGACGTCGAGGAGCGCGCGCGCCCGACCGACCTCGAGACCGAGGCGGAGCGACGCCGACGGCGCTCGGGACGCGAGATCCCGGAGGAGGGGCCGCTCGACGCCGAGCTGGGCGTCGAGGCGTTCCTGCGCGCCCTCGAGCGTCACGAGCCCTGGTACCCGGCGCTGCTCTCGGTCATCGCGCGCTGGACGGCGCCCTCGGAGCTCGTCGACGACGTGGCGTACCACTACCTGATCGAGGGCGAGGCGTTCGACTGGCTGCGGCTGGCGCAGCGGCTGATCGAGTCCGCGGAGCGCTGGCTGCCGGGCTCGATCCCGGCGGACGAGCGCGAGGCGCTGCTGTTCTTCGGGATGGCGCCGGACGGCAGCGACGAGGAGGCCTTCGGCGGGGCGATCGGGCCTCAGAAGCACCGTGCGCACCTCAACTTCCAGTACGGCGTGGTGGTGGAAGAGGTGCTGCTGCTGTCGGCTGAGCAGGAGCTGCTGAAGGCGGGGACGACGACCTCGACGGGGCGGACGGCGGACGTGCAGGCCTACGAGCGCGTGTACGGGAAGCCGTTCGACGAGCTGGTGGCGCTGTACCGCGCGGAGACGGGCGAGGACCTGGCGGAGCACTCGAGCCTGACGGAGTTCCAGCGCTTCACGTACTGGTGCTCGAAGTACCGCTTCCGGATGGCGGAGCCGGCGCGCGTGGCCTCGGACACGCGCAAGGCGCTGGCGCTGCTGTCGCAGCTGGATGCGAACCGGCGGCGGCTGGCACGAGCGCTGGCGGCGGACGAGAACTACATCGACATCGAGGGGCCGACGCCGGTGCGGCTGCGGCAGCCGCCTCGGCCTCGAGCGCGGATGATGCGGCGCTAGGGAGTCGTTCGGGGGCGACGCCCGGCCTCGGAGGGTGAGGTCGCGCCTATGGCGCGACCGTGTTGCCTTCGGGGGGTGGGGGGGGGGCCCCCCCCCCCCCCCCGCCCCCGCGCCCCCCCCGCCGCCCCCCGCCCGCCGCAGCGGGCGGGCCGGGGGGGCGCCCCCCCCCGCGCCAGCGCGGCCCCCCCCCCGCCCCCCCCCCCGCCCCGCCCGCGGCGGGGGCGGGGGCGGCTGCGGGGGGCCCCGCCCCGGGGGGGGGGGGG
>JAWKPM010000026.1:0-7112 GCA_041390625.1 Dehalococcoidia bacterium | reverse complement strand
GGGGATCGCCGACACGGAGCGAATCGGGATTACGGGAGTGAGTTACGGCGGGTTCATGTCGGCGTGGGCTGTGACGCAGACGCGGCGTTTTGCGGCGAGCATCCCGCTCTCGTGCGTGTCGAACCAGCTGAGCCACTACTACAGCGCGAACATCCGTCGCTTCGACGAGCTGTGGGTCGGGGCGTCGCCGCGCGAGGATGCGGCGGCCTACCTCGCCTGTTCGCCGGTGCAGTTCGTCGACGGCGCCACGACGCCGACGCTGCTGATCTCCGGCGACGGCGACCACATCACGCCGCCGGGCCAGGCGATCGAGATGTACCAGGCGCTGGTCGAGGTGGGTTGCCCGACCGAGCTGGTGATCTACCCGCGCGAGGGCCACTACGTCCTCGAGTGGGAGCACCAGCACGATTTCTTCGCGCGCATCCTCGGCTGGTTCGACCGCTGGCTCCGCGACCGACCGGGATGACACACGAAGGCCGCGCGCCGGACTCCGGCGCGCGGCCCTTGCGGTCGTGGGTCGAAGCCTAGCTCCCGATGCCCTCGCGGAATACGTCGGGGTTCTCGGGGCCCGCGACCTTGAGGATGCCGGCGAGGCCGCGCTCGGCTCGCGAGAGCGCGTGGTCGACCAGCACGTAATCGCCCGGCACCTCGAGCCCGAACTCGACCACTGCGGCGCCGCCGGGCGGGACCGTCGTCGTCTGGACGTTGGTGAGCGGCTCTGAGGTCAGCGAGGCCTGGACGTAGACGCGGTCGAATACCTCGCCGATCACGTGGAACGACGACGTGTAGTTCGGCCCGCCGACGCCGAAAAAGATGCGCACCGTTTCGCCGACGTTCGCCTCGAGAGGGTGCTGCGTCGAGAGCGCACCGACGGCGCCGTTAAAGAAGAAGTACTCGGGGCGCTCGTTCGACAGCTTCTGCGGGCTGAAGTTGAGCTTGCCCTTCGACCCGAAGGCCTCCTCCGTGTAGATCTCGCCCTGCATGACGTAGAACTCGCGGTCCACCGGCGGCAGCCCGCCCTCGGGTTCCACGAGAATGAGGCCGTACATGCCGTTCGAGATGTGGTGGGCCACGCTCGGCGTCGCGCAGTGGTAGACGTAGAGGCCGGGGTTGAGGGGCTGGAACGTGAACGAGCGCTCCTCGCCCGGCGGGACCTGCGTCACGTTACCGCCACCACCGGGGCCCGTCGCAGCGTGGAAGTCGACGGAGTGCGTCATCGAACTATCGAGGCGGTTGATGAGCCGTACCTCGACCTGGTCGTTCACGCGCACACGCAGGAACGGGCCGGGCACCTTGCTGTTGAAGGTCCAGTAGGTGTAGGTCGCTCCGTCGGCGAGCTGGCCGTCGAGTTCGACAGCCTCCAGCTCGACCTGGACGGTCTCGGGGCCTCGCTGCGGCAGCGGGCCGGGGAGGTCGGTCGACTCGCGCACGATGCTCGGCGCGGTGGCGCTCGACCCGCCGGCGCCGACGCGGAGCGTGCCTTCCATGCCGGCGATCCGGTGGCCCGGCAGCGTACAGAAGTACGCGAAGTCGCCCTCGCTATCGGTCTGGATCGTGAGTGTGGTGGTTTCGCCGACGCCACGGATGCGCGGCGACTGGGCGTTGAACTCCTCGATCGCGATGTCGTGCTCCGAGCCGTCGCCGTTCTCGAGCACGATCGCAACGACGCTCGCCGGCGGCACTTCGAGCAGCGGGTTCTCGACGCCGTCGATGTTGCCGCCCTTGCCGACGAAGGAGAGGCCATGCCCGGTGATCGTGGTGACCAGCGTGAAGGTCACGTCGGCGGCCGGCGCCTCGCCGGTCGGCGTGGGGGTGGTGGTCGCGCTGGGGGCCGCGGTATCGGTCGCCGCGGCGGTGGCGGTCGTGGTAGCGGTTACCGTGGTTTGCGGGGCGCCGCCGGCGGGCGGGTCCTCCTCGTCATAGCATGCGACCAGTGCTCCCCCTGCCACCGGGATCGCGGCGCCCATGAGGGCGAACCGCCCCAGCAAACGCCTGCGATCGAGCAGCAACGGCCCGGTCTTGTCCCTCTTGTCGTCCATGTCGGCACCTTCCTCTTGCCAGCATTGATGCCTGCATCGTACCCGAGCGCGCGAGCATTCGGGTCGGGGTCGACGGTCGAAGAGGTACCCGCCGCTAGCCTTCGGCGACGGCGTGCGGTCGCCGGCCCCAGCGGCGCCAGGCCAGCCAGGCCAGCATGATCGCGAGGCCGATGCCGTAGGCGACGAGGATGACCGTGGCAATGATCGAGCCCGTCTCGCCGTACTCGATGTCGGTCCGTACCGCGATCGGCGCCAGCAGCCCCTCGCCCGAGGTGAAGCGCTCGTCGAAGGCGCTGCCGCCCAGCGTGCCCGCGAGCCGCCACTCGTAGTCGCCCGGCTTCGGCGGTACGAAGACGCCCTCGTAGACCCCGGGGCGGTCGGTGAAGGAGAGCAGCGTGATCTCGAAGTCGCGCTCGATGTCGAGGATCTGGACGTGACCGTGGACCTTGAGGTCGTCCTCGAGGCCCGTTACGGGTTGCCCCGCGGCATCGCGCACGACGACCCGCAGGCGCGTGATCTCCTCCATATACGGTGGCTCCTCGGTGTAGCCGAAGGTGACCTGGTAGCCGTTGATGGTCCGCTCGATCGGCGCCGCGATCGTGGCGGCCGGGACGGCGAACACGAGACCGGCGATGGCCAGGATGGCCGCGAGCATGGTTTTCACTGCGATTCCTCCGAATCCTCGTGGTCGTCGCGGTCCAGATCCCGCGAGATCCGGCTGAGACGGCCGCCGAGGATAAGCATGTAACCGAAGATCAGCGCCCACGCGAGCGCGAACGCGACGAACAGGTAGCCGAGGTTATCCATTCGCTGCCTCGAGCGTGCGGGTCGTGGCGAGCAGCGCCCGCGCGTACGCCCGGCGACGGCGCAGCCGCAGCCGCTCGTCCGCGATACCGACGGCGTAGCGCAGTGCCAGCAATGTCACGAAGACGAGCGTCATCGCGACCACCCCGACGAGCATCACCGCCAGCATCTCGTTCGGGAGCGACGGACTTTCCAGCGGCCGCACCACGATCGGTTGCGGGTGCAGCGTGCGCCACCAAGTGACGGACATATGCACGATCGGCACGTCCACGAACCCGAGGACACCGACGACGGCCGCAAACCGCGCTCCCGACTCCTCCTCGCCGACGAACGAGCGGATGGTGAGGTAGCCGGCGTAGAGCACCCACAGGATGAGCGTGGTGGTGAGCCGCGCATCCCACGCCCACCAGGTGCCCCAGATGGGGCGGCCCCAGATCGCGCCGGTGAGGAGCACGAGCGTGGTGAAGATGAGCCCGACCTCGGCCGACGACCGCGCGAGCACGTCCCAGCGCGACTGCTTGCGCCAGAGGAACATGAGGCTCGACGCGGCGACGATGCCGAACGCGAGATAGGCCACCCAGGCCATCGGCACATGGATGTAGAAGATCCGCTGCACGTCGCCTTCGATGGCGTCGGCCGGTGCGTAGATGAACGCCCCGAACAGCGTCGCGAGCATGGCCAGCGCGGCGGCGACGATCGCCGCTTGCCGTAGCCGGGGGCTGAGCAGCGCAGCGTGGATGCGGTCCGAGAGCGATTCGATCACGTGTCCTTCACCAGCGAGCCGAACAGTGCCGCCGAGAGCACCACGAAGACGGCGTCGAACGCCAGGATGAGCGCCCACCACGGCCGTCCCGAGTCCGGCGAGACGCCCATCGCCTCGGCGGTCGCTTCGACGACCGCGATGACGAGCGGGATCATGGCCGGGAGCACCAGGAGCGGTAGCGCCACCTCGCGCGAGCGCAGGTTCGCCATGCCCGAGGCGTACAGCGTGCCCAGCGAGGCATAACCGATCGTACCGAGAGCGAGGGTCAAGAGCACGCCCGGCCGCAGGACCGGCAGGTCGAACAGCAGCCCGAAGGCCGGCACGAGGATGACCTCGACCCCCAGCAGGATGATCACGTTAACCGCCAGCTTCGCCAGGTAGACCGTGCTCCGGTCGACGGGCGCAAGGAGCATGGCATCGAGCGCACCCTGTTCCCGCTCGAGTTGGAAGGCCCGGCCGAAACCGAGCAACCCGCCGAGGATGAACGCGAGCCAGAGCGCGGCCGGCGCCACGTCGCGGCCCCGCCCGGTGTCGATCTCGAAGCCGAAGTTGAAGACGAGCACCATCAGCAGTGCGAACGTCGCGACCGGGGCGAGGACCTCTTTCGCGCGCACCTCGATGAGCAGGTCCTTCCAGAGGATGGCCGTGAAGACGCGGAGGTCGAGGTTCACGCGACAGGCTCCCGCCGGTCGTATTCGTTCGTGATCCACGGCCGTAGGCCGCGGATCGTCGCGGCCGTCTCCTCCGAGAACGCGCGCTCGACGTACATGTCGTCGTAGTAGATCGCCGCGACGACCGGCACCTCGTTACGGCGCAGGCGGTCGACGTCGTAGAGCCGCGGCCAGTCGGACTTCGCGGCGAGGAGAGCGGCGGCCTCGCGGAGGGGCTGGAGCCGGGCGTAGTCCTCGAACATCCACGGGTAGACCATCTCGCCGGTGAACAGAACCTGCCGCTCGGGGTCGGCCTCGAACTCGGGATACTCGGCCCGGACCCGGTGGGCCGACCAGTTCGAGGCGTCGCTCTGGCAGTAGATGGCCTCGTGCAGGATCGCGAAGATGGGGTTCGTCTCGAACGGCTGCATCGCCTCGAGGTGCGCGAGGAAGCGGTGGCCGGGCTCGAGGCCATCGGGTCCGTCCTCGAACGCGTCCTCCACCAGGTAGTGCACCGCCTCGAAGCCCTGGCTGCCGCCGAACTCGTTGCCGAGCTGCTGGAAGCGCCGCGGCGTCAGGATGCCGCCGGAGGGGAGGCGGACGGGGTGCCCCTGCAGGTGGCGGACGATGGCCTGAACGCGCGCGACATCGTCGGGGTACCGCTCGTAGTAGGCGTGGTTCTTCGCGGCAACCCGGCGGTACGTCGCGCGGTAGACGTCGTCGGCGGGGCGATCGAGCGGGGGCAGGCCGCCGGTGATGATGGCGCCCTCGAGTCCTTCCGGATGTGCCGAGAGGTAACGCACCGTGCAGAACCCGCCGAAGCTCTGCCCCAGCGCGGTCCAGCGCTTCCCCGGGCCGAGTAGCTCGGCCCGGATGCGCTCGGCGTCGTCAACGATGCTGTCGGCGCGGAAGTGCGCGAGATAGGCCGCCTGCGCTTCCGGCGTGCCGAACCGCGCGAGCGTCCGTGCCGTCACGGGCGTGCTCGAACCGGTGCCGCGCTGGTCGAGGAGGAGCACGCGATAGTCCTGCAGCGCGCGGGGGAGCCAGGTGGCGTTGCCGGGGGGCCGCGACGCCTCGAAGCCCGGCCCACCCTGGAGGAACACGAGCCAGGGCAGGTCGTCGTTCTCGCCGCCCGGTGCCACCACCTCGCGCGCGAACACCGAGATCGTCTCGCCGCCAGGTCGTGCGTGGTCGAGGGGCACCTCGAACCGGTGGGAGGTGAGGACCATCCCCGGGAGTCGGTGGGTCGCAATCAGGGCCATTGGGTCGTCCTCGGCGGGCGTCAGCGTTCCCAGCCATGGTGCACCGCGCGGGCGCGGGCGGGAAGCACGGCGCTGGCGGCTGCGCCTCGATGGATGGGTGCAATGACGCTGGCGAGTACGATCGGCGGGACGCGAGTTCGATCAGAGGTGCAGCCATGGCGCTCTTCCACGACCTCCTGCTGTTGCGCGCGCTCGAGGAGCCAGCGATGCATCCGCGCGAGGCGTTAGTGGCGGTGACGGTGGCCGACGTGTTTACGCGGCCGCACGAGGGCCGGCAGTCACGCATCTGGCTCGTCGCCGGGGATGGCGAGAGGCGTGCGATCACCACGGGGCCCGGTGGCGACCGGCTGCCCCGGTGGTCGCCCGACGGCTCGCTGCTCGTGTTCCTGTCGGACCGCGGTACACCGGGTTTGCACCGGCTGTTCACCTGGAGCGAGCAGGACGGCGAGCGCGCGATTCCGGCTGCCATCGACGGCGCCGTCGAGGACGCGCAGTGGGCCGCCGACGGCCGGCGATTGCTGGTGCTTGCCGCCGATGCCGGCTCGGACCGCCCCGGCACGCAGGCGGCGACGCGGATCGAGGGCACGAACGAAAACGGCGACCCCTTCGTCCAGCGACCCGGCGACGCGTGGCGGCGCCTCTACGTCGTCGATGCCGCATCGGGCGAGGCGCACGAACTGACGCGGCCGGGACGGACCGCGTGGGAGGCGCACTGGTATGGCGCGGCGCGCGTGGCGGCCGTTACGTCGGCCGACCCGACCGAGAGCGGCTGGTATGACCCCACGCTCGATATCGTGAACGCGGAGACCGGCGAGGCGCGCGCGGTCTACACGCCCCGCGACCAGCTCCAGACCCCGCGGGTTTCGCCGGATGGGCGGTACGTGGTCGCGGTCGAGGCGGCCTCGAGCGACCGTGCGACGCTGGCGGGGCGCCCGGTCATCGTCGACGTCGAGTCCGGCGCCGCGTTGCCGGTCGAGGGCGTCGAGGATGCGGCGTTCCTCGAGTGGCGCGACGGCGCGTCGCTCTGGTTCGCGGCGTGGCAGGGGCTCGGTACGCGGTTCGGCGTGATCCACGTCGACGGCCGCGTCGAGGAGTGGTGGTCGGGGGCGATGACGCTCGGCTCGCGTTACACGCTGCGGCTCAGCGCGGGCGCGGCCGGGCTGGCGGCGGTCGTCGAGGACCCGGCGCATCCGCCCGAGGTGGCGTTGTTCGACCGGGGGGCCGGCGAGTGGCGCTGCATCAGCGACTTCAACACCGCCATCGCTGCCCTGCCGCTGCCCACGGCGGAGGCGGTCGCGTGGCCGGCCGGCGATGGGCAGACGATCGAGGGGCTCCTGGTGCGGCCGATCGACACCGCGCCTCGACCGGGGCCGCTGATCATGATCGTGCATGGCGGGCCGAACCTGCTCTGGTCGCAGCAGTTCACGAACAACACGCGCGCGCTCGCGCTGGCGGCCGGGGGCTATCACGTGCTGCTGCCAAACCCGCGTGGGAGCATCGGCCGGGGGCTCGCGTTCGCGCGCGCCGTGCTCGGCGACTGCGGCGGCGCCGACCTGCAGGACCTGCTGGCCGGCGTCGATGCGATGGTTGCGCG
>JAWKPM010000025.1:0-8434 GCA_041390625.1 Dehalococcoidia bacterium | reverse complement strand
CGGCGATCCTCTACGCCCTCGGTGGCGGCATCGAGTTGCCCGGCCTCGGCTCCTTCGATGCGCCCCTCGTGCAGGGCTTCGCCGTCACGCTCGCCGTCGGCGTGCTGATCTCGATGTTCTCCGCCATCACCGTGACCCGCTCGCTCCTGCGCCTGCTGATCGGCACCCGCTTCGGCCGCGCCGACTGGCTGCTGCCCGATGCCGTGCCGGTCGCCGAGGGTGATGCGATGCAGCCGGCAGGGGACGCATGAACCGCTACGTGGACCTCGTTGGCTCGCGCCGCCTGTTCTTCGCCTTCTCGGGCGCGCTCATCGTGCTCTCCCTCATCCTGCTCGCGATCCCGCCCTCGCTCCGGCCCGGCATCGAGTTCACGTCGGGCACCACGTCGCTCCTGCGCTTCGAGACGCCGCCGACGCAGGCCGACCTGCGCGCCGCCTACGCTGCGCTCGACCATTCCGAGGCCCGCATCCAGTCGACCGGCGACGGCGAGTTCCTCATCCGCACACGCGAGCTCGAGGTCCCCAGCACCGCCTTCGTCGAGATCGCCCCGACCGCCACCGTCGCGCCCGTCGGCCCGACCCCGCTGCCCGACCTCGGCACGACGAAGCTCGGAGCCGCCGATGCCACGGGCGATATCGATCTCCTCGCCGCCGAGGTCAGCGACACCGCCTGCATCCTGAGCGACACCGTCACCGACTCGCTGCCCGCCGGCACCGAGGTGCAGGTGGTCCAGCGCATCGAGGCCTGTGGTGAGGACGGCGTGGTGCTACGCGTCGAGGCCGGCTCCACCCTCGGCTACATCCGCGAGACCGACACCCACGACTTCGTGCCCACCATCGTCACGACCCCCACCGCCCAGGCCGTGGCGCCCGGCGAGCGCAACGAGCGCGCCGAGATCGAGGCCGCCCTCGAGGAGCAGTTCGGCTCCTTCGAGGTCCTGGAGTTCGCCCAGGTCTCCCCGGTGGTCTCGCGCCTCGCCGTCCGCAACGCCTCGATCGCCGTCGTCGTCGCCTCGCTCTTCATCATGGGCTACGTCGTCTTCGCCTTCTCATCGGTGCCGAAGCCGCTCGTCTACGCCACCTGCGCCATCCTCGCCCTCGTCCACGACGTCATCATCGTGCTCGGGGCCTTCTCCCTCTTCGGCAAGGTCTTCGGCATCGAGATCAACCTGATGTTCGTGACCGGCCTGCTCACCGTCATCGGCTTCTCCGTCCACGACTCGATCGTGGTCTTCGACCGCATCCGCGAGAACGTGACGACCCACCCAACCCTCTCCCTCGCCGAGAACGTGAACCACGCCCTCCTCCAGACGATGGCGCGCTCCTTCAACACCTCGATCACCGTGCTGCTGACCGTGCTCGCACTCCTCCTGCTCGGTGGCGAAACCATTCGAGAGTTCCTGCTCGTCGTGCTCGTCGGCATCGTCGCCGGCACCTACTCCAGCATCGCCGTCGCCTCCCAGCTCCTCGTCGCCTGGGAGGAACGAGACTTCCAGCGCCTCTGGGCCCGCCTCCGAGGCCGCAACGAAACCGCCCCCGCCGCCTAACCCCCCCTCCCGAGGCGCAGCGAGCCGCTCTCGCCGCCTAGCGCCGCCTCCCGAGGCGCAGCGAGCCGCTCTCGCCGCCTGTCCCCCGCGTCCCGGGGCCGCGTCGCAGCGGCCTCTCTCATGCGGTCTCGACAAGCGGTTCACTCGATGTGCCTTCCGGAAGCGCTCGGACTCCCCATCGGGCGCGAGGATGCATGAACGCCTTGCCACGCGGGAGCTCCGAGACGAAGGCCCGGCGGCTCGACTCCGGGGGCGTGGGGGCGACGCCCCCACATCGAAAAGGGCGGGTGGGCGGGCGGTCAGCCCGAAGGGCTGTCCACCTCTCAGTGCCTCACGACCACCCCGTTGAACGTCGATAATCGAGGCACCCGCCCGAAGCACCGCCCGAGGCAAGCGAGACATCGATGCCAATCCCTGACCTCGAGGCCATCGCCGAGGCCGTGCGCACCGCCTGGGCCGACAACCCGCCACCTGAGCTGATTTCCGACTGCTCCTGCGACTACTGCGGGCGAATGGTCGGCTGGCTGACTGCACGCGACCCGCTCACCATCTTCCAGGACATCCCCGCGGAGGCCCGCCTATCGCTGTCTGGCAACCTCCCCCTGCTGTCACCCGAGGCGCAACGTCACTTCCTGCCCGGGTGGCTCCTTGGCGTGCTCGATGAGCTTGAGGAGGCACTCACCGTCACAGGCTGGTACTCATCCCTCTTCCAGAATGCCCGAACCTCAAGCCTGTTCTGGAACCTCGCTGACCCCGATTGGGACCGGAGTCGTTACAGCGCCGCTCAGCGGGCAGCGATCGCGCAGGTGCTCATGGCGGTGGCGGTGCTTCACGTCAGCGAGCCATGGAATGATCGATCGATGCAGCACCTCGCACGCCTCCGCTGGGACGCGTGGGACCTGAGCAACGCATGGACCATCGATGCCAACCCCTGACCTCGAGGCCATCGCCGAGGCCGTGCGCACCGCCTGGGCCGACACCCCACCACCCGAGGTCATCGCCCCTCACCTCTGCGACGAGTGCCAGGACATCACCGAGGCGCTTCAGGGCCGCCCGCCCGACACCGTCCTCGAGGCGGTGCCCGGCGCCGTATGGGACCTCCCGCTGCTCAGCGACGAGGCGAAGCGCTACTACCTGCCCGGCTGGCTCCTGCCCTCCCTCGAGGACCCGCGCAGCGACGCGACCGGGGCGCTCCTCTTCGCCCTCGACTCCGACCACCGCTGGGAGCCCGAAGGCGGCTACACCGAGGCGCAGCGAACCACCATCGCCCGCTACCTCGAGGCCATGATCGACCACGTCGACGAGTACGAGTCCCACGAGCTCCAGCGCGCCCTCGAACGCTGGGCCGGCTGGCCCACCCCCGAGGCCTGACGCCCCTCCCGGCCGAGCGACCACCGGGCAACCCCCACTGAGGCCGGGCCCCTCCGCTGCCGATAGTTACCCAGTGGTCTCGCGCCCTCGCGAGTCCGCGCAGGTTCAGGACCGCGCCCGCCGGCCTCGCGATCGGCCGGCCGCGGAAGGTGCGCCCATGCAGACGACCGCCTCGGTCCCGGCCACGCCGGGAGCCCGTCTCATGCACGTCGCTCGTGTCCTGCGAGACCGGCCGGTGCTCCGCGTCGCCGCCGCGCTCGTCATTCCGGTCGGGCTCAGCCTCGGCCTCCGCATGGTGTCGTCGTTCTGGCTGCTACTCCTGTGGCCCACGTCGCTCGCCATCCTGCTCGTGATCGCCGTCGTCAAGCGCAGCGCCTTCGCGTGGGTCGCCGGCTATCTCCTCACCGCCGAGATCTGGACGCTCCTCTGGATCGTCGCCGGCCACACGTCGATGCCGCTTCAGGTCGACTACGCCGTCGCCGGCGATCGGCTGCTCGGCTTCGGTCGGCTGCCCAGCGAGTGGCTGCAGGACCTGTTCTATGCCGGCTCGGTCCGCCCCCTCGAGGTCACCCTGCTCGCCGTCTACACCTCGTTCTTCTTCGCCCATCAGGCCACGCTGTTCTCGCTCGCGTTCGTCCGTCGAGGTCTTCTCGGCCCCTTCGTGCTGGCCTTCGTGGTCGCGACCTACCTGTCGCTGATCGTGCAGTTCCTCGCCCCCACCGCCCCGCCTTGGATGGCCGCCGACCTCGGGGCAGCGCCCAACCTCGTGCGCATCGGGCAAGAGACGCTGCGCGTGATCGCGGGCAGCGCCGTCGTCGACGGTGCCTACGACTCGAACATCAACGAGGTCGCCGCGATGCCCTCCGTGCACATCGCTGCCACCGTAGTCATCGCCATCGCCTGGGCGCGCGCCATCCGAGGCCTGCGCTGGGTCGCGCTGGCCTACTCGATCGCGATGGCCTTCGCGCTCGTGTACTTCGCGGAGCACTACCTCATCGATACCATCGCCGGCGCCGGCGTCGCCCTCGTCGGCTGGCGCGTCGCCGACCTCGTCTTCGCCCGCTTCCCGAGGCTCGCGACCGGTTCCGAGACCCCCGAGGCCGAGCCCGACCTTGAGGTCGAACGACCCCTCGCCGCCTAGCCCGAGGCCTGACCTCCGCTAGCCCCCCGGCGGCCCGCCCGAGGCGCCCTCACTATCGAGGTCGACGCGCACCATCGAGCCCTCGATCAGCTGCAGCGTCTGTGAAGCGAACCCGATGCGCCCCTCCGAGGCGTCCACCGCCTCGAGGAAATTCGAGAAGATGAGGTCCTGCGCCCACCGCCGCGAGCGATAGTCCACGACGTAACGAACCCGCAGCTCGAGCCAGCCGTCGGTCGGCCGCATCGTCACCGACGGCTCCACCGAGGTCTCCTCCAGCACGTAGCGACGCAGCTCCGCGCGCCACGTCACCGCTGCGTTCCGCCCGAACTCGCCGACCGTCTCCTCGGCCGCCTCCAGCATCACGCGGCGCGCCTCCTGCCAGTCACTGCCGTACTTCAGCGGCACCATCAGCTCGTCCCACAGGAAGGGGAACTCCGCCGAGTAGTTGAAGACCGGCTCCTTGAACACGAAGCTGTTCGCGATCCGCACGATCCGACCGCTGTAGAGGTCCGCCGAGACCCACTCGCCGACCTCCATCAGCGTCGTCCGCAGCAGACCGATGTCGATCACGTCGCCCTTGATGCCGCCCAGCTGCACGCGGTCGCCCGGCTTGTAGAACCCCGCGAACGAGATCGCGAACCACCCCGCCACGCTCCCGATCACCTCCTGCAGCGCGAACGCGATGCCCGCGCCCGCCACACCGAGGGCGACCGTCAGCTGTCCGAGGCTGCCCGGCAGCAGCGCCAGCGCCACCATGAACGCGAGCGCCCAGACGACGAAGGAGATCACCTTCCGCAGGCGATAGCGGCGCTCCGCGTCCGACACCCGGCGCAGCGCGACCGCCTGCAGCACCCGCGACACGAGCATCGCCACCACGAGGATGGCAGCGACCGCCAGCAGCCGGTCCCGCGTCGAGTCGATTGACCACGCCGAGATGTCCACGACTACACCTTACCGGTGCGCCGTTCCGAGGACCGATGGTGCCGCTCTCGGGAGGCGACGGCCGAGGCGTCGAGGCGTCACCCGCTCCGGACGACCACCACCCCCGCCAGCAGCATCGAGACGCCCAGCACCCGCAGCGTCGTCACGTGCTGCGGCGTCGCCCCGAACGCCCCCACGTGGTCCATCCCCAGCGCCCCGATCACCGTCCCCGCCGTCACCGCCCCGAAGAACAGCGCCACACCCAGGCTGGGCACCAGCAGCCCCGCCCCCACGATGAACGCCGTCCCGAAGAGCCCCGTCACCGCGAAGTACGGCGGCAGCCCCCGCAGCGAGGCCGCCAGCGCCGCCACCGCGATCGCGGCCACCAGCACCTGTAGCGGCAGCCGGTCGAACGGCGTCGGCAGGTTCACCTCGTCGCCCCGCGCCGCCCGCACCGCCAGCACGATCGTGATCCCCGTGACCGACCCCAGCAGCGAGATCCACGCCCCCTCGGTGCCCCCGCGCTCCCGCCCGAGCGAACCGAGCATCGAGGTCTGCGTCGCCCCCCCGAGGCCGATCAGCATCGCCGCCAGGATCTGCAGAACCTGCGTCATCGAGGTGCCCACTTCGAGTTCGAAGACTTGCGAGATTCGAGGACGTCGCGCCGCCCGCCGCGCGCGAGCGTAGCGCCTTCAGGCCGCACTCGCCCGGGCGCCTCGCCGCCGTCCGGTACGCTGGACGGGCACCGATCGAGCTGAATCGAGGACACGTGACCAGCGACGCCAACGACCGCAACCGCCGCGTCATCGAGGAGTTCCGCGCCAACGACGGGCGAGTCGGCGGCCCGTTCCAGGGCGCCACCCTCCTCCTGCTCCACACCACCGGAGCCCGCAGCGGCGCGGAGCGCGTCAATCCCCTCATGTACCAGCCGCTCGAGGGTGGGAGCTGGGCCGTCTTCGCCTCCAAGGGTGGCGCCCCGGACCACCCCGACTGGTACCGCAACGTCCGCGCGCATCCCGAGGTCACCATCGAGGTCGGCACCACGACCCTCGAGGTCGCCGCCCGCGTCGCCGAGGGCGAGGAGCGCGACCGCATCTGGAGCACCCAGAAGCAGACCCGCCCCCAGTTCGCCGACTACGAGGCGCGCACCGACCGCGAGATCCCCGTCATCGTGCTCGAGCGCCGCTAGCCGGCCACCGCGCGCGCCACCCGCCGCGCTAGGCCCCCGGCCGAGGCCGGTACCCCACCGGGAGCAGCCGGATCAGCACCCCCGACGCCGAGGCCGGATGCACGAACGCCTCGTTCGTGATCTCGATGCCCGCCCCCGGGTCGCCGAGGATCTCCACCCCGCGCCCCCGCAGCTCGTCGACCTCGTTCCGAGGACTCGGCGTCTTCAGCCCGATGTAGTAGACGCCGCCCTTGCCCTCGGTCCGCTTCATGAAGCGCCCCACCGGCGATGCCGGGTCGTCGTCCTGCACCAGCTCGATGCTCGAATCGGCCATATCGAAGAACGCCGTCTGCATCAGCCCGTGGTCCCCCCGCGTCGCAGGCTCCATGTCCAGCACCACGCGCCACTGCGCGATCGCCGCCTCGATGTCCGGCACCGCGATCGTCACCACCTCGAGTCCCCGGAACATCGCCCCTCCTCGCTCGCGCCACCACTCGAGCCCCCAGCCTACGAGTTCCGCCCGCCCCGCGTGCCCCCGAGCCCACCGCGCCGGGTCGCCTCTCTCCCGAGGCACCGAAGACCCAAGAGCCCACCGCGGTGGTCGCTCCTGAGGCAACCGGCTGCGAGTCCCCCTCTCGTGCGGCCTGAGGCAAAGCCCCACATGGAGCGTGAACCGGCAGCGTCGCTCCACCCCTCACCCCGGGGAGCCATGCGCCCGCGACGCCGGCAGGCCACTCCCGAGGATTCCGGAGGGGGTATGGGGGCGAAGCCCCCATTCGAGAAAGGGCGGGTGGGCGGGCAGCCCGGCCGGAGGCCGGCCCTCAACCTCCGAGGCTCGATCTCCGTACCAAGGCGTTCTGCAACCCCGACTCGCGAGCCCCGATCCGAGGGGCGTGGGGCAAAGCCCCATTGCAGAAAAGGGTGGGTGGGCGGGCAGCCCGCCCGCAGGGCGGACCCAACCTCGGAGGCTAGAGCGCCATCACCTCCTGCTGTGAGAACTCGAACCGCTCCCGCTCCACCAGCACCCGACGCAGGAACGTCGCCACATCCGCCATCGCCAGCTCAGACATCGCCTCGATGTGCACGAACTCGTGCCGCTGCCCCGCGTACAACCTCAGGTCCGCCTCCACGCCCGCCGCCTGGAGCGCCTCGAACAGCTGCATCGACGTCCGGCACGACACCACCTCGTCTGCCGTCCCGTGCAGCGTCAGTGTTGGCGGGAACCCCGGCCCCACGTACTCGATCGGGCTCGCCTCCCGCGCCCCCGCCGCATCGAGGCCCGGCGCCAGCGACTCCCCCGCACTCGCCGGCAGCTCCCCGTTGTCCCGCTCCGCCCCCGGTTGGATGCGGATCGGCGGGAAGAACGCCGCGACCGCGTTCACCACCTCTGAGGCCTCACCCGACCCGCCGCGCCCCGAGAACCGAGGGTCCCCCGGCGTCCCCGCCGCCATCAGCGACAGGTGCGCCCCTGCCGAGAACCCCACCAGCGCGATCCGGTCCGGGTGCACCCCCAGCCGAGAGGCGTGCGACCGCACCCAGCGCAGGCACGCCTTCACATCCTCCAGGTGCCCCGGCCACGGCGCCTCGCCTGTCGGCCGGTACTCCGGCGTCACCGCCACGATGCCCCGCTCCGCCAGTCGACGCGCGTGGCGATGCATCGAGGCCCGGCTCCCGCGCCGCCAGCCGCCCCCGTGCACCAGGATCGCCGCCGCGAGGCCCGCCCGCGCGCCAACCGGTCGAAACGCATCGCACACCAACGCCCGCGCCCCGCCCCGCCCGAACTCGACGTCCGGCTCCACCCCCACCTCGAACCGCCCCACCACCCCCGCCGCCTCAACCATCGAGCCACATCCTCTCAGGTCGAGGCCGACTGTCCCGCGACTTCCGAGCCCTCGACTTCGGCACGGACTTCTTTCCAGTCAGGCACAGCAATGGGTAGCCCGACGCGCATGAACTGACGAGCGAGCGCTTGGCCCAATGCTTCGCGGTACGGCGACTTCATTCGAACGTGGTTGTCATTCGCCAGAGTTGACCGAAGTTGGTCGAGGCGCATCGGTACAAGCTGGTCTAGAGACACAAGCGCATGACCGAACTCGAAACCTTCGATGTCGCAGGCCGCAATCGCATGCCAATTCGGTACCTGCCCGCGCCGAGCGTTTGACCAAAGATCCCTCAGGCTCCCGGAGAATGACGATGCCTTGACTTCTGCGAGAGTCAGTGTCGGGGCGAGCAGAGCGTAGCGGTGATCATCCGGGTGACCCGGGTCCTGAGTCAGGTCGCAGGACTG
>JAWKPM010000024.1:0-8778 GCA_041390625.1 Dehalococcoidia bacterium | reverse complement strand
CCTTCGCGCAGGACTTCACGGTCTTCGGCGGCTCGTTTGGCGCCGTCGCCGGCGAGAAGGTCTCGAAGGCGATGGACCTCGCGCTGAAGGCCGGCGCACCGGTCATCGGGCTGAACGACGGCGGTGGTGCGCGCATCCAGGAGGGCGTGGCGGCGCTGGCCGGCTATGGCGACATCTTCCTGCGGAACGTGCGGGCCTCCGGCGTGGTGCCGCAGATCAGCGTGATCATGGGCCCGAGCGCCGGCGGTGCCGTGTACTCGCCCGCGATGACCGACTTCATCTTCATGGTGCAGGGCACCTCGCAGATGTTCATCACGGGGCCGGACGTCATCCAGAGCGTCACCGGCGAAACGACCTCGTTCGAGGAGCTGGGCGGCGCGATGTCGCACGCCGCGAAGTCGGGCGTGTGCCACTTCGCCATCGAGGGCGAGCAGGAGGCGATCGAGGAGGTGCGCCGCCTCGTCTCGTTCCTGCCGTCGAACAACCTCGACGACGCACCGGCCATCGACACCGGCGACCCCGTTACGCGACGCCTCGATGACATCCTCGACATCGTGCCCGACGACGACACGGCGCCCTACGACGTGCGCGACGTGATCGAGCGGCTGGTCGACCAGGGCGAGTTCATGGAGGTCCACGAGTACTTCGCGCAGAACATCGTGGTGGGCTTCGCACGCATCGGCGGGCGCGCCGTCGGCGTCGTCGCGAACCAGCCGATGTACCTCGGTGGCGTGCTCGACATCGATTCCTCGCGTAAGGGTGCGCGCTTCGTGCGGTTCTGCGACTCGTTCAACCTGCCGATCGTGACGCTGGTGGACGTGCCGGGGTACCTGCCGGGCATCTCGCAGGAGTACGGCGGCATCATCACGCACGGCGCGAAGCTGGTGTTCGCCTACGCCGAGGCGACGGTCCCGAAGGTGACGGTCATCCTGCGCAAGGGCTACGGCGGCGCGTACGACGCGATGGGCTCGAAGCACCTTGGGGCCGACGTGAACTACGCCTGGCCCGGCGCCGCGATCACGGTGATGGGGGCCGGGCAGGCCGTGAACATCATCGGACGGCGCGACATCGAGGCGGCGGACGACCCCGACGCGAAGCGCCAGGAGATCATCGACGATCTCAAGGCGCGCCTCGAGCACCCGTACATCGCGGCCGCCCGTGGTTATGTCGATGATGTGATCGACCCTCGGGAGACGCGCATCAAGGTCGCGCACGCCCTCGACATGCTCCGGCACAAGGCGGAAGTGCTTCCGCCGAAGAAGCACAACAACATCCCGCTGTAGCAGGCAGCTGTCAGGAAGCCCCCTGAAGTTCCCCATACGGAGTCTCGATAGCGCTCCGATGATCCGGACAGCGCCCCCGGACTGTGGGGGCTCGAGGCCGCCGGAGCATTCGCGTGCGCGAGTCCGCCCCACCACCGCACCCTGAGCCGAACGACGACGCCTCGAACGTCGCGGCGACGATGGTCGAGTGGCTCACGCAATGCGAGAGCTTCCGCATCGCGGTACGCGACGGCGAAGGCCGATTCGTCAGCGCCGGCACGATTGGCGAGCGGCACCCGGACTTCTTCAGCGAGGAAGAGCGCCGCGGCGTCATCGGCGCCACCGACTGGCCCACGATGCGCTACATCGGTCCGGACGGCCACGAGCTGCGCCGCCTGGACCACCCCGCGCATGTGGCGCGCCTCACCGGACAGCCGCAGATCGGGAAGCTGATCGGGCTCCGAGCGCCCTCGGGCGAGACGAAGTGGTTCTTCGGCGACTACATCCCGATGCGCCCGAGCGAGGCTGGCTACGAAGTGATCTCGGTCGTGATGGAGGCGACGGAGGCGGCCGTCTCGCACACGAGGGCCACGAGACGCGGACTCGCCCTCGAGGCGCTGCTCGACCTGGCGCCGCGGCTGATGGCCATGCCGACCTCCCTCCAGGCGCTCGCCGCGGAGCTGAAGAACGCCGTCAGCACCATCCTGCCTCGAACGCACACGACCGTGGCCCGCTGGGACCCGGCTTCGCGCTCGTTCCTGTCCTCGATGATCACGGAGCAGCCCGGCCTCATCCCGGTCGCCTCCTCGACGCCGGCAACCGCCGACGTGCGCGCGCTCCTGACTGCCACGCACGTGAACAATGACGTTCAGCTGACCGACATTTACGGCACACGGGTGATCGGGTCCGACGAGGTTCCGGCACGGTCGATCTGCACGGTGCCGGTCATGCACGACGGCGAGGTCGTCGGGGCGCTGGGTGCGTTCGCGCAGAGCGCCGGGTACTTCAACTCCTATCGCGTCGATCTCCTCGAGCGACTGGCGCAGCTCCTCGGTCCGGCGCTGAACGGCCTCGTGTGCGCCGCGGGCTCGAAGGCGAGGCCATCGGCGGCCTAGACCTCCTGAGACCGCCATCCGAGGCCGAGAATCACCTGTAGTGGACTCGTGGGTGGCGGATGCCACCCACTCTGGATGATGCGAAAGTCGGAGTCGGTGCCTCACCGAGGGAAGTCCGTGGCGTCCAACCTCGAGCCCGACTTCGGGGCACTGCTGCTCTCCGTCCTCGAGCAGACGACCCTGCGGCTGAACCTGCGCGACGACGAGGGCCGTTTCGTGGCCTTCGGCAACCGGCCGGAGGTGCTCCCGGTCTCCCGGGACGCCACTGTCGGCCGCGCCTCGTGGGACGGCAGCCAGTACCTGCGGGCCGACGGGCGTGAGCGATCGATGCTCGATCACCCCGCGCAGGAAGCACGTCGTACGGGCATCGCCCAGACCGGGGAACGCCTCGGGATCCGCTTCGCGAACGGCGAGGAGCACTGGTTCCTCGGCGACTTCATCCCGGTCGAACGCGGCCCGGCCGGTTACGAGGTGCTCTCCGTGCTGCAGGACGTCACGGCGCTCGAGGTGGAGCGCCGCGAGGCGGTTCAACTCGCCACCGAGCTGCGGCGCGTGACGGCCGTGGCCGCGGCGTTGGCCGTCGCCGCGCCCCGCACGTGCGAGGCGTTCGGCGAGGCGATTCGCGCGCCGATGAATGAGCTGCTGCCGGCGTGCCACCTCGCGATCGGCCGTTACCGAGCGGGCTGGGACACTGCGCAGGTGCTCGTCCTGAACGAGATCGCGGGGATGGCCCCGTTCGATCGGCGCCCGCGACGGGCGGCGGATCTCTCGAACCTGGTCGAGCGCGGCGAGACGCGCGTGAACAACGACCTCGGCCCTGCCGACATCGTGGGGCCTCGAGCGATCGGGACGGACCAGGTGCCGGCGCGCTCGAGCGTGCTCGTGCCGGTGCGCGCCGAGCGCGAACGCAGCGTGCTCGCCGCCTACAGCCAGCAGCCGCGCTTCTTCACCAACGCCCGCGTGGCTGCCCTCGAGGCGCTGGTGCCGGTGCTGGCCGCGACGCTGGATGCACTCGGGCCTGCCGCCGAGGCCGCGGCCTGATCCTCGAGGGGCGCGCACGCCGCGCCTCGTGACCTGCGACTCAGCCTCGATCCCCCTATAATCCGGCACGCCGCCAGCCAGGCTCACGCCCGGGCCCAACGGGCTCGCCGGACGCGTCCGGTCGAGCAGTCGCGGGTGGAGCGAGCGGCCCACACCTCGATGACAGGGCCGGATCCGCGCCCGTCGTGCCTCGATGGCATATCGACGCGCGAGTGCGGGCGCGAAGTGCCGAGAGGGACCGATGCCAAAGATCAAGGTCGCGAACCCCGTCGTCGAGCTCGATGGCGACGAGATGGCCCGCATCATGTGGGGCTTCATCAAGGACAAGCTGATCCTGCCGTACCTGGACATCGAGCTCGAGTACTACGACCTCGGGGTCGAGCATCGAGACGCGACGAACGACCAGGTCACCATCGATTCCGCGAACGCGATCAAGCGGCACGGCGTGGGCGTGAAGTGTGCGACCATCACGCCGGACGAGGCGCGCGTCACCGAGTTCAACCTTAAGGAGATGTGGAAGTCGCCGAACGGCACGATCCGCAACATCCTGGGCGGTACGGTCTTCCGCGAGCCAATCATCTGCTCGAACGTGCCTCGACTGGTGCCGGGCTGGGAGCAGCCGATCGTCATCGGACGTCACGCGCACGGCGATCAGTACCGCGCGACGGACTTCGTCGTGCCGGGACCCGGCCGGCTCACGATGACGTACACGCCGGACGGCGGCTCGCCGGTCGAGTACGAGGTCATGCGCTTCGAGGACGGCGGCGTCGCGATGGGCATGTACAACCTCGATGACTCGATTCGAGGCTTCGCGCAGTCGTGCATGAACTACGCCCTCGACCGCAAGTGGCCGCTC
The DNA here is from genome assembly GCA_041390625.1 of Dehalococcoidia bacterium. Taxonomy (GTDB): domain Bacteria; phylum Chloroflexota; class Dehalococcoidia; order UBA2979; family UBA2979; genus RBC038. Next base: position 4,504 of record JAWKPM010000024.1, on the reverse strand, counting down.
TACCTCTCCACGAAGAACACGATCCTCAAGGCCTACGACGGGCGCTTCATGGACATCTTCCAGGAGGTGTTCGACGCCGAGTTCAAGAGCCGCTTCGAGTCGGCCGGCATCTGGTACGAGCACCGGCTCATCGACGACCAGGTGGCGCAGGCGCTGAAGTCCAGTGGCGGCTTCGTGTGGGCGTGCAAGAACTACGACGGCGACGTGCAGTCCGACATCGTGGCGCAGGGCTTCGGCTCGCTGGGCCTGATGACCTCGGTGCTCGTCACGCCGGACGGGCAGACCGTCGAGGCAGAGGCGGCGCACGGCACGGTGACGCGCCACTATCGGCAGCACCAGCGCGGCGAGCCGACCTCGACAAACCCGATCGCATCGATCTTCGCGTGGACGCGCGGCCTCGCGCATCGCGCGAAGCTGGACGACAACGGCGACCTCGCTGCCTTCGCCGACACGGTGGAGCGGGTCTGCGTCGAGACCGTGGAGAACGGGTTCATGACGAAGGACCTGGCGCTCCTGATCTCGAACGAGCAGCCATTCCTCACCACGCAGGAGTTCCTCGCGAAGCTCGACGAGGGCCTGCAGGCGGCGATGGCGTAGCGCCACCCGCCTCGAGCCCTCGGGACGCGAGGCGGGCACGATTTCGGTACACACGTCCGACCCACGGCCGCACTGCGCGCCGGACGCGGGGCGGTCGATCACGGGAGATGTAGTCGAAGGAGACCACCCTGCGTCAGAAAGTGACATTCGTCGGCGCCGGCATGACCGGCGGCACCATGGCCCAGCTCATGACGCAGCGCGGCTACGCGGACGTCGTGCTGATGGACATCGTCGAGGGGCTGCCGCAGGGCAAGGCGCTCGACATCGCCGAGGCGGGCGCGTGGTTCGGATCCTCGAGCCAGGTCACGGGCACGAACGACTGGGCGGACACGGCGAACTCGGACGTCGTGGTTGTGACCTCGGGCGTGCCGCGGAAGCCGGGCATGACGCGCGAGGACCTGCTGGGCACGAACGCGGGCATCGTCCGCAGCGTCGTCGGCAACGCGGTGAAGGCGTCGCCGAACGCGGTCTTCGTGATCTTCGCCAACCCGATGGACGCGATGTGCCACGTTGCGCTGACGACGGCCGGCGTGCCGGCTGGCCGCGTGGTGGGCCAGGGCGGCATGCTGGACAGCGGGCGCTACCGCGCCTTCATCGCGATGGAGACGGGCGCCTCGGTGCGTGACGTCTCGGCGTGGGTGCTCGGCGGCCACACGGAGGCGACGATGGTGCCGATCGTCTCGAACGCCTCGGTGGGCGGCGTGCCACTCTCGAAGCTGCTCTCGGCCTCGCAGATCGAGGCGGTGGTGAACCGCGCGAAGCGGGGCGGCGCCGAGATCGTCGACCTGCTGAAGACCGGCAGTGCCTTCAACGCGCCGGCGGCGGCCACCCTCGAGATGGTGGATGCGATCCTGCGCGACGAGAAGCGCGTCATCCCCTGCTGCACGCTGCTGCAGGGCCAGTACGGCGTGACCGACGCCTACGTGGGCGCGCCGGTCACCCTCGGCGCCGGCGGCGTCGAGGCGATCCACGAGATTCCGCTGGCGGACGACGAGCTCGCCGCGATGAAGGTCGCCGGCGACGCCGTCCTCGAGCTGGTAGCGGCGACGCCCGCGGGCTAGTCGACGGCCGGCCCGACCTCGATGAATGAAGCCGCCTCGAGGGGACTCGGGGCGGCGCTGCGGAGGACGCGATGACCATCGCCACAGAACCGACGGGCGCGACGCGCACCGAGTCGGACAGCTTCGGACCGATCGAGGTGCCGGCGGAGGCGTACTGGGGCGCGCAGACGCAGCGCTCGGTGCAGAACTTCCGCATCGGCGGGGAGCGCATGCCGCGGCCGATCATCCGGGCGCTGGGCATCGTGAAGCACGCGGCCGCGACGGTGAACGAGGGCCTCGGGAAGCTCGATGAGCGGCGGGCCGAGGCGATTCGCCAGGCGGCGATGGAGGTCATCAACGGGGAGCTCGACGACCACTTTCCCCTCGTGGTGTGGCAGACGGGCTCCGGCACCCAGACGAACATGAACGCGAACGAAGTGATCTCGAACCGCGCGATCGAGTTGCTGGGCGGCGAGCGCGGCTCGAAAGACCCGATCCACCCGAACGACCACGTGAACATGTCGCAGTCCTCGAACGACGTATTTCCGGGGGCGATGTCGGTGGCGACGGCCGAGCAGGTCGTCCAGCACCTCGTGCCGTCGCTCGAGCACCTGCTGGCGGCGCTCGACGCGAAGGTCGAGGCGTTTGACGGCATCGTGAAGATCGGGCGCACGCACCTGATGGACGCGACGCCGCTGACCCTCGGGCAGGAGTTCTCCGGCTACGCGCAGCAGGTGCGCTACGGCATCCTGAGGGCAGAGTCGACGCTGCCGCACCTCTACGAGCTCGCCCTCGGCGGGACGGCCGTCGGGACGGGCCTGAACGCCCACCCGGAGTTCGCGGAGCGCATCGCGGTCGAGATCGCGGCGCTCACCGGCCTGCCGTTCGTGACGGCGCCGAACAAGTTCGAGTCGCTGGCGGCTCACGACGCCCAGGTGGAGCTCTCCGGCCAGCTGAAGACGATCGCTGCGAGCCTGATGAAGATCGCGAACGACGTCCGCTTCCTCGGTTCCGGGCCGCGTGCGGGCCTCGGTGAGCTGCGATTGCCGGAGAACGAGCCGGGGTCCTCGATCATGCCGGGCAAGGTGAACCCGACGCAGGCCGAGGCGATGACGATGGTCTGCGCCCAGGTGATGGGCAACGACGTCTCGGTCAACTTCGGTGGGGCGACGGGGCACTTCGAGCTGAACGTCTTCAAGCCGGTGATCGTCTACAACACGCTGCAGAGCATCCGTCTGCTGGGCGACGCGTCGCGGTCGTTCACCGACAACATGGTGGCGGGCATCGAAGCGAACGAGGACCGCATCGGCGAGCTCATGCGCTCCTCGCTGATGCTGGTGACGGCCCTCAGCCCGCACATCGGCTACGACAAGGCGGCGGCCGTGGCGCACCAGGCGCACCACGAGGGCACGACCCTGCGCGAGGCGGCACTGGCCCTTGGTTACGTCACCGACGCCGAGTTCGACGAGTGGGTGAAGCCCGAGGACATGACCCACCCGTAGCGATCTGGAGCGCATCGTGACTCGCCAGCGCTCGTCTCCAGATTCGGGCGCGGCGTTGGTTCAGTCGTTACGTCTAGCGGGAGGCTGCTGCGCTGCTCTCGCTCGATGACCTGATTATGAATCGAACCCTCTCCGCCGAGGGCGCCTCGACTCTCGTCGAGGCGGTGCGGGAGCGCCGATCCCTCCTGGTGGCGGCGGTGCCGAGGATGGCGGGCAAGAGCACGGTGCTCCGTGCCGCCCTCGATGCCGGCGGGGCCTCCGTACACGAGCTCAGCCGCGAGCAGCCGGACCTCGGGATCCCGCCCGCAGTCGACGATTCCTACCTGCTGGTGTCGGAGTTCGCGCCGACGCCGTTCGCGGACTACCTCTGGGGCGACGACTTACGTCGTGTATTCGATGCGGTGGAGACGGGCTTCCCCCTCGGGGCGACGCTGCATGCGCCCGACGCAGCGAATGCCTTCGGCATCCTCGGGCAGTGGAACGGCGTGCCGGACGCTCAGGCCTCGAAAATCGGCCTGTTCGTGCAGATCCGGGTCCTCGGGCCGTGGTGGGACCCGGAGCGCCGCGTCGTGGCCTCTATCGAGCGTGTGGACGGTGTGAGCGGCGGGCGGCCGGCCACGACCGCGCTGCATCGGTGGATCGAGGCGGAGGACCGCTTCGAGACGCTACCCGCCTCCTCGGAGCCCTAGCTGGAGGCCTCCGCCTTCGCCTCGAGGTCGCGCAGGCGGCGGCGCATCTCGCGGTCGCGCTCGAAGCGCTCGGTGATGTCGCGCGCCGAGGCGAGCACGCCATCGACCTCGCCGGCGGCGTCGAGGATGACCGCGAAGCCGAGCTCGACGTAGAACTCCTCGGGATCACCGCCGGACTCGGTGGAGCCTCGGAGGGCGCGCGTCGGCAGCCACTCATCGACGTACTTCGTCGCGTGCGCCTCGAGGGCGCGGTCGAAGCCGGTCCAGTGCCGGTCGCGGAAGTTCTCGGGGATGATCATGTCGAGCGATTGACCGAGCGCCTCGGACGCGGGGTGGCGGAACATGCGCTCGGCGGCGGCGTTCCAGTATCGGATCATGCCGTCAGTGCCGGCGTAGATGAGCGCGTCAGGGGACTGTTCGAGCAGCCTCGCAGCGTCGAGGGTGGTGTCGGTGGCGGCGTCCTGGGTCATCGTGGCCTCCTCGATGGTCGGAGGGCCACGGTACGCCTCGGGGTGACGTTCGTCAGCCCTCGTACTGGTCGGGGGGCAGCGTGGCGCGATAGGCATCGACGGCTGAGGAGCTGATCTGTCGGACGACGAACCAGCCGGCGATGGCGGCAGCGACGCCCGCGACACCGCCAACGAGCCACGGGTCGGGGTCCCAGATGAGGCCGAGG
>JAWKPM010000023.1:0-18721 GCA_041390625.1 Dehalococcoidia bacterium | reverse complement strand
CTCGCTGAGTGCCCTCGTGACGACGAAGGCGTTGTTGTTCTGCGCGGGCGCGCTGGGGAGGAGGGTCACGCCGCGCTCGAGCATGCGCGATCGTGCCTCGGCGAACGTGACGTCGGGGTCGGGCACCGCCTCGCCGCCCACGAAGTCGAGCAGGGAGCCGATGTACTCCGGGACGAAGTCGATCGTGCCCTCCTCGAGGGCGGGCGCGAGGATCTCGCGGGTGCTCCCGGGCTCGAGATTGCTCGTGTCGACCTCGATGCCGCCGTCCTCGAAGGCCAGCGCGAAGATCCAGCTGAGGACGCGGCCTTCGTCGAAGTTGAAGCTGCCGGCGCGGAGCGGCTCGTCTGTGGGTTCGGAGTCACCCGAGCACCCGGTCACGCTCGCGGTCAGGAGCAGGAGCCCCGACGCGAGTGCCACGCGCAGGCGCGCACCGCGGGTCGGTCGGAGAGCAGCGCGTGGGAGAGCCATCGAATGGACTGTAGTGCCAACCGTCCGGAGCGGGCAGTGCGGGCTCGACGGGGACGAGCTCAACGAGCGCCGAGGCCGCCGGCGTCCACGTCTCGCCCATCGAGGGCGGTCGCGCGCTCGAGGGTGCGGCTTCGGCTTTGGCTTCGGCGGAGGTGGTGGCCTCCGGCCGCTGCCCCGGCCTCCACCCGCGCCTCAGGAGCGCCCTCGAGAGGGCGAGGCCGAGCAGCGCCAGGGACGCGCCCGCGACGGCATCGAAGAGGTAGTGGTTCGCCGTCAGCACGACCGCGGCGACCATCACGACGGGTGAGAGCACCCCGAGCGTCCGGACGAGGCGCCTCGAGGAGGCCGACACCAGGGCGATGCCGATCAGCAGGTTCCAGCCGACGTGCAGGCTCGGCACGGCCGCGAACTGGTTCGTCAGCTGCGGGGGCTGCAGGACGCGGTACGCGCTCGAGCGCTCGCTCACGGTGTCGACGAGGCCCATCTCGGCGAGCCGAGGTGGCGCGACCGGGAAGAGGGCAAAGATCACGAGGCCGATCGCGCCCGAGATGAGGAACGCGGTCCGCAGCTCTCGGTACTGCTGAGGCTTCGTCCGGTAGAGCCAGACGAAGACCACGGCGATGACGGGCCAGTGCCCGAAGACGTAGACCCAGTTCGAGAGATCGACTGCCCATTCGAACCTGAGCACCGCCTTCTGGAGCGTCGGCTCGACGAAGACGCGCAGCGACTGCTCGAGGTGCTGAACCATCGCCGCGTGGTCGCGCGCGACGTGCACGTCGCCCTCGGTGGCGCCGCGCACACCGAAGTACACGAGGTACGCCGTCACGGCGATCAGCACCTCGCGGGCCCAGAGCGCGCCCCGGATGGCGCGCGCCGTCGTGCCGGCAACGCTGACGAGGCGGCGCCGACCCTCGAGGGCGGTTGCGCGCACTCGGCCTCGGCGGGGGGCCCCGCCCTCGAGCGTACCGAGCGGTAGTGCGGTTCGGTGATTCATGGCGGGCCCCCTGCGTGCCTGCTGGTTCATCGGAAGGTGCAGACATCGTCCTCGTCGGCTCGCCTCGCCGAATCGGCGGAACGGTCTGGAGCGGGAGGACATTGGGTGGACGCGCGGGTCGGCCATTTGACCGACATGGAGCGCGGCGTGCCGAGGCCAGTGGGGGCGGGCGCGGACTCGATCCAGCGCGGTTGCCGGGCGTCTATGCTCAGCACCTCGAAGGGGCCTCGAAAGGTGGGAGGCGGCGATGGCGGAACAGCAGGACCTGCTGACAGAAAAGCGGGACGGCGTGATGCTCATCACGCTCAATCGCCCTCACGTCATGAACGCCCTCGGCGGCAGCATGGGGCACGACCTGCTCGCGGCCATCGAGGACGCATCACGTGAAGACGACGTGCACGCTGTGGTCATCACCGGCACGGGGCGCGCGTTCTGCGCCGGCGCCGAGATCTCGCTCGGGCGGGACCCGACGACCGGGCGCTCGACGCTCACGAGGCACGAGCGCCTCGATCATCGAGGCGGTTCGGCCCGCGCCGTCGAGACGTTCGCCGCCAGCGACGTGCCGATCATCGCCGCGGTGAACGGGCCCGCCGTCGGTGCGGGCTTCGGGCTGGCGATGTGCTGCGACGTGCGCTTCCTGAGCGAGAGTGCGCGCATCGGTCCGATCTTCATCAAGCGCGGCCTCGCGGCCGACTACGGGGCCTCGTACTGGCTTCCTCGCGTGGTCGGCCCGGCGAAGGCGTACGAGATCTTCTACGAAGGCGAGCCGATGTCTGCGGCGCGCGCCCTCGAGGTTGGCGTGGCCCAGCGCGTCTACCCGGACGATCGCCTGCTCGAGGAATCGATGGCCTTCGCGAGGCGCATCGCCTCGGGACCGCCGCTCGCGACGACCTACATTCGACGGTTGGTCGCGCGGTCGCTGGACACGCCGATGCACGAGTTCGTCGAGACGGAGTGGTCGTGGCAGTCCAACCTGCTACGCACCGAGGACGCCGTCGAGGGCTTCCGTGCGTTCACCGAGCGCCGCGACCCGGAGTTCCACGGGCGCTAGGCGCGGGCGTAGCAGCTATCGAGGTCCGCGCCGGAGCCGTTCGGCGGCAGCGATGAACCCGACCGTGATGCCCAGAGCCAGAAGCGGCACGACGGGCAGGCCACTGCTCGCGTCCTCGGTCGCGAGCGTTCCGTAGCCGGCCTCGGGCGGGTGAGGCGCCGGGCTCACGAGCGTCGGGGCGGGTGTGGGCGGCGGAGGGGTCGGCGCGGCCGGCGGCGGGGGTGTCGGTGTCGGCGCGAGCGGCAGCCCAATCTCGGGCGTGGGTGATGGGGTTGTTGCCTCGGGAGGCGGGCCGGCGGCCACGGTCGGGCTCGGCGTTGGCGTGGACTCCTCTTCTTCCTCGATGGGCGGCGGTGGCGTCGGTGACGGCGTGGCGCTCTCGGTGGGTGTCGGAGACGCGGTGGCGGTCTCAGTCGGGGTGGCGGAGGCAGTCGGGGTCGACGTCGGGGTGTTGGTTGGCGTGGCGGAGGCGGTAGGAGTCGAAGTCGGGGTCTTCGTCGGAGTGGCCGTGGGCGTCGGTGTCTTCGTTCCGCAGGCAGGCGGCTTCGGTGTGGGAGTCGGCTTGCAGGCGAACGCAGGCTCGGTTTCGAGGGCGATCGCGGCGACGAGCGACGCCGCGAGCAGTCCGATCGCGAGCTTCGTTCTGGCCGTACCCAACATCGAACCTCCCGTCAGCAGCCTCGAGGTCGTCCCACTTGGGCCATTCGTTGCGGTGCGAGGGCACTAGTGTCTCGTGCCTCGACACACGTCCCAGAGACGAAAGTCCCGGCTGCGCCGGCGGCTCGGACTCTACTCGGTGACGGTGCACCCCGCATGCCAATCTGGCAGCCCGCCGAGCCAGAGCGCGTTGCAATCCTCGTAAGAACTCTCGAGCCTCCACGCGGTCTACTGGTAGGGCGGGTGATCCCGCCGAGGAGGACGCATGGAGCGCAGCCGATACCGAGACGCAATCGCAGGCTTCCTGGCCGCCGGTGTGGCGCTGGGGGTGGCGGAGCTGGTGGCCGGCCTCACGGGCGGCACCTCGCTCATCGTCGCGGTCGGGAACGTGGTGGTCGACAACACACCAGGCTCGCTTGTGAAGGCGGCCATCGATGCGCTGGGCTCGAACGACAAGCCCGCCCTCCTGCTGACGATCACCGTCGTCGCGTTGCTCCTCGGGGCGGCGCTCGGGCCGGCGGCCGGCCGGCGCCCGTCCATCGGGGCGGCCGCGTTCGCCGTCTTCGGGCTCATCGGCGCCATGGCCGGTGCGGCCGAGCCGTTCACCTCGACGTTTGGTGCCTTCCTCACCGCGGGTCTCGCCGCCGCGGCGGGCTTTCTCTCGCTGCGCGTGCTGCTCGAGGCCGCAGCGCCTCGTGAGGTGGCGCCGGAGCCCGTGGTCATGCCCGGCCGAGGCGTGGCGGGGCGCCGCCAGTTCCTCGCGTTCGGGGGTGCGGCCGCCGGTGCAGCCGTCGCGTCGGCCTTCGTCGGCCGTCGCATCCTCGGTCCGAGCGTCGACGTCGAGGCGCAGCGGAGCGCCGTCGTCCTGCCGCCGACCGACCTCGGCGCGACGCTGCCCGAGGGCGGGTTCGACGTCGAGGGCATCTCGTCGCTGATCACGCCGAACAGCGAGTTCTACCGCATCGATACAGCCTTCGTAGTGCCGCGCGTGGACACCTCGAGCTGGCGTCTCAAGGTGACGGGCATGGTCGACGAGCCATACGAGCTGACCTTCGACGAGCTGATCGCGATGCCGCTGATGGAGGAGCCGGTCACGCTCTCCTGCGTCTCAAACGAGGTCGGCGGCGACCTCGTCGGGAACGCGATCTGGCGAGGGGTCTCGCTGCCGGCGATCCTCGAGCGCGCGGGCGTGCAGGAGGGCGCGACGCAGATCGTCGGACGGTCGGTCGATGGCTTCACCGTCGGCTTCCCGACGGACGTCGCCCTCGATGGTCGCGCGGCGATGGTTGCCGTCGCGATGAACGGCGAACCGCTGCCGGCGGACCACGGCTTCCCCGCGCGCCTGATCGTGCCGGGGCTCTACGGCTACGTGTCGGCGACGAAGTGGCTCGGCGAGATCGAGCTCACCACCCTCGATGCCTTCGACGCCTACTGGATCCCGCGCGGGTGGGCCAAGGAAGCGCCGATCAAGACGCAGGCGCGCATCGACAAGCCTCGGAACGGGCGCACCATCAAGGCCGGCTCCTCGGTCGTGGCCGGCGTGGCGTGGGCGGGCATCCGCAGCGTCGAGCGGGTCGAGGTCCGCATCGCGCCTCGGGACAATGAGGCGAACGGCGAGTGGCGCGAGGCTCAGCTGGGTGAGGCGCTGTCCTCGAGCACCTGGCGCCAGTGGCTGCTGCCGTGGGATGCCTCGCCGGGCGAGTACCAGATCGAGGTGCGTGCGACGGACGGCGACGGCAACGTGCAGACGGCCGATCGCCACGAGCCCGCGCCCGATGGCGCCACCGGCCACCACACGATCAACGTCCGCGTCTCGTAGTCCGCGAGAGCCTCGGGGTCAGCGCTTACTCCTCGGGCGGGACGCTGAAGGTCATGTCGAGGCCGACGATCGGGGTCAGCTCCCAGTTGTAGCCCTGCCACGAGATCGCGATCGTGTCGCCGCCGTCATCCGTCACCGTCATGAGGGCGAACTGGCCGGCGCCGGGGAACGTTCCCTCGCTGTAGGGGCCGCCTTTCACGGAGCCCGGCCGGTCGAGCGCCGCCGCCTCGAGGACGGGGAAGCTCGCGTTGCCCGTGTCGGAGTAGTCGCTGTTCGTCCCGTCGTCGATGGCGAGCATGTGCGCGTCGCCCGCGAGCATCACGAGGCGCTCCGCGAGGTTGTTCTCGGCCAGGAAGTTCGCGAGGTCCGCGCGCTCTTCGACGTAACCGCCCCAGTCGTCGCCCGTCCCGCCCGACGCGATCCATGGAACCGAGCTCACCCACACCGTCACGAGGCCCGCCTCGTGAGCCGCCATCAACTCGGACTTGAGCCATTCGGTCTGGGCCTCGCCGAGCATCGAAGTGCCTCGGCGGTCGGATCGCGAGTCGGTCAGGAGGAAGCGCAGGCGGCCAAGGGTGAACGCCTGGTAGATCGAGCCGTCATCGGCGACGAACGGGTAGTGCGGCACGCTCTCTCGATAGGCGGCCTGGGCAGCGGGCGCGCTCGCGCTGTCGGCATTCGAGTTGTTGCCGCCGAAATCGTGGTCATCCCACGTGTAGGCGATCGGGACCTCGCGGAAGAGTGCGGCCTGGGCGGGCCTCGTCAGCGTCTCGTTGTAGACGGAGCGGAAGCGGCTGATCTCATTCACCTCGATGTTCGCGTAGTGGAAGTCGCCGGTGGCGATGAACATCAGCGGGTCGAGGCCGCGGATGGCGTCGTAGACGGCGCCGTTCGACCCGAGGCGTGAGCAGGCTCCCACTGCGATCGTGAACGAGGTCGGGCCGTCCGCCGGCGTCCGGAACGCACCCTGACGCACGAGGTCGAGCTGGCCATCCACCTCGACGGCGTAGCGGTACGCGGTGTCGGGCTCGAGGCCAGCCACGTCGAAGTGCACCACGCGGTTCGTGTCGTTCGCGGCGATCGCGGGCGCCGAGTAGAGGGGGTTCGAGAAGCCCTCGTCCGTATCGACGGCGAGGCGCCCGCTCGCGCCGTCCTCGGCCAGCCGCGCGTTGACGGCGATCGAGGTCGGGGTGAGGGCGCCGGACCAGAGCCAGTCGACGGGCGAAGCGGGGAGCGCCACCAGCGTCGACTGTGGGTGGGCGGGACCGAAGTAGTAGTTGTAGAGACTCGCGGCACCGTATCCGCCGGCGCCCATGCCCGCGACCACGATTGCCGCCGTGCCGGCCATGACGAACCACGCGTGCTGGCTGGCCCAGAGCACGAGGAACGCCAGCCCCGGCACGAGGAACACGATCGTCACCAGCAGGGCCTCGAGCGGATGGAATCCCACGCCCGCGAGGACGCCGAGGACGATCGCCGCGAACGTGAGGAGGAAGCCGCCGACCCCTTCCCATCGCCAGGCGATGAGCATCCCGAGGCCGCCGCCGGCGAGCATGACGCGCTGCACGATCTGCTCGCCGCCCGGCCCTTCCGGGGTGACGGGCGGGCCGATGTGGAACGCGAAGAAGACGAAGCTGAGGAACGCGGTCCAGCCCCAGACGAACGCCAGCCGGCGCAGGTGCTCGCGACGAACGGGACCGAAGACATACTCCGAGGGAGGATGCTGGCGCGGTGCGGGCGCGGGCGCGGGTGCGGCAGTCATTCGTCGAGGATGGGTGCTGAGTGACCTCGGTGCATGGCTCGGAGTGCGGGAATCGGCCGGGACGAAGGTCCCCTCGACGACGTGCGGGCGGAGGGTCGTCCGGCCCCCGTCCGATGCTTAGACTCCGCGGCGATGCGACCACGCTCGTCGTTCGCGAGTTCGAATGTGATCCGGCGCGTGCTGCGGGCGCACGCCGCTGGCGCGCCGCTCCTCGCGCTCGGGCTGCACCTCGTTGGCGGCGTCGAGTGGGGCTCGACCGCCTCATCGGTGGTCTGGGGCTGGGCGTTTGGGGCGCTCGGGCTCTACGTCCTCGTGATCTGGCGTCGATTCGTGGCACGCGCCCTCGAGGGCTATCCGGGCGAGGTGCCGACCGGAGGCGTCGTCGTCACCGGCTCGGTGTCGAGCCGGGTCGTGCTGGACTTCGACGCCGGGACGGCCGAGAAGGCGTACGGCGCCGGGACGCCGGTCGTGCGCTGGCTCTACCGGCTCTGCTTTCAGGCGCCTTTTCCGTACACCGCGAACGAGGCGGCGCTTGAGACTGCACTGCATCGGCGCCGGGTCGTCGGGCTGCTGACGAAGTACTGGTTCGGGGAGGACATCGTCGCGCCGGTCCTCGAGCTGCGCCGGCTCGAGGGCGGTCGATTCGCCCTCGTGACCGCGCTGGTTCGAGGCGATGCGCCTCGGAACCTCGCCGGGGCACGGGCATTGCTGACGCAGCTGACGCAGCGCTTCCTGGAGTCGGGGCTGCCAGTCTGGCAGGTGGCGGACTACAACCCTCGCGCCGTGGGCAACCTCATCGAGTTGCCCGACGGCACCTTCTCGATGATCGACCTTGAGTCGAACCTCGTGACGCCGTTCCTCCCGCCGAGGGCGATCGTGCGTGCGCTCCGCCTCGGCCAGTTCCCCTCCTTTGACGACGTCGACGTGCCTCGGCTGCGCGCATACCTCAAGACGCACGCGGCGGAGCTCGAGACGTGCCTCGGAACGGCGCAGGCGAACGCACTGCGCGCGGAGGTGGAGCTGCTCGGAGAGGCGCAGGCGCGCTGGTTCGCGAGTGAGCCGCGCTGGCTCCCAAAGCTGCTGCGCTTCGCCTTCCGGCTGATCGACGTCCCCTCGTGGATCCGAGGCGTGCAGCGGCTCGCCGGCCGCGGCACGAGCATGGGCGAGGGCTTCGTCGAAGAGGGGCTGCGGACCTGGGTCGAGGAGGGGCATATCGACGAGGCGCAGTCGCGCGACCTCGAACGTGCGCTCGCCAACCCGGAGGTGGCGCTCGTGCTGGCCAACCTCGGTGCACACCTCGCGATCACCGTGCCGCTGCGGTTCCCCTTCGGCTCGCTCACGCGGTTCGCGTGGACGCTGGGGTCGCGGCTGGCCGCAGAGTGGCGAGCGCTGCGTGGCCGGGCCTCGGCAGCCACCGCGCGGCGGGTGCACACGATTCCCGTGATGTTCGCGACGCTGCTGCCGAGCGTGGGCAGCGCGGCGTACCTGCTCGCGACGCCGCTGAGGCAAAACGGTGTCCTCGAGGTGATCACGCTCGACAGCGCGCTGCGGCGCCTGCCATTCGGGCTGCATCGACGCTTCCACCTCGTGGCGCTGATGGCGTGGCTCGCCACGCCGAAGCAGGCGCCGGCGCACTGGGAGCACTGGTCAGGGCTTCGAGCCGGACTCGTCTCGCGCCTTCGAGTGCTGGGCGGGCTGCCACGCTGGTACTGGGTGCTGCTCGGGGCGAACCAGTTGCTGCTCCTCGCCGGGGCGTTCTGGTTCTACGTCCTCGACCGCGCGTCGCCGTTCGAAGAGCGTGGGCCGGTGGCGACGCTCGCGGCCGTTCAGCTCCTCGCCGCCAGCTGGTGCGGCATCTCGGCGTATCGGTCGTTCTGGCCGGCCTCGGCGTCACGAGGCCGGCAGGAGCGGGCGGGGATCTTCCTCTGGGGGATCTCGGGCATGGGCCTTCTCGCCTTCGCCATCGACGATTACCTCACGGTGCACGAGCACATCGGACGCTGGATGGTGGACCACACACACCTGTGGACGCCGCTGACGAGGAACGTCGATGACTTCATCACGCTCGCGTACGGCGTCGTCGGACTAGCGGTACTGCACCTGTTCCGACACGAGGTGATGCTGCATCGCTCTTCGTCGGTGCTCTACCTCTTCGGGGTGGTCGCGGCCGCATCGATGCTGCTGATCGACGCCTACGGCCGGTGGCTGATCAGCGTTGCCGAGTTCCCCGCGCAGCTCCTGGCGGTCGGCCTGCTCTTCCTCGCGCACCTTCAGCGCCTGCGGGAGGTGCGAGCGCTGAATCGAAGCGCCCCTGCGCTCGTGGGCGGTGCTGCGCCGCAGGTCTCGTCCGCCGCCGAGGTGCAGCTGACGCGCTAGGCGAGCCTGTCCTCGCTAGACCGCGAGCAGCTGGCGCAGCCGCGTCTCGTCGAGCTCGGAGGGCGGGCCATCGAGGGCGATGGAGCCGCTCTCGAGCACGTAGCAGCGGTCGGCGTTCGCCAGCGCGAAGTCGAGGAACTGCTCGACGAGGATGATGGTCATGCGCCCTCGGAGGGAGCCGATCACCTCCTCGATCTGCTCGACGATCGACGGCTGAATGCCCTCGGTCGGCTCGTCGAGCAGCAGGACGCGCGGCCGCCCCATCAGAGCTCGGCCGATGGCGAGCTGCTGCTGCTGGCCACCGCTGAGGACGCCGGCGACGCGCTTGCTCATCTGCTTCAGGACGGGGAAGAGCTCAAACACCTCGTCGAGCTGGCCTTCGTCCTTTCCGCCGGCGGGTTCAAGGGCCACCATCAGGTTCTCGAGCACGCTCAGGTAGGCGAAGATGCGCCGCCCCTGCGGCACGTAGCCGATCCCGGCGCGCGCGCGGCGATACGAAGGCTGTCCGGTGATATCGACCCCGTCGAGGACGACGCGGCCTCGGCGCGCGGGCATGATGCCCATCAGGCCCTTCATCAAGGTCGTCTTGCCCGCGCCGTTGCGCCCCATCACGCAGGCGACCTGGCCGGGCTCCGCGCGGAGGGTTGCGTCCTCGACGGCCACACTGCTGCCGTAGGCGAGCGTCAGGCCTTCGACCTCGATGGAGGCCGGAGCACGGTCGCCTGGTCGGACGGCGTCTGAGGTCGCGGGTGCCTCAGCTGGCGCGGGCGGCTGAACGGCCAAGGTAGACCTCCATCACAGCAGGGTCGGACTGGATGACATCGACCGTGCCCTCGGCGAGGACGCTCCCCTGGTGGAGGACGGTCACCTTGCGCGAGAACTGGCGCACGAAGTCCATGTCGTGCTCGGTGATGAGGATCGAGTGCCGTCCCTCGAGGGAGTGGATCAGCTCGCCGGTGCGCTCGCGTTCGCGGCGGGTCATGCCGGCGACCGGCTCATCGAGGAGGAGCACGCGCGGCTCCTGCACCAGCAGCATCGCGATCTCGAGCCACTGCTGCTCGCCGTGTGACAGCGCGCCGGCCAGCGTCTGGGATCGGTGGGCGAGCCCCACTTCCTCGAGGGTGGCCATCAAGCGCTCACGGGCCTCGGCCGGCGGCCGGCGCAGCAGCCGGAAGATCGAGGAGCGGAAGCCCATCGACACCTCGAGGTTCTCGAAGCACGTCAGGCTGCGGTAGACCGAGGGTGTCTGGAACTTCCGCCCGATGCCGAGCCGCACGATCTGGTGTCGTTGCTGCCGGTTGAGGTCGGTCAGGGCGTTGAGCACGACCTTGCGGTTGCGGAAGCGCACACGACCGGAGTCCAGCCGCACCTTTCCGCTGATCACGTCCATCAACGTCGTCTTGCCCGCGCCGTTCGGCCCGATGAGGAAGCGCAGCTCGCCGTCCCCGAGCGCGAAGTCGAGGTGATTCAGCACGACGAAGCCGTCGAATGAGACGGTCGCCTCCTCGAGCTCGATGACATCAGTCAGCACGCTGCACCCCCGCCGTGACTGCGCCCTCAGGGGCGGCCGCCTCCTCGATGGGTGCTCGTGCGAACGCCGGTAGCCGGCGTACGCCGTCGAGCACGAGGCCCGCGATGCCTCGGGGGAAGAGCACCACCGAGCCGATGAACATCGCGCCGATGGCGTACAGCCAGGTCTCCGGGAAGGACTCGCTCAGCCACGTGCGCGCGACGTTCACCACAACGGCGCCCACCGCCGCACCGGCGAGCGTCGCACGGCCGCCGACCGAGACCCACAGCACCATCTCGATGGAGGGCACGATGCCGAGGTTCGCCGGCGAGATGATGCCCACCTGGGGCACAAACAGCGCGCCGGCGAGGCCGGCGAGCGCCGCCGAGAACGCGAAGACCGTCGCCTTGATCGCAGGCACGTTGTATCCGCTGAAGCGCACGCGGTCCTCGTCGTCGCGCACGGCGAGCATCAGCCGCCCGAACCTCGAGCGGACGAGCGCGCGCGAACCGATGTACGAGGCGATCAACGCGCCGACCGTGACGAAGTAGAGCGCGTGCTGGGTCGTCGGCGCCGTCACGCGCCACCCGAGGATCGTCGAGTAGTTCGTGATCCCGTTCGTGCCGCCGCTGTACGCCTGCTGCCCGACGAGGAAGGTCACGAGCACGAGAGCCAGTGCCTGCGTGACGATCGAGAAGTAGACGCCGGTGACCTGGCTGCGGAAGAGCAGATATCCGAGGGCAAATGCCACCAGCGCCGGTCCGAGCAGCGCGAGCGTGAACGCCAGCCAGGGCTCTCGGAAGACCTCCCAGAACCACGGCAGCTCTTTGAGCCCGCTCCACGTCATGAAGTCCGGGATGTCGTCACCCGAGGCCTCAAGCTTGAGGTACATCGCCATCGCGTACCCGCCGAGGCCGAAGAACACGCCTTGGCCGAGGCTGAGCATCCCGGCGTAGCCCCACAGCACATCGATGCCGATCGCGACGATCGCGAAGGTGAGGAACTTTCCAAAGAGGTTCAGGCGGAAGTCCGACATGAACAGCGGGCCCGCCAGCAGGGCGGCCGCCATCAGCACGACGAGCGCGAGCTCGAGGACGAGGGGCCGCCCGTTGAGTGCCTTCGCGATCATCGCGTGCCTCGAATCGCGCAGTTCATCGAGGTGCTAGCGGCCACGGCGCGCCACGATTCCCGAGGGTCGCCACTGGAGGAAGGCGATCACGAGGAGGAAGACGGCGACCTTCGCCAGCGGGGCGCTGGTCTGGAACTCGATGGCTGCGTTCGAGACGCCAATCGCGAACGCGCTTGCAATCGTCCCGACGATCTGGCCGACGCCGCCGAGCACGACCACGAGGAACGCATCGACGATGTAGAAGGTCCCGAGCGACGGCCCGATCGGGCCGAGCAGGGCCAGCGCGCACCCCGCCACGCCTGCCAGCCCGGAGGCCAGCGCGAACGTCGTGACATCGATGGTGGGCGTCGAGATGCCGACAGCGCCGGCCATCTCTCGGTCCTGCATCACGGCGCGGAGCTGTCGGCCTCGCGAGGTGCGGAAGAGATAGACGTACACGGCGGCCAGACAGCCGAGCGCGAGCACGATGATGAAGAGGCGCGTGTAGGGCAGCGTGAGCGTCGAGGTGACCTCGATGCCGCCGTGCAGCCAGGGCGGGCTGGTCACCTGCACGTTCGGCGCGCCGAAGATCGAGCGGGCCGCCTGCTGCAGGACGAGGCTCACCCCCCACGTCGCCAGCAACGTATCGAGGGGACGACCGTACAGCCGTCGGATCAGCAGGCGCTCCAGCACGACGCCGATCGCCGCCGCGCAGAAGAACGCGACGAGGAGCGCGAACGGGAAGTAGACATCGAGTCCGGCGTCCCCGAACACGTCGACGAACCGACCCTGCAGCACGTACGCGGTGTAGGCGCCCACCATGATGAGCTCGCCGTGGGCCATGTTGATGACGTTCATCAGACCGAACGAGAACGTCAGGCCCAGTGCCACGAGCAGCAGGATCGATCCGACGCTCAGTCCGTTGAACGCCTGTGCAATCAGATTCTCCACACGGACCCCCTCCATCGAGAGTCCCGGGGGGAGGGAACGTACCCCCGGGACTCCGACGTTCGACCGCGCCGACGCGGTCACCCGATGGGAGACATTCGACTCAGCTGGAGCGCCAGAACTCCTTCGCCCAGTCGTACGTCTCGAGGTAGGGGTCTGGCTCGACCGGTCCTTCGGTCGCCCAGATCGTGGCGATCAGCCCGTCGTCGCGGATCTGACCGATGCGGACGGTCTTCGAGATGTGCTGGTTCTCGCCGTTCACGGTCACGGGGCCTTCCGGCGCCGCGTACTGCATCCCTGCGAGTGCTGCGCGCACCGCCTCGACCTCCGTCGTGCCGGCCGCCTCGACGCCCTGGGCCCACAGCTTCACGCCGATGTAGGCAGCCTCGTGCGGGTCGGCCGTGACGCGGTCGTCGCCGAAGGCCGCCTTGTAGGCCGCGACGAACGCCTCGTTCTCGGGCGTCTCCACCGTCTGGTAGTAGTTCCAGGCCACGAGGTGCCCGGTCATCACATCGGCACCGATCCCGCGGACTTCCTCCTCCGCGACGGAGACCGACAGCGTCGGGATGTCCTCGGGACCGAACCCGGCGTCACGCAGCTGCTTGAAGAACGCGACGTTGCTGTCGCCGTTCAGCGTGTTGTAGACGACGTCCGGCGAGGCATCGCGGATCTTCGAGATGACCGTCGAGTAGTCGGTGTGGCCGAGGGGCGTGTACTCCTCGGCGAGCGTCTCGCCGCCCGAGGCGGCCAGCTGCGCCTTGATGATCTGGTTCGCGGTGCGCGGGAAGACGTAGTCCGAGCCGAGGAGGAAGAACTTCGTCTTGCCCTCGCCCAGCAGGTACTCGACGCTCGGGACGATCTGCTGGTTGGTCGTCGCGCCCATGTAGTAGATGTAGGGCGACGACTCGAGGCCCTCGTACTGGACGGGGTAGAACAGCAGCGCCTTGTTGTCCTCGTAGACCGGCAGCACGGCCTTGCGGCTCGCCGACGTCCAGCAGCCGAAGGTGACCGCCACGCCGTCCGACTGAATCAGCTTGCGCGCCTTCTCGGCGAAGGTCGGCCAGTCCGAGGCGCCGTCCTCGATGATCGGCTCGAGCTGCATGCCGAGGACGCCGCCGGCGGCATTGATCTCGTCGATGGCGAGGATCTCGGCGTCCTTCACGGACACCTCGCTCACCGCCATGGTGCCGCTGAGCGAGTGCAGAATGCCCACCGGGATGGTGCCACCCGCGCTCGCGCCCTCGGTCGCCGCCGTCGCGGCAGCCGAGGCCTCGCCGGTGGCCGCAGCCGTGCCGGCGCTCTCGCCATCGTCCTCGCCGTCGTCTCCGCACGCTGCGAGCAGCGCCCCCACGCCTCCGAGGAGGGGGATGCCTGCCATTCCGGCACCGAATCGAAGCACTCGGCGGCGTGACCACCGCTGGGTCCCGAACGGTGTCAGATCGGGCTGCTGTCCTTCGCTCACATCGACTCCTGTCAGATCTGCGTGTGCCCTCTGGGATGTCGGAAAACTAAGGACGCGCTGTTTCCGGCGGATGTTGGCGTCGTGAAATGCATGTGTTCGGCGAGTCTCCTCGATGTCTCATTCCGGTTTCATGACATCGATGGCGTGCTGGCACGCAGCCACAGCGGCCCTGGAGGACGCCGTGTCGAGCCGAGCGACGGATCGCCAGCGCTAGGGGACGAGGCCGCCCGCGGTCAGCACGAAGCCGACGACGGCATCGAGGCCCTCGCCGGACTTCAGGTTGGTGAAGACGAAGGGGCGCTCACCGCGCATCGTGCGAGCGTCGCGGTCCATCACGTCGAGGTTCGCGCCCACCAGCGGCGCGAGATCGATCTTGTTGATCACGAGGAGGTCCGAGCGCGTGATGCCGGGACCGCCCTTCCGGGGGATCTTCTCGCCGGCCGCGACATCGATGACGTAGACGGTAAGGTCCGCCAGCTCGGGGCTGAACGTGGCGGCGAGGTTGTCGCCGCCGGACTCGATGAATGCGAGCTGCGCCTCGGGGAAGCGCGCCATCATTGAGCGCACCGCCGCGAGGTTGATCGAGGCGTCCTCGCGGATCGCGGTGTGGGGGCAGCCGCCGGTCTCCACGCCCTCGATGCGCTCGCTGGGCAACGCGCCGGCGCGCACGAGGAACTGCTGGTCCTCCCGCGTGTAGATGTCGTTCGTGATCACGAAGAGGTCGAGGTGGTCGCGCAGCCGCCGGCACAGCGACTCCACGAGCGCCGTCTTGCCGGAGCCGACGGGCCCGCCGATGCCGACGCGGAGCGGGCCGTGGCCCGACTTCGGCGCCTGATCGAGGGACGGAAGCGTGGCGGTGGATAACGTCATGAGCGGAACAACCTCGTGTACTGCGTCTCGTGTTGCATCGATGCCACGTCGACGCCGAGGGCGGCGCTTCCGAGGTCATCGAGGGTTGCGCCCGCGGCGCGAGCGGCGACAGCGAGCAGATCGGCCTCGAGGGCTGCGAGCACGCGCTGCCCGTCGGTCTGACCGAGGGGGATAAGGCGCACACCGGCGGAGACCAGGTTCGCGGCCGTCGCGTGGAGGTACGCCCGCAGCGCGGCATCGAGGCTCACGCCGTGGGTTGCGCATGCCACGCCCGCCGCGACCGGCAGCGCGACGGCCTCACTAAGCCCTGACGCGGCTGCCTCGAGGGCGGGCGCGGGCCAGCCGGCTCGCACTGTGGCGAGGAAGGCCGTGCCCTGCGCTTCGCTCTCGAGCGCGAGCTCCGCCGTGCCTCGGCAGGCGCGCGCCAGTGCATCGATCTCCTCGAGGCGTGTGGGGGCAGGGTCGAGGGTGGCGCGCCACGCCACGACGAACAGCACGGCATCGTTCCAGCCGCCTCCGGCGCGCAGCACGGTGCGCACCCACGCCTCTAGGTCGGGCGCCGACGTGACGAGTCCCTCTTCGACGGCCCGTTCGAGGCCGTGCGAGTACGCGAACGCGCCGGTCGGGAAGGCGGGCGAGAACCAGGAGAGCAGCCGCAGCGACGCCTCGGCGTCGGTGGATGCAGGCGCCTCGAGGGCGGGCTCGTCAGTGATGGTCGTTGCCGGCGTAGGCGCCTCCCTCCGGCTGGAAGGGGGCCTCGAGGTGCGTCACCTCGGCGCCGAGGCCGCGCACCATCGCCTCGATGACCGGGTCCTGGCGCATGCGCAGGGCGTCCGGTCGGACCTCGACGGGAAGGTGGCGGTTCCCGAGGTGCCACGCGACGCGGGCCTCGAGGGTGCGGTCGGCGCACGAGATGTCGGCGACGGACTCGGACGCCGCGCGGACTCGGACCCAGCCGCCGTCATCGAGGCGGAGACCGTCGCCGTCGCTGAGGGCCACCGCCTCGACGAGGTCGATGAGCAGCCAGCGTCCACCGTCGGTCGTCACGACCGTGCGCCGTCGGTAGCGGTCATCGAAGGCGAGCGTGACGGTGTCGCGTTCGGCGCCGCCGTCCCAGGTTCCGGCCGGGGCGGTCGATGTCGCGAGCCATCGGGTCGATGCAGGTGCCGCCATTAGAAGAGGAAGTAACGCTGCGCCAGGGAGAGCGTCTCCGCCGGCTCGCAGGTGAGCAGCCGCCCGTCCGCTCGCACCTCGTAGGTCTCCGGATCGACCTCGATGGCGGGCAGCGCATCGTTGAGGCGCATGTCGGACTTGCCGATGTCACGCGTGTGCGCGACCGGTACAAGGCGGCGCTGGAGGCCGAGACGGTCGCCGAGCCCGGCCTCGATGGCGGCCTGGCTGACGAACGTGACCGCGCTCGCCGTCATCGAGCGTCCGAAGCCGCCGAACATCGGGCGGTAGATCACCGGCTGCGGCGTGGGGATGGAGGCGTTGGGGTCGCCCATCAACGCCGCCGAGATCGTGCCAGCCTTCAGAATGAGCTCGGGCTTTACGCCGAAGAACGCCGGCGACCACAGCACGAGGTCGGCGAGCTTGCCGGGCCGCACCGAGCCGACGTGCTCGGCAATGCCCTGCGCGATGGCGGGATTGATCGTGTACTTCGCGAGGTAGCGGCGGACGCGGAGGTTGTCGTTCTCGCCGCTCTCGCCCTCCAGGCGGCCGAGCTGCCGCTTCATCTTGTCGGCGGTCTGCCACGTTCGCATGATCACCTCGCCGACGCGGCCCATCGCCTGGCTGTCGGAGGAGATCATCGAGATCGCACCCATGTCGTGAAGCAGGTCCTCGGCGGCGATCGTCTCGGCGCGGATGCGGCTCTCCGCGAACGCGATGTCCTCGGGCACCCGCGGGTCGAGGTGGTGGCACACCATGAGCATGTCGAGGTGCTCCTGGATGGTGTTCACCGTGTAGGGCCGCGTCGGGTTCGTCGAGGACGGGAGCACGTTCGCCTCGCCCGCCACCCGGAGGATGTCGGGGGCGTGGCCGCCGCCAGCGCCCTCCGCATGGTAGGCGTGGATCGCGCGGCCTTTGAATGCCTCGATGGTGCGCTCGACGAAGCCGGACTCGTTCAGCGTGTCGGTGTGAATCGCCACCTGCACGTCGAACTCGTCGGCGACGGTGAGGCAATTGTCGATGGCGGCCGGTGTCGTGCCCCAGTCCTCGTGGAGCTTGAGGCCGCACGCGCCTGCCTCGATCTGCTCGACGAGCGCCCTCGGCAGGCTCGTGTTGCCCTTGCCGAGGAAGCCGAGGTTCACCGGCAGCCCCTCGGCCGCCTGCAACATCCGCTCGAGGTGCCACGCGCCCGGCGTCGCCGTGGTCGCATTCGTGCCGGTGGCCGGGCCGGTGCCGCCGCCGATCATCGTGGTGATGCCGGAGTAGAGCGCCTCCGCGACCTGCTGCGGCGAGATGAAGTGAATGTGGGCATCGATGCCGCCGGCGGTGACGATCTTGCCCTCGCCCGCGATGACCTCGGTGCCCGGCCCGATCACGAGGTCGACGCCCGGCTGGACGTCCGGGTTGCCGGCCTTCCCGAGGGCGACGATGCGTCCGTCGCGGATGCCGATGTCGGCCTTCACGACGCCGGTCCAGTCGAGCACGACGGCGTTCGTGATCACGGTGTCGAGGGCGCCCTCGGATCGCGGCACCTGCGACTGACCCATGCCGTCGCGGATCACCTTGCCGCCGCCGAAGGTCACTTCCTCGCCGTAGGTGGTGAGGTCACGCTCGACCTCGATCCAGAGCTCGGTGTCGGCAAGTCGCACGCGGTCGCCCACCGTCGGGCCGTACATCGAGGCGTAGGCCGCCCTCGAGATCGGTCTCGGCATCTAGGCCCCCCCGCCGGCGTCGAGCGACCCCATGACCGCGCCCCGGAACCCGAAGGCGCGCCGCGCGCCGGCGTAGGCGACGAGTGACACTCGATGCGTCTCGCCCGGCTCGAAGCGGACGGCGGTGCCCGCGGGGATGTCGAGGCGGCGGCCGCGCGAGGCCTCGCGATCGAACTCCAGCGCCTCGTTCACCTCGAAGAAGTGGTAGTGGCTGCCGACCTGCACGGGGCGGTCGCCGGTGTTCGCGACCTCGAGCTCGATGGCGTCGCGACCCTCGTTGAGCACGAGCTCGCCCTCGGGAGTCCAGACCTCGCCGGGGATCATCGGATCGGGTCGTGCACGGTGACGAGCTTCGTCCCGTCCGGGAACGTCGCCTCCACCTGGACGTCGTGGATCATCTCGGGAATGCCCTCCATCACCTGCTCGCGCGTCAGCACCTCGGCGCCGGCGCTCATCAAGTCGGACACCGAGCGGCCGTCGCGTGCGCCCTCGACGACGAAGTCCGTGATCAGCGCGACTGCCTCGGGGTAGTTGAGGCGCACACCGCGCTCGAGGCGGCGGCGGGCGACCATCGCCACAACGGCGACGATGAGCTTGTCCATCTCGCGAGGCGTGAGTTGCATCGGTTCGGCGCTCCTACACGCTGTTAGACCGTCGCCACGCGAGGCAGCGTCGACGGCCACCCGCCGGCGGCTCGCAGTGCGCGAACACATCGTTCCCATGCACCTCGAACAGCGAGGGGGGTCGCGCCGAGGATGCGCGCGACGAGGACGCCCGGTAGCACCGACACCCCGCATCGAACGTCCGGTGCGTC
>JAWKPM010000022.1:0-22327 GCA_041390625.1 Dehalococcoidia bacterium | reverse complement strand
GACCTCGTGCGCGACCGCTGGGAGCGCGTCGTCGTCGACCCCGAGACGATGAAGACCAACCTCGAGGGCGTCTTCGCCGGCGGCGACAACGTCAACGGCGCCGACCTCGTGGTGACCGCCCTGGCGGATGGCCACAAGGCGGCGGACGGCATCCACGCCTTCCTGAACGGCGCGCCCTGGTAGCCGACCGCTCACGCCTCGAGGCGTCGCAGGCCTCGAGGTTGGTGCAGGCGCACCAGCCCTCGGTACAATCGACGCACGATCGCCCTCGAGGTGATCGTCCTCCAGCCTCAGAGCGCCGCCGCGTGTCCAACGAGGACGCGGCCGCGCCTCGACCAGAAAGGTCCACGATGTCCATCGAGATCGGTCAGCCCGCTCCCGACTTCACGCTCGTCAACCAGGACAACGAGAAGGTCACGCTGTCCGAGCTCAAGGGCTCGCCGGTCGTCCTTGTCTTCTTCCCGCACGCCTTCTCCGGCACGTGCACGGCGGAGAACTGCACGATCCGCGACGACTACTCCTCGTGGATGGACAAGGGCGCGAAGGTCTTCGGCATCAGCCGCGACAGCCGCTTCTCGCTCGCGGCTTTCCGCAAGGCGGAGTCGCTGACGCACACCCTGCTGTCGGACATGAACGGCGAGGTTGCCCGCTCGTACGACGCCTGGAACCCGGGCGGCTGGGCAAACCGCAAGACGGTCGTCATCAACAGCGACGGCAACGTCGTGCTCACGGTCGAGAGCGAGATGTCCCAGCAGCGCGACCACAGCGCCGTCGAGGCCGCGCTGGCCTGACCGAGGGGCGCTTCATCGAGGCCGGTTCGAGTTGTCGGCGTGGTCCGGCGGGCGTACCGTTAACTCTCGATGATCGACTCGAAGCTCTCGCACACGCCGGAAGGCGATTTCTGCCCGGTGCGCGCCACGCTGGCGCTTCTCGGCCAGAAGTGGGTGCCGCACATCGTGTATCAGCTCAGCGGCGGCAAGCGCCGCTTCAACGAGCTCGCCTCGGGCATCGGCGGCTGCAACTCGCGCACGCTGCGCGATCGCCTCGTCGCCCTTGAGGACGCGGGCATCGTCGAGCGCCACATCGTCGCGACCATGCCGCCGTGGGTGGAGTACGAGCTCTCGCCTCGCGGGCGCGAGCTCGCGGACGCCCTCGAACCGCTCGAGGACTGGGGCCACCGCCACATGACGCCGGCGACGGCCAGCGCGGGAGGCTCGAGCTGAGCCGGCCCACCGGACCGACGCCGGCGTGACCATCGACTTCCACGCGGTCTCGGCGGGCGATGTGCTGCCCGCCTTCACGATGACCATCTCGGCCGATGAGGTGCGCGATTACCTGCGCTCGACGGGCGAAGACCCCGAGGTCTGGCTCGGCGCTGGGGTCGTGCCGCCACTGGGGGCCCTCGCGTTGACGCTCGCAGCCCTCACTGAGGAGATGCCGCTGCCCGCCGGCGTGATCCACAGTGGCCAGGAGGTCGACTTCGTGCAGTCGATCCCGATCGACGCCGAGATCAGCGGCTTCGCCGTCATCGACCGCCGCTCGGAGCGCGCGGGCGTGCTCATGACGCAGCTCGGCTTCGAGTTGCAGGTCGATGAGGCCACGGCCGCTCGAGGCAAGATCACCATCGTCATGCCGACCGCGGCTACCGTGGGCGCCGACTAATGGCCGTCTCCTTCGACGAGCCGCCCGTCGTCCTCCCGGTCACGAGGCTGATCGACCAGGCCCGCGTCGATCACTACGCGGTGGCCGCGCGTGACATGAACCCCATCCACCGCAACACCCCCGAGGCGCTCGAGAGCCAGTTCGGGCAGCCGGTGGCGCACGGCATGCTCGTGCTCGCACTGATCTCCGAGGCGATGACGAACGCCTTCGGCACGCGCTGGGCGAACGGCGGCTCGCTGCAGGTCCGCTTCCGCGCGCCCGCCCTGGTGCCGATGACGGTGACGGCGCGCGCGACGCTCCGCAGCGCGCACGAGGGCATCGCCACCTACGACGTCGTCTGCGAGGACCCGCGCGGCGACGTCCTGCTCAGCGGCCGGGCCTCTGCGCCGTTTGCGTGACCCGTCCGTGAGCGCCGACGTCTCGCTGCGCGACCACTACTGCTTCGGCTGCGGCCATCAGAACCCCATTGGCCTCCACCTGACCTTCGAGCGCGACGGTCACGAGGTCGTGGCGCGCTACGAGCCGCGGCCCGAGGACCAGGGCTTCCCCGGCATGATGCACGGCGGCCTCGTGGCAGTGCTGCTCGACGAGGCGATGGGCTGGGCGATGTACATCGATCGCATCTTCGCCGTCACCGCGAAGATGGAGACGCGTTACCGGAGGTCCGCGACCCTCGATGTCCCGCTCGAGGCGCGAGCGCGGCTGGTGCGCGCCTCGGGACGCCGTCTGACCGTCGAGGGCCGCGTGCGCACGGCCGACGGTGTCGACATCGCTGAGGCGAGCGCGCTCTTCGTGCGCATGTCGCCCGCGCAGGAGGCCGAGGCGCTGGCCGCTCTCGACCTCGATGCACCGGACGCCTTCCGCACCGAGGACTGAGCGCCGCTCTTGCTCGTTGGGACCTTCGTCACACGTGCCGCCCTCGCATCGGACCTTCGAGGCCACTCGGTCGACCTCTACGTTGGCCTCACGAGGTCTCACCGGACCGCACGATCGAGGACGGAGTGTCGCTATGTGGCTGATCGTGACCCTGCTGTGGCTGCCCTGGGCGGGGCTGGCGCTGTGGCTGGCGCGGCAGCTCGGCCTGCGCCGAGGACTGAACGAGGACGCACCCTCGGCCGAGGAGCTGGCTCGCCGTCAGTACGCCAGCGGCGCTATTGATCGCGAGCGCTTCCAGCAGATCATGGCGGACCTGGGCTCGGGCTCCGGGAGCGGTGGGTCCTCGGGCGGCTTCAACGCCTAGCGCCGTTCGGCTGCTAGCCGTCTCGCGAGGGCAGTCGAGGGCGGCGGCGTAGAGGCCTCGACAGGCCGCCGGGTCGGTCTGCCCTCGGCGTCCGCGACGTCGATGGCGGCAGGTCCGCATCCAGCGGCGGCAATGCCGTCCGCTCATCGAGCCCCATGTAGTCGCGACCCGGCAGGCCGCCCCCCATGTAGTCGCGGCGGCCGCGCCGCAACGCCCGCCTGACCTTCGGCGGCGCCTCGATGACCGGCTTCGTCTGCGCGCCATTCGACGCTGGCTCGGGAGGCGGTTCGGCCTCGGCGACTGGCTGCTCGGCAAGATTCGTGGCGACCGGCTCGGGCGGCGGGGCCTCGACCGTCACGCCCTTGCGCACGACGGTTTCCCGCGCGAACAGCAGGAAGAAGAGTCCGGCGAAAATGGCCAGCGCCGCGTTGACCCCGAGGCCGACCGAGAACGAGGTCGCGTCCGCGAGGGCGCCAAGGAGCGGCGGCCCGACCACGAACCCGAAGTCGCCGGTCGTGCGGTAAAGGCCCATCGCGAGCCCGCGCGCCTCGACGGGGGCGATGTCGGCGGCGTAGGCGGCAGGCGCCGGTCCGGCGATCGCCATCGCGGAGGAGAGCGCCAGCGAGGCGACGACGAACATCGTGTAGGTGTCGGCGCCGGCATAGAGCATCAAGCCGCCGGCCGTGCCGAGCATGCTGGGCACGATCACCTTCTTGCGCCCGAAGCGGTCCGCGCCGATGGCTGCCGGGGTGATCAGCAGCATGTTCACGACCGACATCGCCGTGAAGATCGCGCCGAGGACGCCGGGTGACATGTCCAGGCGCTCGACCGAGAGCAGCGGGACCAGCGTCTGCCTCGAAGCCGTACGGGTGAAGAAGATGGCCATCGTGACGAGCGATACGGCGGCGAAGTCGCGCGAGCGGATCATCGTGAGCCACGGGCGGCCGGTCGTCGGCGCCTGGTGCTCCTTCTCCCGTCGTTCGCGGTCCGCGCGCTCGTTCGCCAGCGCGAGATGGCGGGTCTCGGGCAGTCGGAACTGCGCGTAGAGCGCCGCGAACAGGGCAGCCACGCCGACGACGTAAAACGGCGCGCGCAGGCCCCAGAATTCGGCGATCAGACCGCCGACGCCGGGGCCGATGGAGACCCCGAGGAGTAGCGCGCCCTGGTTCGTACCGATGAAGCGCGCCCGCGTCTCCGGGGTCGAGATGTCGGTGAGGTAGATCATCGCGCCGGTCATGTACATCGCCGAGCCGGCGCCCGCGATGAAGCGCCACCCGAGCAGGATCTCGATGTTCGGCGACAGTCCCGAGCCGATCATGCCGACCGCCGTGACGATCGGCCCGCCGACGAGGAGAATGCGGCGGCCGTAGCGATCCGAGAGCAGACCCAGTGGGATGTTCAGGATCAGCCGCGCGAGCGCGAACATCGAGAGCGTGAGCCCGACGGCGGCCGCACCGACGCCGAACTCCTTCGCGAAGAGCGGCAGGACGGGGCCGATGACGCCCTGTCCCGCCATCACGAGGACGGTCGAGATCGAGATCGCCACGAGGCGCTCGTGCTGACGGAAAAACGCCAGCCTGCCCATGATGCCGCCTTGTTCGGCGCGCGCGCTCACGAGGCGACTCGCAGCACCGACTCGAGCGGCTGCCACGGCATCCCGAGGGACTCGGCGACGCCTTCGTGCGTCAGCACGCCTCGATAGGTGTTCACGGCCCGTGCGAGGGCGCGGTCGCGTTCGACCGCGGCCTCGAAGCCCTCGTTAGCGACGCGGAGGATGTAGGGCAGGGTGAGGCCGGTCAGCGCGCGCGAGGACGTTCGCGGCACGGCGCCGGGCATGTTGGGCACGGCGTAGTGCACGACGCCTTCGTCGACATAGATCGGCTCGACGTGGCTCGTCGGGCGCGTCGTCTCGACACAGCCACCCTGGTCGACAGCGACGTCGACGATGACCGCGCCCTCGCCCATCGAGCGCACCATCTCGCGCGTCACCACCACGGGTGCCCGGCGCCCCTCGACGAGGACGGCGCCGACGAGAAGGTCGGCCGTGGCTACGAGGCGCGCGATCGTGTGCGGGCTCGCGAGGGCGGTCTCGACGCGGCCGGCGTAGGCCTCCTCGATGTCGCGTAGCTGGTCCTCGTTGATCGAAACAACGCTCACGCGTGCGCCCGCGCCGACCGCCGCGCGCACCGAGTTCTTGCCCACGTTGCCCGAGCCCACGATGACGACGTGCGCCGGCGGCACGCCCGGCAACCCGCCGAGGAGCATGCCGCGCCCCGGTCCCGGTCGCTTGAGGAAGTGCGCGCCGATCTCGACGGCCATACGGCCCGCGACCTCGGACATGGGCGCCAGCAACGGCAGGAAGCCGTCGTCACGGCGCACGGTCTCGTAGCCGATGGCGATGCACTTCGCGCGCAGGAGCGCGTCGGTGACGTGGCGCTCGGCCGCCAGGTGCAGGTAGGTGAAGAGGATCTGGTCTTCGCGGAGCAGCTCGTACTCGGAGGGCTGCGGCTCCTTCACCTCGCACATCAGCTCGGCACGTGCGTAGACCTCCTCAGGCGTCGCCACGACCTCGGCGCCGGCCACGCGGTACTCGTCGTCCGTGTAGTTGGACCCGAGGCCCGCGTGCGTCTCGACGAGTACGTCGTGGCCCGCCCGCACGATGTCGTGGACGCCGTCCGGCGTCAGCGCGACGCGATACTCCTCGGTTTTCGTCTCGCGAACGGTGCCGACGATCACGGCACACGCTCGAGGCGATCGCCCACGTTGACCACCTCCGCTGCGGCGACTTTGCCGCCGCCCTCCGGCTGCATCCGCTCGACGGTCATGACGCCGCCGATGACCGCGATGTCGACGCTCCCGCCCTCGCCGGCGGCGACGACCGTGCCCGGCGCCTCCTCCGGCATGGCGGGCGCGAGGCGCGCATTGAAGAGCCGCACCTCGCCACTCGGGGCGCGCGCCGAGGCGCCCGGAGTCGGGTCGCAGCCTCGAACGTGGTTGAACACGACGGCACCCGGCCGCGACCAGTCGATCGCGCCGTGCTCGGGGCCGAGGGGCGGCTCGTAGGTGGCGAGCAAGTGGTCCTGCTCGATCCGAGGCGCGTCGCCGGCACGCACGAGGGCGACCGACTCCACGAGCATCTCGACGCCCATCGGGTACAGGCGATCGAAGTAGAGCGTCGCGACCGAGTCCTGCGCGCCGATCTCGACCTCGCGCTGCAGGAGGACCGGGCCGCTGTCGATGCCCTCGTCCACCCAGAAGATGGTCACGCCGGTCGTCGCCTCGCCGGCGATGATTGGCCAGGCGATCGAGGAGCGACCTCGATGGAGCGGCAACAGCGAGGGGTGGTACTGGATCGCGCCGCGCGGCGCGGCATCGAGGACGTTCTTGCGCACGATGTCCGTGACGAAGGCGAACACGAGCAGCTCGGCGTCCCAGGCGCGATACGCCTCGAACGCCTCGGCCTGCCGCAGGTCGCGCGTCGGGATGACCGGCAGACCCGCCTCCTCGGCGGCCTGCTGCAGGGCGTCGGGGCGCGCCCCGGGCCGGGGTGTCGAGACGCCGACGACCTCTTCGCCTGCCTCGCGCAGCGCCGTCAGCACGTCCCGGCCGAACGCCGCCTGCCCGAAGAGCGCGATCCGCATGCCTGCCTGCCATCCTCGAGGAGTCCGCCCGCAAGTATAGGACTCACTCCCGAGGCGGCCATCGGGGGCCTCCACGAGGCGACGATCGAGGCAGATCGCGCAGCGAGGGCCGGCACGACGCCGGCCCTCGCCCTCCTCGGCAGCGCGCCGAGGCGTCGCCTCGGGACTAGCCCTGGTGCTGCATCTTGTGACCTTCGTCGAGCCAGATGGCCCGCGCCTGGTCGCTGGAGTAGCACACGAACCCGCTCATCAAGCCGTGGGGTCGGTAGTTGAGCGCGTAGTTGTGCCACGCCGTTCGCGCCAGCGGCACCGGGTAGAAGATGTCCCACACCTGGTCGAAGATGCGGTCCCAGACCTGGTGCCAGATCTCCTGCTTTGCCTCGAGGTTGGCCTCCTTGCGCTGCGCCTCGAGCAGTCCGTCCATCGTGCTGTCGTTGACGTTGTTGTAGTTGAGGCCGCCCTTGCTGTGGTACCAGGGGAAGATCCACTGGTCCATGGAGAAGCCGGCCGGCCCCCACGTGATGTCCGCCGTCCACTCGAAGTTGCGGTCGGAGAGCAGCTGCACCGCCGTCGGGTTGTCGAGCTGCCGGAAGGTGATCTCGACCTCGGGGAGTGAGGCGTTGATCCCCGGCATGATCACCTCGGGGAAGCGCGTGCGGTCGTAGAAGCCGACGTGCTCCCACTTGAGCTTGTTGTCGGCAGAGAACCCGGCCGCCTGCATCAGCTGAGAGGCCTGCTCTGGGTCGTACTTGTACCACTGTCCGTTCACGGCGGCGGTGGGGTAGTCGTCGTAGAGGAGTGACCAGGGCATGGGCGCCTGGGAGTAGGCGCCCTCCGGGTTGGCGTTGTCGCCCGCGTTTTCCGCGAGATCGAACTCGTCCTTGTCGAAGGCGAGCGCGATCGCGCGCCGCACGCGCTCGTCCTGGAAGACCGGGTTCGTCTGCTGGAAGTGCCAGCCGTTGGTGTTGGCGCCTCGAGAGACCGGGTACTTCCAGACGACCGTGTCTGGCGCCTGGTCGACCATGTTCATGCCGTCGTCGTCGTCGCGCGCGCTCCACTCGAAGATCGAATCGGTCTGGTACGCCGCGCGCCGGAGCGAGAGGTCGGCGTTGTACGCGAGCACGAAGATCTCATCGAGGAAGGGCAGTCCCTCCTCGAAGTAGCCGTCGTGCTTCACGAATGTCGAGTGCTCCTTCTTCACCCACTCCTTCTGGATGAAGGGGCCCGTGCCGACAGCGCGCTCCGCGATGGTGTCGTCGGCGATGAGCTCCTTCACCCACATGTAGGACCACGAAGAGACGTTCACCGGGAAGTCCGAGAGCGGCTGATCGAGGGTGATCTTCACCGTGTAGTCGTCCGGCGTCTCCAGCGCCGTCATCGGCGAGAAGACGTCCTTCTGCGCCCCGCCGGCGACGTAGCGCTCGATCGAGAGCCTCACGTCCTCCGAGGTGAACTCGCGCCCGAACGTCGGATCCACGTTGTGCGTCTTCACGCCTTCGCGCAGGTGGAAGGTGAACTCCGTGGAGTCGGGGTTGGCCTCCCACGACTCCGCTAGGTCCGGCTCGCTCTCCACGATGAACGGGTGTGCGAGCGGCCCGACC
Source organism: Dehalococcoidia bacterium (assembly GCA_041390625.1). Taxonomy (GTDB): domain Bacteria; phylum Chloroflexota; class Dehalococcoidia; order UBA2979; family UBA2979; genus RBC038. Next base: position 14,183 of record JAWKPM010000022.1, on the reverse strand, counting down.
TTGCCTCGGACCAGCTTGTTCTGCGTGTAGTTCATCGTGTGGTAGATGGTGCACGACAGTGTGCGGTTAATGTCCATGTGCGGCGGGTCGAGGTAGTAGCCCACCAGCTGGTCGCCGTAACGGCCGTTGAGCATCGGGTTCGCCTCGGCGGGCGAGGGTGCGACCGGGCTGTCGTAGAAGCCGGGCGCCAGGCGGACCTGATCGGCCGACACCGCCGTCGCGTTCGCCTCGGTCGCGCCGGCGGCCGCGGTCGCCGACTGCTGCGCCTGCACCTGCTGGGCCGACTCCGAGGGCCCGTCCGAGGTCGCCGTCGAACTGCTGTCGTCACTGCCGCCGCAGCCGATCAGGGCCGCGCCGGCCAAACCCGCGATCCCCAGGCCGGTACCTCGAATCGCTGCGCGACGGCTCAGGCGGTGGCGCGTCCAGTAGTTCTCGTTCGCCGACATCCAGTGCCCCCGGGATTCTGCCGGCCTCCCCCGGCCGGCGTCCGACCCGCCGCCTCGTGCGGCAGGCCCCCGGTGTGTACACCAATCGTGATTGGATCAACAACGGATGGAGTTAGCATGTGTTGTACGAGCCAGGGCGAATGGCTGGCACGGCGCTTACCCGTCCGGGGTGACCGTCTCCACCGCGCGCCACATATACCAGCTGCCCACCGACCGATACGGCGCCCACGGCTCGCCGATCGCGAGCGCCTCCTTCGGCGTGGGTGTCGAGGGCAGTCGGTAGGCCCGCGCCATCCCGAGGCGCACACCGAGGTCGCCTACCGGCAGCACGTCCGGCCGCCCGAGGTCGAACATCAGGAACATGTGCGCGCTCCACTCGCCAAGGCCGCGCACCGCCGTCAGCGCCTTCACCACCTCGAGGTCCGGCGCGTGCTCGAGTGCGGCGAAGTCGATGCGGTCATCGAGGACGTGCGCGGCGAGGTCGCGAAGGTAGGAGGCCTTCTGCCTCGAGACGCCGACGGAGCGAAACGCCTCGTCGCTGGTCTCCAGCACCTCGCGAGGCGCTGGCGTTCGGGCCTCGTCGCCGTGCAGGGCGTAGAACCGACGCTGGATCGTCCGCGCTGCGGCGCCCGCCAGCTGCTGGAAGAGGATCGTTCGCACGAGAGATGACCACGCATCGACGGTCGGTCGAGGGAGGTAGGGACCATGCGCCTCGATGAGCGCGCCGACGACCGGATCGGCCTCGCGCAGATGGCGGTACGCGTGTGCCGCCGAGAACCGCAGCCGCGCCGCCGTTCTCGCCATCGAGGTCAGGCGGTCGTTCGGGCGGCGGTCGTGCGCTCGAGCCACGCCTCCGCCTCGCGCGGCGAGCGCAGACGCTCGAACGTCACGTGCGCCCAGCAGGGATCGCGCATCTCGGCCTCGTAGCGGCGCCGCTTCGGCAGCTGCTGTCGGAGCTGGAACGCGACGAGTGACTGCTCCTGGTTCCAGAGCTTGAAGTGCTGCCAGACGTTCTCGCGGTTCGTGCCCCAGAGCAGCTCGCCGTCACGCCAACGCCGATAGGTGCGGCCCCACAGTCGAGGCACCAGCACCCGCAGCGGGTAATCGAGCCACACGACAGTGTCGGCGCGGCCCCACACGAGGTCCTGCACGGCCGTGAGGTAGTTGCCGCTCGAGGTCCAGCCCTCGACGCCCGTGGCGGCGTCGACGCGCGCGCGAAACACCTCGCGCTCCGCGCCCACCCAGTTCGGCTCCCAGTAGAGCGCGTCGAGCTCGATGTGCGGCACGTCGAGGCGGCGCGCCAGCTCGGCGGCCAGCGTGCTCTTCCCGGCGGACGTGTTCCCGATGAACGCGATGCGTCGAGGCGAAGTCATGCCTCGATGCTAGCGCTCCGGCGGCCGTCCGACGCTACTCGCGACTCCCGGCCATCGAGCCGACGAGCGGCTCACCGAAGAGGTCGGAGACGTAGCACGCGATCTCGCGGTCGCCCTCGACCCAGCTCTCGGCGGTCGGAACCAGCGCGCCCACATCGAGGCGCGAGTCCTCGTAGGCGATGCCGACGAACGCCTCGAAGCTGTCGACGCAGCCGGTCTGCCAGAGGTCGTTGATGGTGTTCTCACCCGGGAACGGGTCGGAGGCGCCGCCGGCCGAAAGCGTCTCGAACATCTCGTGCTCGTGCGGCTCGTTGCAGTCCGTCACCAGGACATCGAAGAGGACGTCACCGTCACCTTCGGGCGGCACGCTGAAGCAGTCGCCCTCGGTGAGCTCGAAGACCGAGCGCGGCTCGCCGCCGAACGACACCGTGCTCTCGCCGACGTCACCGGTGCGCGTCCACTGGCCGCAGTCGAGGGCGAAGAAGCCCGCGTCCGACGGCTGAATCGCGACCGTCTGCAGCTCGAAGGAGACGCCGCTGTCGATGATGTCCTCGGTGACGTGGCCGTAGCCGAGGAAGGTGTCCTCGGTGAAGCCGCTGAGGCGCTCCCAGTAGCAGAAGTTCGAGGAGTCAGAGTTCGTGTAGGTGCCGGGGTCGATGTCGACACCGACGACGTACGTGCCGTCGCCGAACGTGTCACCGCCGGCGGTCGAGGTCGAGACCAGCGGCGGTTGCGCCTTCGAGAGGGCGGCCTGCGCGGTGTCGTACTCGGTGGCGTAGGCCACGCCCTCGACGCCTGCCTCGTTCCACTTCTGCACGACGACGCCAAGGACCTCGCCACAGTCATCGAAGAGCGCGCCCCCGCTGTTCCCGGGGTTCACCGGCGCGTCCGTCTGGATCACCGTCGTGCCGTCGTCCGAGGACGCCACCTTCGAGACCGTGCCGCGCGTTACCGCCGCCGAGCCCGTGACATCGACGGGGTAGCCGGCGGTGCCGACGCTCGCGCCGATGCGCACACGTGGGCCATCGAACCAGTTCAGCGTCTCGGCGTCGGGAATCGAGGCGGGGTCGACCTCGAGCAGGGCGACGTCGGCGCTCGGCTCGATGCCGACGACGGTGGCGTCGGTGGCGAAGAGGTGTGACTCGAGCTGGACGGCCGTCTGACCTCGCACGACGTGCTCGGCTGTCACGAACTGGCCGTTGCCGATGTGGAAGGCGGTGCCATAGCCGTCCGGCGTGATCACCAGCGCCGAGGCCGCCACGGCCCGATCGGCGGCGTCCGCGAAATCGCAGGCCAGCGGGACGGTCGTGGCCGTCGATGTCGTCGTGCTCGAGGCCGTGGGCGTCGCGGTCTCGTCGCCATCGCCGCCGCACGCGGCCAGCAGCAGCGCGGCCGCCGCCAGCGCCATCGTCAGACGTCCCCGCACGCTGTACCTCCCGAGGCCGGCCCGCCGCATCGAGCGCCCCCGCGCATCGAGGATGCTACCGGAGTCCACTCGAACGGTCCCGCCCTCGGGACGCCTCGGACGCACGAAGGGCACCTCGCGGTGCCCCTCGACGAATCGACGCCCGCGGGCCCCGACTACATGTACTGGCCGCCGTTCAGGGAGAGCTGCGCGCCGGTGAAGAAGCCGCCCTCGGTCACGAGGAAGCGCACGGCCGCCGCCACTTCCTCGGCTGTGCCGAAACGGCCCAGCGGGATGTTCTGCAGCAGCGTCGCCTTAATCTCGTCCGAGAGTGCGGACACCATGTCCGTCTCGACGAAACCGGGGCACACCGCGTTCACGGTGATGTTGAAGCGCGCCAGCTCCTTCGCGGCCGTCTTCGAGAACGCAATCATGCCGGCCTTCGCCGCCGAGTAGTTCGCCTGACCGACGTTGCCCATCTGGCCGATCACGGAGGACATGTTCACGATGCGGCCGTAGTTGCGCTCGCGCATGCCGCCGACCGCCGCCTGCGTCGTGTAGAAGATCGAGGACAGGTCCGTCTGCAGGACCTCGTTCCACTCCTCGTCCGACATGCGCTGGATCGTGCGATCCCGGTTCACGCCGGCGTTGTTCACGAGGATGTCGACCTTGCCGAACTCGTCCTCGGCGGCCTTGATGAGCGCGCGCGCCTCCTCCGACTTGGAGACGTCAGCCTGCACGACGAGTGCCTTCGCGCCTGCGGCCTCGATCTCGGCCTTGCAGGAGTTCGCCGCCTCCTCGTTCGAGGTGTAGTTGATCACCACCGAGGCGCCCTGTCGCGCCAGCTCGACCGCGCACGCCCGGCCGATGCCGCGGCTCGCGCCCGTGACCACCGCCACCTGTCCGTCCAGCGCCCCCGCCATGGTGCCTCCCAACACGCTGCGTATTCCCTCGGCGTCCCGCACTCTGCCGCGTTCCCGCGTTGGTGTCGAGGGGCGCAAGGTCTTTGCATGGTCGGGCGGATCAGATGCCGTGGCGCTCCAGCCACGCGAGGAGCTCATCGAGGGCGTCTCGGTTCGCGCGCGCGCTGAAGCCGTCGGTCGCGCTGCGTGTCTCCCAGCCGGCGATCGCCTCGTCGCTCAGGTGCTGCGCTCGGTACTCGAGAGGGTCGATCCAGCCCCAGGCGGCGTGCTCGTCGCTGATGCGCACCTCGCCCTCGTCGCATCGGGCGGCGTAGCGCACGCTGAGGATGTCCATGTCGTAGCCGTGGATGTGAGTGGCCGTCACGAGCTCGAGCGGTCCCGAGGGCCGCAGGCCCGTCTCCTCGAAGAGCTCCCGCTCCGCCGTCTCTCGAGGCGTCTCGCCGGGGTCCTGCATCCCGCCGGGGATGTGCCAGAAGCCGCCCATGAACGTCCCGCGACGCTCAAGCATCAGCAGCTTGCCGCCGCGGAAGGCGTAGACGCCCCCGGCCAGCGCGAACATCGTCCTCGGATGCTCTTCGCTCATCGACGGCCGTGAGAGGAGAACGCGGCTAGACGCGGGTGGGCGGGGTGTACTCGCCCCAGACCTCGCGCAGCACGCCGCACATCTCGCCGAGCGAGGCGTACGTCTTCACGGCATCGAGGATGACCGGCATCAGGTTCTCTTCGCCCTGCGCGGCCTCGCGGAGGCGCGTCAAGGCGCCATCGACGGCGGCCTGGTCGCGCTCGGCTCGGACGCGCTTCAGCGAGTCGAGCTGCTGCTGCACGACCTCGAGGTTCGGGCGGAAGATCGGCGTCGCGTCTTCGTCGGGGTCGATGAAGTCGTTCACGCCGACGATGATGCGGTCGCCCCCTTCGACCTCGCGCTGCCACGCGACCGAGGCCTCCTGGATCTCCGCCTGGACGTAGCCGGTTTCCACGGCTGCGACGGCGCCGCCGATGTCCTCGACGCGCGCCATGATCGAGAGGGCCGCCTGCTCGAGCTCGTTCGTCAGCGTCTCGACGTAATACGAGCCGGCGAGGGGGTCGATCGTTTCGGCCGCGCCGGACTCGTGCGCGATGATCTGTTGCGTGCGAAGCGCGATCTGCTGCGCCTCTTCGGTGGGGAGCGCCAGCGCCTCGTCGTAGCAGGACAGTGCGAGCGACTGGACGCCGCCCACGACGGCCGCGAGGGCCTGCAGGGCGGCACGCGCGATGTTGTTGAGCGGCTGCTGCGCGGTGAGCGTCGAGCCGCCCGTCTGGGTGTGCGTGCGCAGCATCATCGAGTTGGCGTTCTGCGCGCCGTACCGCTCCTTCAGCATGCGCGCCCACATCCGGCGCAGGGCGCGGTACTTCGCGATCTCCTCGAAGAAGTTGTTGTGCGTGTTGAAGATCCACGAGATCCGAGGCGCCACGTCATCGATGCCGGCCCCGCGCTCGAGACACGCATCGAGGTACGCCACCGCGTTCGAGAAGGCGAAGGCGATCTCCTGCGCGGCCGTGCTGCCGGCTTCGCGGATGTGGTAGCCGGAAACCGAGATTGAGTTGAACCTTGGCGTGTTGGCGGCGCAGTAGTTGATGAGGTCCGCTGCCAGCCGCACCGAGGGGCCGGGCGGGAAGATGTAGGTGCCTCGAGCGACGTACTCCTTGAGGACGTCGTTCTGAGCGGTGCCCGTGACCACCGAGGGCTCGTGCCCCTGCTTCTCTGCAGCCGCGATGTACATCGCCACGAGGATCGCGGCCGGCGCGTTGATCGTCATCGAGGTCGAGATCTTGTCGAGCGGGATCTCGCGGAACATCCGCTCCATGTCATCGAGCGTGTCGATGGCGACGCCCACCTGTCCGACCTCGCCGAGGGCCATCGGGTCGTCCGAGTCGTAGCCGGTCTGCGTCGGCAGGTCGAAGGCGGCCGAGAGCCCCGTCTGGCCGTTGTCGATGAGCATGCGGAAGCGCTCGTTGGTCTCGTCGGCGGTGCCGAAGCCGGCGTACTGGCGCATCGTCCAGAGGCGGCCGCGGTACATCGTGGGCTGCACGCCCCTCGTGAAGGGGTACTGGCCCGGGAAGCCGATGTCGTCGAGGTAGTCGAGCGAGGCGGTGTCGACGGGCGTGTAGACGCGCTTGGTCTCAGCCGAGGTCGATCGGAACTCGGAGCGTCGCTCCGGGAAGCGCTGCAGCACCTTCGCGAGGGCGGACTCTTCCCACTCGCGCTGGGCCGCGCTGATCTCTTCGACGCCTCGTGTCGCCTGCTGCGTCATCGGTCACTCCCGCGTGCTCTTCGCCGGCTCGAGGTGCGTCGGACGGGCCTCGAGCCGCGCTGAGGTTCGTGTTCGTCGCGCTGTTGCGCTGTCGATAGTACGAGACGGGTGCGACGCACCGCACGCTTACGCGTCGGCGAGCGCCTCCACCATCACCTGTGCGTCGCCGAGGATGACGTCCGTGCCGTCCTGGTTCGTCACCTTCGTGTCGAGCGAGACGCGGCTGCGCTCGGTGTCGACGGCCGTCACGGCCACGGTCGCGGTGAGCGCGTCACCCGGGCTCACCGGCGCGCGGAACCGCAGGTTCTGCGAGAGGTAGATCACGACGGAGTCCGGTGCGAGCTTCGCACCGAGGGCGGCCGAGATCAGGCCCGCACCCAGCATCCCGTGCGCGATCGGCGCCTTGAATCGGGTGCGCGCCGCGTAGGCCGCGTCGCGGTGCAGCGGGTTCGTGTCGCCGCTGACCTCGGTGAACTTCTCGATGTCCTCGGCGGTCACCGTCTTCGAGAACGTCGCCGAGGACCCTACGGTCAGTCCCTGCACGTCATCGGCCATGTCGTTCCCCCGCTCGCTGGTCGCTCGTTCGTGACTTGTCTGGCGGCCGCATCGTACGAGGCGCCTCGATGCGCTTCAAGCCGTTGCGAGGTGCCTCGCGGCACCCGCTCAGATTCGCGCGCGACGCATTTGCTGAATTTCCTCACATACAATGAGCCAAACGTTGACTTCGCGATGGGCCGCGCCTACCGTGGTCGTACGAGGCAGATCGAGGCACCGATCGCGCCTCGTGGGCGGGAGATCCAGGGCATGGAACGCACGCGCGACGAAGTGGTTCGCCTCCTCCATGAGGATGGGCCGTCGTCGGCTGCCAGCCTCGCGGAGCGCATCGGCGTCTCCGAAGGCGCCATCCGCCGCCACATGGACATCATGCTCGGTGAGGGCCTCGTGCAGACCGAGCTCGAGCGCCACGGTCGTGGCCGCCCCTCGATCCGCTACTCGCTCACCGAGGCGGGCGAGGAGCGCTCCGCCGCGGCGCACTACCAGCGCCTGCTCGACCGCATCTTCCCGGCGCTCGCCAACCTGCCTCGCGAGGCGGTTTCGGGTGCGAACGGGGCCACCGTCGTGGAGCGCGTCTTCGAGTCGATGGCCGCCGACGTCGCGCGCGAGTATTCGCCGCGCGTCACGAGCGCCCTCCTCGATGAGCGCGTGCAGCAGGTGGCGCGGGCCCTCGAGGACGAGGGCATCCTGACGGAAGTCGTCGACGAAGGCGACTGCTTCCGCCTGTTGAACGTCGGATGCCCCTACCGCTCGGCGGCCGAGGAGCATCACGCGGCGTGCGAGGCCGACCGCCTCACCATCCAGCTTCTGCTCGACGCTCCCGTCGAGCAGGTGGCGACGGCCGTCGGGGGCTCCTCGACGTGCCAGTACCTCGTGAGCAAGCCCGGCGCTGCCGCCGGCGAGCCTATCCAGTGGACCAACCTCGACGTGCCGCCTCTGGCGCACGAGGACGAACGCGGAACGGAGTCGAACGTACTCTCATGAGCACACCGATCCTCGAACTCCGAGACCTGAAGGTCTCGATCGCGGCCCAACCCGAGGTGCAGATCGTGAAGGGCGTGGACCTCACGATTCGCCCCGGCGAGGTGCACGCGCTGATGGGCCCCAACGGCTCCGGCAAGAGCACGCTGGCCAGCACCATCGCGGGCAGCCCGACCTACGCCGTCGATGATGGCCAGATCATCTTCAAGGGCGAGGATGTCACCGCGCTGACCGCGGACGCACGCGCACGCCTCGGGATGTTCCTGTCCTTCCAGTACCCGACGGCCATCCCCGGCGTCACGATGGTTAACATGCTGCGCCTGGCCCTGAAGGCGCGCCGCGGTGAGGACGTGCCGGCCCGCGAGTTCCTCGATGACCTGCGTGGCACCCTCAAGACGCTGAAGATGGACGAGGAGTTCGCCCGTCGATACGTGAACGACGGCTTCTCCGGCGGCGAGAAGAAGCGCGCCGAGATCCTCCAGCTCGGAATGCTGAAACCCGACCTCGCCATCCTCGACGAGACCGACTCCGGCCTCGACGTCGACGCGCTCCGCACCGTCGCCGAGGGTGTGAACGCACTCCGCACGCCGGACATCGGCATCCTGATCATCACGCACTACCAGCGCATCCTGAACTACATCACACCGGACTTCGTGCATGTCCTCGTGAACGGACGCATCGTCCGCTCCGGCGACGCCGAGCTGGCGCGCACCATCGAGGAGACCGGGTACGACCCGATCCTGCAGGAGCTCGGTGCCCTGGAAGGGGCCGCCTCGTGACCACCGTGAACCCGAACGCCCGCGACGCCGTCGGCGAGTACAAGTGGGGCTTCCACGACGACGTGCAGCCGCTCTTCATCGCCGAGAAGGGCCTGAACGAGGACGTCATCCGCGGTATGTCGAAGATGAAGGGCGAGCCCGAGTGGATGCTCGAGTACCGCCTGGACGCGCTGCGCACCTTCTACGAGAAGCACAACCCGCCCTGGGCGGGCAGCCCGGACCTCCTCGACGAGCTCGACTTCGACGACATCCACTACTACGTCCGAGCCACCGACCGTGACTCGACGACGTGGGAGGACGTGCCGGACTACATCAAGGACACCTTCGACAAGCTCGGCATTCCGGAGGCGGAGAAGCAGTTCCTCGCCGGCGCCGGTGCGCAGTACGACTCCGAGGTCGTCTACCACAACATCCGCGAGGACCTCGCCAAGCAGGGCGTGATCTTCCTCGGGATGGACCAGGGCCTCGCCGAGTACCCCGACCTCGTCGAGGAGTACTTCGGCACGGTGGTGCCCTCCGGCGACAACAAGTACGCCGCCCTGAACTCGGCGGTGTGGTCCGGCGGCTCGTTCATCTACGTGCCGAAGGGCGTGAAGGTCGACATCCCGCTGCAGGCCTACTTCCGTATCAACACGGAGAACATGGGCCAGTTCGAGCGGACGCTGATCATCGCGGACGAGGGCTCGTGGGTGCACTACGTCGAGGGCTGCACGGCCCCGATCTACAGCACCGCCTCGCTGCACTCGGCGGTCGTCGAGATCGTGGTGAAGAAGAACGCGCGCGTGCGCTACTCGACCATCCAGAACTGGTCGAACAACGTCTACAACCTCGTGACGAAGCGTGCCTACGCCTACGAGAACGCCGTGATGGAGTGGGTCGATGGCAACATCGGCTCCAAGCTCACGATGAAGTACCCGTCCATCTACCTGATGGAGCCGGGCGCACACGGCGAGATCCTTTCGCTGGCCTTCGCCGGCGACGGGCAGCACCAGGACGCTGGCGGCAAAGTCATCCACGTCGCCCCGCGCACGACGAGCGCCGTCGTCTCGAAGTCGGTCTCGCGAGGTGCGGGCCGCACCTCGTACCGTGGCCTGCTCAAGGTGTACGAGGGCGCCGAGGACTCCGCCTCGACGGTGCGCTGCGACGCGCTGCTGCTCGACGAGCTCTCCCGCTCGGACACGTACCCCACGATGGAGGTCGACGAGGAGCGCGTGCGCATCGGCCACGAGGCCTCGGTCTCCAAGCTCGGCGAAGACCAGCTCTTCTACCTGATGTCGCGCGGCATCACCGAGGAAGAGGCGGCCAAGATGGTCGTCAACGGCTTCGTCGAGCCGATCGTGAAGGAGCTCCCGATGGAGTACGCCATCGAGCTCAACCGCCTCATCGAGCTGCAGATGGAAGGCTCCGTCGGCTAATGACGACCACCCCCAGCACCTCGACCGACCGATTCGCCGAGGCCGCCGTCGTCGAGGCGGCCCGCGGCCGCGGCGAGCCAGACTGGCTCGTCGAGCGCCGCGCCGAGGCCGCGCGTGCCTTCGAGACGCTGCCGATGCCCTCGACGCTGCTGCGGCCGTGGAAGTACACGGACGTCTCGGACCTCGATCTCGCTGCGTTCCCGCCAGTGGAGCCGAGCGTCACCATCGAGGCGAGCGCGCCCGAGGGCGGCAGTGCCGTCGGCACGCTCCTCGATGCCATCGCCTTCGACAGCGACGCCCTGAACGCCGAGCTCGGTGGCCTGATCCCGGCCACCGAGGGCAAGTTCCAGGCCCTGAACGCCATCGAGTGGCGCGGCGGCATCGCCGTCCATGCCGCCGCTCGAGGCCGCTTCGAGGCGCCCGTGGTCGTCGACCTGCGCGTCGACGAGTCCGCGCCCGCCTCGATCAGCCCGCGCGTCGTCATCAACGCCGAGGAGCAGTCCGAGGTCACGGTCGTGCTCCGACTGGAGTCAGGCGCCGCGCCGCTGCTCGTGGCCGGTGTCATCGAGGTGTACGCGGCGCAGGCCGCGACGGTGCGCCTGCTCATCGATGAGCGCTGGGGCGCGGCGACGCAGGACTTCACGTTCATCCGCACCCGCCTCGGGCGCGATGCCGACGTGCAGGTTGCCTCGCTCGCCATCGGCGGCCACCTCGTGAAGCAGACCATCGAGGCTCTCGTCGAGGGCGAGGGTGCGAACTCGGTGATCCGAGGCGTCGCGCTCGGCGATGCCGACCAGCACTTCGACTTCGTGACGCTGCAGGACCACATCGGCCCGCGCACGACCTCGGAGGTCGAGATCAAGGCGGCGCTGGCCGGCGCCTCGCGCTCGATCTACTACGGCGTCACGCGCGTGGAGGAGACGGCCGCCGGCGCCTCCGCGGACCAGGCGAACCGCAACCTGCTGCTCTCGGGCCACGCCAAGGCCGACTCTGACCCGGTCCTGGAGATTCTGACGGCCAACGTGATTCGCTGCGGACACGCCGCTGCCGTCGGCCCAGTGGACAACGAGGCGCTGTTCTACCTGCAGTCGCGCGGTCTCGACTACCGCACGTCGCTCCAGTTGCTCGTCACGGGCTTCTTCCAGTCGGCGATCGGCGGCATCCCCCTCGATGGAGTGAGTGAGCAACTGGCTGAGGTCGTCCAGGCGAAGCTCGCCACCGCAGCGCTGTAGATCGGACCATTCATGGCGCGAGAGCGCATCGGCGACACCGCAGACGTACCCGCGGGCGAGGTCCGCGTGCTGCGCTGTGCCGGCGGTCGCGAGCTCGCCGTCTCCAACATCGATGGCGAGTACTTCGCCATCGATGACCTCTGCACCCACGATGGCGGCACCCTCGGCGAGGGCCGCCTCCGTCGAGGCCGCGTCGTCTGCCCGCGCCACGGCGCTCAGTTCGACGCCCGCACGGGCAAGGTGCTTTCGCTGCCGGCGGTACGCGACGTGCAGGCCTACGACGTGACCGTCGAGGACGGTGCGCTGCTCGTCGACTGCGACGAGTCCTCGGAGGCGACGGACGCCAGTGCCGAGGCCGCGCCACGCGGATCCTCCTCGTGACCGCCACGCGCCCGTTCCTCATCGAGGCGATTCGCCGCGACTTCCCGATCCTGAAGCGCGACATCAACGGGCACCAGCTCGTCTACCTCGACTCCGCGGCTAGCTCGCAGCGCCCGGTGCAGGTGATCGCAGAGATCACGCGCTTCTACCGCGACTCCAACGCGAACATCCATCGAGGTGTACACACGCTCTCGCAGGAGGCCACCGCGCAGTACGAGGGCGTGCGCGAGAAGGTGCGCGAGCTCATCAACGCGCCGAGTGCTTCCGAGGTGATCTTCACGAGCGGCACCACGATGTCGCTGAACCTCGTGGCGCGCGGCTGGGCGAGGCACAACCTGCAGCCTGGCGACGAGGTCGTCCTCTCCGAGATCGAGCACCACTCGAACATCGTGCCGTGGCAGATGCTCCGCGACGAGATGGGCATCGTGCTGCGCTTCATCCCGATGCTGCCCGACGGCACGCTCGACCTCGATGCGGCGCGCGGGCTCTTCAACGACCGCACGCGCCTGCTCTCGGTCACGCAGGTCTCGAACGCTCTCGGCACGATCGTGCCGCTGCCCGAGCTCGTCGCGATGGCGAAGGAGCGAGGCGCCGTCGTGTGCGTCGACGCCGCGCAGTCCGTGCCTCACATGCCGGTGGATGTGCAGGCGCTGGGTATCGACTTCCTCGCGTTCTCGGGGCACAAGATGCTCGGGCCGACGGGCACGGGTGTGCTCTGGGGCCGCATGGACGTCCTCGAGCAGATGGAGCCGATGTTCGGCGGTGGCGACATGATCCTCACCGTCACCCTCGAGCAGTCGACGTGGGCCGACATCCCCGCGCGCTTCGAGGCCGGTACGCCCAACATCGCGGGCGTCGTCGGCCTCGGTGCCGCGATCGACTACCTGCAGGCGCTCGGCCTCGATGCGATTCGCGAGCACGAGGTCGAGATCACGAACTACGCTCTGCGGCGCCTCGGCGACGTGCCCGGCGTGACCCTGTTTGGGCCACCGGACGCGGCCGATCGAGGCGGGGTCGTCTCCTTCGACCTCGAGGACGTGCACCCGCACGACATCGGCCAGGTGCTCGACAACTACGGCGTCGCGGTGCGGACCGGCCACCACTGCGCGCAGCCCGTGATGGCGGCGCTGCAGGTGCCGGCCACGGCGCGCGCCTCCTTCTACCTCTACAACACCGTCGAGGAAGTCGATCAGCTCGCGACCGCCATCGAGGCCGCGACGCGCTTCTTTGCCGGCCCGACACCATCACGAGGGGAGCACGGCAATGGCCGCTGACCTCGACGACCTCTATCGCGAGATCATCCTCGACCACTACCGCTCACCGCGGCGGAAGCACCACCTCGAGCACCACAACCGCGAGGCGGATGGCGCGAACCCGCTCTGCGGCGACCAGATCCACGTTGAGGTCGAGCTCGAGGACGGGCGCATCGCCGACGTGGGCTTCGTCGGTCAGGGCTGCTCCATCTCGCAGGCATCGGCCTCGATGATGAGCGACCACGTCGCCGGGAAGACCCCCGCCGAGGCGCTCGCCTCGGTCGAGGCGTTCCAGCAGATGATGACCTCGGGCCACGCGCCCGAGGACGATGGCTTCGGGGACCTCGAGGCGTTGACCGGCGTCGCGAAGTTCCCCGTCCGCGTGAAGTGCGCCTCGCTTGGCTGGAAGACGCTCGAGCAGGCGCTGCGCGCGGACGCGACCGACACCCCCGTCAGTACCGACGAGAGGACGACCACCGATGGCTGACTCCACCACGACGCGCCCGACCGTCGAGGAGATCCGCGCGGTCCTGAAGGACGTGCAGGACCCCGAGCTGCGGATGAGCATCATCGACCTCGGTCTGGTCTACGGCATCGACATTGATCAGGCGGGGATCGTCACGATCGACCTCACCCTGACCACGCCGGCGTGCCCCATCGGCCCGATGATCCAGGGCCAGGCCTACCACCTGCTCACGCAGATGGACGGCGTCGAGGACGTCGAGGTGAACCTGGTCTGGGACCCGCCCTGGGACCCGAAGACCATGGCCTCCGAAGAGGTCAAGATGATGCTGGGGATCTGGTAGCGACGGGCCTCGGAGCTAGTTCCCCGGCCAGTCGATCGGCTCCGTCCTCGTCGTGACCGCGCTCGAGCAATCCGAGCCGCCTGCCGCCGAGGCGCACCGTCCAAGGATGAGCTCCGTCACATCGATGTCGATGTTCGCGCCCACGACCTCGACGGCGAATCGATCGAGCGCGCGCGGTGACGGCCCGTCCTCGAGCGCCCCATCGATGCCGAAATGGCTGCCCGAGCAGGGCGAGTCGTAGGCGAGCTCCCCGCTCGGTCGGATCACGAGGGCCACCGAGCACGAGAGCGGGTGCGGGTCGCGCGAGAACAGCGCGAGCACTTCCTCGCCGCGCCCGGTGCGC
>JAWKPM010000021.1:0-29521 GCA_041390625.1 Dehalococcoidia bacterium | reverse complement strand
TGGGGTGTTCGGGATGCCGCAGTCCGTGCTCATCAGCACCCGACAGCCCGCCGCGAAGAGGGCGCGCGTCAGCTCGCCACGCAACGTCCATCGAGGCTGACCTCGGAACGTCCCGAGGCGCCCCGTGATGGTTGGCGAGACGATGATGCCCTGGCGTGCGATCTCGGCGATGACTGCGTCGTCCTTCACCGAGCCCTCCGGCGTCTGGAACGAGCAGTGCTCGAGCATGTCGACGTGCGCCTCGACGGCCGCCTTGATGCCCTCGACGCCGTGGGCGTGCGCCGCGACGCGAATCTGGAGGCGATGGGCCTCGGCGACGACAGCTTGTAGCTCCTCGACGGAGAACTGAGGCGCATAGACGTTCGAGCCCGGCGTCATGTTGCCGCCCGATGCCATCACCTTGATCCAGTCGACGCCGGCCTTGCGTCGCTCGCGCACCGCAACCTTCAGCCCCTCGATGCCGTCGGCCTCGCCGCCGAGGAACCAGCAGTGCCCGCCGGTCGGCGTGACCGGCGCCCCCGCGACGAGGAGGTCGGGTCCCTGGAGCACGCCGGCACGGATCGAATCTCGCAGCGCCACCGACTGCGGCGTCGGCGATCCGAGGTCGCGCACGGTCGTGATGCCCGCCTGTAGCATTCGATGCGCGTTTCCCGCCATCCGGAACGCGATGGCTGCGTCGCTCTCTGCGTCGTAGACCTCGCGCCAGTCCGGCCCGGCGTTCCAGCAGAGGTGCGAGTGCGCCTCGATGAGGCCCGGGACCACGGTGCAACCGGAAACATCGAGGACCTCGGCGTCCGCACTCGCCTCGGCCGAGATCAGTCCGGCAGCGGTGTGGACCTCGGCGCTGCGCGCAGACTCGGCCAGGCCGTCCCAGACGGCCCCGCCCACGAGTGAGACGTCGGCCATGTCTCCCCACCACCTCTCCTCGCGCCGCTCGTTCCCGGCACCCTAGCGGCGTCGCCATGCTCGTGTCGCCCTCGAGGGGCGCGCCGCCTGGTGCCAATCGGCGTGGACGCTCGCGCGAGGCCCGGCTAGGATGCGCGGAGACTTGCGACGCGCCGGCGTGGCGCGCGACGGAGGGACCGACGTGCCATTCGTCATCACGCAGCCGTGCATCGACACGACCGACCAGTCGTGCGTGGAGGTATGCCCGGTCGACTGCATCCACTTCGAAGAGGGTGCGGACCGGATGCTCTACATCAACCCGGTCGAGTGCATCGACTGCGGGGCGTGCCAGCCGGCCTGCCCGGTCAGCGCGATCTTCCCGGACAACGAGGTGCCTGCCGACCAGCAGGCCTTCACCCCCATCAACGAGCTCTGGTACGCGGACCCGGCGGCCGCCCGCGCCCAGGTGCAGGGCATCGCCGGCGGCGCGGCCGCACCGGCCGCGGCGAGCGCACCGAGCACCGAGGCCGCCGCGGATGCAGACGGCAGTGAGCCGGCTGCCCCCGCCGCTGCGGCAGCAGCCGCTCCCGCGGCAGCGGCCGCACCGGCGGCCAAGCCCGCCGCCGCGACCGTGCAGGTTCCGGCGGCGCCGCTTTCGCTGCACGCCGCCTCGACGCTCCCGCCGCATCTGTCTCCGTTCTCACTGATCATGATGGTCGGCTTCCTCCTTTCGATGTACGTCGTGTTCGTGCTGCCCGGCCCGGTGGCGGTCACGCTCGACGGCATCGACCTCGCGATTCGCGAGGGGAAGCAGTTCAACATCACGTGGGGTGGCCAGATCGCGGTCGGGGTGCTGCTTGGCCTGCCTCTCGCGCTGTTCTTCCTCGGAGGCTTCCTCAGCCACGAGCTGAAGGCGATGAGCTCCTTCTCCGCCCACGGTGCCCGCCGCGTCTCGACGTGGCGCTGGCAGGGCGCGAGCTGGCGACGCAGCGAGGAGATGCGCGGCTTCACGCTGCAGCAGGCCGTCGCCGACATCGCACGCGACCGCTACCAGTTCCCGAACGCCTCGCACCCGAACCTCCGCACGCACGTCAATCTCCCGGCGCCCTCGATGGCGCTCGAGTTCGGTGCGGGCGGTGGCGAGAAGGTCTTCCCCGACATCCTCGTCGTCACGTCCCCGGGCAACCGGCCGGCGATGATCGTGCAGGTCGAGACCCGCGAGACGCTGACGCGCGAGCAGGCCGAGTACGTATGGGCGCGCCTCGAGAGCGAGCAGGCGCCGCTCGACCTCTACGTGCCGGCCGGCCTCGCCGCCCGAGCGAAGGACTACGCCAAGGCCGCCGGCATCAAGCACGTGCGCGTCCGCACCTGGCGCTGGCAGCCAACCGGGCTCACCGTCCGCGAGGTCTAGCCCCGCTCAGCCCCCGGCACGCTCGAGGACGATCGAGGCCAACACGTCTCGATGACACGGCTCGTGTGTGCTGCACAGGAGCACGACGCCCGTGGTGCGTGCCATGCGCTCCACCCACGCGAGCAGCTCCTCGCGCTCTGAGACCTGCGCGCGGTATTCGGCCTCGAAGTCGGCCCACGGCATCGATCCCTCGCGGTAGGCCTCGAGCAGCTCCGTGCTCGGTGCGAGTTCACGCTCCCACTGGTCGACGGCGCCTTTCGCCACCCCTCGAGGCCAGCGCCGCATCACGAGGAGACGTGGGTAGGCCTCTTCGGGCGGCTGATACACCGAGCCGGTGACGATGCGCAGCGCGGGCTCGTCCGTCACGAGGCCACCCCGGCGGCCTCGAGGGTGTGCGTCATCCGTCGAGGCAGGTCGGGGTCCGTGCCGCCCGCGAGCGATCCGATCGCCGCCAGTTCGCCCGCCAGCGCGTAGAGGTGTGGCGCCTGCAGCACGAGCAGGTCCTGCCCGGTCTGCTCACCGCGCGAGGCGATGCGCGAGCGACGCATGACCCGCCCGAGGTCCGACTCCGCCATCCGCTCGAGGAAGGCCGTACCGCGCGCGAACGTGCGCCCAAGGGCAGCCATCGCCTCGGTGTAAGGGGGTCTCGAGGCCTCGTCGCCGTAGCGGACGTGCGCCGAGGCCAGCCACTCGTCCGCCTCGAGGCCCTGGGCGTGCACACCCCAGTACTGGTCGTCCTGCTCTGCGATGTGCGCGACCACCCAGCCGCCGGCGTTCAGGCGGTCGAACGCACCGGCCTGCGCGGGCACCGGTAGCGCACGTGCAACATGCTCGAATGCCTCGCGACCATCGAGGACCAGCGCCACCAGCGGACCGAGGGCGCTTGCCTCGACCGGCGCGTGGAGCGAGTGGCGCATCTCCCCCGGCAGACCGAGGTCCGGCCTCCGCAGCAGCGAGCACGTCACGCTGAGCTCGCCTGCGTGGGCGAAGAGGTGCGCGACCGTCCTCGCGAGGAGGACGCCGACGGTGTGCTCGTGCCACGGCCGGGGGATCGTGCCGGGCGCCCGGGCAAGCTCTGAGGGCGCGACCGTTTCGAGGTAGGCGCGTGCCCGTCCCGCGATGCTCGCGAACGCCTCGCGCGCCTCGTCGTACGGCGTCGATGGTGGGGCGCCGTCTCGATAGTGGAGCTCGGACCACGCCTCCGCCCAGTCGTCGGCGGGCGCACCTCCACACCACTCGTTCACCCAGGCGTCGAGCGTGGTTGCGGTGTGCGCGATGACCCAGCCCGGCTGGCTCAGGCGCCCGATCGGGCCGCCTCGGCCGGGCGAAGGGACTTCATCGGCGGCGCGCTCGAACTGCTCGATCGCGTCGAGCGCGAGGCGGGCGAGGACGGAAAGGCCATCAGACGCCACGAGCACCTCCGAGGCGGATGATACCCGTCACGCCTCGGAGGAGTGGCTATGCGAGAGGACGAGAGCGAAGCTAGGCGGCTCGAGGTCGCTCGTGCGACCGCTCGAGGCCCTGAGGGCGGCGTACGGCCGGCCGAGGCAGAACGGCGCGTTCCGACTTCGATGCGGTTGGCGAGAAGGCGTCGTCCACGAGCTGCTGCACCAGCACGACGAACGCCGCGCCGACCAGGACGCCGAGCGCGATTGCGAAGAACATCGTTCACCCCCAACTGCCGCACAAAGAATCGCTCACATGCGTGAGCGAACACATGTCCGCCGAGGAAGAAGTTAGAACGAACGTGCGATGAAGTCAAGTGATCATTTACTCGAGCGGGCATTGCACGAGGCAGATCGAAGGCCAGCCGAAGGGAGATGGAGGAGTCGAGCCGCTAGTTCCTGCGGCCTCGGCGCTGCTGCAGGCGGCGACGCACATCAGGATCCGAGGGGTGCGGCGGTCGAGGTGTCTGGGGGTCCAGCCCCTCGTCGTCGGAGCGGGCCATCGCCTCGGCCGAGGGCACGTACTCGGACCTCGAGGGGGCCTGGTCCGCCTCGTACGCCCGCGACTCGAACCGGTATTGGTGGTCGTACGTACCGCCGTAGGCCGTCGTCTGCGTGTGCTCGGGCTTGCGACCCCAGTACGCTTCGAGCTCCTCGGTGAACCGTGCACGCTCCTCGTCCGAGGCGTCGCGCAGCTCCGCCGGCTCCCGAGGCACGAAGAAGACCTGTCCCACCGGCGCAATCCCCGAGGCGCTGACCGCCTCACCGTTCTGAAGCGCGTAGCGGAACTCGGTGGGCTGCCGAAACCAGTCGGTTTCGACCCGCACCGTCAGGCTGGGCACGGTCGGGCGCTCCACATTGTTGAGGACGCCCGTGTAGACGGTGTCCCAGCCGTCCGGAGTGATGAAGTCGTACGCCCCCCGCAGCCCGACGCCGCCGGTGAGCCCGCCGATGTTCACCGTGAGCGCATCGAGGAGCCGTGGGATCGCCTCCCGAGGCAGCCCGGCGCTCGCGTCGAACTGAACCAGCTCGTCCGTGGCGGCCTGTCCGCCGCCGGCCGCCGCCTTCGTCATCAGCGTGAAGACCGTCCGCTGCTGCTTGTAGAACGTGAAGCGGAAGTAGCCGTTCTCGACGAACCGCACCTGCAGCGATTCGTCGTCCTCGAGTGGCGGGTAGACGAGGTAGCCGATCTTGCTCCCGTCCTCGAGGACCGGACAGAAGCGCGACTGCTGAGGAAGCCAGGCACGACGAGGCTCCGACTGCGGCCGGCGACCGACGCCTGGGCGGCGCTGATTCGGGACGAGCGCGACATCGAGCATGCCGAGAGCATAGCGCGGCATCGAGGCGCCTCGGGCCGCACCTCGTCGAGGCCAACCGAGGTCGTTGGGCTAGTCGAACTCCGAGCGGATGTCGCCGGCGTCTCGGAGGTACGTGATCGAGCGCAGGTACTCCTCGTCGGCGACGCGTCGCTGCTCGTGGAGGTAGGTCAGCAGCACCTCGAGGGTGAGGATGGGGTGCAGCCGCACGCCAATCTCGGCGAGGCGGCGAGCCGCGCCCTGCTCACGGTTCAGCAGCACGACGGCGTCGCGCACGTACAGTCCCGCCTGCCGCAGGTTCGTCGCGATCTCGACGAGCGAGCCGCCGCCCGTCGCGAGGTCGTCGACGATGATCGCGACCTGGCCGGGCCGGTAGACGCCCTCGATGTGTGGGCGCTCGCTCTCACTGCCCGGAGGCTCGGGCCTCGGGTAGACCATGGGCACGTTCGACTGCAGTGCGAGCGCCGTCGCGATGTGCAGTCCACCGATCGGCACGCCGGCGATCACGTCGAACGGGTCCACCTGCCGGTTGCGCATCGCCATCGACATCTGCAGCTCGGCGTCGATGAGGCCGGCGACGCGTGCGAGGGCGTCGGGCCTCGAGACCAGCAGCTTCGGGTTGAGGTACACGGGCGAGTTCCGCGCGGTGCGGCCGACCGAGAAGTCGCCGAACTGCACGCATCCGAGGCGCCACATCAGCTCGGCGAGCCAGAGCTTCCCTTGCGGGTCGTTCGCAGGTCGAGGCTCGTGCGAGGTCATGGGCGGCGCTCCCACGCTTCCGGATTGACGAGGTGTCGAGGCCGCTCGCCCGCGAGGCCCGCCAGCAGGCCATCGACGGCCAGCTCGGCCATGCGCTCGCGCGTGCGCTCCGTGGCGCTGCCGACGTGCGGCGTGACGATGAGGTTCGGGGCGTCGAGGAGCGGGTCGTCCGTCGGCAGCGGCTCCGGCGTCGTGACATCGAGGGCGGCGGCCGCGAGGTGGCCTCGATGCAGCGCGTCCGCGAGCGCGACCTGGTCCACGAGGCCGCCCCGCGAGGTGTTGATGAGCGTGGCGCCCCGCCGCATGCGCCCGAAGGCGTCGGCGTCGAAGAGGTTCGTCGTCGCCTCGGTCAGCGGCGCGTGGATCGAGACGAAGTCGGACCGCTCGAGGAGCGCCCCGAACGACACTGCCTCGCCCGGGAAGCCCGGCACCTCGCGCCGTCCGTGGTAGAGCACGGTCATGCCGAATCCCGCGGCTCGCTCGGCGACGGCGCGGCCGATGCGCCCCGGCCCGACGATCCCGAGGGTCGCGCCGGTCACCTCGCGACCGAGCAGCCACGTCGGGTGCCAGGGCCCCCAGCTGCCGTCTCGGACGGCGGCCGCCCCCTCGCCGAGGCGGCGCGCCGAGGCCAGCAGCAACGCAAACGCGAGGTCGGCGGTGGTCTCGGTCAGCACGTCCGGCGTGTTCGTCACGAGGACGCCGCGCTCGGTCGCCGCCGCAACGTCGATGTTGTCGAAGCCGACGGCCATGTTCGCGACCACACGCACGTCCGGCGCCGCCTCGAGGAGCGTCGCATCGACGCGCTCGGTCAGCATCGTGAGCAGCCCGCTGCAGCCGGCCGCGCGGCGCGCCAGCTCATCGGCGGGGGGTGGAAGCGTCTCCGGCCAGACCTCGACGTCGGCGGCGCTCCGCAGACGTTCGAGTGGCGCGCTCCCGGGCAGGGTCCGCGTGACGAGGACTCGTGGAGTGTCGACTGCCGAGATCGCGGGCGCTCCGTCCGTGCGGTGGCGTTTGGGGATTCCGCGGCGGATTCCGGGCCGAATTGTAGGCCGGGCTTCGACGCCCCGTCACCCGCTGCGGGCGACCGCCACATCCGCCCGCCGAGGCAGCACGAGCGGCACCGGCACACCGGGCCCCATGGTCTCCGTCGTCCCCTCGAGGTGCATCAGCCCGACCAGGGCGCACGTGACGGCGTCGAGCTCGTCGTGAGTGACGCGGCGCGGTCGCCCGTTGCGCCGTCGAGGCATGCCGCGCACGCCCTGCCGGAAGAGCCCCCGGCGCAGCCCATCGAGGCCCTGCCCCTTCCGAGGCACGCCCAGCACGTCCTGTGCCATGCCCGGATAGACCTCGATGACATGGCGGCCGGCCTCGGTCAGGACACGGTGCAACTCGATGCCGCGCAGCGTGAGCCCGACCATCGAGGGCAGGAGCGCTGGGAAGGGGCGGTAGCCGGCGGCCGCGCAGATGCGGTCCACCTCGCGCATGATGCCCGCCGAGGCGCACGAGCACGTCGGGTCGGTGCAGCAACGCCCCTCGGGCAGGCCGAGCGGGGCATCGATGGCGACGATCGTGGGTCGGTGTCGTTCGATGGCCTCGAGGATGGCCTCGTCGGTGCGGACGACGGCGATCTCGCGAATCCGCCTCGACGAGTCGAGCACCGCGAGGCCGGTCGGATATCGAGGTCCGGACCGCAGATCGATGCCGAGTGCGAATGTACTAGTGAGTTGGTCGTGTTTTGCTAGAATCGACAAGTCACCACCCATTCGGCGCGCCATACGCGCGAGCCGGTCAGGTTTGCGGAGGATACGCCACGTGGCGATCAAGAACGAACTCGAGCCCTTTACCCGCATCAGCGTCGAGGAGGCGAAGGAGATGATCGAGGGCGGCAACGTCCAGGTCATCGACAGCCGGGAGCCGGGCGAGCACTTCGACGGGCACGTGCCCGGCTCGCTCAACATCCCGCACATGGCGACGCTCTCTCGAGGCGCCGACCTCGCCGAGGACCGCCCGATCCTCTTCATCTGCAAGTCCGGCCACCGCTCGGCCCTCGCTGCCGAGTTCGCCGCGACGCTCGGCCGCACCGACCTCTACAACGTCGAGGGCGGTCACGACGCCTGGGCGAAGGCCGGCTACGAGATGGAAACGTAGCCCGTTGTGACGTCTTGTTTCACGTGAAACGTCGCAATGAGTTTCACGTGAAACACGCAAGTGAGAGGCAAGATAGTGAAGGCGCCCATCGGGCGCCTTCTTCGTGTTCCGATGTGCTTCGTATGGTTCGTGGGGAATCGACCGTCCGACGGCTAGCGCGCCGCGAGCAGCGCCGCCAGCGCCTCGACCAGCTCGCGCATCCGGAACGGCTTCTCGAGGTACGGCAAGCGTCCCTCGCCCAGCAGCGACGAGGCGCGCTCGCTGTCGGCGTCGCCGGTGATGAACAGGACACGGTGCTGCAGGTAGGGCCAGCGCTCGCAGATCCGCTCGTAGAGCTCGACGCCGTCGATGCCCGGCAGGTGGATGTCGAGGATGGCGCCCTCGAAGCGCTGCGCCTCGAGGAGGGCCAGCGCGTCCTCGGCGGTCGCCGCAGAGAACGGCTCGTAGCCGAATGCCCCGAGGATCTCGCGCGCCAGCGAGCGGATCGGCGCCTCGTCGTCCACGACGAGGATGCGCTCCCCGTGACCTCGAGGTGCCCCGCGCGTGTCCTCGGCGGAGATCGTCGGTCGCGTGGCGGGACGCGCCTCCTCGGGCTCGCCACGGAGCGGGAGCTCGACGACGAAGAGCGCCCCATGGCTCGCGCTGCGCTCGACCCACACGCGGCCGCCGTGCTCGGTGACCGTACCGTACACGGTGGCGAGGCCCATGCCGGCGCCGTGCCCGACCTCACGAGTCGTGAAGAACGGGTCGAAGATGCGCTCGGCCAGCTCCGCGGGCACGCCCGGACCGGTGTCGTCTAGCTCGAGGCGGGCGCGGCCGTCGATGACCCGCGTGCGAATCGCCACGGTGCCGCCGGTCTCGGCCATCGCCTGGTGCGCATTCACGAGGAGGTTGAGCACGACCTGCTCGAGCTGGAACTCGTCACCGAGGACCATCGGCAGCTCGTCGAGCTCGAGCACGACCTCGATGCCGTCCACGTCGAGGCCATAGCGACGCACCTCGACCACGCGGTGCACGATGGCGTTCAGGTCGACCGGCAACAGGCTCGGGCGCTGACGCCGTGCGAAGGAGAGCAGGTGGCGCACGATCTGGCTGGCGCGGAGCGCCTCGTCCTCGATGGTGCGCAGCGCGCGTGACTGCTCGTCACCGTCGAGGGCAGGCAGCATCTGCGCGTAGCCCACGATGGCCGTCAGCGGGTTGTTCAGCTCGTGCGCAGCGCCCGAGACGAGGTCGCCGAGCTCGCCCAGGCGCTCGAATCGGTCACTGAGGCGCTCCGCCGGAGAGGGCGTCATCTCGGCGTTGGCGTCGGACTCGACGTCGGATGCCGGCTCGGTTTCAGCCGGGGCCGGTGCCTCGGGAGTCTCCACCATTGAGGGTGCCTCGGCCGGCGCAGACGCCTCTGGCCGCGGCCCGTTCGCACCGACCGCGAGGCGCGCACCCAGCGGGCGCACGAGGCGCTCGAGGCGCACGCCGTGCTCGCCACCGAAGGCGTTCGGCTGAGCGGCAAAGATGGCTGCCAGGCCCGCGACGGTGACGCCGTGGTACAGCGGCACGCGCAGCGCCGAGTGCATCCCGAAGCCGCCGAGCCTCGACAGCGGGCTCGAGGGGTCGAAGGGCCGCTCACCGTTGCCCTCGAGCGAGGGCTCGCCCGTCTCGAGCAGGCGGCGCTCCGCCTCTCCGGGTGGTCCCCAGCGCATCCCGACGTCCACCCCGGCCATCGAGGCGGGGTAGGTCGCCAGCACCTCGAGGCCGTCGCCCTCGAACGCGACGACCGCCGCGAAGTCGAACGGGACGCTCCGAACCGCTGCTTGCAGCACCGCGCGGGCGGCAGCGCCGGCGTCCTCGATGTGGGCGAGCGCCTGCAGCGCTTCGATCTGTGCCTGCGCGTCGGTGGCCGCGTCGGCGAGCGGGAGTGGGGGCGGCGGTGGCGCCTTGGGTTCGGGGGCGCCTGCTTCGGGCGTCGAGTCGGACTCGGGCGCCTCTGCCTCGACTTCACGCTCGTCCGGCCAGGCGCGCAGCACGACCACGTCGTCGGGGCCGGTGGTCAGCGCCTCGACGCGCAGCGAGACGGGGCGCTCGCGCGGCCGCCACTCGAGGTAGCCCATCCAGCGGAACCCGGCGTCGATAGCGTTCTGCGCCTCGTGGTACGCGTCGAGGCTGTCCGTCGTGAGGAACGAGGGCCAGCGCCGGCCCGCGAGCGACTGGGCGTCGGGCACGTGCAGCAGCGCCGCCATGCGCGCGTCGGCGGCCACGATCGTGCCGTCGTGCTGCGCGACCATCCAGCCGGCGTCGCCGCCGTCGGAGGTGGAGAACGGTGCGTCGTACGTCGTCATCGTTCGGCGGCGCTCCGTGCGTCCTCGAATCGGGCAATGCACGTTCGGGCGTGCTGCCTCATGGGGTCATGTTCGGGTTCGGCACGTGTACCACGCATAGGGAAGGCACTCAGTTGAGGCGGGCAGTGCTCCCATACCGCGCCGCCACCGCATCGGCCGCCTGCGCGTGCATCGCCTCGAGTGCCTGCCCGAGCAGTTCGGTGGCGATGCGAACCTGACGAGGCCCGTCCATGGCATCGAGCAGCCGCTGCCGCTCGATCGGCGCGCCGAGGCCGAGACTCCCGACCGCGTCCGCGAGACCTCGAGGTGTGGCCGGCGCCTCGATGGACCGCTGGAACTCGCCCGCAGCGACATCCCGAAGCCGCACGACCTGACGGTACCGCTCTCGCGCCTCCTCCAACTGGTCGACAGAAGGATCGCCCGGGTCGTCGACGGGGAACTCCACCTCGGCGCTCAGGTACGGGCGGTCGTCGAACAGCGCCAGGATGCGGAATCGACGCTCCCCGATGGCCTCGACGCGCAGACGGCCGTCCGGGAGCCTCGAGACGTCGCGGATCCGAGCCGTGGTTCCGACCGGGTGGGGGACGGCGGGCCCGCCGACCTCGACGCCCTCACGGATCAGGATGATCCCGAAGGGTTCACCCTCATCGAGGCACTCGCGCACCAGCTGCCGATAGCGCGGTTCGAAGACGACCAGGGGGATCGTCTGGCCGGGGAACAGCACCGTCTGAAGCGGGAACAGGCGCAGGCGCTCGATGGGACTTCCTCCCGAAGCACCTCGATTCTAGCCCGCTGCCTCGAATCCTCGTGATGACGCCCTGTCAGGCGGTGCCGGCGAGGCGTGCCAGCTTCTCCGGATTGCGCACGACGTAGATGGCAGTGATCCCCTCGCTTGTCGCGTCGAACAGGAATGCGCTGTCGAGCGTGCCCTCGAGGGTCACCGTCAGTGCCGGCTGTCCGTTCAGCTCGGTGACAGCGACGGCGATCGCGTCGTCCGCGGGCGCCATCCCGCGCATCGCGATCAGGAAGCGCGCGACCTGTGAGGCGCCGGCAAGCGGGCGGTTTGCCGCGTTGACGCGGCCGCCCCCATCGCTCATCAAGACCACATCCGAGGCGAGCGAGCTGACGAGGTGCCCCACATCCCCGGTGCGCAAGGCATCGAGGAAGATCGTCAGCAGACCGAGTGCCTGCTCGTTGGCCGGTCCTCGAGGCCGCGTCGCGCCGCCCAGCTTGAGGCGGGCGCGACGAAGCGCCTGTCGGGTGGCGGCCGGCGAGCGGTCGATCGCCTCCGCCACCTCGTTGTGGGAGTAATCGAAGACGTCGTGCAGAACCAGGGCGGCGCGCTCCACCGGGTTGAGCCGCTCGAGGAGCAGGAGGAAGGCGAACGACGCCGATTCCGCCTGCTCGACGATGTCCTCGGGCAGCGCCTGCTCCCTCGGTACGGGCTCCGGCAGCCAGACGCCGACGTACTCCTCGCGCTGTCGCCGAGCCGATCGCAGCGCGTCGATCGCGAGGCGTGTCACGACCGTGACGAGGTAGGCACGAGGTCGCTCGACCTCCTCGACCGGCACGGCCGCGAACCGCAGCCAGGCGTCCTGCAGCACATCCTCGGCGTCTTCGGCGACGCCGAGGATGCGATACGCGACCGCGAACAGGTAGTTCCGGTGCTCGGCGAACCACGCCGCCCGAACGTCGTCCGCCCGGCCGGTCACGAGTGTGCCGCCTGCGGAACGAGGCCGCCGGCCGCCGCCACGCTGCGATACGCCTCGATCGCCGAGGGGTGGCGCGGCGCCCAGCCGCTTGCCTGCCGGAAGCGCCGGTTCGAGACGCGATGCGAGACGGTCAGCACACGCACACTGGCGCCGAGCATCATCCGCGCGAGGGGCCGCGGCAGGCGGCGCGGCAGCGGCGCATCGAGGGCGCTCGCCAGCCCCTCGAGCAGCGCGCGCTGCGTCTCCGGCGCGTCGTCGACGACGTTGTAGGTGCCCGGAACGACCTCGAGTGCCGCTCCGACCGCCCTGCCGACGTCATCGACATGCACGCTCGAGACGAGGTTCTCGCCGCTCCCGATGACCGGCATGCGCCGTCGCTGCACGGCCTCGATGAGGTCGCCGGAGGCGCGGCCGGGTCCGTACAGACGCCCGAAGCGCAGCACCACAGCCTCCCCGCCATCCTGTGCGAAGCCCCGAATCATGGCCTCGGCCTCGACAGCCGACTCCATCACCGGGGACACCGGTGCGAGCGGCGTCGATTCGTCGAGCCAGTCCTCGCCTCCGTCAGGGTACGCAAGCGAGATCGACTCGAAGATGAAGCGCGGAACGCCGGCGCCGCGCGCGGCCTCGAGCAGCGACGCGGTGCCCTCGAGGCGCAGGCGGTCGTTCGTGCGCCAGGCGCCGCGACGTGCCGCCGCCATGCCACGCGGGATGCTCGTCGCGAAGTGGGCGATCGCATCGGCACCCCGAACGGCGTCCGTGAGGGCTCGCGCATCGAAGAGGTCGACCTCGATGGGCGTCGCGCCCAGGGCTCGGAGCAGCGAGGCGCCCTCGGCGCTGCGCGTGACGCCCGTGACCTCGTGGCCCCGCCCGACGAGGTCGCGGACGATGGCCTGCCCCATCGCACCCGTCGCGCCGGTGAGGAAGACCCGCTGCGTGCCCGCCGCTCGCTCTGCCGTGTCCTGTTTCTGGTTCATGCTGCTCCTCCGTTCTCGTGCCTTCGAACGGATAGACGAACCAGCGGGCCAAAGTGTGACAGGCCCCTCAGCCGGCTCGAGCAGCCAGGGCGACCGCGAGGAGGAACAGGACCAGCACGACCGCCACGGCCCCACGCCAATCCAGCGGCGCGCTCGAGCGTCGAGGTGCGAACGGGCCGCGGCGACCGAGGTCGACGAGCGCCTCGATCGCGGCTTCGCGGTCCGACGCGTCGACGAGGAGCGGGTAGACGAAGGTCTGCGGGCTGAACGTCGAGCCCATCGGCGCGAGGTAGGAGCCGTCCTCGATGCGGAGCTGCGCCTCGATGTCGCGAGCGGCGAGGGCGGCGCGCCAGCGTTCGGCCGTCGCTTCGTCGCGGGCGACCGCGACGCGCACCATCGAGGGGTCACGCTCTCTCGAGGTCTCGATCACGCCTCGATCGTACACCGGGCGGTCGGGCCACCGAGGCCAGTACCGCCGCCAGGCTAGGCCGGGGTCAGCGCCCGCACCCGCACGACCGGCATCGAGGCGCCCGCACCCTCGAGGGGCAGCAGGCGCAGCACGGCGCCGCCGTCGTAGTACTGCGGGACGTACACCCAGCCCGGCCCGATGCCGTCGTCGAGCTTCACGCCGAGGCGGACCTCGGCATCACCGGCCGACAGCACGACGGAATCGCCGCCGCGGATGCCCGCGGCCTCGGCGTCGGCCGGGTTGATGGTCACCACGTCCTCGCGGTGGAGCTTGTCGGCTTCCTCGGACTGCGTCGAGGCGCCGTCCCACGACGTGAAGAGCGAGCGGCCGGTCGTCAGCGCGAGGCCTTCGCGGGCGGCCGGCGCAGCCGGCGCGGCCTGCAGGCGAGCGCTGCTCCGAGGCGCGGGCGCGTCCTCACCCTCGGTGGCGGGTGCCGCCTCGACGAGGGCGCGGGTGCGGCCCGACTGGATCGCGGTCCAGGGCACGTAGCCCTCGACCTTCGAGGCGACCTCGTTCGCGACGGCGACCACATCGCCCTCGAGCGGCGTGCCGAGGCCCGCGGCCAGCGCCGCGATGATCGAGGTGGCGTCGCGCTCGTCGCGCCGAGGCGGCACGCCCTGGCGGTTCTGCGCGATGCGTCGCGCCGCGTTCGTCGTCGAGCCGCGCGTCGCGTGGAAGGGGGCCTCCGCGAGGATCGCAGTGGCGTGCTCGCTCGCGGTCGAGCGCACGGAGTCGATGACCACGAGCGCGTCCAGCGCCTCGAGGGCCGCCGCCGTCTCGGTGGCGCCCGGCGCGCTCAGGAGCGGGTTGTCCCGGTGGAGGACCAGTGCCTTGATCTCGCCGGAACGGATGGCCGCGACGATCTCGGGGAAGGAGCGGCCGCCGTTGCCCGGCGCCACGCCCATGTCCGAGATGCCAATGACGTTCGCGTCGGCCGGGAGGTAGTGCAGCGCCGAGGCGGCCTCGGTGGGGCGCGCCACGATCGCGAGGTTCGCCGCAGCGCGCGCCTCGGCGGCGGCGGTGTCGGCACCGAGGACGCCCGGGGCGTACACGACGTGGAAGCCACCCTCGGCGGCCGCGCCGGCCTCGAGCAGCTCGACGGCGCGCGCGAGCGCCTCGGGCGAGACACCCGGCAGCGCCGGCGCATCGGTCCCGAGGGCGTTGACGTCGGCGACGTCCGTGTCGGTGAGGCGCGAGCGGACGGCGGGGTCGCCGGCGACGGCCTGCGCGAGTGCGTGCAGGGTGGCGGCCTCCGCGCCGGGCGCGGGCTGCAGCCATGCCGCCGAGAACGGCACAAGTTCACCCCAGCGGGGCGAGACGACGATGAGCTTCGCGCCGCGCTTCACGACGGCGTCCTTGATGCGGAGCGACACCACCTGGTGCGACTCCTCGAGGTCGCCGCCAACCGCGATGATCGTCTGCGCCGTCTCGATGTCCTCGAGGCGAGCGGTGCGGCGCGGAACGCCGAGCGCGTCGCTGAGCGCGCCCTCGACGGCGCGGTGGATGGGGCCCTGTGAGAAATCGAGGTGCGGCGTGCCGATGACGTCCGTCGCGAGGCGGGTGAGGAGGTAGGCCTCCTCGTTGCTCGCGAGCGGCGAACCGAGGACGGCGATGGCGTTCGCGCCGTGCTGCTGCTTCACGCTCGTGACCGCCTGCACGGCGTCGGCGAGCGCCTCGTCGAAGGTGACGGGGAGGAGGTTCGCGCCTCGACGGGCGAGGTGTCGCGTGAGGCGCTCGCGCTCCGTCACCGCGTCGTAGCCGAAGCGGCCGCGTACGCAGATCTGGTCGCGGCTGAAGGGGTTGAGGCGGTCGGGGCGCACGATGACCGGGCGCTCGTTCACCGTCCCGTACGAGATCGTGCAGCCGACGGAGCAGGAGTTGCAGACGGACTGCGTCCAGTCGTCGGCACGGCCGACCCACTTGTTGGGCTTCTCCATCAGCGTCGCCGTCGGGCAGACGTCGATGCAGGCGCCGCAGAAGTCGCAGTCGGACTCGTGCACGGGGCCGCCGGTGCCGAAGGCGATGCGGGCCTCGAAGCCCTTGCCGGCGAGCGAGATCGCAGTCGTGTGGCGCAGGTCGGCGCAG
This sequence comes from Dehalococcoidia bacterium, assembly GCA_041390625.1. GTDB lineage: Bacteria > Chloroflexota > Dehalococcoidia > UBA2979 > UBA2979 > RBC038. The sequence continues at coordinate 13,981 of JAWKPM010000021.1, read as the reverse complement.
GCGCGGACGCAGCGCGTGCAGATGATGCACATCTGCGGGTCGAACTCGAGGAAGGGGTTCGCGCGGTCCGGCTCGGGCGGCGGCGACTCGTAGTACGAGCGGTACTCGCCGACCCACGGCTCCTGGAAGTCACCCATGTCGACGAGCTCGTTCGAGGTCTGGAGCTCGCAGCGGTAGTTCTTCGCGCACGTCAGGCATCGGTGCGTGACGACGTCGTCGCGGAGGCAGATGTCGCCCGGCATGCAGTGCACGCGGCGGTGGCAGGTGAGGCAGCGGTCGGGGTGGTTCGCGTCGATGAGCGATATGACGCTCTGCCGCGCCATCTTGATCGCGTCCGAGTCCGTGTTGACCACCATGCCCTCGGCGACCTGCGCGATGCAGGAGAGCTGCATCGGGGTCGGGCGTCCGCCCTCGATCTCCACGAGGCACGTGCGGCAGCCGGCGTACGGCTCGAGGCCGTCGATGTAGCAGAGGTTCGTGATGGCGATGCCCTGCTCTTTGATCACCTCGACCAGACGCCGGCCGGGCTGCGCGTCGACCTGGACGCCGTTGATGGTGATCATCGCCACCGGGTGCTCCCCTCGGCTCGCGTGTGTTCGATGTGCCGGCTAGCGGCGGTCGGCCTTGCCCGGCAGCCGCTGAGGCCCGAACGGGCCCCCTTCGCCGGCGACGGGCACGCGAGAGCGCGCCGTCGGCATCATGGTGCGCAGCGGGTTCTCGTCCTGGGTCTGACCGTTCGGGTACCGGCCGTCGTGGGTCTGGAGGTAGTTCTGCGCCTCGGCCGTCAGGCGGTCGCGGTCGCGGTACATGTTCTCGAAGACGTAGACGGCGTCGTCGTAGCGGCCGCCGGCCTGGATGGCCTGGTACGGGCACGCCTCCGTGCAGAGGCCGCAGTACATGCAGATGCGGAAATCGATCTCGTAACGGTCGATGCTGAGCGTGCCGTCCGCCCTCGGCGAGGTCTGCACGAGGATGCAGCCGTCCGGGCACGCCTGCGCGCACGTCGAGCACCCCGTGCAGCGCTCCTCGAACCAGAGGAGGTTCGTGCGGGCGCGGACGGGGACGTTTCGCTGCGTCTCTGGATAGTTGACGGTGATCGGGGGCCGCACGAGGTGCTCGAGGGTGACGAGCATGCCTCGGACGATGCCCATGCCGTAGGCCACCGGCGCCTCATCTCGGATTCGCGGACCGCCCTCGATCGAGGGTGAGCCGACGCGCCGCAGTCTATCGATCACGCGGTGTGAACGCCAGCACAAGCGGGACCTTCGGCCCGGGGACTACGCTGACTCGCGATGAACTCGGGCGGCTCGAATGGCAGCGTCGAGGTGCGCCCTGCTGGGTCGAAAGGCCTCGGCGCGTTCGCCTCGCGCGACTTTGCCGAGGGCGAGACGGTGTTTCAGTACCCGTCGGGGCGGCTCGTGCACATCGATGACGTGTCCGGCCTCCATCCGTGGGACTACGAGCATCTGCGAGAGTTGACCGCCGAGACGTACGAGGTGCTGACGGCCCCGCGCTGCTACCTCAACCACTCGTGTAACCCGAACGTCATCGACCTCGAGCGCCGGGTACGGGCCATCCGCCCGATCGAGTCCGGCGACGAACTGACGCTCGACTACCGCATGAACGCGCACGACGACGGCGACGTGTGGGAGATGGTCTGCGACTGCGGGGGCGAGCCGGGGCCGCACCTCGTGCGAGGCGACTTCTTCTCGCTGCCTGACGAGACGCAGCGGCGCTACCTGGAGTGGGCGCCCGAGTTCATCCGCGAGTCGTACGCGCGGCGTCACACCTCGTAGGTGGCGAAGTCCTCGGCGAGAGTCAGGCCCTCGATGCCTCGCACCTCGAGCGGGACGTCGAGGTGGTCGTAGTGCGTCACGAGGACCTCGGGGGTGCGTGGGAGGCGGCGGCGCAGCGCAAGGATGTCCGACCACGTGAAGTGGATCGCCGGGGGCGCGCCGGGCGTCGAGCCGTCGCCGCACTCCACGATGAGCAGGTCCGCGCCCTCGGCGAGCGCATCGACGGCGGGGCAGTCACGCGTGTCGCCCGTGTAGGCGACCGTGCGGCCCTCGAGGTGGGCGCGGTAGCCGTGCGCGGTGAGCGTCGGTGCGTGCTCCATCTCGACGCGCTCGACCTCGATGCCGGCCCACTCGAACGAGGACGGGGCTGGGTCCTCGAGCCAGACGATGCGGCTCGCGTCCTCGCGAGGTGGCAGTCGGTCGCTCGTGCCCACGATCTGCCTCAGACGCTCGTAGCCGCCGGGCGGCGCCGCAATCGCGAGCGGCCGACCGCCTCGTAGATCGCGGGCGCGCCCCTCCTCGAGGTCGAGCAGCAGCAAGTCGAGGCCGAAGACGTGGTCGGAGTGGACGTGGCTCAAGACCACGAGGTCGAGGTCGGCCAGTGTCTGCTCACCGAGTCGATAGAGGTGCGCCAGCGTCTGCGGCGGCGCATCGAGCAGCACGCGCCCGCCGAGGAGGTACCCGCTCCAGTAGGCGCCGTGTGAGAAGGCGTGCCCCGAGCCCAGGCAGTCGAGGCGGAGCGTCATCGAGGTCCGCTCGCTAGGAGACTCCGAGGAGGCGGCGTGCCTCTTCGAGCGTGTCGGGCGTGTCGAGGTCGATGCGCACCACCGGCTCGTCGTCCATCGGGACGAGGTGCGGCCGATGCTGCTCGAGCACGCCTCGGAGTCCCAGCGTCGACTCGGTCGCGGCGCTCATCGTGGGCAGCAGGTCGCCGCGCAAGACGACGGGGTGCCCGGCTGCGCCGCCGTACGAGGGTTGGACAGCCTCGTGGTTGCCGCTTCGCAGCTCGGCGACCAGGCGGTCGATGATGTCGGCCTTCGTCGGCTGGTCGACGTTCATGACGACGACGATGTCGGGCTGCTCGCGACCCGGTGCGAGCAACGCGCGCGCACCGCACGCGAGGGAGCCGGCGCGCCCCTGTGGCCAGCGCTGGTTGAAGACGCAGTGCTTCGCGCCGCGTCCGAGCGAGCGGCGGACGTCGTCCGACTCCGCACCGGTCACGATGACGATGTCGTCGATGGTCGAGCGTTCGAGCTCCTCGAACTCCCACGCGAGCAGGGTCGAGTCGCCCCAACGCAGGAGCGGCTTCGGCTGGCCCATGCGCCTCGAGGCGCCGGCCGCAAGGATGATGGCGGCGATGCTCATGGGCGCATTCTACCGATGCAACTCGCTTCGAGCGCGCGGCCGCGCCTCGAGGGATGTGGCGAGGCCTCGGTCACCCGGGGCCTCGCGAAATGCTCTTCGAGCGGGGCCCGAGGCTAGCCGCCTCCGGCCGCCTCGGCACCGCCGAGCTTGCCCATCGCGCGAAGCACGCGCTCCGGGGTCGCCGGCATCTGCGGAACGCGGCTGCCGATGGCGTCTGCGATCGCGTTGGCGATCGCCGCGCCTCCGGCCGTGATTGGGGGCTCGCCCACACCTCGAGCGCCGTAGGGACCGTCCTCGGACGGCACTTCGACGATGATGGAGTCGATCTCCGGTACGTCGGCGGCCGTCGGCATGCGGTAGTCGAGTAGGCCGGCGTTTCGGACGTGGCCGGAGTCATCGTAGATGTACTCCTCCCACAGCCCGATGCCCATGCCCTGCACGCTGCCGCCCTCCATCTGGCCCTCGACCGAGAGCGGGTTGATGGCGAAGCCGACGTCCTGGACGGTGACGTAGTCCTTCAGCTCGACGAAACCGGTGTCAGTGTCGACCTCGACCTCGGCGATCTGCGCCGAGAAGCCGGGCGCCTGGTTTCGAGCCGTGATCGTGCCCTTGCCGACCAGCGGCTTGTAGAGCGCACCGAAGCCGGTCGTGATCGCCGCGAGGCGGTCGTAGCCGATCGACTTTGTGGGCGTGCCCTTCACGCGGACCTCGCCGTCCTCGGTCTCGAGGTCGGCCGGGTTCGCCTCGAGACGCTCTGCCGCGACCGCGAACATCTGCTCGCGAAGGTCGATGGCGGCCTCGCGGAGGGCCTTGCCGACGGTGAAGACGGTCTTCGAGCCGGCCGACATGCCGGCGAAGGGCGCCGTCTTCGTGTCCCCGGTCGAAATCGAGATCTTGTCGAGGGGCAGGTTCAGCTCCTCGGCCACGATCTGCGCGAACGACGTGTGCGTGCCGCTGATGTCGACCGCGCCGGTCAGCGCGTTCACGGTGCCATCGGTGTTCAGCAGCAGCTCTGCCGCCGCCGGCTGGAGGCCGCCGAGCCAGCCCCCGATGGCGAGACCGACGCCTCGACGCTTGTTCGGGGCGCTCGCGCGGCTCGCGGCCGCGCTGCGGCTCTGCCAGAGCGGGTGCTGCTTCGCGGCCTCGATGGTCTCCTCGAGGCCGATGGCGTTGAACGCCTTGCCCGAGGACATCGGGTCGCCGGTGCGGACGGCGTTCGCCGAGCGCACCTCGGCGGGGTCGAGGCCGGCCTCGCGCGCCATCTCATCGATGTGCTGCTCGATGGCCTGCATCGCGTTGTGCACGCCGGGCGCGCGAATCGCGCCGGCCGAGACCTTGTTGGTCAGCACCTCGTAGCCGTCCACCTTGAGGTGCGGCCAGCGGTAGAACGAGGACATGAGGAGCGCGCCGGTGGCCGCCGGGGCGCCCGGGAAGGCGCCGGCGTCGTAGGCGATCGAGCCCTCGAAGGCGACGAGCGTGCCGTCCTTCTTCATGCCGGTCTTCAGCTTCACCACGGCGCCCGGTGCGGGGGTCGCGGCGAGGATGTCCTCGTGCCTCGTGAAGATGAGCTTCACCGGCTTGCGGGCGATGACCGAGAGAGCGCCGACGAGCGGCGGGCTCTGCGCCATCTTCGCGCCGAAGCCACCGCCCAACTCAGGGGCGATCACGCGGAGGTGCGTCTCCGGCCACTTCAGGATGCGCATCACGGTGTCGCGCACGTGGAACTGACCCTGCGTCGCCGACCACACGGTCAGCTCGCCGGTCGCCGGCTCGTAGGAGGCGACGTTCGACTGTGGCTCGATGTAGCCCTGGTGCATCGTCGCCGAGCGCCACGTGCGCTCGTAGATGACGTCCGACTCCGCGAACCCCTGTGCGACGTCGCCGCGCGAGAACGAGACGTGCGAGGCGATGTTCGTGGGCTTGCCCTCGGACTCCTCCTCCTGGACGTCGATGGTGACGTGCGCGGCTTCCTCGGAGCGGTCGACGTGCTCGACGGGCGGGCGCGCGAGGGGCGAGTCGGGCTGCATCGCGGCCTCGACATCGAGGACGGCGGGCAGCTCCTCGTAGGTGACGACGACGGCGGCGGCGCCTTCCTCGGCGGCCCACGGCGTCTCCGCGAGCACGGCGGCGACCGGCTGGCCGGCGAAGACGACCTCGCGATGCGCGAGCAGCGCGTCGCCTCGGTTGCTGGCGTCGACGGCGGGGTTCGAGCCGTCCTTCGTGCCGCGCGCGAGATCCTCGGCGGTGATGACGTGCGTCACGCCGTCGACGGTGAGGGCGTCACGCCCCTCGATGCTGATGATGCGGGCGTGCGGATGCGGGCTCAGCACGAGCTTGCAGTGCAGCATGTTCGGCAGTGAGACGTCGGCGGTGTACTGCGTGAGGCCGGTGACCTTGCCCGGTCCCTCGATGCGCTTCTCGCGCTTGCCGATGGCCGTGTGCTCGGGTCGCTCGGTGGTGGTCATCGCGTGCTCCTTGGGGGTGCTTCGATGCGGGTGCGGGGATCGAGGGCCGCGCTAGGGGTTGGCGTTGGCCGCGGTCTCGATGGCGTCCACGATCTTACGGTACCCGGTGCAACGGCAGAGGTTTCCGGCGATCTCCATGCGGATCTCGTCGCGCGTCGGGTGAGGGTTTCGCTCCAGCAGCGCCACGCTCGACATGATCATGCCGGGGATGCAGAAGCCGCACTGCACGCCGCCGTTGTCGATGAAGGCTTGCTGCACGGGGTGCAACTGCTCGCCCTCGGCGAGGCCCTCGATGGTCGTGATCTCACGGCCGACGGCATCGGGCGCCAGCATCAGGCACGTCGTCACGTTGCGCCCATCGATGAGCATCGTGCAGGCGCCGCAGTCGCCGGTGCCGCAGCCCTCCTTGGCACCGGTGAGGTGCAGTTCGTCACGCACGACATCGAGGAGCGTTCGGTTCGGCTCGCTGAAGACGTCGTGGTCGCGGCCGTTGACCCGCAGGGTGAAGACCTGCTTCGTCATGCGCCGTGGTCCTTTCGCTGGTCGCGCGGGATATCGAAGCGGCAAGCGCTACGCCGAGGCGCGGCGCTCGGCCTCGAGGATGCTCTGCTTCGTCATGACTTCGATGAGGTAGGTACGGAACTCGGCGGAGGCGCGCTGATCGGAGATCGGCGTCGCCTCGGTGGCGGCGACCTTCGCAGCAGCGGCCGCCGAGTCCTCGTTGATGGTCTGGCCGACGAGGGCGGCCTCGGTCTTCGGCGCGCGGATCACGGTCGGGGCGACCGCGCCGAGGGCGACGCGCGCCGTCGTGCAGGCGCCGCTCTCGTCGAGTTCGAGGTAAACCGCCGTGCCGACGGCCGCGATGTCCATCACCTTCCGAGGCGTGTGGCGCTGATAGTGCGAGCTCGAGCGCGCCGGCCGCACGGGCAGCTCGATGTGCGTCACCACCTCGCCGGGCTCGAGGACGGTGCGTCCTGGGCCGGTCCAGAAATCGTTGATCGGGATCGTGCGGCCGCCCGAGGCGCTCATCGTTTGCACGGTCGCCTCGTAGACCGCGAGCGCGGGGCTCGTGTCGGCCGAGGGGGCGGCGTTGCAGACGTTGCCGCCGATGGTGGCGAGGTTTCGCGTCTGCACCGAGCCGATGATCGAGGCGCCGTCAGCGAGGGCCGGGTAGTGCGCCCGCACCTCGGGATGTGCCGCGACGTCCGCCACCAGGGTGCGTGCGCCGATGCGCAGGGGTGCACCGCCGCCGCCCGAGATGCCCTCGAGGTCGGGGAGACCGGACAGCGATACGACGTAACGAGCGGTCCGGCCCGCCTCCTTCATCTGCACGAGGATGTCCGTGCCGCCCGCCAGGAGCGTTCCGCCCTCGCCGTGCTGCTGGAACAGCGAAGCGACCTCGGTCAGCGCGGTCGGGCGATAGAAATCGAATCGACGCATGGGCGTCCTTCCAGGTCGACGCTGGGATGTCCGGTGACTCGGGCGCGATTCTAGCGCGAACCTCGCGGGCGTGCGGGCGAACGGTGCGACCTAGATGGTGGCGCGCCAGGCCTCGGCGGCGTTGTGGATCGCCTGCGTCGCGAGGACCGAGCAGTGCACCTTCGAGCGGGGGAGGCCGCCCACCGCGTCTGCGAACTGCTCACGCGTGAGCGCCTCGGCGTCCTCGAGCGTCAGCCCCTGCACGAGCTCCGTCGCCGCGGACGATGTGGCGATCGAGGCCGGGCAGCCCGAAGTGAGGAACGAGGCGGCGGCGATGCGACCGTCCTCGACGCGCAGGAAGAGCCGCATCGAGTCGCCGCAGACGGGGTTCACGACGTAACCCTCCGCGTTCGCATCCGCCATCGCGCCCGCGTTGCGCGGGTGCTCGAAGTGGTCGATCAGCGTCTCGCTGTAGTGCTCGGAGAGGGTCATATGAGCATTATCGCACGCTCGGGCAGGCCTCGACGCTTCAGTGCGGGCCTCGAGGTGCTCAGCCGAGCGGGCTCGCGAGGCAGCGCAGCCCCTCGAGGGGGACGCCCTTCGCCTGCACGAGCACCCGGATGCGACCGAGGCCCGCGGGCTCGACGAGCGTGTCGGCGGCACGCCGTGCCGAAGCGAAGGCGGCGAGGTCCTCGCCCATCCGCTCCCGCGCGGCCTCGAGCGCCTCGCCCAGCCCGAGGGCGACGAGCGCCTCGGCCTGGGTCGTCAGTGGCGCGCTCGCGCAGCCTGATGCCGCCGCGGCCAGCGAGGTGAAGTCGACGTGCGCGGTGAGGTCGGTGCGGCCGGGGCGGGAGAGCGGGTTCGGCTGTGGGCTGTGGTGGCGGAAGGCCATCAGCGTGCCCATCCGTCGCCACGAGGCGTACAGCTCGGCGGCCTCGTAGCCGTAGTCGATCGTCACGAGGTAGCCCCGCCCCAGGCGTGCATCGAGGGCGCGCATCCCCTCGATGGCGTCGAGTGAGACCTCGGCGCGGCAGCCCTCGCCGGGCTCAAGGCCGAGCGGTTCGAAGTACGCGGCGAGCGCCGGCGTGCTCGCCGCGTCGAGGACGAACGCGAGCTCGCCGTCCTCGACGGTGACGTGCCACTCGTGGAGGGTGCGGCCGCGGCGTTCCACGATGTGCACCGGGAACGCGTCGAACAGCTCGTTCGAGATGATCACGCCCTCGACAGGCGTGTCCTCCGCGAGCCAGTCCCCGAGGAGGGCATGCCGCGCCTCGAGGCCGGCGCCCGCCAGCGCCGCGCGCTGACCCTCGAGGCGACGCGGGTGGCCATCGAGGAGCACCGGTCGTGCGGCCTCGAAGCAGGTGGGCGCGCGCTCGCGCAGCCAGGTGAGCATCGAGCGTGAGAAGGCGCCTGAGCCCGCCCCGACCTCGACGAGGTCGAACGTGGCCGGCCGGCCGAGGCGTTGCCAGCACTCCTCGATCTGTCGCGCCCAGAGGTAGCCGAAGATGGGGTGCACCTCGGGTGAGGTCTCGAAGTCGCCCTCGGGCCCCCAACGGAGGTCCTCGCGCGCGTAGTAGCCGTGCTCGGGATGCCCGAGGGCGAGGTCCATGAAGCGCGCGAAGGTGATGCGCCCTCCGGCGCGCTCGATCTCCTCGAGGATGATCGGGAGCAGCGGCGTCTCGCGTTCGGCGAGCGCGAAGTCGTCCATGTCGGCCTCGTTCCGCTCGTCGTTCTCGGGAGCCCGCGGCGCGATCGTAGCCGCTGGGTCGTTGGTGCCTACAGCGAGTTCAGGACCTGCAGGCGATTCGACACCACCTCATCGACGCCCCACGAGGCGAGCTCGATGGCGCGATCGACGTCGTCGACGGTCCATGCCGAGATGTGCGGCGTGTGCTCGTGCAGCGCCTCGACGGCCATCTCGTCGATCAGGAGGGTGTGGCGGATGGCGATCGGCGTCGGCGGGATGCGTCCGTCCAGGCGGAGTCCGACGAAGCGCCTCGCTTGACGCTCCTGCCGCACCGAGTACGCCACGGGCACGTCGGGCAGCCAGGCGCGCACGCGGTCCGCGACCTTCCACGACTCGCACGTGATCGAGACGTCCTTGCGCCCCACGTGCGGCGCGAGCCGCCGCGCGAGGTCGGGCGCGGGATCCCCGAACCACGAGCGCACATCGAGGACGAGGCGGCAGTGGCCCTCGACGGCGGCGAGCAGCTCATCCAGTTCGACGGGGTCGGGGATCGGGCCTCGGATGCCGCGATTGCTCAGCAGGAGGGGCAGGTCGCCGATGGGGCGCTCGTGGTGGGCGAGCACGCGGTCGCCGGCGATCCAGACATCGGCCTCGATGGCGTCGACGGCGGGATGCTTCGCGAGCGGGTGCAGCGCGCGGTAGTTGCCGGCGGCGTGGAGCGTTCGGAGCACGGGGGCGCCGGTATCAGGCCTCGAGGCCATGCCGGCGGACGGCGCGCTAGTCGCCCGCGACGCCAATCGCCTGCACGACGACATCGCGACGTCGGCCGTGGTCCAGCTCGATGAGGAAGCAGCGCTGGTACCGCCCGAGACGAAGGTCGCCGTCGTGGACCGGCAGCGTCTCGCTGCAGCCGAGGAAGAGGTGCTGGCAGTGCGAGTGGCCGTTGGCGCACTCGTCCTCGTTCATGTTCACGGTGCGGATGGAGAAGTCGTTGTGCTCGTAGTAGTCGCTGGCCGGCGACAGCCTTGAGATCACGCGCGCCATGTCGTTGAGCAGCAGCGGCTCGTGCTCGTTCACGATGATCGCGGCCGTGGTGTGGCCGGAGAACACCGCGACCTGGCCGAAGCGCAGCCCGGAGCGCTGCACCGAGGCCCGAATGTCCTCGGTGATGTCGATGAACTCGAGGGCGTGCGTGGTCGTGTAGGTCAGCGTCTCGCCGTGGGCGATGAAACTCGATGCCGCGGTCGTGACGGAGTGGAGGCTCGTCACGGGGGCCGCCGAGGACGGGTGGGTCACGGCCGGTGACGCCTCGTGCAGGTGGTCCGTCACCGCGCTGTGGTCCATGAGGCAGTCGTCCCGTCCGTCGGTCGAATGACCGCTATGCGCACCGGCATGGTGGGCGATCCGGCCCACGCTCCGACACTATCAACGTTGCCCCATCGGCGCCACACGATCGCCCCTCGATCGGTCGAGGTCGGCCGCCGGTTACGAGGCGTCGGGAGGGACGTGGCGCCGCAGCGACCGCACCGTCTCCGCGACTGTGTCCGCGTCGCGCGCGGAGGCCCGATAGCGGACGTAGATCTCGAGGTCCTCGAGCGCGCCGGGGTAGTCGCCCAGACGCTCGTGCAGCATGCCGCGGTCTCGCAGCTCGTCGAGGTCCCACGGGAAGAGCGCGAGCAGCAACTCGATGGCGCGGGCCGCGCGCTCCTCTTCGCCCCGCTGCAGGGCGCGGGCCTTGAGGTTCAGCAGCAGCCGCTGCAGCACCTGACGAGGCGTGATCGGCTCGAGGAACGAGTCGCGGAAGGCCGTGCGCCGGCCGTAGATCCGGCGCACGATCTCGCGGCAGTCCTCGGCGCTCAGGCGCAGGCCCGCCGCGGCGACGTCGACGAAGATCGGCTCGCCGTCCGGCACCTCGAGGCGCGCGACGACCTGGCCGGGGAGGCCGACGGCTCGCGCATCGACGCCCGCGCGCTGGCAGACCTCCTGGAAGACGAGCGCGAGCGTGACGGGGATGCCCGTTCGACGCTCGATCACCTGGTCGAGCATCAGGTTGCGTGGGTGCGCGTACTCCTCGGTGTCGTTACGGAAGCCCAGCTCCTCGAAGAGGAGCGAGCAGGCGGCGTCGATGCGACTGTCGAGGTCCGTCACACCTCGAATGCGCGCTTCGAGGGTGGAGGCGACCTCCTGCAGCCGACGCTCGTAACCGTCGGCGTCGAGATCGGGGCGCTCGCTGCGGGCGATCAGGAGGGCGGCGCGGGCCAGTGGCACCTCGTGCGCCGAGCCTCGGGTGGTCTGCCGGAAGTCCTCGAGGGTGGTGAGGAACTCGGTCGGGAAGGCGGGCTCAGGCATCGATCAGCGCCGCGCGCGCGTCCGCACGGGACTCAACGAGAAGCCCTCGTCGCGCACGATCTGCACCAGCATGAACGCCATCAGCGCGAACGCGCCGTACACACGCACAGCGGGCACGTCAGTCGCCACGGCCAGGGCGGGCAGCAGCGCCATCGAGACCAGGCCGCCGATGCGTCGGTTCCGGATGAGCAGGGCCAGCGCGAACCCGGTGCTGCCGGCGACGCCCGCCTCGAGCGGCATGAGCATCAGCAGACTGCCGATCACGGCAGCGGTCCCGTGGCCGCCATCGAAGCGGAGGAACACCGAGTAGTCGTGCCCGACCACCGCCGCGAAGGCCGTGAGCACGACGCCGAGGTCATCGAGGCCCACCGCGAGCGCGAGGCCGACCGCGGCCATGCCCTTCACCACGTCGCCCGCGCCGGCGAGGAACGCCGCGCGGAAGCCGACGGAGTCGAGCACGTTCATCGTGCCGGGGTTCCCGGTGCCCATCGTCCGAATGTCGCGGCCCGTGAAGCGGTGGACCACGATGTACGAGGTGGGAACGGAACCCAGCAGATAGGCTGCGACGATGACGACCGCGACCGTCACTTCGGCCTCCCGGCGCCGAGTCAGTCGAATCGATGTGCATTCGATGGTACCGCACCGCCCGGTGGCGGCGAGTGTGGGTTCAGCCCGCGTTCGGGGCCAGCGCGGGGGGCGCTGGACGGCCTAGAACGAAGCGGTGCCCGTCTGACCGTCCGTGGAGACCTCGGAGGCCTCGACCTCGACGTAGTCGACGCCGGCGGGCTCGGCATGGTCGTCCTCGTGCTCCTCGCCGCCGTCGAACAGGTCGAGGCCAGCGGCCTTCCGCAGCGGCTCGAGCTCCTCGCTGAAGGCGGCGAGCGCGAAGTTGACGGCGAAGGCCACGAACCACGCCGGGATGTGCAGATACGACCACGGGCGGTCGCCGCTGCGCATCGCCGCGAGGAGCCCCGGCACGACGTCTCGAGGCCGCAGCTCGATCGTCGAGGGGTCGACCGAGGGCGCGAGCCCCGCATCGATCTGTCGACGGACGTCGGCGGCGAGGCGTCCGGCGAAGGCACCGACGGCCGCGCCGATGATGCCGAGGACGATCAGCCGGATGGCTCGTAGCATGCAGACCTCGATTCCACGACCATCGTACCGGCTCGGGCGAGCCCTCGTGCGCTGGTAGACTCGGTGTCTGCGCCGCGAGGGGAGCCCGCTCACGGGCGGTCGACGGCTCTACTACGGCTGGGTGGTCACGGCTGCAGCGTTCAGCGCGGCAGTCGGCTCGGTCGTGTTCTTCAACCCCGTGCTCGGCGTCTTCGTGCGGCCACTCGAAGAAGAGTTCGGCTGGGGCCGCGCCGACATCTCCCTCGCGCTGACCCTCGGCGGCTTCGCTGCTGCGTTCGCCTCGCCCGTGGTCGGCGCCATCCTCGACCGTCGAGGCGGGCGCTGGATCGTGCCCCCGGCCGCGACGGCGATGGCGCTGCTGCTCGTGGCGCTTTCGAGGATCACCGCGCTCTGGCAGCTGCTGGTGCTGTATTCGGTCGGGCGCGCGCTTGCCGTGGGCGCCGTCAACGCCTCGGCGTTCGTGGCGGTGTCGAACTGGTTCGTGCGCCGTCGCCCCCTCGCGATCGCGCTCGTCGCGCTTGGTCCGCGCCTGGCGATGGCATCGTTCCCGCTGCTGGTGGCGCTCGTGATCGACGCGACGGGTGACTGGCGCAACGGCTGGCTCGCGTTGGCCGCGATCATCGCGACGGTGGGCATCGCCCCGCCGCTGCTCTTCATGCACCGCCGGCCCGAAGACCGCGGGCTGCTGCCCGACGGCGACGCCGCACCCACCGACGAAGCCGAGGCCGCGGCGATCGCCCTCCACACCGACTTCACACTGCGGGAGGCGACGCACACACGCGCGTACTGGCTCGTCGGGTCCGCGATCGCGCTGCTGATGTTCTGCGGCGGCTCGATCAACTTCCACCAGATTCCGTACATGGAGGGGCAGGGCCTCGAGGCGACCGACGCCGCCCTCGTGGTTGCCGTGTTCTCGCTGATGGGGGCGGCCGGGGGGCTGATCGGCGGGGCGATCGCGACGAGGCTCACCGCGCGCTGGACGATGATGGTGACGATGCTCGGGCAGGGCCTCGGGATCTTGCTCCTCGTCGGAGTCAACGACGTTCGAGGCGGGATGATCTACGCCGTCGTGTACGGCCTCTTCTTCGGCGGCACGGTCACGCTGAACCAGGTGATCTACGCCGACCTCTTCGGGCGGCGCTCGCTCGGCGTGATCCGAGGATCATTCCAGCCGGTGCAGATGACGTTCAACGCGATCGGGCCGTTCGCTACGGGGCTCTGGTTCGAGCGCTCGGGGTCCTACAACGGGCCGTTCGTCGCCTTCGCGGTGCTCTTCGCCGTCGCCGCGCTCGCCCTCGCGTTCTCGACCCCACCTCGGCACGCGGTTGTCGAGACGCCCGACGCCGATCGCGAGGCCGACGCCGAGGCGCACGCGGCCTCGTGAGGCCCGCGCCTCGAGGGCGCTAGCGGCAGAGGTCGAACACGCTGTGCGGCGGGTTCGCCGTGCCGAAGTCCCAGATCCGCACCCACTCCTCGAGGCGTGTCTGCACCACGCTCTCGGCCAGCGAGCAGGCCTGGTCGGGCCCGATGCCGCTGTTCAGCCCGCCGAGGTAAGTCGCGGCCGCGAGACCGATAAGACTGGTCTCGTGGCCTTGCACCGCCGTCGCGAACAGCTGCTGCCCGCCCACGGCGTCGCCTGAGCGGACGGCGGCCAGGCCGGCGCGCAGCCATGCATACGGCAGCAGGTTGACGCGGTCCGGCAACTCGCCGTTCTCCGCATGCCAATCGAGGAGTGCGACGTCGCGCGCCGCGGCCTCGTAGGCGTT
>JAWKPM010000020.1:0-29795 GCA_041390625.1 Dehalococcoidia bacterium | reverse complement strand
CGTTTGCCGCATCCTCGATCGCGGCGGCGGTCCTGCTCGATGCCGGGGTCGCCGTCCTGCTCACGCTCGTTCTATTGCTGAGCACCATGTTCGTCGCGGTCTCGTTGCCGGTGAACGGCGGCCAGCTCGGTCTCCTCGAGCTGGCTCGCCTCGTGCTGGTGATCGCCGCGTCGTCGTTGAGCGGGCTGCTGTTCGCCGTGCGGGCCGATCGACTCCAGCGCTACCTCGTTGCTGGCCTCGCGACGGCTGCGGCCGCCGAGGTCGCACTCGTCTCGATGTGGCTGCTCGACGCCGATCGGCGCCCCGTCGACCTGCTGTGGATGTCGGGCGCCTCGCTGGCCGGCGGTCTGCTGGCCGCCACCATCGCGGTCGGCACCTTCATCCTCCTCAGCCGCCCGTTCGGCATCGTCACGAGGGTGGAGCTCATGGAGCTCTCGCAGCTCAGCCATCCGCTGCTCCGACGGCTCCAGGACGAGGCGCCGGGCACGTTCCAGCACTCGGTGCTCGTGGGGAACCTGGCGGAGCGGGCGGCGGATCGCATCGGCGCCGATCCGCTGCTCACCCGTGTCGGCGCCTACTACCACGACATCGGAAAGCTCGTGGCGCCCGCCTTCTTCGTGGAGAACGCGCCCCCCGGCGAGAGCCCGCACGAGGGCCTCGACCCGCTCCAGAGCACGAGAGTGATCCACCAGCACGTGACGGCGGGCGTCGAGATCGCGAGGAAAGAGGGCATCCCGGCGGCGGTTGTGCAGTTCATCCCGCAGCACCACGGCACGCGCATGGCTTCGTTCTTCTACCGGCGCGCCGCCGAGGCCGACCCGAGCGTCGATCCTGCACTGTTCCGATACCCCGGCCCGAAGCCACAGTCCCGCGAGGCCGCCCTGGTCATGCTCGCCGACGCCGCCGAGGCGAGCGTCCGTGCGAGCTCCGACCACTCCGCCGAGCGCATTCGGGCCATCATCGAGGGCGTGATTCGCGAGCGCATCGAGGAGGGGCAGTTCACGGAGTGCGACATCTCGCTCCGTGATCTCGCCGCGGTCGGCCAGTCGTTCACCACGGCGCTCACCGCCGTGTACCACCCGCGCATCGAGTACCCGGCCCCGACCGAGCGTGAGCGCGCCGATCGCGGTCTGGACGGCGATTCCGACGGCGCCGAGCCTGCCGAGGCTGCGACGCCGCCTCCGCGCAACCGCCCGCGCGCGCCCCGACCGCCGGCGCTCACCCGCGAGCGCGGCGAGGACGACGCCTAGCCTCGGCCTATCGAGTCCACGCGCCTATACTGGGCACCTCGACTTCTCGAGCACTCCCCTCGGAGGTACGGCGTGCGGGCCGCGGTGGTCGTCTTTCCCGGCACCTGGAGCGACGGTGACTGCGTGTACGCGCTTCAGACCGTCGGTATCGAGTCTCGTCGCGTCTGGCACCGCGACACCGTCATCGAGCCGGACGAGCTTGTCGTGCTGCCCGGCGGCTTCTCGTACGGCGACTACCTGAGGACTGGCGCCATCGCGCGCTTCTCGCCGGTCATGTCCGCCGTCCAGCGGCACGCCGATCGAGGCGGCCTGGTCATCGGCGTCTGCAACGGGTTCCAGATCCTGTGCGAGGCGGGGCTGCTGCCCGGTGTGCTGATGCGTAACGTCTCGCTGCAGTTCCGCTGCGACGACGTGCACCTGGTCGTCGAAGGTCGAGGCTCGCCGTTCACGAGCGGCATCGAGGCCGGTCGCGCGCTGCGCATCCCGATCTCGCACGGCGAGGGCAACTACTTCGCCGACGAGGCCACGCTCGACATGCTCGAGGATGCGGGGCGCGTCGCGTTCCGCTACGCCACGGCCTCGGGCGAGGTCACGCTGGAGGCGAACCCGAACGGCTCCGCGCGGAACATCGCCGGCGTGCTCAACGAGCGCGGCAACGTCCTCGGCATGATGCCGCACCCCGAGCGCGCCTGCGATCCGAAGCTGGGCGGCGAGGACGGGAACGTGATCTGGCGCTCGGTCCTCGATGCCGTGGGGGTCTCGACGCCCGCCTGACGCTGGCGCGCGACGATACATTCGTTATCCTGAGGCAGCGGCGGTGATGGAGGTGCGCCATGACCATGCCTGCCCCGGGTTCGTATCCCGTCAGATTCGATGTCGACTACCCGACCGCGACCGGCCGATGGCTGATCCTCGTGCGGTGGATCCTCGCGATCCCCCAGCTCATGGTTGCCAACGTGCTGCAGAGCCTCGCGCGGGTGCTCGCGTTCATCGCGTTCTTCATCATCCTCTTCACGAAGCAGTACCCGGAGCCGATCTTCCGCCTCGTGGTCGGAGCGTCACGCTGGAACTACAACGTGATGGCCTACATCCTCTTCCACGATTCACCGTACCCACCGTTCTCCTTCGATGACGGCGCGTACCCGTACCTGCACTTCGACGTGCAGCGGGCCGCTGAGTACAACCGCTGGCTCCCACTCGTGAAGTGGCTGCTGGCGGTGCCGCATCTGCTGGTGCTGGCCGTTCTGGGCTTCCTCGCCGTCCTCGTCTGGTTCTACGCCGTTCTGGCCGTGGTGGTCACGGGGTCGTTCCCTCGTGGGGCCTTCGAATTCCTCGTCGGCGTGGGCCGCTGGTCCGCCCGCATCTCGGCGTACCTCTACCTCCAGGTCGATCAGTACCCGCCGTTCTCGATGCGGTGACCCCTTCGGCACCCTGACAGGACGGCAGCCTGCCGCCTGTCCCAAGGCGCTGCTACGCTGAGCCTCCCCAGCACGGAGGAGCGGCGATGCCCGTCGACGACCACACGCTCGCGCAGGTGGCAATGTCGAGGGCGGAGTACGAGCGCCTGCTCGACCTCCTCGACCGCGAACCGACCGACGTCGAGCTCGGCATGGTGGGCGCGCTCTGGTCGGAGCACTGCGGCTACAAGCACTCGAGGCCGCTGTTCCATCACTTCCCGACCTCGGGCCCCTACGTCCTAACCGAGGTCGGTCAGGAGAACGCCGGCGCGATCGACCTCGGTGACGGCTGGTGCGCCGTCTTCAAGATGGAGTCACATAACCATCCCTCGGCGATCGAGCCCTACGAAGGCGCGGCCACCGGCGTGGGCGGCATCCTGCGCGACATCTTCGCGATGGGCATGCGCCCGGTCGCGCTGCTCGACTCGCTGCGCTTCGGCCCGCTGTCCGAGGCACACAACCGCCACCTCTTCCGAGGCGTCGTCGCCGGCATTGGCGGCTACGGCAACTGCATCGGCGTGCCGACCGTGGGCGGCGAGGTGCAGACCGACCCCTCGTACTCGGGCAACCCGCTCGTCAACGCGATGTGCGTCGGCGTCGGTCGTCGCGAGCACTTGCTGTCGGCCGCGGCTCGAGGCCCGGGCAACCCGATCGTGCTCGTCGGCGCCGATACCGGGCGCGACGGCATCCACGGCGCCACCTTTGCCTCGGTCGAGCTCGACGAGGACTCGGCCGAGCGCCGGCCGGCCGTGCAGGTGGGCAACCCCTTCATGGAGAAGCTGCTGATGGAGGCCTGCGTGGAGCTGGCCGAGCAGCACGGCGACTGGATCGAGGGCCTGCAGGACCTCGGCGCCGCCGGCCTCACCTCGAGCGCCGTCGAAGCGGCCGCGCGCGCCGGCACCGGCATCGACATCGATGTGGCGCGCGTCCCGAGGCGTGAGCAGGGCATGACGCCCTACGAGGTCATGCTGAGCGAGTCGCAGGAGCGCATGCTCGTCATCCCGAAGCGCGAGCACCTCGATGACGTGCTCGCCCTCTTCCGTCGCTGGGAGCTGCACGCCGACGTCATCGGCGTCGTCACCGAGGACCAGCACGCCACCATCCGTGACGGCGACCAGGTGGTGGCGAGCGCGCCGATCGAGGTGCTCACGAACGCGCCTCAGTACCCGCCCGAGGCGGCGCGGCCGCCCATCCTTGACCGCCTTCAGGGCGAGGATCTCGAGGCCCAGCCCGACCTCGAGCCGACCGCTGCCAACGAGGCGCTGCTGCGTCTGCTGGGCTCGGAGAACATCGCCAGCCGGCGCTGGATCTATCGTCAGTACGACCACCAGGTGCTGAACAACACCGTCGTGAAGCCGGGTGGCGACGCGGCCGTCCTGTGGCTGCGCGGCACGCCTCGAGGCGTAGCGGTCGCGACCGACTGCAACGGGCGCTTCGTGGCCCTCGAGCCGCGCATCGGGGCCGCCATCGCGGTCGCCGAGGCCGCGCGCAACGTCGTGGCGACGGGCGCGACCCCAGCGGCTGTGACGGATTGCCTGAACTTCGGCAACCCCGAGAAGCCGGATGTCGCGTACCAGCTCGAGCAGTCGATCATCGGCCTGTCCGACGCGTGTCGTGCCCTCGGCACCCCCGTCATCTCGGGCAACGCCTCGCTCTATAACGAGACGCCGACCGGCGCGATTTACCCCACGCCGACGATTGGCCTCGTGGGCGTGCTCGACGACGTCGACTCTCGCCTCACGATCGCGCCGTCCGCGGGCGACACGCTTGTGCTGCTCGGTCAGCCGATCGCCCAGCCGGCCGGGACGCTCGCCGGCTCCGAGTATCAGGCGCTGACGTGGGGACGGGCCGCGGGCCTCCCCACGATCGACCTGGACCTCGAGGCGCGCGTGCAGCGCCTTGTCCTCGATGCCCACGCGCGCGGGCTCCTCACGGCCGCGCACGATTGCGCCGACGGTGGTCTCGCTGTCGCGCTGGCCGAGAGTTGCATGGCTGCCGGCGCGGGTCTCGACGCGCCCTCGGTCGAGCTCGGCGCACGCCTCGATGCCGCGCTCTTCGGCGAGGCGCAGTCGCGCTTCCTCGTCGCCACGCGCGATGTCGAGGCGCTCGAGGCGTTGGCCGCCGAGGCCGGCGTGCCGGCGACCAGCCTCGGCGTGGTCGGCGGCGACCGGATGCGGCTCGGACCGATCGACCTCGCGATCGACGCGATGGCGGAGCGCTACGAGGGCGCTCTGCCCGCGCTGCTGGCAGGCGTCGACGCCGACGACTAGCGCCGCGGGTGCCCCCCAGAACAGATGTTTGACATCGATGGAACGATTGTTCTATCGTCGATCGCGTGCCGCCCAGGCGGCGAGGCGGCATCGATTGCGTGGGAAGTCGGGGCATCGGTACCCTGTGGGCTCCGTTCCACAGGGTTTCCAACACCCGGCGGTATCTGGCCTTGGACACGTTGGCCGGCCCCGGGGACAAGCCTGTCGACAACCACGAGATCGGTGCGGCTCGCCAGCCGAATATGGGCGGCGTCCCGGCTCCGACACGCTGAGAGGGTGTCCTGCCGTGAAGGTCGTGTTCCTGGAAACCGTGGAGGGCTCAGGCTCCATGGGCGAGGTGAAAACCGTCGCCAATGGGTATGCCCGAAACTTCCTTCTGCCGCGCGGCCTCGCCGCACCGGCAACGCCGCACCTGCTCCAGCGGGCTGAAGAGCTCGCTGCAATCGAGGAGGAGCGGCAGCGGGCCCAGGACGAGCAGGCACGAGGGCTGGTCGGCACGCTCTCGAGCCAACCGCTCGTAATGGCCGTCAGGGTAGGCGAGCAGGGGCGCTTGTACGGTTCTGTCACAAATGCTGACGTCGCCGAGAAGGCTGGGGAGATTCTTGGCGAAGAACTGGACCGGCGCCGCATCCTGCTGCCCGAGGTGATTCGGAGCGTTGGTGTCTACACCGTGCCCATCCGTCTGTCGCGTAACGTGACGGCGGAGACCACGGTGGTGGTCGTGGATGCCGAGGCGCCGGAAGGCGTCGAGGCAGCCGTCCAGCGGCTTCTGGCTCCGCCGGAAGTCGAGGAAGCCACGGTCAGCGCCAGCGCAGCGAGCACCGACGGTGTGTCGGAGTCGGGCGAATCCAACCTCGATGCTGGGTCCGCCGCCTCGACGTCCGATGAGTCCGACGACTCGGACGCGCCCGAGGAGGCCGCTGCCCAGAGCTAGCAGTTAGGCGGGCCGCCCAGTGGTCATCGGCGGCCGCCCGGCCAGATTCCGGGCCGACGAGAACTCCCGTCCCACCCGCCAGGGCGCGCAGTCCGGCCTCCCGCCGCACGATGTGGGCGCCGAGGAGGCCGTGTTGGCCTCGATGCTGCTCGACGACGAGGCGTACGCGCGCGTCCTGCCGATCGTCGATCCCGAGGACTTCTTCCGCGAGCAGAACCGCTGGTGCTTCGAGGCCGCGCTGACGGTCGCCGAGCGCGGCGAGTCGATCACGATCCCGACCGTCGCCCACGAGCTGCTCGTGGCCGGGCACCTCGATGCCGTCGGCGGCGAGCCCTTCCTCGTCGAGCTCGCGAGCAAGTACTACACGGCCGTCGGCGTCGAGGCGCACGCGCGCATCGTCGCGCGCGACGCGCTCTATCGCCGCATGATCGATGCCGCAGGCCAGATCGCCCGCATCGCCTACGACGGCGGCCCCGACGCCTCGAGGGTGCTCGCCGAGGCGGAGACGCTGCTCCTCGGTCTGCGCTCGGCGGAGTCGGCGGGCGACTTCAAGCGCCTGCGCGGCCTGCTCGAGGCGTTCCTCGAGGACCCCGGTGACGCCGAGGACGCGCTGCATGTGACGGCCGTGCGCACCGGCTTCATGGACCTCGACACGGTGCTGGGCGGGTTCAAGCGCGGCGACCTCGTGATCCTCGCGGCGCGCACCGGCGTCGGGAAGTCGTCGCTGCTGCTGAACTTCGCCCGCAATGCCGCCGTCGGCCAGCACGGCACGGTCGCCTTCTTCGCCCTGGAGATGTCGGGCGAGCAACTCGCGATGCGCCTGCTCTCGTCCGAGGCCGAAGTCGACGCCACGCGCCTCCGCCTCGGCATGCACCGCGAGGACGAGGAGCGCCGCATCATGCACGCCATCGGTGCGCTGGGCGAGGCGAAGATCTTCATCGACGACTCGGCGGCGCTCACCGTGCCGGAGATCCGCGCCAAGTGCCGAAGGCTGCAGGCCGACCACGGGCTCGACCTCGTGATCGTCGACTACCTGCAGCTGCTGCACGGCGCCGGCCGCATGGACACGAGGGCGAACGAGATCTCGGGCATCAGCCGCGCACTCAAGGAGCTGGCGCGCGAGCTGCGCGTACCGGTGATCGCCGCCGCCCAGCTCTCGCGTGCCGTCGAGACGCGCCACCCGCACATCCCGATGCTGTCCGACCTGCGCGAGTCCGGCTCGATCGAGCAGGACGCCGACGTGGTGATGTTCATTTACCGCGAGGACGTCTATCAGACACCGCAGGAGTGGCAGGAGCAGCACCCGGACGAGCCCGGTGGCCAGCACCCGAGCGGTCTCGCGCAGATCATCATCGCCAAGCACCGCAACGGCCCCACCGACACCGTCACCGTGCGCTTCCGCAATCGCACCGCGTCGTTCCAGGACCTCGTCCTGCGCGAGCCACGCGGCGACTTCGTGTGAGCGCGGGCGATCGAGGCGGAGACGGCACGTTCGAGGGCTTCGTCACCGGCGGCGCGGCGACGACGCTGCCGGCGCAGCTCTTCGTCGAGGTGCTGCCGGCCATCGAGGACGAGGCGGAGCTGCGCGTGACGCTGTACGCGCTCTACGCGGTGCAGCGTCAGCGCGGTTCGATGCGAGCGGTACGCGCGAGCGCGCTCGCCAACGAGGCGCCGCTGCAGCGGGCGCTCGAGCGCCTCGGCGGGCGCGCTGCGCTCGAGGCGGGACTCGCAGCCGCAGTAGCGCGCGGGACGCTGCTCAGGTGCGAGCTCGAGGACGGCGATGCGCTCGTCCTCGTGAACAACGAGGCGGGACGCCGCAGCCTCGATCGGGTGCGCGGGGGGCTTGAGGTCGGTGGCCGCGCGGCGCGTGCGACGTCGGTGCCGGAGCGGCCCGTCGAGGCGGCCTCGGTGTACGAGCAGGAGATCGGGCCGCTGACGCCGGCGATCGCCGAGGCGCTGGCGGCGGCGACGGAGCGGTACCCGGCGGCCTGGATCGTCGAGGCGATTCGGCTGGCGGCGCTGCGGAATGCGCGCTCGTGGCGCTACGCGGAGGCGGTGCTGCGCCGCTGGGAGGCGGAGGGACGCGATGACGATGCACCCGCTGGGGGAGCTGTTGAGCGCGCAGCGAGCGATCGCGGAACGGTCGGCGGCGCGCCAGGAGATCCCTACGGCCAGCTCTTCCACCGCCACTGGCCCTGAGGCCTCCGCTGCCGACGACGTCTGCCCGATCTGCGAGGGCGCGCGCTTCGTCCGCGTGACCGGCGACCCCGAGGACCCGCGCTTCGGCAAGCCCGAACCGTGCGAGTGCGTGCGTCGCGAGGACGGCCGTGCGAGGCACGACCGGCTGCTGAGCTACTCGCGGCTCGGTGCGCTGGCGCGCATGACCTTCGACACGCTGATCCGCCAGGGGCGCTCGGACGACGTCGCCTCGCAGCGGCGCTACGAGCACGCGGTCTCGCTTGCCGAGCGCTGGGTCGAGGCGCCCGAGGGCTGGCTCGTGCTGACCGGCGTCCCGGGCTGCGGCAAGACGCACCTCGCCGCCGCGATCGCGAATCGTGCCATCGAGCGCGGACACCCGGCATTGTTCTTCCCGGTCGCCGACCTGCTCGACCAGCTGCGCGCCTCCTACGACGAGGAGGCGGAGCTGCCCTACGAGCGACTGCTCGAGCAACTGCGGACGGCGCCGCTGCTCGTTCTCGACGACCTCGATTCGTACTCTTTGACGCCCTGGGCGCGCGAGAAGTTCTTCCAGCTCGTGTCGCACCGCTTCTACACGGCGATGCCGACCGTCTTCACGTGCGAGCGCCCGCCCGCCGAGATCGACACGCGCCTCGGGAGCCGGCTCACCGACCCCTCGATCTCGCAGGTGCTGGTGCTGCAGGAGGCCTCGTCGCCCTCCTACTTCGAGGTCGGTGGCATGACCCGCGAGCGCCTGCGCGCCTTCACCTTCGAGAACTTCAGTCCCGGTGGGCGCGGCCTTCGAGGCCGCAGCCGGGACAGCCTGGAGTCCGCCTACCGCCTCGTCCGAGGTTGGGCGGAGGAGCCGCACGGCTGGCTCGTGCTCTCGGGTGGCAACGGCTCGGGCAAGACGCACCTCGCGGCGGCTGCGGCCGGCTACCGCCTCGAGCGGGGCGACCGCGTCTGCTTCGCGAACGTGCCGGACCTGCTCGACCAGCTGCGCGCGACCTACGGGCCGAACTCGAACTCACGCTTCGACGAGGTCTTCCGCGAGCTCCTCGATGTGCCGGTGCTCGTCCTCGATGACCTCGGTGCGGAGCAGTCGAGCCCGTGGGTGAACGAGAAGCTCTACCAGCTCATCAACCATCGCCATCTGGCGATGCTGCCGACGATCATCACAACGAACCTCCGCCCGCAACGCGAGGGCGACACGCCACCTCGAGGCGCGCGTCGAGGCGAGGAGCCGAAGCACTTCGACCGGCTCGAGGCCCGCATCCGCTCGCGCCTGACCGACCTCGCCGTCTCGACCGCCTTCGACATCGAGGCGCCCGACTACCGCGCCGGGGCGGTGTAGGGCGGGTTAGTTGCGCTCGAGCGCGTCGCTTCGGAGCAGCATGCGCAGTGGTTCGCGGGAGTCGAGGAAGACCTCCGGCCACGGAATCTCGTCGCGGCCAAACCACCGCACTTCGGTCGTCTCATCGAGGGCGCGAGGTTCGTCCTCGGTCGTCGCGATGTAGGAGAAGAACACCACCGAAGGATCACGCAGGGCGTGCACGCCGTTCAGGCCGATGACCGAGGCGCGTACGCCGACCTCCTCCGCCAGTTCGCGCTCGAGTGCCCCTTCGGGCGTCTCACCGTGCTCGAGGTGGCCGCCCGGGCCCGTCCACTGGCCGCCGCCCCGACTCATCGTGGCCGCCCGCCGGGCGAGGAGCACTCGGCCCTCGCGCACGAGGAAGGCCGACGTTCCGACGGCCGGATTACGCCAGCGGTGCGTGCCGCACTCCGACGATGTACAGACGCCGTGCGGGAGGTCGGAGGACGCGGCCTTCGTCGGGGCGGCGCATGCAACGCAGAACGGATCGAGAACGGTGGCCTCCGCGGCCGGCATCGGATGCTGCGGCTCGAGGGCCAAGCCGGCCGTGCCTCGGACCAGCGACCGTAGTGTCTCGACCGTCGTCGGGAATGCGAGTTCGTCCCACGGGATCTCGTCGAGCT
Organism: Dehalococcoidia bacterium; assembly: GCA_041390625.1. Taxonomy (GTDB): domain Bacteria; phylum Chloroflexota; class Dehalococcoidia; order UBA2979; family UBA2979; genus RBC038. The sequence continues at coordinate 19,711 of JAWKPM010000020.1, read as the reverse complement.
CGAACCAGCGGACCTCGGTGGTGTCATCGCCGGGATAGGGGTCGCCGTCTGCCTCCGCGCGATACGCGATGACGACGTGCGAGGGCGCCGTCGAGGCGACCGGCAGGCCCACGACTCCGGTCAGTCGCACATTGTCGAGGCCGACTTCCTCGTTCGTTTCGCGAAGTGCAGTCTCCTCCGGCGTTTCACCCAGCTCGACGAACCCGCCGGGGTAGGCCCATCGGCCGACGCCGCCGAGCGCGTCCGGCCCTCGGCGGCTGAGCAGGACGCGTCCCTCGCGCATCACGAGGGCGCCGGCCACCGGGACCGGGTTCGACCAGACCGTGTGACCACAGGCCGTGCACCGCGAGTGGCGGGCGCCAGCGACCACCGGCACCGCGGGGGACGCGCAGCGAGGACAGAATCGTGCGACCGGGTCAGTCATCGTCACTCGACCGGGCGGGCGGGGACGCCTTCTTGCCACGTTGCGCCGTCCGGGCCGTGCTCGCGCTTCCAGACCGGGACCGACTCCTTCACGCGATCGACGGCTCGGTGCGTGGCGGCGAAGCCCTCCGCACGGTGCTCCGAGGACACGACGACCGCCAGCGAGGTCTCACCGACCTCGAGCATGCCGATGCGGTGGTGGATCGCGATCTCGTGGATGTCGAACTCGCGCTTGATCGCCTCGCCCACCTGCTCGAGGACGCGCTCGGCCATCTCGACGTACGCCTCGTACTCGAGCCGCAGCACTTCGTGGCCCTCGTGACGGTCGCGCACGACGCCCTCGAATGCGACGACCGCGCCGGACGCCGGCGTGAGCACCGAGGCGCGCAGCGCCGAGACATCGAGCACCGCCGTCGTCACCAGGTAGCGCGGCGGCGCGTCGCCGCCGGAGATTGGCGGGATAAGGGCCACCTCGTCGCCGTCGTGGAGCTCGGTGTCGTCGTCGAGCACGTACTCCTCGTTGATCGCGACGGCGAGGCCGGAGAGGTAGGGGCGCAGCGCGGGGTACTCCTCGCCGAGGCGTTCGTGCAGCGCGGCGACCGTGATGCAGTCACCCTCGATCTGCTCGTCGATGTCGCCACCGACGACCTGCTTCAGCCCAGCGAACAGGCGGATCTTCAGCTGCACGGGACCTCCGCGATGCTGCGATTCGTGCGCACCATTATAGGTCGCCGTCCGGTGCGACCATCGATGTGCTACGACACGCGCGGAGGCACGCATGCCGGCATCGACCTCGACAGGCACGCGTCGGCCCTCGATGCTCCGACAGGTCATCGATGAGCTGGCCGAGCTCGTGCTGCCGCAGCGCTGCCTCGTCTGCGAACGCTTCGGCGCGGCGCTTCACGAGGCGTGCGCCGAGGCGCTGCCTCGCGCGGAGGGCCGGCGCTGCGAGGTGTGTTGGACGCGCCTCGGGCACGTCGGCCGCTGCCCGCGCTGCCTCGAGGCTGGTTCGGTGCTCGATGGCCGGCGCGCAGCGTTGCTGTTCGACGGTGACACGCACCGCGCCATCCTCGAGGCGAAGTTCGGCGGCGTTTCCGCGCTGCTCCCGCCGCTCGGGCGTGTCGCGGCAACGGCGGTGCCTCGGGCGTGGGACTTCGAGGTGATCGCGCCCGTCCCGTTGCACCCATCGCGCTTGCGCAAGCGCGGCTTCAACCAGGCCGAGGTCATCGCGCGCGCAGTGGGTTCGGCGCTCGAGCGGCCCGTCGAGGCTCGGATGCTGCGACGGGCACGCTCCACGGCGGCACAGGCGCAGCTCGACGCGGCCCATCGCGCCGCGAATGTCGAGGGCGCGTTCGCGGTCTCCAAGCCCGGCGCGGCCTTGGGTCGGCGCGTTCTCGTGATCGACGACGTCACCACGACGGGCGCGACCCTCGAGGCGGCCGCGCGGGCGCTGCGCCTCGACGGTGCGCGCGCGGTGTACGCCCTCGCGGTCGCGATCGAAGACTGATGCGGGAGGCACCTGTGGTGCCTGCGGGTGCTTCGGGCCTAGACTGCCCCCGTCGTGAAGAGCGCGTGCCCCGGAGGGCGCCGTGATCGTCACCCTCACTCTGAATCCGGCCATCGACGAGACCGTCGAGGTCGAGCGGTTCGCCGAGGCGGACACGAACCGTGTCCTCTCGATTCGTCGTGACATCGGCGGCAAGGGCATCAACGTCGCACGCGTGCTGAAAGAGCTCGGCTACGAGCCGCTCGCCGCCGGCTTCGCGCCGGGCAAGTTCGGCCGCATGATTGAGGAGCAGCTCCTCGATGCCGGCATCGGCTGCGAGTTCGTCCCGTATGCGGGCGAGACCCGCACCAACATCAACATCATGGACACCACGACGCACCGCCACACGGTGCTGGCGGCACCAGGTCCCGACGTGCCGGACGAGGCCCTGCGGCGCCTCCAGCATCGCCTGATCCGTCGCATGCGTGCCGACACGTGGCTCGTGCTGGCCGGCTCCGTTCCGCCGCCAATCGGCCCCTCGCTCCACATCGAGCTGATGCGCGAGCTCTCGGCGCGCGGCGGTGCCTCGATCCTCGATGCCGATGGTCCGGTCGTCGAGGCCGTGCTTCACTCGGACGCGCGACCGATGTTGCTGAAGATGAACGACCAGGAGCTCGGCCGGCTGCTGCACCTGCCCCTCGATTCCGAGGATGCCGTGCGCAACGGTGCGCGCTCGGTGCAGCGACGCGGCTTCCCCAACGTCGTCATCACCCGCGGCGGCGAGGGCACGATCGCCATCACCGAGGAAGGCGAGTTCCGCGCCGTTCCGCCCCTCGTCGAGGTGCAGTCGGCGGTCGGTGCCGGCGACGGCTTCCTCGCTGGCCTGCTGCTGGCTCGGAAGCAGGGGCGCGGGTGGGCGGATGCGCTCGCCTTCGCCTCGGCGGTCGGCTCGGCCGTCTGCCTCTCGCCGGGCACCGGCCTCTGCAACGCACGCGACGTCATCGAGCTGCGGCCGTATGCCAGCGTCGAGGCCCTCGCCATCGCCGGCGTCGTGCGCTAGTTCCCCACATGTCCCCCGGCACATCGTCCCGTCCGACGCTCGTCGTGATGCTCGGTGGTCTCGAAGGCGGTCGCCTCGAGGCGCTGCAGCGCGCGGCTCTCGAGGCGTCCGCGCTCGACACCATCGAGGTCGCGCTCGCGACCGGCCGCTTCGAACGAGCGCTTCTGCTCGCCGACCGCGCCCCGCTCGAGGTGTCGGACGGCGTCGAGGTCGATCTCGACCGTCCGGGCACGCCGTTCCTGTGGGGCAAGCGGCTCGCCGAGGCGGTCAGCGCCCGCGGCATCGAGGCGCTGGTGACCCTCGGCGCGGGGAGCGGTCCGCTCCTCGAAGCCGCGCACTTCGAGGCGATCGCCGACGCCCTCGATGAAGCGCCGTCGGGCGTCGCGAACAACTTCTATTCGGCCGACCTCTTCGGGCTCCGGCCGGCCTCGCTCCTCGCGACCCTCGATCCGACGCCGGTCTCGGACAACGGCGTTCCGAGGCGGCTGAAGGATCAACTCGGCCTCGAGTTCAGCGAATTGCCGAGGTCGCTGGCGACGCAGTTCAACCTCGACACGCCGATCGACCTCGCGACGCTGGCGCTCAGCGGTCGCGGCGGCCGGCGCCTCCGTGCTCTTCTCGACAGCGAGGTGCCGCAGCCGCCGCGTTTAGCCGAGGCGGCCCGCGTCCTCACCGACCGCCACGCCGAGGTGCTCGTCGCCGGTCGCGTCTCGTCGAGGACGTGGCAGTACCTCGAGCGGGAGACCGCCTGCCGGGTGCGACTGCTCGCCGAGGAGCGCGGCATGGCCGCAGCCGGCCGCGAGGACGGCGACGCCCGTTCGATGCTCGGCATGCTCATCGAGGCCGAGGGACCTCGGCGCTTCTTTTCCGAGCAGCTGCCCCAGCTCTGCGACGCCGCCTTCATCGACGTGCGCCCCGCTCTGGTCCAGCTCGGCCTGCACCCCTCGAAGGCGGACCGTTTCGCGGCGGACCTCGCGCTGGGCGCCGATATCGAGGACGCCGGCCTGCGCGAGCTCGTCGAGGCCGCGGCGGCCTCGCCCGTCCCGGTCGTCCTCGGCGGCCACTCACTCGTCGCGGGCGCGCTCATGCTGCTCAACGAGTGGGCCTGGGAGCAGCTCGACGGCGAGCGCCGCCCCTCGACCATCGAGGTTTGACGACAGAATCGCGGTTCTCGAAGGCGCGAAACGCCTGCCTCGGATACGATCGCGCCTCAGACGGACGCTGGCAGGACCGCAGCGCGCCGCGGCGGCGCACCGGCCGGCACAGCCACGGAGCCCCTCGATGACCACGACCGCGACGAACAAGCCTGCCCTCGCGGCGGCCGACCCCGAGGTCGCCGACGCCATCACGCGCGAGGAGGAGCGACAGCGCACCGTCCTCGAGATGATCGCGTCGGAGAATTACGCCTCCGCAGCCGTCATCGAGGCGGTGGGGTCGGTCCTCACCAACAAGTACGCCGAAGGTTACCCCGGCAAGCGCTACTACCACGGCAATGAGTTCGTCGATGTCGTCGAGTCGCTCGCCATCGACCGCGCGAAGGCGCTCTTCGGCGTGGAGCACGCCAACGTGCAGCCCCACTCGGGCGCGCAGGCGAACATGGCGGTCTATACGGGCGTGCTGAAGCCGGGCGACCGCCTGATGGGCATGGAGCTGCCCGCCGGCGGCCACCTCACCCACGGCGCCAGTGTGAACGCGACCGGCAAGCTCTACGACATCGTGCCGTACGGGGTCGAACGCGAGACCGAGCTCCTCGACTACGAGGTGATGCGCAAGATCGCGCAGGAGTCGAAGCCCAAGATCATCGTCGTCGGCGCAACCGCCTACCCGATGCGATTCGACTTCGCGAAGGCGCGCGAGATCGCCGACGAGGTCGGCGCGACGCTCATGGCGGACATGGCGCACATCGCCGGCCTCATCGCCGGCGGCGCGCACCCGTCGCCAGTCGGCTACGCGCAGGTCATCACGTCCTCGACGCACAAGACGATGCGCGGACCTCGAGGCGGCATGGTCCTCTGTGATGCCAACTACGCGCGCCGCGTCGACCGTGGTGTCTTCCCCGGCACGCAGGGTGGCCCGCTGATGCACGTCATCGCCGGCAAGGCGGTGATGTTCAAGGAAGCCTCGACGCCCGAGTTCAAGACCTACGCACAGCAGACCGTCGAGAACGCCCAGACACTCGCCGAGACCCTGCGTGACGGTGGCCTCCGCCTCGTCGGTGGCGGCACCGAGACCCACCTGCTGCTCGTCGATGTGCGCCCGAAGGACCTCACTGGTCAGGACGCCGCCGACCTCCTCGAGCGCTGCGGCGTCGTCGTGAACAAGAACGCGATTCCCTTCGACGAGCTGCCGCCTGCGGTCGCCTCGGGTATCCGCATCGGGACCCCTGCGCTGACATCGAGGGGGTTCGCCGCTCCCGAGATGCGGCGCGTGGGTGAGATCATCCTCGAGGCCTTCGATGCCAAGGGTGACGCCGAGGTCGAGCGCCGACTCCGCAACGAGGTCCTCGAGCTCTGCGAGGCCCACCCGGCGCCCGGTGTGCCCGAGGCCTAACGTTCGGCGTTCGCACGGCCGAACCTTGACGTGCGCGTCAGGCGTGCAATAATCGGGCCGGTGCCCCTCGGGGGTATCTCACTGTGCAACCTGAGCCTCGCAATCGAGGCGTGTCGGCCGCCTGCTGAGAGCCGAGGCGGGGGCCGGAAGGAGATTCGATGGACTGGAACGACACTCCGGAGCAGGCCGCCTTCCGCAACGAAGTGCGCACGCTGATCCAGGAGCGGCTCCCCGAGCGCTACAAGAAGAGCGGCGAAGAGGGAGAACGCGGCGGCTGGCAGGTCGACCGCAAGTCCGACAACCCCGAGGCCAAGCAGGCCGCCATCGACTGGGCGAACGCCCTGGCCTCAAAGGGCTGGGTCGCGCCGCACTGGCCGAAGGAGTACGGCGGGGCGGGCATGAGCCCGATGGAGCAGTTCATCTTCAACCAGGAGATGGCCACCGCGGGCGCTCCCGGCGTCGGCGGCATGGGCGTTCAGATGTTCGGCCCCACCCTGATCGTGCACGGCAACGAGGAGCAAAAGGCGGAGCACCTGCCGAAGATCCTCTCCGGCGAGGTCGCGTGGGCGCAGGGCTACTCGGAGCCGGGCTCCGGCTCGGACCTCGCGTCGCTGCAGACGCGGGCCGTCAAGGACGGTGACGAGTACGTCATCAACGGCCAGAAGATCTGGACCTCCGGCGCGCACACGGCCGACTGGCTGTTCGCCCTCGTGCGAACCGACGCCGACGCGCCGAAGCACCGCGGCATCTCGTTCCTGATGATGGACCGCAACACGCCGGGCATCACCGTTCGCCCGCTCATCAACATGGGCTGGACGCACGGCTTCAACGAGACGTTCTTCGAGGACGTGCACGTCCCGGCGAGGAACCTCGTCGGCGAGGAGAACCGCGGCTGGTACGTGGGCGCCTCGCTGCTCGACTTCGAGCGCTCCAACATCTCGGGTGCCATCGCCTCGCGCCGCACGATCAACAACCTCATCGAGTACGTGAAGTCCGATGAGGGTCAGGCGAAGTCCCGCGTCGCCGAGTCCGACCCGCTTCGCCACGAGGTCGCCGAGGACTACCTCGAGACCGAGGTGGGCTTCCAGTACTCGTTCCGCATCATCTCGATGCAGAACTCGGGCCTGATCCCGAACTACGAGGCCTCCACGGCGAAGATGTTCATGTCCGAGCTCGGCCAGCGCACGGCACGGACCGGCACCAAGGTGTTCGGTCTGTACGCCAACCTCTGGGACGAGAAGGACGACCGGGCGCCGATGAACGCTCGCTTCACGCAGGCGTACGTGATGTCGATTCCCGGCACCATCGCGGGCGGCACGTCCGAGATTCAGCGCAACATCATCGCGACCCGCGGCCTGGGCCTGCCTCGCGGCTAGCCCTCGCCTCCAGCGAACGATGCGAAGGGCGGCCGAGAGGCCGCCCTTCGTCGTCGAACGGCTGCTCGAGGTTTGATCGAGTTCGAGGCCGCACCTAGACTCTGCGAAGCCTCGACGTTCGAGGCACGACCACGCATCCCGGCCGCCTCGGCTGAGGTGGCCATACCCGGGGGATGAGCATGAACGAATACGAGCTCCTCTACATCATCACGCCTCGCAAGGCGCCGGCCGATGTCGACACCGTCATCGAGTGGGTGGGCGAGCAGGTGACCGCCGGCGGCGGTGAGGTCACGAAGACCAACAACTGGGGCCGCCGCCGACTCGCGTACCCGATCAACCACCACTTCGAGGGCACGTACGTCCTCCAGCACCTGCGCATGCCGGCGACCGCGGCGGTCAGCCTCGAGTCTGCCCTGCACATCACCGAGGACGTGATCCGGCACATGCTGACGCGCGGCATCGTCGACCCCGAGGGGGCGGCGCCGCCCGAGTACGTCGGCGAGCGCCCGCGCTTCGCGCCGCGACCCGCGGCGCCTGCACCGGAGGCCTCTGCCGCGACATCCGAGGCTCCGGCTGAGGAGGCCGCTGCGGCGCCCGCCGTCGAGGCACCGGCCGCTCCGGCTGCCGAGGCGGCTCCGGCTGAGGCCGAGGCCCCCGCGACCGAGGAGGGCTCCGAGGAGCCGACCCCGGCCGCAACGGAGTAACCTAGCTTCGACTGAACGACGCCCATCTCCCCGGGCCGGGAGGAGGCAGCGGAATGCTCAACAAGTGCATGGTGATCGGGCATCTCGGTGCAGATCCCGAGATGCGCTACACGGCGAACGGCGACGCGGTCACGAACTTCAGCGTCGCGACCAGCCGTCAGTACACCACCACGAGCGGCGAGCGCCGCGAGGAGACCGAGTGGTTCCGCGTGGTGGCCTGGCGCCGGCTCGCGGAGACGTGCGCGCAGTACCTGAGCAAGGGGCGGCTCGTCTACGTCGAGGGGCGGCTCCAGACTCGCTCGTGGGAGGGCCAGGACGGCCAGAAGCGTTACATGACTGAGCTGATCGCGGAGCAGGTGAAGTTCCTCGGTGGACGTGACTCGCAGCCGGTGGCGGCATACGCCCCCGGGATGCCGGTGGGCGCCGACGGCGAAGGCGATGTCGAACCGGACGACCTGCCGTTCTAGGCAGACGCTGAACAAACGAGACGAAGAGCAGGACGAGCAGCATGACGACCGAGAACACCGAGGCACGACCCGACCGCGACGAGCGGCCGCGCGGACGGGACCGCGACGACCGCGATCGGGGTGACCGAGGAGATCGCGGCGACCGCGACGAGCGACCCCGGCGCGGCGGGCTGCGTCGGCGCGGCTGCGAGTTCTGCATCGACAAGATCAACGTCGTCGACTACAAGGACCTCGATCTACTCCGCCGTTACGTCGGTGACCGCGGCAAGATCGAGCCGCGTCGCAAGGTTGGGGTCTGCTCGAAGCATCAGCGCATCGTCGCCCAGGCCATCAAGCGCGCGCGACACGTCGCGCTGCTGCCCTACACGGCCGAGCACATTCGACAGACCGGCGTGCTGGCGAGCCGCCGCTAGTCGACCATCACCGGCGACGCTCGCACGCGTCGCCCCGGCCACTCCCCGGGCCGGACCCGTCCGAACGGAGGGACAGCGGGAGTGGCCGGCAGCCGGATCGCTTCGCAACGCCGGGAGGCCGAGGCGGCTGAGCGCCGCGCTCGACTCCTGCTCTACATCACGATCGGCGTGCTGGCGGCGGTGGTCGTCATCGTCGGCATCGGCCTCTACATCACGCAGTACCTGCCGCCGAGGGCGCACGTCGCGACCATTGCCGGACAGGACTACAACGCGGACGACGTCGCGAAGCGCGGCTCCTACTACATGATCTTCGAGGGCGGCGCGCTCAGCCGCTCGGTCGTCGGCATCGCCGACGTCACCATCGATCTTCTCGCCGAGCAGGCCGTTGTCCTGCAAGAGGCGCCCGCCGAAGTGGGCGAGGTGACGGACGCCGACATCGAGGCGGCGCTACGCGAGCGTCTCGGGTTCGACGAGGGCGACCCTGCGTTCACCGACTCACTCGCCGATCTCATTCGCACCTCTGGGTTCGACCGCGACGGATACTTCCAGCTCGTGCGCGCACAGGTGCTGGGCGACCGTTTGTCCGAGCAGTTCCTCGAGGGGCTGCCCACCGCGGCAACCCAGTGGCACCTCGAGCGCGTGCGGCTCACCTCACGGGCGAACGCCGAGGCACTGCGTGATCGCGTGCTCGCCGGTGAGTCGATGGACGACGTCGCGCAGGAGCTCGCTTCGGACCCCTTCGCGAACCTCGATATCGACTGGTGGCCGCTCGACCTGCTCGCCGGCGACGTGCGCGATGCCGTCGGCGCCCTCGGCGAGGGCGACCTCTCGGAGCCGGTGCAGAGCGGCCTCTTTTTCGACGTGTATCGAGCCGTCGAGGTCGAGAGCGACCGCGAGCTGACCGAGGACCAGCGCAACAATCTCGCGAGCCTCGAGCTGACCGACTGGATCGACGAGCACCGCGACAACGTCGAGGTCACGCGCGACCTTTCGACGTCCGAGTCGGACTGGATCGCCGAGCGCGTGCTGAATGACGTCCAGGAGGCGATCGGTGGCTGATCGCGGCGTCGGCATCTCGATGCTCGGCGCGGGCAACGTTGGTGCCGGTGTCATCGAGGCCCTGTCCGAGGGCGCCGGGCGCTACGCCGAGCGCGTCGGCCGCGCCCTCGAGCTACGTCGTGTCCTCGTGCGCGACGCCAAGAAGGCTCGCCCGGGCGTCCCGAAGGGCGCGCTCACGACCTCGATCGAGGACGTGCTGGGCGACGAGGGTACGCGCATCGTCATCGAGGTGTTGGGCGGCGAGGATCCGGCGCACGATTTCATTCGCGCGGCCCTCGAGTCCGGACGGCATGTCGTGACGGCGAACAAGGAAGTCATGGCGAAGCACGGCGCCTCGCTGCTCGCCGTCGCCGCGAAGCGCGGCGTCCGCCTGCTCTACGAGGCCTCCGTCGGCGGCGGTATCCCCATCATCAGCCCGCTCTCGCGCGACCTCCTCGCCAACGAGATCACGGCGGTGACCGCGATCATCAACGGCACGACCAATTACATGCTGACCGCGATGGCCGAGGACGGGACGGACTACGCCGACGTGCTCGCCGAGGCTCAGCGCCTCGGCTACGCGGAGCCCGACCCGACGGCCGACGTCGAGGGCATCGATGCCGCCTACAAGATCGCGATCCTGTGCGGGCTCGCCTTCCACGTCGAGGTTGTGCCAGAGGATGTCTCGCGCCGGGGCATCACGACGCTCCACCCGCGCGATTTCCGCTACGCCGAGGAGCTTGGGTACGCGATCAAGCTGCTCGCGAATGGGCGGCTGCTCGATGGCGCCCTGCTCGCCTCGGTCCAGCCGACCCTCGTAGCCCTCGATCAGCCGCTGGCCAAGGTGGACGGCGTGCTGAACGCGGTCCAGATCGAGGGCGACCTCATCGGCCGCGTGATCTTCGAGGGGCCGGGCGCGGGGCCGATGCCGACCGCGAGCGCGATCCTCGCCGACGTCCTCGATGTCGCCCGCGACCTCGTCGCCGAGCGCCAGCCGATCGAGGCGATTCCGTACCGTGCGATTGAGATCTCCCCGCCCGCCCGTGCCACGGCGCGCTACTACCTGCGGGTGACCGTCCGCGACCAGGCGGGCGTCCTCGCCCGCATCGCCGGCGCGCTTGGTGAGCACGGCATCAGCATCGCCTCGGTGATCCAGTTCGAGGCGGACGAGGACGCGCACACCGCGGAGCTCGTCATCACGACCCACGCGGCGCCGGGCGAGAGCCTCGAGGCTGCGCTGGCCGAGGTGCGCGCGATGGACGTGGTCGTCGAGGTCGGGAACGTGCTGCCGATGGTGGGCTCCTGACATGGCGCCACGCGGGAACGAACGATGAGCGACGCCACCTCGGCACCCACCGCTCCGAGACTCGAGGAGCAGCTGGCCGAGGCGCTCGAGCGGCTGGAGGGCCTGACCGGTCGTCTCGAGCGCACGCAGTCCGAAGTCGCGGAATGGCAAGCGCGGGTCGCGGACCTGACAGACGCGCTGCGCACCGTCGACGGTCGCACCCAGCGCCAGGACGACGTGCGCGATGCGGTCGCCGACCTCCGTCGTGAGGTGGCCGACCTCGCGGGCCAGTTCGAGCAGGAGTGGTCACTGCGTCGCGAGGTCGCCTCGGGGCTCGAGCGCGGGCTCGGTGCCGAACGCGCGCAGCGCGAGGGCGTCGCGATCAGCCTCGAATCGCTGTTGTCGCGCGTGGACGCGGTGGAGCAGCGACTCGTCGCCGACCTCGAGGCGCGACGCTCGCTCGTCGAGGGCATCGGCCTGCGCGAACACGACGAGGCCGACCTCGCCACGCGCCTCGAGGCGCTCGAGCTGCGAGCGGCCGCCGATCGCGAGGCCGTGCATGCCCTCGCGCAGGACGCAAGCACGCTCGCCGCTGCACTCCCGGAGGTGAACAGCGCCCTCCGTCAGATCGACAGCCGCACGCGGGAGACGCAGCTCGATCAGCGCCGGACGGGCGACTCGATCTCTGCGCTGCAGGCGGATCGCGATCGCGAAGGCGAGCTCCTCGAGCTCGTTGAGCGTCAGCGAGCCACGCGCCTGAGCCTCGAGGAGCGTGTGACGCGATTCGACGAGGAGCTCGAGGCCGTGCGGCAGCGCGTGGCGGCGGCGGCCGAGGAGCGCGCCCTGATCCGCCAGCAGCTGGCCGGGCTCAACCAGCGCATCGAAGCCCTGCGCGAGTCCGTCGAGGCGCAGCGCCAGACGGTGGTCGAGCACTTCGGACTCGTGACTCGCGCCGAGGAGGAATCGAAGCGCCGCCAGGTCGAGGAGATCGAGCGCTCGCTTCGCCGCGCGCGCGACCTGCTGGTCCGCCTCGACGAGCGCAGCGAAGCAGTCAGTCGGGAGCAGCCGCTATGACCGGAGTCGAGGACGCCACGGCCACCGGGCGAGCGTGGGACCACCGCTTCATCCTCGAGCGGTACGGCGAGCGGCTGCCGGTCAGTGAGAGGACGCCCCGCATCACTCTCGGCGAGGGCGGCACGCCGCTCGTGCGCGCTCGCGCGTTCGAGGCCGAGCTGGGCGTCGAGGCGCTGTACCTCAAGCTCGAGTCGATGAACCCCACCGGCTCCTTCAAGGATCGCGGCATGGTGCTGGCCGTCGCGAAGGCCGCCGAGGAAGGCGCGCAGGCGGTCTTGTGTGCGTCGACGGGCAACACCTCGGCATCGGCGGCGGCGTACGCGGCGGCGCACGGGCTGCGGGCGTACGTGCTCGTGCCGGCCGGACGCATCGCCCTCGGGAAGCTCGCGCAGGCCGTCGCGCACGGCGCGGAGATCGTGGCAGTCGACGGCTCGTTCGACGACTGCCTGACAATCGCGCGTGAGCTGGCCGAACGGCAGCCCGTGGCGCTCGTGAACTCGGTGAACCCGTACCGCATCGAGGGCCAGAAGACGGGCGCCTTCGAGATCGTGGACGACCTCGGCGACGCACCCGAGGTGCTGTGCATCCCCGTCGGCAACGCCGGCAACATCACCGCCTACTGGCGCGGCTTCCAGGAAGAGTTCCAGTCGGAGCGCTCCTCGCGGCGCCCGACGATGTGGGGCTTCCAGGCCGCCGGCGCCGCACCGCTGGTGAGCGGCGCTCCCGTCGAGCACCCGGAGACCATCGCCACCGCGATCCGCATCGGTAACCCCGCCTCCTGGCAGGGTGCGATCACCGCGCGCGACGAGTCGGACGGCGCCATCGAGGCGGTGACGGACGACGAGATCCTCGAGGCCTACCGGCGGCTCGCCGCCGAGGCGGGGGTCTTCTGCGAGCCGGCTTCGGCCGCCTCGGTCGCCGGGCTCCTCAAGCGCGCTCGCTCGGGCGCGGACCTCAGCGGCAAGATCGCGGTCTGCATCATCACCGGCAGCGGACTGAAGGATCCCGACACCGCGATGACCATCGACGCCGTGCGCCACGAGGCTGCCGCCTCGACGGCGGCGGTCGAGGCCGCGCTCGGCTGGAGTTGACGCCCCTGTTCGGTGGTGTCCCCTCGGTGATCGAACGCACGTCGCGGTCCTGAGCCCGTGTTAGGATCATTTGTACCGTGCCCCCCTGCGACGGCACGCGATCCTGACTTGAGCCCACTTACCGAATCGAGACGCCGGTGACGTCCATCGAAGCACCGCCCGACGCTCTGTCCGCCTCCGATGACGAGCTGCTGTCCGTCATCCGACGCATGATCGCCCTGCTCGGCGAGGACCCGGAGCGCGAAGGGCTGCTCGAGACGCCTCGTCGCATCGCGGCGATGTACCACGAGCTCTTCGAGGGGCTGCACCAGAATCCTGAGGACGTGCTTGCCGTTGGCTTCGAAGAGGGCCACGACGAGATGGTGATCCTCCGCGAGATCCCCTTCTACTCGATGTGCGAGCACCACTTCCTCCCGTTCCACGGGCAGGCGCACGTCGGCTATATGCCGAACGGCCGCATCGTGGGCCTGTCGAAGATCGCCCGCGCCGTCGAGATCCTCGCGCGGCGCCCGCAGGTGCAGGAGCGCCTCACGACGCAAATCGCCGACTGCGTCGAGCAGGTCCTCGATGCGCGAGGCGTCGGCGTGGTGATCGAGGCCGAACACCTCTGCATGACGGCGCGCGGCATCCGCAAGCCCGGCTCGAGGATGGTGACGTCCGCGATGCGAGGGCTCTTCCGCGACGACGCGAACACGCGTCAGGAGTTCCTGGGCTTCCTGCGCCACCAGACCTGATCCGAGGCGAGCCCGCGCCCATCGAGGAGGCTGCGCTGCCCGAAGCACCCGCCCGCATCGCCATGCTTTCGATGCACACGTCGCCGCTCGCGCCACTCGGCGGGAGCAAGGCCGGCGGGATGAACTTCTACGTTCGCGAGGTGGCCGCGCAGCTGGCCGCGACCGGGCGGCAGGTCGACGTCTTCACGCGACGCGATGACCCCTCGAGGCCCGACGTCATTGAGTTCGCACCCGGCGCGCGGCTCGTCACCATCGCCGCGGGGCCATCAACTGCGCTCGACAGCGTCGAGCTCTACGGCCTCGTCAATGCGTTCGCCGAGGGTGTGGCGGCCTTCGCCGCCGCCGAGTCTCAGCCGTACGAGCTGCTGCACTCCCACTACTGGCTCTCGGTGGCCGCTGGCGAGGTGCTCGCGGCGCGCTGGCGCGTGCCGCACCTCGCGATGTTCCACACGCTCGCCGAGGTGAAGCTGCGCGCACGCGCCTCAGAACGCGAGCCGCAGCAGCGCATCGATGCCGAGCGGCGGCTGCTGCACTCGGTCGACCGTGTGCTCGTGGCGACGTCGCACGAGCGCCAGCTGCTGCGGCAGATCTACCGTGTGCCCGCCGAGCGAGTGTCGGTGGTGCCGCTCGGTGTGGACCTCGAGGAGTTCGAGCCTCGCGACCCCGCCGAAGCGCGGGCCGCTCTCGGCCTCGAGGCCGACGAGCGTGTGCTGCTGGCCGTCGGCCGCCTCGAACCGCTGAAGGGCTTTGACATCCTCATCCGCGCGCTGGCGCAGACGACGATGCCTGAGCCGCCGACGCTGCTGATTATCGGCGGCGACGAACAAGCCGCCCCCGAGTTCGAGCGCCTGCGTGCTGTGGCCGATGAGGTTGGGGTCACCGAGCACGTCCGGTTCGTCGGCGCCGTGCCGCACGAGCAGCTGGCGACCTACTACAACGCAGCCGACCTCGTGATCGTGCCTTCCTTCTACGAATCGTTCGGGCTCGTCGCGCTCGAGGCGATGGCCTCGGGCGTGCCGGTCGTCGCATCGAGGGTCGGCGGCCTCACAACGACGATCGCCGACGGGCGGACGGGCTACCTCATCGCGTGGCGCTGTCCTGAGCCCTTCGCCGAGAAGGTCGACCTCCTCCTGCGCAACGACGGCCTCCGGCGTGCCCTCGGCGAGGGAGCACGCCGCTCGATGGAGGCGTACGCGTGGTCGCGCGTCGCCTCGGATCTAGCGGGCGTCTACGAGGTGGCGGGCGCACCGCCCTCGGCACTCGCGGTCGGTGGCTAGCCTCGAGGCTCGCGGCCTGCGCTAGGATGCGGCCATGACGACCTCCCGACGCGCCGCCGCCCGCGACCCCCAGTCCGTCCTCCAGTCGATTGCCGACGCGCACGAGATGTTCGATCTCATGGAGCCGAAGCGCGCGATGGTCGTGATGGCGCACCCGGACGACTGCGAGTTCGCGACCGGAGGCACCGTGGCCGTGCTCTGCGCTGCCGGCTGGGAGGTCGACATCGTGGTCGCGACCAGCGGCAACAAGGGCACGAAGGACCCGAAGGTCACCGGCCAGCACCTGGCGGGTGAGCGCGAGGAGGAGCAGCGGGAGGCCGCGCGCATCCTCGGCGCCCGGGAGCCCGTCTTCTTCGGATTCCCCGACGGTGCCCTCGTGAACGACGACGAGCTTCGAGGTCTGATCGTGCGGCAGATCCGGCTGCGCCGCCCCGAGCTCATGATCACGTGGGACGGCTTCCGGCCCGGCTTCAACCACCGGGACCACCGCCGTGTCGGACGCGCGACGTATGACGCGATCTACCCCGCCGCGGACGACCACCTGTACTACCCGCTCGACAAGGAAGAGCACCTGCAGCCGCACCGCCCGATCGTGCTGCTGCTGGCTGGCGCGACCGACCCGGACTTCCACGTTGACATCGAGCCGGTGATCCAGACGAAGGTCCGAGCGGTGCTCGCGCATCGATCGCAGATGGGCCGCCGCAACGAGCAGGACATGCTGCGGATGTGGCGCGAGCGAGCGCGCCAGCAGGCCGGCCACGAGGACGGTCGCGACCCCGTCTTCCGGGAGTCCTTCAAGCGCGCGGTCCTGCGCCGGTAAGCAGCCCGTATGCCCGAACATCCCGTCGCCGAACGCGCCCGCCTGCTCGCCGAGGGCACCGAGGCGTGGGCGAGGCTGCGCGCCCGCCTCGATGCTGATGCGGAGCGCGGCAGCCTGCACGACCCGGACTCGCCCGCGTGGAGCAGCCGCGAGGTCTACGCTCACTTCGCGCGCTATCAGTCGCACTCCCTCGAGAATCTGCACCGCCGTCTCGCCGGCAATGATCCTCTGCCTTCGGACGGGCTCGACGACGACACGAGGAACGAGCGCTGGGCCGAAGCGGACCGCGCGCTGACCGTCGAGGAGGCGCGCGACTGGTGCCTCGCGACCACTGAGGCGCTGCGGCTGGCGGCGCTCGCGCTGACGCCGGAGCGCTGGGCGGAGTTCGGCACGTCGGTCGCGGACGACGTTTTGTCGCCTCACTACCTGGCACATCTCGAGTACATCGAGCGTGCCGACGCCGACTCGTCAATGACTCGTTGACACTGCCCCGACGCTTCCGTAACCTGCTCCTTCGCGCCTCGAAACGGCGCGTGTCCGTGTGGACGGCCGGCTGGTCGTGACGCGGTGAGGACCGGTGGCGGGGACTCGCTGGAACGCTCGAATGAGCGTCGCGAGCGCGCCATGGACAGGCTCACTGCTCAGCCGCTCGGTCGTTCTTGTTGCCCGTCGCGTGGTCCTCGATCGGCTCGCGTGACGGCCCTGAAGCGAAGTGTGGAGTCGCGGTGCCGACGATTAACCAGCTCGTGCGAGGCGGCCGCACCCCGGTGCGGAAGAAGACGAAGGCGCCGGCGTTGCGCTTCCGCTTCAACACGCTCCGCAACCGCATGTACCGCAGCCCGAAGGGCTCGCCGCAGAAGCGTGGCGTCTGCACCCAGGTGCGCACCGTCACCCCGAAGAAGCCGAACTCGGCGCTGCGCAAGGTCGCGCGCGTTCGGCTCTCGAACGGCATCGAGGTCACGGCCTACATTCCGGGCGAGGGGCACAGCCTCCAGGAGCACTCGGTCGTTCTCATCCGTGGCGGCCGTGTGAAGGACCTGCCCGGCGTCCGCTACCACATCATTCGAGGCGCGCTCGACTCGCAGGGTGTTCAGAACCGCAAGCGAGGTCGCAGCAAGTACGGGACGCGGAAGGGCTAGTCGTGCGAAGGACCCAGGCCCCCAAGCGCCCCGTGGCGCCCGACCCGCGCTTCCAGTCGCGCACCGTGACCAAGTTCACGAACAACCTGATGCGCGACGGGAAGAAGAGCGTGGCCGAGCGCATCATGTACGACGCGCTCGACATCGTGGAGCAGCGCACCGGTCGCCGTGGCATCGACATCTTCGAGCAGGCGATTCGCAATGTGACGCCGGTCATCGAGGTCAAGCCTCGGCGTGTCGGTGGCGCGACGTACCAGGTGCCGATCGACATTCGAACCGAGCGCCGGCAGTCGCTGGCGCTGCGCTGGCTGATCAACGCCGCTCGCGCCCGTGGTGGCCGCTCCATGGCGGAGCGCCTGGCGGCCGAGTTGCTGGACGCGAGCAACAACGCAGGAAACGCGGTACGCCGCAAGGAGGACACGCACCGGATGGCCGAGGCCAACCGCGCGTTCGTGCACTACCGCTGGTAACCGGCCTTCGGGCCATCCACCGCCCCACACCGGGGCGGTTCGGATCACAGGGGACCGGCAGGACACGAACGAGCGCTCCGGGCGATCGAGGGAACGCAGCACCAGCTTTCATTGAGGCGAATTGAGCCGCCCGCGCGCTGCGAGGCGTGAGCGGCTGTGAGGATGAAGTACTAGCGATGCCACGGCCTACGCCGCTGGACCGGGTCCGGAACATCGGGATCATTGCCCACATCGATGCGGGTAAGACCACCGTGACCGAACGCGTCCTCTTCTACACCGGCCGCACCCACAAGATCGGCGAGACCCACGAGGGCACCGCCGTCATGGACTGGATGGAGCAGGAGCGCGAGCGCGGCATCACGATCACGTCCGCCGCGACCACCGCCGAGTGGAACGACCACACCATCAACATCATCGACACCCCCGGCCACGTCGACTTCACCGTCGAGGTGGAGCGGTCGCTGCGCGTCCTCGACGGCGGCGTGGTGATCTTCGATGGCGTCGCAGGCGTCGAGCCGCAGTCCGAGACGGTCTGGCGTCAGGCCGACAAGTACCGCGTCCCGCGCATGTGCTTCGTCAACAAGATGGACCGGGTGGGCGCGAACTTCGAGCGCTGCGTCGAGATGATCGCCGACCGCCTCGGCATGCCTCCCGTCCCGATCCAGATCCCGATCGGCGCCGAAGACCGCTTCGAAGGCGTCATCGACCTGGTGAAGATGCAGGCCTACTTCTTCGAGGGCGATCGCGGCCTCGAGGTAGTGACGAAGCCGATTCCGGCCGATATGCAGGCCGCCGCCGAGGCCGCGCGCGAAACGATGGTGGAGCGCGTCGCCGAGAACGACGACCAGCTGATGGTCTCGTTCCTCGAGGGCCACGACATCGATGAGACTGAGCTCGTGAAGGCGATTCGACGCGCCACGCTGGCGAACGCCATCACGCCGGTCCTCTGCGGCACCGCCCTGAAGGACAAGGGCGTCCAGCCGATGCTCGACGCCGTCGTGACCTACCTGCCTTCACCGCTCGACGTGCCGCCGGTTCAGGCGCACCCGGTGAACGACGAAGAGGCCGTGATCGAGCGCCACGCCTCCGACGACGAGCCGCTGACCGCGCTCGCGTTCAAGGTGGTGGCAGACCCGTTCGTGGGCCGTCTCGTCTTCTTCCGCGTCTACTCGGGCGTGGTCCGCAGCGGGGACCAGGTCCTGAACACCACGCGCAATGCGCGCGAGCGCTTCGGCCGCATCATGAAGATGCACGCCGCCTCACGCGAGGACGTCACCGAGGTCTACGCCGGTGGCATCGCCGCCGCGATCGGTCTCAAGGACACCTTTACCGGCAACACCCTCTCGTCGCCGAGCGACCCCGTGCTGCTCGAGTCGATCACCTTCCCCGAGCCGGTCATCGCCGTCGCCATCGAGCCGAAGACTCGCGACGACCAGAATCGCATGGGTGACGCCCTCCAGCGCCTCTCCGAAGAGGACCCGACGTTCCGGGTGCGCTTCGACGAGGAGACGGGCCAGACGGTCATCTCCGGCATGGGCGAGCTGCATCTCGAGGTCATCGTCGACCGCATGCGTCGCGAGTTCCGCGTCGAGGCGAACGTCGGCCGCCCGCAGGTGGCCTACCGCGAGACCATTACTCGCGACGCGAAGCAGGAAGGCCGCTTCGTCCGCCAGACCGGTGGTCGAGGCCAGTACGGCCACTGTGTGCTCGAGGTCTCCCCGCGCAAGCCGGGCGAGGGCTTCATCTTCGAGGACCGCACGGTCGGCGGCTCGATCCCGCGCGAGTACATCAGCTCCGTCCGCCGTGGCGTCGAGATGGCGCTGGGCTCCGGCCCGAAGGCGGGCTTCCCGGTCGTGGACGTCGCAGTCGCGGTCGTCGATGGCTCCTTCCACCCGGTGGACTCGTCCGAGATGGCGTTCCAGACGGCAGGCTCGATGGGTATGCGCGAGGCGCTGTCCCACGCCGGCCCGGTGCTCCTCGAGCCGATCATGAAGCTCGAGGTCGTGACGCCAGAGGAGCACTTCGGCGACATCCTTGGTGACATCAACAGCCGTCGCGGCCAGGTCCAGGGCTCCGACCAGCGCGGCAACGCGCGGGTCGTGACCGCCATGGTGCCGCTGGCGGAGACATTCGGGTACTCCACGGACATCCGCTCCATGACCCAGGGTCGGGCGACGTCCTCGATGGAGTTCGATCACTACGAGCAGGTTCCCGCAAGCGTGGCCGAGGAAATCGGCAAGCGTCGCGCGGGCTAGTCGGCATTCGAACGCAGCAGTTCCGCATGACGCGGGCGTAGGAGAGAAC
>JAWKPM010000019.1:0-35771 GCA_041390625.1 Dehalococcoidia bacterium | reverse complement strand
GGCGCTCTTCGACAAGCCCGATCCCCTCGATGGGCCGTACTTCGAGGAGACGATCTACGTTACGCCCTCGCGTCTCGACGAGGCGACTCAGGCGCTGGTCGTCGAGGCAGCGCGATGCTCCGCCGAGGCGCTGGGCCTGCGCGACGGCCCGCTTCACGCCGAGCTGCGGCTGCACGAGGGCAAGGCGTGGCCCATCGACATCGCGGCGCGCTCCATCGGCGGGCTCTGCTCGCGCACATTGTCGTTCGGCACCGGTATGTCGCTCGAGGAGATCATCCTTCGTCACGCCACCCGCTCGCCCATCGACTCGTTCGAGCGGGAGTCGGCGGCCGCCGGCGTGATGATGCTGCCGATTCCGGCCGCCGGCACGCTCCGAGCCGTCCACGGCGTCGCTGAAGCTGAGGCGGTGCCCGGCATCGAATCCGTGACGATGACGATCCTCGTGGGTCAGCGCGTCGTGCCGCTCCCCGAGGGCGGCGACTACCTCGGCTTCATGTTTGCGCACGGCGAGACCCCCGCCGAGGTCGAGGCAGCGCTCCGCGAAGCGCACGCGAAGCTGCGCTTCGGCATCGAGTAGCCGCCGGGGCGGGCCTACTTCTTCGAGGGTCGGTGGTAGGGGTTCGTCCCGGACGCGTGGTCCGTGGTGTCGATGACCTCTTCGATCTCCGGCACATACTCGCGGATCGCGACCTCGATGCCCTGCTTGAGCGTCACGTTCGCCATGCCGCAGCCCTGGCAGCCGCCGCCCATCTCAACGTAGGCGCGCGGTACGTCGACGGCGATGAGGTTCACGACCCCGCCATGCTGGGCGATCTGCGGGTTGATAGCCTGGTCGAACAGGTTCTGCAGTCGCAGCGAGATCTCGTCACGCCAGACCGGGTTCGGGTTCTCGAAGGTGAACTGACCGCCCGTGCCGTCGGCGTTCGTCGCGAAGTCGACGACGACCCCCTCGAGGTACTCGATCGAGCGTCCCTCGATGAACGTCGCGATACCGCCGACCTCGACGCGCGCGTCGCCCTCGGGCTCCGAGCCCTTCACGACGAGCGAGAAGCCGTGCGCGATGCCCTCCGGCCCGCGCCCCGCGATCGACACGCGAATGCCCGCGACCTGGTCGCCCTGGGCCTCAAGGACCGCGCGCACCCGCTCGAGGGCGGCTTCCGTGATCGTGACGTTCGGCGTTGCTTCGTCGGTCATGGGCGTCTCCCGATGCCTCTCGATCCTACCGCGCGACCGCCAATCGAGGTGTCAGGGACCTCCTACGCACCCTGCAGCGCCCCCTGCACCTGCGGCAGTGCCGGCGCGAGCGACTCGAGGCCGACATCAGCCAGCACGCTCATCGCGTCGCCTCCGACGATCGGCGCCGGCCTCCCGGCCGCCACCGGCGTCCTCGAGAGTCGCGGTGCCGGACCGGTGGTCGTCACGAGGCCGGAGCCGTCGTGTTCGCGCACGAGGCTCAGGCCGTGGTCCATGACCCACGGATCATCCATCAGCATCCGCACGTCGTTCACGACTCGATGCGCGCCGATGCCGGCTGCGGTGAGGCGCCTCACCCACGCGTCGACGTCCGCCGAGGTGAATCGCTCCTCGAGCGCCGACTCGAGGGCGCTGCCATCGAGCCCCTCGATGCCTCTCAGCCCCTCGACGCCCGCGAGCGCGCCGAGGTCCGATGCTCGCGCGCCGACAAAGACCCAGCCGTCGCTCGCCGCGTACGCGCGGTGCAGCGGACCGCTGCCCGTGACCTCGAGGCCGCGCGGCTCGTCCCAGACCTTGCCGTCGTAGTCGAGCATGAAGGGCGACTGCAGCGTCGTGGCGGTGTACGCCAATGCCGAGTCGACGTGTTGCCCCTCGCCGGTTCGCTGACGGTGCAGCAGCGCGAGCGCGACGGCGTACGCACCGAGGTAGCCCGTCCCGTAGTCGTTGACGGCGTAATTCTGGAGGCGCGGCTGCGCGTCGCCGCCGAAGCGCGCCTGCATGCCCGTGGCGGCCTGCGCGATCTGCTCGTGCCCGGGCCGATTGGCGAACGGCCCCAGCTGCCCGTACGTGTTGATTGAGGCGTAGACGATGTCCGGCTTCCGGGCGCTCACCTGCTCGTAGCCGATGCCGAGGCGCTCCGCGACGCCGCGACGGAAGTTCTGCACGACGACGTCGGCCTTGTCGACGAGCGCCCAGAACACCTCGAGGCTGGCGGGCTCCTTCAGGTTCAGGAGGATGTTGCGCTTGCCGCGGTTCACGTCCATGTGGAAGACGTCGTTCGGTGGGCGCATCGGCGGCTCGATCTTCACGACGTCGGCGCCGTACTCGGCCAGCGTGCGCCCGCACGTCGGACCCGCCAGCACCATGCAGAGGTCGATCACCCGCACACCATCGAGGGCCGCGCGCAGCATCTCGCCGTTCGCACCTCCGCCGACTGTGGCAGGGCGCGACGCGGCCGCCTCGACGTCCGCCAGCACCGAGCCGCGATCTGCATCGAGGGCATGCCTCGGCCCGCCGATCGAGCCGGCCGTCTTCGTCAGCCGCGCCGCGATCCCCGGCTGCCGCGTCGCGCCGAGGACGGGGTCGTCGAGCTCGACGATCATCTGCGAGGCGCGCGCGTGCTCGTGGTCGACCCACTCGGCGCTCTCGCGGCAGACGGCGCACTCGCCGCCGGCGCCGGAGACGAGCTCCTCCCACTCGGCGGCCGTGCGCGTCTTGAAGAGCTCCTTCGCGCGGCGCATCAACTCGCGGCCCATCTCCGGATCCGCCGCCACGCGCTCGCGGTCGAGGAAGCCCTCCGCCACCCACTCCCCGACGCCCGCGGCCTCGAGGACGGCGGCCGTGCGCGTGTTGCCCGTATGGAACATGACCCAGCGGCCATCCTTGCACTCGAATTGCGTCGTGAGCGTCACGCCCGCACCGAGGGCTGGCGTCGTGGCCGCGTGGAGGCGCAGGCCGTTGTAGCCCACCGCCCCGAACATCGAGTCGAAGAGCGGCACTGTGATCTGCTGGCCCACCCCATCGCGCTCCCGCACGCCGAGGGCCATCGTGACCGCCACAGCCGTCTGGATCGCCGCGTACGCGGAGGCCAGCGGCACGGCGGTGTAGATCGGCGCGCCCTCGTCACCGCCCGTGCGGGCCCGGCGGTACGTCGCTGCGGCCGCGCCGACGACGCCCTCCCAGGCGCGCGTGCCGGCTCGAGGGTCGTCCGGCGCGAAGCCAGGCAGCGAGCAGTAGATCAGGCGCGGGTTCGTCTCCGTGCTCGTTTCCGCGCCGAGGCCGAGACGGTCCATCACGCCGGGCCGGAAGTTCTCGATCACGACGTCGGCGGTGCGCACGAGGCCCTTCGCGACCTCGAGATCGGCTTCGGACTTGAGGTCGAGCACAATCGAGCGCTTGCCGCGGTTCCAGGTGGCGTTCGCGGGCGTATCCCATCGAGGCCCGCCCGGCGGATCGATGTGCACGACGTCCGCGCCCTGGTCGGCCAGCAGCTGCGCCGCGAGTGGTCCTGCAATGTACTGACCGAAGTCGATGACCCGAATGCCGTCCAGCGCGCCCGCCATGTCGCCACTCCCATCGAATCCATCGCCCGAACCAACCGTCGAGGCGCGCCCATGCTACACAGCCGAGTCGCGCCCTGCGGCTATCATGCCCGCGCCCAGCCACTGCCGAGGGGAGGCAACGATGGCCGATCTGGAATTCGAGAACATCCTCTACGAGAAGGACGGGCCGATCGCCACGGTCACGCTGAATCGCCCCGAGAAGGTGAACGCGCTCTCCGCGGACCTGCAGCTCGAGGTGCGGCAGGCCCTCGAGGACGCCGGCTTCGAGGACGACGCGATCCGCGTGATCGTGCTGAAGGCGGCGGGCCGCGCTTTCAGCGCCGGCTTCGACCTCAGCGGCGGTGGAGGCGGCGCGCCGCCCGACGGGGTGCAGCAGCGCAACCGCTTCATGAAGGGGAAGGGCTTCAGCGCCTCGGCGTGGTGGGACGTCTTCTGGAACAACCCGAAGCCGATCATCGCCCAGGTGCACGGCTTCTGCATCGCCGGCGGCCTCGCGACCGCCACCTTCTGCGATCTCCGCATTGCCTCCGAGGACGCGATGTTCGGCGCGCCCGAGGTGCGGACGGGCGGTCCCTACATCCCGGCGGTCTGGCCGTGGATCATCGGGCCGACGAAGGCGCGCGAGCTGCTCTACACCGGCAACCTCATCGATGCGGCGGAGGCGCATCGCCTCGGCCTCGTGAACAAGGTCGTGCCGGCCGACCGACTCGACGAGGAGGTGCGTGCGATGGCGCTCACGATCTCGAAGCTCCCCGCGGTCACCGTCGAGTACAACAAGAAGCTCGTGAACATGGCCTACGAGCTGATGAATGTCCGCCTCGTCCTCGAGCGCTCGATGGAGCTCGAGGCGATGGCGATGACCAGTCCCGGCTCGCTGCCCGAGGTCGCGCAGTACGACGAGCTCCGCCGCTCCGAGGGCCTGAAGGCGGCGCTGTCCTGGAACGCCGCGCGCTTCGCCGACGAGGACGCCTGGTTCCGCGGCGCGCGCGCGAGGCAGGAGTAGCCATGCTCGACGTGCGCAGCGACGACCGGCTCGATGGCTTTCGACAGCGCATCTACCTCGTGGCCCCGGGCGGCCGGGACGTGCCGCTCGCGCTCTGGACACCCCTCGATGTCACAGCGCCGCTGCCACTCGTGCTGATCGGTCACGGCGGCGGCGGGCACAAGCAGGACGAGAGCCGCCTCGACCTCGCGGCGCGCTACACCTCGAGGGGTGTCGCCGCCGCGGCCATCGATGGGCCGTGGCACGGCGAGCGCGCACTCCCCGAAGGCGCCACGCGACCGGAGTGGAGCGGCGCCGTCGTCGACTCGATGGTCGCGGACTGGCAGGCGACGCTCGATGCGCTCATCGAGCTGCCCGAGGTCGATGCCGCGCGCATCGGCTACGGCGGCGTCTCGATGGGCACGATGTTCGGGCTGCCGTTCGTCGTCGGCGACCCTCGGGTGCGCGGCGCCGTCCTCGGCCTCTACGGCTTCCGCACGCGCGACGGCGGGATCGACGAGGTCGCTACGCGCATCGAGGCGGACGCGCCGCGGCTGCGCTGCCCGGTGCTATTCCTCATGCAGTGGGACGACGACCTGTTCGAGCGCGCGGGCGTCCTCGAGGTCTTCGACCGCATCGGCTCACCGGAGAAGCAGCTGCTCGCGAACCCCGGCCTGCACCACGAGACACCCGAGCACGCGCGCGCGGCGACGACCGACTTCCTCGTCGATCACCTCACGGCCATCGAGACGGGCTAGTCGAGGGGGTTCGTCTCGCCCTCGGGCACCTCGACCTCGAAGGCGTTGAGCGTCATCGAGACCAGGCTGTAGTAGCCCACGGTCCCGATCAGGTCGACGACGCCTCGATCGCCAAAGGTGCTGATCGCCCGCGCGAACGTCGTGTCCGAGACGCGATGCGCCTCGAGGCTCTCCGTCGCGAGGTCGTATGCGACCTGCAGGTCGTCCCGCTCGAAGGTGGGCCGCTGGCCCGTGCGCACGGCTTCGATGACGGCCTCGGGCAGGCCGACCTGGCGCGCGAGGCGCGCGTGTGCCCAGAACTCGAACTGCGCGCCCCAGTGCTTCCCCGCGAGGATGATCGCGAGCTCGCGCACGTCGTCGGGGAGCTCCGTGCCGAAGCGACAGTGCTCACCGAGGAGCTGCGCGCGCTCCGCGAGCTTCGGGCTCGCGAGCCACGCCTGGAACGGCCCGCGCAGACCGCCTCGAGGCCCGGCGACGATGGCGTCGGCGACCGCCCGTTGCTCCGCGTCCAGCTTCTCGATATCGAACGGCGGCAGTCGGGACATCGAGGTTCCTCCTCAGCGTCTGTCGTGTGTGCGAAGCCCTAGGCGCCGAGGCGCCAGGGCTCGTGCTCGGGTGGCTCGTCCGAGAGCCGGAATCGAGGCAGGGCGAGCCCGTCGCCGAGGTCCGCGAACGTCACCTCGACGCGCTTGCCGATGGCGACTTCGTCCTCGGACTCCGGCCGGCCCTCGGCGTTGACGAGCATCGAGAGCACGCGCAGGCCGTCGTGCTCACCCGGCACGCCACGCTGCTCGTCCAGCTCCACGAGGACGAGCGGGTACGGCACCTCGGTGCGGAAGGCAGGGTGGATCGGGTGCGCCACGACCTCGTACGAGTAGATCGTGCCCTTCCCGCTCACCTCGCCCCACTCCCAGTCGAGGGCGGTGCAGAAGGGGCACGCGTTGCCGACGGGGTACCGCAGCTGCCCGCACGCCGTGCAGCGCTGCAGCACGAAGCGCCCCTCGCCTGCCGCCTGCAGGTACTCGAGGTGCTCCGGGTCATTCGAGGCGATCGAAACGGTGACGCCCAGGTACTCGGCCATCGTGCGCTCCTCCGTCCCGGCTATCGATGCATGATCAGGGCGGAGCCCGTCGGCGGGCTAGCCCACCCGAGGTTCATCGTGATCTCCGGGTCCTTGACCTGTCGGCAGCCGCCCTCGGAGTAGTCGTACGTGTGCTCGCCGCGCTCCCAGCCCGGGCACGAGTCGTCGGCCTGGCCTCGGAGCTGGCGCACGTTCTCGACGACGTGGCTGATGCCGTGGGTGTAACCCTCGCAGAGGTGGCCGCCGTGGGTGTTGTTCGGCCGCGCGCCACCGAGCTCGATGATCCCGCTCGAGACGTAGCCGCCGCCCTCGCCTTCCTTGCAGAAGCCGTAGGCCTCGAGCTGCAGCATCGTGGTGAACGTGAAGGCGTCGTACGAGCCCGTGATGTCCACGTCCTCGGGCCCGATGCCGGCTTGCCCGAAGATGATGGGCGCCGCATAGACCCCGGCAACCCTCGAGATCGGGCCGCGGGTCCAGTGATAGCCGCCCGGCTGGTCCTTATTCACGCGTCCGGCCACGCCCATGATGTAGGCGGGCGCCTGTCGCAGATCACGCGCTCGATCGGCGCTGGTCACGATGATGGCGACGCCGTTGTCCGTCTCAACGCAGCAATCGAGGAGATGGAGCGGCTTGGTGATCCACCGCGAGTTCACGACATCCTCGATGGTGACGCGCTCCTTGTAGTAGGCGCGCGGGTTGTTTGAGGCGTGCTTGCTGTGCGCGACCTTTACCGCCGCGACCTGCTCGCTCGTCGTGCCGTACTCGTACATGTGGCGCATGAACGAGGGCGCGAAGGACTGCGCCGCCGAGTTCATGCCGTGGATGCCCTGGTCCAACGAGGCGCCGCGGAACACCGGTGCCTGCCGTCCGGTGCCACCGATGCGTGCCTCGGTGTAGCCGTTCATGGCGCGGAAGATCGCGACGGTGTTGCACATGCCGGCCTCGATGACGCCCATCGCGATGCCGATCAGCGCCTCGGTGCTGGAGCCTCCGCCGGAGCAGTCCATGTAGAAGTTGAGGCGAATGCCGAGGTCGCCCGCGATCGTGGGCGAGGCCGTCGAGTCGTTGCCGTGGTACGACAGCATGCCGTCGATGTCGCCCGCGCCGAGGCCCGCGTCGACCATTGCCGCACGCACCGCCTCGACCCCGAGGGCGCGCGTCGTGCGCCCCGAGTTCCTCGAGATCTCCGTCATGCCGATGCCGACGATGGCGTACTTGTCGCGCAGACCGGGCACGTCGCACCTCCCGCCTCCGAGCGGCTGCTCGGGCGGCGGGAGGGTAGCACGTTCGATGTCGGTCGCCGCCGGGCTCAGTCCTCGACCGAGTCCTCGTCGGCGTCCCCGGACGCTCGAGGCTGGCGACCGGCGCGCCGCACCGCGTCGGCGAGCAGGTACTCGATCTGCGCGTTCACGCTGCGCAGCTCGTCGCCGGCCCAGCGCTCGACCGCGTCGTAGAGCCGCGGGTCGAGGCGCAGCAGGAAGCGCTTGCGTTCCGCCACCCGCGCCTCAGCGGTTCAACGTGCCGACGTTGACGATCGGGCTCGTCGGCTGGTCGCTCGTCAGCACGGTCAGCAGGTTCGAGACCATCGTCGCCTTGCGCTCCTCGTCGAGGTCCACGATCTGGCCGGTCTCGAGCTCCTCGAGGGCGAGACGCACCATGCCGACCGCGCCTTCGACGATTCGTGCTCGTGCCGCGACGATCGCGCTTGCCTGCTGGCGTCGCAGCATCGCCTCGGCGATCTCGGGCGCGTACGAGAGGTCCGTCAGTCGCGCCTCGATGACGCGCACGCCGGCGACCTCCAGGCGGTCCTGCACCTCGCGCTGCAAGGTGTCGGCGATCTCCTCGTTGGAGCCGACGAGCGACAGCACGTCCTCGTCGTCGCCGAAGTAGTCGTAGGGGTAGCTGCGCGCGAGGTTGCGGACGGCGGTCTCGCTCTGCACCACGACGAAGTCCTCGAAGTCATCGACCTCGAAGACGGCCTTCGCCGTGTCGAGCACCTGCCAGACCACCACTGCCGCGATATGGATCGGGTTGCCGTTGGCGTCATTCACCTTCGAAGTGACCGAGTTGAAGTTGCGCGCCCGCAGCGAGATGCGGCGGCGTTCTGCGATGGCGAACGGGTTCACCCACCACCAGCCGGGCTTCCGCAGCGTCCCCTGGTACGAGCCAAACACAATGATCACGCTCGCCTGATTCGGTTGGAGGACGAGGAATCCGAGCGAGGCGAACGTCGCGAGGCCGAACAGGATCATGCCGAGGATGACAACGGCCGCGTACTCGTTCACGACCCCAACGGTGAACAGCAGCGCCCCCACGAGGCCGAGCGCGACCACGAGGACCAGGCCGATGACGCCCTGAAGCGCCCACGTCTCGCGCTCGTCCAGTATTTCAACACGCATCCGAAGCTCCTTTGCCGCTTACCGTATGATATCACATCGATATCGAATCGATAGCGACGAACGGCCGCTACAATCCAGGAACCCGAAACGAGGAGCCCGATCGAGGACGCGTGACCGCTCGAGGACCCCAGCACCGTCTGTCCGTCGAGGTGTGGCGCGACGACGAGCGCGTCGCGGCAGCGACGTGCTTCTTCTCGGCATTCGAGGACGATGGCGGTCAGCGGCGCTGGCGTGGCTTCCTCTCGGATGTCGATCCGGCGGGCAGCATCGAGGCCGGTGCGTACCGCCTCGTGCTGCCCTCGAGTGGTCGCGCGGACATCGAAGTCACCGAGGTCCGCACGGAGCCGCGAGAGCAGGCGATCTTCCGCGGTCGCGGCGAGCCGCCACTCATCGAGGACGACTGAACGACCTGAGGAGCGAACGATGCCGCTGACCGCTGAGGACCGACGCCTGCTCGACGAGCTCGACTCGACGGTGCGCGCGACCATCGAGGCGCTGCGTGCCGAGGACCAGCAGGCCGCCGTTCGACCGGGGGAGTGGGGCCTGCCCGAGGTCGTTGCCCACTTCCTCTACTGGCACGACGCGACGGCGTGGGGCACGGCCTCGGCGAATGGCGAGGGGCCCGCCTGGCCGCTCCCCTCGGGGCCGGACCCCATCAACGAGGCGAGCCTGCGACTGCGGGCGGGCGAGACCGTTGGCGCACTGCTCGACGAGCTCGAGGCGTCACACCGTCGCCTCGTGGCCGCTGTCGAGGGCGCACCCGACACCGAGCGCGCCGCCTTCGCCCGCCCGAGCGGGGAGGGCGTCTCGATTCAGCGGCGGCTTCAGGCGATCACGGCCCACTGGCGTACGCACCTCGAGGAGCTGCGCGGCTAGCCGCCTCGTCGGCCCCCGCGACCGCTGCCACGCCCACGACGCCACGTGTCGGGTGCGCCCGGCTTCGCGATACGCACTGCGCACACCTTGTACTCGGGGATGCGGGACTTCGGGTCGTACACCGCGTTCGTGAGGTAGTTCGCCGAGAACTCGCCGAGGCGCGCGAACGGCACGAAGATCGAGCCGGGCTGCACGGCGTCCGTGACGACGGCCTTCCCCGTCAGCTGCCCGCGTCGCGAGAGCACCTCGACGTCCCCGCCGTCCTCGATGTCCGCCTTCGCCGCGTCCCGAGGGTGGATCGCCACCGGCAGCTCCGGCATGCGCTCGTTGAGCACGCGCGCGCGGGTGGTGATTGTGCCGCCATGCCAGTGGTACAGGACGCGGCCGGTGTTGAGGATGAGGGGGAAGCGCCGGTTCGGTAGCTCCGCCGCGGGCGGCCCCTGCTCGACCGCCACGAAGGGTGCGCGACCGACCGAGAACGTCTCGCCATACAACCGAGGCGTGCCGGGGTGGTCGGGCGTTGGGCACGGCCACTGGATGCCCGCCCCTTCGAGGCGCCCGTAGGAGATCCCGCCGAGGATCGGCGTCAGCGACGCCATCTCGTCGAACACCTCGGATGCGTCGGTCCACGCGAACTGCGACTGCGATAGCTCGAGGCGCTTCGCCACGCGCCGCGCGAGGTCGGCGGTAATCTCCCAGTCCGGCCGGCTCTGCCCGACCGGCGCGATCGCTTTGCGCACCCGCTGCACGCGCCGCTCGCTGTTCGTGAACGTCCCGTCCTTCTCCGCGAACGAGGTCGCCGGTAGCACCACGTCGGCGTGCGCGGTCGTTTCGTTCGGGAAGATGTCCTGCACCACGAGGAAGTCGAGGCGCTCGATCGCCTCCTCCGCGTGTGCGATGTACGGCTCGCTCAGCAGCGGGTTCTCGCCCGTGACGTACATCGCGCGCAGGCCGCCCTCGGCCGCGAGCTCGAACATCTCGGTGGCGCGCAGGCCCTGCTCCGAGGGCAGCTCGACGCCCCATCCCGCCTCGAACTTCGCGCGGTTCGTGTCGCCCAGACCCTGGTAGCCGGGCAGGTTGTCGGGGATGCAGCCGGCGTCGCCGCAGCCCTGGACGTTGTTCTGGCCGCGCAGCGGCGAGACGCCCGAGCCGGGCTTCCCCATCTGCCCGGTCATCAGCGCGAGGTTCACGAGGGCGTGCGCGTTGTCGGTGCCGCACGTGTGCTGCGTGACGCCCATGCCCCACAGCACGCACGAGCCGGAGAACGGCGGCCGCGCGTACAGCCGCGCAGCGCCGCGAATGTCGTCCGCCGGGACGCCGGTGATCTCCTCGACACGCTCGGGCGTGTACTCCTCGAGGCTCGCGGCGAACGCCTCGAAGTCGCGCGTGCGATCGCGCACGAACGCCTCGTCGACGAGCGCCTCGTCGAGCACGACCTTCGCGAGGCCGTTGAACAGCGCCACGTCCGTGCCCGGCTGCGGCTGGAGGAAGTACGTCGCGTAGTCGCACAGCTCGATGCGCTTCGGGTTCACCACGATCAGCTGCGCGCCGCGTTCATCGATGGCGCGTCGCAGCCTTGAGGCGATGACCGGGTGGTTCGAGGACGTGTCGGAGCCGACGACCATCAGGCAGCCGGCGTTGTCGTAGTCCTCGTACGAGTTGCTGGTGGCGCCGCTGCCGAGCTGCATCAGCATCGCCTCCACCGAGGGTGAATGGCACAGCCGCGTGCAGTGGTCGATCGAGTTCGTGCCCATCAGCCCGCGCACGAATTTCTGGAGGACGTACGCGTCCTCGTTGGTGGCCTTCGCCGAGGCGAGCGCGGCGAACGAGCCGCGATGCTCGACGAGCTTGTCGGCGACGAGGTCGAGCGCCTCGTCCCAAGTCGCCTCCTCGAGGACGCCGTTGCGCCGGATGAGGGGCGTCGTCAGCCGGTCCTCGTGCTGCACGAATGTGAGGCCGAAGCGCCCCTTCACACACAGCATGCCCTGGCTCGATGGGTTGTCGGGCCGGTCTTCGACCCACCCGAGGCGCCCGTCGGCATCGATCTGGAGCCCCACGCCACAGCCCACGCCGCAGTAGCCGCAGGTAGTGCTCACCTCCTGCGCGACGGGCGCGGGCTCCGGCTTCGGTGACAGCGCCTGCGTCGGGCACACGCTGACGCACGTCCCGCACGAGGTGCAGATCGAGTCGACAAGCGGCTCATCGAGGTGCGTGCCGATGTGCGCCGCCTCACCGCCCCCGAGAACCGCGATGGCGCCGATATGCTGTACGTCCTGGCAGCCCTGTACGCAGCGCCCGCAGAGGATGCAATCCGCGAGGTTCAGCGAGAACGCCGGCGTCGAATCATCGAGGTGTCGCTCGGCCCTCGCGGCAAACCGGCCCCCGACGCCGTACCGCTCGGCCTCACCTGCCAGCGCGGAGGCGCCGCGACCGCCCGGCTCCACCATGCCGAGTGTGAGGTCGAGGACGTTCGTGCGCACGCGGTCGAGCGCCTCACCTCGCGTGCGCACCGCCATGCCGTCGGTCGCCGCGAGATAGCACGAGGCCGGGAAGCCGCGCACGCCCTCGACCTCGACAAGGCAGGTGCGGCAGGCGCCCAGCGGCTCCTGGTCGTCGTCTTTGCAGAGGTGGGGTACGTGCGAGCCGCCCGCGAGGATGGCGTCGAGGACGGTCGCCCCCGCCGGCACCTCGACACGCGCCCCGTCGATCGTGAGCGCGAGGGTCCGCGTGGCTTCGGGTGCCGTGGTCATCGCATCCCTCCCGTCAGCACCTCGAGGAAGTGCGTGCGCGCGCTGCGATACGGCAGCGCCGCCATCTGCCCGAGACCGCACAGCGACGCCGAGGACATCGCCTCGTCCAGCGCGTCGAGCAACTCGAGGGCGTCCGCCGGAGCCTCGCCGCTCGCGATCTCACCGAGGAGGTTGCGCATCCGCGGCGTCCCCTCGCGGCAGGGCGTGCACTTCCCGCACGACTCCGCCGCGTTGTACGCCGCGAGGTGCCGCACGATCTCGAGGAGCGGCATCGAATCGTCGATGGCAACGATGCCGCCCGCGCCCAGCGCAGCCCCGCCCGGGTCCAGCGAACCGCCGAGCAGCGCCACATCGAAGCGGCTCGGCGGCAGCAGTCCGCCCGAGGGCCCGCCTGCGACCACCGCTCGAATCTCGTGCCCGCCGCGCCCACCGCCACCGAGGTCCTCGAGGACTGCTCGCAGTGTCGTGCCTAGCGGCACCTCGTACAGGCCCGGTCGCGCGACCGCCCCGGAGAGCGAGATCAGCTTTGTGCCGGGCTGCTCCGCGGTGCCGACACTCCGGAACGACTCGACACCGTCGAGGAAGATCGAGGGGAGGTTCGCCAGCGTCTCGACGTTGTTGATCACCGTTGGCCGGCCCCACAGCCCGCGCTCCACCGGCAGCGGCGGCTTGAGGCGCGGCACGGCGCGCTCCCCCTCGATGCTCGAGAGGATGACCGACTCCTCGCCGCATACATAGCCGCCGGCGCCCCGCCGCACCTCGACGTCGGTCCCGCCCAGGAGTCCGGCCGCCGAGGCCTCATCGATGGCGCTCGACAGCGCCGAGGCCGCGGCGTCCGCCTCGCCGTTGAGGTAGACGAAGCACCGCTCGGCCTCGATGGCATGGGTCGCGATGAGCAGACCCTCGACGACGAGGTGTGGGTCGCGTTCGAGGAGGGTGCGGTCCTTGAAGACGCCCGGCTCGCCCTCCTCGGCGTTCACGACGAGATATCGAGGCCCTTCGAAGGCTCGCGCGCTCTGCCACTTCACCCCGGTGGGGAAGTACGCGCCGCCGCGCCCCCGCAGGCCCGAGGCAGCCACGACCTCCGTCGCGGCCTCGCCCGTCATCGCCCGCGCGGCATCGAGGCCGGCGTACGCCCCTCGCACACGGACGCTCTCGAGGTCCGACGGCGCGCCGAGGTGCGCCATGAGGCGCCGGACCTCGGCTCTGCGCACCCGACGGACGGTGCGCTTCGCGTGCGTCCGTCGCCGCCGTCGAGGCTCGGCCGCCGTCAGCGCCGTCGAGGCGTCGGCGGGTGCGATGTAGCGGTGCGCCACGCTGACCACGGGCCCCTCGGCGCAACGGAACCGGCACGCGACCTCGCGCACCTCGACCGTCGAGTCGCCCGAGGCGCGAATGTCCTCGGCGAGGGCGTCCGCCCCCGCGAGGCGGCAGCTGAGGCCCGTGCACACCTCGATGGGCGTGCCGCCCGGAGGCTCGAAGCGCAGTTCGTTGTAGGAGCGCGCGATGCCGTACAGCTCGCTGTTCGGCACGCGCAGATGCCGGGAGACCGCTGCCAGCCCTTCGGGCGAGACCCAGCCGTCCGCTTCCGCGATCGCGTGCAGGGCCGGAAGCATCGAGGTTCGCTCGCGCGGCAGCGCCTCGAGCGCGCGGTACCGCGAGGCGGCGCTCGTGGTCATGCGCCCGCGGGCGGACGCGGGGTCCAGACCTCGCGCTCTTCGATGCCGGACGCGCGGTACCGCATCGCGTTGTCGTGGTAGCCGCCGGTCGTCGAGGTCTGGCGGTTCCGCCGGCCCTCGACCAGCCGCTGCGGCGCCGGGCGAACCGTGCCGGGCACGCCCATGACGATCGAGTAGGGAGGCACCACCTCACGAGGCGGCACCAGCGCGCCCGCCGCGATGATGCAGCCGTCGCCGATGATCGCCCCGTCGAGGACGGTCGAGTTGTTCGCCAGCAGCACGCCGTCGCCGACGCGCGCGCAGTGCACGACGGCCGAATGCCCGATGGTGATGTTGTTCCCGAGGACGATGCCCTCGCCCGAGTGAATGACGACGTTGTCCTCGACGTGCACGTTCTCGCCGATGCGGATCGAATTGAAGTCGCCTCGAATGACCGCACCCGGCCAGACCGTCGAACGCGCACCGATGACGACGTCACCGATCACGAACGAACCCGGGCCGATCCAGGTGCTGTCCTCGATCTGCGGCGTCTTCCCCTCGAAGGTGAACAGCATCTAGGGCGCCCCCGGTCCCGTGTACAGATAGTGGATGCCGCCGCGCGTCGTCGCGCCGAGCTCGCCGGCCAGGCCGCCCAGGCCGCCGAACGCCGCGCTCGAGCCGCGCCCGATCAGCATGTCGCGAAGCGACCGCCGAGGTCGCACGATGCGCACCCGCCGCTTCAAGCCGGCGCGGGTCGCCGTCCAGTCGATCGCGTCGTCGAGGTCGCCCAGCTGGTCGATGAGGCCGTGCTCGCGGGCATCGGTGGCGGTGTAGATCTCTCCGGTGGCGAGCTCGCGCACGCGCTCCACCGGCACGCGTCGCTCGCTGGCGACGCCCTGGACGAAGAGGTCGTACATCGCATCGAGGAGCGCCTGCTCCTTTTGGCGTTCTTCCTCGGTCGCCTCGCGGAAGGGCGACATCATGTCCTTTAGCCGGCCCGACTTCGCGACGTTCATTCGAACGCCGATGCGGCCCAGCGCCTCGTACACGAGCGGCCGGTACGCGATCACGCCGATGGAACCCACGAGGGCCGACGGCAGTGCGAACACGCGCTCGGCGCTCATCGCGACCATGTAGCCCCCTGAGGCGCCGAGGCCGCTGATGAACGCGATCACCGGCTTCTCTTCCCGCAGACGGCGCACGGCGCGCGTCAGCAGCTCCGAGCCGCTCGCCGAGCCCCCTGGTGAGTCGATGTTCAGGACCACGGCGCGGACCGAAGCGTCCTCGCGGAGGCCGATCAGCAGCCGCGCGTAGTCGATTGGGCGGATCGAGGGGCCGATCTGACCGTGCAGATCCACGACGGCGATCGAAGGCGGTCGCAGGTACTCGAGCATGGGGAGGACCTCGGTTCAGGTTCGCGCCGGAGTGTATACGAGGCCGCGCGGGGTGCGCCCGCGCCTCGAATCGAGTCCGCTTGCGAGGCATCGAGTTGTCAGCCGTCCGCCGAGGTCAATGGGGTACGATGGCCGGTAGCGCGGGTGACCGCCTCGATTGCCTCACCCCCGTCGCAGCCGGGAGGAACCGATGAACCCCAGCGTCGCCGTGCCTCGTCACGTGACGGCGCGGTAAAGGACTCAGGGCCTGTTCGCGCGGCTGGTTTCACCCCGATCCGCGCGCTACCCTACCGCGCCTGTGCCGAACCTCGTACGTCGCGTCGTGCCGTTGCTGATGCTCGCCTTCGTGCTGGCGGGATGTGATCGCGCGGCCGATTTCATTCCCGGTGAGGCCGACCCCGCCGCGACCGGCGAGACGGCGACCCCCACCCCCGTCGTCACGCAGCCGATCCTGCCGCCGTCGTCGCTCGTCCCGGGCACCGACAGCGGCAGCTCGTCGGTCGCCGAGGCGATCCCGGATGACCAGCTCGCCGCCTCGGTGGCGCTGGTCGAGACGTCAGGCCCCCCGGCCGGCGTGCGTACCGGCACCGGCGTGGTCGTGGACACGAACCTCGGGCTGGTGCTGACGTCCTACGGCCTCGTGCAGCCCAACGATGCCTCGGGCGTGCGTGCCTACGACGTGCTCACCGTCACCGTCGGTGACGGGAGCGCCGCCACCCACTTCCAGGCCGACATCGTCACTGCCGACCCCACGCTCGACCTCGCGGTCTTGCGCGTCGCCCGCACCGAGGCCGGTGACCCCATCGAGGCCGGCGCGTTCGAGGCGCCGAGCGTCACGCTCGGGGAACCATCCCGCGTCGCCCGCGGCGTCGAGATCCGCTCGCTCGGCTTCGACGCGCCGGAGGCCGCCGGTGGCGCCGCACAGCTCCTCGTGACGCGCGGCAGCGTCCTCGGCTTCCGCGGCAGCGCCGACATCATGGGCCGCGCCTGGGTGAAGACCGACATTCGCCTTCCCGGCGCGAGCGCCGGGGCTCCCGTCTTCGATCAGCAGGGCGGCCTGATCGGCCTCGCGCTGCCTGTGCGCTACGCAGCGAACGTCGAAGTCGGCGAGGTGCGCCCCGCTTCGCTCGCCGAGCCGCTCATCGAGGCGGCGCGCGACGCGGGCCCGGCCGCGACCTACGTCGGTCCCCTGTGGCAGGAGCGCCCCAACGCCGAGACCACCGACGGCGTCGCCGTGAGCGAGGTCGACTTCGCCGAGAACGCCCTCGATAGCACCGAGGGCGGTGACCTCTTCGACTACGCAACGGCGCTCCCCGTTGGGCAGCAGCGCCTCCACTATGAGTTCGCGCTCCAGGGCGTCGAACCCGGCTCGATCGTCGAGGAGCGCTGGTACCTCAACGGTGTGCTCCAGGACGGCATCTCCTCGTCACTCGCGTGGACGAACGGCTCCTTCGCCATCCTCTCCGACCGCATCCTCGCGGCCACCGAGCGGGGACTGCAGCCGGGCGTCTGGCGCCTCGAGGTCTGGGTCGACGAGGTCCTGCGCTCGGCCGGCGGCGTGACCATCGGCACCGAGGCGGCGACCACGCCGCAGGCGACCACGTTCCGCTTCGGGACGTCGGCGCAGGACGGCCGCCCGCGAGGTACCCCAACCGGCCAGGCCGACCGGCTGCTCGCGTTCTTCGACTACTCGGGCGCGGGCGGTGCACACCACGTGCGCTGGATCGTTTTCAAGGACGGGGCGCCCGTGTACGAGTCACCCTCGATGCCGTGGCGCGGCGGGGACGCGGGCACCTGGTGGGTGGGCTACGCCGGCGAAGGCGCCATCGGTCCGGGCTTCTGGGAGGTCGAGGTCTACTTCGACGATCGGCGCGCCGGCGTCGACGGCGTCCAGACCTTCTAGGTCCCCACCCGTCCGAGGAGCTCCGCAAGCTGCCTCGAGGTGATGTTCGCCCCCGAGACCACGAGCACGACACGCTTGCCCCGCAGCCGCTCCGCCTCCTGAACCGCGGCCGCCAGCGGTGCCGCGCCGGCAGGCTCCGCGAGGACGTGCGCGTCATCGATGAGCGAGACGACGGCGCGTTCGATCGCCTCGTCGTCCACCAGCACGAAGTCATCGAGGTGCTCCCAGAGCACGCTGAGCGTCAGCTCGAAGGCGAGGCCGGTCGCGAGGCCCTCGGCGCGCGTGGTGTTCGGCCGCTCCAGGAGTTGGTGAGCCCGCCAGGAGTCATGCGCCGCGGGCGCCTGCGCCGACTGCACACCCCACACCTCGGCCGATGCTCCGAGGCCGTCGCGCACGACGGTCCAGCCGGTCGCGCCGGACCCGGCGCCGACCGGCACGATCACGAGGTCGGTGTCGGGCTGCTGGGCGTCGAGCACCTCGAGGGCCGCCGTGCCAACCCCGGCGATCAGGTCGGGCTCGTTCGCTGCGTGCACGTAGCGAGCCCCGTGCTCCGCGGCGAACTCCTCGGCCGCCACGCGCGAGTCATCGAAGCGTGCGCCGCGATGCACGACCTCGGCGCCGAGTCGCCGCATCGAGGCGACCTTGCCGGGGTTGGCGTCCTCCGGCACGAAGATCGTCGCCGCCACGCCCTCGGCTGCTGCCGCGTACGCGATGCTCTGCCCGTGATTGCCCGTCGAGGCGGTGACGAGGCCGGCGGCGCGATGCTCCGAGGTCAGCCGGCTCGCGAGGAACAATCCGCCGCGCAGTTTGAACACGCCGACGGGGTTCGCGAACTCGTATTTCAGCGAGACGTGCGCATCGAGGCGCTCCGAGAGCGCCGCCGAGTAGATGAGCGGCGTCGGCAGCCCGAGACGGGTCTCGAGGACCGCTGCCGCTTCGCGCACGTCCTCGATCGTCGGGGGTGTCGGATGCTCCGCCGTCATGCGCCCCAGCCTATCGAGGTGCCAGCGCCTACGGCAGGTCTCCCGAGGCGTACAGCGCGTCGATGGCCGCGCCGTCCCACACCGTCGCCACGTCGATGTCCCGCTCGATGATGCCGTACTCCAGCAGCAGGTCGGTCAGCGCCCGCCACTGCTCGGCGTCGGCGCGGCCCATGCCGTCAGCCCGCTCCGCGGCAGCCAGGTCCTGCTC
This sequence comes from Dehalococcoidia bacterium, assembly GCA_041390625.1. Lineage (GTDB taxonomy): Bacteria > Chloroflexota > Dehalococcoidia > UBA2979 > UBA2979 > RBC038. Next base: position 17,243 of record JAWKPM010000019.1, on the reverse strand, counting down.
GAGGAGGAATCGCTGGTGCTCGGGGTCGGCGCCCTCGGCGTACGTCAGCGTGACCTCGACGGCCTCGTCCACGTGCTCGGCCGCGTACAGCGCGCCGCGCATCGAGGCGCGCAGGAAGCGCTCCACGAGCTCGGGGTCATTCGCGATCGTGTCCTCGCGCGCGAGGAACGTTAGCCCGAGGGTCGGCACGCCGAAGTCCGTCGGGTCGATCACCGTGATGTCGATGCCGGCGCGGCGAATCGTGTCCGGTTCGTTGTTGAGGAAGACCGGGTAGATATCGACCTGGCCCTCGGTGAAGACCCGCGGGTCGAATCCGACCGATTGCAGCTCGATGTCGTCCTCGGTGAGGCCGACCGAGCCGAGCATCGCGAGCAGCTCCGCCGGTACGACGCCACTCTTGAAGCCGACGCTGTGCCCCGCGAAGTCGGCCGGCCCCTCGATGCTGTCCTCGGCGTGGGCGACGTAGCCCTGGTCACCGCGCTGCCCGAAGAGCGCGATCGCGCGGATCGGCAGGTCCTCGGTGCGCTGTCGCACGGCCTGCGCCGCCGTCCCGGTGATGAAGTCGACCTCACCGCTCAGCAGCAACTGCAGGTGCTCGCCCCCCGAGGAGTGCTGGATGTCGACGTCCAGCCCCTCGTCCGCGAAGAAGCCCTTCGCCTGCGCCATGTAGGCGGCGACGAACGGGAGGTTCGCCTGCGGGCGGAAGCCCGCCATGAACACGATGCTCCGAGGCTCGGGCGTCGCCGTGGCCTCGGCGGTCGCGGTGCTCGAAGGCGTGCCCTCGCTCGCGGCCGTCGAGGTCGCCTCGGTGGTCGAGGTGGCTTCAGGGTCCGCGTCGTCGCTCGAGCAGGCGAGGGCGGTCGTGGACAGCAGGACGAGCGCCGTCGCGAGGACGCGCGCGGCCCATCTCCTTCGAGGCATGGTTCGAAACTCCATCGGTCGGGCGTGCATCCGTGACGTGATCACGGGCGCTACACGCGGGGATTCGAGACTCGGGCGTATCCGCGACGTGATCGCGGGCGCTACGCGCCGATCGAGGATTCGTGCCAGTGCAGCACGCGGCGCTCAATATAGGCGAGCACGGCCGTCATGGTCACCCCGAGCACGGCCAGCACGACGATCGCCCCGAACAGCACCGGCGTGTCGAACTCGCCGTGCGCGATCAGGATCACCTGCCCCACGCCGCCGTCGCCCGACATCCATTCCGCCACGACCGCACCGATCAGCGACAGGGGCACCGAGATTCGCAGCGCCGCCAGCACGTACGGCAGCGAAGCCGGCAGTCGCAGCTTCCAGAGCACCTGCAACCTCGAGGCATCAAGGGCACGCAGGAAGTCGTGTGCCGCGGGGTCGATCGTGCGAAGGCCCGTTACCGCGTTCACGAGCATCGGGAAGAACGTGATGAGCGCGGCCACGAGGACCTTCGGTGCGGTCCCGAAGCCGAACCAGATGATGAACAGCGGCGCGACGGCCACGACCGGCGTCACCTTCACGAGGATCGCGAGGGGGTACACCGCCCGCTCGAGCAGCCGCGAGTGCGCCATCGCGATCGCGAAGAGGAACGCCGCCCCCGACCCGAGGGCGAGCCCGCCGAGGGCGTGTCCCAGCGTCGTCCGTCCGGCCCGTACGAAGCGCCCCGGATCGTCCGCGAGCGCCTGCGCGACCGCACTCGGCGCGGGTACCAGGTACTCCTTCACGTCGCGCAGCTGCACCCAAGCCTCCCACGCGACGAGCGCCAGCGCGACCGCGATGAGCGGTGGCGCCACGGTCGAGGCGAATTCGCGCCAGTCGAGGCCGCGTTGCGCGGCCCGTCGAGGCGGCAGCGCCACCCACTCCGTCGCCTCGAGCAGGTCGTCGACCTCGAGGGCCGCCTCGGCCGGTCCGCCTGCGAACGTGGTCACGAGGCGGCCCCGACGAGCGGCGCGCCAAGGGCGCCTCGGATGGTGTCGACGTGCTCGAGGAAGGCCGGCAGGCGCTCCATCGAGGCGGCGCGCGGGCGCGGCAGGTCGATCGCGACGTCGGCGACGATGTGACCCGGCGCGCGGCTCATCACGAGCACACGATCGGACAGCAGCACGGCCTCGCGAATCGAGTGGGTGACGAAGAGCACGGAAATGCGCTCGCGCTCCCAGAGGCGCAGCAGCTCGAGGCGCAGTTGCTCCCTCGACAGTTCGTCGAGCGCGCCGAACGGCTCGTCCATGAGCAGCAACCGAGGCCCGTGCGCCAGCGCGCGCGCCAGCGCCACCCGCTGGCGCATGCCACCCGAGAGCTCACGCGGGTAATAGCGCGCGAACCGTTCGATGCCCACGCGCGTGAGCAGCGCATCGATGTCGGTGTCCCGTCCGGTGAGCTCGAGGGCGAGCCGGACGTTGTCGGCGACGCTGCGCCACGGCAGCAGCCCGGGCTCCTGCGTCACGAGGCCGGTGCGGCGCTGTGCCTTCGCCTCGCGAGGCCGCGCGCCGAGGACTTCGATGCGGCCGTCGCTCGGCTCGAGGAGGCCGGCCACCGCCCGAAGCAGCGTCGTCTTGCCGCAGCCCGAGGGCCCTACGAGCGAGACGAACTCGCCGTCGCCAACCGTCATCGAGGTGCGGTCGAGCGCGTCGACCGGCCCCGCCGCCGCCTCGTAGCGGTGCGCGACGTCGTGAACCTCAATCGCCGGGGTGCTCGTGACCATCCGCAGCCCTCGATGCGTCTTGTGCGGCGCCGTTGCCAGTCCCGGCGGTCGCTTCTACGCTGGCGCCCGCCGAACGAACGTCTGAGCGCCTATTCTATGCCGGAGACCGGCCTCCTCGCGGCGATCGCAGGCGCGCCCGCATTCTGAAGGTGACACGTTATGCCACAAACGATCGCGCTCGTCGGCGGCACCGGGCCCGAGGGCCGCGGCCTCGCGACGCGCTTCGTGCGTGCCGGCCATCGAGTGATCATCGGCAGCCGTGCCCGCGATCGAGGTGAGAGCGTGGCCGCCGAGCTGCGAGACCACCTCGGTGGAGGTGGCCACCTCGGCAGTGGCGAGCTCACGGGCGGCTCGAACGAGGACGCCGTGGCCGATGCCGACATCGTCGTCGTGACCGTGCCCTACGAGGCACACCGCCCCACCCTTGAGGGCCTGCGTGAGCGTCTCGCCGGCAAGATCGTCGTCGATGCCGTGGTGCCCGTCCGATTCGAGCGCGGTCCGCGCCCCGTCGATGTCGAGGCAGGCTCCGCCACCGAGGAGGCGGCCGCCATCCTGCCGGACTCGACCGTCATCGGCGCGTTCCACAACCTCCCGGCCGAGGTCCTGCTCGAGCCCGAGGCGCCCATCGACTCGGATGTCTTCGTCACCGGCGGTAACGCCGAGGCGAAGGCCGCGGTCTCTGCCCTCGCCGAGCAGATCGAGGGCGTCCGCGCCGTCGATGCCGGTCCGCTGCGCTTCTCCCGCTTCACCGAGGGCATCACGATCCTGCTGATCGGCATCAACGGTCGCTACAAGGCCCACGCGGCGATCCGCGCCACCGGCCTCCCAGAGAGGTAACCGCCATGGCTCCCCCCGAGGTCCGCGTCATCGGCATCACCGGCATCCCGCTCATCCAGAGCGGCGACGACCTCTCGACGATCATCCTCGATGCGGCGGCCGCCCAGGGAACACCCATCGAGGACGGCGACGTCCTCGTCGTCACCCAGCGCGTCGTGTCGAAGGCGGAAGGCCGCGTGCTGCCGCTAGATCACTTCGAGCCCGGTGCGTTCGCGCGCGACTGGTCGGCGCGCTGGGACAAAGACCCGCGCGTCACCGAGGCGGTGTTGAGCGAGTCGCAGCGCGTCGTGCGCCAGGTCCGAGGCGTGCTCATCACGCAGACGCACCACGGCTTCATCTGCGCCAACGCCGGCATCGACGGCTCGAACGTCGGCGGGCAGGACCTCGTGTCGCTGCTCCCCGTCGATCCCGACGCCTCGTGCGCGCGCCTCCGCGAGGCCGCTCGCGCCCGTGGTGCCGAGGTGGGGGTCGTGATGACCGACACCTTCGGCCGCCCGTGGCGGGAGGGTCATACGAATGTTGCGATCGGCGTGGCCGGCATCCAGCCGCTCCGGTCGTACGTCGGCATGCCCGACATGGACGGCAAGGAGCTCCGAGTCACGACCATCTGCGACGCTGACGAGATCGCCGGCGCCGCCGAGCTCGTGATGGGCAAGCTCGACGCCATCCCGGCCGCGATCGTCCGAGGCTTCCCGTATCAGGGCGGCGAGGGTTCCCTGGCCGAGCTCGTGCGCCCGGTCGAAAACGACCTGTTCCTGTAGCCCTTCAAAGCCCCATTGGGTGTCATGCTTCCCTTGATCCTCATTGGAAGCGGACCTAGCGTTTCCGCAGCCTCGGACGTCGAGGTCTGCGCGAAGGGCCGAATCATGCGCTGGCTACGAGCGATGCTCATTCCCGCCGCGATCCTGCTGATCGTCTCCTGTGGCGGCGGTGACGATGACGGCGGCGATGCCACCTCCGAGGCGACCACCGCTACCACGGCCGAGGCCACCAGCAGTGGCGGTGACGGTGGCTCGTCGGGTGGTGGCTCCAGCGTCTCGTCTGGCGACATCGACCAGCTGATCGAGGACCTGACGCCCCCCAACTCGAACGAGGTCGCGCGCTTCAGCGCCCCGGAGGGGACGAACGTGTCCTTCGAGTCCTCGGATTCCTTCGATGACCTGAAGGGCTTCTACGACGGGAAGCTCGGCGACATCGGCGTCAACGTCACCGGGACGCTGACCGTCGAGGGCGCACAGACCTGGATCTTCGAGCAGGACGAGGGCGCCAGCGGCGCCGTGACGATCTCGCCGGATGGCGACAACACGCTCGTCACGGTGATCGTCGGCGAGTAGGACGCTCCTCGGGGCAGTCTGACCCGTTCGTTCGACCGCGCCATGCCCGCCGGCCTCTACGCTGGCGGGCATGTCTGCGCCCGGGGCCTCTCCCCTCGATGACGCCGTGCGCGCCAACATGGAGCGCAACCTGCAGCTCCTGCCGGTCTGGTGGGTGCTGCGCTGGGCGTGGCTCGGCGAGGCGATCTGGGTCATCTACCTCATCGATGTCCGAGGCCTGACCCTCGGCCAGGTCCTCCTGTTCGAAGCCGCCTACTCGACCGTGGTCGTCCTCGTCGAGGTGCCCACGGGCATCCTTGCGGACCGTTTCGGCCGCCGCCCGATGCTCATCGCGGGCTCCCTCGGCTGGGGCGCCGCGTTCACCACCTTCGGCCTCGCCACCACCTTCGAGACGCTGCTGGGCTCCTACATCCTGTTCGCGATCGGCTACTCGCTCTTCAGCGGCGCCGACACCGCCTTCCTCTTCGACACCCTCCGCACGCTCGGCCGAGGGGATGAGTTCGCGCGCCGCGCGGGCCGCCTGAACGGCGTCTCGACCGTCGTGACGGCGCTGTTCACCCTCGCCGGGTCTCTCATGGTGCGCTGGACGCCGCTCGCCTGGCCGATGGTGCTGAGCGGCGTCTTCTCCCTCGTGGCAGCCGCCTCCGCGCTGCCGCTGCGCGAGCCGCCGGCGGTGGAGCGTGCCACCTCGTTCTTCCAGGCCGGCGCGAGCGCCACGAGGCGCGCGGTCCGGACGCCACAGCTCCGCTGGGCGATCGCCATCGCCGCGGTCGCGCAGGTCGGCGCCACGATCGTCTTCATCACCTTCCAGCCGATCGTCATCGATGCCGGTGCGCCCGTCTGGAGCCTGGGTGGTTTCGCGACGGCGATCCTGCTCGTGTCGGGGCTCGGCGGCTGGAGCTCGGGCACGCTGCTGGGCCGGTATGGCCTCAATCGGACGCTGCGGGTCCTGGTCGCCTTCACGGGGCTCGCCCTGTTCTCCGGCGCCTTCGAGGTGCTGTGGCTCTTCCCGCTCTTCATCCTGCCCGCGTTCGTCTTCGAGGCGGTGCATCCGCTCGTGGCCGACTACCTCGCGAGGCGTGTGCCCGATGGCGAGCGCGCCACGATGCTCTCGATCAATGAGCTGGCGGCGCAGATCGGCGGCATCGTGGTGACGGTCGCGCTCGGCATCGCCGTCGATCGCCTCGGCACAGGGATCTCGCTGGCCGCGCTTGGGGTGGCGATGCTTCTCTTCGGCCTCGGCGCCTACGCCCTCTGGCGCCGAGAGGGAGATCTCGAGCTCGCGTTGCCCGCCACCGTCGAGGCGCAGTAGCCCCCCTCCGAGGCCCGACGTACGATCACGCCGGCGGGGGTGGCACGTGACATCGAACGAACAGCCGGACACCGAGGCGTCCCGCGCCGAGGCGCCGACGGCCGCCGACCTGCTTCGACACGCCCTCGTCGACGACGAGGACCCGCGCTTCCCGTGGTGGCTGCCGCTGCCCGGCCTCGCACTCGCCCTCGGGTGGGCGGCCTTCCGCGCCGTCACCGCCGGCACGCCGGGCGCGATCGATCAGCCGGACACCCTCGAGGTGCTGCTGACCACGCTGCTCTGGCCCGGCGCCGCAATCTTCCTGCTCACCTCGCTCGCCGCCTTCTTCGGCTGGCAGCTCGAGATCGACTAGGTCGAGGCGCCTCGATGCTCCACTACTACTTCGGCGCCGACGACTTCGGAATGCGCGAGGCGCACCACGCCCTCCGCGCGTCCCTCGACACCGACGGCATGCTCGACACCAACACCTCGGCGCTCGCCCCTCGAGGCCTGAGCCCCGGCGTGCTCGTCCAGCACGTCTCGACGATCCCGTTCCTCGCCTCGGCGCGCCTCGTCATCGTCGAGGGGCTGGCGTCCACCCTCGGCGGTGGCCGCAATGTCGTCGTCGAGTGGCAGCCGTTCCTCGACCTGCTGCCGGAGCTCCCGCCGACGAACCACGTCCTGCTCCTCGAGCCGATCGGCGGTCGCGAGGCCGGGCAGTCGCTCGGCCGCTCGGCTCTGCATCGCGCGCTCCGTGAGGTGCCGGGCGCCGATGTCCGCGAGTTCCGCGAGCTCAGCACCCGCACCGGCCGCGGCGGCGAGCCGAGCGAGGTGACGCGCTGGGTCCTCGAGCGCGCGGCGCGCCGGGGGATCAGCGTTGAGCCGCGCGCCGCGAACCGCCTCGTGGACCTCGTGGGCGCCGACCTCTGGGTGCTCGCGTCGGAGCTCGAGAAGCTCGCGCGCTACGCCGAGGGGCGGGCCGTCAGCGTCGCCGACGTCGACCTCCTGACGCCCGAGGCCCGCGAGGAGACCATCTTCGAGATCGTCGACGCGGCCGTCGAAGGCCGCGCGGCGGATGCGCTGCTCAAGATGCGCCGCAACCTCGAGCACGGCAGCGAGACGCCGCTGCGCTACATCGCCATGATCGCGCGCCAGCTCCGAGGCATGGTGCGTGCCGCCGAGCTGCTCGAGGCCGGCGCCGCGCCCGACGAGATCGCGAGCGCCACCCGCATGGCCGCCGGGAGCTACCCCCTGCGCAAGCTCACCGGGCAGGCTCGGACCGCCGGCCTGCGCGCGTCCGAGGACGCCCTGCGCGCCGTCGAGGCGGCCGACCATGCCATCAAGACCGGCCGCCTCACCGACCTGCTCGCGCTCGAGTTGTTGGTGCTGCAGCTGGCCGGGCTGATGCGCGATCGCCAGCCGGCGCGCGCCGTGAGGCGGGGTCGCTAGCTCGCTACTCGCCGCGCAGCGGGACCGCCATCGGATTGAAGCAGGCGACGGTGTGCCCCTCGCCCGACTCCCGGAGCCGAGGCGCGTCCTCGATCCGGCACTCCGAGATCGCCTTGCGACATCGAGGCAGGAACGGGCACTGCGGCGGCAGCGTCGCGAGGTCGGGCGGCTGCCCGCGCATCGGCTCGAGCCGTCCGCCCTCCGGCGCGAACGCCGGCAGGCTCGACAGCAGCCCGAAGGTGTAGGGGTGCTCGGGCCGCCGGAAGATCGTGCGCACGTCGGCCTGCTCCACGATCTCGCCCGCATACATGACCGCCACGCGGTCGGCGAGGCGCGCGACCACGCCGAAGTCGTGCGTGATCAGCAGCACCGCCACGCCTCGGTCGTCGCGCAGCCGCTCGAGGGCGGAGAGCGTCTCCATCCGCACCGCGGCATCCAGGCTCGCCGTCGGCTCGTCGGCGATGATGATGCGCGGCTGCAGCGCGGTCGCCATGGCGATCATCACGCGCTGCGCCATGCCGCCCGAGAGCTGGAAGGGGAAGGCCTTCGCCACGCGCTCGGCATCCGGCAGCGTCTCGCGCAGCCGCTCGAGGGCCATCGACTGCGCCTCGCGCTTCGAGGCACCGCGGTGGGCACGGTAGATCTCGGCCATCTGCTCGCCGACGGTGATCGTCGGCGTCAGCGCCGCCTGCGCGTCCTGGAAGATCATCGAGATCTCGGCGCCGCGGATGCGCTGCAGCTCCGCGCGGTCCAGCCCGAGGATCGACCGCCCGTCGTAGGCGATCGAGCCGCCCTCGACGGTCGCGTTGTCCGGCAGCAGGCCGAGGACCGAGAGCGCCACTGAGGACTTGCCGGCGGCCGACTCACCCACCAACGCCAGCGTCTCGCCCTCGTGCAGATCGAGGTCGACCTGGCGCACGGCCGGGATCCGCGTCCCCTGCGAGTCGTACGAGGCGCTGAGGTCCCGGATCTCGAGGATCGCCCGTGCCACCGTCGCCCATCCCTCCCGCGCGTGTTGCGACGGGACCAGCGTATCAGCGCGCGGGTGCGGGCTCTCCGCTGCTCGCGCGTCCCTTCGCCGCCACGAAAGAGGGCGAGCGGACGATGATCGAGGCGGTGAAGAAGAGCACAGCTGACAGCACGAAGCCCGCCACGTAGAGCGAGAACGGGATCGTGTACGAGTCGGTAGCGTCGAACAGCGCCGCGCCGCCGATCGGCCCGAGGATCTGACCGCCGAACGAGATCATCGTGACCACGCCGCTGATCGCGCCGAAGTGCCGCACCCCGAAGGCGCGGTTGATGAGCAGCGGCTCGATCATCGGCGCCAGCGCGCCGCCCACGCCCCACAGCAGCACCCACGTCCAGATCGCCCCCGCCGAGGTCGAGGCGGTGAGCACCCCCAAAGCGATCGCCTGTGACGCGACCACCACCATCGCGAGGCGGAAGACGCGGTCCACCCGGTTGATCGCCAGCCCGAACGGCAGCCGCATGATCGTGCGCAGCAGGGCGCTCGCGGCCAGCAGCCCGGCGCCGCCCTGCACGGCACGGCTCTCGAAGAAGTCGATCGCGAGGGTGGTCATCGCACCCTGGCCCATGAAGAAGAACATCAGCCCGATCGAGAGCAGCCAGAACATCGGCGTGCGGACGGCCTGGCCGGCCGTGAAGCCCCACTCGTCGTCCGCGTTCCTCGAAGCCACGCCCTCGACCGCGCCCTGCATGCGCAGCCCGAGGTCCGAAGGTCGATCGCGCACGATGAAGAGGGCGAGCGAGCCCTGCACCACCAGCACGAGCACGCCCGAGGTGATCATCGCCGCCGACCAGTCCGCCGAGGCCTCGACGGCCGCCAGCAGTGGCAGGATCGCCGCGCCGCCGAGCCCGAAGCCGACCGTGACGACGCCGAGCGCCGCTTGTCGCTTCGCGTCGAACCAGCGCGTGAGCGCCCAGTTGTACGGGATGGGCATCATCAGCGGCCGCAGCGCGCTGACGACGGCCCAGCCGATGAACAGCTGCCAGATCGAGGTGGAGAACGACGTTGCGAAGAGCGCGAGCGGCAGCCCCGCGCTCGAGATCAGCAGCGCCCGACGCGGCCCCTGCCGGTCGATGAAGCGGCCCGCGAACGGCCCGACCAGGGCGAAGACGAGCTGCCCGATCATGAACGCGAGGACGACCGGGAAGCGATCGACCTCGAAGTCGTCCGCGATCGCCGGCACGTACACCGACACCGACCAGAACGTGGCGGCACCGGAGACGGTGTTCCCGAGGACGCCGGCCGCGAGGATCAGCCATCCGTAGTGAAACGGCAGACGCCGCGCGAGCGACGTCACGAGGTGCGCCGGCGAACCATCGAGGGAGCAAGAGGCATCGAACGAGGGTAGGCGGCGCCCTCAGCGGGCGCGAGCGGGCCGTGCCGCACGCCGGCCGCTCCTCGGTTTGCTATCGTCCGCCCGAGTCAGACGTGTGGCGGGAGGTGCATCGATGCAGATCGCGATCGGGTTCCATCGCGAGGCCATCCTCGATTGGGACGAGCTCTCGACCTACACCATCGAGGCCGAGCGCATGGGCGTCGACCAGGCATGGTCCGCCGAGGCGTGGGCGATGGACGCCGCCACCCCGCTCGCCTACCTCTTCGCCAAGACCGAGAAGATCAAGCTCGGCACCGGCATCTTCCAGATCGGCACCCGCACGCCGTCCCTCGTCGCGATGACGTCACAGGCCCTCGACGGCATGTCCGGCGGCCGCTTCATCCTCGGCCTCGGCACCAGCGGCCCGCAGGTCATCGAGGGTTGGCACGGCATCCCCTTCGACAAGCCGCTCAAGCGCACCCGCGAGCTCATCGACATCGTCCGCATGGTCACCCGAGGCATGACCGTCGCGTACGAAGGCGAGTTCCACCAGCTGCCGCTGCCCGGTGGCGAGGGCAAGGCGCTGCGCACCGGCGCGCCGCCCATCGAGCTTCCGATCTGGCTCGCCTCCCTCGGCCCGAGGAACCTCGAGCTCTGCGGTGAGCTGGCCGATGGCTGGCTCGGCGGCTCCTTCATCCCGGAGACCGCCGAGGTCTTCCTGCAGCACATTCGCAAGGGCGCCCAGAAGGCTGGGCGCAGCATCGACGACATCGAATTGTCCGCCGGCGGCGGCGTGTGGTTCACCGAGGACGTCGACAGCGCGGTCCAGCAGCTGAAGCGCGGCATGGCCTTCAGCCTCGGCGCGATGGGATCGCGCGCCCACAACTTCTACAACGACGCCTACTCGAGGCAGGGCTGGGCCGACGAGGCGAAGCGCATCCAGACGCTCTGGCTCGACGGCAAGCACGACGAGGCGCGTGCGGCCGTCCCCGACGAGATGGTGCTGAAGGCGCAGATGGTCGGCGACGAGTCAATGGTGCGCGAGCGCATCCAGGCCTACCGCGATTGCGGCATCCAGACCCTCCGCGTCGATCCCCGAGGCGCCACGCTCAAGGACCGCCTGGAGACCCTCGGCCGCGTCGTCGACATCGTCCGCGACCTTGACCGCCAGGAGGCCGCGGCGGCGCGCTAACGACGAGCCACGACGTTCGTACTACGGTGCCTGCTATGCAAGGCAGGCATCGTGTCGTCCTGGTGCTCGTGGCGATGCTCGCCGCCGGCCTTGCACCGCCGAACATCGAGGCGCAGACGCCACTCGAGCCCGCCCCGATGGTGATCGAGTTCCGCAGCCCGGAGCCCGGCGTGGTCGACCTCGCCCATGACTTCGGCGGGCGATTCACTGCGTACGCGGATGGCGTCGAGTGCGCGGTGGTGATGCTCGCGCCGAACGGCGGCGCGCTTGCCATCGGACTCGCCGGCCAGGCCACCGCCTGCTCGCGGGTCGGCGCCGCCATCGCGCTCATCGACGGACGCGGTTTCCCGCTCGCCAATCGCTACTTCCTGCACCCCGGCGAGCAGATCGAGGTCACGGAGTACCTCGTCTACCCGCCCCATGGCGGTCCGATGGTGCTCCGCCTCGTCGCGTCAGACACTGCTGCCTTCGAGGCGGCGCGAGGGCGGACAATCTCGGTATTTGTGGGCGGCGCCTTCGTTGGAACGCTCTGCAGCACGGTCGTACTGGAGGCACCGGTCGTCCTACTCCTGGTGGGACTGCCGGACCAACCTGAGGCCTGTGAGGTCCAGGGTGAGTTCGTCACATTCGCGGACGAGTTTGGGCGCCCGTACTTCGAGCCGACCCGTAACGTCCAAGCGACCGTCGGGCTGACGTACCGCGCGGCGGACGCGCTGGCTCCGGCTCCTACCCCTCAACCGACGGACGATCCCGCACCGGTCCCGCCGGCCGCCGGCGCCGGGCCAGCATCGAGGGCCGAACGCTCAACTGCCGGTCTCCGACCGGCGCTCGCCGCGGTGTCGGTGCTCTTCGTCCTTCTGGTCGCGGCCGGCCGACATCGAAACACCGCTGCTCGCTAGCGATCGCGCTCCGCGCGTTCACCGTCCTCACTCTCGCGAGATTGTTCGGTGCTCCGAGGAGGTTGCGGCCTCAGCTCCCGCTCGAAGGCATCGAAGGCGGGCCGCACCGGCCCCGGCGTCGCGGTCCGAGCGGCGTAGCGAGCGGTCGTGCCGGCGGCGCGGCGCAGTTCGGCCTCATGCTCGCGCATGTACGTCACGCTCTCGCGGGCGCCGCGCTCGAGGTGCGGGCTCGCGGCCTCGAAGCCGGCCTTCGCCTGCCGCCCCAGCTGCTCCAGACGGGGCTTCGCGGCCTCGCCCGCCGCGCGCGCCCGCTCCGAAGCCTCCTTCGCGAGGCGTTCCGCCTCGGGCCGGTGCTCCTCCGCGAGGCGTCGCGCCTCCTCCGCGGCCCTGCGCGCGCCGCGCATGAAGCGCCCGGCGAAGCGTCCGACGCGCTCCGCCGCCTCGCCTGCGATGCGGTCGGCATCGCGCGGGTCTTCGGACTGCGGGTCGCGTTGGTCGGTCATCGCTGCATCCTGGGCGACTAGGCGCTGCCTCGTGCGCGCTCGATCGCGCGGACGATCATGCCCTTCTCCGGATACGGCTTCCAGCCCGCCGGCGTGTTGTAGTAGCGGCAGCCGTTGCTGGTCTCGTCAGGCTCGCGCTCGGCGTACTCGACGTCCACGCCCTCGACGCGGATCGTCGGCGACCCGAGGACCTTCGCGCGCTGCGCCTCCTCGTCGGTGCGCACGCTCGACTCCTCGATCTCGGCCTCGACGCCGGTGTCGGCGACGGCCTCGCGGATGAGCTCGCGCACCGTGTCCTGGTGGCTGCAGGAGTCGGTGAACTGCACGGTGATCTTCATCTCACGCCCCTTCCGGCGCAGCGTTGCTTGTGTTCGGGGCCGTATCCTCGCGCGAATCGCTCTCCCCGTCGACTGACGGGGCGCCGTCGATCGACGCATCGACTCGATAGCGGAAGTCGCAGAACGAGGCGCCCTGCATGATCGTCTGCGTCCGCTCGAGGTGCAGTCGCGCCGAGTAGCCCTCCGAGAGCGTGAAGTCACGATTGCACGACAGCAGGAAACCGAGGTCGCGCGCCCCGAGCTGCTCGTACATCTCCGCGAAGCGGCAGCGCGTCACGTTGAAGTCCAGGTGCGCGCCGTCCTCACGCAGCGTCGTGATCTCGAGGTCGCCGCCGGCGCCGCCCCAGGAGTCGCGCACGTGCCGGAACCCCTCGAGGTCGTCGCTGCCGAGGGCCTGGGACACAGCCTCACCCTGGTGGCGCGCGATCGAGGCAATCTCATCGCGTGCGATCGCGTGCGCGCGCTCGACCCCCAACTCGCGCTCGAGGCGCCGGATCAGCGGGATCAGCACCTCCGCCTCGATGCCGCGACGCTGCAGCAGCGTCACTGGCGCCGGGCGTCCCGCCTCGGTGCGTTCGTTCGAGGTCATCGCGTTCCCGTCCCGCTCACCGCCCGATCATGCCACGCGCAGCATCGAGTCGTCAGCGCGCGTCGAGCCCGGCACGCCACGCCTCGATGATCGGGCGGTCGTGCTCGAACGCCAGCTCCGGCAGCGCGTCCGGCGCAAAGAGCCCGACCTCGAGCGCCTCCTCGCCGGCGACCGGCTCCTGGTCGCCCAGCTCGGCGAGGAAGACCACGAACACCACCGGGTTGCCGGCCTCGCTGAAGACGCCGAGCAGACGATCGACCTCGAGGCGCACGCCGGCTTCCTCGAAGGCCTCGCGCGCGGCAGCATCCTCGACCACCTCGCCGCGGTCGACGAAGCCCGAGGGGAAGGACCACAGCCCCATGCCGGGCTCGTGGTTGCGCCGCACCAGCAGCAGGCGCCCGTCGCGCGACGCCAGCACGCCCGCCGCGACCTTCGGATCGAGCCAGTGCACGAAGCCGCACGCGGGACATCGAGGCCGCGTCGCGCTGCCCGCCGCCTCGAGGCGCGTGGCGCAGCGCGGGCAGAACGTGAAGTCGCCGCCAAGGCCGGGGCTCTGTGTCATCGAGGCGTCACCGGAAGATGATCACGCGCCGGAAGCGCTCGACGTAACGATCGTCGGCGCCCCGCCAGTATTCGCGCATCTCCTGCACGAACTCGTCGCTCGGGTCGAACTGGCTCGTGTGCGCCAGCAGCGCGGCGATCTTCGTCTCCACGACGGCGGTGATGTCGGCGTCGAAGGTCGGCTCGTTCGAGCCCCAGAGGTAGAGCTCGCGCACCTTGTGCGGCTGCAGTCCGTCCTCGAGATGCTCGGGGAAGTTGAGTCGGTCGCGCGCGGCCGGGTAGACGGCGTCGACGGTCGCGAGGCCGGTCGTGCGGTGGTCCGAGTGGTTCACGAATGCGTTGCCGATGATCACCGGCTCGGGGTCGTGCGTGTAGACGGCGAAGGGCTGGAAGGCGCGGATCTCGCGGGTGATGGCCCCCACGAGATCCCGCGAGTACTCGAGCTCGCCGTCGGTGAATCCGAGGAATCCGACGCTCGCGACGCCGAGGAGGGCCGCGGCGTCGTGCTGCTCCTGCGCGCGCATCTCGACCAGCCGCGTCGGCGTGAGCGACTCGTCGTCGGACCCCTTCGAGCCGTCCGTCGCGACCAGGTAGCGCACCTCCCATCCGGCCTGCGCGAGCAGGGCGGCGGTCCCGGCCGCGCCGAAGTCCGCGTCGTCGGGGTGCGCCGCGACGACGAGGGCGCGACGCAACTCGCCCGCCGACTCGTCCGGCTCGGTGGGATGCTCCCGCCCGAACAGATCCTCGAGGCCTGCCGCCATCCGCTCCCCCTCCGCGCCGTCGACCGCATGTCTCGTCAGCGTAGCCAACGCGCCGCACCTGCGACGTCCACGGATTGACGCTGCATCGTCCGCCCCCGTAATGTATCCACAGAACAAATGTGTCGTACGGGCGTTCTCACCTGACTTCCGGTGAGCGTTCCGGGCGCCACGAGGCGCAGATCACGAGGGCGGCCATGAGCGACGGACTGTCGACGAAGCAGCAGCGGATCATCGAGTTCCTGCGCGACTTCCTCGAGGAGCACGACTATCCGCCCTCCATCCGCGATATCCAGCAGGGTTGCGACATCTCCTCGACGTCGGTGGTCGACTACAACCTGAAGCGTCTCGAGGAGAAGGGTCTGATCCGCCGCGACCGCGAGGTCTCGCGCGCCATCGAGCTGCTGGACGCCGGCGGCCGCCGCTCGCGCACCGTACGCGTCCCGCTGCTCGGCAAGATCGCGGCCGGCTCGCCCATCCCGATGCCGCCCGACGCGACCGCCCCCGTGGACGTGGACGACAGCGTCGAGATCGCCGAGGGACAGACCGGTGGTCGACAGAACGTCTTCGCGCTGCGCGTCGAGGGCAACTCGATGATCGACGCCCTCATCAACGACGGGGACATCGTCATCCTCGAGCCGACGCACTCCTGCGACGACGGCGACATGGTCGCCGTCTGGCTCCGCGACGAGAACGAGACCACCCTCAAGAAGTTCTTCCACGAGGGCGATCGCATCCGCCTGCAGCCGATGAACGCGACGATGCAGCCGATCTACACGCGCCCCGACAACGTCGAGGTGCAGGGCCGCGTCGTGACCGCGATCCGCAGCTGGTAGTCCGCTCGAGCACGCCCCTCGATCGAGGTGGCGCCTAGCCTTCCTGCCCCAGCCGCAGCCCGAGTACGTCCGCCAGCTCGATGAGCGTCGGGCGCGCCGTCTCGCGCTGGAGGCGGCCGGCCTCGAGGTCTGAGGCGATCCGCTCCAGGACCTCGCTCGCGCCTGCCGTGTCGAAGTCGTCGTCCATCGCCGCCTGGAACTCGTTGCGTGCCGCCTGCACGCGCAGCAGGTCCGCCGGTCCGCCCGGAGCATCGAGGGCGGATCGCAGCGCGGCCGCGCGCCGCTCGTAGTCCTCGAGTTCGCGCGTTTCGAAGTTGTGCGCCTCGCGGTACGGCGCCGACAAGAGGTACAGCCGAATGGCGTCGGGGCTGTGTCCCTGCGCCAGCAGTTCGCTCACCTTCACGAGGTTGCCCAGCGACTTCGACATCTTCACGTGCTCGAGCTGCAGCGTGCCGACATGCATCCAGGTGCCGACGAACGGCGCCTCGCCGCTCGCCGCCTCGGACTGCACGATCTCGCAGTCGTGGTGCGGGTACGCGAGGTCGGAGCCGCCCCCGTGGATGTCGATGCGGGGCCCGAGCATCGACTGCGCCATCACCGAGCACTCGATGTGCCAGCCCGGCCGCCCGCGTCCCCACGGCGAGTCGAACGAGGCGCCCTCGGCCGTCGAGGGCTGCCAGATCAGGAAGTCGAGCGAGTCGCGCTTCAGGTGCTCCGGCTCGTCCGGCATCGAGTCGTTCCGGAACGTCCGCAGCGCGTCGCGATCGAGGCCCGACAGCGCCCCGAAGCGGGGCGTCGTCGTCGTGTCGAAGAAGACGTGACCGTCGACGACGTACGCGTGGCCCGAGGCGACCAGCCGCTCGACCATCGCGATGATGCCGGGGATGTGCTCCGACGCGAGCGGGAACGCCTGCGGCCGCAGCACGTTGAGGGCGTCCATCTCCCGCAGGTGGATGCGGTGGTTGCGCTCCGTGAGCTCGGCGATCGAGACGCCCTCGGCGCGGGAGACGCGCACCATGTCGTCGTCCACGTCGGTGATGTTCTGGATGTGCCGCACCTCGTAGGCCTGGAACTCGAGGTAGCGCCGTACGACGTCGAAGAAGACGAACGTCCGCGCATGCCCCAGGTGGCCGACGTCGTAGGGCGTGACCCCGCAGACGTAGAGCCGCACGACGCCCGGCTCGACGGGCGTGAAGGGGACGGTCTGTCGGGTCCGCGAGTCGTAGATCTCGAGCAGGCGCCTGGCTCCTCGGAGGGTGCTGCGGCGGTTCGATGGGCCGCCCCGCGGCGGCGCGCGCGATCGTAACACGCATCCTGGCGAGGGCCGCGCGACCGAGGTCGCATACCACGTGCGCCGCCGTTCGAGTAGACTCCCCGCCACCAGGGGGTGTCGTGACCGGAGAACCGGCGGCCGTGGGGTCGCAGCCCCATCCGCTGGCGGACGTCGATGCTCACGTCGCGCTGCTGGACGGTCGCCGTCGACTCATGGCGATCGTCGAGCAGCTCGACGAGTCCCGGGCCCGGCAGGTCGTGCACGGTGAGTGGCGCGTGCACGACCTGCTCACCCACCTGGCGGCGTGGGACGCGCTGATCACCTCGTTCCTGCAGGCCGTCTCCGCCGGACAGCGCGCCTTCGAGGT
>JAWKPM010000018.1:0-44258 GCA_041390625.1 Dehalococcoidia bacterium | reverse complement strand
CGGCCGAGACCACCAGTGAGGCCACTGCCGAGGCCAGCGCTACCGAGGCGATGACGGCGACCGCCGGCGGCGCCGAGGGCGCCATTGGCGTCGACCTGACGGACGCCTGGGAAGTCAACCCGAGCGCCGACAGCACCGCTGCCGGTTCCGTGACCTTCACGGCCAACAACACGGGCGTGCAGCCGCACGAGCTCGTCGTCGTGAAGACCGACCTCGGCCCGACCGAGTTGCCCGTCGAGGGCGGCGTCGTCGCCGAGGAGGGCGAGGGATACGAGATCGTCGGCAAGACCGAGCAGATCCCGGGCGGCGGCAACGCCGACCTGACGGTCGACCTCGAGGCCGGCGCGTACCTGCTGATCTGCAACGTGCCGGGCCACTACCAGCTGGGCATGACGACGGCCTTCACCGTCAACTAGCCCCAACCGCGGGCCAGATACGAAGAGCCGCCCCTCGGGGCGGCTCTTCTGCGTCTCGAGTGACGCACGAGGCCGCCCGAGGTCAGCGCTCGCGCGCCTCATCGCCCAGGCTGCCGGGCCGGTAGTACCGCCGGCCCTCGGCGGAGGGTGGGCGGTGCGTCTGCGTCGGGGGCACATGGCCCTCGTAGTTGTGGGCGTACTCGTAGCCGCGGCCGTAGCCCATCTCCTGCGTGAGGCGCGTCGAGGCGTTGCGCAGATGCAGCGGCACCGGCTCGTTGCGCGTGCGCTCGACGTCCGAGACCGCGCGGTTGTAGGCCTCGTACGCCGAGTTCGACTTCGGCGCCCGCGCGAGGTAGATCGTCGTCTCCGACAGCGGCAGCCGCGCCTCGGGCATCCCGAGGAAGTGCACCGCCTGCTGGCACGCGACCGCCAGCGTCAGCGCCTGCGGATCGGCGAGTCCGACGTCCTCCGCCGCGAGGATCACGAGGCGCCGCACCACGAACAGCGGGTCCTCCCCCGCCTCGAGCATCCGCGCGAGCCAGTACAGCGCAGCATCGACGTCCGAGCCTCGGACCGACTTGATGAACGCGGAGATCGTGTCGTAGTGCGCGTCGCCCATGCGGTCGTAGAGCAGCGTCGGATGCTGCGCCGCCGCCTCGACGGTCTCGCGCGCGATGCGGCGCGTGCCGTCCTCGGTGGTGGGCGCCACCGCCGAGGCCAGCTCGAGCACGTTGAGGGCGGTGCGGGCATCGCCGCCGGCCACGTTCACGATCGCCTCGAAGGCGTCGTCGTCGACCTCGATGCCGCGCCCGCCGAGGCCCCGCTCCCCGTCTGCGAGCGCCGCCTCGAGGATGGCCCGCAGCGCAGCGCCGTCGAGCAGCGAGAGGCGAAACGTCCGCGCGCGCGAGAGCAGCGGCGCGACGACGTAGAACGAGGGGTTCTCGGTGGTCGCGCCGATGAGCGTGACGGTGCCGTCTTCAACGTGCGGCAGGATGACGTCCTGCTGGCTCCTCGAGAAGCGGTGCAGCTCGTCGATGAAGAGGATCGTGGCGCGGCCGGTCAGCCGCCGGCGTTCGCGCGCGTCCTGCACCGCCTTGCGCAGATCGGCCACCCCCGAGGTCACGGCCGAGACCTGCTCGAAGTAGCGATTCGTGCGGCTGGCGATCACCGAGGCGAGGGTCGTCTTGCCGACGCCGGGCGGCCCCCACAGCACGATCGAGGGCACTTCGTCGCGCTCCACCATCAGGCGCAGCGGCTGGCCCGGACCAACCACATCTTCCTGCCCGACGAACTCATCGAGGTCGCGCGGGCGCATCCGCGCGGCCAGCGGCGACCCCGAGGACGCCACCTCGACCGGCGCTTCTCGCGCCTCGAACATGCCGCCCTGCACCCCGGGCGGAGGGTCGCTTCTGCGCCGTGATGGGCTCATGACGTGCAGTGTACGTCGGCTACGCGCGCATCGATGGGCGCCTTGATGGGTGCCTCGGAGGTGAGCCGCGCCCGCCGCATCACGCTTCGCACGTTCGCAGGCGGGATTGCAGGTGATATAGTCCCGCCGATCGATCGGGGGCCGGGGCGACCGGCAGCGGGAGAACATGGGAGAGAGCGCAGATGCCTGAGACGACGTGCCTCGTGTGTGGGAAGAACTTCGACCCGGCCACCGACCCCAAGGGCGGCTTCAAGTGGATGCAGGACGGGTCCTGGTACACGTTCGACGACATCGCCTGCCGCAACAAGTTCATCGGCGCGCCGAAGAAGTACCTCGAGCCGCAGAACGCCTAGCGGCTGCCACGCGGCCTCGGCCGCACGGCACACATCGAGGAGGGGCGCCCGCAGCGCCCCTTCTTCGTGTTTACGCCCCGTCAGCGACGACTGCCGGCTGCCAACCACACCCCAGTCACGAACGCACCGAGGTTCACTCCGACGACCGAGAGAAACCGGGCGGGTCCGAGCCAAGCCGGCTCACTGACCGCGAACTGATCAAACGCCAGGAACGCGACGGGGAACATCGCGACATACAGCGACAACATCCAAACCCGACGTTCCCAAGGTCCTGCCTGTGTCCCGGCGAGCAGGCAAACGAACGCCGAATAGCCGATCGTCACGGCCGGGGGCGCGCTGACGCCTGCGCGTGCAAGCGCCACCGCGGGGGCGATCATCGCTATCGCGACGCTCGACCACACGATCCAGCCACGGCCGCTGAACAGTCGCCAGTCGAAGACAAAGAGTCGGAACAGCCCGACGATGAACCCACGCATCGTTGGCCTCCACGCTCGAGGTGATCTTCGGGGAGCGAAGCGACCCTCCCCATCCTTGAGGTCACTCCAACCGAGGAATGTGCGACTCCCGATCGAACGGCGCAGTGCGGTGCACGGCCAGCTCGAGCAGCTCCGAGGCCGCTTCGCGGGCGCTTGCCTCGAGGTCGGGCGGGTAGGCGAAGCGCTCTCGGTGCGCCTCGAACTCGTCCTCGTCATCGAGGACGACACGGTCCGGTAGCACGACGACGTCGAGGTCGAGGTCGACCCAGCGCACGGTCTCGCCATCGAACGAGGCCGGCGTCGAGACGTTGGCATACGAGATGAAGCCGCGGCGGCCGACGGGCGCGTGGTTGTGGTAGACGTTCCACCACACCTCCAGGCCCGGCCAGAAGAGCGCCGTGAAGGCCACGCTCGTCTCGTAGTGGCCGCGGTACGAGGCGATGGCGGTGCCGGCCGGCACGTGCAGGCGAAGCGGCGTGTCCTCGGTCGGGGCATCGAGGAGGAACGCCTCGTAGTCGTTGTGTAGCGATCCGTCGTACTTCGTGGACTGCACACGGATCGCTTCGCCGGCCATCGAGGCTCCTCGGTCCTGCCGTCCGCCCACGATACAATCGACGCGCTGAGCGCGACACAGCGAGAGCGCAGTCGAAGGGCGCCCGTGACCACCGCTACTGCCGACCCCATGACGAAGTACGAGGCCGTGATCGGCCTCGAGGTGCACGTCCAGCTCAAGACGCAGTCGAAGATGTTCTGCGGCTGCCCGCGCGACTACTTCGACGCCGAGCCGAACACGCACGTCTGCGCTGTCTGCCTCGGCATGCCGGGCATGCTGCCGGTGATCAATCACCAGGCGGTGGTCTTCACGATCCTCGCCGGCCTCGCGCTCGGCTGTGAGATCCCGCGCCACTCGAAGTTCGACCGCAAGAACTACCCGTACCCCGACCTCGTGAAGGGCTACCAGATCTCGCAGTACGACGAGCCGCTCTGCGTCGGCGGCGGCCTCGACATCGAGGTCGATGGCGAAACCCGCCACGTCCGCCTCGAGCGCATCCACCTCGAGGAGGACACGGCCCGCCTCCTCCACCGCGAGGGCTCGAACGGCGACGCCGGCTACAGCCTCGTCGACGTGAACCGCTCGGGCGTCCCGCTCATGGAGCTCGTCTCGAGGCCGGACATGCACTCCCCCGCGGAGGCGATGGCATTCCTGCGCACCCTCCGCCAGATCTTCCGCTACATCGGCGTCTCCGACGCGGACATGGAGAAGGGCTCCTTCCGCTGCGACGCCAACATCTCGCTTCGGCCGTGGGGCACCGAGACACTCGGATCCAAGGTCGAGGTCAAGAACATGAACTCGTTCCGCGCCGTCGGCCGCGCCCTCGAGACGGAGATCGAGCGCCAGGCTGCCGTCCTCGATGCCGGTGAGCGCGTGGCGCAGGAGACGCGTGGCTACATCGATGCCACCGGCACCACGGTCTCCCAGCGCTCCAAGGAAGAGGCGCACGACTACCGCTACTTCCCCGAGCCCGACCTGCCACCGCTCGAGGTCGCACCCGAGACCGTCGAGGAGCTGCGCGCCTCGCTGCCCGAGCTCCCCATGGCGAAGCGCGCGCGCCTCGAGCGCGACTACGGCCTCGCCGCGGACGACGCCCGCCAGCTCGTCGAGACCGCCGCCCGCGCGGACGCCTACGAAGAGACGGTCCGCCTCGCCGGCGGCACGCCCGAGGTCGCTCGCACCGTGGCGCACTGGTTCAACGGCGACGTCACCCGGCTCCTCCACGACCTCTCACCGGACGCGGAGCTCGAGGACTCGAAGCTGACCCCGGCGCACCTCGCCGAGCTCGTCGGCCTCGTCGCCGAAGGCGCCATCACGCAGGCCACCGCGAAGGAAGTGCTCGACGCCGCCTTCGAGTCGGGCGACATGCCTGCCTCGATCGTCGACGCCCGAGGCCTCCGCTCCGTCCGCGACGAGGACGAGATCGACCGCATCGCCGCCGAGGTCATCGCCTCGAACGAGCAGGCCGTCGCCGACTACCACGGCGGCAAGGAGTCGGCGATCAAGTTCCTCGTCGGCCAGGTGATGCGCGCCACCCGAGGCCGAGCCGATCCGGCGACCGCCACCTCGGCCCTTCAGCGCCACCTCGATGGCGGCAGCTAGCCGCCAGATTCGGTTTCGACGCGCGCCTCTACGGTTCTGACAACTGGTAGACAACGTTTATTGACCATGTACGCGCGGACTCGTACACCTGATCGCGGCGGGTAGCGCGCTCGGGGGTCTATGAGCCGTTCCGATGTCCTGAAGTGGCTCTACGTCGGGCTGCACATCAAGCGCTGGCTGCTGCTCCTGCTCGTGGGCGTCGTCCTGATGGGCCTCGGCTTCGCGTATCTGCTGCGCGAGGTCTACGCGACCTACGTCTTCCCGGAGTGGGTTGGCACCGCGACACTGCAGTTCCTGCCTCGCTGGGTGCGTGGTCTGCTCTTCATCTCGGTGGCATCGGCCTCGGCGGTCATCGCCGTCTGGCGCCTGAACCGCTCGATCGTCAGCGCCGTGCTGCCGATGGAGCAGCGCGGCCAGGTGATGAACCTCATCTACCAGTCCCGCACGCAGAATCGAGGCCCGAAGATCGTCGCCATCGGCGGCGGTACGGGCATGTCCAACCTCCTCCGAGGCCTCAAGCAGTACTCCTCGAACCTCACCGCGATCGTGACGGTCGCCGACGACGGCGGCTCGAGCGGCATGTTGAGGCGCGACTTCGGCGTGATCCCGCCGGGTGACATCCGCAACTGCATCGCCGCGCTCGCCGACGCCGAGCCTCTGGTCACCAGCCTCTTCCAGTACCGCTTCGATGAGCGCGCGGGCGACGGCATCGCCGGCCACTCCTTCGGCAACCTCTTCATCGTCGCCATGTCGAAGGTCACCGGGAACATGGAAGAGGCGATCCGCGAGACCTCGCGCGTGCTCCGCGTCCGAGGCTCGATCCTCCCCTCGACGCTGAGCGACGTGCGGCTCGCCGCGCGCCTCGACAGCGGCGCCGAGATCCGAGGCGAGTCGAAGATCCCCGAGTCCGGCGAATCCATCGACCGCGTCTGGATCGAGCCGTCCGATGTCCCGGTGAACCCGGACGCCGTGCGCGCCCTCCGCGAGGCCGAGCTGATCGTGATCGGGCCGGGCAGCCTCTACACGTCGGTCCTGCCGAACCTGCTCGTGCGTGAGCTCGGCGATGCCCTCGCCTCGACGAAGGCGCATCGAGTCTTCATCACCAACGTCGCGACGCAGCACGGCGAGACCGACGGCATGAACGCCGCCGACCATTACGAGGTCGTGCGCCAGCACCTCGGCGGGCGCGATGTTGCCGATGTCGTGCTGGCGAACAGCAACCTCCCCGCCGAGGCCCTCCCCGAGGAGTGGCGCTCACAACCGGTCGGCGCGCCCGGCGACGGCGACTACGGCTCCGCTCACCTCGTGCTGGCCGACCTCGTCGACACCGAGAAGCGCTACCGCCACGACACCGAGCGCCTCGCGAGCGCCGTGATGCGCCTGTACTACGAGCGCGACCTCCGTCGGGAGGCCGGTGCCGCCGCCTTCGCGACGCCCGTCGCCCCCTAGCTCGAAGCGGTTCGAGGCGCCCTCCGAGGGCACCTCGAGGCGCTCGAGGCGGGCGCTTGCTCGGGCCCCGCGCTGGCCCTAGCCT
This sequence comes from Dehalococcoidia bacterium, assembly GCA_041390625.1. Lineage (GTDB taxonomy): Bacteria > Chloroflexota > Dehalococcoidia > UBA2979 > UBA2979 > RBC038. The sequence goes on along the minus strand of JAWKPM010000018.1, from coordinate 37,895 downwards.
CGACGGACGATGGACCTCCGGGACTTCCTCAGCCTCGCGCTCATCCTCGTCTCATCGCTGCTGATCGTCGTCGTGCTCCTCCAGTCGAAGGGCACGGGGTTCGGGGCGGCGCTGGGCGGCCAGGACGCGTCGTACCGCACGAGGCGCGGCATGCAGCGCTCCCTCCATCAGCTCACCATCGTCCTCGTCGTCGTGTTCCTCGGCCTCGCGGCCTGGGCGGTCGCCGCCGGCTAGGCGGCGCCGCGGCTTCGCGTGGCCACCTCGATGCGTGCCCGCGCCTCGGCGATCGGGTGGCTGCTCGGCGCGCTCGCCCTCGTGGCGGCTGGCTGGCTCGCCTTCGCCCAGCCCCGAGACACCGCCGAGGCGCGTACTTACACCGAGGGCGTCATCGGTCGCATCGACCGCATCAACCCGCTCTTCGCCGAGCGCGGCACGCCCGATGCCGACCTCGCCACCCTCGTCTTCGCCGGCCTCACGAGGCCCGGTCGCGACGGCCTGCCGGAGCCCGACCTCGCCGAGCGCTGGGAGATCACCCCGGACGCGCTGACGTACACCTTCACGCTGCGCGAGGGCCTCTTCTGGCACGACGGCGAACCCCTGACCGCCCAGGACGTGGCCTTCACCGTCCAGGCCGTGCAGGACGAGGGCTTCCGAGGCCCGGCCGACCTCGCTGCGGCATGGACCGGCGTCACCACCCTCGTCGTCGACGATCGGACGGTCATCTTCCGCCTCCCCGCCCGCGCCGCGAGCTTCCTCGCGCGCGCCGAGCTCGGCATCGTGCCGCGCCACCTCCTCGAGGGCCTGTCGCCCGATGAGCTCCACGAGGCCGCGTTCAACCTGAGGCCCGTCGGCAGCGGTCCGTTCCGCCTCGATGCCGTCGACGCCACGAGCGCCCGCCTCTCGCCGAACCCGTCGTACTACCGAGGCCCGCCGCGCCTCGCCGGCATCGAGCTCCGCACGTACCTCGACGAGGGCGCGCTGGCGCGGGCGCTCGCGAGCGGCGAGATCGACGCCACGCTGCTGCCGGACGCTCCCTCGCTGGAGCTGTCCACCGCCGTTGCGCAGCGAACGGACCTCCAGACTTCGGGCTGGCCACTGTCCGGCTACGACGTGCTCTACCTCAACACCCAGCGCGCCCCTTTCGAAGACGTGCGAGTCCGCAACGCCGTGGCGCGCGCCCTCAGCCCCACAATGATTGAAGACGACGTTTATGGGGGCAGAGGCATCTCCTCGGCGACGCCGATCAGTCCGGCCTCCTGGGCTTGGCCACAGATGGGTGAGCCGGGCACCCTCGGTCCCAAGCTCGCAGTCGCCTCGAGTCTCCTCGAGGAGGCGGGCTGGGAGCGTGCGGGCCAGAACGTGCGTGTGCGCGACGGCACGAGGCTCGTCGTCGAGCTGGCCACGAACCCCGACCCCGGCCGCGAGGCGACGGCGCGCCTCATCGCTTCGCAGCTCGCGCAGGCGGGCATCGAGGTGCAGGTCGAGGTCATGCCGTCGGCGCAGCTCCTCGGCCAGCGCCTCGAGCCACGCGACTTCGACATGGTGCTCTTCGGCTGGGACGAGGGCATCGACCCCGACCCCTACGGTGCCTGGCACACATCGCAGCTGGTGCCGCCTGGCCGCAACTTCTCGGGCATCACGGACCCCGAGATCGACGCGCTGCTCGAGGCCGCGCGCGGCACCCTCGACCGATTGGAGCGCACCGACCTGTACGGCCGCTTCCGCGTGCGCTTCCTCGAACTGATGCCTGCCGTCGTGCTGCGCTTCCCGTCGCTCGACTACGTACAGCCCGCTGCCCTCGAAGTAGGTGAAGGGCGACTGCTTGTGACGCCGGCCGCCCGCCTCCTCGATGCGCGTGACTGGCGTTACGTCGAGTGACACCCGCCCGCCCCGCGCTGCACCTCGAGGCACCCGCACCTACGATGCCTGCATGACCTCGAGCCCCCGCACCCGCGTCGTCTTCTTCGGTTCGCCCGAGTACGCCGTGCCCACCCTGCGCGGCCTGCTCGCGGCGCCGAGCATCGAGGTGGTGCTCGTCGTGACGCAGCCCGACCGCCCTCGAGGCCGTCGCGGCGCCCCCCTGCCGACGCCTGTGAAGGCCCTCGCCCTCGAGCACGGCATCGAGGTGCTGCAGCCGGAGCGCCTCCGTCGAGACTCGACCGAGCGCATCGCCGCGATGGCGCCCGAGGTCGGCGTCGTGGCCGCCTCCGGGCACATCCTGCCCACGCACCTGCTCGAGGCCTTCCCCCACGACGTGCTGAACGTCCATGCCTCGCTCCTGCCGCGCCATCGAGGCGCCTCGGCGGTCGCCTCCGCGATCCTCGCGGGCGACGAGGAAAGCGGCGCGACCGTCATGCGCGTCGTCCGCGAGGTCGATGCCGGCCCGATCCTCGGCGCCGTTCGCACGCCGATCGAGCCGCTCGACACCACCGAGACGCTGACGGCGCGCATCGCCGATCTCGGTGCCGGCTTGCTGGTCGATCTCCTCCCTCGATGGGTGGCCGGCGAGGTCGAGGCCGTGCCGCAGGACGATGCCCTCGCGACCTACGCCCCTCGGCTCGCGAAAGCGGACGGCGTGATCGATTGGTCGCAGCCCGCCCTCGAGTTGTGGCGGCGCGTCCGCGCCTTCGAGCCGTGGCCGCTCGCGACGACCACCTACGGCGGCGAGCCCTTCGTCATCCACGAGGCGTGGCCGATGACAGTCACCACGAACGCCGCGCCCGGAACCGTGATCGAGGGCTCACGACAACCCCTCGATGCCCTGCTCCCCGGCCGCGAGGCGCGCGCCGTCGTGGCCTGCGGCGAGGGGGCCCTCGCGCTGCTGAACGTCCAGCGCGCCGGCCGCCGCGCTCAAGACATCGAGGTCTACCTCAACGGCGACGCCGCCCTGATCGGCTCTCGCCTCGGCTGAGGCTGGCCCCGAGGTCCGATAGACTCGATTCATGCCCGAACGCCCTGACGCCAGCCCGGAAGCCGCCCTGGCCCTGAAGCCGCACCTGCTCGATTGCTCGATCGAGGAGTTCGAGGCCGTCTTCGAGGCGTGGGGCGAGCCGCGCTATCGAGCAAGGCAGGTCGCCCGCCACGTCTTCCAGCACGGCGCCACGACCTTCGAGGAGATGAGCGACCTGCCTCGGCCCCTGCGCGAGCGCCTCGAGGCCGCCTTCACCCTCGCCCCGCCACCGGTGATCGCCTCCACCGAGGCCGACGACGGCGCAACGACGAAGGTGCTGCTCGACCTCGGGAGCGGCGACGCCGTCGAGACCGTGCTCATGGCCTACGACCCCGAGGACGACTCGGCCGCCGGCCGCGCCCGCGCGACGGTCTGCGTGTCGACGCAAGTCGGGTGCGCCATGGGCTGCGTCTTCTGCGCGACCGGCCAGCAGGGCTTCACGCGCAACCTTGGCACCGCCGAGATCGTGGCGCAGGTCCTGCACTTCGCCCGCCCCTCAGGCGCCGGGGCACGTCGCGTCACGAACGTCGTCTTCATGGGCATGGGCGAGCCGCTCGCCAACACGACCCACACCATCGAGGCCATTCGATGGCTCGTGGACTCTCGAGGCCTCGACCTCCGCGCGCGCGGCGTCACCGTCTCGACCGTAGGAATGCGCTCGGGCATTCGCCGCCTCGAGGAGCTCGGCCTGCAAATCAACCTCACGATCTCGCTGCACGCGCCCGACGACGAGCTCCGTCACCGCCTCGTCCCCACCTCGAAGGGCACGAGCATCGATGACCTCGTCGAGGCCGGGCGCGAGTACATCGCACGCACCGGCCGCCGCGTCACCTTCGCCTACGCCCTCCTCGAGGGCGTCAACGACGAGGTCGAGCAGGCGCGCGCCCTCGCCCGTCGCGTGCGAGGGATGCAGGCGCACGTGAACCTCATCCCCTACAACCCGACAGCGGGCGAAGGGCTGCGCCGGCCCTCTCTCGCGCGCGTGCGCGCCTTCCAGCAGGCCCTCCAGGCCGAGGGCATCAACGCGACCGTCCGCATCGAGCGCGGCGTCCAGATCGCGGCCGCCTGCGGCCAGCTGCGCACGGACGTCCTCGAGGGCGGGCGCGGGCCGAGGGCGATCGCCCTCGCGCCGGCATAGCGCGGGGGGTTCGAGGCGTGCGACCGTTCCTCGTGGCGCTCGACGTCGACGGCACGATCGTCCACCGCGCCGACAGCGTGCCGTGGCACGTCGAGAACGACGAGCTGCCCTCGGACCGCGTCCGCCGCGCCGTGCGCGCCATCGAGGCCGCCGGCATCGCGGTCGTCCTCGCCTCCGGGCGCATGTACCCCGGCACGCAGCGCATCCATGAGCACCTCGAGCTGGCGACCCACCTCATCTGCCAGCAGGGCGCGGCCGTGCACGAGCCTACGGGCGAGGTGCTGCACGAGTTCCCGCTCGACCTCGAGGTGGCGCGCGAGGTGGTGGCACTGGCGAACCGCCTCGACCACCCCTACGAGTGGTTCACCCCGCTCCGATACCTCGCATCGAGGCAGAACGAGCCGAGCGACGTCTACGCGATGCTCTCCGGCGTCGCCGTCGAGTACCACACGCGCCCCGAGGACGTGGTCGACCTCCCGACCGGCGCCGGCATCATCTCCAACCACGAGGAGGCACGCGGCATCCATGCGGAGCTGGCCGGCCGCCTCGGCGAGGCCGCGCACGTCATCGACTTCCCCGGCGTGACCGTCTGCGTGGCTCCCGAGGCGACGAAGGGCCACGCCCTCGCGATGCTGGCGGCCGACCTCGGCGTCGAGCAGCGACACGTGGTGGCGATCGGTGACAGCGTGAACGACGCGCCGATGCTCGGATGGGCCGGCCGAGGCTACGCGCCGTCACACAGCGACGCGTACGCCATCGATGCGGCGGACGAGGTCCTCGACATGTCGAGGGACGACGCGGTGGCCGAACTGCTCGAGCGGATCGCGCGCGGCGAGGACGTCTAGCCCAGCCTCGACGCGTGGCCGCGAGGGCGTTAGTCCTCGGACGTCTCCGACTCGGCCTCGCCACCCTCGGCGGACGCCTCCGGAGCCTCCTCGCCCTCGGCGGCGGCCTCCTCGGGCGCCTGCTCGCCCTCGGCGATCTCCTCCACCTCGGCGGCGATGCGCGGGCGCGTGACGCGCGCGAGCGTCGTCTCCGGGTCGCTGAGAATCCGCACGCCGGACGGAACCACGAGGTCCGCGACCGTCACCTGCGTGTCGAGCTCCTCGAGGCCCTCAATCGAGACCTCGAGCGCCTCGGGCAGGTCCGCCGGCAGCGCCTCCACCTGCACTGAGTCGGCACCCTGGAGCAGGATGCCCTGGTAGGTGTGGACCGCCGGCGCCTCGCCGACGATCTGCACCGGGATCGTCGCCTGGATCGGCCGGTTGAGGTCGACCTGGTAGAAGTCGAGGTGCAGCACCTCCCGCGTCACCGGATGCCGCTGGTAGGTCCGAACGACGACCGGGCGGGCCTTCGACTCACCCTCGACGTTCAGCTGGATGAGCGTGTCCGTGCCGTGCGCGATGAGCATGTCGCGCGCCTGGCGCGCGGGCAGCTCGACGGCCACGGACTCGATGCCGCGCCCGTAGATGTTCGCGGGCAGCACGCCGTCGCGACGGAGGCGCGCGACGCGCTTGCCGGTGACGCTGCGAGGTGAGACGGGGTAAGTGTCAGGGGCGGCCATGGCCGTCACTCCAGGTTCGATGCACGCGTGTTCTTCTCGGGTTCGCGAAAGCCCGTTCACGCTACCGACGGCCCCTCACAGGGTCAACCATCGAGGAGCATCGAGAGAGACCCTGCCCCGTTGCTACGATGCGCCCCATGACCACCGAGGCCGAAGCCCCACCCCCGGACGCCAGCGTCGTCGGCGTCGACGTCGGCGGCACCTTCACCGACTTCCTCCTCTGGCAGGACGGCCGCCTCACCCTGCACAAGCGGCCATCGACGCCCGACGACCCCGCACGCGCCGTCCTCGAGGGCATCGACGAGCTCACGGGCGACGCGAACCGTCGAGGCCCGGCGCTCGTCGTGCACGGCTCGACGGTGGCCACCAACGCCGTGCTCGAGCGCCGGGGCGCCCGCACCGCCCTCGTGACCACCGAGGGCGTGCGCGACCTCCTCACCATCGGCCGCCAGACGAGGCCCGACATCTACGACCTCGAGCCCGAGACCCCGGTGCCACTCGTCGCCCCCGACCTCACCTTCGAGCTCCACGCGCGTCTGCGGCCCGACGGTTCCGTCGAGGTCGCGCCCGACCATTCCGAGGTTCGTTCGCTCGTCCAGCAGGCGGAGGAGGCCGGCGTCGAGGCGCTGGCGGTCTCGCTGCTCTACGCCTTCGCCAACCCGACTTTCGAGGAGCTCTTCGACCAGGTGGCGACCGGCCGCGAGCTCTTCGTTTCGCTCTCCTCCCGCGTTTCGCCCGAGTACCGCGAAGTCGAGCGCACTTCCACGACGGTCCTCAACGCCTACGTCGGCCCGGTGATGTCGAGGTACCTCGGCCGCCTCGAGGCGGGCCTCGAGGAGCGTGGGACGTCGAGGCTGCGCGTCGTCCAGTCGGACGGCGGCTCCGCCCGTGCCGAGCGCGCATCGAGGCTGCCTGTGGCGACGCTGCTGTCGGGGCCATCGGCGGGCGTCGCCGGCGCTTTCGCCGTCGCGAGCGAGGCCGGCTTCGATCGCATCCTCACCTTCGACATGGGCGGTACCTCGACCGACGTGGCGCTGTGCGACGGGGCCGTGCCGACGCGCGCCGACCTCGTCATCGACGGCCTCACGGCGCGCACGCCGGTCGTCGACGTCCATACGGTGGGCGCCGGTGGAGGCTCGATCGCGCGCATCGACGCCGGCGGTGCGCTGCGCGTCGGGCCACAGTCGGCCGGCGCCGACCCCGGTCCCGCCTCGTACGGCCGAGGCCGTGAGTTCACCGTCACCGACGCGCAGGTCGTCCTCGGGCGGCTGGGCAACGCCGGTCTGCTCGGTGGCGCGATGCGCCTCGATGACCGGCGCGCGCGCCAGGCGGCCTCGGGCCTCGTGCATGCCTTCGAGGGCGATCCCCAGCGTGCCGCCCAGGCGGTCATCGATGTCGCGACCGCGAACATGGAGCGCGCCCTCCGCGTCGTCTCGGTGCAGCGCGGCCACGACCCTCGAGAGTTCACCCTCGTGGCGTTCGGGGGCGCGGGGCCGCTACACGCCTGCGCGCTCGCCGAGGCGCTCGAGATGCCCCGCGTGCTGGTGCCGCTGCGGCCGGGCGTGCTGGCGGCACAGGGCGCGCTGCAGGCCGACCTGACGGCGACGCGCACCCGTTCGGTGCTGCGGCGGTTCGATGCCACCTCCACTGAATCGCTGGAGGCCATCGCCTCGGCACTCGCGGCGGCCGAGGCGGATGCGCGCTCGGAGCTCGGCGAAGGAACTGCCTCGGAAGGCGTGGTCGTCGAGCGCGCGCTCGACCTCCGCTACCTCGGACAGTCCTACGAGATCACTTCGCCCTTGGGTGTCTCGGAAGATGGATCACCCGCTCACCCGCGTGATGAGTTCACCGAGGAAACCGCTTCCGGAGACACTTCGGATGACGTGACGTTTCACGTGAAACATTTCAACTCAGAACTCGATTCAGCCATCGAAATGTTTCACGTGGAACATGAGGCACGATTCGCGCACGCCGACCGCACCGCCGCCGTCGAGGTGGTCAATGCCCGCGTCACGGCACGCGTCCCCGCCTCGATGTCCCTCCCGGCGCCGGAGTTCGAGGGAGCCGACGCGAACGAGGCCCCCTCGACGGCGCGCGTCTGGCTCGATGGCGGTTGGGTGGAGACGCCCATCGTGGCTCGGGCGGGGCTCGTGCCCGGCGACACCATCGAGGGGCCGGCCATCGTGACGCAGCTCGACACGACGACGCTCGTCAGCCCCGGCTGGCGCGCGACCGTCGATGCCGCGGGCAACCTCGTGCTCGTCCGAGCGACGGTCCGAGGAACGAACGCATGACCACAGCGGGCTCCCCTCGAGGCGAGGCGCTGAGCGCCGCCGACCTCGCGATCGCCGACGCCGTGCTCGCCTCGATCGCCGAGGAGATGGGTGAGGCGCTCGGCCGCACCGCCTACTCCCCGAACATCAAGGAGCGCCGCGACTACTCGTGCGGCGTGTTCGACGCCGAGGGCCAGATGGTCGGCCAGGCCGCGCACATGCCGGTGCACCTCGGCGCGATGCCCGCGGCGGTGCGCGCCGTGATGACCCTCGCGCCGTTCAGCCCGGGCGACGTCTACGCCCTCAACGACCCGTTCCTCGGCGGTACGCATCTCCCGGACGTCACGACCGTCTCGCCGGTCTACATCCGAGACGGGGTCGAGGGCGATCTCATCGGCTTCGTCGCGACCAGGGCGCACCACGCCGACATCGGCGGCATCGCCCCCGGCTCGATGCCGGTCGCGCGCGAGCTGCTGCAGGAGGGCCTCGTGATCCCGCCGCTGCGCCTCGTGCGTGCCGGCGAGCTCGACGAGGCCGCGATGGCGCTCATCGTCCGCAACTCCCGCGCCCCCGACGAGCGTCGAGGCGATTTCCGCGCCCAGCTGGCCGCGACCGCCCTCGGCGCGCGGCGGCTCGAGGCGGCGGCGGCCCGCTTCGGCCTCGACGGCCTGCGCACTCGCTTCGAGGCGCTGCTGGCCCACGGCGAGCGCGTCGTCCGTGCCAGCCTCGCGAACGTGCCGGACGGCCGCTACGCCTTCGAGGACCGCCTCGAGATCGGCGAGGACGGCGCGGTGATCCGCCTCGAGGCGACCATCGAGGGCGAAACCATCCACTTCGACTTCACCGGCTCCGCCCCCGAGTCCGAGGACACATCGCTCAACGCCGTCGCCGCCGTCACGAGGTCGGCCTGCTACTACGTGGTGCGCTGCATCGCCGGCCACGACGCGCCCGCCAACGAGGGTTGCTACCGCCCGGTCTCGTTCACCCTCCCGGAGCGCTCGATCGTCGCGGCGGGGCCTCCGAGGGCGGTTTCGGCCGGCAATGTGGAGACCTCGCAGCGCATCACCGATGTCGCACTCGGGGCGCTCGCTCAGGCGCTGCCCCCGGTCATCCCGGCGGCCTCGAGCGGCACGATGAACAACGTCACCATCGGCGGCTTCGACCGCGCCCGAGGCCGCCCCTACGCCTACTACGAGACGATCGCCGGCGGTGCCGGCGCCGGCCCTCGAGGCCCCGGCCGCTCCGGCGTGCACACCCACATGACCAACACGATGAACACCCCGCTCGAGGCGCTGCCGCTCGCCTACCCCTTCACCGTCGAGCGCTACGAGCTGCGGCCCGGCACCGGCGGCGACGGCCTCCATCGAGGCGGGGACGGCCTTGTCCGCGAATACCGATTCCACGACAGCGCCACGGTCACCATCGTCAGCGAGCGCCGCCGCTTCGCCCCGTGGGGTCTCGAGGGTGGCGAGCCGGGCGCCACCGGCCGCAACACCCTCATTCGCGCCGATGGCACCGCGACGGACCTGGGACCTCGGGCCGAGGTACAGGTGCGCGAGGGCGACCGCGTCCGCATCGAGACGCCCGGCGGCGGCGGCTGGGGCGCGCCCCCGGCGTAGCGCTTCCGAGGGCCAAGCATCGAGGCCGCACGGACGTTCGAGCCCCGATGCACATCCCGCGAGTCTGAGCCCCTACAATGGAACGGCACCTCGAAGCGCCATGTGGGCGCCTCAGAGCGGGGAAGCATGCCGGACAACGAGCGCCTCGAACGCGAGATCAACGAGATCCTCGACAAGATCGAGCAGTTCCCGCCGCCCGAGACGCGTCGCGCGCGGGCTCGCAAGCGGGCGATTCGCCGCTTCGGCAACTCGATCGCGGAGAAGCAGCGGGCGTTCGCGCGCTGGCTTGCCGGCATCTCGATCTCGCAGGTGATGCTCGTCTCGTTCCTGATGATCCTCGGGTCGTTCTTCTTCCGCCGCTTCAACCCGCTCATGATGCAGTGGGTGCTGTACGCGGGGCTCGTGCTGTTCGTCTCGGCGTTCGCCATCATGGTCTTCAGCCGAGGCCGCACGTCCTCGAGCCAGGCCCAGTACTGGCGAGGCCGGCAGATCGAGTCGCGCAGCGAGCCGGTGTCGTCGCGCCTCCGCCGCTGGTGGCGCTCGCGGCGTCGAACCCGCTGAGGCACGAACGCCCATCCACCCGTCGTCAGCGCTCCCACCGCTGAAAGACGCACGACGATCCCGCTGAACCTCAACCCCGCGAAACCCCGCCTGCGTGCCGGGCTCGTCCTCGCGCCGCTGCTGACGCTCGCGTTCGCGCTGCTGGCGGGCGGCTGCACCTTCAGCACGGAGACCGGCGAGGCCACCGGCACGGGCACTCCCGACTCGACGATGGAGGCGACCGCCGAGGCGACGCCGTCGGCGGAATCCACGCCGACGGCCACCTCGACGCCCGAGTCCGCCTCGACAGCGCCGTTCACACCGCCGACCGAACCCGACGCCGATGCGGCGTTCGAGCACATCCGGGTGCTGGCCGGCGACATCGGCATCCGCAGCGCCGGAACCCCCGAGGAACGACAGGCCGCCGAGTACATCCGCGACCAGCTCGAGTCCTACGGCTACGCCGCCGAGATCGAGCCGTTCGAGGTCGATTCCCCGCGCGACGAGTCGACCCTCGACCTTGGCGATGGCTCGAGCGTGCGCGTCTTCGCGATGACGGGCTCGCCGGAGGGCGCCGTCGAGGCGCGCCTCGTACCGGCGGGCCTCGGCCGTCCCGAGGAGTTCGAGGGCCTCGATGTCTCGGGTGCGATCGCCCTCCTCGAACGAGGCGACATCGAGTTCCGGCTGAAGGCCCAGAACGCCGAGGCCGCGGGCGCGGCCGCCGTGATCGTCGTGAACAGCGAGCGCGGCGCCTTCCGAGGCGCGCTCGGCAACGCGAGCGTCGGCATCCCCGTCGTCGCCGTCGCCGGCGAGGACGCCGCCACCCTCGAGGCCGCGGCCGCCGCCGGCGACCCCGTCTCGCTCGAGGTGCGCCTCCTCGACGAGCCATTCGAGTCGTGGAACGTCGTCGCTCGGCCCTCGGATGCGCCGTGCACGGCCTACCTCGGCTCGCACTACGACTCGGTGCCGGCGGGGCCGGGGGCGAACGACAACGCCTCCGGAACGGCCGCCGTCCTCGAGCTGGCGCGCACCCACCGTGTGCCCGGGCTGTGCGTGCTGACCTTCGGGTCCGAAGAGATCGGGTTGTTCGGTTCGAGGGCGTTCGTGAGCTCGCATGACCTCTCCGACGTGCGCTTCATGTTGAACCTCGACATGGTCTCGAAGCTGACGGGGCCCGAGTTCGTGGCGTCGCCGACGGCCGAGAGCCAGGCGCTGGCGGACCGCGCCTCGGCGATTGCGACGACGGTCGGCCTCGACATCCCGAGGGGCTCGTTCCCGCCGTTCGCGTCCTCGGACCACGCATCGTTCGCCGAGGTCGGCGTCCCGGCGATCACGATGTGGTCGGGCGACGATGAGTTCATCCACACGGCGAACGACAACCTCGAGAACTCGTCGGTCGAGGACCTCGCGACGATGCTGCGGGCGGGCTCGGCGGTGCTGCGCGAGCTGCTGGCGAGCGAGGGGTAGCGGCCTCGAGGGCTTCCGCAGGTCGAGGGGCCTCGGTACGATGCGCGGGCGAATGATGAGTGGGCGTATGCGACTGAGCGGTTGGACCAGATTGGCCCGCGCGGGCCTCGTGACGATGGTCGCGGCGACGCTGCTGCTCGTCGCGTGCTCGGACGAGGACCCGTCCTCGACGCCCACGCCCGAGGGCGCCACGAGCGGAGCGATCCCGACCGCGTCACCCTTCTCGGAGCAGCCACCCGCCACGATCGTCGCGGCGGCCGCACAGCCGCTCGACTCGACCGCGACGGCCGAGGCGACCTCGACGGCTGCGAGCGGCTTCACGTCGTACACCGTCCAGCCCGGCGACACGCTGTCCGCCATCGGCAACGAGTTCGGCGTGGACCCCGACGAGATCGCCGCGGCGAACGGCATCACCGACCCGACCTCGCTGTTCGTCGGGCAGGAGATCCTGATTCCCGGCGTCGAGGCGCCGGCGGAGACCCCGACAGCCGAGCCGACGGAGGCACCGACCGAGACGGCGACGGCCGAGCCGACCGAGACGCCCACCGAGGCGCCGGCGGATGTGATCTACGTCGTGCAGGCCGGTGACAGCATGATCAGCATCGCCGCGCAGTACGGCGTCAGCGTCGATGCACTCGCGGCGGCGAACGGGCTGACCGAGGCCGACTTCCTCGGCCTGCAGATCGGCCAGGAGCTGATCATCCCGCAGTAGCCTCGAGCGCCACGCCCCCAACGCACCCAAGCCGGTCGCGTCCCAACAGACCGCCTCCGACCACGGTTGTGAGGCTGGCGCGCGTTCGCGCCGTGCCTGATACTCGCCAGAACTCGACCGGATTCACCTCGCATGCCGGCGCGTCCGCGAGGACGTGCGCGTGCGACCACGGAGGAGCAGCCTGATGGGGCACCAGGAGCACCTGGAACGACTCGATGCGCTCAAGGCGCGCGCGCGCCTCGGCGGCGGCCAGGCGCGCGTCGATGCGCAGCACGCGCGCGGCAAGATGACGGCGCGCGAGCGCCTGGAGGCGCTGCTCGACCCGGGCACGTTCGAGGAGATCGACGCCCTCGCGATTCGCGACGCCGACCTCGAGAGTGAGGGCGACGTCGCCTACGGCGACGCGGTCGTGACCGGCTGGGGCAAGATCGACGGCCGGCTGGTGTACGCCTTCGCGCAGGACTTCACGGTCTTCGGTGGCTCGTTTGGCGCCGTCGCCGGCGAGAAGGTCTCGAAGGCGATGGACCTCGCGCTGAAGGCCGGCGCGCCGGTCATCGGCCTGAACGACGGCGGCGGTGCGCGCATCCAGGAGGGCGTGGCGGCGCTGGCCGGCTACGGCGACATCTTCCTGCGGAACGTGCGGGCCTCCGGCGTGGTGCCGCAGATCAGCGTGATCATGGGCCCGAGCGCCGGCGGCGCCGTGTACTCGCCCGCGATGACCGACTTCATCTTCATGGTGCAGGGCACCTCGCAGATGTTCATCACCGGGCCGGACGTCATCCAGAGCGTCACCGGCGAGACGACCTCGTTCGAGGAGCTGGGCGGCGCGATGTCGCACGCCGCGAAGTCGGGCGTCTGCCACTTCGCCATCGAGGGCGAGCAGGAGGCGATCGAGGAGGTGCGCCGCCTCGTCTCGTTCCTGCCGTCGAACAACCTCGATGACGCGCCGGCCATCGACACCGGCGACCCCGTCACGCGCCGCCTCGATGACATCCTCGACATCGTGCCCGACGACGACACGGCGCCCTACGACGTGCGCGACGTGATCGAGCGGCTGGTCGACCAGGGCGAGTTCATGGAGGTCCACGAGTACTTCGCGCAGAACATCGTGGTGGGCTTCGCACGCATCGGCGGGCGCGCCGTCGGCGTCGTCGCGAACCAGCCGATGTACCTCGGTGGCGTGCTCGACATCGATTCCTCGCGTAAGGGTGCGCGCTTCGTGCGGTTCTGCGACTCGTTCAACCTGCCGATCGTGACGCTGGTGGACGTGCCGGGGTACCTGCCGGGCATCTCGCAGGAGTACGGCGGCATCATCACGCACGGCGCGAAGCTGGTGTTCGCCTACGCCGAGGCGACGGTCCCGAAGGTGACGGTCATCCTGCGCAAGGGCTACGGCGGCGCGTACGACGCGATGGGCTCGAAGCACCTTGGGGCCGACGTGAACTACGCCTGGCCCGGCGCCGCGATCACGGTGATGGGGGCCGGGCAGGCCGTGAACATCATCGGACGGCGCGACATCGAGGCGGCGGACGACCCCGACGCGAAGCGCCAGGAGATCATCGACGATCTCAAGGCGCGCCTCGAGCACCCGTACATCGCGGCCGCCCGTGGTTATGTCGATGATGTGATCGACCCTCGGGAGACGCGCATCAAGGTCGCGCACGCCCTCGACATGCTCCGGCACAAGGCGGAAGTGCTTCCGCCGAAGAAGCACAACAACATCCCGCTGTAGCAGGCAGCTGTCAGGAAGCCCCCTGAAGTTCCCCATACGGAGTCTCGATAGCGCTCCGATGATCCGGACAGCGCCCCCGGACTGTGGGGGCTCGAGGCCGCCGGAGCATTCGCGTGCGCGAGTCCGCCCCACCACCGCACCCTGAGCCGAACGACGACGCCTCGAACGTCGCGGCGACGATGGTCGAGTGGCTCACGCAATGCGAGAGCTTCCGCATCGCGGTACGCGACGGCGAAGGCCGATTCGTCAGCGCCGGCACGATTGGCGAGCGGCACCCGGACTTCTTCAGCGAGGAAGAGCGCCGCGGCGTCATCGGCGCCACCGACTGGCCCACGATGCGCTACATCGGTCCGGACGGCCACGAGCTGCGCCGCCTGGACCACCCCGCGCATGTGGCGCGCCTCACCGGACAGCCGCAGATCGGGAAGCTGATCGGGCTCCGAGCGCCCTCGGGCGAGACGAAGTGGTTCTTCGGCGACTACATCCCGATGCGCCCGAGCGAGGCTGGCTACGAAGTGATCTCGGTCGTGATGGAGGCGACGGAGGCGGCCGTCTCGCACACGAGGGCCACGAGACGCGGACTCGCCCTCGAGGCGCTGCTCGACCTGGCGCCGCGGCTGATGGCCATGCCGACCTCCCTCCAGGCGCTCGCCGCGGAGCTGAAGAACGCCGTCAGCACCATCCTGCCTCGAACGCACACGACCGTGGCCCGCTGGGACCCGGCTTCGCGCTCGTTCCTGTCCTCGATGATCACGGAGCAGCCCGGCCTCATCCCGGTCGCCTCCTCGACGCCGGCAACCGCCGACGTGCGCGCGCTCCTGACTGCCACGCACGTGAACAATGACGTTCAGCTGACCGACATTTACGGCACACGGGTGATCGGGTCCGACGAGGTTCCGGCACGGTCGATCTGCACGGTGCCGGTCATGCACGACGGCGAGGTCGTCGGGGCGCTGGGTGCGTTCGCGCAGAGCGCCGGGTACTTCAACTCCTATCGCGTCGATCTCCTCGAGCGACTGGCGCAGCTCCTCGGTCCGGCGCTGAACGGCCTCGTGTGCGCCGCGGGCTCGAAGGCGAGGCCATCGGCGGCCTAGACCTCCTGAGACCGCCATCCGAGGCCGAGAATCACCTGTAGTGGACTCGTGGGTGGCGGATGCCACCCACTCTGGATGATGCGAAAGTCGGAGTCGGTGCCTCACCGAGGGAAGTCCGTGGCGTCCAACCTCGAGCCCGACTTCGGGGCACTGCTGCTCTCCGTCCTCGAGCAGACGACCCTGCGGCTGAACCTGCGCGACGACGAGGGCCGTTTCGTGGCCTTCGGCAACCGGCCGGAGGTGCTCCCGGTCTCCCGGGACGCCACTGTCGGCCGCGCCTCGTGGGACGGCAGCCAGTACCTGCGGGCCGACGGGCGCGAGCGATCGATGCTCGATCACCCCGCGCAGGAAGCACGTCGTACGGGCATCGCCCAGACCGGGGAACGCCTCGGGATCCGCTTCGCGAACGGCGAGGAGCACTGGTTCCTCGGCGACTTCATCCCGGTCGAACGCGGCCCGGCCGGTTACGAGGTGCTCTCCGTGCTGCAGGACGTCACGGCGCTCGAGGTGGAGCGCCGCGAGGCGGTTCAACTCGCCACCGAGCTGCGGCGCGTGACGGCCGTGGCCGCGGCGTTGGCCGTCGCCGCGCCCCGCACGTGCGAGGCGTTCGGCGAGGCGATTCGCGCGCCGATGAATGAGCTGCTGCCGGCGTGCCACCTCGCGATCGGCCGTTACCGAGCGGGCTGGGACACTGCGCAGGTGCTCGTCCTGAACGAGATCGCGGGGATGGCCCCGTTCGATCGGCGCCCGCGACGGGCGGCGGATCTCTCGAACCTGGTCGAGCGCGGCGAGACGCGCGTGAACAACGACCTCGGCCCTGCCGACATCGTGGGGCCTCGAGCGATCGGGACGGACCAGGTGCCGGCGCGCTCGAGCGTGCTCGTGCCGGTGCGCGCCGAGCGCGAACGCAGCGTGCTCGCCGCCTACAGCCAGCAGCCGCGCTTCTTCACCAACGCCCGCGTGGCTGCCCTCGAGGCGCTGGTGCCGGTGCTGGCCGCGACGCTGGATGCACTCGGGCCTGCCGCCGAGGCCGCGGCCTGATCCTCGAGGGGCGCGCACGCCGCGCCTCGTGACCTGCGACTCAGCCTCGATCCCCCTATAATCCGGCACGCCGCCAGCCAGGCTCACGCCCGGGCCCAACGGGCTCGCCGGACGCGTCCGGTCGAGCAGTCGCGGGTGGAGCGAGCGGCCCACACCTCGATGACAGGGCCGGATCCGCGCCCGTCGTGCCTCGATGGCATATCGACGCGCGAGTGCGGGCGCGAAGTGCCGAGAGGGACCGATGCCAAAGATCAAGGTCGCGAACCCCGTCGTCGAGCTCGATGGCGACGAGATGGCCCGCATCATGTGGGGCTTCATCAAGGACAAGCTGATCCTGCCGTACCTGGACATCGAGCTCGAGTACTACGACCTCGGGGTCGAGCATCGAGACGCGACGAACGACCAGGTCACCATCGATTCCGCGAACGCGATCAAGCGGCACGGCGTGGGCGTGAAGTGTGCGACCATCACGCCGGACGAGGCGCGCGTCACCGAGTTCAACCTTAAGGAGATGTGGAAGTCGCCGAACGGCACGATCCGCAACATCCTGGGCGGTACGGTCTTCCGCGAGCCAATCATCTGCTCGAACGTGCCTCGACTGGTGCCGGGCTGGGAGCAGCCGATCGTCATCGGACGTCACGCGCACGGCGATCAGTACCGCGCGACGGACTTCGTCGTGCCGGGACCCGGCCGGCTCACGATGACGTACACGCCGGACGGCGGCTCGCCGGTCGAGTACGAGGTCATGCGCTTCGAGGACGGCGGCGTCGCGATGGGCATGTACAACCTCGATGACTCGATTCGAGGCTTCGCGCAGTCGTGCATGAACTACGCCCTCGACCGCAAGTGGCCGCTCTACCTCTCCACGAAGAACACGATCCTCAAGGCCTACGACGGGCGCTTCATGGACATCTTCCAGGAGGTGTTCGACGCCGAGTTCAAGAGCCGCTTCGAGTCGGCCGGCATCTGGTACGAGCACCGGCTCATCGACGACCAGGTGGCGCAGGCGCTGAAGTCCAGTGGCGGCTTCGTGTGGGCGTGCAAGAACTACGACGGCGACGTGCAGTCCGACATCGTGGCGCAGGGCTTCGGCTCGCTGGGCCTGATGACCTCGGTGCTCGTCACGCCGGACGGGCAGACCGTCGAGGCAGAGGCGGCGCACGGCACGGTGACGCGCCACTATCGGCAGCACCAGCGCGGCGAGCCGACCTCGACAAACCCGATCGCATCGATCTTCGCGTGGACGCGCGGCCTCGCGCATCGCGCGAAGCTGGACGACAACGGCGACCTCGCTGCCTTCGCCGACACGGTGGAGCGGGTCTGCGTCGAGACCGTGGAGAACGGGTTCATGACGAAGGACCTGGCGCTCCTGATCTCGAACGAGCAGCCATTCCTCACCACGCAGGAGTTCCTCGCGAAGCTCGACGAGGGCCTGCAGGCGGCGATGGCGTAGCGCCACCCGCCTCGAGCCCTCGGGACGCGAGGCGGGCACGATTTCGGTACACACGTCCGACCCACGGCCGCACTGCGCGCCGGACGCGGGGCGGTCGATCACGGGAGATGTAGTCGAAGGAGACCACCCTGCGTCAGAAAGTGACATTCGTCGGCGCCGGCATGACCGGCGGCACCATGGCCCAGCTCATGACGCAGCGCGGCTACGCGGACGTCGTGCTGATGGACATCGTCGAGGGGCTGCCGCAGGGCAAGGCGCTCGACATCGCCGAGGCGGGCGCGTGGTTCGGATCCTCGAGCCAGGTCACGGGCACGAACGACTGGGCGGACACGGCGAACTCGGACGTCGTGGTTGTGACCTCGGGCGTGCCGCGGAAGCCGGGCATGACGCGCGAGGACCTGCTGGGCACGAACGCGGGCATCGTCCGCAGCGTCGTCGGCAACGCGGTGAAGGCGTCGCCGAACGCGGTCTTCGTGATCTTCGCCAACCCGATGGACGCGATGTGCCACGTTGCGCTGACGACGGCCGGCGTGCCGGCTGGCCGCGTGGTGGGCCAGGGCGGCATGCTGGACAGCGGGCGCTACCGCGCCTTCATCGCGATGGAGACGGGCGCCTCGGTGCGTGACGTCTCGGCGTGGGTGCTCGGCGGCCACACGGAGGCGACGATGGTGCCGATCGTCTCGAACGCCTCGGTGGGCGGCGTGCCACTCTCGAAGCTGCTCTCGGCCTCGCAGATCGAGGCGGTGGTGAACCGCGCGAAGCGGGGCGGCGCCGAGATCGTCGACCTGCTGAAGACCGGCAGTGCCTTCAACGCGCCGGCGGCGGCCACCCTCGAGATGGTGGATGCGATCCTGCGCGACGAGAAGCGCGTCATCCCCTGCTGCACGCTGCTGCAGGGCCAGTACGGCGTGACCGACGCCTACGTGGGCGCGCCGGTCACCCTCGGCGCCGGCGGCGTCGAGGCGATCCACGAGATTCCGCTGGCGGACGACGAGCTCGCCGCGATGAAGGTCGCCGGCGACGCCGTCCTCGAGCTGGTAGCGGCGACGCCCGCGGGCTAGTCGACGGCCGGCCCGACCTCGATGAATGAAGCCGCCTCGAGGGGACTCGGGGCGGCGCTGCGGAGGACGCGATGACCATCGCCACAGAACCGACGGGCGCGACGCGCACCGAGTCGGACAGCTTCGGACCGATCGAGGTGCCGGCGGAGGCGTACTGGGGCGCGCAGACGCAGCGCTCGGTGCAGAACTTCCGCATCGGCGGGGAGCGCATGCCGCGGCCGATCATCCGGGCGCTGGGCATCGTGAAGCACGCGGCCGCGACGGTGAACGAGGGCCTCGGGAAGCTCGATGAGCGGCGGGCCGAGGCGATTCGCCAGGCGGCGATGGAGGTCATCAACGGGGAGCTCGACGACCACTTTCCCCTCGTGGTGTGGCAGACGGGCTCCGGCACCCAGACGAACATGAACGCGAACGAAGTGATCTCGAACCGCGCGATCGAGTTGCTGGGCGGCGAGCGCGGCTCGAAAGACCCGATCCACCCGAACGACCACGTGAACATGTCGCAGTCCTCGAACGACGTATTTCCGGGGGCGATGTCGGTGGCGACGGCCGAGCAGGTCGTCCAGCACCTCGTGCCGTCGCTCGAGCACCTGCTGGCGGCGCTCGACGCGAAGGTCGAGGCGTTTGACGGCATCGTGAAGATCGGGCGCACGCACCTGATGGACGCGACGCCGCTGACCCTCGGGCAGGAGTTCTCCGGCTACGCGCAGCAGGTGCGCTACGGCATCCTGAGGGCAGAGTCGACGCTGCCGCACCTCTACGAGCTCGCCCTCGGCGGGACGGCCGTCGGGACGGGCCTGAACGCCCACCCGGAGTTCGCGGAGCGCATCGCGGTCGAGATCGCGGCGCTCACCGGCCTGCCGTTCGTGACGGCGCCGAACAAGTTCGAGTCGCTGGCGGCTCACGACGCCCAGGTGGAGCTCTCCGGCCAGCTGAAGACGATCGCTGCGAGCCTGATGAAGATCGCGAACGACGTCCGCTTCCTCGGTTCCGGGCCGCGTGCGGGCCTCGGTGAGCTGCGATTGCCGGAGAACGAGCCGGGGTCCTCGATCATGCCGGGCAAGGTGAACCCGACGCAGGCCGAGGCGATGACGATGGTCTGCGCCCAGGTGATGGGCAACGACGTCTCGGTCAACTTCGGTGGGGCGACGGGGCACTTCGAGCTGAACGTCTTCAAGCCGGTGATCGTCTACAACACGCTGCAGAGCATCCGTCTGCTGGGCGACGCGTCGCGGTCGTTCACCGACAACATGGTGGCGGGCATCGAAGCGAACGAGGACCGCATCGGCGAGCTCATGCGCTCCTCGCTGATGCTGGTGACGGCCCTCAGCCCGCACATCGGCTACGACAAGGCGGCGGCCGTGGCGCACCAGGCGCACCACGAGGGCACGACCCTGCGCGAGGCGGCACTGGCCCTTGGTTACGTCACCGACGCCGAGTTCGACGAGTGGGTGAAGCCCGAGGACATGACCCACCCGTAGCGATCTGGAGCGCATCGTGACTCGCCAGCGCTCGTCTCCAGATTCGGGCGCGGCGTTGGTTCAGTCGTTACGTCTAGCGGGAGGCTGCTGCGCTGCTCTCGCTCGATGACCTGATTATGAATCGAACCCTCTCCGCCGAGGGCGCCTCGACTCTCGTCGAGGCGGTGCGGGAGCGCCGATCCCTCCTGGTGGCGGCGGTGCCGAGGATGGCGGGCAAGAGCACGGTGCTCCGTGCCGCCCTCGATGCCGGCGGGGCCTCCGTACACGAGCTCAGCCGCGAGCAGCCGGACCTCGGGATCCCGCCCGCAGTCGACGATTCCTACCTGCTGGTGTCGGAGTTCGCGCCGACGCCGTTCGCGGACTACCTCTGGGGCGACGACTTACGTCGTGTATTCGATGCGGTGGAGACGGGCTTCCCCCTCGGGGCGACGCTGCATGCGCCCGACGCAGCGAATGCCTTCGGCATCCTCGGGCAGTGGAACGGCGTGCCGGACGCTCAGGCCTCGAAAATCGGCCTGTTCGTGCAGATCCGGGTCCTCGGGCCGTGGTGGGACCCGGAGCGCCGCGTCGTGGCCTCTATCGAGCGTGTGGATGGCGTGAGCGGCGGGCGGCCGGCCACGACCGCCCTGCATCGGTGGATCGAGGCGGAGGACCGCTTCGAGGCGCTGTAGCGGCCACGCTGCGCCGCGAGCGGAGGGAAGGTCACCTCCGGTGGCAGGCCCACCCACCCACCCTTTCGAGGAGGGCTTCGCCCTCGCGCTCCCACGGGGACGGCACCCCCGCCCCGGTGTCAGCGGCAGCCATCGCGAGAGCGACATTGGCGCGCGTGAACCGTCCGGCGACCCGCAGAAGGCCGCGCCTCGATCAAGCGCACGCGGGGTGAGCGGCCTTAGCTCGAGGCCTCCGCCTTCGCCTCGAGGTCGCGCAGGCGGCGGCGCATCTCGCGGTCGCGCTCGAAGCGCTCGGTGATGTCGCGCGCCGAGGCGAGCACGCCATCGACCTCGCCGGCGGCGTCGAGGATGACCGCGAAGCCGAGCTCGACGTAGAACTCCTCGGGATCACCGCCGGACTCGGTGGAGCCTCGGAGGGCGCGCGTCGGCAGCCACTCATCGACGTACTTCGTCGCGTGCGCCTCGAGGGCGCGGTCGAAGCCGGTCCAGTGCCGGTCGCGGAAGTTCTCGGGGATGATCATGTCGAGCGATTGACCGAGCGCCTCGGACGCGGGGTGGCGGAACATGCGCTCGGCGGCGGCGTTCCAGTATCGGATCATGCCGTCAGTGCCGGCGTAGATGAGCGCGTCAGGGGACTGTTCGAGCAGCCTCGCAGCGTCGAGGGTGGTGTCGGTGGCGGCGTCCTGGGTCATCGTGGCCTCCTCGATGGTCGGAGGGCCACGGTACGCCTCCGGGTGACGTTCGTCAGCCCTCGTACTGGTCGGGGGGCAGCGTGGCGCGATAGGCATCGACGGCTGAGGAGCTGATCTGACGGACGACGAACCAGCCCGCGATGGCGGCAGCGACGCCCGCGACACCGCCAACGAGCCACGGGTCGGGGTCCCAGATGAGGCCGAGGACGAAGCCCGCGAGCGCGCCGACGACCACGCCGACGCCGATGTACGTGAAGACGTCGAGGATGCTGCTCACGTTGCGACCTCGATCCGGGCATTGCTCCTGTTGGGGAAGCGCGACGGCGGGGCGCCCACGGATCGCGGGCCTCGACCACCGGTCATCGAGCGATCCTACCGCGAGCGCTGACGCTGGGCCTCGAGAGCCGCGCCGATCGCGGCGCCGACGGCCACGCCGACCGCGACGAAGACACCGATACTGTCGGTCGCGGCACCGAGCGCCGTGCCGACGCCGGCACCGATCGCGATGCCCGCACCGATCATCGTGCCCTGGCGCTCGGACACGACTACTGCTTCCCGAAGAGCTTTCGACCGAGGACGCGGAGCGGGTCGTGGCGGTCCATCGCGCGCTCCTTGAGCGGGATGATGCCGTTGTCGGTGATGTGAATGCCCTCGGGGCAGACCTCGGTGCAGCACTTCGTGATGTTGCAGAAGGAGAGCCCGAACTTGTCGTGGACGACCTCGTCCTTGTCGTTCGTGTCGAGCGGGTGCATCGCGACCTGGGCCATCTGGATGAAGTAGCGGGGACCGGCGAACAGGTCCTTGTTCTCCTCGTGCTCACGGACGACGTGGCAGACGTCGATGCAGAGGAAGCACTCGATGCACTTGTGGAACTCCTGGCCTCGATCGATGTCGATCTGGGCCATGCGGTGCGTGCCGTCGGCCTGCCTCGGCGTCGGCGCGAACTCGGGGAGGGTCTTGGCGACCTCGTAGTTGCGCGAGACGTCGGTGACGAGGTCGCGGATGAGCGGGAAGGTCTTCATCGGAGCGATGGTGATGGTCTCGCCGGGGATGAAGGTGTTCATCCTCGTCATGCACATCAGCCGAGGCTTGCCGTTGATCTCGGCCGAGCACGAGCCGCACTTGCCGGCCTTGCAGTTCCAGCGCACGGCCATGTCGGGCGCCTGCGTGGCCTGGAGACGATGCACGACATCGAGGACGACCATGCCCTCGTCGTACTCGACGTCGTACTCCTTGTAGTCGCCATCGTCCTCGCCGCGCCAGACGCGGAGGTGCGTGCTCGGCATGGGTCTAGCCCTCCTCGAAGAGCTGCTGGAGCTCGGCCGGCATCTGCGGCAGGGGCTCCTGCGTGATCGTCTGCGAGCCGTCGGCGGCGACGCGGGTCACCACGTTCACCTTCGCGAAGTCGTCGCTGGTTCCGGGGAAGTCATCGCGGGTGTGACCGCCTCGGCTCTCCTTGCGCTCGAGGGCCGAGCGCGTGGTGGCCTGGGCGACGAGCAGCATGTTCTGGAGGTCGAGCGCGAGGTGCCAGCCGGGGTTGTACTGGCGGTTGCCCTCGACGCGGACGCGGGTGCGCCGGGCCTCGAGCTCCTCGACCTTCACGAGCGCCTGCCGGAGATCGTCCTCGTTGCGGATGATGCCCACGAGCGCCTGCATCGTCTCCTGCAGCTCGCGGTGGATGGTGTAGGGGTTCTCGTCGCCATTCGACTCGAAGGGTGCGAGGGCCGCGGCGGCGATCGAGTCGACCTCGGCCTCGTTCACCGTCGGCTGGTTCGAGAGGCCTGCCGCGTAGTTGTGGGCGGCCTCGCCGGCGCGGCGGCCGAAGACGAGGAGGTCCGAGAGCGAGTTGCCGCCGAGGCGGTTCGAGCCGTGCAGGCCCGCGGCCGACTCGCCAGCGGCGAAGAGTCCCGGCACCGTCGCAGCCGTCGAGTCCGCCTCGACGCGGATGCCGCCCATGACGTAGTGGCAGGTCGGCCCGACCTCCATCGGCTCGCTGGTGATGTCGACGTCGGCCAGCTCCTTGAACTGGTGGTACATCGAGGGGAGGCGGCGGCGGATGTAGTCCGCGCTGCGGCGCGAGGCGATGTCGAGGAAGACGCCGCCGTGCGGGCTGCCGCGGCCGGCGCGCACCTCGGAGTTGATGGCGCGCGCGACCTCGTCACGCGGCAGGAGGTCCGGCGTGCGTCGGGCGTTGATCTTGTCGTCGTACCAGCGGTCCGCTTCTTCCTCGGTGTCCGCGGTCTCGGAGGCGAACATCGAGGGGATGTACTCGAACATGAAGCGTTTGCCGGTGGAGTTGCGGAGGGTGCCGCCATCGCCTCGAACGCCCTCGGTGACGAGGATGCCGCGGACGGAGAGCGGCCAGACCATCCCAGTGGGGTGGAACTGGATGAACTCCATGTCGATGAGGTCGGCGCCGGCGCGGGCGGCGAGGGCCTGGCCATCGCCGGTGTACTCCCACGAGTTCGAGGTGATGGAGTACATCTTGCCGATGCCGCCGGTCGCGAGGATGACCGACTTCGCCTTGAAGAGGACGAAGCGACCGCTCTCGCGCCAGTAGCCGAAGGCGGCGGCGATGCGGTCGCCGTCCTTGATGAGCGCGGTGATCGTGCACTCCATGTAGACGTCGATGCCTCGATGCACCGCGTGCTGCTGGAGGGTGCGAATCATCTCGAGGCCGGTGCGGTCGCCGACATGCGCGAGGCGTGCGTAGCGGTGCCCACCGAAGTCGCGCTGGAGGATGCGGCCGTCCGGCGTGCGGTCGAAGAGGGCGCCCCACTCCTCGAGCTCGTTCACGCGGTCGGGCGCCTCCTGAGCGTGGATCTGGGCCATGCGCCAGTTGTTGAGGAACTTGCCGCCTCGCATGGTGTCGCGGAAGTGGACCTGCCAGTTGTCCTGCGGGTAGACGTTGCCGAGGGCCGCGGCGATCCCGCCTTCGGCCATGACGGTGTGCGCCTTGCCGAGGAGGGACTTGCAGACGAGGGCGGTGCGGGAGCCCAGCGCGGAGGCCTCGACGGCTGCGCGCAGGCCGGCGCCACCCGCGCCGATGACCAGGACGTCGTATTCGTGGGTCTCGTACTCGGCCATCTGGTCCTCTCAGGCCACCGCTCGGGGCGCCTCGATGCTCGGGTGGTGCCTAGAAGGCGCTCCAGGTGTTGGGGTCGGTGATCACGCCGTTGGCGACGAGGTGAACGTAGAGGTCGGTCAGGCCGACGAAGATGAGGCTGGTCCACGCCCAGAGCTTGTGGTGCTCGTTGGCAATGGTGAAGACCTCCCAGAGCCGGAAGCGCAGCCGTCGGAACGGCGTCTTCGAGAACTGGTTCAGCCCGCCCGCGACCCAGTGCCGCAGCGAGTGGCAGCCGATCGTGTACATCGTCAGGAGGAAGGCGTTGATTGTGAGGACGATCGAGCCGAGGCCGATGCCGAACTCGCCGCCGATGTCGCCGCCGAGCCAGAAGCCCTTGAAGGCGCCCCAGAAGAGGAAGAACGGGAACAGGATCGCGACGTACATCGCGTAGCGGTGCAGGTTCTGGAGGATGAGCGGGAAGTCACGCTCGCCGCTGTACTTCGAGGCGGGCTCGGCGACGGCGCAGGCCGGGGGGCTCATGAAGTAGGCGCGGTAGTAGGAGCGTCGGTAGTAGTAGCAGGAAAGGCGGAAGGTCAGCGGCGCCCACAGGATCCAGATCGCCGGCGAGAACCACTTCGGGAAGCCGTCGACGCGGAAGAGCGGCTCGAAGAACGGCGACAGGTACGTCGCGTGGCCGTCGACGATGCCGGCCTCGAAGGGCCAGTAGTCGCCTAGGAAGGCCGAGACCGAGGTGTAGACCACGAAGGCGAAGAGGCCGACGCCGACGAGCGCCGGCTCGAGCCACCAGCGGTCAATGCGCTGGGTCTTGCCGTAGCGTCGCTGGAGGGCCTCGGTCGTGCGCGTGCGGGGTGCTCCGGTGGCCTGAGCCATGCGCTGGTCCGTTCAGTCGCTCGTGTGCGTGGCGCGGGCCTCGGGTCCGGTACCGGCCTCGATGTCCGCCGCGCTGACTTTCGCCCCCGACCGTTTGGCGGTCAAGTGGCGACCCGCCCTCGAACGAGGGTCATGGCCACCATCGTCTTCGCGTCCACGATCTCGCCTCGTGCGATCGCCTCGTGCATCGCCTCGAGGGTCAGGGGAACGGGCTCGGAGAGCATCTCGTCGTCGTCGGCCGGCAGGGGATCGGGACGCAGGCCGGTCGCGAGAAAGAAGTCGATGAACTCGGTGCAGAAGCCCGGCGCCATCCAGGAGCCGCCGAGGTGCTCGAGGTGATCGGCGGCGAACCCGGTCTCCTCGCGCAGCTCACGCGCAGCGGTGACCTCGGGATCCTCGCCCGGCTCTCGCGTGCCGGCAGGGATCTCGAGGAGCCAGCGCCGCGCGGGATGCCGGTACTGGCGCACGAGGAGCCAGCGGCCTTGCTCGTCGAGCGCGACGAGGGCGACCGCACCCGGGTGCTGCACGATGGAGCGATCGAGCTCGGTGCCGTCGGGGAAGCGAATCGTGTCGGTCGAGACGTCGAACGGGTGGCCTCGAAGGACGGTCTCGGAGCGGACGAGCTCGGGGATGGGCTCGGCCTCGGGACCGCCGCCGGAGGTCATGCGCTCGTGCCTGCCTCGGCGCCGGCTTCGGGGGTCGCGAGGTCGCGGATGAGCGCGATCTCCTCGCAGCCGGGGAACTTCGGGCAGCGGTAGCACTCGTTCCAGACCTTGCGGGGCAGCGTCATGACGTCCGCCTGCGCCCAGCCGAGGCGCTCGAAGAAGCCCGGCCGGTAGGTGAGCGCGAAGAGCTGCTTCAGGCCCAGCGCGCGCCCCTCGGCCTCACATGCCTGCACGATGGCGCTGCCGTAGCCGCCGGACTGCCGGTCCTCGCGGACGGCGAGCGACTTCAACTCGGCAAGATCGGCCCAGGTGATGTGGAGCGCACCGCAGGCAACCACGCCGCTCTCGTCGCGGACGACGAAGAAGTCGCGCAGGTTCTCGAAGGTCTCGCCGAGCGTGCGGGGCAGCATCTGGCCCTGGGCGGCCCAGAAGTTGATGAGGGCGGCGATCTCCTCGGCGTCGTGGACGGTGGCCCGTTCGACGCGCACGGCCGCGGGATTCGACACGTCGTTCGTCATCGCCGAATCAGGATAGCGAGCCGAAGGGGGCAGGCACCATCGATCTCGGCCGGTTCGACGGCCTCAATGGCTCGCCGCGCCTCGTCAGTCCGCGCTCGGGCTGGAGCGCACGGCGTGGTCGGCGCGGAGCCAGCCGAGGCGGTCGGCGAGCGTCGAATAGAAGTGGCTGGTGGGGCCGAGGCGAAGGAAGCCGACGGTGTGCTCGGAGACGCCGAGACGCAATTCGGCGCCGGCCTCGAGGGGCTGCTCGGTCGCGCCGTCGACGGACATGACGGCATCGAAGCCGCGCTCGATCGTGAGGCGCAGATCGGCCTCGGCGGGGAGCACGAGGGGATTCGCCTTCGTGAGGTGGGGGGCGACGGGCACAAGCACGAGGTCGCGCGAGAGCGGCGGGAGGATCGGGCCGCCGACGGAGAGCGCGTAGCCGGTCGAACCCGTTGCGGTCGAGATGATGACGGCATCGGCGCGGTACTCGGCGAGGAGCACGCCGTCGACGCGCACGGCGGCGGAGATCGTTCGTCCGAGGCCGCCTCGACCGACCACGACGTCGTTGAGCGCGTGCGCAGCCTCGTGGCCGGCGACGGCGGCACGGACCATCGCTCGACGCTCGACACGGCCCTCGCCGGCGAGCGCTCGCGCGAGGACGTCCTCGGCCTCGGCCTCGGTGCACTCGCTCAGGAAGCCGAGGCGGCCCATACGGACGCCGAGGAGCGATGCGCCCGTGCCGGCGGCGATGCCTGAGGCGTGCAGCACCGTGCCGTCGCCGCCAACGCAGACGAGGAGCTCGGTGTCGGCAATCTCGCGATGCGGGGTCTGGTCGGTCTGATTCCAGCCGACGGGGGCGAGCCAGACATCGATGCCTGCCGCCTCGACCTGGGCGGCGAGGCGGCGTGCGAGATCGGCGGCGCCATCGAGGGAGGGGTGGAAGCCGACACCGACACGCCTCGGGGGCGTGCGCGGGACAGTCTGCTCGTTCATGCGGGACGCCTCAGCCAGAGGAAGAACTCGCGGTTGCCCTTCGGGCCGAGGAGCGGCGAGCGCACGACGCCTCGGACGCGCAGCCCGTGCTGGATGGCCCAGCAGGCGACGCCGGCGACGCCGGAGGCGTGGATGAGCGGGTCGCGCACCACGCCGCCTCGACCGACGTCGTTGCGCCCGGCCTCGAACTGCGGCTTCACGAGGGCGGCGATGTCGCCGCCCGGCCTCACGCTCTCGATGATGGCCGGCAGCACGGTGGTGAGGCCGATGAAGGAGACGTCGATGACGGCGAGGTCTGCCGGGGGATCGAGCGGCGGGAGGTCGCGGACATTCGTGCGCTCGCGGACCTCCACACGTGCGTCGTCGCGCAACGTCGCCGCGATCTGGCCGTAGCCCACGTCGACGGAAACCACCGAGGCGGCGCCGCGCTGCAGGAGGCAGTCGGTGAAGCCGCCCGTCGAAGCGCCGGCATCGAGGCAACGCGCGCCGGCGACCTCGATGCTCGTGCGCTCGAGGAAGCCCTCGAGCTTGTCGCCGCCGCGGGAGACGAAGCGCTGACCGCCCTTGAGCTCGATGGCGGCATCGAGAGCGGTGGGGGCGGCGGCGCGAAGGGCGACGGTGCCTTCGACCTCGACCTGACGCGCGAGCACGAGGGCGCGAGCGCGCTCACGGCTCGGCGCGAGCCCGCGCTCGACGAGCAACTGGTCGAGGCGCAGCCGACCGCCTCGTCGGGCCTCGGTTTGCGCGGGTGCGGCAGTGCGGCGTCCTGATGGCGTCATGGTGCGGGGGAGGATAGCACCGCGCCCGGGGGTCTCCCGGGCGCGGTGGCGTTGGGCTGATGAGGAGGCCTGAGGGTCAGGCGGACTCCTGCACGGTCTCGAGCGACTCGCTCTCTTCCTCGGTGACCGGTTCCTCGATGACCGAGCCGGACTTCGTGACGAGGAGCGGACGCTTGCGGCTGAGGACGGTCTCCTCCGAGACGACGCACTTCACGATGTCCTTGCGGGACGGCACGTCGTACATCACGTCGAGGAGGATGTCCTCGACGACGGTGCGCAGACCGCGGGCGCCGGTGCGCATGCGGATGGCCTCGTCGGCGATGGCGCGCATGGCCTCGTCGGTGAAGACGAGCTCGACGTCGTCCAGGGCGAACATGCGCTGGAACTGGCGCGCGATGGCGTTCTTCGGGCGCTGC
Organism: Dehalococcoidia bacterium; assembly: GCA_041390625.1. Taxonomy (GTDB): domain Bacteria; phylum Chloroflexota; class Dehalococcoidia; order UBA2979; family UBA2979; genus RBC038. Next base: position 9,093 of record JAWKPM010000018.1, on the reverse strand, counting down.
AGGATCTGCATCATCATGTCGAGGTCGAGCGGGTCGAGCACCGATACGACAGGCAGGCGACCGACGAACTCGGGGATGAGGCCGAAGCCGAGCAGGTCGTCGTGCGTGACGTTGCGCAGGATGGCCGACTTGTCCTTGGCCGACATGTCCGTGCCGCCGGAGTTGAAGCCGAGGCGGCGCTGGCCGGCGCCCGTGCGCTTGCCCACGATGTCGTGCAGCCCCTCGAAGGCGCCGCCCACGATGAACAGGATGTTCGTCGTGTCGATCTGGATGAAGTCCTGGTGCGGGTGCTTGCGGCCGCCCTGCGGGGGCACGCTGGCGTTGGCGCCCTCGATGATCTTCAGGAGCGCCTGCTGCACGCCCTCGCCCGATACGTCGCGGGTGATCGAGGGGTTGTCGCTCTTGCGGGCGATCTTGTCGATCTCGTCGATGTAGACGATGCCGCGCTCGGCCTTCTGGATGTCGAAGTCCGCGGCCTGGATGAGGTGCAGCAGGATGTTCTCGACGTCCTCGCCGACGTAGCCAGCCTCAGTGAGGGCGGTGGCGTCGGCGATCGAGAACGGCACGTCGAGGATGCGTGCGAGCGTCCTCGCGAAGGCGGTCTTGCCCGTGCCCGTCGGGCCGATGAGCAGGATGTTCGACTTCTCGAGCTCGACGTCCGCCTGCGGCGGGGCATCGATGCGCTTGTAGTGGTTGTAGACGGCGACGGAGAGCACGCGCTTCGTGTGCTCCTGGCCGACGATGTACTCGTCGAGGCGCTTCACGAGCTCCTGAGGCGTGCGAAGGGCCGGGCCCTCACCCTTGGAGGTGCTGGACTTCCCCTGCGACTCCTCGTTGATGATCTCCTGGCAGAGGTCGACGCACTCGTCGCAGATGTAGACGGCGCCCGGTCCGGCGATCAGGCGCTTCACAGCGTCCTGGTTCTTGCCGCAGAAGGAGCAGTGGTACTGCACGCCACGGTTCCGCGTGGTGGTGCCTGCCATGTGCGCCTCGCCCCTCAGTTCCTCGTGCTTCGCGCGCCGGCCTCGGCCGCCGCGATTGTAGCGGTCTAGGCGCCGGCGCCGGCGGCCACGCGGGCCGGCGTCAGGATCTCGTCCACCATGCCGTACGCCTTGGCCTCGTCCGCGCTCATGTAGAAGTCGCGGTCGAAGTCGTGGGTGATCTTCTCAACCGGCTGGCCGGTGTTCTTCGTCAGGATCTGGCGAATGATCTCGTTCTCGCGCAGAATCTCGCGCGCGGCGATCTCGATGTCGGAAGCCTGACCTCGCGCGCCGCCGAGCGCCTGGTGCATGTGCACGGTCGCGTTCGGAAGGGCGTAGCGCTTGCCCTGGGCGCCCGAGCAGAGCAGGACGGAGCCCATGGAGGCGGTCTGCCCCACGGCGATCGTCGACACGTCCGGCTCGATCAGGTTCATCGTGTCGTAGATGGCCAATCCAGCCGGGATCACACCACCCGGCGAGTTGATGTACATCTGGATGTCGCGCTCCGAGTCCTCGCGAGCGAGGAAGAGCAGCTGCGCGACAATCGTGTTCGCCACCTGATCGTCGATCGGGGTGCCGAGGAAGACGATGCGCTCCTTCAGCAGAAGGGAGTAAATGTCATAGGCGCGCTCGCCGCGTGCCGTCTGCTCTACAACCATCGGCACGATGTTCGAAGCGTTCATGGGGTTCATGGCGGACTCCCAACCGTTTGTCACGTCCCTGCCCTGTTCTAACGGCGATTCCTGCCGTGTTCTTACGAAGTCGTTTCCGCTTCGGTGTCGGCGGCGTCGTCCGCGGCCGCATCGTCATCGGTGGTGGCGGTCGCCTCGGCGTCGCCTGCCTCGGCGGCCTCGTCCGAGGCGCCACGGCGTCGACGGCGAGTGCCGCGCGCGCGGGTCGTCGTGCCCTCATCGGGCTGCGAGCAGATCTCGACCAGGCGGTCGAGCGCGACCTTCGTGGTGAGGTCGCTGCGGATCTGGGAGCGCCCGGCGTCGGTGTTCAGCAACTCGCGCAGCTGCGTGTGCGTCGGGTCGCCGGGCTCGGCGCCGATCATCTGGGTCACGAGCTCGTCGACGCGCTCGTCCACCATCTCGTCGGTGATCTCGAGGCCCTCGGCGCGCACGAACTCGCCGATGGCGAGCGCGCGGCGGACGTTGAGGTCCGCACCCGGCTCGAGCTGCGCCCGCAGCTCGGCCTCGGTGGTGCCGATTGCCGCGAGCCACTGGTCGAGGCCCTCCTGGGTGTGCGACGCGTGGTTCGACTGCTCATCGATGAGTCGGTCGACCTCGCGATGCACGAGCACCTCGGGGTAGTCCATCTCGGCGATGGCGACGAGGAGGTCGACGATCTCGTCGTGGTAGCCCACGAGGACGTTCTGCTCGGCGGCGGCACGTACGTCGGTGTCGACGCGCTCGCGCATCTCGGCCACGGTCTCGAAGCCCTCGTCGAGGGATTTCGCGAACTCGTCATCGAGTTCGGGCAGGATCTCCTGCTTCACCTCGTGGATGGTGACGGTGTACTTCGCTTCCTTGCCGCGCAACTCCTCGGCCTCGAAGTCGTCGGGCAGCGCGAAGGAGAACTCGACGGGGCCGCCGCGCTCGAGGCCGACGAGGCGCTCGAGGAAGCCCGGCAGCGAGACGACGGTCTCCTCGTCGACGCGGAACTCCGCATCCTCCTCAACGTGCGGCTCGCCCTGGCCTTCGACCTGGACGGTGACGTCGGCACGGACGGTGTCGCCCCACTCGACGGCGCGCTCGACCGGCTCGAGGGTGGCGAAGCGACGGCGGAGGCGCACCATGGCGTCCTCGAGCTGCTCCTCGGTGACCTCGGCGTCGGGCTTGGGCGCGCGGAGCGACTGGTAGTCGTTCAGCTCGACGGTCGGGCGGACGGGCACCTGCGCCTTGACGACGAGGGGCTCCATCGACTCGAGGTCGAACTGGGGCTGGTCGATCGGCTCGAGCTCCTCGGAGTCGATGATCTCGTTGTAGACCTCGGGCAGGAGGTCATCGAGGGCTTCCTGCAGGAGCGCTGGGCGTCCGACGGTGCGTTCGACGACGTTGCGCGGGGCCTTGCCCGGCCGGAAGCCGGGGATGCGGACCTGCTGGGCCACGCGTCGCGCAGCCTTGTCGAGGGAGGCCTCGACGCGGTCGGGCTCGACCTCGATCTGCAGCGAGACGAGCGAGCGCGGGAGGCGTTCCGTCGTGACGGCCATCTGGACCTATCTCTGTCTAGTCCGCTCGCGCGGGTGCTACCGGTCGGACACCCAATTCGAGCATGAGCGTCCCATGTGTGCCTCGATCAGCGAGTCCAACCGGTGTCTGATCACTTGTGTGAAAACGTGAACAACTGCAACGGAGTATAGCATCGGGGCCCGTTGGAGCCTCGGTGGAATCCCCGGCACTGCCCCTTCGGACAGTATCCATTCGGGCGGGTTTCAAACCTGCATGAGGACGCGGCAGCGTGTCAGCGTCCTCGGACGGCGTCGTTGAAGGCGTCGCCGAAGAGGTTGAAGGCGAACATCAGTGCGGTCACGAAGAAGGCCGGCACCAGCAGCAGGTGCGGGTTCGACTGGAACGTCCGGGCGCCTGAGCCCTCGAAGAGCATCTGTCCGAAGGAGGCGGCAGGCGGCTGCACGCCCACCCCGAACCAGCTGAGGAAGATCTCGGAGCCCGCGATCGCGCCCATCGTCGCCGAGACCTGCAGGATCACGAGGTTCGAGACGTTCGGCAGCAGGTGCCGCCACATGATGCGGAACGGCGTGGCGCCCGTCGCCTGGGCCGCCGTGATGAAGTCGCGTTCGCGCAGCTGCAGCACCTGCGCGCGGATGATGCGCGCCGTGCCGACCCACGAGAACAGCGAAAGCGCCGCGAAGACCGTGAGGTACGAGGCCGCCCCCGACGACACGAGGCCCGAGATGAACGTATGGTCCTCGACCCAGCGCGTGAACTCGAGGACGCGTGGCGACAGCGTCGCGTTGATGAGGATCAGCATCGGAAGGCCCGGGACGGACGCAAAGATGTCGCCGATGCGCATGATCAGATCGTCGATCAATCCGCCTCGATAGCCCGAGAGCAGGCCGAGGCCGTTGCCCAGCACGAGCGAGCCGCTCACCAGCACCGTGGCGGTCACCACGAGGTTCGTCCTCGACGAGTAGAGGATGCGGCTGAGCATGTCGCGGCCGAGGCGGTCGGTGCCGAGCCAGTGGTCGGCGCTCGGCCCCTCGAGGCCGCGGTCCAGGTTCTGCTCGGTGTACGAGTACGGGGCGACGACGGAGGCGAAGAGTCCGCCTCCGTAGATCACGGCGATGACCATCAGCGCGATCATCGCGAGGCGCTTGCGCCGGAGGCGACGCCACAGCTCGGCCGTCGGGCTCGAGTGGGAAGTCGCGTAGTCGGCGGTGCGTGTGACCTCGGCCGTCTCGGTCGTCACGAGCGCGCCTCCCCCAAGCGGATCCGGGGGTCGATCCAGCCGTACGTGAGCTCGACGGCGAGATTCATCAGCACGAAGACGGAGGCGAGGATCGAGGTGATCGCCATGATCACGTCGTAGTCGCGGCTGACGACCGCCTCGAACGTGAAGCGGCCGATGCCGGGGATCCCGAGCAGCGTCTCGGTGAAGAACGCGCCCTCGAGGATGCCGACCAGCGCGAACCCGACGACGGTGACGACCGGCAGCAGTGAGTTCGGGAGGACGTGCTTCAGCTGCACGGTGGACTCGGGCAGGCCTTTCGCACGAGCGGTGCGGATGTAGTCCTCGGTCTGGATCTCGAGGGCGGTGATGCGCACCAGCCTCGCGACGCCCGCGAAGCCGCCGAGGCTCATCGACAGCAGTGGAATGTAGAGGTGGGGGTCGGGGATCGGGATCGCGATCACGCCGCCGATCCACCAGATGTCGATGAGCCCGCCCCATCCGCCGACGGGCATGAGATCGAACTGGAGCGCGAAGAGCCAGAGAATCGGCGGGATGATCACGAGGACGGGGATCGCCTGCAGAAACAGCAGCGCCGAGATGATGAACGGATCGATCCACGTCCCGTTCAAGCGCGCCGCCAGCAGCCCGAGCGGGATGCCCAAGGTGAAGACGACGACCAGCGCCATGAACCCGAGCTGAGCCGAGACCCACATCTTCGGGAAGATCAGCTCGTTGACGGTGAAGCCCTGCTGCAGGAACGACTCGCCGAAGTCGCCTCGGACGGCGCCGCCGAGCCAGCGCACGTACTGCTCGAGGAGGGAACCATCGAGGCCGCGCTCGGCGCGGACCTGCGCCAGCACCTCGGGATCGCGGAACTGCCCGGCAGCGATCGAGACGGGGTCGCCCGGCCCGAAGCGCGCGATCACGAAGGTGAGGAACGTGACGATCAGCAGCGTCACGGGCAGCCAGAGGAGGCGTCTGACGACGTACGCGGCCACGCCTGCCTCCTCTCCGCCGCGACCTCGAGGCTAGCGGTCGACCTCCACGAACCGGAGGCGCGGGATCACCATCGGTGGCTCGAACCAGCCTTTGACCGCGGGGTTCACGACCACGTGGGCCTGCGAGAAGTAGAGCGGCAGCCAGGCGGCGTCCTGAACGATCAGCCGCTCGGCCTGCTGATAGTCCTGGATGCGCGCCTCGGGATCGCGCTCGACGCGCGCCTTATCGAGGAGGTCATCGACCTCGGCGTTCGAGTAGGCGACATCGTTCAGCGCGGACTCGGAGTGGAACTTCAGGTCGAGGATGTCCTCGGGGTCCGGGTAGTCCATGATCCAGCCGGCGTTGAACATCTGGAGCCGGCCGGCGTCCTGGTCCGCGAGGAAGGTCGCGAAGTCGGTCTGGCGGATCTCGACGCTGACACCGAGGACGTCGCGCCACTGCTCGAGGAAGGCCTGCGTGTCGATGCGGCCCTCGGCGCCGCCACCGACCTCGGTGATGACGATCGACGGGAGCGCATCGGCGCTGCCGTAGGTCGACGCCTCGAGGGCGGCACGCGCGGCGTCGGGGTCGAACTCGTAGGTCTTGTCCTCGGGCGTGAAGCCGGGCAGTTGCGGCGGCAGGATTCCGGTCGCCGGCAGCAGCATGTTGTTGAACGTGACCTCGGCGATCTTGCCTCGATCGATGGCGAGTCCGAAGGCCTTGCGCACGTTCACGTCATCGAACGGCGGGACGTTCGTGTTGAAGGCGATGTAGGAGATCGTGAACTGCGGGGAGACCGTATACAGCGGCGCGAGGTCGCTGCTCGGGTCGCGGGCGCGATCGACGTCGTTCACCGTGATCGGCGCGACGTCGAGCTCGTCGTTCTCGAAGCGGGTGAGGGCGGAGCCGCCGGCGAGCTCGTAGAGCACCTCGGCGACCTTCGGGACGCCGCCGTAGTAGCGCTCGTTCGCGCGCAGCACGATGCGCTCACCGAGGCGCCACTCCTGCAGCTCGTACGGGCCGGTGCCGTTCGGCTTGCGCGTCCAGTTGCGCGGGTTGGCCTCGATCTGTTCGCGGTCGACGACGAACGAGGTGGGATAGGTCATCTTCGCGAGGAAGTACGGCTTCGGCGCATCGAGGGTGAAGCGCACCGTGCGCTCGTCAATCACCTCGACGCCCGGCACGTCATCGGCGAGGCCGAAGAAGTGGTCGCGCACGCCGACGATGTCGCCGAGGTAGGCGAGAGCCACGGGGGAGGCGACCTCGCGCGAGGACGCGCGCTCGATCGAGTACTTCACGTCCTCGGCGGTGACGCGGCGGCCGGTGTGGAAGAAGGCGTCGTCACGGAGGACGAAGGTGTACTGCGTGCCGTCGTCGCTGACCTCGAAGCTCGCGGCGAGGTCGGGGACGATGTTGAGGTCGGGGTCGATGGTCATGAGGCCGCTGTAGATCTCAACGATGTACTCGGCCGAGAGGGCGTCGCCCGCGATGTGCGGGTCGAGGGTGATGGGGTCGCCGCTCGCGAGTCGGATACGACCGGAGGCGGGGCTCGTGTCGACCTCGCCACCGCCGCTGCTCGTGGTCACGCCGCCGCTCGAGCCACCGTCGTCGTCCCCGCTGCCGGAGGCGAGCAGGATGGCGGACAGCCCACCAACCGCCAGCACGAGCACGGCGAGGACGCCGAGCAGAATGGCGAGAACGCGGTTCTGACCGCCCATCAGGTGGCTCCAGTCATCGCGCCGTCCGTGGCGCCGGTGCGAGCGGGTGGTGGGGAGTCGGGTGCAACGGTGTCAGGATGATACCGGAGGCTTCGTCCTACCAACAGGCGCGGCACCCTACCCGGCGCTGGCGCGGTCCCCGGCGCCCTCGGAGGCGAGTGACTCGCGCGCGGCGGCATCGAGGTCAATGTGGACCTCGCGGAGCTGGGGCGTCGCGACCGGTGACGGCGCGCCGGTCATGAGGTCGGCGGCGGTCTTGGTCTTCGGGAAGGCGATCACCTCTCGGATGTCGCGCTCGCCGGCGAGAAGCGCGACGGTGCGGTCGATGCCGGGCGCGATGCCGCCGTGCGGCGGCGCGCCGTAGGTGAAGGCGGTCAGCATGTGGCCGAACTTGTCCTCGGCCTCGCGCATCGACATACCGAGGCGCTCGAGCACCTTCAGCTGTACATCGCGGCGATGGATTCGGATCGAGCCGGAGGCGATCTCCCAGCCATTGCAGATGAGGTCGTAGGCGTTTGAACGGACGGCGCCGGGGTCGCTGTCGATTCGCTCGATGTCCTCCGGGAACGGCGACGTGAAGAGGTGGTGGACCGCGCTCCAGCGTTCGTCGGTCTCGCTCCACTCAAAGAGCGGGAACTCGGTGACGAAGGCGAACGCGAGCACCGAGGGGTCGGCGAGCGCGTGCTGCTCGGCGAGCTCGCGGCGCAGTGTGTCGAGCACCCTCGAGGTGACGGCGTCGGCGTCGGCCGCTACGAGGAGGAGGTCGCCCCGCGAGGCGCCCGCGCGGCGGCCCATCTCGGCCAGCACGTCGGCCCCGAGGAAGCGGGCGGCGGGCGAGCGCACGTCCTCGATGGTGAGTCCATCGAGGCTGCCGGCGCCGGCGTAGGCGATCCAGACGAGGCCGCCGGCGCCCTGCTCTTTCGCCAGCTCGGTGAGGCGGTCGAGCTCGCGGCGGGTGGCCTCGCCGGCGCCGGGGACCGCGATGCCTCGGATGCGGCCGCCGGCCTCGATGGCGCGCTGGAACACCTGGAACTCGGAGCCGGCGACCACCGAGGTGAGGTCGGTGAGCTCGAGGCCGTAGCGGAGGTCGGGCTTGTCCGTGCCGAAGCGCTCCATGGCCTCGGCGTAGGTCAGGCGCGGGAAGGGCGACACGATTGAGTACTCGGGCGTGAGCTCGGCGACCATGCCGGAGTACAGGCCCTCGGTGAGGTCAAGGATGTCGTCCTGCTCGACGAACGCCATCTCGAGATCGAGCTGGGTGAACTCGGGCTGGCGGTCGCCGCGGAGGTCTTCGTCGCGGAAGCAGCGGGCAATCTGGAAGTAGCGGTCAACGCCGGCCACCATCAGCAGCTGCTTCCACTGCTGGGGGCTCTGCGGCAGCGCGTAGAAGTGGCCGGGGTGCACGCGGCTGGGCACGAGGTAGTCTCGCGCGCCCTCGGGCGTGGCGAGGTTGAGGACGGGCGTCTCGACCTCGGTGAAGTCGCGGTCGCTCAGGTAGTCGCGGATGTACTTCACGACTCGATGGCGGAGGCGGAGGTTCGCGGCCATGCGCTCGCGCCTCAGGTCGAGGTAGCGGTAGCGGAGGCGGGTCTCCTCGGCGACGTTGGTGTCCTGGTTCACCGGGAAGGGTGGCGTCTCGGCCTCGTTGAGGATCTCGAGGCGAGCGACCTGGACCTCGATGGCGCCGGTGGGCATCTCGTCGTTGACGGTGCCTTCGCGGCGACCGACGACGGTGCCCTCGACGCGGAGGACGAACTCGTGGCGCACGTCGGAGACGCGCGCGAACGCCTCGGGCGCCTGCTCCGGGTGGATGACCACCTGGGAGACGCCGGTCGAGTCGCGCAGGTCGAGGAAGACGAGGCCGCCGTGGTCGCGGCGTCGATGCACCCAGCCGGCGAGGGCGACGGACTGGCCCTCGTGCTCGCCTCGAAGCTCGCCGCAGCCGTGGGTCTTCAACATGGCGTGCAGTCTCGCACGCAGCGTGGGGGCGGTCGAGGTGGGGGCGC
>JAWKPM010000017.1:0-46701 GCA_041390625.1 Dehalococcoidia bacterium | reverse complement strand
GGCTGATCTCGGCCTTGATGTTCCCGGGCGCGTCCCAGTCACGGACCTTGACCTGGTACTTCTCGGAGTCCGCGTACTCCTCGGTGCCGGGCACCGGGTCGCCCTCGCAGAGCTCGAAGCCGCTGTAGATGCCGTAGGTCGGCCCGAGGGTGGCGGCGAGCGTGGCGCGAACGAGGAAGGCAGGACGCCCGCCGACCTGCAGGTACTCGTGCAGGATGTCCGGCGTGTTGACGAAGAGGTTGGCGCGCATGAACTCGGAAACGGGCGGCGTCGTCAGCTCCGTGAAGTACTCGACGATCTCGGCCTTCGAGTTGCGCCAGGTGAAGTAGGAGTAGGACTGGTCGAAGCCGAGCTTCGCGAGGGCCTGCATGCGCTTCGGGCGGGTGAACGCCTCGGCGAGGAAGAGGGCGGACGGCTCGCGTGCCTTGATCTGACCGATCAGCCACTCCCAGAACGGGAACGGCTTCGTGTGCGGGTTGTCGACGCGGAAGATCTTCACGCCGTGGTCGAGCCAGAACTCGAAGACGCCGAGGAGCGCGGTCCAGAGTGACTCCCACGCCTCGGTGTCGAAGTCGAGCGGGTAGACGTCCTCGTAGCGCTTCGGCGGGTTCTCGGCGTACTTGATGGAGCCGTCGGGCCGGTGGCGGAACCACTCGGGGTGCTCGTGCACCCACGGGTGGTCGGGCGAGCACTGGAACGCGATGTCGAGGGCGACGTCGATGCCGAAGTTCCTCGCCTCGCCGACGAACCAGTCGAAGTCCTCGATCGTGCCGAGGTCGGGGTGGACAGCGGTGTGCCCGCCCTCCGGGCCGCCGATCGCCCACGGGCTGCCGGGGTCGCCGGGCGCGGCCTCGAGGGCGTTGTTGCGGCCTTTTCGCTTCGTCGTGCCGATAGGGTGGACCGGCGGCAGGTAGAGCACGTCGAAGCCCATCGCGGCGATGTCGGGGAGGCGCCCGGCGGCTTCGCGGAAGGTCGCGCTGCGGTTGGGGTCGGTGCCCTGCGAGCGCGGGAACATCTCGTACCAGGTGCCGTAGCGGGCGCGCTCGCTGTCGATGACTAGCGGCAGCTCGCGGTCGTACCGGGCGGCGTTGCCGCGGTCGGGGTACAGGGCCGCGAGCGCGACGTACTCCGGGTCGAGCGCAGAGCTCGCGCGCTCCAGCTGCGGGATCGACTCGTCGGCGAGGCGCGCGGCGAGCACGCGCAGCCGCTCGGCGTCGGGCCAGCCGGCGCGGTTCGCCGCCTCCTCGACGAAGCGTGCGCCTTCGCGCAGCTCCGAGGCAATGTCCCAGTTCGCCATCACGCGACGCTCGAGGTCGGTCGCCCATGAGCGGTAGGCGTCGATCCATGCCTCGACGGTGTAGCGGTAGCGGCCGGGGGTGCGTGCCGTCGCGCGTGCGCGGTACTCGTCGTTGCCGAGCGCCTCGAAGTGGACCTCGGCCCAGTCGCCGCCCGCCTCGGGTCGCAGCCGCAGTACGGCGTCCACGAGGTCGTGTCCGTCCGACACGATGTGCGCCGTCACCTCGAAACGCTCGCCGACGGTGCGCTTCGCGGGGAAGCGTCCGTCGTCGATCTCGGGGAAGACCGCGTCGATGATGACGCGTGACGGTCGTTGGTCGGGCAGGCGGCGGGTCGAGCTCGTCATGCCTATCCTCTCCGTGTGCCGAGTCGCAGAACGGCGATCGAGCGCGCGCGCAGCCGGTAGACGTTGCGGCGCGCCCAGCGCGCCCCGCTCTCGTTCGATGTGTCGATCATGGCATGCCAGCGCCTCCCCCTTCGATAGGGGGGAAGCGTGAATTCGATGTCCTTGTCGTCGCTGTTGAACAGGATGAGCAGCGTGTCGCCCTCGATGGCGCGGCCCTGCTCATCGAGCTCCTCGATGGCGTCACCCCCGAGGCGCAGCGCGAAGCAACGCCGCCAGCCCTCGGACCACTGCTCCTCGGTGATCTCGGTGCCGTCCTCGATGAACCAGGCGACATCGAAGCTGCCGGCCGCGCGCCGGCGCCCCTCGAGGAAGCGCCGTCGGCGCAGGACGGGCTGCTCCTGGCGCAGGCCGATCATCGAGCGGGTGAAGCGGCGCAGGTCGTGCTGCCACGGCTCGAGCGCCCAGTCCTGCCAGGAGATCTCGTTGTCCTGGGCGTAGGCGTTGTTGTTGCCGCCCTGGGTGCGGCCAAGCTCGTCGCCGGAGAGCAGCATCGGCACGCCCTGCGACAGCATCATCGTGGCGATGAAGTTGCGCATCTGCTGCAGGCGGCGCGCTCGGATGCGATCGTCGTCGGTCTCACCCTCGACACCGTGGTTCTGGCTCCAGTTGTCGTCGGCGCCGTCCTGGTTGTTCTCGCCGTTCGCCTCGTTGTGCTTCTGCTCGTAGCTCACGAGGTCGCGCAGCGTGTAACCGTCGTGCGCGGTGACGAAGTTGATCGAGGCGAAGGGCAGGCGGCCGCTCGTCTCGTAGAGGTCGCTACTGCCGGCGAGGCGGGTCGCCATCTCCGGGAGCTGGTCGGGGTCGCCTCGCCAGTAGCGACGCACGGCGTCTCGATACTTCCCGTTCCACTCTGCCCACTGCACGGGGAAGTGGCCGACCTGGTAGCCGCCCTCGCCGACGTCCCACGGCTCCGCGATCAGCTTCACCTGGGAGAGCACCGGGTCCTGCGCGATGATCTGGAAGAACGCCGACAGCTGATTGACCTCGAAGAGCTCGCGGGCGAGCGCGCTGGCGAGGTCGAAGCGGAAGCCGTCGACGCGCATCTCGAGCACCCAGTAGCGCAGGCTGTCCATCACGAGCTGCAGGACGCGGGGCTCGCGCATGTTCAACGTGTTGCCCGTGCCGGTGAAGTCCATGTAGTAGCGCGGCTCGTGGGGCACGAGGCGGTAGTAGGCCTCGTTGTCGACGCCGCGCATCGACACGGTCGGGCCCATGTGGTTGCCCTCGCCGGTGTGGTTGTAGACGACGTCGAGGATGACCTCGATGTTCGCGGCGTGCAGCGCGCGCACCATCATCTTGAACTCACGCACGGCATCGACGCCGTCGCCGGTCGAGGCGTAGCGCGCGTCCGGAGCGAAGAAGGCGATGGTGTTGTAGCCCCAGTAGTTCCTCAGCCCGCGCTCGACGAGGTGGCGGTCGTCGATGTGGTGGTGCACCGGCAGCAGCTCGACTGCGGTGACGCCGAGGTCGCGCAGGTAGTCGATCACCGGGGCGGTGGCCATCGCGGCGTACGAGCCTCGGAGGTGCTCCGGCACGTCGGGGTGAAGCTTCGTGAAGCCCTTGACGTGCATCTCGTAGATCACGCTGCGATGCAGCGGCGTGCCGGGCGGGCGGTCGTCGCCCCAGGTGAAGGCGGGGTCGATGACCTCGGCGAGCGGGGCGTAGCCAGCGCTGTCGCGGGAGTCGTACGACAGATCGCCCTCGGGGGCGCCGATGGCGTAGCCGAACATGCGGTCGTTCCAACGCGTCTCGCGCGCGACCGCCTTTGCGTAGGGGTCGAGCAGCACCTTGTTCGGGTTGAAGCGCGCGCCGTGCTGGGGGTCGTAGGGGCCGTAGACGCGGTAGCCGTACAACTGGCCCGGACGGACGTCCGGCAGGTATGCGTGCCAGATCATGCCGGTGCGCTCCGGGAGCAGGACGCGCTCCGGCGACAGGTCCTCGACGGAGTCGAAGAGGCAGAGCTCGACGGCGGTCGCGTGCTCCGAGAAGAGGGCGAAGTTCACCCCCGCGCCGTCCCACGAGGCGCCGAGGGGATAGGGGGTGCCGGGCAGAATTCGGAGGCCGCTGCGGTATAGGATGGGCGGCTCCTTTCTGCCTCGATACTACTGGGGGCCTCCAGAACCCGGCATTACCGCGCCGGCGTCTCCTCGATCGGGGCGGCTTTGCGGGCCCTCGGGCGGTGGCGCTGCCAGCGCACGCCTCGAATTCGGAGACGCAGCGCGTGCCAGCCGATGAGCACGATCGTCTTCAGGGTGACGAGCGGGTCGCGCGCGAGCGCCTGCGCGAGCTCACCGTCCGTCAAGGCGCGGCGCCCGAGGAGCATGCGCGCGAAGAGCGTCTGCTCGGAGCCCTCGTACTCGGTGATCGAGATCTGCAGGCGCTCCGGCTCATCGAGGACGCGCAGCTCGTAGCGCGCGTCCGCCTCGATGAAGGGCGAGACGTACATACGCTTGGTGGCATGCGAGCGGTACACCGAGCCTTGATGCGCCGGGTCGCGGGGGAAGTCGTAGACCTCGCGCTCGCCATGCGTGTTGTTCACCTCGGCGATGACGTGCCGCAGCGCCCCGGCCTCGTCGCGGCAGAGGTAGAAGCTCACCGGGTTGAACACGAAGCCGAGGACGCGCGGATACGTCACGAGGGCGATGCGCCACTCCGCGGGCGCGTAGCCGAGGCCTCGGAGTCGAGCTCGCACGGCCTCGGCAAGGGGGCGGCCGCTGCCGTCGAGGTGGTCGCGCGCGCGGAACTCGAGGAGGTGTCGGCCACTCGTCGAGAGGAGGCGGAGCCGTCGACCGGCGACCTCCACCTCGTCGAGGTCGAGCTCGAGGTACCAGGCGGAGTGCGTGAAGTCGTAGTCGGTGTGGCGGCCGCGTCGATGGCGGACCTGGCCTCGAAGGAGGCGTGAGCGCAGCGCCCCGCCGTCGCTCACCAGTCGACGCCGAGCTTCGAGGCGACGCGGGCGCCCGCCTGCACGCCGTCCTCGTGGAAGCCGTAGCCGAGGTAGGCGCCGGCGAAGAACGTCCTTCGCGCACCGTTGATGCGCTCGATGCGCCGCTGTGCCTCGAGGGTGGCCATTGAGTAGACAGGGTGCTCGTAGTCAAACTCGGCGAGCACGCGTGCCGGATCGACACGGTCGCCGGGGTTCACGGAGACACAGTAGTGGGTGTCGCCGACCATGCGCTGCAGGCGGTTGAGGTCGTAGGTCATCGTCAGCTTCGCCGGGTCGGCGTCCTGCGCGTGCAGGTAGTTCCAGGAGGCGCGCGCCCGCGAGCGTCGCGGCAGCAGCCGCTCGTCCGTGTGCAGCACCACACGGTTCGGGGCGTAGCGGAAGCCGCTCAGCGCCTCGACCTCCTCGCTCGACGGATCGGCCAGCAGCGACAGTGCCTGGTCGGGGTGGCAGGCGAGCACCACGGCGTCGAAGCGGCGCTCGAGGTGGCCGCCGAAGGTGATCGTCACGCCATCGAGCGCGCGCTCGATGCGGCTAGGCGCCTCGCCGAGGTGGATGGCGCCCTCGGACAGCGTGCTGAGGATCTTCTGCACATAGGAGCGCGAGCCGCCTCGGAGCCAGCGCCAGTCGGGAATCGAGTTCGGCGCGAGGATGCCGTGCTGCTCGAGGAAGCGGAAGAGGTAGTTCGCCGGGAAGCGCACGATGTCGGCGGGCGCATTCGACCACGTCGCGGCCGTGAGCGGCACGATCAGCCGCTCCTGGAAGTGGCGGCTGAAGTGCTTGCGATCGAGGTACTCACCGAAGCTCACGTCGTGCATCGTGTCGCGCGCGATCGCGCGTCGGGCGTCGCGATGGAAGCGCAGGAGCTCGAGCAGCAGCTGAATGTGGCGCGGGTTGAGGGCGTTGCGGCGCTGCGCGAGGTAGCCACGCGCGCCTCGACTGCTGAACTCGAGGCCGGTGCGCTCGTCGCGGAGGCTGAACGACATCTCGCTGGGCTGCGTCTCGACTTCGAGCTCGGCGAGCAGGCGCGTGAAGGCGGGGTAGGTCCGCTCGTTGTAGACGATGAAGCCCACGTCGAGGGGGAGCGCTTCGCCCGAGGGGCCCTCGATGACGACAGTGTTCGCGTGGCCGCCCGCGCGGCGCTCCCGCTCGAAGAGCTCGACGCGGTGCTCGCGTTGAAGCAGGTACGCTGTCACGAGCCCGCTCACACCACCGCCGATGACTGCCACGTTCACGCCCGCACCATCCGATCCAGGTGCGCGTCGTGATCGCGCCGGTATGCTCGTTGGGTGCCTGCGCGCGGGGAGCGGCATCGCGCCCCTCGACGCGCCTCGAGGAGGCTCGTGTGCCCGTGTTCACGCTGCGCGTTCCGTCCGCCTGGCCGGTCGACAGCACCTTCGCGTTCATGGCGGACCTGCGGAACTTCGAGCGCTGGGACCCGGGCGTGCGCTGGGTGCAGCTGGCGCGCGGCACCGGCGCCGGGCCGGACACGGCCTATCATGTGGCGGTCGGGCGATTCTTGCGCGACATCGTCTTCCAGTACGAGACCATCGAGTACACCCCGCCGCGTCGCGTCGTCGTGCGCGCGGACTGGCTCTTCCTCACCTCGCTGGACATCATCGCGGTCGAGAACGCGGAGGAGGGCAGCGAGGTCGTGTACACCGCCGGCCTCGAGTTCCGCGGCATCCTGCGCCCGCTCGGCGGGCTGCTGAACTCGCCCTTCGAGCGGATCGTGAACCGGGCCGGCGACGGACTGCGCGCTGCGCTCGCGAGGTCCGATTCGTGAGGCGCCTGCTCGCCCGTGGGGTCGATGCGCTACTCGAGGCAACGGTCGTCCTCAGCTTCTCGCGCATCGGATACCGGGTGCGCCGGCGGCTCGCTCGCTGGACTGCGCTCGACTCGTACCGGCTGCAGGGGCGCGTCATCCTCGTGACCGGCGCGACCTCGGGCATCGGCTTCGCCACCGCCGAGCAACTGGCGAGCTGTGGCGCGACGGTCGTGCTCCTTGGCCGCGATCGCGAGCGTACCGAGGCGGCCCGTGAGCGCATCCTGCAGACGACCGGCAACGAAGCCGTGACGACGCTGATCGCCGACATGGCGGACACCGCGGCCGTCCGCCGCGCGGCGAGCGAGTTCCGGTCGCGCTTCGAGCGGCTGGACGTCCTCGTGCACAACGCCGGCGCGCTGGTGCACACGCACACCCTCACTTCGAGCGGCGTCGAGATCACGGCCGCGGGTCAACTGATCGGGCCGTTCCTGATGACGGGGCTGCTCCTCGATCTGCTCGTGCGCAGCGCGCCCGCACGGGTGATCACGGTGGCATCCGGCGGGATGTACGCCGTGCCGCTGTCCGTCGATGCACTCGTCTCCGGACGTGGCCCCGGCGAGGAGGAGTTCCGCGGGCCGAAGCAGTACGCGCGGGTCAAGCGCGCCCAGGTGACGCTGAACGAGCTCTGGTCCGAGCGCCTGCCTCGACGCGACGTGTTCTTCCACTCGATGCATCCGGGCTGGGTCGACACGCCCGGGCTCACCGAGGCGCTGCCGCGCTTCTACCGACTGATTCGTCCGATCGTACGCACGCCCGCCCAGGGTGCCGACACCATCGCCTGGCTGGCGTCCGACGATGGCGTGCCGCTGTCCTCGAGCGGGCGCTTCTGGCTCGATCGCCGCCCTCGGGCCACACACTGGCTCTGGAAGCGACGTCGGCGCGAGCCGGCCGAGGAGCGGCGGCGCCTGTGGGACTTCTGCATGACGCACAGCGGCTGGTCCGGCGACGTCGACAGTGTGGTCGAGGTGGCTCGGGCGGTGCGCCGCGCACGTGCGGGCTCGGCAGCCAGCTTCGAGGACTGAGGTCCGCGCGGTCGGTCCTGTCACTCGCCGCATCAATCGCGCCTCAGCCTCCCCGCGATCGTCGATGCGGCCTCGTCGATTGCCGCCGGCAGACGGATCCCGACGATCGTCTCGCCCGCGTCCTCGGCGATAGCCGGGCCGCCGGCGAAGACGACCGTATCGAGACGTTGCTGCGCGAGTTCGCGCGTCGTGCGCGCGAGCTGGGAGCGGCTCATTGTGCCCGTCGCGGACAGGCAAATCGCCTCGGCGTGCAGGGCGGTGACCACGCGCGCGAGATCCGACGTCGGGACGTCGGCCCCGAGGTAGCAGACGCGGAAGCCGGCCTGCCGCAGCAGCAGCCAGAGCGCCGACAGCCCGAGGTCGTGGCGCTCACCCTCGGGACAGGCGAGCACGACGAGGGCGCCGCCTGGCGAGGTTGCCTCGCGGGTCACGGCCGCGAGCAGCGCCAGGCGTAGCTGCTCGGAGAGGAGGTGCTCCTGGGCCGGGGGGATCTCGTCGAGCTCCCAGGCGGTACCGGTGGCCTTCAGGGCAGGGAACAGCACGCTCCCGAGCGCTGCGGGCCAGCCCAGCTCCTCGACGGCGCGCGCGATGGTGGCCGCGACGGCGTCACCGTCGAAGCGGGCGGCGTCCGCGAGCAGCTCGGCGACCAGAGGGTGCGCCGGCGCCTCGACACGGGGCGGCACGACGAGCGCCGTCGTGTCCTCCGACAGGACGGCCTCGGCGGCGTGGGCGGCGGGCACACCGGCCTCGACGAGGGCGGCCATGCGCCCGATCAGGGCAAGGTCCTGCTCGTCGTACAGCCGGCGGCCCGTCGGCGAGCGCTTCGGCCTCGGGACGCCGTATCGGCGTTCCCAGGTGCGCAGCCGGCCTTCGGAGACGCCCGTCGCGATCGAGGCCGCGCGCACCGTGTAGTTCATCCCGCCACCGTCCCGGTCGCGAGCGTAGTGCCCGGGGTCGCTGCAGGCTGCGGCGCCGTACCGTTGGCCTCGTCGCCCGGCCATGCGCCGAACCGGTCCACGAGGACGTGGTGTCGATGCTCGAAGATCGCCTCGATGCGGCGTCGCAGCAGCAGCGCGTTGAGCAGCGGACCGGCGGGGCCGAAGGGCGGCGCGTAGTGGACGATGTCGCGCATCTCGACGCCGCCCGGGATTTCGAGGAAGTGGTGCTGGTGGTGCCAGAGCCGGTAGGGGCCCATCAGCTGGGTGTCGACGAATAGCCGCCCGTCCTCGACGTGGTCGATCTCCGTGACCCACGTGACGGGCACGCCCGCGAGCGGACGCACTTTGTACGTCACGATGAGGCCGGCGTAGACGCGCTCCGGCAAGGGCGACGTGATCTCGAAGCGCATGTCCGGGGGCGTGATCCGCTCGAGGTTCCGCGGGTTCGAGAAGAAGTCCCACGCCTCGTCAAGCGCGATCGGCAATCGCTGCACCGTGGCGAAGCGATGGATGCTCACGACGCAACCTCGGCGCGGCGCTCGCCGGCACCGGCGCCGCGACCGAATGCGGTGCGCAACGCGCCCTCGATGGTCGGCTCGGCGAAGCGGTAGCCCGAGGACTGCGCGCGCGCCGGGTGAACGCGCTGGCTCGCGAGCAGCGTCTCCTCGGCACGACCGCGCCCGAAGACGAGCCGCAGCATGAACGCGGGGAGCGGCAGCAGCGTCGGGCGGTGCAGCACGCTGCCGAGCGCCTTCGTGAACTCCTTGTTCGTCACGGGGTTCGGCGAGGTGGCGTTGATCGGTCCGCTCACCGACTCGTCGTTGAGGGCGTGCTCGATGACGCCGAGCTCGTCCTCCAGACTCACCCAGGAGAACCACTGCTTGCCGTCGCCGATCGTGCCACCGACGCCCATCTTGAACGGCATCGCCAGGCGGTCGATGAGCTCGCTGCCGGGGCCGATGATCGGCGCCGTGCGAAGCAGCACGGTTCGCACACCGTGCGCCTCGGCGGCGCGGGCCTCGGCTTCCCAGTCGGCCACGAGGTCCGCGAGGAAGCCCTCGCCCTTCGAGCCGTCCTCGGTCAGATCCTCGGCGCCGCGGGCGTAGCCGTAATAGCCGACCGCCGATGCGTTGATCAGCACACGCGGCCGCTCGGACATTGAGGCCATGTGGCGCACGAGCGTCCTCGTGGAGTCGATGCGACTCGAGATGAGGGCCTCCCGGCGGCCGGCCGTCCAGCGCTTCGCGCCAATGGAGACGCCGGCGAGGTTCACCAGCGCGTCGACGCCGTCGAGGGCGCCGGGGCGGACCCAGCCGTCCTGCGGCGCCCAGTCAACCTTCGGAGCGCCCTGCGCACCTCGGCGCAGCCGCACCACCTCGTGACCGGCGCGCTCCAGGCGCTCGGCCAGGGCGCTTCCGATGTACCCGCTCGAACCTGCGATTGCGACCTTCATGTGTTTGCTCCCCACTGGCGTCCGCGCTGTGCGGCGCCTTCGACAGTTCGACCGTACTAGTTGTTCAAATCTTCGTCAACTGTGCTTGACAACTTTAGCACAGCATTGCACCATGCAGTGGCGAAGTTCTGAACAGGAGCATCGGAGCGCGACGGGGGGTGGTGACGAAGGACTCAGAACGCGGCGAAGCCGCAGGGCCGAGCAGGCCCGACGAGTAATCCGTGACGCTCAGCTCGGGCGTCTCAAGGAACTGGAGAAGGAATAGATGATCGGATCAGCTGGAACACTCGGGCGGGGGCTGCGCATCGCCGCGGCTGCCGCCGGCGGGCTCGCCTTCGCCGTAGCGGCCATCTCGGTCGGCCAGGCGCGCGAGCTCCCCGCCACCACCTCGCAGGTCGCGCCCTCTCAGGCGACGGCCGACATCGTCGACACCGCCGTTGCGGCCGGCGACTTCACGACGCTCGTCGCCGCCGTCGAGGCGGCCGGGCTCGTCGACACGCTGAAGGGCGACGGTCCGTTCACGGTCTTCGCGCCGACTGACGCGGCCTTCGCGGCGCTGCCGGCGGGCACCGTCGACGCGCTGCTCGCGAACCCCGACGCCCTCGAGCAGGTGCTGCTCTACCACGTTGTGTCCGGCGAGGTGCTCGCCGCCGACGTCGTGGGTCTGACCAGCGCGACCACGGTCCAGGGCAGCGACATCGAGATCGCCGTTGACGGCGGCACGGTCACGCTCAACGGCTCATCGACGGTCACGGCGACGGACATCGCGGCCTCGAACGGCGTGATTCACGTCATCGATGCGGTCCTGCTGCCGCCCGGCGTCGAGCTGCCGGCACCGCCGGCCGCGGCGACGGCGGTCCCGAACCCGCCGCAGAGCGGCACGGGTGGCTACCTCGGCACGGACGAGGGCACCTCGAGCTGGCTGCTCGCGGGCGCGGCGATCGCGCTCCTGGCCACCTCGGCCGGCGCGGCTCGGTTCGCCTTCACGCGGCGCTCGCGCTAGGCGCTGAGCGCACCGCTCCCTCCGGCTGATGGCTCGCGCTCCTCGGGGCGCGAGCCATCGCCCTTCCTCGACCGCTATCGTCGAGGAATCGAACACCCCTTGCGAGGCTGCATGACTGAGCCACCACTGCCTGCGCGAACGCTGGTCTTCGGCGCCAGCGGATACGTTGGGTCCCACCTGGTGCCGAGGCTGCGGGCCGCCGGACACCACATCCGCGCCACCGCTCGCCACCTCGACGTGCTCGAGGGGCGCGGCTGGGACGACGTCGAGCTCGTGGCCGCCGACGCCCTGCAGCCCGACACCCTCGATGCCGCGCTCGACGGCGTCGAGGTGGCGTACTACCTGGTGCACTCGATGGCGGCGGGCCGCGACTTCGCGCGTCGCGATCGCCAGGCGGCCGAGGCGTTTCGGCAGGCAGCCGAGCGCGCCGGCGTGCGGCGGATCATCTACCTCGGCGGGCTGCAGCCGCGCGACAACACCTCGGAGCACCTCGAGTCGCGGCGGGAGACCGGCGAGGTGCTTGCGGCCGGTGCCGTGCCGGTCATCGAGGTGCGGGCGGGCATCGTGGTCGGTCCGGGCTCGGCAGCATTCGAGGTCATTCGCGACCTCGTGTTCCACCTGCCGCTCATGACGACGCCGCGCTGGGTCCGCTCTCGCAGCCGCCCAATCGCCCTCGACGACCTGCTCGAGTACCTCATGCGCCTCGCGACCATCGAGATCGAGGGGAGCCGGGTCCTCGATGTTGGTGGGGCCGACACGCTCCGCTACTCGGACATGCTGAAGCAGTTCGGGCAGGTGGTCGGGCGGCCGGTGCGGATCATCCCGCTGCCGGTGCTGACGCCACGCCTGTCCTCGTACTGGCTCGACCTCGTGACGGCCGTGCCGGCGAACGTCGCGCGTCCGCTCATCGATGGGCTGCGGCACGACCTGCTGCCGGATGACGCGGAGATCCGCGCGCTGATTCCCCTGGAGCTCAAGACCTATCGCCAGGCGGTGGAGTCGGCACTCGAGGCCGAGCGCGAGGCGCCGCTCGCGGCTCGATGGTCGGACGGCGCGCTCGCGTTCCGACGCTACCGGCAGGACGTCTCGTTCTTCAGCAAGAACGCCTTCGCTGCGGCCGACTCCAATGCCTCCCCCGAGGAGCTCTGGGCCGAGGTACAGGCGATCGGCGGGCGCAATGGCTGGCACTACCTCGAGCCGCTGTGGTCGCTGCGCGGGCTCATCGACCGCGCCTTCGGCGGTATCGGCATGCGGCGCGGCCGTCGCGATCCTCGAGCGCTGCGCGTGGGCGATGCCGTCGACTTCTGGCGGGTCGCCGGGCTGCGCCCGGGGCAGCAGCTCACGCTCGTGGCGGAGATGAAGCTGCCGGGATCCGCGGTCCTCGAGTTCGAGGTGAAGGAGCGCGCGGGTGGCGGCTCACGCCTCGAGACGACCGCGCGCTTTCACCCGGCGGGTGTCTTCGGGATGTTGTACTGGTACGGCCTCACGCCCATTCACGCGGCGATCTTCCGAGGCCTCACGCGCGCGGTCTGTCGCGAAGCCGAGGCCTCGGCCGCCGGTGCGCCCTCGGGCGCGTCTCAGGGGTACGTGCGGTCGAAGTAGTCCCACACGAGCTCGGAGATCGGCCGGAAGAGGCTGAGCGAGCCGTACTTCTCGGGCACGCGCTCCGAGAGGAACGAGATCGCGTAGGCGTAGGTGACGCCATCGCGCTCGAAGCGGACCAGCCCGATGTCGTTGTCGACCCACCAGCCGCCGGCGGGGACGGGGAAGAAGCCGTTCTTGTGACTCACGACGCCCCCCGTGCCGTAGCCCGTCAGATAGTTCAGGCCCGGCTTCACATCGGACATCGTGTCGAGGAGCTTGTCTCGCGACGCCTCGGGCAGCACGCCGCCCCACCAGAGCTGCGCGAGCGCACGGTTCGCGTCGGCGGCTGTCAGGAAGTTGTCGCTCGAGCCGAGCGAGGCGGCATCGAGGAACAGCGGGGCGTGGTCGAGCACCGTGCTCTTCAGCCCGAGAGCGCGCACGAGGTCACGCGTCTCCTTCACGCCGGCGCGCAGGCTGCCGTCGCCAATCATCGTGTAGAGCTGTCGCGCGGCGACCGGGTCGCTGAAGTGGACCGTCGTGCGCAGCAGGGTGTCGGTCTCGGCGGCGGTGAGGGCGCCACGCTCGCGCTCGATCATCGTCTGGAGCATGACGAAGAAGTTGATCGAGCAGCCGGCGAGCTGGCGGCGGTTGCCGTTGACCTCGATGGTCTCGCCGGTCTGGAGGTCGGTCACGGCGACCGCGTAGTTGCCATCGACCCAGTAGTCGTCGACCGCCGACCGAATCTCGCGCTCGAGCGCTGCGAGGTCGGGCCCGGCCTCGTGGATGACGGGCATCGGACCGGCGCTCGCGACTGCGGGCACGACGCCGCAATAGGACGCCATCGTGCGAGCGGCGAGGCTGCCCGGCGCCAGCATCGAGGTGAAGTTCGCGCAGTCGACCTGCGGGTTCGGAGCGGCGTCGGCCTCGGGCGAGGTGCCCAGCGTGCCGAGGGTGAGCGCCAGCGCTGCTGCGAGGGCGGCAGCCAGGGGGACGGCGAGTCGACGACCGGGTGCGCGCATTCGACCTCCACTCGACGGGCGTGGCCGCAGCCACACGCGTCGGAGCCAGCCTCGATTGCCCCCGGCACTCGCTGATCAGGGTGATCCAATTCGCCGCTGTTGTCCACAAGGGCGGCCCTTATCAACAGCAAGCTAGATTCAGTAAAGTACAAACGTTGTGATTGTGGATGAGCGCAGTTCCACCTGTCGCCCCGACCACGTAGAGTGCCGTTAGTCATGCGACCCGTAGGGACGCGGACCCAGAGGGAGGATCTGGCATGTTTGTGAAACGAGTAGGGCAGTTCGCCCTGATCGCGCTGGCGGCCTTCGCCCTGTTCGCCGTCGCGTGTAGCGACGACGACTCCGACGGTGGCGGGGACGCCGAGGGCACGGCGGCCGCTTCCGGCGGCGA
Source organism: Dehalococcoidia bacterium (assembly GCA_041390625.1). Taxonomy (GTDB): domain Bacteria; phylum Chloroflexota; class Dehalococcoidia; order UBA2979; family UBA2979; genus RBC038. Next base: position 32,817 of record JAWKPM010000017.1, on the reverse strand, counting down.
GGCCACGACTGCCGCGAGTGGCGGTGGTGGAGACAGTGGCGGTTCGACCCCCGCGCAGGCGATGGAGGGCGGCACGCTGCAGGTCGTCCTCGACCGCGGCGAGCTGAAGTGTGGCGTCAAGGACTCGCAGCCGGGCTTCGGCTTCCTCGAGCCGGACGGCACCTTCTCCGGTAACGACGTCGAGTTCTGCAAGGCACTAGCGGCCGCGATCTTCGGCGACTCGACCAAGGTCGAGTACGTCCTCGCGTCGGCGGCCGACCGCTTCGAGCTGCTCGCCTCGGGCGAGATCGACGTCCTGATTCGGACCACGACGTGGACCCTCGGGCGCGACGTCGACCTGCACGGTGACTTCACCTCGACGACGTTCTACGACGGCCAGGGCATGCTGGTGCGCTCCGACTCGCCGATTCAGTCGCTTGAGGGCCTGGATGGCGCGACGATCTGCGTGACCACGGGCACGACCACCGAGGCGAACCTGAACGACCGCTTCGACGCGCTCGGCCTGGCCTACACGCCGCTCGCCGTCGCTGACGACGCGGCTGCGCTGGCGGCGTTCAGCGCCGGCCAGTGCGACGGCTGGACGGGTGACAAGTCGAACCTGGCCGGTCAGCGCGCGAACTACCCCGACGGTGCGGACGCGGTCCGCATCCTGGCTGAGACGATGTCGAAGGAGCCGCTCGGCCCGGTCACGCGTGACAACGACTCGCAGTGGCACGACATCGTGCAGTGGGTCGTCTTCGGCATGGTCACTGCCGAGGAGCTCGGCATCGACAGCACGAACTACGAGGCTGCGGTGGCGAACCCGGCGAGCGCGAACATCGCGCGCCTGCTCGGCGTTGGCTTCGGTGGTGAGGCGGCCACGGCCTTCAACCTCGGCATCGACGACACGTTCATGCAGAACGTGCTCGGTCAGGTCGGCAACTATGGCGAGGTCTACGAGCGCACGCTTGCGCCCATCGGCCTCGAGCGGGCCGGCTCGCTCAACGCGCTGTGGACCGAGGGCGGTCTGATCTACGCCCCGCCGATGCGCTAGGCAGGGCTCTTCAACGGCCGGGCGCGATACGCCATCGCGCCCGGCCATCGATCTCTTCGCATGAGCTCAATGACGCTGCGACCACGCCGGCGGCTGTTTCGAAGCCGGCGTACGCAGCGTTTCGCGATCCAGGCGGCATTCCTCGCGGGGTTTGCGCTCGTCCTCGTGTACCTCGTGGCGCGGGCGCGCACCCTCGACCTCGGCCTCGGCTTCCTCGAGTCGCCCGCGGGCTTTGCGCTGGCGAACGAGTGGGCCGTATCGCACAACCCGAACGCGAGCCGCCTCGATGCGTACGTCGTGGGCGTGTGGAACACGATCCGGCTGGTCGTCGTAGGCATCGGTGCTGCGACGGTCCTCGGGATCGTGGCCGGCGTGGCGCGGCTCTCGAGCAACTGGCTCGTCGCGCGCCTCGCGACGCTCTACATCGAGTCGGTGCGGAATACGCCGCTGCTGGTGCAGATCATCTTCTGGTGGCTGGCGGTGTTCCTCGCGATGCCGGCGATCGCGGACCGACGCCACGTCCTCGAGCTCGCCTATCTCTCGAACCGCGGTCTCGCGCTGCCGTGGTTCACGGGCGAATCACTCGCGCTGCTGTGGTTCGCGACGCTGCCAGTGGCGCTGTTGGCCGGCTGGTGGGTGCGCCGCACGCGCGTGCGCACCGAGGACATGACCGGCCGTTCGACCTACCCGAACGCGGCCGGCCTCGCGACCGTCGTCGGCATCGCGGCCGTGACGTTCGTTGCGATGGGCCTGCCGCTACGGCCGACCGTGCCGGAGATCGTCGAGTCTGGCGCCGCGATCCTGCGGTACGAGGGCGGGGTCGTCGTGACGCCGCAGTTCGCGGCGGTGCTGTTCGCCCTCGTGGTCTACACCGGCTCATTCATCGCCGAAATCGTGCGCGCCTCGATTCAGGCGCTGCCGCGCGGGCAGACCGAGGCGGCGATGGCGCTCGGGCTGAACGGCTACCAGCGGCTGACGCTCGTGATCCTGCCGCAGGCGCTTCGGACGATGATCCCGCCGCTGACGAACCAGTACCTCAACCTCACGAAGAACTCGAGCCTGGCGATTGTCGTCGGCTACTCCGAGCTGCTGTTCGTGGGCAACGTGATCATCAACAACGCGGGCCACGCGGTCCCGATGTTCATCCTCGTGATCCTCACGTACCAGGTCATGAGCTTCGTGATCTCGGGCGGAATGAACTTCCTCAACCGGCGGCTGCAGCTGGCGGGTCGATCGTGATCGGGAGCGCGACGCTGCCGAGGCGGTCGTTCGCCCATCGTGCCCGCGCCTGGGCGCACGAGTCGCTCTTCGCATCGAAGGGCGGCACGGCGCTGACGATCGTCTCAGCGACCGTCCTCGGGGTGGTCGCGTTCTCGCTCGCCCGGTTCGTCATCGTCTCGGCCGAGTGGCAGGTGATCGAGGCGAATCGTCGACTCCTCGCGATCGGGCGCTATCCCGCCGGCGAGGAGTGGCGGCTGTGGCCGCCGTTCTGGGCGCTCTTTGGGTTCGGTGGGCTGGCCTTCGGGCTGTGGGTGCGCGTAGGCGTTCGAGGCGCCCTCGTGGCCGCGGGCGCGCTGGCATTCGCCTACCTCGTGCTGTTCGAGGGGACGCCGGCGGCGCTCTTCAGCGGCGGTGTCGCGCTGGCAATCGGTGGCTACGCCCTCGCGCGCGGCGTGCTCCTGGGGAGCCGTCTCGACCGCGCATCGAGGATCGTGGCGATCGCCGGCCTCGTGCTGCTCGTGCCGTTCGCGGTGGCGGTGCTGGAGGCGGGCGACGGCGTGCGGACCTCGCTGTGGGGCGGGTTCATGCTCAACGTCATGCTTGCCGCGGTGGGCATCGGCTTCGGGTTCCCGCTCGGTGTCCTGCTCGCGCTCGGGCGCGCGAGCTCGTATCCGGCGATCCGCCTCGTGTGCACGACCTATATCGAAGTGGTGCGCGCCGGGCCGCTTGTCGCGTGGCTGTTCATCGCGCGCTTCGTGCTGCCGACGTTCCTGCCGCCGGTGCTCAGCCTCGACCAGATGGACATCGTCGCGCGCGCGATGCTCGTGCTCGCCGGCTTCACGGGCGCCTACGTCGCCGAGGTCGTGCGCGGCGGCCTGCAGGGCCTGCCTCGAGGCCAGGTCGAGGCCGCGAACGCCCTCGGCCTGAGCTCCATCCAGACGACGACGCTCATCGTGCTGCCGCAGGCGCTGCGATCCGTCATCCCGCCGCTGGTGAGCCAGTTCATCTCGCTGTGGAAGGACACGACGCTCGTCTTCGTGCTCGGGCTGACCGAGCTGCTCGGCGCCGGCGAGGCGACGCTGTCGCAGGCGTCGTTCATCGGCGACGAGAAGGAGGTATTCGCCTTCGTCGGCTTCGCCTTCTGGAGCGTCGCGTTCGCAATGTCGAGGCTCGCGCTGCGCATCGAGCGACGCCTCGGTGTGGGCGAGCGCTAACGTGGATCGAGGCGCGGAAGGGATGCTCCCGTGACGACATCGAACGGCTCGACCGCCCCGATGATCGTGTGCGAGGACGTGCACAAGTTCTTCGGCGACTTCGAGGCGCTCAAGGGCGTCTCGACGACGGTCGCCGAGGGGGAGGTCGTCGTCATCCTCGGACCCTCGGGTTCCGGAAAGTCGACGTTCATCCGCACGTTGAACCGCCTCGAGCCGCACGACAGCGGGCGGATCGTCATCGGCGGGGTCGAGCTGAACGACGACCTCGACAACCTCGACGCCATCCGCTCCGAGGTCGGGATGGTGTTCCAGCAGTTCAACCTGTTCCCGCACCTGACGGTGCTGCGGAACATCACGCTCGCGCCTCAGAAGGTGCGCCACATGCCGAAGGCCGAGGCCGAGGCGCGCGCCCGCGAGCTCCTCGAGCGAGTGGGGATTCCGGAGCAGGCCGACAAGCTGCCGGGTCAGCTCTCGGGCGGGCAGCAGCAGCGCGTGGCGATCGCCCGCGCGCTCGCGATGCAGCCGAAGGTGATGCTCTTCGACGAGCCGACCTCGGCGCTCGACCCGGAGATGATCAAGGAAGTCCTCGACGTCATGAAGGAGCTGGCGCAGACCGGCATGACGATGCTCGTCGTGACGCACGAGATGGGCTTCGCGCGCGAGGTGGCCGACCGGCTGCTGTTCTTCGACGAGGGTCTGATCGTCGAGGAGGGCGACATCGAGCACTTCTTCACGAACCCACGCGAGGAGCGCACGAAGCTCTTCCTGAGCCAGATCCTCTAGCCCGACGGGCCTCGGAGGCTCCTAGCGCCTCGTGAAGTGCTTCTCGAGGTCGGGCGTCGGGCGGTCGAACGGCCGGTAGTCGGCGCTCGGATGGCCGAGGGCGATCAGGGCCTGCGGCTGCCAGGCGGCATCGAGGTCGAGCGCCTGCCGCACCGCCTCCTGCGCGTAGACCGGTGCCGAGATCCAGAAGGCGCCGAGGCCTCGAGCGCTGGCGGTGAGCAGGATGTTCTGCATCGCGGCGCCGAAGGAGTGCGTCGCGAGCGACCACTCGGCGCGCTGGCGCGGCTCGTCCTCGTAGACGCGCAGACCGTCGGCGACGAGGCAACCGAGCAGCAGCGTGGGCGCGTCGACGACCTGGCCGCGCGAGCGCTCGATGATGCGGTCCTGCGTGGTCTTCGGCACACCGTCGCGCTCGAGGTCGACGCGCCACGCGCCGCCCATTGCGGCGGCGAGCGCCTCACGGCGGGCGGGCGACACCTCGACGAAGCGCCAGGGCTGCGTGTGGTGCGGCGCCGGAGCGGTGAGCGCGAGCGCGACGAGTTCCTCGACCTCGTGAGGTTCGAGGGGCGGCCCCTCGAGGCCGCGAATCGAGCGTCGTGAGCGGATCCCGTCCTCGATGGCGCGCGCTCGATCCTCGTTCATCGCCCTACCTCGTCCTACCTCGAAGCTGCGCGGATGGACTCGATGACCTTCGTCGTTGCGGGGCCGGCCACGCGCGCGGCGGCCTCGAGGTCGTCGAGCGTGTCGACGTCGACGGCGAGGGAGGCGAGCGCGAGCTCGGCCAGCCGCCGGCCCGACACCTCGGCGAGACGGCGGTGCAGCCAGCCGGACTGAGGGCCGAACGCCACCGGGATCGCGGTCGGCGGCCGCAGCCCGAGGGCGGACGTGCCGCCGTCGATGCCGGGAGCGAGGACGACCTCGACCGTCTCGAGCGCGCCGAGCAGGGCCTCGACGTCGTGCGCGGTGAGGCCGGGCACGTCCGCGGGAACGATGAGGGCGGCTCGCGTGCCGGCGGACGCCGCGGCGATCAACTCGGCCTGCACCGCGGCTCGATAGCCCGTGGCGGCGTCGGGCTCGCGGCGCGCGCGATGCCGCTCGGCGAGCGCGTCATACGAGGGGTCTTCGGAGATCACCGTGAGGATGCCCTCGTGGGCGGAGCGGATCGACGCGAGCACGTCATCGAGCATCGCGAGCACGAGCGCCTGACGCTGCGCGTCCTCGACGCCGGTGAAGCGCGATTTCGCGGCGGCGAGCGGCTTGATCGCGACGAAGACCGCGACCGAGGTGCCGGCGTTCGCGCTCATCCGGCGGCCACCTCGAGAACCTTCGAGGCCAACGCGCGGCCGCGCTCGGGCGGCGTCATCATCGTGTCTGTCACCACGACCTCGAGGCCGAGCGCCTCGACGTCGGAGGCGAGCGCCCGATCGACCTCGTCGAGGACGAACACGTCGAGGAGGTCGCGGTACATGCGCGCCACACCGAGGGCTGAGACCTCGTGACCCAGCGAGCGCAACATGTCTGCCGCCGGTCCCTTCACCGCCGCGCCGCCGATGATCGGGCTGATCGCCACGCGTCGGGCGGTCGAGGCCTCGAGCGCCTCGCGGACGCCGGGCACCGCGAGCAGCGGGTCGATCGAGACGAGCGGGTTGCTCGGCGCAATCACGAGGAGCTCGGCGTCGCGGAGTGCCTCGATGACACCGGGCGCGGGGCGGGCCGTCGCCGCGCCCGGGAAACGCACACCGCGGACCACGTCCGAGGCACGGCGCTGGACGAAGTAGACCTGGAAGTCGAGCTCGCCCTCGTCGGTCACGACCACCGTCGGGTGCGGGTCGTTCGTGACGGGGAGCATCGTGAGGCCGAGACGGCGCGCCCTCGTGAGCGCCGCGGTGGCCTCGGCGAGGGTGGCGCCGCCTCGGAGCAGCGCGGTGCGCCGGAGGTGCGTCGCGAGGTCGCGGTCGCCGATGTTGAACCAGGCGTCGCCGCCGAGGTCGCGCAGCGCCTCGAGGGTGGTGAAGGTGTCGCCCTCGATGCCCCAGCCGAGCGAGCCCTGAACGCCCGCGAGGGTGTAGGTGATGCTGTCGATGTCGGGCGAGACGTGGAGCCCGTGCCACTCGAAATCGTCGCCGACGTTGCAGATGGCGGTTACGTGCTCGGGGTCGACCACGCTCAGGAGGCCGTTGAGGAAGCGCGCAGCGCCGATGCCGCCAGCCAGGACGGTGATTCCGGCCTCGAACGTCGGCTGGGGGGTGGTCATCGGTCCCTTGAGGGCCCTAGGGAGACCCCTCGGTGGCGGCTGCGGATGGCTTCCGCGCGCGCCGATGATCGACGAGGGCGGCGAGCGCCCGTCGGACGGCGCCCACGGGTGCTCGTCGCCCAGCTCATCTCATTCCTCGTTCGTTCGCGAACGTGGCCGGCAGAGGCTACGTGATCTTGAGCGGCACGTCGCTGCGGCAGAGCGGGCAGTCGTCCGCCTCGAATGTCTGCATCTCGACCTCGGTGGCGGCGAACAGCGGCACGCCGAAGTCCACCTTGCCCTGAGAGCGGTCGACCATCACGGCAACGGCGACGGGTTCGCCGCCGGCGTCGCGCACGGCCTGCAGCGTCTCGCGTACCGAGCCGCCCGTCGTGAGCACGTCGTCGACGACGAGAACCCGCTCGCCGGGCTCGATGTGGAAGTCGCGCTGGATCGAGCGGCCGGGCCCGTCCTCGTTGCGCTCGGCGATCATGCCGCGGAGCCCCAGCTGACGAGCGACCTCGTAGGCGACGATGACACCGCCGGTGGTCGGCCCCACCACTGCCTCGATGGTCGAGGCGCGCGCGGCCTCCGCCATCTTGCGGCAAACGACCTCGGTCTGCGGGGGCCACTGCAGCAGGTTGAACTTCTCGAGGTAGCGATCGGAGTGCCGGCCCGAGGCCAGCTGAAAGTGGCCTTCGAGGAAGGCGCCGGCCTCCTCGAGGGCGCGCACGACCTCGGCGTCTACCGGGATGACGACACCTCGGCAATCGCGGAGAACTCATGGCGGTGCTGGTCGATCAAGCCGGCCTGAGAGAGCGGCCAGTAGCGCAGCTCGGCGCGACCGATGATCGCGTCCTGGGGCAGCATGCCCCATGAGTGCGAGTCGTAGGAGTTGTTGCGGTTGTCGCCGAGGACGAAGACGTCACCGGGCGGCACGACCTCGGGCCCGTATTCGTAGACCGGTGGCTCCGAGAGGTACGGCTCGTCGAGGGCGACGTCGTCGACGAAGACCGTGCCGTCCCGCACCTCGACAGTCTGACCGGGGCCTGCGATGACGCGCTTGATGAAGTCGCGCGTCGGGTCCTGCGGGAAGGTGAAGACCACGACGTCGCCGGGGGTCGGCTCACCGAAGGGTTGCCAGTCCTCGTCGTCGGAGAAGGGTAGCCACGAGATGTCGAAGGTGCGGAAGGCGAGCTTGTTCACGATGACGAGCTCGCCGTTGTGGAAGTTCGGCAGCATCGAGCCGCCGTCGACGATGTAGTTCTGCGCCACGCCGCGGACGGCGATGAACATGAAGAGCGCCAGCGCGGCGACCTCGAGGCTCTCCGCGATCGACTCGAGGCGGAACCCACCCTCGCGGCGCACGCGCGGCGGCGGGCCCGGTCGCTCGTCCCAGGGATCGAGGTCGGCGAGGCCGCCGTGCGTCTGCGCCATCGACGCCGAGAGGGGCGCGAAGTCGCGTTCGCCGGCATCACCAGCGTCGTCGGCGGGCAGTGGACTCAGCATCCTGACCAGTATAGGCGCCGAGGACCGAGGCGCACTCGAACGCGTTACGGCGGGAGCGGCCGATTCGTGCCGTCCGTGGCAGACGCGCTAGGCGCGGCGTGCCGCCCCCAACGCCTCGATGCGGGCGGCGGCGGCGTCGGCGACGGCGGCGCGTGCGCGACGGAGGGCGGGCCGGGGATCGCTCCCCTCGGCGCCCGCGACGGCGGCGGCGAAGGCGGCGTGGATCTCCGTCGAGACGTTGAGCTTGCGAATGCCGGCGCGCACCGCCTCGCGCAGCTGCTCCGGCCGCACGCCCGAGCCGCCGTGCAGCACCAGCGGTAGTCCGTGCGTCGAGGTGCGCAGCGCCGCCACCAGCTCGAGGTTCACCTCGCCCGCCAGCCCGTGCGCGGTGCCGACCGAGACGGCGAGCGCATCGACGCGCGTGGCGTCGACGAAGCGGCGCGCGGCGTCGGGCTCCGTCAGCACCATCTCGGACGTCGCGACACCCGGCTCGCGTCCGCCGACATGTCCGAGCTCGGCCTCGAGGGCGACCTCGGCGGCGAGGGCGATGGCGTAGGCCTCGCGGGTCTGGCGCACGTTCTGCTCAAACGGGGTCGTCGACCCGTCGAACATCAACGAGGTGAACCCACTGGCGGCCGCCTCGCGCAGCAATTCGAGGCGTGAGCCGTGGTCGAGGTGGACGGCGACTGGCACAGCCGCGCGCTGCGCGAGCGTGCGCCCCAGCGCGGCTGCCACCGCCACGCCGCCGATGTGATCGAGGTTGCTCGGATTGAACTGCAGCAGCACGGGCGCACGCCGCGCCTCGGCGGCATCGAGGACGCCGAGCGCCATCTCGACGTTCGAGACGTTGAAGCCGGGGACGGCGTACGCCATCCGCTCGGCCTCGAAGAGGAGGTCGCGTCCCCCGACCAATGGCATCGCGCTCGTGCTCCGCTTGCGCCTCGAAAGGCGGCGTTTCGAGCCTCGACGTTCCGGCCCGAGGGGCCGTGGGTCAAGCGCGGATGCCGTGCTACGCTCGGCCCGCGGCATGCAGCGGAAGCGAGCACGACTCGATTGAGCCGGGTCATGGGCACGCCCGCCTCGGACGCCGAAACGCTGGCCCTCGTCGCGCGCGTGCAGGCGGGCGAGCTGGGAGCGTTCAACACGCTGGTCGTCCGCCACCAGGACGCGGCGTATAGCCTCGCCTACCGATTCATGGGCTCGAGGCAGGCCGCCGAGGACGCCACGCAGGAGGCATTCCTGCGCGCGTTCCGCAACATCCGCTCCTTCAAGGGACAGCGTTTCCGCTCCTGGCTGCTGAGCATCGTCGCGAACGCGTGTCGTGACGAGCTGCGTAAGCGCCGCCGCCGTCCTCAGCGCAGCCTGGACCAGGCGCGGATGGACTGGGACCGCCCCGACCTCGATCCGGCCGACGAGGGGCCGTCACCCGAGGACGCCGTCCTCACGGCCGACCTGCGCGACGCCCTCGAGCGAGCGCTCCTGCAGCTGCCCGAGGAGTGGCGCCTGGTCGTCGTGCTGTCCGATGTGCATGGCCTCTCCTACGACGAGGTGGCGCAGGTCGCGAACATCCCGCTCGGCACCGTGAAGTCGCGGATCGCACGCGCTCGCGGCCGACTGCGCGACATTCTCACCGCCACCGGGGAACTTCCGCCCGCCCTCGAACGTCGAAAGGGGTAGAGGAGCGAGATGCGCTGGGACTTCTTCCGACGTGGCGAGCCCGAGGACCCCGCCGCCCGCACCGGTAGTGCGGCGCGCGACGAACGTCTGTCGGCGTACCTCGACGGCGATCTGGCCGCCGAGGAGCAGCGCGTCGTCGAGACCGACCTCGAGCGCGACGCCGGGCTGCGCACGATGCTCGAGGGCATGGCCCTCGTGCGCGACGGCATGCACGAGCTCGGCATGATGCAGTCGCCCCGCAGCTTCACCATTACGGCCTCGCGACGTCCGCGCTCGAGCGGGCTGCCGCGCCTCGAGCTGGGGATGCGCATCGCCACGGCGGCGGCCTCGGTCGCGCTCGTCGCGGCCTTCATCGGACCGACCTTCCTCGGCAGCTCGAGCAGCGACGAGGCGGCGACGGGGCAGCCCGTCACCGTCGAGTCGCGCGCCGCGAAGGAGGGCGAGGCCGCCGGCGCCGCCGCGGCCCAGAGCGGGACGGTCGAGTCCCTTGCGGCCTCGGCGCCTGCACCCAACGACGGTGCCGCTCAGCCGGGCGTCGGTGCGGCCGGCGGCGTGGGTGGCGGCCTCGAGACCGCCCCTCAGTCGCCCGAGGCACCGCCGGCGGCCTCACCGGAGAATGCGTCCGGGCCTGCGGGTGGCGCCGACGCCGGGAGCGCGGCGGCCTCGGGTGCTGCCGAGTTGGCAGCACCGACCGAGGAAGGCACGGCCGCCGCCGACAGCGGCACACCGCCAACAGCACCCACGACGCCCGTCGCCGAGGCGCGCTCGGCCGCGCCTGCCACAGCCGATGCCTCGGCTGCCGCGACTGCAGCCGGCGAGGTCGAACAGGCGACCGCGCTGTCTTCGACGGACGACGAGCCCTCGATGGTCGACTCGTCGGATGGCGTCGACTGGGTGGAGTGGACGCGCATCGGCGCCGCGGCGGCGCTGGTCGCGCTGGGGCTGGGCACCCTCGGTCTCTGGTGGCGCCGCCGCAGCTATGGGCGCTACGGCATGTAGGCCCGCGGGTTTCGAGCAGTCCATTACGAACGACGTTCGAGCCACCGCTGGAGGTGGTCTGGAACAGTGTTGGGTCATTCAGGTCCCGGGAGGGAACGAACCATGAAGTCGATCAAGTCTTTGTCCATGCAGCGCAGCACGATGCAGCGACTGGCGCTCGGTGTGATCGCCCTCGGGGCGTTCGCTGCCGTCGCCTGCCAGACGCCTGAGACGAACGTGACGCTCTCGCAGAGCGAGAGCACGGGCATTGCCGTCACGGGCTCGGGCAGTGTCACCGTCGTGCCGGACATCGGTCTGCTGAACCTCGGCGTCGAAATCACCCGGCCGACGGTCGCCGAGGCGCGCGGCGCGGCCGCCGACGCCATGGAGGCGATGCGCGAGTCGCTGTCCTCGAATGGTGTCGAGGACAAGGACATCCAGACCCAGTACTTCAACATCTACCCGCAGTACCAGTACTCGGACAACGAAGCGCCCCGGATCACCGGGTTCACCGTGAGCAACCAGGTGCAGGTGAAGGTCCGCGAGATCGACAACGTCTCGACCGTCCTCGATGAGGCGATCGACGCCGGTGGCGACGCGGTGCGCGTGAACAACATCTCGTTCACCGTCGACGAGCCCGAGCAGTACCTCGGCGAGGCGCGCGACAAGGCCTTCGCAGACGCGAAGGAGCGCGCCGAGCAGCTGGCCTCGCTCGCCGGCGTCGACCTCGGTCGTGTGCGGACGATCAACGAGTCGTACGGCTCCGCGCCGGTCCAGTTCGACCGAGTCGAGCTCGCTGCCCCCGCGAGCGGTGGTGGCACCTCGACGCCGATCGGCCCCGGTGAAGCCGAGGTCACCCTCACGGTGAACGTCGTCTTCGAAATCCAGTAGCCCGCCCGGGGCGGTCGAGTCGAGCGGCGCGCCGGCCCTGGCGCGCCGCTCGCCGCCCTCCGCTCGCGCCGGTACGATGGGGCCGCCACGGGGCGGCCCCTTGCCGTCCCGCGCATCGGAGGCTGCACGGTGGTCCTGAGCGATCACGACATTCGCGAGGTCCTCGAGTCGGGCGCGCTTATCGTCGACCCGCTCGGCGAGGACGCGCTGCAGCCGGCCTCCCTCGACATCCGCCTCGACCGCGAGTTTCGCGTCTTCCGCAACCACCGCGAGTCGTTCATCGACCCGCGCATGCCGGTGGAGGACCTGACGGAGGTTGAGCGCGTCGAGAACGACGAGGCGTTCGTGCTGCATCCGGGGGAGTTCGTTCTCGGATCGACGCTCGAGCGCGTGGCGCTGCCGCCGAACCTCGTGGCGCGCGTCGAGGGGAAGTCGTCGCTCGGACGCCTCGGGCTGCTCGTGCACGCGACGGCGGGCTACGTCGATCCCGGCTGGGACGGCCATCTCACGATGGAGCTGTCGAACGTCGCGAACCTGCCGATCAAGCTGTACTACGGCATGAAGATCGGGCAGCTCTCGTTCCTCGAGCTGAAGACGCCGGCGGACCGGCCCTACGGCTCGGCCGGCCTCGGGTCGAAGTACCAGGGCCAGACCGGTCCGACCGCCAGCCGAGGCTGGGTCGACTACCAGGAACGCCAGCGCACGCCATGACCTCCGACGCCGGTCGCGGCGCCAACGAGCCCCACGCGGAACCGAGCGCCTTCATGCGCCTCGCCCTCGAGGAGGCGGACGCCGCCCTCGGGACGACCGCGCCCAACCCGGCCGTGGGTGCCGTTCTCGTGCGGGACGGGGTCGTCGTCGGGCGGGGCCACACGCAGCCGCCCGGCGGACCACACGCCGAGGTGATGGCGCTGCGCGACGCGGGCGACGCCGCGCGTGGTGCGACTGCCTACGTCACCCTCGAGCCCTGCGCGCACCACGGACGCACCCCTCCCTGCACGGACGCGCTCATCGAGGCGGGAGTCGCTGCCGTCCGGTACGCCCTCGTCGATCCCGACCCGAACGTGGCCGGCGGCGGGCACGGGCGGCTCGAGGCAGCGGGCATCGACGTCGAGGCCGGTGACGGCGCACGACAGTCCGCTCGTCAGCTCGAGGGGTACCTGAAGCACCGCCTGACCGAGCGGCCTGCGGCGGTCGTGAAGTTCGCGGCGTCGCTCGATGGCCGCATCGCCGCGTCCTCGGGCGATTCGCGCTGGGTCTCGGGGCCGGAGACGCTGCGCTGGGCGCATCGCAACCGTCCGAAGCTCGATGCGATCGTCGTCGGATCCGCAACGGTGATCATCGACAACCCGCAGCTGACAGCGCGCCCCGAGGGTGTCGAGGGCCCTGTGCACCAGCCCCTACGGATCGTGCTCGACTCCCGAGGCCGCATCGCGCCCGAAGCGCGGGTCCTCGAGGGCGAGTCGCCGAGCCTCGTCGCGACGACGGCGGCGGCCTCGCCGGAGTGGCGCGCGACGATCGAGGCGCGCGGCGCCGAGGTCGTGCAGCTCCCGGCGCTCGATGGCCACGTCGACCTCGAGGCGTTGCTGCGCGAGCTCGGACGGCGGGGGATGCTGACTGTGCTGTTCGAGGGCGGGGGTCGCGTCCTCGGATCGCTGTTCGACGCGCGGCTGGTCGATCGCGTGCAGGCGGTGGTCGCGCCGATCATCATCGGAGCGAGCGATGCGCCCTCGGCGGTGGCCGGACGCGGGGTCGAACGGATGGCCCAGGCGCCGCGGCTTCGGGACATCGAGGTCACGCGCCTGGGCGAGGACGTGCTCATCGAGGGCGTGCCCGTGTGGCCCGACACAGCCGACTAGCGACATAATCACACCGCGAGAACGCGAGGCGACATGTTCACCGGCATCATCGAGGAAGTGGGCACCATCCGCAGCCGCGAGGGCGGCGAGCTGGTGATCGAGTGCCACGAGATCATCGAGGGCTCGAAGCTAGGCGACTCGATCGCCGTCAACGGCGTCGACCTCACCATCCGCGCGATGGACGAGGCCTCGATGACGTTCGACGTCATGCCGGAGACCTTTCGCCGATCGAACCTCGTCGACCTCGCGGCAGGGAGCATCGTGAACCTCGAGCGGTCCGTGCGCCCGGACGACCGCCTCTCGGGCCACATCGTGCGGGGGGTCGTCGAGACGACGTGCACCCTCGACAGCCTCACGCCCGAGGGTGACGCGATCATCGCGCGCTATCGCGTGTCGCCGGAGTACCTGCGCTACATCGCGATGAAGGGTCCGGTGTGCGTCGACGGCGCCTCGCTGACCGTCATGGCGAAGGACGACGTCTCGTTTTCGGTCTCGCTGGTGCAGTACACGCAGGAGCATACGAACCTGACGCGCCGGGAGCCCGGTGATAGCATCAACCTCGAAACCGACCTCATGGCTCGGTACATCGAGCAGCTGCTCGAGGCGCGGGCGGCGACCTAGGCGCCGACCTCGCGACCACACAGTGCGGGGGCTCCATTGACACCTTCCACGACGCCCGGGAAGCCGCGATCGACCTCGAAGAAGCGGACTTCCACCACCGAGCTGATGACCGTCGAGGCGGCCATCGAGGCGTTTCGCCGCGGCGAGCCGCTGATCATCGTCGATGACGAGAACCGCGAGAACGAAGGCGACATCGCCGTTCCCGCGCAGTTCTGCACGACCGAGCTGGTCAACCTGATGGCGTCCGAGGCGCGCGGCCTGATCTGCGTCCCGATGGACGCCGACCACTGCGACCGCCTCGACCTGCCGCCGATGGCGACGCACAACACGGCGCCGCTCGGCACGGCCTTCACGGTCGCCGTCGAGGCGCGCGAGGGCGTCACGACCGGCATCTCGGCCGCCGACCGCGCGCGCACGATCGCGGTGCTCGCCGACCCGAACAGTCGCGCCTCGGACCTCACGCGGCCGGGGCACATCTTCCCGCTGCGGGCGCGTCCGGGCGGCGTGCTGGTGCGCGCCGGGCAGACCGAGGCCTCGGTGGACCTCTGCGAGATGGCGGGCCTCGAGCCCGTGGCCGTCGTCTGCGAGGTAATGAAGGCCGACGGCACGATGGCGCGGATGCCGGACCTCCGCCGCTTCGCGCGCAAGCACAACATGGGCATCGTCACGGTGGCGGACATCATCTCGTACCGCCTCGCGAACGAGCGCCTCGTGGATCGCGTCGACGAGGCAATGCTGCCGACTCGCTTCGGCGAGTTCCGGGCCGTGGGTTACCGCACCATGCTCGACACGAAGGAGCACGTCGCCCTCGTGATGGGCGACGTCAGCGATGGCGAGCCGACGCTCGTGCGCGTGCATGACCAGTGCCTGACCGGCGACGTCTTCGGTTCGTTGCGCTGCGACTGCGGCGAGCAGCTCGATGCCGCGATGGCGCGTGTCGCAGCCGAGGGCCGTGGGGTGATCGTCTACATGGACCAGGAAGGCCGGGGCATCGGCCTCCACAACAAGATCCGTGCGTACCGGCTGCAGGACGACCAGGGCCTCGACACCGTTGAGGCGAACGAGGCGCTCGGCCTGCCCGCCGAGAACCGCGACTACGGCATCGGCGCGCAGATCCTCGTGGACCTCGGCGTGCGCAAGATGCGGCTGATGACGAACAACCCGCTCAAGGTGAGCGAGCTCAAGAACTACGGCGAACTGCGCGGCGCCGGCCTCGAGGGCTACGGCCTCGAGATCGTCGAGCGCGTGCCGCTGGAGGTCGCGCCCAACCCGCACAACGTCCGCTACCTGCAGACGAAGCGCGAGAAGATGGGGCACGTTCTGAGCTCGGACGGGCTCGGCTAGCCCGGATGCCGACCTTCGAAGGTGCACTCGACGCCTCGAGCCTGCGGCTCGCGGTCGTCGTCTCTCGCTTCAACGAGCTGATCACCGAGAAGCTGCTCAAGGGCGCGGTGGAGACCGCGAACGAGCATGGTGCGGACCCGGAGCGCGTCGACACCGTCTGGGTGCCGGGCGCCTTCGAGCTGCCGATGGCGGCGCGCGCGCTGGCCTCGACGCGGCGCTACGACGCCATCGCGTGCGTCGGCGCGGTCATTCGCGGCGAGACGCCGCACTTCGACTTCGTGTGCAACGAGGCCGCGCGCGGCATCGCGAACGTGGCGGCAGAGTTCGGGATCCCCGTGACGTTTGGCGTGATCACGTCGGATACTGTGGAGCAGGCCCAGGCGCGCGCAGGAGGCGCGGTCGGCAACAAGGGTCGCGAGGCGATGCTGGCGGCCATCGAGATGGCCACCCTGCTTCCCACCCTCGAGGACGGATCCGCATGAGCAAGCCCCGTCTGCCGCTCGAACCCCTCCAGCGCGGAGGCGGCGAGCAAGTCGATCGCGCTGCCGAAGAGGCGATTCATCTCGCGCACAAGGCCCTCGATCGCTTCCCCGACCTCGTGCGGCGACACAGCTTCATCGCCGGCGGGGCGGCCGTGTCGTCCGCCCTCGTCGTCCTGGCCGGGGTCGCGATCGCGCGCCGGATGCGCGCCGGCGAGACGGCCGAGCAAGCCCTCGAGCACGTGACGGCGGAGGAGATCGAGACGCCTCGATCGGACCGCCCGCGCGCGAGCGAGGACGAGGACGGCGAGACCTCGGACGACGACGACTCGTCCGAGGACGACGGCTCCGAAACGGCCTCGGCCGTCGCGGAGGCGCTGAGCTCGAACGGCGTGAGTGAGCCGAAGGCCGCGCTCGAGCGCTGATCGCGCCGCCCGTCGATTGACGTCTCTCGTACGCATGTTCTAACGTCGAGGCCGTCCTCGGAGGCGGCCCGATGGCATCGCTGAACCAACCTCCGCGGCTCTCGCGCCGCATTGCGCACTTCGACCTCGACACCTTCTTCGTCGCGGTCGAGCGCCTCGATGATCCGTCGCTCATCGGCAAGCCCGTGCTCGTCGGCCACGACGGCGGTCGCGGCGTGGTCGCCAGCGCCTCGTATGAGTCGCGGACGTTCGGTTGCCACTCCGCGCAGCCGATGGCGCAGGCGCTGCGCCTGTGCCCCGAGGCGGTGGTCGTGCGCCCGCACTTCGAGCGCTACCAGGAGCTCTCCGCGGCCTTCCATGAACGGCTGAATGAGGCCGCGCCGATCGTCGAGTCGGTCGGCATCGACGAGGCGTACGCGGACCTCACCGGCCTCGAGGTCGAGGGCGGCGGGGCGTACGAGGTGGCGAAGCGCTTCCGCGAGCGCGTTCGTCGCGAGCTGGGGCTCGCCGTGTCCGTATGCATCGCCGGCTCGCGGACGACGGCGAAGGTCGGGTCGGACCAGGCGAAGCCCGACGGCCTGCTCGAGGTTCCGGTGGGCGGCGACGCGGAGTTCCTCGCGCCGCTGCCGATTCGCGAGCTGCCGATGGTCGGTCCGCGCTTCGCCGAGCATCTGGCCACGGTCGGTGTTACGACGATCGGCGAGGCCGCCGAGCTCGACCCTCGATGGCTGGAGAGTCGCTTCGGGAAGTCGGGCGTCTTCCTTCGCGACCGGTCGCGCGGCATCGACCCGACGCCCGTGCAGCACGGCGGCCGCGACGCGCGCTCGATCTCGCGCGAGGTCACCTTCGGAACGGACGTCACGAGCATCGACGAGCTGCATGCCGTGCTCGCTCGGCACGCGGATCGCGTCGCCTCGGATCTGCGCTCGGCGGACCGTCGCGCGCGCACGGTGACGCTCAAGCTGCGCTGGACGGACTTCACCACACTGACGCGCAATCGCACGGTCGAGCGGCCGGTCCGCTCCGCACCCGAGATCGCCGAGGTGGGTCGCTCGCTCCTCGCCGACATCGTGGCGGCGCAGGGGATGCGGCCGGTGCGGCTGATCGGCCTCGGTGTGATGAACCTCGTCGAGGATGTCGTGCAGCTCTCCTTCGACGACGCCGGCGTCCAGCGGTCGGAGGCGGTCGACGACGCGCTCGACGAGATCCGCGATCGCTTCGGGCGGCGCGCCATCGCTCGTGGGGCGCGTCGGGACCTCGATCGTCACGATGGACCGGAACCGTTCGGCCGCGCCTAGCCCGAGGCGTCGTGTCCTCCTATAGTTGAAATCTGCCGGTCCGGTGCAGGTTTCGCGAGGTTCGACATGACGACTCGAGGTCCGGGCAAGTCGGAGGGCGCCGAGACCACGCGCTGGGTGAACCTCAGCCGCGCCTGCGAGATCCTCGGTGTGAACGAGTCGACGGTGCGCCGCTGGGCGGACTCGGGCGAGTTGCGCTGCTTCCGCACCCCCGGCGGACATCGACGGTTCGCCGAGGCCGACCTGTTCGCGATGACCGCGAGCCAGGGTGGCGGGCGCCGCGCCCTCGAGTCGGCCGCCATGAACCGCATTCGCCGTCAGCTGAACGGCGGTCGAGGCGAGGCCGGCTGGGTGTCCGACATCGACGCCGACGAGCGCGAGGCGCTTCGACCCCTCGGGCGCCGGCTCGTCGAGCTCGTGACGGACTACCTCGGGCGGCAGCGCCCGCGCAGCGCCATCGAGGCGGAGGTCGACGACATCGGGCGCACGTACGGCGCGATCCTGCATCGCAACAACACGCCGCTCCTGCAGGCGATGCAGGCGTTCACCTTCTTCCGTCGCTCCCTCGACGAGACCGCCAAGCAGCTCGTGCAGCGCAACCAACTCGACGGCGACGAGGCCGCGCGCGCCCGCGAGGAGATCGCGCTGCTGGCCGACCGTGTCCTCGTCGGCCTCGCGGCGGCGTACGAGACGTAGCGCCCTCGAGGCCGCTTCGTGGCCTCGAGGGGCGGGCGCTCGTATCATGCGGCGCGACGCGTGAGGAGCCGCCGATGGCCGATGCCGCACCGTTCGACCCCTCGCGCATCCGAGCCGTCGCGTTCGATGCCTATGGCACGCTCTTCGACTGGCACGACGCCGAGTTCCGCGTCGCGATTACCGAGGTCCTGAGCAACCAGCGCCTCGAGGTTTCCGACTTCGAGGCGCTCTTCAAGACCTGGTACAGCGTGTACGGGCGCGTCGGTCCGTGGGCGCACCTCTACCCCCAGGGGTGGAAGCCGGGCGACGGCGAGCGCGTCGATCGGGAGTCGATGGTGGGCGGCCCGCTTCCGACGTTCTTCACGCAGTGGGACTGGTGGCGTCGCCAGTGGGCGGAGACCTTCCGAGTCCACGAGCTCGACGGCGACGCCGATGGTGCTGCCGATCACCTGCGCGACGCCCTCTCGCACCTCGAGGCCTACGCCGACGCGCGCGAGACGACCGACCACCTGGCGGACGCCGGCCTCCTGATCGGCCTGCTCTCGAACGCCGACGAGGACTTCCTCCAGAGCGCGGTGTCGCGGAACCGGCTGCGTTTCTCGGTGATCCAGTCGTCGGAGTCGCTGCGGGCGTACAAGCCGCATCGAGCGACGTTCGCGGTGCTGGCGGAGCGCCTCGGGATCGCGCCCGACGAGATCCTCTACGTCGGTGACTCGCCGTATGCGGACGTGCACGGCGCGACGCGGGCCGGGCTGCGGACGGCCTGGGTCCAGCGCTCGGAGCGTCCGTTCCCGGAGGACATGCCGCAGCCGGATGCCCGCATCCGCGCGCTGGCGGAGCTGCGGTCGCTCCTCGGCGTCTGACGGGGCGCTGGGCGGACTCGTCCACGTTTGCGGTGCACGCAGATACGCCCGTATACTGCAATTATGCCAACTGCGCAGTCGCTTGAGCATTTCACTCGCGACCGTTCACAGGAATCCGCGCGATGCGTGTCGCATGCCAGCAGGATGAACTTCACCGCGGCCTGAGTGCCGTCGCTCGGGCGATCCCGGCGCGCACCACGCTGCCGATCACGCAGCATGTCCTGCTGGAGGCCGACGAGGGCACCATCACCCTCTCGGCGACCGACGCCGAGACGATCGCCATCATCTACCGCGTGTCGGCGACCGTAGGCGAGCCCGGCTCGATCACGCTGCCGTCGCGCCTGCTCTCGGATTTCGTCGCCACGCTGCCGCCTGCGGAGATCTCGATGACGCTTGCGGAGCGCTCGAGGCAGGTCAGCCTCTCGTGCGCCCGCAACGAGGCGTCCATCGGCGGCATGGACCCGGACGACTTCCCGCCCATCCCACCGGTGGAGGACGCGGCCTCGATCCAGTTCGAGCCGGACCGCCTGCGCAAGGCGCTCAACCAGGTCGTCTTCGCGGCGGCGACTGACGACTCGCGTCCTATCCTGACCGGCGTCCAGTTCGCGATGACGGGCAACGAGATCCGACTCGCGGCGGCCGACGGCTTCCGCCTCTCGGTGCACACGATGCAGGTCGAGGCCTCGGTGCCGGAGCGCAGCGTTGTGGTGCCGGCGCGCTCGCTGCAGGAGCTCTCGCGTCTCCTCGGTGACGCGGACGAGGCCGTCACGATGACGTTCAACTCGTCCGGCACGCAGGTCCAGTTCGACCTCGGCCACGCGAAGCTCATCGCGCAGCTCATCCAGGGCACGTTCCCGAACTACCAGCAGCTGATTCCGGCCAGCTACAACACGCGCACCGAGGTCGGCGTCGGCGAGTTCACCCGCGAGACGCGCATCGCCTCGATCTTCGCGCGCGACGGCTCCGGCATCGTGCGCCTGCAGGCGCAGCCCGGTGAGGGCGGCGCGCCCGGCCAGCTGGCGATCACCGCCCGAGCCGACGAGGTTGGCAACAACGAGGGCATGCTCGATGCGGTCGTCGAGGGCGAAGAGGCGAAGGTGGCCTTCAACGGCCGCTACCTCACGGACGTCCTCGGCGTCGTCGACACCGAGCGTGTCGCCATCGAGACCACATCACCCTCGAGTCCCGGCGTCTTCCGCCCGGTCGGCGACGACGCCTTCCTCCACGTCGTCATGCCTATGTTCGTGCAGTGGTGAGAAAAATTCTCACCAAATCTGTGCGGAATGACCCCTTCGAGCACGCCTGACGTTCCCTCCTGGGTCCGTTCGACCTGAACCGTCAGCTGGAGTGCTTCCGCGATTTGCTTGAGGCGACCGGCCTCAACCTCGGACTTCACCTGCCTTCGAAGCGCCTCACAGCTGGCCGCGAACTCCACCGGGTTCTCCG
This sequence comes from Dehalococcoidia bacterium, assembly GCA_041390625.1. Lineage (GTDB taxonomy): Bacteria > Chloroflexota > Dehalococcoidia > UBA2979 > UBA2979 > RBC038. The sequence goes on along the minus strand of JAWKPM010000017.1, from coordinate 12,247 downwards.
GGACTCTGAGGGGTTCGGCGCCATCCATCCGCGCGACTGTTGTCTCGGCCGACACGCGCTGGGTGTGCAGAGTTGCAAGCTCCCGCTGCAGGTACGCGTCCTCGATTTCGCCCAGCTGGTAGAGCCGCAGGAGCCGCTGTCGCTGCTTCTCGAGGGAAGCCAGGCGCTCGCGTGCCGCGGCGAGTTCGCGACTCGCCACCGCCGACTTCGAGGCCCGTTCCAGTTCGGCGAGCACGACCTCTGGTGACGACAGAACGGCCGTCAGTTCACGCACGACCGCGTCCTCGAGGTCGTCGGCTCGGACGTATCGCGTCGCACAGCGGTCGTGGCGCGGGCCGGCGTATGCCCGGCGGCAACGGTAGTAGCGGTACGTCCCGTTCGTGGTCTGTCCGACCATGGAGCCGCCGCAGGCGGCGCATCGTACGAGTCCGACCAGGCTGTAGTCGTACTTCTTCTGCGCGCGGCGGCGACGCTCGGGATCCTGTAGCCGTGTCTGCACCGCCTCGAAGAGCGCCTCTGAGACCACGGCCGGGGTGGCATCCGGGACCTCGATCCACTCCGACGGGTCGCGCATCTCGACGTGCCGACGCCGCCTGCCGCTCACCGGATCGCGTCGGTGGACTGCCTTCGTCCGACGGTAAATGGTGCGGCCCGCGTATGCGGGATTGCGCAGCATGTTGCGGATCGTCCACGGGGACCACATGCCGCCGCCGTACGTCGGGATCTGATCGTCGTTGAGCCCATTGGCCAGGCCGACGAGCGACCTACCGGCCGCGAACTCCTCGAAGAGCCGTCGGATGACGGCCGCCTGAGCCTCTTCGATAATGCGCCGGCCGCTGGCGCGGTCGTAGGTGTAGCCATAGATGCCGCGGCCGTTCGCCTGCGGGATCCGTCCGCTCCGGGCGCGCTCCTCTTTGCCGCGCATGGTCCGCTCGGCGATCTTCTCCCGCTCGACCTCGGCGATGAAGGCGCGTGCCGCGAGGATGAAGCGGCCCACCGCCGTGTCCTCGAACCGCTCGGTCACCAGCTCCATCCGCACCTCGGCGCGCTCGAACTCGTCGAAGAGGATCCCGATGTGGTTCTGGCTCCGCGACAACCGATCGACGGCGTACGCGACCACGACATCCGCCTCGCCACGGCGAAGCGCCTCGCGGAGCTCGTGGAGTCCAGGGCGCTCGAGCAGCGCGCCGCTGTCGGAGTCGCGGATGCAGCGCACGACGCGCCATCCCCGCTCTCCGGCGAGCTCCAGGCAGGCGCGCTCCTGCGTATCGAGGGAGGTCCCGTCGCGTTCCTGTGCGTCCGTGGACACCCGCGAGTAGACTATCGCCCTCATGCTTCCGGCCTCCCGCTGCGGGCCGATCATACGAGCCAGTTCTCGACCGTGAGCTGAGGTACCCGCTCGAAGTGGCGGACGTTGCCTGTGACGACGACGAGCTGGTGCGTCAGCGCGATCGAGGCGATGCGCATATCCGCATCTCCGATCGGCGTCCCGCCGCGCTCGAGCGTCGCTCGGAGCTGACCGTACGCGCGCGCGGCCTCTACATCGAAGGGGAGGACGGGAAGGTTCGCGAGCAGCGTCTGCTCGATGCGTTCGGCGAGGTCGTCGGCGCGCTCGCGCAGCCGGTACGCGCCGTAGAGCAGCTCGCCGACGGTGATGCTCGATGTGGCTTGATCGTCGACTGCCGTCGCCGCGAGGCGTCGCAGTAGCGTCGGAGATGGCGAGCGGCGCAGCAGCTCGCTCAGCGTGTCGGTGTCGAAGAGGTACCTCAAGCTCCCAGCTCCACCTGGCGACCGGTGTCCTGGTCGCGGGTGGCGCGGACATCGGCGACGAACGTATCGATCTCCTCGTCGGGGACGTCATGCCAGAGCCCGACGAGTGCCATGGCGCCAGCCGGCTGCCGAGCAGCCGGCTGGCCTGCCTCGAGCCGCTCGAGTTCCTCAACGCTGACGAGCGCCGCGACGCCGCGACCGTGGCGCTCGATCAGGAATCGTTCGCCGTGGTGGAGAACCCCGTCGACCATCGCCGAGAATCTGGACTTCGCCTCAGCGATGCTGATGTGCGTTGCTGGCACGACGGCCTCCTCGTGAGCCAATAGGGCAGAATGACCAAATAGGTCATATTGACCTGATTGTACTGGATCGACGTTCACGTCATGACTCCGCGGAACGGGCGGGGTCGCGACCATCGAGCACACGCGCTTCGCGGGCGTCCGCGAGCAATCCGACGATCAACCGCTGCCAGAGCTCGTCCCACGCCTGCGTACGGGGGCCGGAGTGCCACTTCGCCGCGAGGCAGATTGGAGGACCCACCGCAGGCCTGGCGCCGCGATACCGGTCCAGGTCGCCGCTACGCCGGGACATCACGGTCCTGTCGGGGTAGCGCACGTGTGATGAGCTGCCGGCGTTCATCGGCTCCGCACTGACGCTGCCAGATCGGCCCGAGCAGGCCAGAGGGGTTCCGCGCATCGCGCTCGTAGCGCCACTCGCTCGTACTCAGCACCGGCAAGTCGGGTGCAGCAGCGCAGACTGCGCTGGCGACGTGCCGCTCGGCCCGATCGTCCGCGCAGACGAAAAGCAGCACGGGTGTGCCGTCGAAGTCCTGCCGCCAGGCCTCAACCGCGAAGTAGCGCCGGTAGCCCTCGAGCTTCGCGGCGAGGTCGCCGCTGTCGAGCGTGCCGCGGTCGTACTCCAGCAGGAACGGCAGGCGCTCGCCGTCGAGCTCGAGCAGACCCGACCCGTCGGGGCGGATCCATGCGGCACCTCCCGCGTACCGGAAACGCCGCGTCGACTCCGCCTCGTTCCTGCGAAGGGCGAGCCTCCCGCCGGCGCGTTCCAGATCCTGGGCGAGCCGCGCGAACACGCGGTTCACGCCGAGGTGGTGCTCGCGGTGTCGGACTACGGCCCGGTCTCTGTCGTTGGATGGGGTGGGGTCGAAGGCGCTCACCCCGGCGAAGCGCGCGTAGCGAGCCGGCGGCACCGCGTCCCGTCTCGCGAGGAGCCTCAGTCCGAGCTGCGTCAGCACGGAGCGCCTGGCGGACGTCTCGCCGGCGTCGACACGCACGACTCCACACCTCAGGAGCCTGTCGAGCCGTCGGGCGACCGCCGCTTCCGGAAGGCCACAGAGTCCCGCCAGCTCCGTCGACGTGAGCAGCGGGTGCCGCCCGATCCACTCGAGCAGCCGCTTCTCGTCGCGATCGGTCGTCATCGCGATCGCGGCGAGGCGTTCCGTCGCTGGTGTTCGAGAGTTGGCGGCGGCGTCCAGCGCCCAGTCCCGGAGCGTGCCGCCCGTTCCTGGCGGGGTCCTGGTCACGGCGTCGTCGGGCAGGCTGCATCGCCGCAGCTGCGGCGCCGGCCCCCAGCCGAGTCGCTCGAGGAGCGGACCGGAGCGACCGGACACCGGGTCGCGCCAGCTCGCGGTGGCCGGACCCACGGATGCCACGTCGGCCGTGCTCGTCAGCAGGACGTCGAGCCGCTGCTCGGTCACGCGTTCCGTGTTCAACCGCAGAGAGCGTTCCCAGACTTCCTGCTCATGCTCCCCGGCGCAGACCAGCAGCACGACGGGCAGTCCCTCGGAACCCCAGCGCGCTGCCACGGCAGCGGCTGCCGCGGACCAGGCCGCGACGCGTCTTCGTCGGTGTTCGTCCGGCGCGGAGACGCGATCCCACGCGACGAAGAACGGCGCCCAGAGCTCGCCGGCTCGAAGGCAGCCGTAGCCTTCGACGCCGGGCGGCCACCAGCGCTCGTGCACCGAGAGCGCGAGCGGGAGCGAGCGGGCATCCGCCAGTTCCAACCGCGGCAGGCCCGGCGCGCCAGCGAGGTCCGCGAAGAAGCGGTTGACCCAGGCCGTGGTCTCGACGCGCACGATCCGATCGAGCACGTCGCTCCGGCGCACTGGGACGTGCCTGGGAAGCTCGACCTGCTCGATGCGCAGCGCCCGGGCCAGTTCGGCCACGGCCTCCTCGCGAACGAACGCGAGACGGCGCGGCCGAAGCGCGTACGTCTCAGGAACGAACCACTCGATCCAGCCGCGACGTTCGAGCTCGAGGCGCACGCTCGGCGCGTCCGCCGCGTCGATTCCGAGCAAGCGTGCGAGCTCGGGTTCACCCAGCAGGGGCAGGCACGCGATCCACTCCAGCGCGCGGACGAGCCGCGTCGTGCCGCTGCTCATGTCGTCGTCGTCCGCTGCCTGTTGCCGCGGTTCCGCGCGGCTCGCTTGCCAGTCCCGGACTTCCCGCCATCCGGCTCAGGGGCATCGACGGGCTCGTCGCCGTCTGCGTCCTGATGGACACCGGGTGTGCCAGCGCCGCTTGTCTCCTTCGCCGGTTCCGCTGTCTCGTCCGCGAGCTCCGCTGCCGACTTCTGGCTGCGACCACCAGACCCTGTTTCCGGCGAACGCTCGGCGAGGGTGCCCATGATCTCCTCGACCACCTCGTCGCGGGGCCGACCGAAGCGGAACGCCGAGCGGCGCGCGATAGCGGCGGCCCGCCCGGGTGTGGTGATCGGCGGTGGGTCAACCGAGAACGAGAACGCCGGCGGGCGGCCGCGGCCGTCCCACCAGCGCGCGTAGCAGGTGAAGTCGTCGAGCGACACGAGGTCCTCGACCTCGAGGTCTCCGCCGAGTTCGGGGGTGAGCTTGCGCGCGTCCTCCGCGCTCACCTGGAAGACCGTGAGGCCGTCGGAGTTCGCGAAGATCGTCGGGGCGAGGTTGCGGTCGATCGCGTCCAGCTTCGAGAGTGACTGCGTGACCAGCACGAAGCTCGCGCCGTACTTCCCCAGCTCCGAGAGCATGCGCGGGTAGTCGACTGCGCCGAGCGTGCTCGATTCGTCGACCAGCCCGACCAGGCGCCGCCGGCGGCCGAGCGCGAGCGCGACCTGCTCCTCGACCAGCAGCCCGATCAGGTTGAGCAGCGTCGCACCGACGAGCGAGGCAGCGCCTTCGCCGAGTCCACCGACCGCGGTGTTCACCACCAGCACGCCGCCGTCGCGGATGATCGAGCGCGGATCGAAGGTCGAGCGCGCCTGCCCGAGCACGAGGCGCGAGGCCTCGGTGACCGTGAAGCGGCCGATCTTAGAGGTGACGGGGTTGGCGGTCTGCTGCTGCAGCACGCGCCCGGCGCGGTCGTAGTTGTCGCGGAACCATGCGCGCAGCGCCGGGTCCTGGACTTTCGCCAGCACGTCAGCGCGGAGCTCGCGGTCGGTGAGGAACGGCGCCACGTCGAGGAGCGTGAACTGCACCTCGCGTGGGAGCTGCGAGTTCGCCTCGAGCAATGCGGAGAGCGCGGCGCGGAGCGCACCCTCCATGCGCGGCCCCCAGTTGGCCGGCCAGAGGCGGTTCATCATCGTGACGATGTGCTCGGTCGTACGGTCGCGGTCGGGGAACAGCGCGACATCGATCAGGTTCAGCCCGATCGGCCGCTCGAGATTCGCGAAGTCCAGATAGACGGTGCGGTCCGCAAGCTCGTCCGGGACGGCGTCGAGCACCGCCTCGGCGAGGTCCTGGTGCGGGTCGACGACGACCAGTGCGGTGTCGTCGGCGCCGGTCGCGACGCTTTCCATCACCCCAGCCGCCAGGTGCCGCAAGAGCGTGGACTTGCCCCGGCGTGTCTTTGCGACGATCAGCTGGTTGCGGTGGAGGAGGCGCGCTGGCATGCGGACGGGCGCTGCACGCTCGCCGTCCGAAACGCCTACGCGCACGCCGCGGGTGGCATGACCTGGCGCCCTGGGTGCCCACTTCGCCGTGGTGCGGCGCACACCGCCTGGCCCGTCGGTCTGGTCCGGCAGGTGCCAGAGCGCCGCGAGCTCGGCGGCGTTCAGCAGCAGCGGAAGGCGTCCGCGCGACACCGGGCGGAGCGGCCGAGGGCCACCGCCGCGCAGACCGCCGCCCTCCGGGTCGTCGTACGCCCTGTACGCGGCGGCGGCCCGCCCGGCGAGTGACTCGAGCCGGCCGACCGACGTGCCACGATCGCCGACCGCGATCACGTCTAGCCGCGCCGAGAACAGGGGCGCCGCCAGTTTCTGGTCGACCACGCTCGGCGGCAGCAGCTCCGGGCGGCGCAACAGCCGCATCGCGAGGGCGCTGAGCAGCGGAACGCCGACGAGCGCGGCCGTCCCGGCGCTCGCGAGGCGCAGCCATTCCTCAGCCTCGTACCAGCGCCAGCCCTGCAGCCCCGCCGCGCCGAGCGCGAGCGCGGCCACCAGCGGCAGCGCACTGGGCGCCGCCTGACGTCGGTCGTCGGTCCCTCGCCGTCGGTCGGGAGCGATCCGGCGGCGGACGGCGTCGGCCGCTCCGCCAGGCGCCGGGCCGAGCGCGAGGCGGTAGATGACGCGCTCGCCCTCGACGGGCGTGACTGCGGCGATCACGCCCGAGAGTGGATCGTGCTCGTTCCGCCAGTCGGTGCGCAGCGGCAGCGCGGCTTCGCGAGACGGGAGCAGCTCGACGGCCACCGCCCGTTCGCCGCTGAGCGCCAGCGCGGGATCGAGATCGGCCCGGTGCGGCGCCAGGTGCGCGACCGCGGCCTGCGGGTAGGCCCCGTGCAGCTGGGACAGGGCACGCTCCAGGCCGGTTTCCGACCGTGCGCGCACGTACCAGCGCGGCCCGTCGGTGTTCACGGCGATCTCGAACGAGAGCGACTCGTCGGCGAGGGCGGCGACCATCGCCCGCGCAGCGCGGATGCCCGATTCCAGGGCGCGGGGCGGGATCACCTCCGCCAGGTGAAGAGACTCAGGACGCCGGCGCGGCATCGCGTCGCCTCCCCATCGCCTCGTCGAGGAGCCGGAAGAAGGTGTCGCCGCCACCCGGCTGAGCGCCCAGCTCGTTCACGTCCTTGACGCCCTCGGGTAGCTCGAGCACGCGGGCCCGCTCGCCGAGCGCGGTGGCGAGGTGCGCCGCGCCCTCACGTCCGGCCTCGTCGCTATCGAGCACCAGCACAACGGAGCGCGCACGGCCGAGCAGGCGCAGCGTGTCGCGGCCCGGCTGCGTGCCGAGCAGCGCGCATGCCGGCAATCCCCAGCCCACCAGCGTGAGCCAGTCGAACGGCCCTTCGGTGAGAAAGACGCGTGAGTGCCCGCGTGTCCGCTCGTAGCCGAGCAGGGGGCGCGGCAGCGATAGTCCGCGGTACTTCGGCTGGCGGAGGCCGTCGATGACACGGCCGACCATCCAGCCGCAGTGGGCGCCGCGCAGCTCGGGGATCACCACCCGACCGGCCATCGTCTCGTCGTCGGAGCGGAAGAGCAGGCCCAGCTCGCGGGCGCGCTTCAGGCTCAGGCGCCGCCGACGGAGATACGACACGAGTAGCCGGCCGTCGCTGTAGCCGACGCGGCACTGTCGCGTGACCCAGGCGGGCACGCCCCGCGTCTCGAGGTACTGGAGCACGCCGGGCGTGCGCAGCAGCGTCTCGTGGTAGAGCTCGCAGGCCGCCGTGAGGATCAGCCGGTCGTCGAGCGAGAGCCGGTGCGGCCTCTCCGCCTGCTTGGGTGCGTCGGCCCGTGGAGGGGAAGCGGGCGTGTCGTCGCCGGCTCCGTCACCGAGCCGCGCCACCGCCTCGCGGAACCCGAGCCCGTCGGCGCGGCGGATGAAGTCGATCACGTCGCCGCTCGCGCCGCAGCCGAAGCAGTGGAAGGACTGCGTTTCGGGGTAGACGCTGAAGCTCGGCGAGCGGTCCTCGTGGAACGGGCACAGCGCGACCAGCCGCCTCCCCTCTTCGCGTAGCCGCAGGCCGTGCCGTTCGACGACATCGGCGATCGGGTTACGGCGCTTCACCTGCTCGACGTCGACCGGAGTCACGGCTGCGCCTCCGGCTCCGCGCCGGCGAGCTCCGCCGGGTCTGTTGTAGCCAGGGCATGCTCCAGCGAGCTCGCCTCAACCTTGAGGGCGATGTGGTTGCCCCGTCCGAGGAAGAGGCCTTCGCCCTTGCGGCAGGCGAGCAAGAATGCCCGCTCGCCGGAGGAGAGCCCGAACGTCTCGGTCACGAGCCCAACCGTGGAGCTGTCCTGTCGCATCAGGAGCTGCACCGAGCTGTTGGCCAGCACGGTGTGACCCTCGGGCGAGGCGAGGAAGTCTTCGACGTCCTGCGTCACCGTGGTGAGGCCGAGCCAGCGTTTGCGCGCCTGCCGCGCCATCTGCGAAAGGAAGCGCGCCCCTTCCGGGTAGCGCATCAGCGACCACGCCTCGTCGATCAGCAGCACCCGCGGCCTCGGATCGCGTCGCACCTGCCCCCAGACGTGATCCGCGATCAGGTACGTGGCAAGCGGCCGCAGCTCCTCCTCGAGGTCGCGCACGTTGAAGACCACGAACGGCCGATCGAGCGCCGCCGTCGTGCGTTCGGAGAAGACGTGCCCGAGGCTGCCGTCGACGTAGCGTCGGAGGCGGTCCGACAGTCCGAGCGGCTCATCGGACTCATGGAGGACTGCGAGCAAGTCGCGCAGCACCGGGGCGGGGCGGACGTGCGTCTCCGGGTCGTCGGTGATGCCGGCGCGCCGGTAGGTCTCGTAGAACGCCGCGTCGAGCGCGCCCTTCTCACGCTGGCCGAGCGACTCGCCCGGTTCGGCGAGCATTAGCCCGAGCAGCCCCTGCAGCGCGAGCACGCGCTCCGCCAGCGGATCGCGCGCGTCCGAGTCCATGCCGCCCGCGGGCGGCAGGTCGAACGGGTTGATGCGGTGCGGCGAGGTTCCGGAGAGCCGGACCATCTGACCGCCGACGGCCTCGCAGATCCGCGCGTATTCGTCCTCGGGGTCGATCACGTAGTACTCGACGCCGAGCAGCAGCGCGCGTAGCGCCTCGACCTTGCAGGCGTAGGACTTGCCGGCACCGCTCTTGGCGAAGACGACCTTGTTGGCGTTCTCCTGGTCGGCGCCGAAGGGGTCGAAGACGACGAGTGAGCTGTTGTGGACGTTGATCCCGTAGAGCAGACCGCGCTCGACGGCGAGGTGGCTCGATGTGAACGGGATCATCGTCGCCACGCTCGAGGTATCGAGGTTGCGGCGGCGGCCCAGGTGATCCTGGGCGGCGGGCAGGCAGGAGAGCAGCCCCGGCATCATCTCGAAGAGCGCCGGCCGAGCGTCGGCCATCATCCCGCCGAGCGTCCCCTCGACGCGCGCCGTGGCCTGGTCCAACTCGCCGGCGGTACGGCCGTGGAGCCGTAGGTAGAGGCTTGCCGAGAAGACCCGCTCGTCGCCACGTTCCAGCGCGTCGCGCAACCGCTCAACATCCTCGTAGGCGACCTCGCGCTCGACGCTAGCGATGCGCCCGCCCTTCGCGTCGAGCAGCCGCGACGACTGCAGCTCGACCATGCGATGCGTCAGGCTGCGCACGGCCTCCTTCGAGTCGAGCGGCTCCAGGTGCAGGCTCAGGTCGATCGGCTCGTCGAAGTCGATGAGACGCCCGAGCCAGTTCGGGCTGACGTGGCGCGGGTAGTCGGTGAGCGCGAGCACCCGCGTGAGCTGTCCGTCGATCGCGAGCTGGCCGCGTGCCTCCTCGATCGCAGCGGGTGCGATCAGGTCAGCGACGGAGCGGTCGCCCCGCGCGAAGCGCCGCGCGTCGGCCGAACGGCTATCGCCTCCGTGCCGGCGATGGAGGAGAGTTGTAGGGTTACGCACCGGACACCGCCCCTGCGCGCTCGGAGCGGATCACGACCGGTGTCACGACCAATGCACCCCGCAGAGAGGAAACCGCGGTGACCGTCCCCAGCGTGGCGCGCCAGAGCGCAGCCAGCTCGTCGCCGTCCAATCGCCGCGCCGTCACCCCGAAGGAGCCGAGGCCTTGCATCACTTCGCCGCAGCGGAAGGCGAGCTTGCGGCGGGCGGCGATCAGGTCGCTGCGCTGCCGCTCGTGCACCGCGCCGCGTCGCCACGGCCAGCTGAGGCCGTTGCGTTCGAAGGCGCCGTCCATCCCCGCCGGCACGACGACATAGAAGCGGCGGTCGAGCAGCGTGCGCTCGCGCGCCATCCGTCGCACGAATGCCTCGTGGTCCTGTGCGAGCCGCCGGAGCGTGTCGGTGCCCGATCGGGCATCGCGTAGGCCGGCGAGATAGGCCTCGACGTCGGTGGGGACGACCCGCACCAGCACCTGCAGCGGATACGCGAGGCCGTTGAGGAAGCGGCGGTAGCCGGCGAGGATCGCCTCCTGCTCGGTCTCCGACTTCAGCGCGAAGTTGACGCTGCCGGCCTGCAGCACCGCGCGGTAGTCGCCGCCGCGCAGTCGCAGCAGGTCGCCCGCGATCTCTTCGAGCGGCAGCAGCTCCTGCGCACTCGCCAGCCGCCGTCCCTTCTTACGGCGTGATCGCATGCACGCCTCCCTTCGTGGTCACTGGTTGGTCCGATGTCTCGGTGAGCGGACGCAGCACGACCTCGTGGGTCGTGCCCGGAGGCGCCGACAGCTCGCGTGGCCGCCACACAGCGACCCGAGGCACGGCCCAGTAGCGCAGCAGCACGAACACCCAGTCCTCGAGCGGGCGCCCGGCGGGCCGCCAGAGCACAAGCAGCAACGTCGCGATGAGTACGACGGCGGCGACGACCAGACGGCCGGGCATAAGTACCGGCAGATCGCTCGCCGCGCCGTAGGCCAGCGCCAGGCCGATCGCGGCCGAGAGCAGCTGGCGCATCGTCAGTCCGCCGAAGGCCTTGTCGGCGACGTTGAGATGCGTCGGGATCTCGTGGCGCTCGCTCACGCCATCGCGTCCTGCACCATGCCGGCGATCACGCGCGCGAGCAGCACGATCGCGAGCCCGGCCAGCGCGTTGACGATCGCCGTCTTGCCTGCCTCCATCTGCCGCGGCGAACCGGCGGCCGACATGTAGAGGAAGGCCCCCCACATCACGAAGAAGGCCGAGACCGCGGCTGCGACACCGATCCCGATGTTCAGCAGGTTCTCGAAGAGGGTGTTGACCTGATCCATCTCGCTCCTTTCTCAGCGGGCGTTCTGCGCGTCCGCCGGTTCCTCCCCAAGCAGCAACAGCTCCGCCACAAGCCAGCGCTCGCCCACGCGGACGAGTCGGCAGCTGACGTGCTGGATGACCTGTTCCTGGACGGCGCGTCCGCTGGTCGGATCGAGCCAGGTCCGCTCCTGTCGAGAACGGACCGTCGCCGTCGCGGCGACGCCGGAGAGCGCGGTGACCGAGACCGACTCAACCAGTGCCGCCGTGGTGCGCTGCTGCGCGACCGCGGCCGGGTCGACCGCCGCGCCGGCGATTGCGTCGCGGAGTTCGCCGCTCGTCAGCGCGGCAAGGCGCGTCGTGTATTGATCGGGATCCCGGAAGTCGAAGCCGCCGTAGGCGGTCACGAACGCTGATGCCGCGGCCTCGACCGCGGCGCGGTCGTCCTCACGCTCGGCGAGGCGCGATGCACCACTCCAGCCCGAGGAGACGGCGATCGCGATCAGTAGGGCGGCGAGTCCGAGCAGCGCGTAGGCCGGCCCGCGCCCGGCGATCACGACGCCACCTCGATCGGCGCTGGCGTGGGTGTGGCCTCGGGTGCGGGCGTCGGGACGAGCCCGGCCGCCGCGTAGTAGCTCGCGCGGCGGAGCACGAGTGCGACGTACTCCCAAGAGTGGTTGTAAGCCCAGACCGCGTTCGGGATGTCGGTCGCGACGCCGGCGGCGACCAGGTAGCGCGCCATCGCCGGAATGGCGTCGCGGTAGTCGTAGGGGTCGCCACCCTCGCCGAACGCATCCCAGCTCGACGGCAGGAACTGTCCGTAGCCGATCGCGCCGGCCGAGGAGGTCGCCATGTTGGCGCCGAAGCCACTCTCCACCGAGGCGATCGCGGCCAGCAGCTCCCAGGGCACACCGCTACCGGTGCTCACCTCGAGCATCACGTTGAGGTGGTCGGGCGGGACCGGCGGCGGGTCCGAGCTGCCGAAGCCCGGGAAGCCCGAGAGCAGCATCGCGACGAGCGCCGCGGTGGCGATCACGACCAGCAGCACCGGCAGCAGGAACAGCAACGCGAGGGCGCCAGCGATCCGTAGCCCTTCTCGCGGAAGATCACCGAGCACCGAAGTGGCGATGAGCGCAACCTTCAGCATCGCGCTACCTTCCGCCCGCACTGGCGGCGCCAGCGCCAGCAGCGGCACCACGGCTGGCCAGCCCGCCGGCGACGCGGCTGAGCACGACGAGCGAGACGACCTGGCTGAGACCGGCCTGCCGCACCTGCCCGTGCAGCAACGAGGGGACCTTGAGCGTCAACCAGGCGACGGCGATCCCGAGCAGGAGCGTGAGCAGCGCGTTGGAGACAGAGCCAGGCGTGAGCTCGACCAT
>JAWKPM010000016.1:0-57913 GCA_041390625.1 Dehalococcoidia bacterium | reverse complement strand
AGGTGGGTCGCGCGGTCCTGCAGCTCCTGGCGGCCGCGATCGACGAGGCTCTGAACCTCGGACTCCGAAACACCGAGGGGGCTGTCGGCTGCCGTCGTCGCGATGCGATCGACGCCCTCGTTGACGCTCTCTCGAAGGTCGCCGAACTGACCGACATCGACGACGACGAACGCCGCCGCCAGCGCGACTAAGGCCACGAGCGTCGCGGCGCCCGCGAGCAGCACAATCAACGCCGAGAGTCCCGAGGGCACCCCGTGCGCCCGCAGACGGCCGGCCGGCCCGTCGAGGACCGTGGCGATCAGGAGCGCGATGACGGTCGGGAGGAGGACGAGCCGGAGCGACGCCAACGCGAGGGCGAGCGCAACGATTGCCGCGGCGACCACCAGCACCCGCCAGGCGAGCGATGCGGCCACGCGCAGGCCGTCCGGAACGGCGAGCCGTTCGTCCAATCAACCCCCTCTTGTCATGCCACGCACGCGCGCCTGTCTCGACCGGGCCGGCGGGAACCACACCGAACGACCCGTGGGCGAAGCAGGTCTACGAAGTCGGGTGCGCCCCAGGAGGCGCGTCGTGGTCCGAGGTGCTCGTTCGAGCGATGGCTCGGCCCAGGAAGATCGCCGACAACGCCGACGCGGCGCCGCGCACGAGGACGCCCCGCCCGTGCCGACGACTCCTCGAGGTGTCGCGTTCGCGCTCGTCGGACCTCGATGAGGCTTCCGAGCGGGTCCTGCCGGCCTCGGCCGAGCGATCCTCGCTCGTGACCGGCTCTCGGCCGTGCGTGGAGTGCAGCACGGCGTTCAACTCGGCGCCCGCCAGCATCACGATGCTGGTGATGTACAGCCACAGCATCAGGACGATGACGCCACCGAGGGTGCCGTACGTCTCCGAGTAGGAACCGAACCGCTCGACGTAGATGCCGAGCGCCGCCGTGGCGAGCAGCCAGCCCACCACGAAGAGCACGGCTCCCTCCCACACCCACTTCAGCGGGACCTTGCGCGCGGGCGTGACGCGGTACACGTATGCGATGCCGAGGAACAGGATGAGCGCGGCCGCCGGCCAGCGGGAGAACGCGATGAGCCGCGAGCGCCAGCCCGTCTCGACCACCGAGGATGCAGCCGACTCGAGCAAGTACCGCCCCGCGACGACGAGTGTGAATGCGGCGATGATCGCGACGGCCAACAGCGCCGTCAGCGCGATCGTCAATGCGTAGCGCCGCCAGATTGGGCGCGTCTCCTCGATGTCGTACGCGCGGTTCATGCCCTTCATGACGGCGCGCACGCCACCGGATCCCGCCCAGAGCGAGGCGATCACCCCGAAGGAGAGAAGCTGGCCGCTCTGCTGATCAAGGATCGTCTGGAGCTGTCCGCGCACCAGGCTCGAGGCGTCCTGCGGCAGGCTGTTCCCGAGTTCCGACATCACGCGGTCGGTGGGGTTCTCGATGCCGGTCCAGCGTGCGACGACGCTTGCGAGGGCCGCGAGAAAGATGAGCATCGGCGGGAGCGCCAGCAAGAAGCGGAACGCCATCTCGCCCGCCATGCCCATCACGTCGTCGTCGCGCACCTGGAAGAACGTGCGACGACCGATCTCGACGACGCCGGCGTCGGACGCGACGGCGCGCCTCGGTTCGTCGGTAGCAGATGCCGCCGTCATGCCCGCGCCTGCTCTGCGCCCTCCGTCCGCCCGCCGTCCTGCTGAGCCGCGTGTTCGGATGGCGCTGGACCGGAGGTGCCGGCCGCCGCGCGCATTAGATCGCCCACGTAGTCGCGCATGGGAGCGGCGAGCGCCGCCGTCAGCGGCCCGGACAGCAGGCTGAACAGTCCGCGCCCGTCGTTGCGTGATTCGTCGAATTGCCGGCGCGATCGGCTTCGGCCGGCGCTCGAATCGGTGGACTGGTCCGTGAGCATCCCGAGCGCGACGCCACTGACTAGGCCGCCGGCGATCACCGCCAGCGGGTGGTCCTGCGCCTGGCGCTCGAGGGCGTCGCGGCCCGGCAGTTGCTGGGCCATCTGCTCGGTCCTGTGCGCGGCCGTAGCTCGAAGCGCACGCAGGTCGCGTGTCACCTCGGCGTCGACCTCGAGGAAGCGCTCCTCGATCAGTCGCCGCTGCTCGTGGACCCGTTGCGTTGCGTGATCAGTTCTCGAAGCCAATCGATGTCCCTTCGCACTTCGGTCGCCGTCGCCGCGCCGGGCATGCTCACCTGCTGTAGCGTGCTGCGGGCAGCGAGGCCCACCAGGACGGTCAGCACCAGCAGCCCGCCCGCAACGGCGAGGGCGGCCAGCCACGGGTCGAGGACGCGCTCGAGCGCGAACATCGCGGCCGTCGCGAGGAACGCGAGCGTCAGAAGCGCGAAGGCACCGCCGACCGCGGCCATCACGCCGGCGCGCATCCCGGCGCTCGCGGTGTCCTGCACTTCCGCGCGGGCTAGTTCGCCCTCGCGCCGCGCGAGCTCGCGCAGCTCCTCGACGATCGAGAGGGCCTCACCACCGAGGCGGCGTGCTTCCTCGCGGCCGCGACTCGCATCCTCGCGAAGCGCCTCGACTGCGCCTTCGGCCTCAGAACCCGGAGGCCCGAACGTCGTGAGTGCCATCGCGCCCTACTTCAGCACGCGTCCGATGACGAAGCCTGCGGCTACCGCCATCGCCACGCCCTGGACGGGGTGCTCCCGCACGTAGGATTCGACGTCCTCGACCATGTCGGAGCTGGTGTGCGAGCGGACGTACTCCGCCGAGCGCTCCACGCCGTGCGACGCCATGGTGGCGCCGTCCGACAGCGGGCCCGGCAGCGAGTCGCCGGCGGCGTCGATGCGCTCCGCCGCCTGGTCGATGCGGTCGGCGCCGCCCTCTCTGGCGCGCGCCTCGGCCGCGGCGATGCGGCTCGCCGCCTCGTCCTGCATCTCGCCAACGCTTTGCTGGACGCGATCCATCGTCCCCGGCTGTTCGTCTCTCGTCTGTGGAGTTGTGGGTCCTGGCTGGACCATGGCGACCTCCCTTCGGTCCGTTTGAGAGCAACGTACGAGGCGCGGCGAGGCACTCGAGTTACACCACGGTCGATCGGGCTTGCAGACCACTATCGAACGCCGCGAAACCGCACGATTCCGCCCGTCGAGGCGCTGAATCGCCACGAGCTACCGGACATCAGGCGAAACCGAATCGCAACGTGGAGCTCCGCCGTCGTTCGCTGTCTGTGAGGGGTGTTCGCCGACGCTGTCTCAGGCCGCAGCACTCCCCGCGGCCGTATGGAGCAAACTTATGTCCAACATCGCTATGTCGAGCACCGCCACCTCCGAGGAGCGTGCGGCCGGCGTCTTCCACGCCATCGGTCGAGGCCTCGATGGCCTGCGCGCCACCTTCGCCTCGAGGTCCGACCCGCGCTGCGATTCGATCGCGCCCACCTGGGGACGCTGCGACCTCCTGACGAGTCACATCGGCACGCACGCGCGGATCCGTGGCCGCCAGGACGTGGTCACGTGGAGCTAGTCCTCGATGGCGACGGTTCCGAGGCCGGGTGTGCCGGCCGGCGCGAGGTGACGTGACCGCCTCGTCGATCGCACGAGCGAGGCGGCGACGCGCACGACGGCGTCGCCGCATTCGCGTCAACCCGCTGGCGCCACTACTGGCCGTCGGCGGGCTGACGTTCGTGCTCGCGGTGGTCGTGGGGACGGTCGTCATCTCGACGGCGCTGGCCCTCGACTACGTTCAGGACGCGGCGGCGGCCGGCGACGAGTCGCCCACCGAGCGCATGCGCGCTCTCTCGCGGGGCGGCGCCCGCATCTACGATCGCAACGGCGTCTTCCTCTACGAGTTCCTCGATCCCCAGGGCGTCGCGCGCAAGCCGGTGCCGCTCGAGGACATCTCACCGTGGCTCGTCGATGCCACCGTCGCCACCGAGGACCCGACCTTCTACCTCAATCCCGGCGTCAACTTCCGAGGCCTCGCCCGCGCCGCCTTCGAGAATGCCCAGACGTACGTCGAGGACGGCTCCCTCGGTGGGAGCGGCGGCTCCTCGATCACTCAGCAGCTCGCGCGGAACCTCTACATGGACGTCGACCGTCGGGCGGAGCGCAGCGTCGATCGGAAGCTGCAGGAGACGATCATCGCCCTCGATCTCACGCGCCGGCACGACAAGGCCGACATCCTCGAGTGGTACTTCAACTCGATCTCCTACGGCGGCAACTTCGTCGGCGTCGAGGCCGCGGCGCAGGGGTACTTCGGTAAGCCAGCCGGTGACCTGACCCTGGCGGAGGCCGCGCTGCTGGCGGGCATTCCGCAGTCGCCGAGCCAGTTCGACCCGTACGTCTCGGCCACGGCGGCGAAGACGCGCCAGGGGGTGGTCCTCGACCTGATGGTGCGCCGCGAGATGATCACGGCCGAGGAGGCGGCTCGCGCCGCGGACGCGCCGATCGTGCTCGTGCCGCCGCGGCGCGAGCTCCGCGCCCCGCACTTCGTGCTGGGCCGGGTCGCCGACGAGATCCGAGCGCGTTTCGGCGAGAGAGCGCTCTACGACGATGGGCTCATCGTCACGACGACGCTCGACATGCGCCTCCAGGACCACGCGAGCGCCCTAATGGATGAGTGGATTTCCAAGTTCGAGGACCAGTCGAACGGGCACAACGGCGCCCTCTACGCCCTCGACCCCCACACCGGCGAGATCCTGGTCTACGTCGGCAGCCGCGACTACTACCGCGAGGACATCAAGGGCCAGAACGACAACGTCGTGGCCGTGAACTCGCCCGGCTCGACCCTCAAGCCGTTCACGTACATGTCGGCATTCATCAAGGGTTGGAGCCCGAGCACCGGCATCCTCGACGAGCCGCTCACCCTCGTGGACCCGTTGAACGGCGACGAGTTCGAGGTGCGTGACCCGATCCGCCAGTACCAGGGCGTCATGACGGCGGCCGACGCGCTCGGCAACTCGATGAACATCCCCGCCGTGAAGACGATCCTCTACGCCGGAGTCGAGGACACTCGACGCCTCATGGAGCGCGTGGGGTTCACGACCCTCGACTCCCCGGCCGGCTACGGACCGGCGCTGACGGTCGGCGGCGCCGACATCACCCTGCAGGACCTCGTGCTCGGCTACAGCGTGCTGGCCACCGGCGGCGTACTCCGAGGCCAGGACGCGACGATCCCGCAGGACCCGGGCGAGCGCACGATCGAGCCCGTCGCCCTCCTCGAGGTGAAGGACTCGTCCGGCGAGGTCCTCTACAGCGCACGCCCGAAAGAGGAACGCATCGTCGCCGAGAGCTTCACGTACCTCGTGACGAGCATCCTGACCGACCCGAAGACGCAGTGCGTGACCTTCTCGACCTGCGGGGCGCTGACGGTGGACGCGTTCGAGATGGCGGCGAAGACCGGCACGAGCGAGCCCTTCAGCGGCGAGGACACGCGGTCGCTGTCGGGCGAGACGTGGGCCGTCGGCTACACCTCAGACCTGGTCGCCGGCGTCTGGTACGGGAACTCTGACAACACGCCGATGCACAGCGTGTACTCGACGCAGGTCGGCTGGCCGATCCTCCGCACCTTCATGGTCGACGCGCACGAGATGAGCGATCTGCATCCCGAGGCCTTCGAGCGCCCTGAGTCCGTCATCGAGGTCACGCTGTGCGAGCCCTCCGGCCGTCTCGCGACGAGCGCCTGCCCTCGCGATCGCCGTGTCACCGGCCTGATGGCCGAGGAAGCGCTGCCGCACGAGGAATCTGACCGCGTGGCGCTGCAGGACACCTGGTGGCAGCGTAGCCGCACGGGTCGGGTGCGCCTCGTCTATCCCGCGACCCTCGAGGAGGAGCTCGGCCGCGACGACGACTGGACGATGGGCGCCGAGACCACCCGCTTCGTCGCGCGCGAGCCCGGTCCGAGTGCCGAGCCGCGTGATCGCGCCGTCACCACCGCGGACGGAGGTCACCTCGCGCTCGCGGAGTACCAGGGTGCACCGTTCACGCAGCTCAACTCGCCGAACAACGGCGGCACGGTCCGAGGCGCAGTCTCGATTCGAGGCAGCGCTGCCGCCTCGAGCTTCCGCTCGGCAACGCTCCAGATCGGCGTCGGTGGCGCCCCAAGCCAGTTCGAGACGTTCGGGATGATCTCCGGGAACGTGCTCAACAACCAGCTCGGGGTCTGGAACACGGCGAGCTGGCCCGACGGCGTGTACACGGTGCGGGTGATAGTCATCGATGGCGCGGGGCGAGCCTCGGAATCCAGAGTCACGGTGACCGTCGCCAACGGACGCGGCGACTAGGCACGGGCTTGCCCCACTGGACCGGTGGTGGGGTCGAGGGCGTACGCTTGAAGTCCCACCTCACCACTCTGAACCTACTTCGAGCCGCGGACCGTCGGCCGCGCCGCCCTAGAGGTCGCACGCCCGGGATCGAGGGGTCATGATTCACCAGCCGAGTGCGCTTCGGCGGGTCTTGCTGGTCGTCTCGGGCGCCATGATGGCGCTCGGCACCCTCGCCATCGTGTGGGCTGTCCTCGGTGTGCCGCCTGGAGGCTCCGCCTCACCGACGACAACCTCGACGCCGACGTCGTCGACGAGCGCGCCTCGAACGCCGCCGAACGCGGCGGCCACCGACCCGACGGCGCGGCCATCGTCGACCGCCTCGAGCGCCGCAGAACCGACTTCGGAGGCGATCCCCACGCCAGTTGGTCAGCCCCTCGAGGTGTCGATCCCGGGCATCGACGTCGATGCGCCGGTCGTCCCCCTCGGCATCGAGGCAAGCGGCGAGCTCGAGGTGCCGGCGGACCCGAACGAGCTCGGATGGTGGTCAGGCGGAGCCGCGCCGGGCGGCCCCGGCGCCGCCGTCATCGTCGGTCACGTCGACTGGTACAACGGCACCGCGATCTTCCGCGACCTTCGGGACCTCGCGCCCGGCGACGAGATCGAGGTGCGCTACGCGAGCGGTCAGGCCTACACGTTCCGCGTCGATCGAATGCAGGACGTCGCGAAGACCGAGTTCCCCTCGGACGAGGTCTACGGTCCTTCGGACACGCCCGAGCTGCGCCTGATCACCTGCAGCGGCAGCTTCGATCGCTCCGTCGGCGCCTACGACCAGAACCTCATCGTCTTCGCGTCGCTGGCCTCCACCGGAGGACCGGCGCTCGACTGAACCTCGCCGCTTCGCGCTGCGAGATGACCGCAACTCTTCGCGCCCCACTGTTGCTCATTCGAACCAGCACGACCCATAGGTTCGTCGGGTAGTCACCTGAGGAGGTGAATCCCGATGAGTCGAAACATGCGTGTACTTGGCGGACTCGTCATCGGTGCGGTGCTATCGGGCGCGATGATCACCGGAGCACTCGCGGCCGAAGCCGGCCCGACGACCGGCATCGACGGCACGACCGATGCCCCACTGGCCGCCCAGACCGGCGTGCTGAACGGCGTCGGCGACGCGACGGCGCCCGGCCAGCAGGGCACCGCGACCCCGACCGAGACGGCGAGCCCGACGGCCACCTCGAGCCCGACCGAGACGTCGACCCCGAGCGGCGGCGTGAACGCCGGATTCGGCGGCGCCGCCGACTCATCGGGTGGCCTCAGCTTCGCGATGTTCGCCCTCGGCGCGCTCGTGACCGCCGGCGGCGCCACGGCGTTCCTGATGAGCCGACGCACGGCGCGCTAGCCTCGTCCCGAACGTCGCACGGCGCGACACAACGCCGGCCCGGGATGGACCCTGGGCCGGCGTTCTCGTGTGACACGCTAGGCTCGGCACCTCGAGGTATGAGCGCGACGAAAGGCCCTCGATGACTGCGGAACGCAAGCAGGAGCGTCCAGTCGCGGTCATCGCTGCGCTCATCGGTAACGCGCTGATCGCCGTCACCAAGGGGTTCGCGGCGCTGGTCACCGGATCGGGCGCCCTCCTCGCGGAGACCGCACACTCGATCGCCGACACACTGAACCAGGTGCTGCTGTACGTCGGCGTCCAGCGCAGCCAGGGCGGCCCGTCCGAGCGCTACCCGCTGGGACGAGGCAAGGAGCGCTACTTCTGGGCGCTTGTCGTAGCGCTCATGCTCTTCTTCGGCGGCGGCGTGTTCTCGCTCGTCGAGGCCTGGGATCGAGCGCGAACCGAGCATCCCGTCGAGAGCGTCGCCATCGGACTCGCGGTCCTCGGTGCCTCGGCGATCTTCGAGGCCGCATCGTTCTCGTTCGCGCTCCGCGAGGCCCTCGAGGCAGCCCGCGGCGAAGGGCTGGGCATCCGAGGCCTCGTCTTCGGCCTCTCCGATCCCGCGCTCCGCACAGTGCTGATGGAGGACTCGGCCGCGCTCGTCGGGCTCCTCATCGCCGCGCTCGGGCTCATCGGCACCGCCGTCACGGGGAACGAGATGTTCGACGTCTTCGGCAGCGCCTCGATCGGCCTGCTCCTCGTGTCGGTCGCGATTCTCCTCGCCGCCGACGCCCGAGGTCTGATCATCGGCGAGTCACCTCGTGCGTCCGTCCGCGCCGAGCTGCATCGAGTGGTCGCCGAGCGCCCGAACGTCGAAACGGTGCACGAGCTTCGAGCCGTGCGTTTCGGCGTCGATCGCCTGCTCGTCCTCGGGCGCGTCGGCGTGCGCCCATCGATGGACGCCGCCGAGGTGGCGCGGGTCCTCGCGGACGTGCGGCAGGCGATCACCGAGGCGCGTCCGGAAGTCATCGAGGTCATCGTCGACGTCGACGTGCCCCGTGAGGCGAACGCGCCCGCGAGCACCTAGGCGCACGCGCGCCTCGAAGAGGCGCTTCTCACCCCGAGCGGAAACCGGGGCTACTTCTTCTGACCGACCTCGATATGGACACCTGAGAACCGGGCCTCGACGGGCTCTGCGTAGCGGGTGCCGTTTCGGCGATCGTGGCGTGGGAAGGTCGGCGGCTCCACGCGGACGAGCAGGTCGTAGCTCCCGCTTTCCGGCAGCGTCCAGTTCCGCCCGTAGTGATACAGCCAGGGATGCCAGAGGAACGGCTGCTCCTCGGTCCCGACCTCCCCTTGTCCGTCGGCCCGAGAGACAGTCAATGTCACCTGCAGTGCCGGGATGAAGCGGCCGTCCCCCGCATCGCGGACCGAGACCTCCAGGTGCGCGTTCTCATCCTCGGGCTCGCGCCACGTCAGTTCGCCGCCGTCCGGCACGTACATGCCCTCGGCGGCCTCGACCGCGAATCCGATGAGGTAGTCGCCGACCTGCTGCTCGCTGCCGTGCGCCTCGTCCTGGGTCATCTCCTTGAGCGCGCGCTCGAAGGCGCGACCCTGCTCCTTCGCGAGCTCGAGTTGTTCTGCCGTCGCCTCGTCGCTCGGTCGTCCGCCTGCCACCTGCGCCATGTCTGCCTCCTCCTTCGATGTTCGATGCGCTCCGCTGACCTAGGAGCAGCTCGCCAGCTCCGTGCTGCCGTCCGAGGCAAGCACGACGACCGCGGGATCCGAGGTGAATCTGACGAACACCAACAGCTGGTCGCACAGGGTCTGAGCGTCGCTCTCGTCGTTCGACGAGAACTGACTCGTGACGGTGACCGTGTCGCCATCGATCTCGAGGTCCGTGATCTGGTCGAGCGGCAGACCGGGGAAGGCAGAGCCGAGGTCGGGCGTGCCGTCCGAGGGCGTGGCCGACTCAGTTGCTGTCTCGCTCGGCATCGGCGTCGAGGTGCTCGTCGCCGTGCTCGAGGCGGTCGCACTCACGGTGGGCTCCTCAGTCGGCGTCCCGTTCTCGCCGTCACCACACGCCCCGAAGATCAGCACGCTCGCGAGCAGCGCGGTGCCGGCGGCCCATCGCCATCGCCGTGCGCGAGTCAACGTGCGCGGCATCTCGATTCGATTCACGTCGTTCATCCCCCGGGCTCTCAGGAGAGCTCGAGGACCTTGTGCTTGCGGCGGTCGCCCGAGCCTCGCTCGTACTTCGTTGGTCGAAACTGCGAGACCATCGTCGCAATCGGTGCGTTGCGGACGGATCGCGCCCGCCACCTCGATGTCGCAGCTCTCTCACACTTCCGCGTGCGCTGCGGCTGAACGCGCTACCTCGGTGCGACCTCGCGGCGGTAGAGCAGCATCGTGAGGACCATGAGCGCCGCCCCGGCGATCGCGAGGACGATCAGGTCCTCGGGATGGCGGTGACTGCCTCGGAGCATCACGTCCTGCAGCGTGCGAATACCGTAGGTGCTCGGCAGCACGTACGACACGGCGCGGACTGGCCAGGTGATGCGGTCGAGCGAGAACGCGAAGCCGCTGAAGAAGATCGAGGCGAGCAGGAACAGCATCGCCACCTGCGTGGCCTGTTGATCGGACCGCGTCACCAACGAGGTCACGAACCCAATGCCGAGGGACGTGAGCGTGACCGCGACGATGGTGGCTAGGACGAGCAGCCATGAGCCGAACACGGGGACGCCGAGCACCCAGATCATCAGCCCGAGCAGGAGGAACCCCACCACGAGCGCGAGCGTGCCGTACGAGAGGTAGTGCCCGACGACGACCTCCGAGGCGCGCACCGGCGCTACGCGCAGGAGGTCGACGATGTTGAGCAGCCGCGTGCGCGACATCGACAGCGCCGCGACCGAGACGCTGAGGTGCTGGATCAGCAGCGCCAGCACAGCGGGCGCGTAGAACTCCGAGAACGTCAGGTTGGCCGGGGTCGCCTGCTGCAGGTCCAGTTCGAAGGGGGCGCTCAGGACTTCTGCCGGGATGTTCTGCACATCCTCGGCGAGCGCCTGGATCTCCAGCAATCGAGCGCGAATGTCCTCGATGTCGGAGGTGGCCGGCAGCGCGTCGCCCGTCTGCGCCTCGCGCACCTGCGCCTCGAGATCGCCGACCGTCGCATCGAGCTCGACGAGGCGGCTCTGGAGCTGGTCGATCTGGTCCGCGGTGTTTCGCAGCCCCGGTAGCAGCGACCCGAGCGACAGCGCGGCGGAGGACGCCGACTGCGCGTTCTCGATGAGCGGCCGCAGTGCCCCGCGCAGCGCCGTCAGCTCGCGACCAACCTCGTCGATGTCGCCGCGCGCGGCCTGGATGCGGTCGAGGTACCCACCGGCGTCCTCCACGATCGGGCCGGTCTCCTCGATGGTGGCCTGCGCTTCGGTGATCGTCTTCGCGATCGTCTGCTGGTTGAGGGTCGCGACCTGGTCGCGCAGGAAGGCGCGCGCGTAGCTGGCGCGGACCGGGTCGATCTCACCGATGAGCACCTGCAGCGGCACGTGCTGCCCCTGATCGAGGAACAACAGCGGGTCTCGAGGCACGATCAGCACTGCGTCGGCCCGGCCGGCGAGCAGGTCGGCGCGCGCCGCCTGCGCATCGTCCGTCTCACGAACGAGATCGACGAACTGGCTCAGTTCCTCGGGGAGCGGGTCGATCGGCTGATCGATCTCCCCCGTGCGGACCACGATCGTCCGCGGCTTCGGGCCGCCGATCTCGACGCCGCGCCCGAAGGCAAGCAGCACGAGGAACGGACCGACGACGAGGAGCAGCATCAGCGCCGGCTGCCGGGCGATCTCCGACAGCCACTTCACGAAGAAGCTCAGCGTGCGAATGATTGGGCGCATCAGTCGAGCGAGTCCACCTCGGCCGAGCGCACGAGCTCGATGAACACCTCGTCGAAGGTCGGCAGTTGCGTCCGGACCGCCAGGACGGTGGCGCCGTGGTCGGAGAACCAGCGCGTCAGGAAGGCCGTCGCCTCCGCCCCATCGTCGACGGCGACACGCACCTCGCCGTCCGTCGCCGTGGCGTTCCGCACACCATCGAGGCGCCACAGCAGCCCGACGTCCTCGCGGGGGAACTGCTCGACCTCGAACACGAGGATGTCGGCGTGCCGGGCCTGCGCGCGCAACTCCACCGGCGTCCCGCTCGCGATGGTGCGTCCCTGCTCCATGACCGCCACGCGATCGCACGAATCGGCCTCGTCGAGGTACTGCGTCGTCAGCAGGATGGAGACGCCTCGATCGCTGAGGCCGCGGAGGTGATCCCACACCTCGCGACGGAGCAACGGATCGAGGCCTGACGTCGGCTCGTCCACCACGAGCAGCTCGGGCTCGTGTAGGAGAGCGCACGCGAGCAGCAGGCGCCGACGCATGCCGCCGGACAGGCTGCGCGCCAGGCGGTCATGTGCCTCGGCGAGCTGCAGCGTCTCGAGCAGCTCCGTGGTGCGGCGTCTCCGAGTGCGCCAGCCCAGCCCGTAGAGGCTCGCCACGAAGTTGCAGTTCTCCTTCACCGTGAGCGCCGGATCGAGGAAAAACTCCTGTGGCGCGTAGCCAATGCGTCGACGGTCGTCAGGGGAGAGATCGTGCGGCGCCTGGCCGAGCACCGTCGCGCTGCCCTCGGTTGGCACGCTCAGGCCGACGACGACCCGCACGAGCGTGGTCTTGCCGCAGCCGCTGGGCCCGACCAGGCCGAAGACCTGGCCACGTGGCACCTCGAGACCCACCCCGCGCAACGCATCGAACGCGCCGAAGCGCTTCGTGACCGCGTCGAGGTGGATTACCGGCCGGCTCGTTGACAGAGCCTCCGGTCGCGGCGTGGCAACCGTCGCGTTCATGCACCCTCATCCGTGCGGTCGGCGCTCGTGGCGACCGTCATCGAGCGTAGGAGCTCGCACCCGCCCCTCCATCAACGGAGAGCACATCGGGATTGCGGACGGCTAACGATTCCTCGCCAGCGGGCGCCCGACACGCCCGCGGCCCGTACGGGTCGGGACGAGCGTCAGGGATCGAGCGGGCGCGGCGCGGGTGCGATGGCTCGATGTGCCCCGCTTCTCGCTCGACGTCTCGCGCGCTCCGTGATCAGGAGGGTGGACGTCGACAGCGCGGTCGTGCTCGAGAGGTAGCCGATGAACAACGGGAGCCCCGAGGTCGTGATCACGCCACTCCCGTAGGGCGAGTAGATCAGCGGCAGGACACCCCCGCGCGACGGCGGAAGCGGTCAGCGCCATTGGGGGACCGATGGCGTCCACGGAACGTCAACGCTCGGTGGCGGGACTCGGGGCCCTGGCTCGAGCCACCGCCTTGCGCGACGAGACGACGTCGGGGAGGCGGCCGATATCGGCCGCCTCCCCGGTTCGAGTGCGCGACTCGGCTAGAAGCCGCAGAGCACGAAGAACGCGGTATTCGCCTCGACGGTGGCCGGGAAGGTGCCGTTCACCATCTCGGGCGCACCCACGATGTAGATGCCCCACTGTCCGTCCTGAATGATGGCGAGGCTGATCACCGGGCATCCAGCGTCATTGAGCGCGCCGGCCAGCCCCGTTGCGTCAGTCGCCCGCGAGGCGACCAGCAGTCCGATCGAGCCCGTGCCGGGGGCCTCACCGGTGAACGGGGTCGAGCCCGTCGTCGGCGTGGCGTTCGGGTCGAACACCGTCACCTGGCCGGGGAACGCGACGACGTCATTGATCTGAGCGTTACCCGCATCAGCGTCGGTGACCGGTGGGTCGGTCGCCGGGTCGTCGTAGACGCCGTTGCCATTGCCGTCGGTGTGCAGCATCGGCCAGACGTACTCGTGGTTCACGAGCGCGCGATTGACGTCGACCGGCACGTTCGTGTGCGTACCGGCATCCAGCAGGTCGGTGTTTCCGATGACGGCACCGAACTGGGCGATGGTGCCCTCGTGCACCACGATGAAGAACGGCTCGCTGTGCGACGCCTCGGCGACGGTCACGGCTTGGTCGCCCTCTTCGACGATCGGCTCGTTGAACGAGAGCGACGTCGCAACGTCCTGTGCCATCGCGGCCGCCGGCGCCGCAAGCAGCCCGAGGCCGACCAGCGCCAGCACTCCAAGCCTTCGTTTCACATTGATCATGAATCCCCCTTCGGAATCTGTCGGCGGCGCGGAGCGACGGCGAAACTTGCCGGGGCGCGCCGAACCAGGTCGCAACGTCGCACGCCCGCCGACGCTGCCAGATAACTGCTCCCGAGGAGGCCCTCTCATCCGCCTAACAGGGCGAACGGGCGGATCGAGAGGTTCACGTCGCGCCGGCCGGACCGCTTAGCGCCTCGCCTTGTCCGTCCCCGCCATCTGCTGCGCGGCGGCGTCATCCCAATCGACGCGCTCGCCCCAGATGCGCTTCGAGTAGCTACTCGCGAGGCGTCGCACGACCGGCTCGCTCGTGCCACCGGCCTCGAGGACGTCGATGACGGCCTCCTCGGAGGGGCGTCGCTCCGCCGGCAGCTCGCGGACGTGCCGCACGAAGGAGTCGAATTCGTCCCGGAGGGCGGGCTCCCGCGTCCCGGCGATCTCCAGCAGCTCGGTACGTAGTTGTCGTTCCATGCATCAGCCTCCTTCCTCGTTCGAGCGGCGAAGCGTTTCGCCGCGCGATCGGTTGGCGGACGGTCCGAGCAGAGCCACCTAGAAGGTGGCCTGCTCGTCCGTCATCGCCTGGATGAGTCGCGCCAGCTTGACGTCCTTGTCGCTCACGCCACCCGTGTCATGTGTCGTCAATGTCAGCCGGACGGCGCCGCCATCCCGCGCGATGGTCGGGTCGTGCTCGACGTTGCGACCGACCTCCTCGACGCGGCTCAGGAAGCGGTCGGCCTCCGCCGCATCCCCGAAGCGGTATTCGCGGACGATGGCGTCGCCGTCGTGGTGCCAGTTGGGAAGCCCGCGCAGCTCTTCCTCCACGCGCGCCTCACTCAGAGGTTCCGGCGATGCCTGCCATTCCTGCGTCATGTGATCCTCGTTTCCGGGGCCGGTCTGCCGCCGCCCCTCGGCCCCCAGTGTTCCGCCTCCGAGGTGAGAATCGGCTGAACGAGGCGGGTGGGGCTCGATCGATTACCTGACAACCCGAGGCCGGGTATCTACGAAGCCGCCTCCAGGCTGTGCTGGGGGTTGTGCATCCCCTCCTTGATGCCTCGATGAACCAGCAGCACGTTGATCGGCAGCGCGGCCACGAGCCCCGCGGAGAGCGACAGCACGAGCGAGGACCAGAAGCGCGCTGCTCCGATGCCGGCACGCCCGCCGAGGACGATCGCGACCGACGCAGCCACCAGCTCCATCACGGTGATCGAGGCGGTCTCGCTGACCACGGCATCGCGGAGGGCCGTCGGCATGGACTCGCCCGCCTGCAACAACGGGCCGACGGTCATGAGGTAACCGGCTGCATAGGCGAGCACGAAGGTCACAACCGTCACCCACAGATTGCCGAGCGCCAAGAGCGATCGTCACGCCGATCAGCTCGCCGGCGCCGCAGCCGGAGTAGCAGTGCGAGGTGGATCGCAATCCCCGTCGCGGCAGCTGTCCTCGGGAATCTGGCCTCGTCCGGCGTAGCGATAGATGGCGAGACCGACGGGCCCGGAGTAGAGGACCGTGGCACCCCAGACGAACTTCATCAGCGAGGGCAGCCCCGCGTTGGCCCGCGTCAGATCCCAGACGAGGGCGCCCAGCGACGCGAGGACGAAACCCGCCCACACCGCGAGAACCCACCAGGAATCGAGCCAATCAGGTATGGGGCGCCCGCTCACCGGCCTGAGCGCGTCGAATCGCCTCCACCGCAAGCTCGATGTGCTCGAGGCCGCTCGTCGTGTCGACGTAGATGTGCTCGTGGTTGATCGGCTCGGAGCGATCAGCTTGCTCCGTCGCCAACGCTCGTTCCTCGGCATCCGAGGCGGCGTCCTCGAGGCGCCGCGTGACCACAGGCGTCGCGGCACCGACCTCCACGACCACGATCTGCGCGTCGTGGCGTTCGGCGAGACTGAAGAGCGCGCGCCGCTCGAAGGCGGTGGGGCTCGAGGAATTCAGCAGCACGCTCACGCCCTGCTCGAGCAGCGCGCCGGCGACCTCCTCGACCGCCCGCTCCGCCTCGAGGCGTGTCGCGAATGATTGCCCCGCGGCCTCGATCCCACCGAGGAGCTCGACCTCGTCGATCAGGACGAGGGGCGCCGCGGCGTGCAGCGAGGCCGCCACCTGGCCCTTGCCGCTGCCGGGGATGCCGACGATGAGAACGAGCACTGCGCTCTTCGTCGGCGATGGCAAAGGGCCGAGATCGGCGATCGTCTTCGCGACGTCGATGCTGGGACTCGGCACGGAGCGCTCCCTCCTCGAGTCCACGAGCGGCGCGCTGCGCTCGGACCTCGACGCGCCCCTCGCTCGAATCCACCTCCCAGCGTGCGACTGGCCAACTTGCATCAGCCTGACGATGCAGGACCAGGACGTTGCATATCCGCAACAGTGCGGTGCCGAGCGACCTCGTCGCGCCGGTTGGTCAATTCGAGCCGCGTGCGGGGTCCGGTCCGGCGCCGGCTCGCGGCCTTGTTCCGGCTGAGACGATGGACTGGAGATGATCAGCGTCGGCTACAACCTCTCGAGCGAGGAGCACAGCGCGCCCGACCTCGTGCGAAGCGCAGTGCGCGCCGAGCAAGCGGGCTTCGGCTTCGCGGCGATCTCGGACCACTATCACCCGTGGACGGACGCGCAGGGCGAGAGCTCGTTCGTGTGGTCCGTGCTCGGCAGCATCGCCGAGGCCACAGGCTCGCTGCAGTTTGGGACCGCCGTCACCTGCCCCATCATCCGCACGCACCCCGCCATCCTGGCGCAGGCCGCGGCGACCGTGACCACCCTCGCGCCCGGACGCTTCTTCTTCGGCGTCGGCAGCGGCGAGAACCTCAACGAGCACGTGCTGGGCGATCGATGGCCCACGGTGAGCGAGCGCCACGAGATGCTGCGAGAGGCGATCGAGGTCATTCGGCTGCTGTGGTCCGGCGGCGAGCAGAGCGTTCGAGGCCGTCACTACACCGTGGAGCTCGCCCGTATCTACTCGCTCCCGGAACGGCCGCCACCGCTGTTCGTCGCCGCGGGCGGGCCGCGCGCCGCCTCGATCGCCGCCGAGCTCGCCGACGGACTCATCGCGACGACGACGGACGACGCCGTCATCGGTCGTTTCCGCCGCGCAGCGCCTGCTGCGCCACGCGTCGGCGGCATCAAGGTCTGCTGGGCACCGACCGTCGAGGAGGCGCGCCGAACCGTGCGCGAGTGGTGGCCCGTGCGGGCACTCGGGGGCCTCACCGGCCTCGAGCTGCGACGACCGTCGGACTTCCAGGCCGCTGCGGCGGGCCTCGATGACGACGACATCGTGGCCGGCATCGCCTGCAGTCCGGACGCGAGCGAGCACCTCGCGCTCATCCGGGAGTTCGAGGCCGCCGGCTACGACCACCTGTACGTGCGCCAGATCGGCCCGAACCAGGAGGGCTTCTTCGATTTCTACGAGCGCGAGGTGCTGCCTGAGCTGGAGCTCGGCACGCCACGTCTCGGCGAGCGCGTGGGCGCGTCCACGAGCTCGCGAACGCACCACGGAGCACACGGGATTCCGCTGGAGGGGTGATGACAAACAACGATCTTGCGAATGGGCTGCCGCGTTCCCTCGAGAGATTCCTCATAGAGGTGGCAGCGGCGACCGAAGGCGATTCGCCGGGCGGACCACTGACGTACGAGCTCGCCGGTGAGATCGACGCGCTTCACCACTGCGATGTGTGCCAGCAACCGATCATCGACATCGAGGTCGTGGCCGACTGGCTGCTCGGACAGTACGGCGAGCCCGAAGAGCGTCGGGCCGACGTCGAGGAGGCACTCAGGCGATCCGGCCTCGAGGTCGGCGATCCGCTGAGTCCCAACTACTGCAGCTACCACGCCCAGATCACGAGCGAGTGAGGCAACCTGGGCTGATAGGCGCGAGGTACGCTGTCGGATGTCGCGCCGGCCCGGGAACGGCTTCGAAGTCGGCTGCTGAGACCATGTCGGTGCTCTCCACCCGTGTGTGCGAGCATGGTCGCCGCGCCGCGCTCCCTCGTTGGGGCACGCGGCGTCGATGCGCCACTGTGGCGGTAGCGGTGGGACCTGAGACATGTCGATCCAGGCGGCGAGCGTCGGCGGTAGCGACTCCTCACAACGGGGCCGCAGTCGCTGGCGCAACTGGGCCGGCAATCAACGCGCCTACCCAACGCGCGTGCACCGACCGCGCAGCGAGGCAGAGATCGCCGGGATCGTCCGCGAAGCCGCCCTCCGGGGCGAGCGCGTCAAGGCGATCGGCAGCGGGCACTCGTTCACCGGGATCGCCGTCGCCGAGGGCCACCTCATCGATCTCTCGCGCTACCGGCGCGTCCTCGACGTCGACCGGCAGTCGGGCCTCGTCACGGTGCAGGCCGGGATCAAGCTGTCGGAGCTCAGCTGGCGGCTCTTCGACGAAGGTCTGTCGATGGAGGACATGGGCGACGTCGCCTACCAGACGATCGCGGGAGCCCTCGCCACCGGCACGCACGGCACCGGCGCAAGGTACGGCTGTATCGCGACGCAGGTGCGTGGACTGAGGCTCGTCGACGGCGAGGGCAACGCCATCGAGTGCTCGCCGACGTCGCACGCAGAGATCTTCCGGAGCGCTCGCGTCGGCCTCGGCGCGCTGGGCATCGTTTCGGCGGTGACGCTGCAGTGTGAGCCGGCCTTCAACCTGCACGCGCTCGAACAGCCGATGCCGATCGACGAGGTGCTGCGCGACCTCGACACGCACATCGAGGCGAATGAGCACTTCGAGTTCTTCTGGCAGCCTGGCGCCGCGTACGCCTTCACGAAGCGAAACAACCGCACGCCCCGTGAGGCCGAGCCCCTCGGCCGCTGGCGACGGTTCCGCGACGATCGAATCATCGGCGACTGGGCGGCGAACGGACTGGTCCAGCTCGGCCGCCGCTTCCCGTCGGCCAGCCGCCGGCTCCGACGACGCCTCCCGCCGACCGGCCGCGAGGATTACGTCGACCGCTCGTACCGCGTGTTCACCTCCGAGCGTCGCGTGAAGTTCCACGAGATGGAGTACTTCATCCCTCGTGAGGCCGCGCGCGAGGTGTTCGAGCGCTATCGCTCATTCCTCGCGCGGACGGGCCTCGAGGTGAGCATGGCCATCGAGATGCGCTTCACAGCGGCAGACGACATCCCGCTGAGCATGGCCTACGGCCGCGAGACCTGCTCCTTCGCCGTTCACCTCCGCACGCACGAGCGCTACCAGCAGTACTTCGAGGGCGTCGAGGCAATCATGTCGGACCTCGACGGCCGCCCTCACTGGGGCAAGCTCCACTTCCAGACCCACGAGACGCTTCGCGCGCGCTACCCGCGCTGGGACGAGTTCCAGGCCGTGCGTCGCGAGTTGGATCCGAACGGCCGCTTCGCGAACGACTACCTCGACCGTGTGCTCGGAAGCATCGAGCCGACGCCGCCCTCGACCTGACGCCTGACGAACGACAGCGAGGGGATGGCTGAGCCATCCCCTCGTGAATCCCTCGGCTGGCAGGCCGCTACTCGTAACGCAGCGCCTCGGCGACCGGGACGCCGGCCGCCTGGCGACTCGGCAGCCACGTCATTGCGACCGCGAAGACGAACGAGGCTCCCGCAATCACGAGGATCTCGGCCCAAGGGATGATGAACTCCACCCCGTTGCCGCTCAGCGGTCCCGAGGTCAGCAGGTTCCGCGCGATGATCATGCCCCCGACCACACCCGAGAGGATGCCCATCAGCGCGATGAAGCTCGACTCGAGGATGAACGTGAGCGCGATCGTCGAGTTCTGGTACCCGATCGCCCGCAGCATCCCGATCTGCTGCCGCCGCTCGACCACCGAGCGGAAGGCGATGACGCCCAGCGCCGCGATGCCGGTCAGCAGCCCGAGGCCCATGAAGCCCTGGAACATGCGGATGAACGTGTTGCTCTCGGCGGCCGACTCCTCGAGCAGGGCCCGAATCGACTCGGCCTGCACGCCTTCGGTCACGAGCGCGGACTCGATGGCCTGGGCACCCATCGTGTCGTCGACGCCGTCCGCCAGCCGCACGTAGGTGCGCAGGTAGGCGGGCTCGCCGAAGGTCGCTCGGAAGTCGTCGTCGTTCAGGTACACACCCGATGCGATCGAGGAGTCGACCTGGATGGCGAGCATGCCGACCACCGTGACCGTCGAGGTCGTGCCGGCATCGACGTTGCGGAGCTCGAGGTCGAACGGCTCGAAGTGGTGGTCGTTCACCGCGAGGCCGTCCACGTAGAACTCGTACTCGTTGAAGTTGTCGGACAGCACGTTCGGGTCGATGATCGCCAGCCCGTGGCCGTTCTTCACGGCGTCGAACACTGCACGCTCGTTCTCGTACTCTGGCGCCCAGCCCGTGAGCCGGCCGTCCCGCATCGACAGGAAGGCGTCGTCGGCCGCGAGGACGGGGAACGCCCGGAACTCGCCCTCGGATGTCCGCACCTCGGTCAGGCCGGTGAAGGTCGAGGTGCGGCCGACGGCCTCGATGTCCGAGGCCACCGGGGCGCCCTCGGCCTCGAGCGCGCCTCGGATGTCGCTCACGGCAGTGTTGCGGTTCGCGCTCACGAGCACGTCCCAGCCGCCGTCGCCGCCGTCCGCGGTGAGCATCGAGACGAAGCTCGCCTGAATCGCGCCGAAGGTCGCCAGCGAGAAGACGATCAGCGAGAACATCGCGATGGTCATGCCCGTCCGGAAGCGGTTCGCCAGCGGGTAGGCCACGCCCATCTTCAGCGCGGGCGCCAGGTGCGTGAACCACACCGACACCAGCGCCGTCGCCGCCCCGATCGCCAGCACCCCAGCGAAGAGGAACAGCAGCTCCCCGAGGCCGTTGCTCCGGTCGCCGGCAGCGATGCCGGCCGCGACACACCCGAGCGCCATGGCCCCGAGGGTGAACGTTGCGGTGTAGCGAGGCGCACCGCCTCGCTGCACGATCGCCGTCAGCAGCTGTGCGTTGAAGACGATGATCAGGGTGAAGGCGATGACCACCATCACGCCTGACAGCAGGAACATCTCGATATCGCCGTTGAGCTGCTTGCCGAGCAACAGCTCGTCGAAGTCGACCGGCGCCAGCCAGTACGCGGCGAGGTAGGCCCCCACCAGCGTCCACGTGAGCCGTCGAGGCGCCCGGAAGTGCGCGGCCAGCACCGCCACCGAGAGCGGCAACACCGACACCCCGAAGGAGAAGAGGAACTCCGAGTCCGCGCTCGATGCGAGCAGCACCGAGCCGAGGCCAAGCGCGAGGCCCAGCGGCGCCGTGATCCATGCCCACGAGAGACCGAAGCCCTTGCGGACGAGGAACCACACGCCGAGCGGCGGTACGACGAGGGCCGGGATCCCGGCGAGGACCCAGCGCCACGAGATGCGGCGGCGGGCCTTGAGCGGTTCGTCGTCCTCGGTGCCGCGGATGGCCGCAACGATGTTCACCGTGCTGACCTTGTAGGCCGAAACGGCCACCGTGGCGAAGGTGATCACCACCCCGAGGCAGTAGCTGATGATCAGCGAGCGCGCGGTGACGTGCGCCTCGATGAAGTCGAAGCCGCCGGCGACCCGGAGGAACACCGCCACGAGGCTGATCGAGGCCAGCACGCCGACGGCCATGCCGACGAGGCCGGCCACGAGGCTGTAGAGCATGCCTTCCGCCACGAAGGCCCGCACGAGGCTGCTGCGCTGCGCGCCGACGGCGCGCGCCATGCCCATCTCGGCCTTCCGCTCCGAGGCGAGCATCACGAAGATCATGAAGATCAGCATCACGCCGGCCGCGATGGAGAACATGCCCAGCACCAGGAAGAACGTGGTGAAGAGGTTGCCCTGCTCCTCGGCGACCGCGATCGCGTCGGCCTTCACGGCATCGACGGTGACCTCGTGGTCGACGCCGAGGAGCGCGCGGCCCTCGGCGCTCTGCAGGAACGGCTCGAGGCGGCCGATCGCCGCGTCGGACTGGAGGTAGCTCGTGGCGATGTCGCCTCGGAGGGCGACCGTCAGCAGGTTGAGCTGCCCCTCGTGCCCGGTCAGGCGCTGCACGCTGGAGAGCAGCATCGCGGCGCCGCCGGATCCCTTCTCGTAGAAGAGGTGGCCGCCGCTGGTGGCGAGCTCGTCCTCGATGATCGCGGTGACGCGCACCTCGCTCGTCGAGTCGCCGACGTAGACGGTGAGCACGTCGCCGACCTCGGCGTCGAGCTTGTCGGCCGACCGCCGCGTGAGCAGAAGGTCGTTGGGTCCGAGCGCACCGAGGTCGGGCGCCGCGCCATCGATGCCTCGCAGGCCGCCGAGGTTCTCCATCCGCACCGGGTCGATGCCCGAGAGCACGATCGAGGGCTCGGAGAGACCGCTGCGGCCGTCGACGATCGTGACCGGCTCCTGCAGCAGCGGGATGAAGCCGTCGATGTCGGGGTCGCCGGCGAACCGGGCCTCGAGGCCGTCGACGGACGACTCGTCGAAGTAGATCGCCACGTCATTCGTGAACGAGCCGGACTCGCCGACGAAGTTCACCTGCAGGTCGGTGCGCTGCAGCTGCTGGTACCCGGCTCGCGAGATCGAGTGATCGACGGTGTCGCCGGTGGCGAAGGCCGCCGTCGTGATCAGTGTCGCGAGCATGAGCCCGACGATGACGAGGCCCGACTGCAGGCCTCGCCGTCGGAGGTTGCGCGCCCCCATCCGGAACATGACCGGGCTGGAGACGAAGACGTAGCCGAGGCCGGCCAGGCTCACGCCGAAGAGCGCGACCAGGCCGACCATGATGTTGTCCATCGGAATGCCGAAGAGCTGTTCCATTAGAGGGTCTCCCCCGAGCTGATGCGTCCGTCGGTCATCGAGATCAGGCGGTCGCAGCGTTCGCCGATGCCTCGGTCGTGCGTGACCATCACCACGGTCTGACCGTGGTCGCGGTTGAGTTCCTCGATGAGGGCCATGATGTCCGCGGCCGTCTTCGAGTCGAGTGCGCCGGTGGGCTCGTCCGCCCACACGATCGCGGGGTCGTTCACCAGCGCCCGCGCGATCGTGACGCGCTGGCGCTGGCCGCCCGACAGCTGCGCCGGCCGGTAGTGCGCGCGGTCCTCGAGGCCAACGCGCTCGAGCGCGGCCAGCGCGAGGGCGCGCGCCCGCCTCGTGTCGCCGCCGGAGACGACAAGTGGTAGCTCGACGTTCTCGACGGCCGAGAGCACCGGCAGCAGGTTGTACGTCTGGAAGACGAACCCCATGTTGTGGGCGCGGTACGAGGTCTTCTGGCGGTTGCTCAGCGAGGCGAGGTCGACGCCGTCGATGCGGACCGTGCCGCTGTCGAACTCGTCGAGGCCGCTGATGCAGTTCAGCAGGGTCGTCTTCCCCGATCCCGACGCTCCCATGATGGCGAGCATCTCGCCGCGGCGGACGGCCAGCGACACGCCTCGGAGGGCGGGCACCTGCACACCGCCGCTGCGGTAGGTCTTCACGAGGTCCTGCACCTCGATGATCGAGTCGGGCGCGGAGCTGCCCCCCGTGATGAGCTCCGGGCCGGCAGCTTCGTTGGGCCATGCGATACGCAATTCAGTCTCCATTCGGTGTGGACTGGGTGGGGTCTTGGCTTCGTCCTGGCTCACTGCATCCCGGATCCCTCCGTCGCTGCGCGTTCGCCCCTCTTCTCGAACCGCCGAACGTCGCTCGAGGTGGCCAGCCTGCGGGCCGCCACACTCGAACGCGTCCCCCTGCAGGGGGATGTCGGCCGTCGTCGAGGGGGTTCGTGTCCATGCCGTAGTTGTACGGACGGGGCTTCCGAGCGAAATCGGCGATCGGGCTCGATGGCCGAGCGACCTTCGATGTCGGCCGCCCTGCGACTTTCGACCGAGACCTCTGAGGTACGCCGAACGCACGAGGCGCTCGCCGCGTGGTGCGGCAAGCGCCTTCGTCGATGACTGCGAGACAGCGGCCATCCGACCCGCGGCGACTAGCGCCCCAGCCACGCGGAGCCGTCGTTGCCGAGGATGGTGTCGAGCTCGGCCTGCGTGAACGGGTACTGCAGCAGGGTGTCGATCGCCTCCTGCGGCGTCTCCGCGGGGTCCGCCATCAGGTAGTCCGATCCGTAGAGGACGCGATCGATGCCCCACTGGCGGAATCGCCAGACGATGAGCTCACGCTGCGACATCGGTGCGTCCTTGAAGTACGCGAGGCACGCGCTCGTGTCGACGAACGAGTTCTCCGTCACCAGTGCGTTGCGAATCCACGCCTCGATGCCCTGGTCGTCCCGCGGACCGGCGCAGTGGGCGTAGGTGATCCGCACATCGGGATGCTCGTCGACGACACCAGCAAAGTTCGTGAAGCCCTCCGAGTCGATCTCGAGGCCGTACTCGGTGCCCACGTGGACGAGCATCGGCGCGTCGTGGGCCTGTGCGGCGTCGAAGACCGCCGACAGCGCGCCGACCTGCTCGGGATCGGTCATGTCGATGCCGGAGCCGGCCATGTGGATCTTGACCCCGACCATCCCCGGCAGCTCGAGGCAGCGCTCGACCTCGCGCACCGCGCTGTCGAACAGCGGGTTGATGCCGCAGAAGCCGATCAGGCGGTCGGGGTACTTCGAGACCTCGTCCGAGACGAAGTCGTTCTCGGGCGCCATGTTGTGGTCGTCGGTCAGGCCGATCGGCCACCCCATGTAGCCGCCCGACAGCACAACCGCCCGCTGCACGTTGCCCTCATCGAGGCGTGCGACAAGGTCGTCGGCGGTCGAGGGCGGCAAGCCGGGTCCGGCATACTGATCCGTGAGCGCCTGGCTCGCGAGGTGGGTGTGCACATCGAGGACAGCTCCCGTCGCGACCAGCGAGGCGGCTGCCTCGGCGGACGCTGCCGGACCCGGAGGTCCTGGCGGGCCCGCGGGCCCCGCCGGCCCCACCGCCCCGGCCTCGCCGGCGCAGGCGATGGCGCCGAGGATCGCGGGCGCGGCGAGCAGCCCCAGCGCTCCGATCCGAATCCGTCCGACGAGTTTCGTGCGTTGCATAGCCGTCTCCTTCGTTCCCGTGGCCGCCTCGATGGCGACCGTGCCGAGCCACGAAGGGCGTTGTACGAACTCACCGGCCCGACGAAATCGGCGATCGGCCTCGATGCGCCGACGACGTTCGAGCGGCGTCCGTCTGCGACTTTCGACCGAGGCGGAGCGATCGTTCGAGGCCGTACAGTTCGCCCATCAACCCGGTGAGTGGCGAGAACTGCGATGACGATTCGAATCCTGTTGGCCGACGACCACGCGGTGGTCCGCCAGGGCCTGCGCATGTTCCTCGGCCTCGACGACGAGCTCGAGATCGTGGGCGAGGCGGAGAACGGCGCCGAGGCCGTGCGCCTCGCTCACGAGTTGCGGCCGGACGTGGTGCTGATGGACCTCGTGATGCCTCAGATGGATGGGATCACCGCCATCGGCGTCATCCGCTCGGAGCTGCCGGACACCGAGGTCGTCGCGCTCACGAGCGTGCTCGAAGACGCCTCGGTGGTCGGCGCGGTGAAGGCCGGCGCGATCGGCTACCTGCTGAAGGACACGCAGTCGGACGAGCTGCGGCGCGCCATCAAGGCCGCCGCAGGCGGCCAGGTGCAGCTCTCTCCCGCCGCCGCCGCCCGTCTCATGCGTGAGGTCCGCGCCCCTGAGCCCACCGAGGCGCTCACAGCGCGAGAGACCGAGGTGCTGGGCGCCGTCGCTCGAGGGCTCGCCAACAAGGAGATCGCGCGCCAGCTCGACATCAGCGAGAAGACCGTGAAGACGCACGTGAGCAGCGTGCTGGCCAAGCTCGGTGTGCAGAGCCGCACGCAGGCCGCGCTCTACGCCGCCCAGAACGGCCTCGCCGAACTGTCGGCCGGCTAGCCCTCGATGCCTCTGAGGTCAGCCGGACTCGGCCTCAAGCTCAACGTCGCGCTCCTGGCGTTCTTCCTCGTGCTCGCCGCCGCGACCCTCGGGGTGGTCGCGTACGGCTTCAAGCGCACGCAGGACAACGCCACGACGCGCAGCAACGACGCCCTCGAGGAGCTGGGCAAGCTCGCCCTGTACGCCGTCGCCGGCGGCACTGTCGAACAGGGCGGCGTCCGTTTCGAGTCGGCCTCGGAGGTCGGCCAGCGCGCCGAACGCGCGATGGAGGCATTCCGCAGCTCGGGCGCGACTTCGAAGTTCGACTTCTCGAACCTCGCCATGACCGAGGACGGTCTGCGCTACGACGCGCGCCCCGACCGCATCTCCGACTTCATCGCCCTGCCATACGCCAACTTCGACGACCCGGCCGTGCAGGACGAGATCAAGTACGTCGCCGCACTCGACACGGTCTTCGACGCGCTCTTCGAGGGGTTCGAGGACGAAGTCGGCGGCCGGAACTTCGACCCGAACGCCATCGGCTTCGTGGGCGCACAGGGGACCGGGCGCTACTACCCGCCTCGCGGCATCCACACGGTCATCCCGGCCGACCTCGACCTCACGAACCTCCTCGAGCGGGCCGGCCCGAGCGGCAACCCCACTCGGCGCACCACGTGGACGCGGCCCTACGAGGACTCGATCGGCCAGGGCCTGGTCGTCACTGCCGAGACGCCGATCTACGAGGGTGACACCTTCCGAGGCGTGATCCAGGTCGACCTGCTCATCACCAAGCTGATCGACGAGATCAACGGCATCAAGCCGACCCCCGGCGGCTTCGCGTTCTACGTCGACGTCGATGGCGCGGTGATGCACACGGATGCGTTCGACATGCTTACCGCCGAGGCCACGACGAACGCCTCGTTCGCCGCCATCCTCGACCGCATGCTGACCGATACGAGCGAGAGCGGTATCGCGGTCGATAGCGTGCAGCTCAACGGCGAGGAGTTCTTCATCGCGCACGCCGCGATGCCGTCACTCGGTGGCAGCTTCGGCGTTGCGGCCCCGGTCTCCGAGATCACCGCCGAGGCCGCCGCGATCACCCGGGGCATCGACCGCGAGGCGAACCGGACGCTGCTCGCGATGAGCGCGGCCCTTGGTGCGCTGTTCCTCGCGACCCTCGCGGGCGCGGGCTACCTGAACCGCCGCGTCGTTCTCAATCCCATCGGGGCTCTCTTGCAGGGCACGCGCGCCGTGGGGGCAGGCGACCTGACAACGCGCGTCGAGGTGCAATCGCGTGACGAGCTCGGCGATCTCGCGTCCGGCTTCAACTCGATGGTCGATGACCTGAGTGAGATCGAGCGCCGCTATCAACGCGTCTTCGAGTCGACGAGCGATGGCCTCACGATCAGCCGCCTCGACGGCACCCTCGTCGAGGCGAACGCGGCCGCCTGCGCGATGCACGGCTACACCAAGGAGGAGTTCCTCAATCTGCCGAGCGGCGGCCACGTGCATCCGGACTTCCGGGAGCGCCGTATGCGGTTCCAGGAGACGGTTCGGGCCGGACAGGCCACCTCGGTCCGCGCGGTCGACATTCGTAAGGACGGCTCGTCCTTCGATGTCGATGTGCGTGGCGTGCCGTTCGAATACCGCGGCGAGCCGCACGTGCTCACGGTGTTGCGTGACGTGACCGCCGAGGTCCGGCAGGAGCAGACCCTCGAGGAACGTGTCGAGGAGCGGACCCGCGAGCTCCAGCTGCTCCTCGACGTCTCCCAGAATGTCGCCTCGACCCTCGACATTGAGCGGCTCGCGACGCGCATCTTGGAGCAGCTGCGTGCCGCGATCGCCTTCGATGGCGCGGCCGTGCTGTTGGTCGAGGGTGTGGGCATCCGCATCCTCGAGGCGTACGGACGCCCCGACTCGGACGACATCGAGGAGGTCGAGGCGCGCTGGTTCGCGGGGCCGCCGGGCGGGCCGGGCCGCCTGGCCATGGAACGACGGCGTCCGATCGTGGTGCCGGACGTGCGCCAGGACGAAGCCCTCGCGGCGTGGGCGCGCGAGGTGCCGGGACGGGCCGCGACGGGACGCTCGTGGCTGTCGGCGCCGCTCGTCGTGCAGGACCGCGTGCTCGGCGTGCTAAACCTCTGGTCGAGCACACCGGGTGCCTTCGAGCAGCGCCACGCGGACCTCGCCTCGAGCGTGGCGAACCAGGCGGCCGTCGCCGTCGAGAACGCGCGGCTGTTCCAGCAGGCCTCGGTCGTCGCGGCCGTCGAGGAGCGCCAGCGCCTCGCACGTGAGCTGCACGACTCGGTCTCGCAAGCCCTGTACGGCATCGCGCTCGGCGCGCAGACGGCGAAGCAGTTGGCTGGCGACGACTCGAAGGCCGCACAGCCCATCGACTACGTCCTCTCGCTCGCCGACACGGGCCTCGCCGAGATGCGCGCGCTGATCTTCGAGCTCCGTCCCGAGTCGCTGGCCACCGAGGGCCTCGTCTCCGCGCTCGAGAAGCAGGCCGCCGCGACGAGCGCTCGCTACGGCCTCCGCGTCCGCCCCTCGTTGTCTGCCGAGCCAGACCTCCCACTCGCCACCAAGGAGGCGCTGTACCGCGTCGCGCAAGAGGCGCTGCACAACGCGGTGAAGCACGCGCAATGCACCGCCGTCACCATCCGGCTCGGTGAGGCCGAGGGCACGATCCGCCTCGAGATTGCCGACGACGGCGTCGGCTTCGACGCGAGCGGCGACTTCCCGGGACACCTCGGACTGCGCTCGATGGCCGAACGTCTCGAAGCGGCCGGCGGCATGCTCACGATCGACAGTGCTCACGGCAAGGGCACGCGAGTAATCGCTTCTGTCCCCGCGCCCCCGACCGGCAGCGATCCGCGCGAGTAGGCCCCTTCCGGCTTCCTTGCCCGCCCAGACTCCCGACCCGCCCTCGAAGGAACATCGTCCCTGACGAACGGGCCGCCGGTCGCCGAACGTGGAAGGCGGTACCCGAAGGGGGCGGTGCGCATGACGGCGACCACAGAGACGTTCGTCCG
Source organism: Dehalococcoidia bacterium (assembly GCA_041390625.1). Lineage (GTDB taxonomy): Bacteria > Chloroflexota > Dehalococcoidia > UBA2979 > UBA2979 > RBC038. The sequence continues at coordinate 29,395 of JAWKPM010000016.1, read as the reverse complement.
CTGGTTCTCCGATGTCGGCATGGGCGACGTCGCGACCGTGGGCGGCAAGAACGCCTCCCTCGGCGAGATGATCCAGCACCTCGGAAGCAGCGGCGTGCGTGTCCCCGACGGGTTCGCCGTCACGGCTGACGCCTTCCGCCTAGCGATGCGCGAGTCCGGCCTCGATGCGCGCGTGCACGAGCTCCTCGACACCCTCGACCCACGCGATGTCGCGGCGCTCCGCACTCGAGGCGAGCAGCTCCGTCTCGCGATCGGCGCCGCCCGACTCCCCGAGGTCCTCGAACGGGCCATCATCGAGGCCTACCGCGGCCTCGGCGATGACGTCTCGGTGGCCGTTCGCAGCAGCGCGACGGCCGAGGACCTGCCCGAGGCATCATTCGCGGGACAGCAGGAGACGTTCCTCAACGTGCGAGGCGAAGCGGCGCTACTGGAGGCGTGCCGCAGGAGCTACGCCTCGCTGTTCACCGACCGGGCGATCTCCTACCGGGCCCTGCACGGCTTCGACCATTCGGCCGTCGCGCTCAGCGTCGGCGTGCAGCGCATGGTCCGCTCGGACCTCGGCGCCTCGGGGGTAATGTTCACCCTCGACACGGAAACCGGCTTCCGCGCCGTCGTGCTGATCAACGCGGCGTACGGCCTCGGCGAGAACATCGTGCAGGGCACCGTCACACCAGACGAGTTCTACGTCTTCAAGCCCACGCTCGAGACGGGGCACAAACCGATCATCCGGCGTCAGCTCGGCACCAAAGAGTTGCGCATGGTCTACGGCAGCGGCGGCAAGCAGACCCGCAACGTCAGGGTCGACGAGGCCGAGCGACGGCGCTTCTCTGTGACGAACGAGGACGTGCTGCAGCTGGCGCGCTGGGGGATCGCCATCGAGCAGCACTACACGGCCGAGCGCGGCCTCGATACGCCGATGGACATCGAGTGGGCGAAGGACGGCGAGACGGGCAAGCTCTTCATCGTGCAGGCGCGTCCGGAGACCGTGCAGGCGCGCCGCACGCGCGGCGTCCTCGAGACCTACCACCTGCGCGAGCGCGGGCCCGTTCTCGTGCGCGGCCAGAGCGTCGGCACCAAGATCGCCTCCGGCACCGTGCGCGTCATGCGCCGCCTCGAGGACCTCACGAGCTTCAAGCCCGGCGAGGTGCTTGTGGCCGAGCGCACCGACCCTGACTGGGAGCCGGTGATGAAGCAGGCCGCCGCGGTGGTGACCGACCAGGGTGGTCGCACCTGCCACGCCGCGATCGTGAGTCGCGAGCTGGGGGTGCCGGCGATCGTCGGCACCGAGGACGGCACGAGCACGCTTCACGACGGGCAGCAGGTCACGATCTCCTGCGCCGCGGGCGATGTCGGCCTCGTCTACGAGGGGCTGCTCCCCTTCGATGTCGAGTCGGTCGACGTCGGCGACATCCCGAGGCCGCGTACCCAGGTGATGATGAACGTGGCAGACCCATCCGAGGCCTTCAGCCTCGCCGCACTGCCGAATGACGGCGTGGGCCTCGTCCGCGAGGAGTTCATCATCAACCACGCCATCGGCGTGCATCCCCTCGCGCTCGTGCGCTTCGACGAACTCGAGGACGAGGAAGCGCGCGCCCGGATCGAGGCGCGCACCTCCGGGTGGCCGGACAAGGCCGAGTACTTCGTCGACCGCCTCGCAGAGGGCGTGGGCATGATCGCCGCCGCGTTCTACCCGAAGGACGTCATCGTCCGCCTGAGCGACTTCAAGACGAACGAGTACGCGAACCTCCTGGGCGGCCGCATGTTCGAGCCGCACGAGGAGAATCCGATGCTCGGGTTCCGCGGCGCCTCGCGCTACTACGACGAGCGGTTCCGCGACGGCTTCGCCCTCGAGTGCCGCGCCCTGACGCGCGTCCGTGACGAGTTCGGTCTCACGAACGTGAAGGTGATGGTGCCCTTCTGCCGGACGCCGGAGGAGGGTCGCCTCGTCCGCGACGAGCTGGCGCGGTACGGCCTTCAACAGGGTGAGAACGGCCTCGAGCTCTACGTGATGTGCGAGATCCCGAGCAACGTCGTTCAGGCCTCGGCGTTCGCCGAGGTGTTCGACGGCTTCTCGATCGGATCGAACGACCTCACGCAGCTCGTGCTGGGTGTGGATCGCGATTCCGAGGTCGTGGCGCACCTCTTCGACGAACGCGACCCGGCCGTGAAGGCGATGGTGAGCGAGGCCATCCGGGCGGCCCACGAGGCGCATCGGAAGATCGGCATCTGCGGACAGGCGCCCTCCGACTACCCGGAGTTCGCGCGTTTCCTCGTTGAGCAGGGCATCGACAGCGTGTCGCTCAACCCGGACTCGGTGCTGCGAACGACCCAGATCATCCTTGAGGCGGAACGAGACCTGAGCGGAGGCGCATGATGGAACTGCATCGGCTGGAGGCCATCTGCGAGGCGGTCGGGACCAGCCTCGATCAGCACGGCGCCGACCGCGATGCGTTTGCGGCCTACCTCCGCGATGCGCACGTGACGCGTGTCGAGGTCGCCGAGGCGCTCGAGGACGTCGGCCGGCTCGAGCGCGATCGCGCCGAGGCCTCCACAGCCCTGCTGCATCGCGCGCTCGAGCGCCTCGACTAGCCATCCGCGCGGATCGCTCGCGTAAGCCGGACGATGTCGAAGCTGCGAGACCCGCTCTGGATCTCGCGCGTCCTCGCCACGGTCTACGCGCTGTTCTTCGCCGCCATCCTCGTCCTCGAAACGCTGTTCCCGCCCGACGTGGAGATCGCCGAGGGGCAGGAGTGGGAGGGCGTGACGGTCGGCGTGCTCGGCACCGCCGCCGTCGCCGCCGCGATCGCCGCCTGGCGTCACCAGGAGTGGACGTTCCGGCTGATGCTGGGACTCGCCATCGCAGGCGCCCTGCTCGGTCTCATCACGGCGGGCAGCAACCAGTGGCTCGCCGTCCTGACGGCGGGCGGCCCGTATGCGGTCGCCGCAGCTCTCGCCTGGTTCGGACGGCGGAACTGAGGCGCTAGAAGTACGCCTGTCCCGAGCTCGCCGTGCGACCGAACGAACTTCACACCCGCATAACGCGTCGCACAGGCAGCACTGAGGTCGACACAGGTACCGGGCCTCACATCTCTTTTCCCTCGTGGGTGCGGCAGGGCTTCGAGTTACGTATAGTCCTTATGTTCCCCGCCGAGGTTCGTATGGCCAGTTCCCCTGTCGCCGACCCGATCAACGCTGCGCAAGCCACGCAGCGGTCGAGCGACGCGTCCGAGTACACACGCGCCTCGGCGACGACGCCGAGACCGCGGCCGACCGTGAGCGTCGTTCTCCCCTGCCTGAACGAGGAGGATGGCGTGGCGACTGCGGTTGCCGACGCGTTGGTTGGCCTCCAGCGCGCGCAGCTCGATGGCGAGGTCATCGTCGCGGACAACGGCTCGAGTGATCTCAGCGCCGAACTGGCGGAGGCCGCCGGCGCTCGCGTCGTCGTCGCGACTCGCCGAGGCACCGGAGCAGCCACCCTCGCAGGAGTCGCCGCCGCCGAGGGTGACGTCATCGTCACGGCCGACGCCGACGGCACATACGACCTCGAGAACCTCGGCGACCTCGTGAACGCACTCGACGAGGCCGACGCCGACCTCGTCATCGGCAATCGCATGGCGAACGTCGATCAGGGCGCGATGCCATGGCTGCACCGACGCATCGGCACTCCCTCCTTCAACCTGATCCTGCGCGTTCTGTCGGGCGTCCGCGTGACCGACTCGCACTCGGGCTATCGCGCGTTCCGTCGAAGCGCCGTCCAGGACCTGTCGCTGCAGACCCCGGGCTTCGAGTCCGTGACCGAGCTCCTGCTGCGCGCCCAGCGTCGAGGCTGGACGATCGAGGAAGTGCCGACGCACTACCGCCGCCGGCTCGGCCCGAGCAAGCTCCGAAGCTTCCCGGACGGCTGGCGACACCTCTGGATGCTGCTCGTGCTCAGCCCGCACGCGACGTTGCTGATCCCGGGCCTCATGGCGGTCGGCGTCGGCTTCGTACTGGCGATGATCCCGCTGGTCCGCCCGGACGGTCTCGTCATCGCTGGGATTCACTGGGCACCGGTCTTTGTGGGACCGATGTGCATCGTCCTCGGCGCGCAGGCGGCGTTGGTGGGCGCCGTCGCCACACACCGTGCTCGCCTGAGCCCCCAGCCGATCCTCGAGCGTCTCGCCTGGCTCGACCGCGGCGACGCCGTCGACCGCCTGCTGCGCGCATTCGCTGTGATTGCGGCGGCCGGCGTGGTGACCGATGCCGTTCTGTTCGTCGTGTGGGCTAGCGGGCACCAGACCGATCGCATGCTGTCGTTCGCCGGCCTTGCGCAGGCGGCCATCGTCGTCGGCCTCGGCGGGATCGTTTCGCTGCTGTCCGCCGACTACTCGAGGGAGGCGCTGTCGTGAGGTGGAAGACGTCTGTCGTGGCTGCCATCGTCGTCGCTGCGGCGCTCCTCGCGCTCCCAACCCGAGGCGCTCAGGCACAGCCCTACGCGGGCCCGCCCACGGACATCAACATCTCGGTCTCGATCGGGCCGACCGAGGTCTCCGCGGGTGCCACCGCACGCGTGCTGGCGCCCCCGGCCGCGCTGCTCGGCGGCGGTGCGATCGCGCAGTCTCAGGTCTCCCTGGCCGTCATCCCGCTCGGACCCGACGGCAACCCGAAGGAAGGCGCGGGCACGCTCGAGCTCGAGGCGACGGTGAGCCCAGCCAGCGGCTCGTTCAAGATGGACCTGCCCCCGACGCTCCCGCTCGGGCGGTACTCCGTCTACGTGAACGAGTCATTCATGGGTCAGTTCGATCTCGTGAGCAGCGGCGCGACCGCCGAGAGCGGTCGGCAGTGGCACCTCACCTCGACACGCACACTCATTGGGGTGGTCACGCTTGTCGTGATGCTCGCCACCGGCACGGTCTTCGCCGCGCGGGCCCGAGGGTACTAGCCTCGTCGATTCGACCTAGCGCGGCGACGGGCTCGTCGCGCGCCAATCGAGGCGCCAGAGCCACGCCGCGATCGTGGCGAGGGCCAGAAGCTGGGTCACCGCGAGGCCTCGAGAATCGCGTCCTATCAGCACCAGCGCGACACCAAGCGTCAGCCCGAAGGCGAAGAGCGCACGCAGCGAGGGCATGCTCCTCGTCCCCGCACCGAGTACGAAGAGCAGCGTGGCGAATGCGCCAACGCCACCGATGAGTGCGTAGAGCCTCACGAGCATCGAGTCGGCGAGGGGCTCGTCTGGCCTCAGCAGCTCGACAACGGCCCCGGGCGCCGGCGTGAGCACGAGGACCATCGCGACGGTCACGGCGGCGCCGAGCGCGCACACCCCGAGGAGCAGCGATCGCTGCTGCCACGGCGGTCGCGACCACGAGATCGGAAGCAGGACGAACGCCACGGGGGCGACGAGGTAGATCGCCTGGCGACCGAGCGTCAGCGCGAGCGCGTAGTCACCGGCCGCCCCGTCGGGCAGGAGCAGCGGCGCCACGATGACATCGGCGTTGACGATCCACCCGAACGTCAGCCAGGTCGCGTACTGCCGAAGCAGGCCTCGAACATCGACGTTCGGAACCCACTCGATGCGACGAAACGCGCCGAGCGCGCGGAGCGTGGCCACCTGGCACGCCAGTGCGAGGACCAACCCGAGGACGAACATCCGGTCGTCACGCACGATCGCAAGGGCCAGCCCGACCGCGATCCCGAGGCGCGTCGCAGCCCACACCGTCGTCGAGAGCGCTGTCGCCGACACGCGAATCTCGCCCTGCAACCCCCCGGTTCCCACCGCAATAGCGAAGACCAGCGGTACCTGCAGGACCGCCAGCGCCGCCAGGCCCGGGTCCGTGCTGAAGCCCAGAAGCGCGACGAGGACACCGCCCGCGCCGATGCCCCAGAGCGCCACCACTCGAGGTGAGGCGGGCAGCGGCCGTGCTCGCCCGTTCGCCGCCTGCTCCGCGACGACCGGACTGACGATCGCGGCGACCATGCCCGCGGCGTTTCCGAGGCCAATCGCGAGCACGAACCGCGCGTACTCCGCCCCGTCGAGCCAGCGAATCGCCAGCAGTTGAAGGACGAGCCCGGACGCGAAGACGCCGCCGGTCGCCGCGATCAGCAGCAGGGTGCCGGTCCAGTGACGGCGCGCGAGGAGGACGAGGTCAGCGCTCACGAAGATCGAGGACGATGCGGGTCCCGTCGTCGTAGAGGATCGCGACCGGCTCGGGCGATTCGACCCACTGACGCCAGCCGATCCAGTCCCACTTCCTCGTGACGGCGGCCGAGATGCCGTATCGCGCGGCGACCGCGCGGGCCTCGGCGGCGCTTCGCGCTTCGAAGAGCTCGCTCACGATGCGCGCGCCCTCGACCTCCTCGGCGAAGGCAACCCAGCGTTCGTCGCTCCCGACGAGGACGTCGCCACCGACGAGCGCTCGATACCACCAGCCGACCGGCCAGCCTCGGTAGTCCGTCCGAACGGCGACGTGGCCGTCGGTATGCTCGTCGAGCCAGGCCGCCGACTGCAGCATCGATTCGTCGACGGCGCTGAAGTAGCCGAAGGCGATCTCGGCGCGTCGGTCGGCCACGAACATCAGCGCTGCCACAGCCACCGCAGCCGCCGCGAATGCCGAGACGCCCACCCTCGAGGGCAGGTCGCGCAGATGATCGAGCGCCATCCCGAATCCGATCAGCCCTCCTGCGACCATCGGCGGCAGGAGCCGCGCCTCGGACGTGACGGCGAACGGCAGCACGGGGAAGACCACGAGCGCGAGCGCGAGCCGCGCGAGCGGACCGGAGAGGCGCGTGCTCCCAACGAGGTACACGATCCCCGAGCCGGCCACCGTGACCCAGAGCCAGGTCGGGTCCGGGAAGACGTACGTGATCGAGGCGACGTAGTCGGCGCCCGAGGCGTTGACGGGCGCCTCGTAGGACGAGCGGAGCAGCGCGGTCGCCGTCGGGATGTAGGTGATCAGTGCGGGCAGCCCCGCGATCGCGAGGTGGCGAGTCTTCTCGATCACCTCATCGCGTGGAGGCCGCTCCACCATCCAGATCAGCCAGACGACGCCCACGGCAGCGATGGTGACGAGGAAGTACATGTGGTGCGAGGTGGCGGCGATCGCCATCCCGCCCCCGGCAATCCACGCGTCGCGCGGCCGCGCACGCGAGAGGTAGATCGAGGCGCCCCACCCGGCCACGAGCAGCCCGGCGAACGCGACGTTCTGCGGATAGCCGCCGAAGGCGACCGGCTCGAGGACCGCCGAGGAGACGGACAGCAGCGTCGCCGCGGTGAGCGCGCTGCCCATCGATAGGCCGCCTCGGCGAGAGACGGCGTACGTCGCGACGTAGATGCCGCCCATCGAGACAAGCGCGACGGTCTTCGCGGCCGCCATGGGACCGGCCAGCCCATCGATCAGCGCCATGAGGAGGGGCACCAGGGGCGGCACGGTGAACAGCGGGATACCGTCCGGCAGTGAGTCGGCACGGCCGAGGAGGGCGTGCCCGAATGCCAGCCAGTTCCCTTCGTCGAGACCGGGCGCGTAGGCACCCATCTGCGCCCAGCGCCGCAACAGGACTAGGAGCAGCACGCTCCCCGGGACTACGACCTCTGCGCGCCGCGTCACGACCTCAGTGGCGCTGCGGGCGCTGCCGGGGGCCAGCGCTACCCTCATCGAACCGGCTCCGACGCGGCCGATCGTGCTCGATGCAGCCGCACCGCCTCATGCACGGCCTCGAGGGTGCCGGCGGCCGACGCGTCCCAGCTGAAGCGCTCGGTCGCCTCGCGCGCGTTGCGCCCGAGTTCACGCCGAAGCGCAGCATCGGAGGCGAGGCAGCGCAACGCCTCCACGAGGTCGACGGGCTGCTCCGGGCGGACGAGCAGCCCCGTCCGACCGTCCTCGACGATCTCGCGCGTCGACCCGACGTCCGAGGCGACGACCGCGAGGCCGGTGGCCATCCCCTCGAGGACACCCATCGGCATGCTCTCGGTCATCGAGGCGCGGACGAAGACGTCGGCGTCCCGCACCACGTCTTCGATGTCGTCGCGCTGCCCGAGGAAGGTCACCACGCCGCGAGCCGTGAGGTCGGCCGCCCGCTGCTCGAGCTCGTCGCGCATCGGTCCGTCGCCTGCGATGCGCAACTCGACCGGCAGCCCGTCCTCGTCGAGCGCGCGAACGGCATCGATGACCGCGTGGTGCCCCTTGTTGAAGATCAGGCGGCCGGCGCTCACGATGATCAGCGGCTCGCCGGCGCCCCGTTCCCGTTCGATGAGCTGGCGCGGCCCCGGGTGGAAGCGCCCGCGATCGACGCCGTTTGGGACGACGCGCAGGTGAGGCTCCCGTCCTCCCAGCCCCTCGATGTGACGCCGCACGCTCTCGCCGACGCAGATCGTGACGTCGGCCTGGCGCACCAGCGCTCGACCGATCGTCGACTCATACAGTCGACTGGCCGCACGCTGAGGCCCGGGAAGCGCGTCGAGGGAGCCGATGTGCGCCGTGAGCGCGAGCGGCAGGTCCTCCCGACGTGCGATGGCCGCCGCGGCGGGCGACGATGCGTAGAAGAGCGTGTGCGCGTGCACGACGTCGGGACGAAAGACGCGAGCGGCCTTGAACGCCAGCGGCCAGACGCCCCACGAGAGCGTGGCCTGCATCCCCGTCAGCCGCCCGAGGTTCAACTGTGATGCCCGGACGATGCGCACGCCGCGCCGGACGTCGCGCCGAGGCAGCGACTGGTCCCCGAGCGCGACGAGCAGCACCTCGGCGTCGCCGGCGGCCACCCAGCGCCCGTAGACCTCCTCGATCTGCCGCTCGACACCGCCGCTCCCCTCGGGCAGCGCGACGTCGGAGAAGGCGAGAACGCGGAGTCGACTCAAGCGTCGAGCCCTTCGGCTGAGGTCGAGCACCAGCAAGACCGGCTACGGGCGTCGCGCGGCATTATGTCAGTTCGAGTGGGCCGCGTCGCTGGAGTGCAAGACCCCGACCCGCGACCGACGAGGACGCTAGAAGATCGCGACCGGGTTCACAGGGCTGCCGGTCCCACCCTCGACGACGAGCGGCAGCACGAGGAGCGCGAACTCGTAGCGACCCTCCTCGGCACACGCGGCCGCCAGCGGCTCGAGGAGCGCGTTGTCGAGGAGCGCGACGCCGTAGTTCGACAGCACGCCGTGTACGGGCCAGCGCAGCCCTTCGACGTTCGGCGTCGCGTCCATCATGTCCCACACGAGGATGGCGACGTCGTGGTCGCGGATGAATGGCGCGCACGATCCGTGCAGGCCGGGGGTATCGCCCTCGGGCGCCGGGAAGTCGCGCGTGTACGCCTCGCGGCCGGAGTAGACGAGCAGCGCGTCGCCCGCCTCGAGGCTCACCCCCTGGGCGGCCGCCACGGCCTCGAGCTCCGAGCCGTGCACCGGCTCGCCTGGTCGCACGTACGGCGCGCCTCGGAATCGCGGCACATCGAGGAGCACGCCCCGCGTGATGATGCCGCCTGACCATGCCGTGACATCGGCGAAGCGCGCGCCGTCCGCCCGCAGCTCGCGGCGCGGGTCGCGGCCGTTCCACATCTCGGGCCCGTCCCAGACGTGGCACAGCGCATCGATGTGGGTCATCGTCGTGCCGTGATAGACGAAGCCGTAGTAGTCGGTCACCGCGCCCGCCCGCGGCCCGATGTACAAGTTCATGAAGTGCTGCGCGGGCGAGGGATTCCGAGGCCCGGGCGCCTTCGGGTACGGGCGGCTCAGCGAGACCGTGCGCCCCGTCCTCGCGAGGGCGAGCGCCGCGAGGCGCTTCTCGGGCGTGACGAGGTTGAGCGCGCCGGCCTCATCGTCCGCGCCCCAGCGACCCCAGTTCCGTCGCGCCTCGAAGTCGGCTCGCAGTTCGGCGTCGGACGGCACGTTCGTCATCTGGTCCCCTCGCGTTCTTGATGGCAGGCCACGTCAATGGACACGGACGAGCAACTTCCCGGTGGTTTCGCCGGACGCGATCTTGGCGAGCGCCTCCGGGACGCCCTCCAGAGGCCACGTGCCCCCGAGTTGCGGCGTGAGTTGTCCGGCGCGGTACCAGTCGAACAGGTCTGTCATGCGCCGGCCGTACTCGTCGGCGTCCCTCAGGTGGTCGCCGAGGCCCGGCCGCGTGAAGAAGATCGATCCCGCCCGCTGCATGAGGCTCGTATCGAGGATGCCCACGGGTCCTGAGGCAGCACCATAGAGGACGCACGTCCCGCGACGGCGCGTCGCCAGCAAGGACTGCTCGATGGTGGCGGCGCCCACGGCGTCGTAGACCGCGTCGACGCCCTCGCCATCCGTTGCCTCACGCACCGCCTCGAGGACGTCGCGGGCGCTGCGGTCGATGACCACGTCGACGCCGAGGCCCTGCGCGAAGCCGATCTTGCCCTCGTTTCCGACGACCCCGAGGACACGGGCTCCCCGAGCACGAGCGATCTGCACCAGCACGTGCCCCACCCCGCCGGCCGCGGCATAGACGAGGCACGTCGTGCCCGAGCGGAGGTCGAAGGAGTCGGTCGCGAGGTAGTGAGCGGTCGCGCCCTGCACCATGAGTGCGACGGCGACCTCGTCCGGTACGTCATCGGGAATCGCGACGACACGCCACGCGGGGACCGCCGCGAGCTCGGCGAACGCACCGGGGAGCGGGTACCAGTAGACGACGCGCTGCCCCTCCGTGAACGAGTCGACGTTCGCGCCCGTCCGCTCGATGGTGCCGGCCGCCTCGACGCCCGGCGCAAAGGGCGGCTCGCGTCGTCGTGCCGCGCCCGTGGCCATCCCGACGTCCGCGAAGTTCACGCCCGCGAAGTTGCCCCGTACGAGGAGCTCGTCCGGCCCGCAGACCGGATCGTCGATCTCTTGGACGCGGATGCCCTCGACGGGACCGAACTCGCGAACGACGGCGGCACGCATGCTGGCTCCTCGTGAATTCGCAATCGACGCGGGCATCTTAGCCCGAGGCAGTAACGAGACTCGCGTCGCCGGTCGCGTAGGATGGCACCCCTCGGTCGCGCATCACGCGAAGGAGCGACCACGTGGCATTCATCGAGCTCGAGAAGCATCGTCGAGGGCACTACGCCCTCGTCACGTTCAACCGGCCCGAGCGCCTCAACGCCTTCGGCGCCGAAATGTGGCGGCAGTTCGGCGACATGCTGAACGAGGTCCATCGCGACGACGCCGTGCGCGCGACGATCATCACCGGCGCCGGGCGTGCCTTCTCCGCCGGTCGCGACCTGAAGGAGACCGCCGAGCGCGACGCGGTCGGGCTCCCGCGCGACCCGACTATCGAGGAGATCGGCCACGACGTGTTGGCGCTGCGCCGCGCCCTCGCGCGGTCGCTGAAGCCGTGGATCGCCGCTGTCAACGGGCCGGCGATGGGCGGCGGCCTGGAGCGCGCGCTCGATGCCGACATCCGCATCGCCTCGACGGCCGCGCGGTTCGGCTCACCCGAGGTCGCGCGCGGCATCGTCGCGAGCTACGCCGTGCACCACCTGCCGACGGTCGTCCCGATGGGCGAGGCGCTGTATCTGCTGCTGACCGGCGAGCCGCTCGATGCCGCCGAGGCGCTGCGCATCGGCCTCGTCCGCGAGGTCGTCGAGCCGGACCAGCTCCTCCCTCGGGCTGTCGAGATCGCGACGAGCATCGGGCGGCAGGCCCCGCTCGCGCTCCAGGCCACGAAGCAGATCGCCCAGCACGCCCGTCTGCGTGCCATCGATGAGTCGTACGACTTCTCGGTGAACCTGCTGCGGCAGGTGTCGGACTCGGAGGACGCGCGCGAGGGCGCACGCGCCTTTGTCGAGCGCCGCACGCCGAACTGGCTGGCGCGCTAGCGCCTCCGAAGGGAGTAGCCCTCGATGGCGGGACCGCTCGATGGCGTTCGGGTCGTGGAAGTGGCCAACTGGCTGGCCGCGCCGGGCGCCGCCGCGATGATGGCCGACATGGGCGCGGACGTGATCAAGATCGAGCCGCCCCAGGGCGACTTCTACCGCGGCTACATGATGGCCTCGCGCGGCGACGGCGATACGAACTTCAACTTCGAACTCGAGAATCGAGGCAAGCGTTCGATCGCGATCGACCTCGGTGCGCCGCGCGCTGCCGAGCTCGTACTGCGGCTCTGCGCCGAGGCGGACGTCTTCATCACGAACCTCGTGCGCGAGCGTTTCGAGCGCTACGGCCTGACCTTCGAGGCAGTGCGCGCCGCCAGCCCGCGCATCATCTACACCGCCGTCTCGGGGTATGGCTCGAGCGGGGCGCTCGCGGACAAGGCCGGCTTCGATGCCTCGGCGTTCTGGGCCTCGTCGGGGATCATGAGCGTCATGGGCGACGAGGGCGGACAGCCCGTCGTAAGCCGCGGTGGCCAGGGCGATCACCCCACCGCGCTCGCCGCCCTCGCCGCCATCCTCGCGGCCCTGCGCCAGCGCGATCAGACGGGCGAGGCGCAGTTCGTCGATGTCACGCTTCAGCGCGCCGGCGTGTGGACGCTGGCCTCAGACGTCCAGCAGTCGCTCGCGGGCCTCGAGGCGCGCCCGAGGCAAGACCGCCTCACGCAGGGCATGGTGACGTGGAACCCCTACCGCACGCGCGACGGCCGCTGGCTCATGCTGGTGATGAACGACCCGCCGCGCTACTGGAATCGCTTCGCGCGCTGCATCGAGCGCGAAGACCTGGTCGACGATGAGCGCTACACGACGACCCCGCAGATCCTCCGGCACGGCCCGGCGCTCATCCCCGAGCTCGATGCCATCTTCGCCACGCGCGACCTCGATGCGTGGGTCGAGCGCCTCGAGGCCCACGGCTGCCTCTTCGCCGTGGTGGCGACGGTCGACGAGGTGATCGCCGACGAGCAGCTTCGCGGCCAGGGCGCCTTCAACCGCGTCACGCGCGAGGACGGCAAGACCTACGAGGTCGTGGCGACCCCCTTCTCGATTGCCGGTGCCGACATCCATGCGCGAGGCGTCGCCCCGACAGTCGGGCAGCACAGCGCCGCCATCCTCGAGGAGCTGGGGCTGACCCCCGACGAGATCGCCGCCTTCGGCGCAGCTGGGGCCTTCGGCTAGCCGCCACCGACGGCGGGTCTTCCGCCTCCTCGACTCCTCGAGCGCCAACCACGCCCGCCCGCCTCGCCGCAGCCGTTCGAGCGAGGTGGACGCGTGCGTTATGTTTCAACCACCCCAGAGACGATCGGGAACTGCCGTTGAGCGCGCTGAGGACTCGGAATCGAGCACGAGGGCCGTGGCGTGCGCCGCGAATCGTGTCGATCCTCGTGGTCCTCGCCTTCGCCGCGATGCTCTCGCCCGCCGTCGTCGAGGCCCACCACCGGCCGGGCCATGAGGGCGGCCCGCCGGGACAGACAGCTACGCCGACTCCCACGCCCAGCCCTTCGCCAACGTCGACCCCCACGCCAAGCGCGACTGCGAGCGCGACCGCCACGCCCACTTCGACGGCGACCTCGACATCGACGCCGACTCCGACACCCTCGCCCACCGCGACTCCGAGCCCCACGCCGTCGCCAACCCCGACCTCGACGCCGAGCCCGTCGCCGACCCCTACCCCCACTCCGAGCCCGACGCCGACACCGAGCCCGTCACCCGCCCCGTCCCCAACCCCCAGTCCGACGCCGAACTCGTCGCCGACCCAGACGCCGAGTGCAACGCCATCCCCGTCCGCGAGCGCGACGACGAGCATCCAGCCCCCCGCATCGGTCGCCGGCGCAGCCGACACGCCCGCGCCTGCCGGCGGCGATAGCGGGGGACCCGAAGGCCTGATCGACGCCGAGTCCTCCAAGCCTTCGCCGGACGGGGCATCGTCGCCGCAGCCCTCACCCACACTCGCGGCCACCGAGCCCGTGATCCCGACCTCGGAGCCCGCGGCGTTTGTCGCCGCCGAGCCGCCCGCGGTCTCGAACCCTGCGAGCGTGACCGCGGCGCCTTCCGGACGGATAGCCGGGCCACCGCCGGCCGAGACCAGCGCATCCCAGCCTCAGAGCGCGGCCGGCGCCGCCGTCGAGGCCGCGAGCGCGGCGCCAACCGCATCGCCTCGCGCTGCATCGGCGGATGCCAACGACGTCGCCAACACCGCATCGATCCGCGTCGACGGCAGCGCAACATCGAGGCGCCAGTGGCTGGCCAACATGGCCGCGCCACTCCTGGCCGCCGCCCTGACCGCCGCCGTTCTCGTGACCGCGCGCCGTCGAGCCTAGACGGACCTGGCCGACCTCAGAAGGACGAGTCGCGCTTCTCGAGGAAGGCGCGCCGCCCTTCGTCCGCGTCGGCGGACGAGAAGGCGTTGATGGCGAGCGCGTAGCCCTGGTACTCGTACGCCTGGTAGAGCGTGGCATCGAGGCTCTGATGGAGCCCCTTCTTGATGCCGGCGTACGTGCGGCGCGGACCCTGCGCGAGGCGCTGCGCGACCTCGAGGGTGCGCGCCGGGAGCTCCTGGAGCGGCACAACCTCGGTGGCGAGTCCCAGCCGCAGCGCGTCATCCGCGGTCAGCGTGTTCTCCAGCATGAGGATCTCTTTCGCCTTCGCGACGCCGACCAGCCGCGGAAGCTGGGCGACGCCCCACAGCAGCGCCAGCTGGTTCACGGGAAACGCGAGCGTTGCCTCGTCGGACAGGATGCGGAAGTCGGCGGCGAGCGCGAGCTCGAAGCCGGCGCCGTAGGCCGGGCCATGAACGCGTGCGATGACGGGCTTCGGCAGCTCGAGCAGCGACTTCGCGATCAGCGGCCAGCGCCCCGGACCGTGCAGCCACACCTTGATGCGGTCGAGCTCCTCCTCGCGAGGCTTCCTCGGCCGTCCGTCGCCCTTGAGGTCATCCCCGGAGCAGAAGGCGCGGCCGGCACCCGCGAGGATCAGCACCCGCTGCTCGTCGTCGTGCTCGAAGACGGAGATCGCGTCGAGGAGCTCTTCGCCGATGTCGGCGTTCAGGGCGTTCAGCCGCTCGGGACGGTTCAGGGTGAGGGTCGTGACGGGCCCATCGACGTCGGTCAGCAGGAATTCGTAGGCCATCGAGTCTTCTCCCCTCGAGCGAAACGGCCGGCAGCGAAACCCGCCCTCCCGCTAGCGTGCGGCGAATCGATTCCACGTCGGGGTGATCAGCACCTCGTTGAGCGTGACGTGCGGCGGCTGCTGCGCGACGAAGGCGATCAGCTCGCCGAGGTCCTCCGACTGCAGCATCCGGCTGCGGTCCTCGGCCGACACCGGCACCGGGCGGCGGTCGAGGATGGGCGTCGCGACTTCGCCGGGGCAGATCGCGGTCGCGCGGATGCCGTTGTTGCGCTCCTCGAGGAGCAGGCTCGCGGTCATGGCGTTGAGCGCGTGCTTCGCCGCCCCGTACGCGGGACCGGTCAGCGTGCTCACGCCTTTCCCCGCCATCGAGGAGATGTTGATGATCAGGCCGCTCCCCTGCTCGCGCATGATCGGCACAACGGCCCGACAGCAGTAGAACGCCCCGTCGAGGTCGATCCCGATCACCTGGTCCCAGAGGTCGGGCGTGACGTCCGGCCAGTTCCGCTCCGGGACGTTAATGCCCGCGCTGAACACGCCGATGTCGATGCGACCGAAGCGCTCGACGATGCGGGTGACGACGGCCTCCACGTCCGCGTTGCGCGACACATCGAGGGGCTCGACGATGGCCTCGCCGCCCGCAGCCTCGATGGCGGCGCGCACCGCCTCGAGGGGTTCGGACCTTCGTCCGGAGAGCACGACGCGGCACCCGGCGTCGGCGAGCTTGATGGTGCCCGCCTCCCCAATGCCGGTCCCGGCGCCCGTGACCCAGGCGACCTGTCCGCTGATGTCCTGCATGCTCAACTCCCGCCTCGAGTCTCCGTGCCGGCTTGCGGCGTCGACTGTAGCGACTCGCCCGAACGTCGCACGTCGACGCACTGCCCGGCATGAGGGCCGATGCGCCACGAATAACGTGACCGCCTTCGGTTGTTGCGGTCGAGGTGCAGCGATAGCCTCTTGTTGCTTCCAGCCCCCTGCGGCGGCCGGAGCGCGACGACTGATTCCCGAGCAGACTGGCGGTCGCGCCGCGACGGTGCGGGCGACGCGAGCCCTCGGGATTGAGCGAAAAACGACGTATCGAAGGGAGCGAGACCGAGGTGTCTCAGCACGGGAGCGACAGCGAGAACCCGGCCATCCCGGCCCCGACCCCGGAGATGTCCCCACCCCGCACGAACCAGGACTGGTGGCCGAACCAGCTCGACCTGCGGGTCCTCAGCCAGCCCTCCGAGCGGGCGAACCCGATGGGCGAGGACTTCGACTACGCCGCGGCCTTCGCCACCCTCGACGTCGAGGCACTCAAACGTGACCTCATCGAGGTGATGACGGACTCGCAGCCGTGGTGGCCGGCGGACTATGGGCACTACGGGCCGCTCTTCGTGCGCATGTCGTGGCACGCGGCCGGCACCTACCGCATCGCAGACGGCCGGGGCGGTGGCGGCAGCGGTATGCAACGCTTCGCCCCGCTGAACAGCTGGCCGGACAACGCGAACCTCGACAAGGCGCGCCGGCTGCTCTGGCCGATCAAGCGCAAGTACGGCAGCGCGATCTCGTGGGCCGACCTGCTCGTGTACGCGGGCAACGTCGCCATGGAGTCGATGGGCTTCGACACGTTCGGCTTCGGCTTCGGGCGCGCGGACGTGTGGCAGCCCGAGGAGGTCTTCTGGGGCCCCGAGGGCACGTGGCTCGGCGACGAGCGCTATCGAGGTGAGCGCGAGCTCGACAACCCCCTCGCCGCGGTCCAGATGGGCCTCATCTACGTCAATCCCGAGGGCCCCAACGGCACGCCCGACCCGCTTGCGGCGGCGACGGACATCCGGGAGACCTTCGCCCGCATGGCGATGAACGACGAGGAGACCGTCGCGCTCATCGTGGGCGGCCACACCTTCGGCAAGACCCACGGCGCGGTGGGTGCCGAGCACGTCGGGCCCGAGCCCGAGGCGGCGCCGACGGAGCTGCAGGGTCTCGGCTGGCGCAACGACGTGGACGGTGGCAACGGCGTCCACACGATCACCAGCGGCATCGAGGGCGCGTGGACCAACGAGCCCACGAAGTGGGACAACGGCTTCCTCGACAACCTGTACGGCTACGAGTGGGAGCTGACGACGAGCCCGGCCGGCGCCCACCAGTGGACGCCGAGCAACCCCGAGGCGCAGGGCACCGTGCCGGACGCGCACGACCCGAACCAGCGGCACGCGCCGATGATGCTGACGACCGACCTCTCGATGCGGGTCGACCCGATCTACGGCCCCATCTCGAAGCGCTTCCACGAGCACCCCGATCAGCTCGCCGACGCGTACGCGCGGGCCTGGTACAAGCTGCTGCACCGCGACATGGGGCCGGTCTCGCGATACCTCGGCCCGTGGGTCCCGGAGGCGCAGCTGTGGCAGGACCCGGTGCCTGCCGTCGATCACGAGCTCATCAACGACGCGGACATCGCCGCGTTGAAGTCGAGCATCCTCGGAGCAGGACTGTCGGTCTCGCGCCTCGTTGCGACGGCATGGTCTGCGGCCTCGAGCTTCCGCTGCACGGACATGCGCGGCGGCGCGAACGGCGCGCGCATCCGGCTCGCGCCTCAGAAGGACTGGGCCCCGAACGAGCCGGCTGAGCTCGCGCAGGCGCTGCAGGCGCTCGAGCGAATCCAGCAGGAGTTCAACGCCTCACAGTCCGGCGGCAAGCGTGTCTCACTGGCGGACGTGATCGTCCTCGGTGGCTGTGCGGCCGTCGAGCAGGCGGCGCGAGACGCGGGTCACGAGGTGGCCGTCCCCTTCGCGCCGGGTCGCACCGACGCCTCGGCGGAGCAAACCGACGTCGATTCGTTCGCCGTCCTCGAGCCACGGCACGACGCGTTCCGCAACTACTTCCGCGCCGGCTCGGGCCTCCGCCTGGAACACGGCTTGCTCGACCGCGCGTACATGCTGACGCTCACGGCGCCCGAGGTGACCGTCCTCGTCGGCGGCCTGCGCGCCATGGACGCGAACGCCGGTCAGTCGAAGCACGGCGTGCTCACCGACCGACCGGGCACGCTGAGCAACGACTTCTTCGTGAACTTGCTCGACATGAGCACGGAATGGACGCCCTCGTCCTCGGACGAGCACGTCTTCGAGGGCCGCGACCGCAGCACCGGCGCATCGAGGTGGACGGCAACCGACGCCGACCTCGTCTTCGGCTCGCACTCCGAGCTGCGCGCGTTGGCCGAGGTCTACGCGGCCGACGACGCCGGCGCCAAGTTCGCGCAGGACTTCGCGGCAGCGTGGGGCAAGGTGATGAACCTCGACCGCTTCGACCTGAAGTGACGCCGAGGCCTCACGAGGTCTGAACACACGGATGCCCGCCGCTCGGCGGGCATTCGTATGCCCGGCACCCGGCGACTAGTGGAGCGCCATCTCGCGCAGATCGTCCGCGACGTCGAGGGGTGCGGCGGTCACGGCCCGGATCTGGTCCACGCTCCAGCCCGGCGCGTGCTCACGCAGCACGATGCGCCCGCCCTCGAGGTCCATGACGGCGATGTCGGTCACGATGCGCGACACACATCGAGGTGCCGTCAGAGGCAGCGTGCAGCGCGGCACGATCTTCGGCGTGCCGTCGTTCGTCGTGTGGTGCATGAGCACGATCGTGTGCCGCGCGCCGTACGCGAGGTCGGGCGCGCCACCGAGGTTCCCCGCCGGCTTCCCCTCGAACTGCGTGTTCGCGAGGTTCCCCTCCACGTCGACCTGGAGGCCGCCGAGCACCGCGACGTCGAGATGCCCGCCTCGGATCATCGCAAACGACTCGTCGTGGCTCATGAAGACCATCCCCGGCAGCTTCGTCACCGGGAGGTTGCCGACCATCGTGACGTACGGGTCGGCGAGGGTGTGATCCTCGATGACCGGGCCGAAGCCGAGGAGACCCAGCTCCGAGTGGAGGAGGATCTCGCGCCCGGGCGGCAGCACGTTCGCACACTCGAGCGGCAGCCCGATGCCGAGGTTCACGACGTCGCCATCCTCGAACTCGCGCGCGACGATCATGGCCATCACCGTCGGGTGCAGCCGCTCCGGCTCGTTCATTGCGGCGTCTCCCACGAGGTCACAGGCGTCTCGGGACGCACGACCACGCGCTGCACGTACACCCCCGGCGTGTGGATCTGCTCGGGGGCGAGCTCGCCGAGCTCGACGCGC
This sequence comes from Dehalococcoidia bacterium, assembly GCA_041390625.1. GTDB lineage: Bacteria > Chloroflexota > Dehalococcoidia > UBA2979 > UBA2979 > RBC038. The sequence continues at coordinate 10,286 of JAWKPM010000016.1, read as the reverse complement.
TCATCGACCTCGGCGACGGTGATCGTGGCGGCGCCTGCCATCGTCTCGTTGAACGTGCGGGCGCCACGGAAGACCAGATTGCCGTAGCGGTCGGCTTTCCAGGCGCGGATGAGGCTGAAGTCCGCCTTCAGAGCGGTTTCCAGGACGTGCGGCACGCCGTCGAAGTCACGGACCTCTTTGCCCCGCGCAACGTCGGTGCCGGGACCTACGGGCGTGTAGAAGCCCGCGATACCGGCGCGCGCGCAGCGAATCCGCTCGGCGAGCGTGCCCTGGCCCATCACCTCGACCTCGGCCTCGCCCGAGGTGAGCCGCTCCTCGAAGGGGTAGATCCAGTCGTGCCGCGCGCCGACGGCGAAGCTGGTGATGCCTTTGCGGATGCGACCGAGCTGGGCGAGCAGGCCAACATCGAAGAAGTCCGTCGGCTGCAGCTCCGGTGGCAGCCACCTCGTCTGCTGCGCCCCGTGCACCAGCCCGCGCCCCATCGAGGTCGAGATCGCGGTGACGCCGGTCGCGCCCTGCCGCGCCACCGCGGCTACGAGGTACGACGGGCTGTTGAACGGCGATGCGAAGCCGCCGAAGTGGACCGTCGCGCCCTCGGCAGGGAGGTCGGCCACGGCCTTGTCGAACGTCGCGACGAACTTGTCGATCACACGCACTCCCTCGGATCCCGCCCCGCACAGGCGACGACGTGCGCGATGGTACTCTCCCGTCGGCCGGCCTCGACACGAGGCCCGCGCGAAGGGAGCCCGCACGTGCAAGAGCTGGAACTGGTCCCGTACCTCCTCTACGAGAAGGAGGACAACGGCATCCTCTGGATCAAGTTCAACCGTCCGGACCGGCTCAACGCCGCGGTGGGCGGCTCCGAGCGGACCGGGACCCTCGCGAAGGTCGGCGAGTACATGCGCGCCGGCGACGACGACCCGGACGTGAAGGTGATCGTGCTGACGGGCATCGGCCGAGGCTTCTGCGCCGGCGTCGACGTCCGAGGAGCAGACCTCGAAGGGTTCCGGCCCGGTGACCACTACCTCGGCAACGCGCCATACGCCGCCGGCGGCGTGGACGCCTCCCGGCAGCGCTTCTACTACGGCATCACCAAGCTCATCAAGGACATCTCGTTCATCCGCAAGCCGACCATCGCGATGGTGAACGGCGTCGCCGCAGGCTTCGGCATGGGCATGGCACTGCAGTGCGACATTCGCTACGGCAGCGAGAACACGAGGTTTATCTCCTACCAGCAGGTCGGCCAGATCGTCGAGAACGGCGGCGCCTACTACCTGCCTCGACTCGCGGGGCTGGGCCGCGCCCTCGAGTTCTCGTTCACCGGCCACCTCGATGGGCCGACCGCCGCCGAATGGGGTGTGCTCAACCGCATGGTGCCGGCGGACCAGCTCGAGGCCGAGGTGCGCGCGCTCTGCGATCGCATCCTGCGCAACCCGCCGCTGGTGACGTGGATCAACAAGCGCGTCATCCGCGCCGCGATGGACTCGACCCTCGAGACGACGGCCGTCCTCACCTCGAATGCCTCGGGCATCCTCGCGAACTCCGAGGACGCCGACGAGGCCCGCGCCGCACTCCGCGAGCGCCGAGCGCCGGTCTTCAGCGGCCGCTAGCGACCGCCGAGCCGCGGGGACAGCGAGGGAGTCGAGGATGGGGAGCGGACCGCTCGAGGGGATTCGGGTCCTCGAGTTCTCGCTGGTCGTGGCCGGTCCGTTCGCCGGCGTCGCACTTGCGCAGCTGGGCGCCGACGTGGTGAAGATCGAGCCGCCGGGCGGCGAGGAGCGTCGCAACACCGGCGCCGTCGTCCCGCACGAGGGCAAGTACTTCCAGGCGCTGAACGTCGGCAAGCGCAGCCTCACGGTCGACCTCTCGAAGCCCGAGGGGCGCGCGCTCATCCATCGCATCGTCCCCAGCTTCGACGTCGTGATCTCGAACTACCGCCTGGGCGTGACCGGCCGCCTCGGCATCGACTACGAGACGCTGCGCGCGCTGCGGCCCGACCTCATCTACGCGGCGATCTCAGGCTTCGGCGAGTCGGGGCCGAGCGCGTCTCGAGGTGGGTCGGACATCGTCGCGCAGGCCTACAGCGGCCTCATGGCCGCGGAAGGCAAGGTCGACGAATACGGCGCCCCGGCGGCGATCGCGAGCACGACGTACGCCGACCGAGGCACGGCGCTGGCGGCAGTCATCGGCATCGTGTCCGCGCTCTACCACCGCGAACGGACGGGCGAGGGACAGGAGATCAACGTCTCGCTCGTCCAGACGGCGCTCGCGCTCATCTCGGACAAGGTGATGCACGAGCCCGTGCACGACGCCACGCTGCGCGACCCGATCATGCAGCGCGTCCTCGAGCTGCGAGACGCCGGCGCGCCCTACGAAGAGCAACTCGAGGTCCGCCGCGGCGTACTCCGTACGAGGACAGCTCAGCGCCTCTACTACTGCGGCTACAACACAACTCGAGGCGCGATCGTCCTTGGCGCGCTCACCAAGCAGAACCGCGAGCGCATCCGCGCCATCATCGGCCTCCAGGACGACCTCGATGACCCGGACTACGACGCCAACGCCCCCGGCGCGGTCGAGCGTTTCGAGGGCTGGCGCGCGCAGGTGCAGGAGATCATGCTCACGAAGACCTCAACGGAGTGGGTCGATCTCTTCCTCGCCCAGGGCGTTCCGGCGACCGAGGTCAACTTCCCCGAGGAGATGTTCGCCGACCCGCACGTCGTCGCGACCGAAATGATGGTCGACCTCGATCACCCGATCACGGGGCACCAGCAGGTGGTCGCGCCGTTGATGAAGATGTCGGCGACGCCGACGAGCACGCCGCGCTCCGCTCCGCCCCTCGGCTACCACTCGCGCGAGGTGCTGCTTGAGGGCGGCCTCTCCGAGGACGAAATCGCAACGCTGATCGCGGACGGCGTCGTCGGCGACCGCGCCTAGTCGTCGAGGCGGGCCGCCATCGAGGGAGCGGCACCCGTCCTCGACGAGCGCCGGCTCACCTCGATCGCTCGCTACGGCATCGGCGGGGCCGGGAGGCGGCCGAGCGTGTCGGAGGCCCAGGCCCCGAGGCGCAGTAGCTCCCAGTCCTGCATCGGCGTGCTGACGAACTGCAGCCCGAGCGGCAGCCCCTCGGGCGACAGTCCGCCGTTCACGGTGATGGCCGGGAATCCGAGGAAGCTCCAGGGCGTCAGCAAGCTCGCGTCGCCCGTCGACTCGATGCCGGCCGGGGCTGCACCGGGAGCCACGCCCATCAGCAGCGCGTCAACGCCCGCCGACTGCATCAGCGCGACTACCTGCCCGGCGAGCCAGTTCCGAGCGCGGCGCGCCTGCACGTAGTACGTTGCGGGTACCAGCTCGACCACGCGCTGGCGCAGGGCAGTCGCCTCGATCGGCTGACCGGCGCGGCGCTCCGCGTTGAACGCTGCCCCCTCGGCCGTGACGATCGAGGCGGCAGACCACGCGAGGCTGAACTCGGCCGGCAGCACGATGTCGGTCACGGTGGCGCCGGCGTCCCGCAGGGTGTCGGCGGAGCGCTCGATCGCCTCGAGCATCGGGGCCTCGGTCCGCTCCGGGAAGAAGTTGCGCACGATGCCGATCGTCGGCGGCCGGTAGGCGGCCATCTCGAGGTCGGCCGACGGCGGCTCGACGTGCTTCGAGGTCGGGTCCTTCGCGTCGAAGCCCGCCACCTGCGAGAGTACGAGCGCCATGTCGGCCATCGTCAGACCGATGAGTCCCACGTGGTCACGCGACCAGCTGAAGGGCGAGCAGCCGAACCTCGGGATCAGCCCGTACGTCGGTTTGAGCCCCTCGACTCCGCAGTACGCGGCCGGGCGCAGGTTCGAGCCCGCCGTCTGCTCGCCGATGGCCAGCGGCACGACGCGAGCGCCGACCACCGCACCGCTGCCACTCGAGGTGCCGCCGGCGGTGTGCCCGAGGTTCCACGGGTTCCGTGTCGGCGGGTTCACCCCGTCGATGGGCATGGTCGTCTTGCCGACGATGATCGCCCCGCCCGCGCGGAGGCGGGCGACGACCGTCGCGTCCTCAGGCTCCGGCTCGGTCCAGGTCATCGTCGTCATGCCGCGGACGAAGAACTCCTCCTTCACGCCGACGGGCACGCCGTGCAGCGGCCCGCGGAAGGACCCGTTCTTCGCCTCGACGGTCAGCGCCTCTGCCTCCCGGCGCGCCGTATCGAGGTCGAGCTGGCTCCACGCCTGGATGCCGGGCTCGGTCGCCTCGATGCGCTCGATCACCTGTTCGAGGACGTCGCTCGGCGTGAGTTCGCCGCTGGCAACGGCCGCCGCGATGTCGCGAACGCCGGCCTCGGCGATGCTCGTCTGCGTTGATGTCATGCAATCGCTCCGTTCGAAGTGCGGGTGCCGAGCGGGCACCGAGGGAGTGGACGGTCTTCGAACGGAGGTCAGAGCAGCAGGGGCTCGGCTGCCTCCGGGATCGGCGCAGCGCTGACGTCGGCCATCGCCTCTGCCATCGACTTCAGCTGCGCCTCGATCTCAGGCGTGACGTCGATGCCCCAGACGAGCTTCGCCTGGCCCTTCAGGAACTCAAGCGCCTCGCCCTCGCTCACGGGCGGCTTCAAACGCATCGCTGGCCTCCTTCGGCACTCCGCGTTCACGCGCAGAGCATCCGAGGGCGCCGTTTCGAGCCCATTGCGGGTGGTTCCCCCGCGTGTGAATTGCGGATTGCGGCCGGACTGCCACGTGACTACACCGCGACCTCATCGAGGTCGCAACGATGTTACGTGCCGGCGCGGGCCCCAGCGGCGAGACCTAGCTCCGCCGAGGCAGATGCCCCGCACGCACCTGGCAGCCGAGGGTGTCGCAGATCACACGCGTGGCGATCAACGAGGTGATGTCGGCGTTGTCGTACGGCGGCGAGCACTCCACCACCTCGATGCCGGCGAGCGGACGCTCCGAGATCAGCTGGATGAACTTGAGCACCTCACGAGGCAGGAAGCCGCCCGGCTCCGGCCAGCCCGTGCCCGGCACAAATGCCGCATCGAGGCAGTCGACGTCGAACGAGAGCCAGACGCCCTCGGTGCCGTCCCACGCGACCTCGAGGGCACGCGCGGCGGCCTCCTCGATGCCCATCTCGACGCAGTCGGTGACGGTCATGATCGTCGTCTCGCGCTCACGGCCGACCTGAACGCCGGGCCTCGGAGCCTGCCACCCGCCGATGCCAATCTGCACGAGATTCTTCGCGGGGACATTGGGGATATCGGTCGCGTGGAACCACGGCGTCGTGTGCATGCGCTCGTCGAGGTCGGTCTCTTGCGTATCGACGTGGCGATCGAAGTGGATGATTCCAAGGTTCCCGCCGAGGTGCTCGGCGACCGCCCTGGTGGTGGGGAATCCGATGGAGTGGTCGCCGCCGAGGACGACCGGGAAAGCGCCGCTCGCGAAGACGTGACCGACCCCCTTCGAGATCTGGTCGAACGTCTTCTCGATGTTGCCCGGGATCGTGAAGATGTCGCCGAGGTCGCAGATCGAGATCGATTCGCGGAGGTCGACGCCCAGCTCGAACGAGTACGGCCCGTACAGCGCCGAGATGCGCCGGATGCCCTGCGGCCCGAAGCGCGTGCCCGGCCGGTACGTCGTCCCCCCATCGAAAGGCGCGCCGAATACCGCGACGTCGAACTCGCCGGCGCGGCGCACGTCCTCGATGTACGGCGCCTTGAGGAAGGTGTTGATGCCCGCGAAGTGCGGCAGCTCGCCGCGCGAGAACGTCGGGATACGTCTGTCGACGATCGAGTCCGCGCCCTGCAGCCCGAACTCGAGGCCGCGTGCGACCTCCTCCTCCCACTTCGTCGTCGGCAGCAGCGCCTCGGACTCGACCGCGTAGCGCGCCTCGGGCCCGTAGCGGTCGTGGAGCGGCACCTCGCCGCGGTACTCGTGGTGCGGGTGCTCGTGGGCGTGGTCGTGCGCGTCGGTCAACGTGTGGGCTCCGTTCAGACTGGCATCGGTTCGAGCGTGCCTCGACCTGCGAGGCGGGCGGTCAGACCTCGACGAGCTCCGCGAGCAGCAGGCCCTGGATCTCGTCCCGCATGTCGAGGAACTGCGGCGCGCGCCGGATCGTCGGGTCGCGATCGGCCCCGAACGGCACCTCGACCTCTCGCTTCACGCGCCCGGGGTGCGAGGCGAGCACGTAGATGCGCTGCGAGAGGAACAGCGCCTCCTCGACGTCGTGCGTCACCATGAGGATCGTGGTCCCGAGGCGCTTCCAGATCGAGCGCAGGAACTCCTGCATCAGCGCCTTCGTGTGCGCGTCCAACGCTCCGAACGGCTCATCGAGGAGCAGCACTTCGGGCTCCGTCGCGAGTGAACGCGCGATCGCGACGCGCTGGCGCATGCCGCCCGAAAGCTGGCTCGGGCGCGCGTCGGCCCACTTCGAGAGCTGCATGACCTCGAGCAGTTCGCCCACGCGCTCGGCGATCTCGCGCTTCGGCGTGTGCGCGAGCTCGAGGCCGAACGCCACGTTCTCGGCGACGGTGCGCCACGGGAACAGCGAGTACGACTGGAACACGAGGCCCCGGTCGGGGCCGGGGCCGACGACTCGTCGACCGCCGACATGCACGGTCCCCGAGGTAGGTTCGGTCAACCCGGCGACAATGCCGAGCAGCGTCGACTTCCCGCAGCCCGAAGCGCCGACGAGGCACACGAGCTCCCCGGCGTCGACGTGGAGGTCGATGCCCTCGATGGCGACGGTCGTCGAGCCTCGATGACCCACGAACGCCTTCGTGAGGTCGCGCGTGACGAGTTCCGCGCTCATGCGTCCCCCTACTCCTGCGACCACGGCGCGAGCCGGTTACGCAGCGTGCGCAACAAGAGGTCGCTCGTCAGACCGAGCGCGCCGATGACGATCAGCACGACGAAGATCTGCTCGATCTGCAGGAACTTCTGCGCTCTGACGATGCGGTAGCCCAGTCCCTCGGTCGCCGCGAACAGCTCGGCGACGACGATGAGGTTCCACGCCGCAGCGAGGTTCACGCGCATCGCATCGATCATCCCGGGCAGCGCGTACGGGAAGATCACCTTGCGGAAGACCGTCCACGCCCCCGCACCGAGGGTGAACGACACCCGAATGAGCTCGGTGGGCACGGACCACACGATGTTCGCCGTCATCAGCGTGTTGAAGAACACCGTGCCGATGACGATGAGCGCGATCTTCGGTGCTTCATCGAGGCCGAGCCAGATCACCAGCAGCGGCACGAACGCCGTTGCGGGCATGTACCGCACGAACCCGATCACGGGCTCGAAGAGCGCCTGCACGCTACGGAACGTCCCCATCGCGAGCCCGAGCGGCACCGAGATCGCGATCGCGATGCCGAAGCCGATCGCCACGCGCTGGAGGCTGGCCCACGTGTCGGCGCGCAGCACGCCGCTCGACACCATGTCCCGGCCCGCCTGCACCACCTCGAGGGGACTGGGCAGGAAGATCGGGTTCACCGACCCCGTCTGGACGAGCACCACCCAGATCACGAGGGGCGCGATGAGCGACACGCCCCCGAGGATCCAGCGCCAGCGGACCGGGATCTCCTCCCGGATCTGCCAGAACCGCGAGGGCGCGCGCCCGACCGTGGGCTCCGGATTCCGCGGGAGCAGCCGCGCGAGGTGCCAGCGGGGCCTGCGCCTGGTGGTCACGTCTACGGGCTGCTCTCCAACGGTCATGGCTGGGCTCGCCTTCGAGTCGCTTCGATCCGCCTACTGCATCTCCGCGTGCGCGATGACGAAGCTCGGGTCGAAGATGCCGCTGATGTCCGCGGCCTCCGGGATGAACTCGGAGTCGACGAGGAACTGGTTGATCTGCTCCGCGGCGTACTGAAGGCTCGTGTAGCTGTCGCCGGGCTCGAACGCCTCGAGGTTGTCGTCTACAGAGAAGAGGGTCGTGCCGGCGTCGTAGGACTCGTAGTCCTCGACGGAGACGCCCGCCTGCTCGGCCATGATGCCCAGGGCCTCGTCGCGGTTCGCCTCGATGTAGTCGAGGGTCAGGAACCAGGCCGTGATGATCTTCTGCACGTCCTCGGGCCGCGACTCGATGAGCTCGCGCGAGAGCACGAGGTGGTCGGGAATCGCGCCGGGGAAGTCCGCCGAGGTGAACAGGACGTGCGAGCCCTCGCGCTGCAGCGCCTGCGTCGTGAAGGGGGCGAAGACGCCCACGCCGTCCAGCTGGCCGGTAGCGAACGCCGCCGCCGCCGCGCCGGTCTCGAGCGGCACGACCGTGACGTCGGCCTCGCTGAGCCCGACGGACTCGAGGCCGAGGAGCAACAGGAAGTGGTCGACGACACCGACCTCGGCGCCAATCTCCTTGCCGGCCAGGTCTTCGATCGTCTCGATGTCCGCCGTCACGATGATCTGGTCGTTCCCCGTCGAGTTGTCGTTCACGAGGACGATCACCTGGTCGGAGCCGGCAGCCACCGAGGCGATGGTGTCGTTCAGCGTCTGCGTGTTGCCGTCGAGTTGGCCCGCGGCGAAGGCGTTGATCGAGTCGAGGTACCCCTCGAACCAGACCATCTCCACGTTCACGCCGACCTGGTCGAAGATCCCGACCTGCTCCGTGACGGCCCACGGGAACCAGCCTGGCCACGCGGAGTAGCCGATGCGAATCGGCGGGCCCGAGGCCGCAGCCGCGGTCTCCGTCATCTCCGCCGCCGCGGTCCCGGTCGAGTCGGCCGCTGCCGTCTCTGTCATCCCCGCCTCGGCGGTCGCCGTGGCCTCGGAATCACTGTCGTCGCTACAGGCCACCATCAGCAGCATGGCAGTGGCTACCGCGAACACCGGCAGCAGCCGTCGAAGCATCTTCGTCACGCATTCCCCCTGGCTCTGTCGGACGCCCACGCGACGTCCGGATAACAACAAAGCCCGAGAGGTCAGAACCTCCCGGGCTTTTATCCCGCCGTGTACCTGCCCCGCTGGCAGGCCGTCGCTCTCGGACCAGACTCGCATCGAGGTGTTCACACCATCGCTGCGACGGAACCCTAGCGACCGTTGGACAGCACCTTACGGAGCAGGAATTTCAAGGCCGTGTCCGTGCTGTGAACACTGGATGTCGAGGACGTCTCACGGATGTCTCACGCCGGCGGCCGACCGAGGCGACGAATGAGACACAGAAGACACCTCGATGTAACCGCACCGAAACCACCTCGTTACCGCGGCCACCTACGCTCCGGCGCGTGACTCAGCTGCTGACGCCCACGTCCCCCATCGAGAGCGCATCGACGCCTCGCGCCGACGCGCGCCTCGACATCAAGGTGCGTCGAGCCCCGAGCGGCGGTGTCCACCGACGGGTCCACGAGGAAGCTCCGCTGCGATCCTTCTGGCCACACCTCGAGGCCGGGCAACCCCCGACCGTGATGCTCGGCAACGCCTCGGGAGGCGTGCTCGGCGGCGATCGCCTCGCGTGGTCCGTCGAGGTCGGAGCGGACACCCCACTACTCGTGACCGGCCAGGCCGCCGAGAAGTTCTATCGCGCGGCATCGATGGAGACCGCGAGCCTCGATGTCGCACTGCGCGTCGAGGACCGCGGCTGGCTCGAGTGGCTGCCGAAGGGCTCGATTGTCTTCGACGGGGCGCGCATGCGCCGCGAGACCCGCATCGAGGTGCGGGGCTCGGGGCGTTGCCTCGCCGGTGAGGTGCTCGTCCTCGGGCGTGTCGCCCGAGGCGAGGCGTGGCGTCGAGGCTTCGTGAGGGACGCCTGGAGCGTGAGCCTCGATGGCCGCCTGGCGTGGTTTGACGCGCTACGCCTCGACGACGCCGTGGACGACCTCGAGGATCTCGCGCGCACGCCGGCCGCGCTCGGCGGCGCCACGACTATCGCGACGTGCGTCCTCGTCGCAGCGGACGCCTCGAGGTGGGTCGAGCCGGCACGCGAGGCTCTCGAGGACGCACCGGACGTTCGATGCGGGGTGTCGGCGCTACCGGGCGTCCTCGTCGCGCGCATCCTCGGCGCGATCCCCCTCGCTGTTCGAGGTGCCTGGGAACGATGTGTTCGCGCACTGCGAGCCGCCGGCGGGTGGCCGTCGACGCTGCCTCGCGTGGCGACGGTCTAACAGCGTGTAGGAGCGCCGAACCGATGCAACTCACGCCTCGCGAGATGGACAAGCTCGTCGTCGCCGTTGCGGCGATGGTCGCCCGCCGCCGCCTCGAGCGCGGTGTGCGCCTCAACTACCCCGAGGCGGTGGCGCTGATCACGGACTTCGTCGTCGAGGGCGCGCGCGACGGCCGCTCGGTGTCCGACTTGATGAGCGCCGGCGCCGAGGTGCTGACGCGCGAGCAGGTGAT
>JAWKPM010000015.1:0-70900 GCA_041390625.1 Dehalococcoidia bacterium | reverse complement strand
CCTGCTGAGCGCGCACGGGCTGCGCGTCTTCGACGTGGAGGAGCTGTCCACGCACGGCGGGTCGTTGCGCCTCTACGTGTGCCACGACGAGAGCGAGCGGCACGTCGAACAACCCTCGGTGGCGGACCTTGCGGACGAGGAGCGGCACCGGGGCATCCTGGACCTCGATCGGTACGCCGCGTTCCAGCGGCAGGTCGAGCGGGTGAAGTACTCGGTGCTGGACTTCCTCATTCACGAGAAGCGCGCCGGGCATCGGATCGCCGCCTACGGGGCGCCGGGCAAGGGCAACACGCTGCTGAACTACTGCGGCATCCGGTCGGACTTCATCGACTACGTCGTCGACCGGAACCCCGGCAAGCAGGGCTCGTTCACGCCGGGCACGCACATCCCGATCCTGCACCCCGACGAGATCCGCCGGACGCGGCCGGACGTGGTGCTGGTGATGCCGTGGAACATCAAGGACGAGATCGTCGAGCAGCACCGCTACATCGAAGAGTGGGGCGGGCGCTTCGTGATCTTCCTGCCGGAAGTCCTCGAGCTGCGCGATGGGGCGTGGGTGCCGCCCTCGATGTAGCTCCGCCCGACGTCGGCGGGACCGATATCTCTGACCTTGACGTGAAGGTTCGTCGCTCCTAGACTCCCGATTCATCGGCAGTTTGGCATCGATGGAACGACGCACCTCGATGGCTGACGGTCTTTCTCTCGACCCTGAACCTCCGGATCCTAGGCACCCACGGTGCCCCTGCCCGTGCGCGAACGTGTCCGGGCGCGAGGGGTGCTGAGGGTGCGACGCATCCGCACCTTTGACTCGCTGTCGATCCGAGACTACCGGCTCCTCTGGCTCGGGCAGGTCAGCACGAGCATGGGGCAGTGGATGGACCAGGTCACCCGCGGGTGGCTGATCTACCAGCTCACGGGGTCACCGACGCAACTGGGTCTGGCGACTGCGAGCCGCGGTCTGCCGCTGCTGCTGTTCGGGGCGGTGGCAGGGGCGCTGGCCGACCGTTCGGGGCGGAAGCTGCAGCTCGTGGTGGCGCAGGTCACAAACGCCGCGCTCAACGTCATCCTCGCGACGCTGGTGCTCGCGGGCCTCGTTGAGCCGTGGCACGTGTACCTGAGCGGCTTCCTGGCCGGCACGGTGCAGGCGTTTCAGCAGCCGGCACGACAGACGCTCGTGAGCGACATCGTCGGTCCCGAGAAGCTGATGAACGCGCTGGCGCTGAACTCGGCGGCACTCAACGCCTCGAGGGCGATCGGCCCGGCGGCGGCCGGTGCGTTCATCGCCGTGGCCGGCGTGTCGGGTTCGTACTACCTGCAGGGCGCGATGTACGCGATCGCGACGATCTGGACGTTCCAGATGCGCGTCCCGGAGGCGCATCTGGGCGCCGGCGAGCGGGCTCGGGAGTCGTTCTTCTCCAGCATTCGAGAGGGATTCCGGTACGTCGCGGCGGAAGGCAACATCCGTACGCAGATGCTGATCGCCCTTGGGCCGCTCACCTTCGCGATGTCCTACACATCGCTCATGCCGGTGATCGCGCGCGATGTCCTCGGTGGGGACGCCGCGACGCAGGGGACGCTGCTCTCGTTCATCGGGGTGGGGGCGCTGGTTGGGGCGCTGACCGTGGCGTCGATGCGGCGCAGCCACGCTTACGGCCTGTCGGTCGTCCTCGGCGCCGCCGCGTTCAGCACGGCGGTGTTCCTGTTCTCGTGGTCCGAGTGGTTCTGGGTGTCGTGCGCACTGGGGTTCGTGGTCGGCCTGTTCAACGTCACGTATCAGACACAGAACCAGACGCTACTCCAGTTGAGCGCGCCGCCGCGGATCCGCGGTCGGGTGATGAGCATCTACCTGCTCAATCGCGGGACCGTGCCGTTCGGGGCGTTGCTCGCGGGCGTGCTTGCCTCGCACTTCGGCGGGCAGAACGCGATCCACATCATGTCGCTCTCGGCGCTCGCCATCCTGGCGGTGGTGGTGGTGTCGAGACCGCAGATCCTTCGCCTCGCGGTGCCGTTGACCGCGCACGGGCCCCGGACCGGGACGCCAGCGCCTCGCGAGGCAGCCGTCAGCCCCGAGGGGGACCCCACGACCCTTGCCGGGGACGGGCCGGCGACGCAGACGGCCGGATCGGCCTGACGTACGGCGTCGGTCGTTACATGTGGTCTGAGTCGCCGTAGGTGATGTGCAGTCGCGCGTTCGGGTCGAGCAGCACGTCCTTCGTGACGTCGTTGCCGTCTTCGATGTACGAGTCGAGCATCGCGCCGGCGTCCTCGCGCTCGACCACGAAGCCGGCGCGCGCGGCGGCGCGGCGGTACGGGTGCTTCTTCGTCAGTCGCGTCTGGAGCCACGAGACGCCGTGGCGCTGTGCGAAGCGGACGGCGTCGTCGAAGAGGGCGTCGAGCACGTCTTCGCGGTTCGGGACGACGAGCATGTCCGCGAGACGGGCCGTGTTGCCGTCGATGCGCGTGGCCGTGTAGCCCAGGATCTCGTCACCCTCGCGGGCGACGCGCACCGTGAACGAGCCCGCGCGCGGGTCGCAGTAGCGCCAGTTCAGGTAGTCGAGCGTGCGTTCGCGGATGAACTCGAATGGGGCCTGCGCCGCGGCGAGGAACGGCTCGTAGCTCGGGTCGAAGCGGTCGATCGTGGTGACGGTGATGTCGGACGCGCCTCGGGCGGGGCGACGGCCGAGGACCGAGCGGGCGTAGCGGAGGTAGCCGCGCGCGAGGTTCGTGAAGCGGTCGCGCGTCGTCAGCTGTGCGTCGCGGAGCGCGAGCGCGGTGCTGCTCTCACCTTTGACGTCGGACACGACCGGGCTGCTGCGCCGTCGGAGACGCGGCGGGAGCAGCGGCTGGAGGCCGAAGGGCCGTTCGAGGGTCTGGACAGGGTTGGCGAGGTGCACCCAGCCCATGGCGGCGACGACGTGCGCGTTGATTGGGTGGGTGATGTAGCCGAGCAGGAACTCGATGTCCGGGTGTCGCCCGAGGCCTCGATGCTCCTGGAGCACGGTGCTGAGCTTGCGGCCCTGCCACGCGGGATCGCGCGCCATGTCGCCGCCGTCGGAGCCGATGTGCGTCTGGCCTCGGACCAGCCAGGGGAAGAGCGAGACGCCGACGAAGTCGATGATGTGGCCGTCGCGGTCGACCATCGTCGAGAGCTGGGAGCCGTAGGGGGAGTCGATGTACTTCCATCGGAAGTGGTCGGCGGGCTCGACGGGGAGGGCGTACCAGAGCGGCCCGCCGTTGTAGGCGCGCTCAAGTAGCCGCAGGATCTCCGGGATGTCCGCCTGCGGGAAATCGTTCGACATGGTCCAGCGGCGCTCGATGCCGAGCTCGGGCAGGTCGAGGCTTCCGGTGTTGGACGCGGGGGCGTACCTCGTGGTCGTCGTCATCTGGTCTCCTCGATCGACCGGGGATTGCGCGCGGTTATCCACAGCGACTGGTTGTTGGGGAGACCCTCACGCTAGCAAGGGGTCGAAAGAACGTCCCCTTCGGAACGTTGATCTTCGTATGAAGTTCTCGAGACGCCGCGCCCTGCGGGTGGGTGACGGAGACTCGGGGCTACATGTGGTCCGAGTCGCCGAGGGTGATGTGCACCTGGGCGTTCGGGTCGCGGAGGAGCGTGAGCTCCGGGAGGCGGTCGCCGTAGGTCTCGATGGTCTCGCCTGCGGTCTCGCGTCGGACCACGAACCCGGCTCGATGGGCGGCGCCGCGGTAAGGGTGGCGCTTCGCGAGCCGCATCTCGAGCGTCGACACGCCGTGGCGGCGCCCGAGGCTGATGGCGTCCTCGAGGAGGGCGGCGGTCACGTCGTCGCGGTTGGGCAGCACGAGCAGGTCGCCGATGCGCGCTCGCTGGCCATCGATGCGCGTGGCGATGTAGCCGAGGACGTCGTCCCCGTGCTCGACGGCGCGCACCACGAAGGAGCCGGCGCGCGCGTCGCGGTAGCGCCAGTTGAGGAACGCGAGCGAGCGCTCGTGGATGAAGTCGAAGGCGCCCGACGCGACCGCGATGAAGGCCTCGAATCGCTCGTCGAAGCGCTCAGTGGTCGTGATGCGGAAGCCTCGACTCCCCGCCGGGCGTCGCCCGGCAATCGAGCGTGCGTAGTAGCCATACTCCCGAGCTCGGTTGCGGAGGCGGTCGCGCGCCGTGAGCTGCTCCTGGCGAATCACCTCAGCGGTGCGGCTGCGGGCCTCGGTGGTTGCCGGGCTCGAGCCGGTACCGCGGAGGCGGTTGGGGAGCAGCGGGCCGATGCCGAGCGGGCGCTCGAGGGTCTGGATGGCGTTGGCGATCGGCCACATGCCGTTGGCCTCGGCGATATGGATGTCGACGGGGTGGGTGGCGTAGGCGAGCCCGAACTCGACCTCGGGGTGGCGCATCTCGTCACGGCGCGCCCGGAGGATGCGGCTGAGGCCCTGGCCCTGCCAGTCGGGGTCGCGTGCCTGGTCCGTCCCGTCGGCGGAGCGGTGCGACTCGCCTCGAAGGAGCCAACGGTGGAAGGGGCTGCCGACGAAGCCCATCAGGCGGCCGTGCTCGTCGAAGGTGAGGAGCACGAGTGCGCCCTCGGGAGCGTCGTAGTACTTCCAGCGGATGTGATCGCCGCGATCGACGGGGAGGTTGAACCAGAGCGGGCCACCGTTGAACGAGCGCTCGAGGAGGCGGATGACCTGCGGGATGAGCGCCGGGTCCATGTCCCCGGCGAGGCTCCAGCGTCGCTCCACGCCGAGCTCGGGGATCGTGAAGCTCCCCGAGAAGGGTGCCGGCGGGCGGGAGTTGGTCACGGGCGCTCCATCGGGCGACGGTCGCGAAGGGTAGGCGAGCCCACCTTAGCGAACCGGCGCGAGCGAGCGTTCACTCAGCGCGACCCCTTCGGCGGGGCGACACGCCTCAGGCGGGCCTGTGTATCGTCGGGCGCGATTCGCGGCGGCATCGAACGGAGGCGGCAATGGACGGGGTGGAGCTCAAGCGCACCCTCTCGAGCGGCGGGATGGTGTTCGGTTGCATGATCTCGGCGATGGGGACGACTCGATTTCGGTCGGCGCTGGCGGGGTCGACCCTCGACTTCGTCGTGATCGACTCGGAGCACGGCTCGCGCGATCGGAAGGAGATCTCGGAGCTGTGCCGGATGCTGCGGGACGTCGACATCGTGCCGATCGTGCGCGTGCCGGTGCCGAAGGCGGAGTGGGTGGCGATGGCGCTCGATGCGGGGGCGGCCGGCGTCCTCGTGCCCTACTGCGAGACCGTCGAGGAGGTCGAGGCGTGCGTTGGCACGGCGAAGTGGCACCCGCTGAAGGGTGAGTACCTGCGCCGCGCGGTGCGGGAGGGCGTGCTGCCGAGCGAGCAGTCGAAGACGTACCTCGAGGGGCGGCGGGCCGAGAGCATCATCATCATCGGGATCGAGAGCGAGCCGGCGGTTCGCAACCTCGAGGCGCTGCTCGACGTGGGCAGCATCGACGGCGTGTTCATCGGGCCGAACGACATGACGACGTCGCTGGGGGCACCGGACGAGGTGACACATCCTCGATACCTCGAGGTGATTCGGGACGTGGTGGCGACCTCGGAGTCGCGCGGGGTGCCGGTGATGATCCACCACCAGACGCTGGAGTCGTCGACGGCGGCGATCGAGCTGGGGGCGCGCTTCGTCATGCACTCCTCGGATGCGCGGCTGATGCAGGCGGCGATGCAGGAGCAGATGGCGGCGCTGCGCGCGGCCGGGGCGCAGCGGGGCGCCGCGACCTCGCGTGGTGGCGCTGGCGGGGACACGATCGAGACGGTGTAGCGGCAGTGAGGCCGAGGCTCGTGCCTCGGCCGGTGGTCGCCCCTGCAGGGCGGCCGAGCCCGCCCACCCACCTCTCCTAAGCGAGGGGCGAAGCCCCTCGCGCTCCCTTCGGAGGGCGCGACGGAGCGCGTGCACGCCTCTCGTGTGGCGGAGCAGTCCCGTTGCGCCCGCTCCTACGGTGCTGGTCGAACCTCGAGGGGCGGTGCCTCGCCGTGCCCTCGGCTGCGTTTAGGTGCGGAGGGGTTCGCGGGTGACGGTGGTGCCCTCGGTGGGGTCGAGGCGCACGAGGTTTACGGTGCCGGCGAAGGTGGGGGCGCCGGAGTAGTACGCGGGTGGCGTGCCTTCGCCGATGGCGACGGGCGTGTCCCAGTGGCCCAGGGCGAGGTAGTGCGCGTCAAGCGTCTCGAGCTCGTGCGCGCGGATGAGGTACGAGCGGTGCTCGTCGGCTGGGCCGGCGACCCAGTGACCGTGGGCGGCGGCGACGCGCCAGCCGAACTCGCGGGGCGGCGGCTCGCGCAGGGGCACCATGTCGAAGTAGTCGAAATGGGCGCGGCCCCAGACCTCAAGGTCGAGGTCGGGGAAGGTGGCACGGTCCTCGACGGTCATGCCGATGACGTGGACGTTCGAGGGCGCCTCGACGCCGCGATGGTAGACAGAACGTGGCATCAGGCAGTCGTGGTTGCCCGGCAGGATGACGACGGGAAGGTCGGCGTCCTCGAGGAGCTCGGCCGCGCCCTCGACGAGCTCGTCGGAGACGCGGTTGTGGTCGAAGACGTCGCCGACGAGCAGCACGACGTCGGCGTGGGCGTGGTGGGCGGTCCTGAGCACGGCTTCGAGGATCTGCAGGCCCTCGAGACCGGGGCGGTCGGAGTGGCCGCCGCCGAGATGGAGGTCCGAGCTGTGGACGAGCCGGACGGAGCGCGCTGCGCCGTTCGAAGCCAGGGTGTCCTCCTCGGGATCGCGACTCGAGTTTAGCGGGGCTCAGGCCTCGGAGACGACGCCGCGAGCGATGAGGTCCGAGGCGGCGTCCTCGGAGAAGTCGAGCGCGCGCAAGACCTCGCGGGTGTGCTCGCCCGGGCGCGGGGCGGTGCTGCGGACCTCGCCGGGGGTCTCGGAGAACTTCGGGCCGATGCCGACCTGGGGGACGGGGCCGAGACGGGCGTCGGGGACTTCGACCTGCATCCGGCGCGCGCGCTGGTGGGGGTCGGCGAGGGCCTCGGCGACGTCGAGGACGGGGGCGACGCAGAGCTCGGTGTCGCGCAGCTCCTCGAACCAGGCGTCGCGGGGCTTCGTGCGGAACATCGAGGCGAGGTGGGTGCGGAACTCGTCGTGCCTCGCACGGTCGTATTCGTGCTCGAGCATGTCGGGGCGGCCGGCGACCTCGCAGAGGTTGGCCCAGAAGTGGGGCTCGAGGGAGCCGAGCGAGAGGTACTTGCCGTCCGCGCACTCGTAGACGCCGTAGTGGGGCGAGCCCCCGCCGAGGCCGGGCGCGCCTCGTTGGGGCGGCTCGCCGCCGGCCAGCACACCGCCGGTGGCGCTGGCGAGCAGGTAGAGGACGCCGTCGGACATCGACATGTCGAGGTACTGGCCTCGGCCGGTGCGTTCGCGGCTCATGAGGGCCGCGAGGATGGCGAAGGCGGACATGAGACCGCCGCCCGCGAAGTCGGCGATGACGTTGTAGGGGATGGCGGGACCGCCCTCGGCGAGGCCGATCATCGAAAGGGCGCCGCCGACGGATATGTAGTTGATGTCGTGACCGACGAGCTGGCTGTAGGGGCCGGTCTGGCCGTAGCCGGACAGCGAGCAGTAGACGACGCGCGGGTTCGTCTGTGCGACCGCCTCGTAGCCGACGCCAAGGCGGTCGACGACGCCGGGGCGGAAACCCTCGAGGAAGACGTCGGCGTCAGCGGCGAGACGGTGGACGAGCGCCACGCCCTCGGGCTCCTTGAGGTTGACCACGATCGAGCGCTTGCCGCGGCCGAGGGGGTTGTGCGCGCGCCGGCGGTCCGCGGCCTCGTCGACCGCAGCGGGGGTGTTGGCGCCGCGGACGGCGGCGGGCGGGGCCTCGACGAGCAGGACCTCGGCGCCGAGGTCGGCGAGCAGCATCGAGGCGTAGGGGCCGGGCGCGAGCCTCGAGAGGTCGACGACGCGGATGCCTTCGAGCGGGCCGGTCATGGCGGTGTCCTCGCGGGTACGGGTGGGCAGGGTGGTCGGCAGGGCGGGGGAAGGATAGCGCGGGTTGGTGCGGCGCTCGCTAGGTCCCGGCGAGCGCGCGGACGACGGGCGCGAAGTCCTCGAGATAGCGGTCGAAGACGGTGAAGTACGACATCCCGAAGCGCGCGCGGTAGGCGCGCAGCTCCTCGGTCATCTCGTCGGGCGTGCCGACCAGGACGAAGGGTGAGCCGAGCACATCGTCCGCGGTGAGCGGGGGCGCGGTCGCAGCAACGGTCGTCGCGGACGCGCGACGATCGTCGGTGATGACCACGGCCTGAACGAGGGCGTGGAACTCGAGGTCGTTGAGACGATCGCCGGCGGCCGCACGAACGAGGGCGACGCGTTCGTCCACGGCGGAGGGGGCGAATCCGGATGGCTCGTGGCGCTGGCCGTCCTCGAGCGTGCGCCCAAGCCCGGTGAAACCAACGATGTCTGCCTCGCGGGCGGCCAGGCGCAGGAGGCGGCGGTTATTGCCACCGATGAGCAGCGGGAGCGGCGACTGCGGTGGCGGCCAGAGCGCGTGAGCGGTGAGCGCGTAGTGCGCGCCCTCGAAGGTCACGGTCTCGCCGCCGAGGAGACGCCGGACGACCGAAGCGGCCTCGGTCAGGCGGTCGACGCGGGTTGTGGCCTCGTCGAAAGGGAGGCCGAGGGCAGCGTATTCGGGCGCGGCGTGGCCGGCGCCCAGCCCGAGCTCCATACGTCCGCCGCTGAGCGCGTGCAGCGTGGCTGCCTCGCGGGCAGCGAGCGCGGGGTGGCGCAGGTCATTGTTGAGGACGAGCGTTCCGATGCGGAGCCGGTCGGTGGCAGAGGCGACTGTTGCGAGCGTCGTGAATGGCGAGAGCAGGCCGTCTGCGACGTGATCAGGGACGGTGAGGATGTCGTAGCCCAGGTCCTCGGCGCGGCGCGCGAAGCCGACCAGTGACTCTCGGTCGGCGGGGCCGAGGATGGAAACACCGAATCGGAACGGGCGCGTTCGCACGGCCGACATTGGCTCATGGTCGGCGACGGCGACGAACTTGGCCACCTACTCGCTCGAGCAGGCCGGAAACGCTTCGTTCGGCGGTCAGTCCTCGATGGCGCAGGTGGGGACCTCGGGCGTGGGGCCGAGGTGGGTGGTGACGAAGTCGCGGATGGCGGCCTCGTAGCGCGTCGGGTCGACGTTCCAGGCGCCGGTGTGGTGCGCGCCCTCGAAACGCTCGTAGGTCACGAGGTCGGGACGAGCCTCGGCGAGGCGCTCGCTGGCCTCGATGGGCGTGTAGTCGTCGTTGGTTCCGTGGAAGATGAGCATCGGTGTCGAGTAGCCCTCGGCGCGGCCGGCGTAGTCGAGACGATCCCAGTCGAGACCGAAGCGCACGCCGGCGAGCCAGATCGGCAGCGGCTGCAGGACGCCCGGCACGCCGCCGTCCTCGAGGCCCATCGCCACGGTGCGATGGAAGTCGAGCATCGGCGCGTCGAGGATGGCGGCGTCGACGCTCGCGGCGAGGTCCGACTCGAGCAGGAAGCTGGCGATGATGGCGCCGCCCATGCTGTGGCCGGCGAGCACGACCTGCCTCGCGCCGTGGTCGAGCGCGTAGCGAACCGCGCCCTCGACATCGCGCCACTCGCTGGCGCCGTACTCGTAGCGCCCGGACTCGTTGGCGGGTGCGGCGAGGTCGTTGGTGTAGCTGATGGCAAGCGTGGTGAAGCCAAGGTCGCTCACGGTTGGGAGCATGCGCAGCACCTCGCGCGGATCGCTGTCCTTGCCGTGGACGTGGATGAGCCAGCGGGATCGACCGCCGCAGACCTCCCACGCCGGGGTAGGACCGAGATCGGCCTCGTAGCGGACCTCGTCGTAGGCGAGACCAAGGTCGTTCGGCGTGCCGAGGTAGGCGTAGTTGTCGAAGCGCGCCTCGGCGCCGAGGGGTGGCGGGGCGCCGAAGAGGATCGGGCGGGTGGTCTCAGCGTCCTCGGTGTTCGAGCTCGCGATCGGGCCGAGCTGGAGCCAGCCGGTACGTTCGTCGATGCGCCACTCGAGGGCGCGGATGCCCGGGCGGTCAGCGTCGTTGCTGCCGATCGGGCGGACGGTGACGGAGTCCTCGGTGGTGGCGACGACCTCGAGGCCGAACGTGTGCGGGCCGTGGTCGGGGCGCAAAGCGCCGTCCTCGATGCGGCTCGAGATGTACCAGCTGCATGAGCCGACGACGGCGAGGCCGAGGGCGAGGGCGGCGAGCGCGGCGAGTCGCCAGCGTCGCGCCGTCGCACCTCGGGTGCTCGGTGGGCCTGCCTCGATGGTGCTCGATGTCGTCATGCGGTCCATGTTGCGGACTTGCAGCGCGAGTTGCGTGGGGCGAACGTCACAGGTGGCCCGGGTCACCTCGGCCGTCGCGCGGCATTACGAATGCGCAAGCGGGTGGTCGCGGGATCGATTACGATGCGCCGGACTGAATCACGACGAGGAGCCAAGGGCTCACGGGAGGGCATCGATGGACTGGACCGACAGCGCCGAGCAGGCGGCATTCCGCGCGCAGGTACGCGAGGTCATCCAGACCAAGCTGCCCGAGCGCTACCGCCGGACCTCGGAGGACGAGGGCGCCGGCAGCTGGCAGGGCGACCGCAAGTCGAGCGACCCGGTTGCGAAGCAGGCGGCAGGCGACTGGGCGCAGGCGCTGGCGGAGCGCGGCTGGATCGCGCCGCACTGGCCGAAGGAGTACGGCGGGGCGGGCCTGACCCCGATGGAGCAGTTCATCTTCAAGCAGGAGATGGCGGAGGCGCAGGCGCCGGGTGTCGGCGGCATGGGCGTCTCGCTTCTCGGGCCGACGCTGATCGTGCACGGCACGGAGGAGCAGCGAGCGGAGCACCTGCCTCGGATCCTGTCGGGCGAGGTGGCGTGGGCCGAGGGCTACTCGGAGCCGGGCGCCGGTTCGGACCTCGCGTCGCTGCAGACGCGCGCGGTCAAGGACGGTGACGAGTACGTCATCAACGGGCAGAAGATCTGGACCTCGGGCGCGCACACGGCCGACTGGCTGTTCGCCCTCGTGCGGACGGACCCGGACGCGCCGAAGCACCGCGGCATCTCGTTCCTGATGATGGACATCACGACGCCGGGCCTGAACGTGCGCCCGCTGATCAACATGGCGTGGCAGCACGGCTTCAACGAGACGTTCTTCGAGGACGTCCACGTCCCGGCGAAGAACCTGGTCGGTGAGGAGAACCGCGGCTGGTACGTGGGTGCCTCGCTGCTGGACTTCGAGCGCTCGAACATCGCGGGCGCGATCGAGAACCGACGGACGCTGACGAACCTCATCGACTACGCGAAGAGCGACGAGGGCAAGGTCCAGTCGCGCCTCGAGGACAGCGACCCGCTGCGCCACGAGGTCGCCGACGCTTACGTGCAGACCGAGGTGCTCTTCAACTTCTCGTTCCGCATCATCTCGATGCAGAACCGCGGCCTGATCCCGAACTACGAGGCCTCGGTGAGCAAGCTCTTCAACTCGGAGCTGGTGCAGCGCGGCGCCCGCATCGGGACGAAGGTGTTCGGGCTGTACGCCAACCTCTGGGAGAAGGACGAGCCGAAGGCGCCGATGGGGGCGAAGTTCACGCGGCTGTACGTGACCTCGATCCCGCGGACGATCGCGGCGGGCTCCTCGGAGATCCAGCGCAACATCATCGCGACGCGCGGGCTGGGGCTGCCTCGAGGCTAGTCCGCCCGCCCTCGGGTTGAACTTGAACCGCCTCGACGGACTTCCGTCGAGGCGGTTTCGTTTTGCCTCAGGTGCCTCGAGCCGCGCCTCGGGCCTCGAGTGTGTCGCTAGCGGTCGAGGCCGGGAGCGCCGTCATCGAGCCAGACGGCGCGCCCCTGGTCGGAGACGTAGCAGGTCCAGTTGCCCATCCAGCCGTGCGGCCGGTAGTTGATGACGTAGTTGTGCCACGCGTAGCGGAGTAGCGCCTCCGGCCACCACAGGTCCCAGACCTGGTCGTGGATCGTGTCCCAGACCTGCTGCCAGAGCTGCTTCTTCTCGGCGGGATCCGAGGAGCTGCGCTGCTGCTCGAGGATCGCGTCGAGGTCGGTGTTGCCGGCGGAGTTGTAGTTGAGGCTGCCGCCGGTGTGGTACCAGGGGAAGATCCACTGGTCCATCGAGAAGCCCGCCGGGCCCCAGACGATGCCGATCGTGGCGTCGAAGTTGTGGTCGGACAGCAGCGTCACCTGTGTCGGGTTGTCGACCTGGCGGAACGAGATGTCGATGACGCCGTCGGTCGCCTCCTTGATGCCCGGGATGATGATCTCGGATGAGGGGGCGCGGTCGTACCAGGTGACGTGCTCCCACTTCAGCGGGTTGTCCTTGTTGTAGCCGGCGGCGTCGAGGAGTTGGAGCGCCTGCTCCGGGTCGAACTTGTACCAGGGGCCGTTCGCGCGCTGGTCGGGGTACTCGTCGTAGAGCAGCGCCCACGGCATCGGCGGGTTGGAGAAGGCGCCGTTGGGGTTCTGGTTGTCGCCGGCGTTGCGCGCGAGGTCCTCGGCGTCGCGGTCGAAGGCGAGCGACACGGCGCGGCGGACGCGCTCGTCCTGGAAGACCGGGTTCGTCATCTGGAAGTGCCAGCCGTTGACGTTGGCGCCGCGGGAGCGCGGGAACTTCCAGAGCACCATGTCGTCGGTCTTGTTGGCCATCTGGCTGGCGTCCTCGTCATCGAGGGCACTCCAGAGGAAGTAGTTGTCCGTCTGGAAGCCCGCGGAGAGGGCAGCGGTGTCGTTCTGGACGTTGTCGATGATCTTGTCGAGGAAGGGGAGGCCTTCCTCGAAGTAGTCGGGGTGCTTCGCGAAGACGGAGCGCTCCTTCTTCGTCCATTCCTCCTGGATGAAGGGGCCGGTGCCGACGGCCTTGTCCTCGACGAGGGGGTTGTCGCCCTCGATCATCTCCTTCGGCCACATGAACGACCACGCGGCGATGTTCGTGGGGAAGTCGGAGAGCGGCTGGTCGAGCTTCACGGTGATCGTGTAGTTGTCCGGCTGCTCGATGGATGTCACGGGCGCGACGACGTCCGACTGCACGCCGCCGGCCTGGTAGCGCTCCATCGAGAGCTTGATGTCCTCGGCGGTGAACTCGCGGCCGTTGGTGGGCTCGACGTTGTGCGTCTTGATGCCCTGGCGGAGGTGGAAGGTGAACTCGGTGTTGTCGGGTGAGGCCTCCCACGACTCGGCGAGGTCGGGCTCGATCTCGACGAGGAACGGGTGGGCGGAAGCGCCGGTGCGGGCGCGCGCGACCTTGTTGTTGGTCAGATTCATCGTGCTGTAGATGGTGCACGAGA
Organism: Dehalococcoidia bacterium; assembly: GCA_041390625.1. Classification (GTDB taxonomy): domain Bacteria; phylum Chloroflexota; class Dehalococcoidia; order UBA2979; family UBA2979; genus RBC038. The sequence goes on along the minus strand of JAWKPM010000015.1, from coordinate 57,635 downwards.
GCGTTCGGTTGATGTCCATCCTCGGCGGGTCGAGGTAGAGGGCGTTGAGGGTCCCGCCGTACTTCGCGTTGACCAGCGGTGCGGCCTCGGCGGGGGTGGCGGCGACGGGCTGGTCGTAGATGTCGGGTGGCACGCGAATCTGATCGGTGGGGACGGGGGTCTCGCCGCCGGCGGTGCCGGTTCCGGTCGCCGTCGGCGAGCCGGCTGAGGTGCTGGTGGCGGTGGCCGTGGCCGTCGAGGTGCCGTTGTCGGAGCTGCCGCAGCCGATGAGGGCCGCGCCGGCGAGTCCGGAGAGGCCGATCGCGGCGCCTCGGAGTGCCGCGCGGCGGCCGACGCGCTGTCGATACCAGTAGTTCGAGTGGTCCTGCACGGTGTCCCTCCGGGCGTGAAGTGGGAGCGGTGCAGAGGACGCTAGAAGACGTACGTTGTAGCCGGCTGAGTGCGATCTGAGCGGGCGCTGAGTGGCAGCGCCGCTTGGGCGCGGACGTACACGAGGGCCACCGAAGTGGCCCCCGTGTCCCAGAGGGAACTGGCTGGTTGGGTGCGGCCGCCCGGGCCGCGTGCGGCTAGAGCGCGGTGCCGTCCGGAATGAACGTCGGGCCGACGGCGGTGTTGGGCGCACCCTCGTCGAGCCAGATGGAGCGGGCTTTCCCGTCGCCGTAGCACGACAGCACGCTGGCGATGCCGTGCGGGCGGAAGTTGACCATGTAGTTGTGCCAGAAGATGCGGTTGATCGCCGTGCCGGGGAAGAAGACCTCCCAGACCTGGTCGAAGATCCGGTCTTCGATCTGGCGCCAGAGCTCGGTTTGAGCCTCGGGGTTCTGCTCGGCTCGCTGCTTCGTGACGAGGTCGTCCATGGTGGCATCGTTCACGTTGTTGTGGTTGAGGCCACCCTGCGAGTGGTACCAGGGGAAGACGGCCTGGTCGACGGAGTAGACCGGGGGCCCCCAGGTGATGTTCATCGTGTCATCGAAGTTGCGGTCGTTGAGCATGGTGACTGCAGTCGGGTTGTCGACCTCGCGGAAGTTGGCCTTCACCTCGGGCAGGTTCTCGACGAGCATCGGGATCATGATCTGGGCGTACTGCTCGCGCTGGTACCAGGCGGGGAAGTCGACCTCGAGGCGGTTGTCCTCGCTGTAGCCGGCGGCCTGCAGGAGCTGGCGCGCCTGCGCGGGGTCGAACATGTACCACTGGCCCTGCTCGCCGTGCTTCGGGCGGGCGTCGTAGAGGTACGGCCACGGGATGGGCGAGCGGACGTAGCCGCCGCCCTCGCCGGCGTAGCGTGCGAGGTCCCACTCCACCCAGTCGATGGCGAGGGGGAAGGCGCGTCGGATGCGCTCGTCCTGGAAGATGGGGTTCGCCATCTGGAAGTGGAAGCCCTCGGTGTTGGCGCCGACGACTGACTCGTACTTGAGGTAGACGGAGTCCTTCGCCTGGCTGAGCATCGACTCGGCGTCCGGCTCGTCGCGACCGCTCCAGTACACGAAGTTGTCCGTGATGTAGCCGGCGCGCTGAGCCGCGGTGTCGTTCTGCACCGGGGTGATGACCTTGTCGAGGTAGGGCAGGCCGGCCTCGAAGTACTCGGGGTTGCGGGCGAAGACGGAGCGCTCCTTCTTCGTCCACTCCTCCTGAATGAAGGGGCCGGTGCCGACGGCGTGCTCCTTGAGGAAGTCCTGATCCTCGAGCATCTCGCGCGCGTCGATGTGCGACCACGCGGCGATGTTGCGGGGGAAGTCCGCGAGCGGCTGGTCGAGACTGACGACCAGGGTGTAGTCGTCCGGCATCTCGACGGAGGTCACCACCGACCAGACGTCCTTTTGGGTGCCGCCGGCCTGGTAGCGCTCGATGGAGAGCCGAGCGTCCTCGGCGACGAACTCGCGGCCGTTGGTGGGCTCGACGTTGTGGAACTTCGCGCCCTGGCGAAGATGGAAGGTGAACTGCGTGGCGTCGGCGTTGATCTCCCATGACTCGGCGAGGTCGGGCTCGACGTTCACGCGTCGCCAGTCGGCCATCGGCCCGAACTGGGCGCGGGTGAGCTTGTTCTTCGTGAAGTCCATGGTGGAGTTCACAGTGCACGACAGCGTGCGGTTGAAGTCCATGTGCGGCGGGTCGAGGTAGCGGGCCATGAGCGTGCCGCCGTAGCGGGCGTTCACGGCGGGGTTCATCTCTGCGGGGGTCGGCGGGATGGAGTCGAGGTAGGCACCGGGCGCGATGCGGACCTGGTCGGCCGGGACCGGGGTCGAGCCGTCGCCCGTGGCAGTCGTGGCGGTGGCGCTGCCCGCCTCGGTGGGGGCAGCGGTTGCGGTCGCCTCCTCGTCGTCACCGCCGCAGCCGAAGAGCGCGGCCCCGGCGAGGCCGGCAAAGGCCACGCCTGCGCCTCGCAAGGCGGTGCGTCGTCCGAACTTTCGACGGCTCCAGTACGTTCCCTCTGGCAATGTCCCCTCCTTCGGACACGGGCGACAACGTGCATCATCGCCACCTGCCAGCGATTTAAGCCGAGATTCAGGAAAAGTCAATGCAGTTTGTTGTTGCGTGCTTGTCATCACAAGCACGAAGTTACACGTTGTGAGCGTCAGGTGACTGCGGGTGCATCAGCGCCTGGCAGGGTCGGCGGCTAGATCGCGTCCGTGTCGCCGAGGACGTAGTGGAGGCGGAGGTCGGGGGACTTGAGGAAGGAGTACTCATCCATCGATGGGCCGCCGTAGAGCAGGCGGCCGGGTGTGGCGTCCTCGCGGAAGCCGTGGCTTCTGAAGGCCGGGGCGTACGGGTGCCGCTCGGGGAGCCAGGCGCGCAGCCGACGTGACCCGGCCGCGCGCGCGAGCTGGATCGCGTCATCGATGAGGCTGGTGGCGACATCGGTGCGGCCGGGCTGCGCGACGACATCGGCGAGCTCGCTGCGGCGCGACCAGGCGCGGGTGACGGCGTAGCCGAGCAGCTCGCCATTTGCCTCGGCGGTGCGGATGGTGAAGGGGCCACCCCTCGGGTCCGCGTATCGCCAGTTCAGGTATTCGCGGTCGCGCAGGTAGATGACGTCGAAGTCGGCCGAGAAGGCGTGAAGCAGGCCGTCGATCCGATCGTCGAAGTTGGGACGGGTCTCGATGGTCCAGGGGTTCGTTGTCCTCGAGCGTCCGAGCTCGTAGCGGGCGCGAGAGCGGAGCCAGCGCGCGTGCCAGCCGAGCCAACGCACGGCCTGTGGCCGGGTACGGGCCTCGGCGGTGATCGCGACCATCGTGCGGCTCGCACCGGGTGTCGGTGGGGGAGGCGGCGCGGCGAGGGCGGACGGGTTCAGCGGCATCGTGAAGATCGAGAGGCCGTTCGAGACCGGGCGGTAGCCCTGCCGCATCGAGATGTGCCGCGCCGTCGGGTGTGTGTTCGTGCTGATGCTGACGTCGTTGTGGTCGAACTCGCCGTGCTGATGGTGCCAATCGCGGCGCCGGCCCTGGATGCCTCGGCCCTGGTAGGAGGGATCGACCGCGAGGTCGACGCTGTTACGCATGGGGCGCGGCCGGCCCTGCATCAGCCACGGTCGCCAGCGCTCGGCGGCCATGCCGATGATGGCCGACGGCTCGGGGCCGGGCGGAGGTGGGGGCGCGTCTGAGCCATTCGTGCGCAGCATGAGCTCAGCCCGCGTCGGACCGGGATAGTCGTGCAGCTTCCAGCGCCAGTGATCGGCGCGGCTCACGGGAAGCTCGAACCAGGCGGGACCGCCGTTGAACGCGAGCTCCAGGAGCCGGAGCATGTGCTGCTCCTGCTCCTCGGTCAGGCGTTCGGGATCCATGAATCGTGTCGTGAGGCCGAGCTCGGGGGCCGGGACGTCGCGCTCCTCGGGATCGAACCACCACGCGGGCTTCGGGTCGTACATGGGCTCGACCCTCTCGTCTCGCGTGGCGGAGCGTCCGGCGGAACGAATGTCCCCCTCAGTCTATCGATGGGTCCTCAACGGGGCGTAACAGCCTCGACCGGGACCTCTAGACCTCGTGTAGCTCCTTGATGAGCCACTGGAGGCGCTCCGGCGTCGGCGCCGGGGCGGTGGCGTCGCCCTCGGCCGAGCCGCCGTAGGTGTCCGACGCCGCGTGTCGCGCCATCGGGAAGCTGATGCGATCGGCGTAGTCGAAGTGCTCGCGCGCGTACTGCGGCAGCTCGTCGTACGTGCAGGCGTTGGCCATCTCGGCGGCGTGCTCGAAGGTCACGGCGTCGCGCATCTTGTCCCACTCGCCTCGGAGGGAGAGCTCGTGCAGCTGCATGCCAAGCGACTCGAGGCCGTGGGCGCGGAAGACGCCGTGGTAGCTGCGCGTCGAGCCGTAGAAGGAGATCGGGCGGCGCAGGGCGTTGATGGCCTGCTCGACATCGGACTGGGTCTCGCCGAAGGCGTTGAAGCCGCCGACGGAAATCTCGATGTCGGCGAGCGAGCGGCCGGCGCGCTTTGCGCCCTTCTCCAGGTGGGGGAGGGTGACCTCGCGGAGGTACTTCTCCGTGGTGAAGCCGTGCGGGCGCAGGCCATCGGCGACGGCGCCAGCGGCCTCGGTCATGCGCGGGCCGACGGCAGCCATCGAGATCTTGGGGAACGGGTAGTCGATGGGACCGGGGTTCCAGGCGGGGGTCATGAGGAGGTAGCGATAGTCCTCGCCGATGAACTCGGGCTTCTCGCCGTGCTGCCACGAGCGCCAGACGGCGCGCATCATCGTGACGTACTCCTCCATCCGGCGGCCGGGGGGCGACCACGTGCCGCCGAAGCGCCGGATGATGTGGCCCTTCACCTGCGAACCGAGGCCGAGGTTGAGACGGCCCTTCGAGAACTCCTGGATGTCCCAGGCGGACTGCGCCATGACCATCGGCGAGCGCGGGAACGCCATGGTCATGCTGGAGATCTCGACGCGCTCGGTGTGCTCGGCGGCGATCGTCAGTGCGAGCACCGAGTTGTGCTTCAGCTCGCCCGTCGAGATGACGTCGAAGCCTGCGTCCTCGGCGGCTTTCGCCTGCGCGCCGATCTGGCCGAGCCAGCGCTCTCCGAAGCCTGTCGAAACCTTCATTCCCGCCTGTCCCTTCCGGGGTGCTGCCACCAGGTTCGTTGTCGTCGTCGACACTCTACCGGAGGCGGCGGCTTCGGCGGGAACTCACTCGACGCCTCGACCGCGGCGAAGGCGGGCCGCGGCGAGGCCACCTGCGAGCAGCGCGACGCCCAGGCCGACGGCGGCGATCGCGCCGAGCGGCGGATTCGACGATGCGGAGTCGATGGTGTCGAGGGCCGGCGCCGGGGCGACGAGCGTGCCACCGGCGCCACGATCGAGGTCGGCAGCGAGGGCGATCGGGAGCGTGCCCACCTCGGATGCGGCCTCGGTGTCCGGCCAGACGACCTCGAACCAGTCGCCATCGACCTCGAGCAGGACGCGCTCGCCGAGGGCGGCGGCGGCCGCGACCTCGGGGTCGAGCGCCACCAAGTCGGCAAAGGCCTCGGACCCGACGGCGACCTCGGTGGCTCGCTCGTCCTCGTAGCCGTCCTGAGTCCAGCGTCCGTCGACGAGGTAGAAACTGTGGGCGCCGATGCGGCGGACGGTCGTCGCGAACTCGCCGCCAGCGAGGGCGCCCTCGCGGAGCGACTCGACATCGGCCGCGCCACCGAAGGCCTGCGCGCCCGTCGACGGCGCGGAGCGAGCGGCGCTGTCCAGCGCCTCGGCGGCGGCCTGCGGGGCGAGGGCGAGGTTCGGCTCCTCGGCGAGGTACGAGGTGTAGGGCGTCACGATGCCGAACTGCGTCGCGACGGCCACGATCTCCTCGATGAGCTCGGGGTCGGGGCCGGAGAGGCGGAGCTCGGTGAGGAGGTCGGCGATGAAGCGCTGGGCCCACATCTGCGCGACCTCGGAGGCGGCGGCACGGCGCGGGAACTCGACCTCGTAGGCCAGGCGCACGCGCCCCTCGGGGCCGTCGCCCATCACCGTGACGGTCGCGTCGCCGCCGCCATTGCGGGGGTCCTCGTAGCGACCGCTGAGCACGAGCTGCTGATCGGCGAAGAGCCCGCCGACGGTGGCGGGCGCGAGGTCGTAGACGTTCACTCCGTCGACCTCGATGCGGACATCGGTGAGGACGGGCGTGGCGATGCGCTCGTAGAGGCGACCGACCTCGGCGTCGACGCGCTCCTCGGGGCGGACGTAGTGGCTCGTGCCGGTGAACTCGCGCGCGATGGCATCGAGCAGCACGGTGTCGACGTCGTAGCCCACGCCGAAGGCGAAGAGCTGGGTGCGGGTGGGCGCGAGGTCGCGAGCGACCTCGAGGATGGCATCGCCGTCGGTGATACCGACTGTCGGCAGACCATCGGTCAGGACAATGACCGTTGAGGGACGGCTGCCGTCGAGGAGGTCGAGCGCGGCCTCGATGCCGCCGGCGAAGTTCGTGCCCCCGCCGGCGTCGAGGTCCTGCACCCACTCGATGGCGTCATCGGCGTCGCGGGATGGGCGGAGGCGGTCCTCGAAGGGCTCGACGCGGCGGGCGAAGGCGACGACGCCGAAGCGGTCGTCGGGGCCGAGGCGGTCGAGGATGTACGTCGCGGCATCGCGGGCCTGCACGATCTTGTCGCCCTCCATCGAGCCGGAGGTGTCGAGCACGAGCACAACGTCGCGCGCCACGGCCTCATCGACCTCGATCTCCGGGGTGAGGAGAAGGGCGAAGTAGCCGTCCTCGTTGCCCGCGCGGTGCGCGAGCAGGCGGGTGTCGAGCAGCCCTTCGCCGCCGGTGAGGTCGAGGGTGAAGTCGCGGTCGGGGATCCACGAAGCGGGCGACTCCCAGTCGAGCGTGAGCTCGCCTGGGCCCCGGCGATCGCGGTCGAGCTCGAAGCCGGGCGCGAAAGTGCCTCGTACCTCCCACGGCACATCGACCTCGATGTGGACCAGTGCGCTCGCGGGGCGCGGCGACATGCGGGACCACGGCAGCTCGAAACGGGCAGCTCCGTCCGCCACCTCGAGTGGTGAGGTCACTACGAAGGTCACGGTGCGGGTCTCGCCGGCGGGCACGGGGAAGGCGCGGACCTCGAACAGGTCGTCGCCGATGGAGCGCAGGAGGGCGGGGTCGATGCGTCGGCGCACGATCTCCTCGTAGATGCGCTGCGCCTCGTCGGCGTCGAGGACCTTGCCCTCGAGGGTCTCGGGACCGCCGGAGAGCACGAGGTCGCTCACGGAGCTGCCGGGGGGCACGGGCATCACGATGCGGCCCTCGGCCTCGGGGGCGACGGGACGCACGTCCCCGGGACGGAAGCGGTCATCCCAGCCGGGGTTCGAGAGGACGAGGCGGTAGGTGGCCTCGATGACGCCGTCGCGGATCTCGGCGTCGACCTCGAAGGTGTCGAGTCGCGCCTCGCCGGTCACGGGCCACCAGGGCGGGTCGAAGGGGATTGGTGGCTCGACCGGGAAGGGTTGCTGCGCCTCGACGGGCGCTGCGAGCGCGGGAAGGGTCAGCGCGACCATCGCCAGCGCGGCCACGAAGGCGGCGCGGGGGCGGAGTCGGGGTGTGAGTGCAGGCATAACGAGTCCTCCTGCCGACTAGGACGACCTCGGATGCGGTGGGGTTCCGGGCCGTCGCGGCGGCCGCGCGGTCTCGTGCCTCGCGGGGGCGCGGGCGGGAACGTTGACATCCCGTAAGCGAATCGCTTTCTGATCCCTTTCTTCCTCCTACGTAACGCGTGTGCGCCCGGCGGCCATATGGAGGGCAAGGGGAAGTACGGGACGGTGCCGGGCCGCTCGCTATCTCGTCGAGGAGGCGCCACATGAATGAACACGTGATGGTCTGGCGGCGGTCGCCCGCCCGAGCGATCGGCCTCGGCCTGGGGCTCGCGGTAGCGGTCCTGATGGTGTGGCCGGGAGGCGGTCGCCTCGAGGCAGCGGCGCCGGCGCCGACGGTCGATAGCTTCGTCCTCGAGGCGAGCGCGCCGTACGGCGGTGGCTGCAACCTCACCTTCGTTGCCACGTGGGACTCGGATGAGCTGCGCGGGCCAAACGTCAGCAGCCGCATCTACGACATGGACAACGGCACAGCGATGGTGGCCGGCGAGTTCCGCGCCGAGGACGACGGGTTCGCGCGCCTCACGGTGCCGAGCGCCGAGCGAGGCGCGCACACGTACGAGTTCGCGCTGGTGCGCGGCGGGCAGGACCGGGTGCTGGCCTCGGCGGCGATCGACCTCGAGGTGTCGTGCTGATGTGGGGACCCCGCGTGACGTGGCATTTGCTCCGCCGCGGTTCGGCCCGCGCCGCGCGGTGGGCGTGTGAGGAGCGTGGCCAGGCGCTGGTACTGGGGGGGCTCGCGATGGGCGCGCTCCTCGCGATGTCCGCGCTCGCCGTCGATGTGGGGGCGTTCCTGGCGCACCAGCGACGCCTTCAGAACGCCGTCGATGCTGCCGCCCTGGCGGCGGCGCGCGAGCTGCCGGGCAGCCCGACCGACGCCGAGGCGGCCGCCGGCGAGTACATCGGCTACGGGGAGTACGACCACACGCAGACGATCTTCGAGGCGGTGACGCCGGGTTTCGACGGCGACCCTCGGCACGTCGAGGTCGAGGTGACGATCCGCCGGCCCTCGATCTTTGGTCGAGTCCTCGGGATCAACACCGCCGACATCGGCGTGACCGCTGCCGCGGAGGTGATCTCGTCGTTCGGTGACGACTACGCCATCTTCTCGATCGCGGCGGGGTGCGGGAACCCGGGCGTCGAGATCAGCGGTGGCGCGGACATCTTCCACGGCATCGTGCACGCGAACAGCAACGTGGACGTCGGTGGAAACAACCACGTATTCGACCCGGCCGTGACGTACGTCTGTGACTTCGCCGACGGCGGGAGCAACAACACCTATGTCGATGGCCAGTGGCAGGTGGGTGAGCGGCCCGTACCGTCGGCGGTGGCGCCGTGGACATACTCGGCGTTCCAGTCTTGGGGCTGCACGTACACGTTCAACAATCCGACGAACATGAAGTCGGTGAACAGCGTCTGGATCGATGCGCAGAAGACGCAACTCCGGCCGGGGCTCTACTGCTTCAACCGCGACGTCACGCTGATCGGCGACGACATCACCGGCAACGTCACGTTCGCGGCCAAGGGCAACATCAACCTGTCCGGCAGCGACTGGAGCCTCACCCCGTTCCACCCGAGCAACATCGTCATGTACAGCGAGTCGTCGACGGGGCCGACCCAGATCGATGCCTCGCTGAGCGATGGCGCGGTGACAGGCATCTTCTACGCCCCGAACGGCGACATTCAGTTCGGTGGCTCCGGCATCGTCGTCGTGAACGGGAGCCTCGTGGCACAGAACGTCGCGGTCGGTGGCAACGGGCTGTCCATCGACTCTGGCGGCCTCAACCCCGTAAACGTGCCGGTCGTGCGGCTGATCGACTGAGCCTCGAGGAGGATCTCGATGAACGCGATGCAGCGGTTGATTAGCGTCGTGCGTGGCCGACCGCGGTTCGAGGTGCGGGCGGTGCCGGTCCTCGATGACGTGCGAGCGGTGCTGTGGATGGAGCCGGGGCGCCTCGGCGGCGAGGCGCTCGCCTGTCGGGCCCTGATCGAGTTCGACCCGATCCCCGGCGTTGAGCCGCGGCTGAAGGAAGACTGGGACGCCTCGCCGCCGACGGCCCGCGGGGCCGGCGCTGCGCGATCGCAGGCCGAGAGCGAGCGCACCTGGGTTCCGCCTCGGATCGTGTTCGACCCGGCGACGGTTCGTAACCCGCGCTTTCGCGTGCGATGGGCGGCGCCGGGGCGCGGGCCGGCCGAGGTCGTCGTGCCGGTGGTGGACTAGAGCTCGAAGCGGGCGGTGCCGACGATGGCGCTCTGGTCCTCGACGGCGGCGTTCGAGACCGTGACCTCGAACTCGATGTGCGTCTCGAGGACGGCGGAGACGCGCGTGCGGGCGGTCACGAGGTCGCCTCGAACGACCGGGCCGACAAAGCGGACGTCTAGCGTCCCGCGCTCGAGCCAGGCCGGTCCGAGGGTGCGCCCGAGCTGCTCATTGACGTAACCGAGCACGGTGGAGCCGAGCACGATGGCGCCTCGGGTGCCGAGGACGCGGCGCGCGTACTCGTCGCCATGGACCGAGTTCGGGCCGTGACCGCCGGGCGGCTCGGCGAGCCACGCGGCACGCTCGAGGCTCGGGAGCTCGTCATCGACGCGGAGTTCGCGCGCAGCGGACGGCACCTCGATGGTGTACTCGCGCGGCGGTAGAGCGAGGTCGAACACCGACGGGACGCCCTCGGGCGCCGTGTCGTGCTCGTGGCGTACCGAGGAGTTCATCACCCAGTCGTTCTGCGAGGCCATGAGCAGCCGGCCGTCTTCGTCGTGGACGGTGGCGAGGAACTCGACGTGCTCACGGCCTCGACGGATCAATGTGCGCGGGATCTCGACGGCGTCGGTCACGCGCACGGGCGGCACGAGCGGGCGGTAGAAGGTGTGGCGCACGCGAGCGTTGAGCTTGCGCCCGCTCAGATAGCGCGTCGAGAAGGTGCGGTTGCCGTCCTCGAAGGCGGCCGAGTGGGGCAGCGCGACTCGACCGTCGGGGAGTCGCAGCCATGCGGAGTCGACGGCCGCGGCGTCGAAGTAGTCGGGCGGGTTGTCACCTCGAACCTCGCGGACCACGGGGCCGAAGCGGTCGCCGGCGCGCACGGTCTCGAGGGTAGGCTCGATGCGGTCGTCGGTGTTCGTGGTCATGGCGGCCTCGCCCTCGATGTCGTCGGGCCCGCATCGTACCTCGGGCGGACGAGGGACGAGGTTGGCCAGCTACTCGAAGCCGAAGAGCGGGGGGAAGAGCACGACGACGAGGGCCGCCCAGACGGGGTAGAGCGGGAGGTAGCGGGTCTGCCAACGCTCGACGCGCTCGAAGGTTGTGCTGCCTCGGACGAACTTCAGGTAGAGGACGGCCGAGCCGGCGAGATGGGCGAGGAGGAGCACGTTCTCGCCGAGGGCGGCGATGCGGTTCGGGGTGAAGCCGAAGTCGGTGATACGCCCGGCGATCGAGGCGAGTGCCACGACATCGACGACGAGGGCGGTGGCGAGCAGCGCGATGCTCATCCAGTCGAAGAGGTCGGGCGGCGCCTCGGACTCGCGCGCGGAGATCGAGTAGAGCAGCAGGCCCATCACGACGACGAGCAGCAGGTCGAAGACGATGAGGACGTCGCGCTCGATGCGCTCGCCGGTCCAGAGCATCGCCACGAGGAAGGTCAGCAGCGTCGCCACGAACAGTGGCGTGAAGAGGCGCGTCAGGACGGGCGCCATGTTCTCCACGACGCTCTGCTTCGCCTCGACGAGCCACGACGCGACGAGGATGGCGCCGGCCGCCCCGCAGGGCAGCAGCCAGCCGAGCACCGGGTCCTCGGGGTTGAGGCCGATCGCCTCGAACATGCCGACGGTGATGCCGGTGAGCACGCCGCCGCCAAAGGCGATGAGGGCGTAGTAGATCGCGAGCTCGCCGGTGAAACGGACGAAGTCCATGCGGAGCGCATGGTCGCGCCAGCGGCCGCCAGCGTAGGCGACGCCGACGACGAGCCAGAGCGCGATCGGGAGGTGAAGGATCGTCAGGACCTCGGTGTGGGCCTCGGCCTCAAAGGGGTAGACGTTCGCGAAGAGCGCCGCGGCGGCGAACGCTGGGACGAGGGCGGCGGCGAGGGCGAGCGACGCGCCTCGCTTCCAGAGGAAGTAGCCCGTCAGCCACGGAAGGACGAAGAGGCTCGCGTTGCGCGGGTAGGCCAGATTCTCCTCGAGGAGGTGGATGCCGAAGAGCTCGGGCAGCTTCACGCTGACGGCGGCAGCGATGGCGAGGCCGATCACCACCAGGAACTCGCGGGAGAGCCAGGCGTCGGCGGCCCTCGACGGGACCACGAGCTGCTTCCAGAGGCGGTCGGAGTGCTCGCGCGCGAACTCGCGGGAGACGTCGTCGAGGGCGCCGACGCGCTTCACGGCGACGAGGAAGGCCTCGTCGTCCTCGAGGCCGGCGGTGCGGAGGGTGCCGATCTGGCCTCGGAGGTGGTCTTCGAGCTCCTCGACGTCGTTGCCGGCGAGGGCGGCGCGCTTCTGGAGGTAGGCACGCCAGGCCTCGATCTGGGCCTCGATGCCGGAGGGTTCGATGCTCATGCCGCCGGCCGCCACGTCACGCACCGCCGAGGGCGGAGGCGCTTGTCGAGGGGCGCGGGGGAGGGGTGAGCGAGGCCCAGACCTTGCGGAGTGCGGTGTCGACGGCCTGCCACTGGGCGCGCTGCGCCTCGAGCTCGGCGGCGCCGCGCTCGGTCAGGCGGTAGTACTTGCGTCGACGGCCGGTCTCGGAGCGGCCCCACCGGCCCTCGATGTGCCCCTGGCGCTCGAGACGGTGGAGGACGGGGTACAGCATGCCGTCGGTCCACTCGAGGTCGCCGTCGGAGAGCTCGGCGACGCGCTTGAGGATGGCGTAGCCATACGAATCGCCCTCGGCGAGCATCGCGAGGATGAGCGGCGTCGCCGAGGCGGCGACGAGGTCCTTGCCGATGTCGACCATGCCGGTGCTCCCGTCCGGGCGTGACGTCGAGCGTTACGCCTAAGAGCACAATACATGGCAGTACAAGGTATGTACAGCCCCGCCGAGCAGTCCGACGGGGCCCTACTCGGAGCGTCGCCGGTTACGACGTGGGCTCGCTCGTCCACGCGACCGGGAAGGCGGCGCTCTCCGGTGAGATCTCGACGCGCAGGGCGTCCCGGACGGCTGCGATCCAGACGCCGGTCGCGGCGTGCGGCTCTCGGTGGACCGCCACGTACTCACCGTCGGGAGACCAGACGACCTTGCAGCCATCGACGAGGTCGCTGACTGCCTCGGTCTGCGGGTCGTAGAGCAGGACGCTGTGGTTCGAGCGGTCGAGCTCGTACGTCGAGATGGCGAGCAGTGCGCTGTCGGGCGCCCAAGCGAGCTCGCCGACGTAGCCGCCTCGGACCTCGTGGGCGGTCGCGGTCCAGTCGGTGCTCGAGGCGAGGTTCAACGTCCAAGGCGCACCGGCGATGCTGCCGAAGGCGAGCCGACTCGAGTCTGGGGACCAGGCGACGACGAGCGGCACGCCATCGACGCCTCGCGCCGCGGTCTTGCCGCCGTTCACGAGCTGGTCGCCAACGATGCCCGAGAGCGCGTAGGTCGCCACGACCGAGTCGCCCTGCGTGACCTCGAGCCAGGTGCCGGCATCATCGAAGCGAACGGTCGCGACCGCGCGTCCGTTCGGCGACGGGTAGGTCTCGGAGGCGGTGTCGGCAGCCTCGAGGCGTGCCTCGATGTTGGCCGGGACGCCGGCCTCGATGCCGGGCGCCTCGGCACGGACGGCCGAGAGAGTGCCGTCCTCGTGCCGAAGCGTGAGCACGCCTCGAGGGCCGGCGGCGGGCGCAGCGGCCTCGATCGTCGATGCCGTCGAGGCGCGCTCTCCGTCCGACCCGGTCTGCTGGAGCAGCAGGACGGTCAGGACGGCAACGATGGCCGTCGCTCCGATCGCGAATGCCTGCGTCTTGCGAGTCGTCAGCTGCCACATGGTGACCTCACCTTCTGCCGGCCTCGATGGGAGCCGGCGGCTGTCCGTGTCTAGGGTTCGACCCTCGCGAGGAAGGAATCGAGGAAGGACTGCGTGCTGATCAAGCGGCCGGCACCGACATCGATGAGGCCGAGGAAGCGGCCGCTGGCGAAGACATCGCCGCCCGCGCCGACGAGGAGCTCCTGGCCTCGAGCGCTGCGCGGGGCGCCGAAGACGCGGGCCGTGGCGGCCTCGCCCTCGAGGGTGAAGGTCGCGAGGAAGCCGTTCTGCGACGGCCCGCCATCGGTGTTCGTGCTGCTCTCGATGGCGTGACCATCGAGGTCGAGGCGGCCTCGGAAGACGCCGCTCACGAGCAGCCGGTCGTCGTCGGCTGCGAGCGCCAGCGGGAGGTCATCGCGGTCGCCGCCGAAGAGGCGGTTCCAGGTGAGCGTGCCGTCGGCGTCGAAGCGGGCGAGCAGGATGTCGCGCTCACCGGCGCTCTCGAGCGTGCCGGCACCGAGGTCGATGGCGCCTCGAAGGGCGGCGGCGAGCACAATGCCGCCGTCCTCGGTCGCCTCGATGCCGGCGAGTGTGAGCGTGGAGGGCTCGGCGGCGGCCTCGGTGGCGGGTGCGCCCTCGATGAGGCGCGTCCAGCGTTCGTTGCCGTCGTTGTCGAGTGCCACGAGGAGGACGGCGGCGCTGCGGGTGGGTGCGGCCCCATCGCCGCCCTTCGTCGCGGAGCCGCCGGAATCGACGCGTTCGAGCGTGGCGGCGACGATCGGGCCGTTCTCAGTCATCGCGACGTCCACGGCGGCCTCGGTGCCCTCGCCGTCGAGGGCGCGCAGCCAGCGGAGATCGCCCTCGGGACTGAAGGCGGCCACGACGAGGTCGTGGGTGCCCGAGGCGGTGAGCGAGCGGCCGCCGACCTCGATGGTGCCGGTGAAGGCACCGGCGACGACGATGGCATCGTCGCGCGTTGCCACGCGCACCAGATCGAGGTCGCCTCGGGCGAGGGTGCGGCTCCAGGCGGTCGCGCCATCGGCCTCGAAACGGGCGAGCCACGTCGTGGGTGTGCCGTTGCCGGCCTCGAGCGGGCCGCTGGCGAGGTCGATGGGGCCGGCGTAGGGGCCGGCGGCGAAGATGCCGCCTCGACCGTCGGAGGCGATGTCGCTCACGCCATCGAGACCCACGCCCCCGAGCCGGCGCTGCCACACGAGGTCGCCGCTCACGGTCAGGCGAGCGAGCACCCCATCCCAGCGGCCGGCCGAGGCGAATGGCCCGCCACCGAGGTCGATGCTGCCGCCGGCGTCCTCGGTGCCGAAGGTGGCGCCGACGAAGAGGCCACCGTCCTCCGCGGGGGCGAGCCGCGGGGCATCGAGCTGGGTGCTCGAGCCGACGAAGGCGCGGGACCACGACACGCCCTCGGTGGCGAAGCCTGTGTCGAGGGCGAGGTCGGCGCGCCCCTCGGCGTCGAGGGCGGGCGCGCTGCGGACGGTCTCGCGGCCCGGGAGCACCGAGGCGCCTCGAAGGGCGGCCACGAGGAGGAGGAGTGCGATGGTCGCGACCGAGCCGGCGGCGGCCCAGCCGAGCGGGGCGAGCAACAGACGGACACGTCGGACGCGCCGGCGGTGGCGCTCGTCGCGATACCAGGTAGCGATCTCCTCGCGGCTCGAGAGGCCGAGGCGGCCGAGCAGCTCGGCGACGTGGTACTTCGCGCCGTCGAGGGTGATGCCGAGCTCGTCGGCGATCTGGGGGTTCGTCAGGCCACGGGCGACGAGGCGCGCGACCTCGAGCTGGCGAGGCGTCACCTGGGGAAGCTGGTCGGGCAGGCGCACGCTCACGGGCGACCTCCAACGCCTCGATTGTCGCCGGGGCGGGGGAGCGTGGCACTACCCGACGGCGCGTGAACTCGCGGCTTCGTCGGGTAGTGCCTCCGGAGCGACGTGTGGGCACCATCGACGCATGCGGGGAATCGGCGGCGGGCTCGGCGTGCTGGTGGCCTCGGCCGTGCTCGTCGCGTGCAGCGAGGCGGGTGAGCAGGCTGTGGCTACTGGCACGGCGGCGACGAGTACGCCGACGGCCGCGCCTTTCGTCGTGGCCTCGGTGGCGTCGCTCACCTCGGACGTGTGGTTCATCGAGGACGGCGAGCGGTGGGCGCGGGGGTTGCGGGGCTCGACGACGGGTGTCGGTGGGCCGCAGCTGGTGGTGCTGGCGGACGGCTCGATCATCGCGGCGCTGACGGTCGGGTACTCGGAGGGGCCGGCCGATGCGGACCTCGGTGGCGGACGCCTCGAGGGTGTTGGGCGGACGGACATCGTCATCGGGCGGTTCACGGCCTCGGGGGAGCATGTATGGAGCCGGCTGTTCGGCGGGGCGGGCCGGGACAACCTCGGCGGGATCGACGTCGCCGGTGATGGAGCGGTCGTCCTCGGCGGCACGTTCGAGGGGACGCTGGACCTGGATGGCGTCTCGCTGTCGAGCGCCGGCGAGCGCGACGCCTTCTTCGCCGTGCTCGACGGTGACGGGCAGATCTCGATGGCGCGCAGCTTCGGTGAGACGGGACTCGATTCGGGCGCCGAGGTCGTTGCGCTCGACGACGGTGGATTCGTGTTGGCGGGCTCATTCGCGGGCGCGATCGACTTCGGCGGAACGCTGCTCGTCGAGGGAGACACCAATGAACGGAATCGCGAGGTGTTTCTTGCGCGCCTCGATGGTGCTGGCGAGGTGGAGTGGGTGGTCACGCCCGGGGCCTCGGGATGGGCGAGCGCCCTCGAGGTGGATGCGGGCTCGGGGGACCTCGTGGTCGCGGTCTCGCGGCGGATCGGCGCAGGCAGCGGCCTGGTGGGCAGTCGGCTGCTGCGGATCGCGCCCGATGGCGAGGTGCGGTGGGTGCGTCGGTTCGACGACGAAGGCGCAGCGGCCGACGTGAACGACCTCGTCCTGACGGAGGACGGTGGGATCGTGGTCGGCGGCAGCTTCGAGACGCCGATCGACCTCGGTGGCGGCGAGATCGTGCCGGCGGGGTGGGGGCATCCGGTGATCCGGACCGACCCGGACGCGTTCGTCGCGCGCTATAGCTCGAATGGCGGGTACGAGTGGAGCCGGAGCTTCGGCGGCTCGCTGAGCGAGCGTATCGAGGCTGTGGCGGTGGCGTCGGAGGGCGACATCCTCGCCTCGGGATCGATGCTGAGCGGGTTCGAGCTGAGCGCGGGCCTCGAGGTGCCGGTGGGCCGCGGTGGGACGTTCATCGCGCGCTTCGACGGCGATGGGACGCCACTGGCGCTCGCGATCCCGCCTGCGACGCCGACGGCCTATCGCCTCGATGGGCTCATCGCGGAGGGAGGAGCGACGGTCCTCGTGGGCGGGCGCTTCTTCGATGCGGTCGACTTCGGGTTCGGTCGGCTGCGGACGTCGCAGTGGGGGGACTTCTTCATCGCGCGCATCGACGCGCCGTAGCGGCGCGCCGATGCATCGCGACTCGGGCGGAGGGGGCGGGCCGTCGCTAGTGGGCGGCGGCCGTCTGCGCCTCCGCGGCGCGCTTGAAGCCCTCGTTCTCCTTCGTGATCGCGTTTCGAATCGGGCGGCTGAGGAGCCGGCCGACGATGGGGGCCATGGCGCCCTCGATGTCGACGGTCAGCGTGTTGGTGGTCACGCCCTCGTGCTCCTCGAGCTGGTGGCCGCCGGTCATGCGCGTGCCCATTGCCTTCGTCGCCCACGCGAAGCGGCGTCGCGGCTCGAGCTCGGTCACGGTCCAGACCTTGGTGCTCTGCGCCGGCTGCTTGATGCGGGCCTGCGAGCCGATGGCCATCGGGCCGTCGTCCAGGCGCTCGACCTTCGTGATGGTCGGGGTGAGCTCGGGCCACGCCTCGACATCGAGGGTGAGGTCCCAGACTCGGTCGACGGGTGCGGCGATCTCGATGCGGTGCTCGATCCTCACGGCAGTCCTCCTGAAGTGTGGTCCCTGATTGAATGTGGGCGAAGTGTACCATATGGTACATACGCGTCAAGCGGGCACGGTGAGAGAGGTCGAGATGGACGAAGCACGAGAGCAGCTCCTGCAGCGCATCGTGGCTGAGGTCAGCGCGAACGGCCTCGCAGACCGCAGCCTGCGCGACCTCGCGGCGGCGGTCGGGTCGAGCCATCGGATGCTGAACTACCACTTCGGGTCGCGGGCGGGCCTCGTCGAGGCGATCGTCGGGGCCGTCGAGGCAGCGCAGCGCGAGGTCCTCGTGGAGCTCGCCGCGGAGATCGACGACCCGATCGAGCTGGCGCGGGCGCTGTGGCACCGGACCTCGACACCCGAGCTGTGGCCGTTCGTGCGGCTCTTCTTCGAATGCGTCGCGCTCACCGGGGGGAAGGGACTCACCGATCCCTGGCTGTCGCTCTCGGCGCAGGTGGGGGCGGACATCGGTGCGCCCGTCGATGAGCGCGAGCTGCGCCTCGGTGTCGCGGTCACGCGGGGGCTACTCATCGACGTGCTGGCGAACGAGGATGCGACGGCCGCGACGGAGTCGTTCGAGTGCTTCCTCGAGATGTGGCGGCAGATGCAGGGGCAGGGGAGCGACCTCGGTTAGAATGTCGCGACCATCGGGGGCGCCCGGCCTCGGGTGAGGCGGGCGCGGGATCGAGGTCGCATGCCGCTGCATCCGCAGGCCCAGCGGGTCCTCGAAGCGCTGGCGAAGGCCGGGGTTGCGCCGCTCGGGACGCTGACGCCCGAGGAGCATCGCGCTGCCGGCGTGGCGCGTCGCGTGCCGCCTCGACGGCCCGAGGCCGTGCACCACGTCGAGGACCTCCTGATTCCCGGTCCCGCCGGGGACGTACCAGCGCGGTTGTACCGGCCCTCGGAGGCGGCGGGGCTGCCGCTGCTTGTGTGGTTCCACGGCGGGGGCTGGACGATCGGCGACCTCGACGGGCCGGACCTCTCGCTGCGCAAGATCGCCAATCGAGGCGAATGCGCGGTGCTCTCGATCGACTACCGGCTGGCGCCGGAGCATCGATACCCCGCCGCCGTCGAGGACTCCTTCGCGGCGGTGCAGTGGGCCTCGGCACAGGCTGACACCCTCGGGGTCGACGCCACACGCCTCGCGGTCGGTGGGGAATCGGCGGGCGGAAACCTGGCGGCGGTGGTCTCGATCATGGCGCGCGACCTCGGCGGGCCCGCGATCGCGCACCAGGCGCTGATCTACCCGGTGACGGACTGGTCGTTCGACCGGGCCTCGTACAGCGAGAACGCCGAGGGGTACCTGCTGACGAAGCACTCGATGGAGTGGTTCTGGGGGCACTACCTCGGGCCGGACGGGGACGGCAGCGACTGGCGCGCCTCGCCGCTGAGGGCGGAGCGCCTCGATGGGCTGCCGCGCGCGCACATCGTGACGGCGGAGTTCGATCCGCTGCGGGATGAGGGCGCGGCGTACGCCGAACGGCTGCAGGACGCGGGGGTGCCCGTGGTCTATCGATGCTATGAAGGCCAGATCCACGGCTTCTTCACGATGACCGAGGCGGTCGAGGACGGCGAGCACGTCGTCACCTCGATTGCGGACGAGCTGCGGGCGACGTTCTCGCAGCGGGAGGGTGCGACGGCATGACGCAGACGGCGGAGACGACCTCGCAGGCCTCGGGCGACGTGCAGCGCTTCGATGCGGTCATCGTCGGTGCGGGCCTCGCGGGGCTCTACATGCTGCACCGACTGCGCGGCCTCGGCTTCTCGGCGCGAGTGATCGAGGCCGGCGATGGCGTCGGCGGGACGTGGTACTGGAATCGCTACCCGGGCGCGCGCTGCGACATCGAAAGCCTCGAGTACTCGTACTCGTTCTCCGAGGAGCTGCAGCAGGAGTGGCACTGGTCGGAGCGGTTTGCCAGCCAGCCCGAGATCCTGCGCTACATCGAGCACGTCGCGGACCGCTTCGACCTGAGGCGCGACGTCCAGTTCAAGACGCGCGTCACCTCGGCGCGTTGGAACGACGAGGCGCGGCAGTGGCGCATCGAGACGGATCGGGGCGATGTCCTCGATGCGCGGTTCTGCATCATGGCAACAGGTATGCTCTCGGCGCCGCAGGATCCGGACTTCGCGGGCCTCGATACGTTCGCGGGCGACTGGTACCACACCGGGCGCTGGCCTCACGAGGGCGTCGACTTCACGGGCCAGCGCGTGGCGGTGATCGGGACGGGGTCCTCGGCGATCCAGTCGATCCCGATCATCGCGCAGCAGTCGGCGCACCTGACGGTCTTCCAGCGCACGCCGAACTTCGTCATCCCCGCGCGCAACCACCCGATGGACCCGGAGTACGAGCGCAGCATCAAGGATCGGTACGCCGAGGTGCGGGAGATCGAGCGGTACTCGCGGGCGGGCACGACCGCGCCTCGACCGGAGCGTGGCGTCCTCGAGAGCTCGCCTGAGGAGCGCGAGCGGGAGTTCCGGGCTCGGTGGGAGCGCGGGGGCCTCGGGTTCACGGGGGCGTTCAACGACCTGCTGATGAGCCGCGAGGCGAACGAGTTCGCGGCGGAGTTCGTGCGCGAGCGCATTCGCGAGGTCGTGCACGACCCGGCGACGGCCGAGCTGCTGTCGCCTCGGAGCTACCCCATCGGCACGAAGCGGGTCTGCATCGACACCGGGTACTTCGAGACCTTCAACCGCGAGAACGTCTCGCTCGTCGACATCCGGTCGGCGCCCATCCTCGAGATCACGCCGAAGGGGATCCGGACGACCGAGGGGGAGTACGAGGTCGACGCGATCGTGTTCGCGATCGGGTTCGACGCGATGACGGGGACGCTGCTGCGCGTCGACATTCGCGGCGAGGGCGGCCAGTCGCTCGCCGACGCGTGGGCGGACGGGCCCGTCTCGTACCTCGGTCTATGCGTGTCGGGGTTTCCGAACCTCTTCACAATCACCGGGCCCGGCAGCCCATCCGTGCTGAGCAACATGATCGTCTCGATCGAGCAGCACGTGGACTGGATCGCGGACTGCCTCGAGTACCTGCGCGCGCAAGGCGTGGAGGTGATCGACGCCGACGAAGAGGCGCAGGCCGAGTGGGTCGAGCACGTCGCCGAGGTTGGCAACATGACGCTCTACCCCAGCGGGTACTCCTGGTACGTGGGCGCGAACATCGAGGGGAAGCCGCGCGTCTTCATGCCGTACATCGGCGGGGTGGGCGCGTACCGCAAGCGCTGCGAGCAGATCGCGGCGAATGGCTACACCGGGTTCGCGCTGACGGCCTCGACGGCGGTGGCCGAGGCGTAGGCCTGATTCTCGTTCCGGCCTCGAGTGGCGCTATGCCAGCTGGCGCTGGATCGGCAGCTCGCGGTGACGCACGCCGGTCGCTGAATAGACGGCGTTCGAGATCGCGGCGGCGAGCGGCACGAGGCCGGGCTCGCCCGCGCCGGTCGAGGGCGCATCGGGATCGCCGACGAATCGCACCTCGATGCGCGGCGTGTCCGTGATGCGCGGCACGCGGTAACGCGTGAAGGTCGGGTTGAGCAGCCGCCCGGCCTCGAAATCGCTGGCCTCCCAGAGCGCGCCACCGAGGCCCATCACGATGGCGCCCTCCATCTGGTTGCGCGCGCCCTCGGGGTTCACGACGAGACCGCAGTCGAGCGCGGCCACGACGCGATGCACGCGGACCTCGCGGCCCTGGACGGAGACCTCGACGGCCGTCGCCACATAGGAGCCCACATCGACGCCGAGCGCGATGCCGGCGTGACGGCCCTCGGGCAGGGGGGTGCCCCAGCCGAAGTCGGCGGCCGCAGCCTCGAGGACGCGCCGGAAGCGCGGGTGGGTCAGGTTGCGGAGTCGGAGCTCGACGGGGTCGGCCTCGACGGCCGCCGCCACCTCGTCCATGTGCACCTCGCGCGCGAAGTGGTTCACGGCGGCGCCGAGCGAGCGGTAGGAGCCCGAGGGAATGGGGCTGTCCGAGCGGTAGACCAGCGAGCGGATGTGCGGCGCGTCGTAGGGCGTGTCCGAGCCTCGACGGCCGATCATCACTCGCTCGCCCGAGTGGAAAGCGTCGGACTGCCAGGCGGTGAGGCGGCCCTCGGCGTCGAAGCCGCTGCGGATCTGGATGAGCGCGGCGGGCCGGAAGTTCGACCACATCGTCTCTTCCGCCCTCGAGAAGGCGACGCGCACGGGGCGACCGCTCGCCTTCGAGAGTCGAGCGGCCTCGTGGGCGATCGAGTAGGGGGACTTCGCGCCGAAGCCGCCGCCGATCTCGGGGGCGATGACGCGGATGCGCGCCTCCTCGATGCCGAAGATGGCGGAGAGCTCCTGGCGGAGACCGAAGGGGCGCTGCGTGCCGGCCCAGACGGTGAGGTCGTCGCCGTCCCAGCGAGCGACGGCGGCGCGCGGCTCCATCGGCGCGGGGGCGATGTAGGGGATGTAGTACGTGTCCTCGAGGGTGGCGCTCGCGAGGCCGAAGCCCTCCTCGAGGTCGCCCGCCTCCTGTGTGGCGAACGGCTCCTGGCCGGACTCGACGAGGAGGGTGGGCATGTCCCACCTCGACGGTTGCCCCGTCGGGATGTCCCAGTCGAGGCGGGCGGTGCGGGCGGCGAGCGCGCCGGCCTCGTCGGACTCGGCGAGGATGGCGACGAGGCCATCTTCCTCGATGACCTCGACCACGCCGGGAAGCTGGCGCGCGACGGTGAAGTCGGCGGTGCGCAGCACGGCGCCATACGCGGGCGCGCGTAGGACGGTGGCGAAGAGCATGTCCTCCAGCTGGACGTCCTGGGAGTAGACGGAGCGCCCGGTCACGCGATCGACGGCGTCGATGCGACGCGCGTGGTCGCGACCCATCACCGTGAAGTCGGTCGCCTCCGTGGTGGCGGGGTGCTCGGCGATCTCGAGCTCGAGCGACTGGCCGTCGAGTAGTTCGGCGTAGGCGAGGGAGCGCGAGGGGTCCGCCTTCGACGCGACATGGCCATCGCGGGCCTCAAGGTCGGCGGTCGGCAGATCGAGGCGATCGGCTGCGAGGCGCAGCAGGGCCTCGCGTGCGGTGGCGGCGGCCTTGCGCAGCTGCCAGCCGACGCGGGCGGTGGACTGGCTGCCAAACGTGCCCATGTCCCAGGGCACGCGTGCGGTGTCGCCGAGGACGACGCTCACGTCCTCGAGGGGGACGCGCAGCTCATCTGCGACCTCGATGGCGAGGCCGGTGCGGATGTTCTGGCCGTACTCGACTTTGCCGGCGAAGGCGGTGACGTGGCCGGTCGCATCGACGGCGATCCAGGTCGCGCCCTCGGTGCCGGGGGTCGTGTTGCCGTACGTCTGCATGCCGTAGCCGGTGCGCTGCGCGGGGAAGCCGGGCGTCACGTCGCCGACGACGCGGAGCGCCCAGGTGGCCTCGGTGGCGGAATCGAGGGTCATCGGTCGCCCTCCGAGGCGCGGGTGACTGCCTTCAGGATGCGCTGGTAGGTGCCGCAGCGGCACATGTGGTCCGCCAGCGCCTCGCGGATCTGTCCGTCGCTGGGGTGCGCCTCACGCTCGAGGAGCGCGACCGAGCTCATGATGAAGCCGGGAATGCAGTAGCCGCACTGCATCGCCTGCTCCTCGACGAAGGCGCGCTGGACGGGGTGCAGGTCCTCGATGGTGTCGCCGGCGGCAAGGCCCTCGATGGTGACGAGCGCGCCACCGGAGACGGCGCCGACCGTGGTCATGCAGGCGCGAATCGGCTGGCCCTCGACGAGGACCGTGCAGGCGCCGCAGAGGCCTTCGCCGCAGCCGTACTTCGTTCCGGTCAGACCGAGGTCGAAGCGGAGGTACGAGAGGAGGTTGCGATCGGGCTGATCAAACTCGCGGGCCTCGCCGTTGACGTGGAGGGTGGGCATCGCGCCTCCCGGTGCGCCGGGCGCACGCAGGCGACCGGCCTCGTGCCGTGGTGCGGAGATGATACCGGCCGCGGCCCCGCCTCGAGGACGCGGCCTCTGGCTCGGAGGCTAGGACCTCGAGCGGGTGCGCCGGCGCTGGGGGCCTCGCCGTCCCGAGGGAGCGGAGGGACCGCGGCGCGACTCGGACGGTGCCGACGAGCGGCCCGCCGGTCGGGGTGCCGGGCCTCGAGCGGGAGTGCGGCCACCGGAGCGCCCTCGAGGGGCGGGGGCGACGCGTGGCTTCGTGTAGCTGTAGGGCCGAGCATCGTGGCAGGGGCGGCCCTGCGGCGGCTCCCACGCTCGGAGGTCGGCGAGGCGCGGGTCGCGCGGTCGCATCGTGACGACCTCCTGCTGCGTGCCGACGTCGCGCTGGAGGCGCTCGAGCAGCTGCTCGAGCTCGGGCACGACGAGGGTCACAACCAGGCCCTCGGCGCCGGCGCGCGCGGTGCGGCCGGAGCGGTGCAGGTAGACCTTGGTGTCCTCGGGGGCGTCATAGTGCACAACGACCTCGACGTCGTCGACGTGGATGCCTCGGGCGGCGACGTTCGTCGCCACGAGGATCGGCACCTTGCCGTTGGAGAAGGCGGCGAGGGCGCGCTCGCGCTGGGCCTGGGAGCGGCGGCCGTGGATCGTGTCGGCGCGCAGGCCCTCGCCCTCGAAGGCCTTCACGAGGCGGTCGGCGCCTCGGGTGGTGCTGCAGAAAATGAGCGCGCGCCGGGCGCCCGCCACGATGTCGGCGGTGACGGCGACGCGGTCCTCGGGGGCGACGCCGATGAAGCGCTGGGTGAGCTCCATCGGATCTTCATCGTGCGACTCGACTTCGCACTCGACGGGGTCGTGCTGGTAGTCGCGGACGAGGGCGCCGATGGCGCCATCGAGGGTGGCGGAGAAGAGCAGGGTCTGCCGCCGGCCCTCGATCTGGTCGAGGATGCGGCGGACCTGCGGGAGGAAGCCCATGTCGGCCATCTGGTCCGCTTCGTCGATCACGAGGAACGAGACATCGGCGACCGACATCTCGTCGCGCTCGAGGAGGTCGTTGATGCGGCCGGGCGTGCCGATCACGATGTCGACGCCTGCCTGGAGTGCGTTGATCTGGCGCGACATCGAGACGCCGCCGTAGATCGCAGTGAGCCAGAGGCCGCGCGCCGCGGCGAGGGGCGTCAGGGCCTCGGCGACCTGGGTGGCGAGCTCGCGCGTCGGGACGAGGATGAGCGAAGTCGGACGGCGGCGCTTGGCGGTCTCGGTGCGCTCGATGAGCGGCAGTCCGAAGGCGAGCGTCTTACCGGAACCGGTGCGGGCTTTGCCCGAGACGTCGCGGCCGGTCATCGCCGGCGGGATCGCGAGCTCCTGGACCGGGAATGGCGAAGTGACGCCGGCATCGGCCAGGACATCGACGAGGTCCTCGGCGACGCCGAGGTCCTCGAACGAGGTCTCGGCATCGATGGCAGTCTCGGTCGTGGCCTTCGTGGTGGGGGTGGACGGTCGCTCGTCTGAGGAACGGGTGCGACGGAAGCGGAGGGGCAAGAAGCGGTCTCCTGGTCGGGTGGCTGTCGAAATGAGTGAGTCGAGCGGGCCCGACAGCGGGAACCTGCTGCTCAAGTGCCGCCCGAGTCGAGAAGGAGCGGGGCTCCATCGAGAGGAAGGATGGCAGGAAGACGCGACATCGAAGGTCGATCGCGTGCCTCCACGCTAACACGGGCCTCGGCCTAGCGCTGTTGGGGGACGCCTGCGCTCCGTCCTCGACGGCGGCTAGGCCTCGGCGGCCCTACCTTGCATCGAACGAGGCAGGCAGGTCGTTCGGACGGACGAGGGCGAGCGATGCAGCGAACGCGGAACCGGGTGCAGCCGAATCTGGCGATCGCCGTGCTGCTGATCGCACTCTCCGCGACGGCGCCGATGTCGATCGACATGTTCCTGCCGTCGCTGCCCTCGATGACCGAGGACTTCGGGGCGCGGGACGCCACGATGCAGCTCGCGGTCACGCTGTTCCTCGTGGCGTTCGCGGGATCGCAGATCGTGTGGGGGCAGGCCTCGGACCGGCTCGGGCGGCGGCCGATGATGTTCGCCGGCCTCGGCATGTTCATCGTCGGCGGGGTGGTGGCGCTGCTGTCGAGCTCCGCGGAGGTGCTGATCGCTGCGCGAGTGCTGCAGGGCTTCGGCGGGGGCGCGGGGCCGACGCTGGCGCGCGCGATGGTCCTCGACATCTACGGCCGCGAGGGGGCGGCGAGGTTCATCGCGCACATGTCGATCGTCCTCCCGCTGGCGCCGGCGATCTCGCCGATCGTCGGCGGGTTCCTTCACGATGCCTTCGACTGGCACGCCGTCTTCGTGGTGCTGATCGCGGTGGGGGTGTTGCTCTTCGCGGCATACGCGGTGCTGCTGCCGGAGACGAGGCCCGAACGCCTCGAAACGAACCGACGGGTGCGGGACGACTATCGACTGCTGCTCTCGAGCTCGACGTTCGTGGGGTACTCGTTTGTCATGGGGCTGATGTTCGCCGGGCAGCTCGTCTTCATCTCGATGTCGTCGTTCGTGCTGATCGATCAGCTGGGGCTGGCACCTCAGGTGTTCGGGCTGGCGTTCGCGGTGGTGGCGCTCGGGCTCATGGCGGGAGCGACGCTCTCGAGTCGCCTGGTGGCGAAGATGGAGCCTCGACGGATCGTGCTGCTGGGGGCGCTCGTGTCCGCGGCCTCCAGTGGCACGATGACGGCACTGTCATGGGCTGGGGCCGAGCACCCGGCGACGGTCGTCGCGCCGATGTTCTTCACGGCGTTCGGCCTCGGGGTGACGCGGCCCTCGGCGATGGCGGGGGCGCTGGTCGGCTTCCCGCAGATCGCCGGGCTGGCCTCGGCGCTGATGGGGTTCAGCCAGATGGCACTGTCGACGGGCTACAACATCGTCTACAGCCAGCTCTTCGCGCCGGGGGTGACCTCGCTCAGCAGCGGCGTGTTCGTTGCCGTGCTCTCGGCGCTCGTCGTGCTCCTCGTGCTGCGGCCGGGCAGGGTCGAGGCCCTACCGGCCTCGGAGCCGGGTCTCGAAGCGCAGCCCGCGGGGTAGACGTCCGGGCCTCGAAGATCGCTACTGGTAGATGACGACGTTCGGCGGCGGCTTCAGCGCCTGTACGTCGGCAGGCGTGAGCAGCGGCGTGTCGTGGTCGAAGAAGAGCTTCAGGCCGCTGTACTCGGCGTACGAGGACAGCGCGAAGCGGTCGTACTTCGACAGCTTGGCCGAGGACGGGCCGAAGCCGTCCATGTCGATGACGAGATCGATCTCCGGCAGGTGGGCGATGTCCTCGGGCTGGGCGAGCATGTCCTCGCGGAACTGGTGGACGATGAGGATCTTGGCGGGCAGATCGTGGTCGCGCACGAACTGCGCGAGCCACGCCTGTGCCTCGTTGATCTGATCGGCATCGAGGGTGCCGATGGCGGCGCCCGGCGGCTCGTTGTCGGGCCTGGTCGCGAACTCGGGGTCGAGGGCGACGTGAACGATCGGGTCCTCGAGGTAGGGCGCGAGGCGACGTAACTCGTCGACGGGCTCGGACCAGCCGACCTGCACATCGAGGAACACGAGGAAGCCTCGGCGGCGCGCCTCCTCGATGTACGGCGTGATGCGGTCGCTCGACAGCCGCCCCAGGTAGGTGCCGTCGTTGCCGGGGGAGCGCTGCGCGATGGCAGCGACGATGTGGAACGCCCCGAGCACGGGACGTCCGTCGCCCGCCGCCCGGTAGTCGGCGACGAAGCCCTGGATGGCGTCGCCGGCGGCACGCGGCGTGTCGTAGGTGCCCAGCGCGCCCATCGCGGGAATGCCGGGGGCACCGTAGAACGACACCACCTGCGCGTGGTCGAGGACGGACGCCGGTCGCTCGTCGCGACGGCGCAACCGCACGACGGTGTCCGGCGTCAGCGAGCGCAGCGTGTTCACGACGGCCGGGGCGCCGGGAATGAAGCGCAGGAACGTGCCGGTCGGTGCGTCGAAGGTGAAGGCCGCGGCGACCGGGAAGTCCTGCGCGGCCAGCAGCGCCTCGAGGTTCGATGTGCCGGCCACGCCCCAGGTGAGCGTCCCAGCGGGCGGCGTCGGGAATCGATTCGGGACGAGCTCGGCCGACTGGGCGCGGGCCATCAACGGGAGCAGCGCGAGCAACGCAAGCGTCGCGACCAGGGCGGCGCGGGCGGCGCGTACCGTCCTCGATGGCGCGGCTACGCCTCGGTGTTGGGTGGGTGGCATCGCCTCGGCGCTACTTCCTGTCGCGGTTCGAGCTGGGTCCGCGCAGGACGCGGGCGGGGAGTGCGAGCAGGGCGCCGAGCAGGTCGAAGACGGCCTTCACCGAGATGCCGATGAGGCGGAAGGGGAGGGCGAGCAGCCAGATCAGCGGGTAGAGGATGAGCGCGAGCAGCGCGAGCGGCCACGCGAGCACGAAGAGGATCAGCCAGAGAAGGAAGGTCACCACGCTCGACTCCTGACTCTTCCACCGTAGCGCGTGGTGTGAGGTCGAGGGTGGCACGAAAAGGCGAGGCCCCGTGGGACCTCGCCGCGCCGGCGATCACAGCAGAATGATGAGCAGCAGGATGATCAGCACGAGCGTCAGTAGGCCTCCGCCGATATACACGTATCCTCCTTCGAGCTTCGGGCGGTCGCGGTCGCGACCTCGCTCCCTCGTGTCCACAACCTAAAGAGGCGGTCGTGACAGACGGCATGTGCCAAGCCCGGCGGCTGTTTCGGATGGCTCGCAGTCCGCGTCCGCGCGCCTTCGTGGTAGACAGAAGCGCCTCGGTGACCCGAGGCGCTCGCTGTTTCGTGCCGTGTGTTTGGGGGAGGTCGGTCAGCGCCGCCCGCCGACCAGGCGTCCACCTGAGACGAGGCCCACGATCAGCACGACGAGCAGCGCGATCAGGAATGCCTTCGCCACGTAGAAGGCGAGTCCGCCGAAGAGTATCGCCAACAGAACCAGCAACAGCAGTAGCGCCATGGTGTCCTCCCTCATGCACCCGGAGGCTGCCGGAACCGGGGAGCGCGGGCGCGTTCCCCTGAGCAGAACCGTACGTAGCGTGGGGGACGCTTCGGCATCACGTCTTGTCCTTCTGCCATTGCAGCGGCATCGCAATGTGCTCGTGGAGCCCTCGATGCGAGGCGACTGCAACGGTCGGCGTGGCCCTCGACATGCCTCGCATCGCCGCGGCTGCCTAGCGTTTTGTCCATCGCGTGGCGACAAACGCGGCGCGCCAGAAGGGACATTGGATTGACGCATCATCACGACGACACGGCGGCCGGCGTATTCATGGGAATGAGCATGTTCATGCTCATGATGGTCATGACCGTGCTGGTGGCCGTAGCACTGTTCGTTGCCGTGTGGTGGCGCCCGTGGGTCACGAGCGGCACGGGCTCCGAGGGCGGCTCGGGCGGCGGTGGAGGCGACACGTCGGCTCCGTCCTCCTTCGAGGTCCCCGCGCAGGCCGACTACGAACTGACCTTCGTGGCGTAGCGCCTCGATCGACGCAGAAGCACAGGCGGCGGGCATTGCCCGCCGCCTTTCGCGTTCCTCGAGCCGTGCTACACGGCGGCGACTCCTGGGTTCGGCGTCTCCTCCGGGAAGTAGGCCGTACCGCACATGCGGCAGAAGTGGGCGCTGACGAGCTCGGTGGCGTCGTCAGGGAGCGGTGCGTCGCAACTGCCGCAGGCCCAGACCATCGGGCTGCCGCACTCGGGGCAGAACGGGTACGGCTCATTGGGCCTCGATGGGAATCCGAAGGCGCCGAGGTGCTCGTTCGCGCACTTGCCGACGCCGCGCTGTTCGTCCACCTCATCCTCCTCGTTGTCGAGTGTTTCGGTCAGGGTCGCTGCCGGTGGGCCGCGTCGCCAGCGGAGCGCATGTTCCAGCAACACCCGGCCCGCCGCCACAGCAGGCAGGGCGAGCAGGACGCCGACGATGCCCAGGAGCTGCGCGCCGCCGAGCGTCGCGAGCAGCACGACGAGCGGCGAGAGCCCGAGCGTGTGCGCGTAGATGCGAGGCACCAGAATGCGGTCCTCGAACTGCTGGTAGAGCACGAGCGCAACGAGCACTGCGATGGCATGGGTTGTGGAGACCTCGAGCGTTGCGAGGACGGCGGGGACGATCGCGACGAACGCCCCCACGATGGGGATGACGTCGGCGATGCCTGCGATTAGCGCGATGGCGATCGCTCCGTCGGTACCCGCTCCCATCAGCACGACGAAGGTGAAGGCGGTGATGGCCAGCGACGTCAGCGCCTGGCCTCGGACGTAGCCGCCGACGACGGCCGCGAGCTGGGCGAAGATCTCGCTGACCTCGGCTTCGCGCCCGCGCGGCACGAAGCGGAAGACGAGCTTTCCCATCGCGGGCATCTCGAGCAGCAGGTAGAAGGCGATGAACAGCACCGTGACGAGGGCAAGTCCCCCGACGAGCACCGGTGAGCCGTAGCTGACCGAGCCGGACGCCAGCGAGCCCCAGTCGATGTTCCGGGCGCGGCGTTCGAGGTCGAGGGACTCGATGCCGAAGC
Source organism: Dehalococcoidia bacterium (assembly GCA_041390625.1). Taxonomy (GTDB): domain Bacteria; phylum Chloroflexota; class Dehalococcoidia; order UBA2979; family UBA2979; genus RBC038. Next base: position 27,797 of record JAWKPM010000015.1, on the reverse strand, counting down.
GGCGCGCGATGTCGTCGACGTCGCTCGCGTACCTCGGGGCGTTCTGGGTGAAGGTGTCCACGGCCGACACGACGGCGGGGACTGTGATGGCGGCGGCGAGCACAACCGTCGAGATGAACGCGAGCCCGACCGCGAACACCGCGACCGGCCTCGGCAGACCATGGTCGATCAGCCAGCGGACGGCGGGCAGGAGCGCCACCGCCACGATGGCCGCGCCGGCAAGGAGCAGGACCATCGACCAGAGCTTGGAGAGGACGATGAACGCAACGAACGCTCCGGCCGCCAGCCAGAGCGTTCTTGTTGGAACCTCGAGACGCATGCGGGCTCCGTCGGCGTCAGCTGCGAACCTGACCGGCTTCGAGCGGCCGCGCCGGACGGCGAGCGACGCAAGCCGATGGCTTGCGCCGCCACGCCTCTGCCTCGTCGACGTCCTTACAGCGGGGGTGCGGCCCGCCGCCCGGTGATGAGATTTACCAGGAACGCGATGACGAAGAGCGCCAGGAAGATGATGAACAAAATCCAGGCAATGGTCGCCGAGATGCCGGCCACGCCCGCGAATCCGAGGGCCCCCGCCACCAGAGCGACGATCAGGAAGAGCAGTGCCCAACCCAGCATGTGTGAAGTCCTCTCTCAACGACTCCACCGTACGGCGGGCGTTGGGTGGCTCACGTCAACGAGAACGGGCTCTGCATTTCAGTGATCTCTCGATGGGGTGTTGCGACGTTCGGGCCCGGGTTTAGCTGCCGCCGAGCTCGGCGAGCACTGCGGGGATCTCGTCGTCGGTGCTGCGGAGGGTGGCCTCGTGCTCGCGGGCATCGATGTCGATCCACTCCTCGACGTGGACGCCGAGGGCCTGCAGTCCTTCCTCGAAGCGGATGCGGTAGTCGCCGGGCTCGAGGGCGGGCGCGTCCGCGGCCGCGTGGAAGGACGTCAGCCGCCCGCGCCATACGTCGTCGCGGGGGACGACCTGGCCTCGATTGGTCGTGACACCGGACTCCTCGTCCGTCTCGGTGAGCAGAGTGACGACGAGCCGGCCTCGGCCGATCGGCGTGTCGTCCTCGATGTTCAGCAGTTCGACCCAACCTCCATCGCGGTCCATGTGGTCCTCCGTCCAGGGGAGCGCTGGGGCTGCGCGCCTCGCGCAGGGCTCCCGATCCAACGTACGGCGGCGCGCGAGAAGGACCGCACAGGGGCGACGGCGACCACCTGTCGATTTCGTTGCACTTTTGGGTTGGGGCGGTTTCGGGGGGCTTGCGGATCGCTGCAGCGCGGGTTGAGCGCTAGTCGCCGTGCCCGTTGCGAGCGCTGAGCAGCGCCTCGACGCGGTCGAGGACGAAGTCGGGGTCGAAGGGCTTGTCGACGGCAGCATCGGCGCCGAGCTCGCGACGGGCGGAGCGGGCGCCATGTGCGGAGATGATCACGACCGGGCCGCCATAGCCGGACGCACGGAGGCGTCGAAAGACCTCGCGGCCGTCCATATCCGGCAGCTGGAGGTCGAGCAGCACGAGGTCGGGAAGTCCGTCGTCGATAGCCTCGACGGCGGAACGGCCGTCGGTCGCCTTTCGGACGTCGAAGTCCGCCGCCTCCAGGGTGAGTCCCAGGAGGCGGACGATGGCGGGATCGTCATCGATGACGAGTACCCGCCGGGGGCTAACTTGAGGCTCTTCGCCGCTCATCGCATCTCCGAACCCTGGTCGACGCTGGCACCCGGCGCTCGGAGCGCCGCGAGCAGTCGCATCCCATCGACCTGCGGGCAACATGGGTTTCCGCGCCGTCATGTTACCGCCCTCGACCGAACGAACCTCTTCGGGAATCCCCTTTGGACCTTGCATTCGTCTCTGGCCCGGCCTCGCGCGAGCGGTGAGGGGCGTTGCATTCGCCTTGCAGTTCGATTTGCCGCCCGTGCGCACCCATTGAGGTCCGGTACGGTCGATCGTGGGGGCGCGGGCCGACGGACGGTCGACAGCGCCGCTATCGTGATCAGGGCGGTGCTGCGAAGGTTGCCGCCCACCCAAGGGGGTTTCATGTCAACGAACGGCGACGGCACAGCGGGTCCGCTGATTCTGGCCGTCGACGACGAGCCGGGCATTCTTCGGCTTGTGGACCTGGAGCTCTCCGAGCAGGGGTTCAGCGTCGTGACTGCACGCAGCGGCGACGAGGCATTGCAGGCCTGCTATGAGCAGCGCCCGGACCTCGTGATCCTCGACCTGATGCTGCCCGACCAGACCGGCTACGAGGTGATGCGTCAGCTCCGGGAGCGCGTGCCGGTGCCGATCATCGTGCTGACGGCCAAGGGTACCGACGTCGAGAAGGTTCGTGGCCTCGAGCTGGGGGCGGACGACTACCTCGCGAAGCCGTTCAACCCGGACGAGCTGGGTGCGCGCGTGCGCGCCGTACTGCGTCGAGCGCGCCCCAGCGGGGTCGGCGCCGGCGTCGTGCGGTCGAAGGGCGTCGAGATCGATCTCGAGCGTCGGCTCGTGTCGCGATTCGGCGAGCGCGTGCACCTGACGCGGACGGAGTGGCAGCTCCTCGAAGAGCTCGCCTCGCACCCGGACAAGGTGATGAGCGGCGTCGAGCTGCTCACGCACGTCTGGGGCCCCGAGTATCGCGACGACCTGCAGTACCTGCGGGTCTGGGTGTCCCGGCTGCGGACGAAGCTCGACCCGGAGCGCAGCGAGCCGGAGCTGATCCAGACGTTCCCCGGCATCGGCTACCTGCTCTGCACCGAGGACGCGGCCGTGGAGATGGCTGCGGCCGAAGGCAGCTAACCGAGGGTCGCGGCCCGGGCCCCTCGCTCCTTCGAACGCTCCGAACACACAGAAGCCCACGGCAATCGTGCCGTGGGCTTCCGATGTCGAGGCCCTCACGCGGGCCCTCGAGCTGGCTAGGTGTTGCTGGAGGCGAAGTTCTGGACCTCGTCCGCCTGCGACTCGGCCTCCTCGCGAGCTACGCCGTAGCGCTCCTGGATCTTGCCGACGAGCTGGTCCCGCTTCCCGGCGATCTGCTCGAGGTCGTCGTCGGTGAGCTTGCCCCACCGCTCGCGGACGTTGCCGCGTACCTGCATCCAGTTGCCTTCGATCTGGTCCCAGTTCATGGGATGTCCTTTCTTAGCGGGGCGGCTCTCGCCATGCGGCGGGCGCCGACCGCTCCTCAGTGCTGTTTTGTGCTGCTTCTCTCGCTAGCCCAGGTGCGAGCGGAGGAACCACCGCTGCAGGTCGAGGTCGCGCATGACCTCGATGTAGACGTCCTCGGTGGCCACGTCATCGGCCTCGGACGCGATCTCGGCGGACTCCGCGCAGGACGCGCGCAGCACGTCGTAGCGCTCGAGGATGGCGGTCACCGCGTCGCGCTCGGGCAGCTCCTCGGCGGGGAGGTCCGGCAACTCGGATGCTGCGCCGGCCTGACGCGCCGTGCCCTGCGGGATGCCACCGAGGGCGCGCAGTCGCTCGGCAAGCGTGTCGACGTGGCCTCGCATCAAGGCGGCCTGGCGGTCGAAGAGCTCGTGCAGCGCGATGAAGTTTGGACCGACGACGGTCCAGTGGGCTTGCTTGATCTGCGTGTAGAGGTCGATGGCGCCCGCGACATCGCAGCCCAGGCGATTTGCGACCTCGGTGTTCGGTGCGGCGTCGGGTCGGGTTGCAGTGGTCATCGTTCGCTCCTTCGTGCGGTGCGTTCGTCGCTACGATCGAGGTTAGGCGTGGGGCCTCGCGGACAACTCGAACCGCCATCGGCGCACCTTGCGGTCCCGTTGCATCCGCTGAGCGCTGGCCTCGATGGCGCTTTGGAGGGCGATCGATCGCCTACAGTCGAACGGTCTCGCGACGCAGACGTGGTGCGGAGTCTCGAAGCGCATGACCGAGGAACTCCATCGCCGAGCCTCCGGCGAGGTGGGTACGTGGGAATGGGACGAGCGCAGCGGAGAGATCCGCGCCTCGCCCGCGTTGATGCGCCTGTACGGCCGTCCCTCGGATCCGCGCTCGGCGAGCTTCGACGACTTCATGGCGTACCTGCACCCGGACGACCGTGAGCGCGTGCTCTCGGGCGTCGAGGGGGTGCTGCAACAGCCCGAGGCCGGCTATCACCTCGAGTATCGAGTGGTGCTGCCGGACGGGGGCGTGCGCTGGCTCGAGGTGCACGGCGAGGTGTTGAGCGCGCCGGACGAGCCGACGTTCATGCGCGGCGTGTGCATGGAAGTCACGTCCGAGGGCTCCGTCACCCGCCTGCTGGCCACCGCCTACGCCGTCAGCCGCGATCTGCGGAGCGCGCTGGACTCTGCACAGGCCATCGAGGCCGTCGTGCGTGGGCTGCGGGAGGCGCTGTCCCTCGATCGAGTCGAGTTCTGGGACGCCTCGATGTTGGCGAGCGGGGGTGATGAGGACGCCGCGTTGCGGGCGCTCGCCGGGCGGGCAATCGCGGCTGGTGAGGTTCGCTTGGAAGTCCCGGCACCACCCGCCGGCGACGAGAGCATCGTGCCGCGGGGTCCCGTCTCGATCGCGGTGCCGGTTGCCGATGCCCATCAGACACGGGGTGTGCTGGTGCTCGTCGGCGACACCTCGGCGGTGCCCGAACTGGCGCTGGCGCGGACGCTTGAGCTCGTGGCGGCCGATCTCTTCGATCAACTGACGAGGTTGGAGCTTACGGACGGGATGCAGCGGCGTGTCGTGCAGCAGCGGGCGGCCGCAGACATCGGCAAGTTCGCGCTGGAGCATCGAGAGGCCTCGGAGGTCGTGGCCGAGGCGATCCGGCTGGTTCGAGACTCGCTGGGGGTCGAGTTCGTGCAGGTCCTCGAGCTGCTGCCCGATGGGGAGCGGTTGCGACTCATGGCAGGCGCAGGCTGGGCGCCGGGCCTCGTGGGTGAGGCGATCGTGCCGGCCGACGCAGCCTCGGACGCGGGCTACACGCTCTACGTGAGCGGTCCGGTCATCGTGAACGACCTGCCGAACGAGGGGCGATTCGCCGAGGCGCCGCTGTTGCGCGAGCACGGCATCGTCAGCGGCCTGAGCACGGTGGTCCGCGGGCGCGCGAGGCCTCGAGGGGTGATCGGCGCGTACAGCGCGCAGCCGCGGCAGTTCAGCGTCGAGGACGCGACGTTCCTGCGGAGCGTCGCCAATGTGATCTCGACGGCGCTGGAGCGCGAGGAGTTGGATCGTTTTCGGGAGCTGCTCCTGCGAGCCGACCAGGTGCTCTACGCCTCGCTCGACTATCGACAGGCGTTGCGGACGTTGGCCGACTTCCTGGTGACACACGTGGCCGACTGGTGCGTGCTGCGGGTCGTCGACGAGTCAGGCGTGCGCCGCCTCATCGAGACCGCGCATGCCGACCCCTCGAAGCGAGAGCTCATCGAACGCTACAGGGAAGCGCTGGCACGGTCGCCGCGTGCGGAGTCCGAGGCGATCACCACGGTGGTGCGGGACGGTCGGGCGTACCTGGAGCCGCGGCTTTCCGTGGAGGACCTCGCGGGCGTCGGGTTGTCGCCCGAGACGGTGGAGCTGCTGCGAGAGCTCGATCCTCGCTCAGTCCTGGTGGTGCCGTTGCGTGCGCGCGGACACACCCTCGGGACGATGTCGCTTCTCACGGCGGGCACGCGTCCGCCCTTCACCGAGGGCGATCGCGAGTTCGCGGAGGATCTCGGGGCGCGCGCGGCCCTCGCCCTCGACAACGCGCGCCTGTACGAGGCGCTCAACGCCGCGCTGAGCGTGCGCGAGGACTTCGTCGCGATCGTGTCGCACGAGCTGCGGACGCCGCTCACGAGCGTCTTCGGATACGCCGCTCGGCTGCAGCGCCTGGCCGGGCGGGAGGCACTGCAGCCCGAGGTGGCCGAGGCCGTCGGCACGATTCACACCGAGGCCGCGCGGATGACTGCGATGCTGCGTGCGTTCGAAGAGATGGCGATGATCGAGGCCAGCACATTCGAGCTGCGCGACGAGGACTTCGACCTGCGCGAGACCGTGATCGACGTCATCGAGCGTGTGGCGTCCGAGCATCCGAGGGCCCGCTTCGACCTCGAAGGGGACGGGGAGCTGCTCCTCAGCTCGGACCCCGAGCGTGTGGAGATCGTGCTCAAGAACCTCGTGGAGAACGCCGCGAAGTACGGCGGGGAGCCCCCGGTCATCTCGATTCAGGTCGAGCCAGTGGCAGGGGGTGGCGGCGTCGTGCGCGTTCGCGACAACGGGGGCGGGATCTCGGCGTCCGATCGCGAGCACGTGTTCGAGCGGTTCTATCGAGGTGCGCGACGGAGCGAGCGCGGGCGAGGCCTCGGGCTGGGGCTGTACGTGTCGAGAGAGATCACGGCGCGCCTCGGGGGCACGCTGTCGTTCGAGAGCGTCGAGGGCGAGGGGACCGAGTTCACGCTCGAACTGCCCTCCTCCTGAGGCATCGATGTGACCTCGATGGGTCGCTCACGCGAGGCGATGGTGTGGATCGCCGAATCGTCAGGCTCTACCGTTCTCATCTCGTGTGTCTCGCGAGTTGGCGAGAGGGGGAGACGGTGGAAGAACGAACGGCGCTCGTCGCCCTACTCGACAAGCCCGTGTCGCAGCTGGCCGGCGACGAACTGCGCGAAGGCGGCTACGTCGTCATCGAGACGAGTGCCGCGACCCTCGAGGAGCTGGCAGCGGCCTCGAGCAGCGGCGTCGACCTCGTGATCGTCGATGCGGCATACGACTTCGAGCCGGAGCAGGTGCGGAGCGCGATTTCGGCCGCGCGGCCGCCTGCCGTTCTCACGGTGACGTGCTCTCTGGGCACCTCGATCCAGATCGCGCGTCGGGGTGATGCCGACGGTGTGATCCTCGTGAAGCCCTGGGCGGCAGGTGAGTTCGTCCAGATCTGCGAGATGGCCATCGAGGACGGCGACTTGCAGGCCGCCGCGGAATAGCCGCCCGCCTCCATTGGGTGGCGGCCCTCGCTCGCCCTCGATTTCCTGTCTCGCGCCGGTACTTGACACTTTCTGATGCCCGCGTATGGTCGACGCCCCCCAGCCGACTCGTCGGTTTATGCACAGTCCGCGCGGAGAAGAGCGGGCACGCTGCGACGCACCTCTCGGGCCTCCAGAGCTTCATACACCTCGCTGGTCCGAGTTTGAGGCGCGTCAACGTCTCATACACGGTGTGGCGCCGCGCCACCGTTGCGGCGGCACACGTGCCGGATCGGGGCCTATGGCCGGTCGCGAGTCGAACTCCGAGCGTGAAATGCTGGCGAATCTCGTCAGTGACTATCGGCGTGCGCTCGCGGCGCTGCAGGACCTGACCGAGGAGTTCGCCGCGCGGTTGAGCGGTGGGGTGCTGGAAGCGGCGCGTGTGCCGCCGGCCCTCGATGGAGCAGAGCGGCGCGGGGTCCTCGAGATCAACTGCCTCGGGCCGTTCTCGGTGCGCTTCGACGGGCGCGCGATCGTGCTGCCGGCGTCAGGACGGCCGGCCGCCGTCTTCAAGGTGCTCGCCGACCGAGGCGGCCGACCGCTGTCACGGGACCAGCTCATCGAGCTCGTATGGCCCGGCGTGTCGACGGAAGCCGGCGCGAACCGGCTGCGGGTGGCAGTGCACGCGCTGCGCCAGGCCTTTGACGAGGGTGTCGACCTCGTCTCCTACGAAGCGGGCGCGTACCGGCTGCAGGCAGAGCACATCGAGATCGACGCGGAGCGCTTCGAGACGCTGGTCGAGCAGGGGCGACAGCTGGCCCAGGACGGTGACGACGACAGCGCGCGCCGGGCTTACGAGGCGGCCGAGCGCCTCTACGGCGGCGACTACTTCCAGGACGACCCGTTCGAGGAGTGGGCGACGACGCGGCGGCAGCACCTGCGCGACCTCTATCTGAACCTGCTGGTGAAGCTCGCGATCCTCGCGATGGAGCGCGCCGACTTCGATGCCTGCGTCGGCTACGGCCACGCCATCGTCCGTGAGGATGCGCTGAGCGAGGACGCGTATCGCCTGCTGATGCTGGCGCACGCGCGCCTCGGGAATCGCGCGCGGGCGCTGCGCTGGTACGAGCTGTGCGCGCAGGCGCTGCGCCGCGAGCTCGATCTCACGCCCTCGGCGGCGACCGAGCGTCTTCGAGATGAAATCCTCAGCGAGGAAGCCGCCGCCGGCCGGAGCGTGCGAGAGCGACTGGGCCTCGGTGCGATCGGCGGCGTGCTGGCCGCGCTCGGTGGGATCGGTGCGACACAGAAGGTGGCGGTTGCCGTCGCCGCGGCGGCATTCGCCCTCGTGGCCAGCGGCGGGGGCGGACCGGCCCGCCCGCCCGTGAGCGTTCGAGTGGCGGCGGCGGCGGAGCTCCCTCCGTACCGCATCGCGCCGGCTACGACCTCGGTCGGTTCGAGTCCGTTCAACGCACTCACGGGCACCTCGAGCCCCAGCGCAGATGCGCCGGCGCGCGATGCTGCGCCGAGCCTCGGGACGTCGCCCGATGCGGATGAGCCGTGGCGGGGTGAGCCGCCCTCGATGACGTTCGACGCGCTGGAGCCGGAGACGCCGTCGACGGCCGCGGCGCCGCCTGAGTCCTCGACGCCCGTCGGGGGTGGCGGGACGGCCGGCGGTCCGCCTGAGGGCACGGGCCCGCCAGCCGGGGCGGGACCGAAGGAAGGGCAGGGCAACGCGCCGGAGGGCGCCGGACCTCCCGACCAGGCAGGACCGAAGGACGATGTTGGCGGTGGGCCCCCTCCGTGGGCCGGCCCGCCGGAGAATGCCGGGCCGCCTCAGGGGCAAGGCAATGCGCCTGCGAACGCGGGCCCACCGGCGAACGCAGGACCGCCGTCGAACGCGGGATCGAACGGGCAGGGCAACGGTGGTCCTCCCGCCTCGGCAGGGCCGCCCGCGAACCCTGGTCCGCCCGAGGGGCAGGGCAACGCACCCGCCTCGGCCGGGCCACCGAGCTCCAACCCCGGGCAGTCCGTCGTGATCGCCGGTCCGCCGCCGCAGGCGGGGCCGCCGAACGCAGCGGGCAACGCTTCGAGCGCCTCGAACGCGCCCGCCTCGAACGCTTCCGCTTCGGGCCAGACTCCCGCGACGAACGGGAACGCCGGTCAGAACGGTGCGAGCAACGCGTCCTCGAACGCGTCTAGCGCCTCGAATGCCCCGTCCAGCAACAGCAGCTCCAACGCTGCTTCTGGCAACGGGAACCCGAACGGCGCATCGGGCAACGGGAACTCGAACGCGGCGTCCGGTAACGGGAACGCCGGCAAGGGCGGCAAGAAGAAGTAGCTGCCGGCCGACCCCGCGGTTCGGTCAGGCCTGAGTCGACACCGCGACCCCGCCCGTTCGCTCTCGGACGCGCTCCAGGCTCTCCTCGAACAACGCGATCTCATCGTGCCAGCCTTCGGCGCGGGCGGCCTCGAGGCCGGACTCGAAGCATCGGCCGGCCTCGTCGAGGAGCCCGATGCGCAGCGCCTCCATCCCGGGCCGCCACCACTCGGTCCGGAGCGCGGCCTGTCGGGATGCCACGTCCTGCTGGAGACGACGCTCGGTGTGGGCCGCGCGGGCGTGGCGGACGCGCTCCTCGGTGGAGGTCACGGTGGCGGCCGCACCTCGCGAGAGGGTGCCGGCGAAGTGGGTGGCCCCACGCCTCGAAGCTGCAGCCGACCTCGAGAGCAGGTTGCGCAGGCGGGCTGTCGATGGTGCCGGCGGAACGGCGCGGCGGAGCAGCCTCGCGACGTTCGGAGTCCCGCGCTTCCGTTCCGATACGGGTGTTTCGGCCTCGACCGTAGCGGGCTCGGCGGACCGGCCCTCGCTGCGGCGCGGCATATGGCCGATGAGGGTGAACAGCGCAGTCCTCGCGCCGGTGAACAGCAGCCAGACAGCCACGAGGCCAATGACGATCGCCGGGAGCAGGAGGCCGGCGATCGCACCTTCCTCGATGGAGCGATCGGAGAGCGTCAGGTGGGGGCGCAGCTCGTCCCATCGGTCGTTGAGCCACGTCACGACCGGGTCGGAGGCCTCGGGCTCGGTCGCGGGCCGGCGGGCTGCCGGTGCCTCGGGCTGAGGCTCGAGCAGCAGAACGAGGCCTGGCTCGATGAGGTTCGGGTTCTGGATGTCGTTCAATTCGACGAGGGTGTCGACCGACACGCCGGTGGCGCGGGCGATGATCGAAAGCGTCTCGCCTCGGACGACGACGTGGGTCGCCGGGGCGGGGGCCTCGATGGTCGGAGTCACCTCGATGGTGACGGGCGCGGACGAGTCAGCGCACGAGGTCAGGAGCGCGGCAGCGACGACGAGCGCGGCGATCGGGCGGGAGCGGTGGAGCATGCCGGGGAGGTGCATCGCTCGTCCTCTCTCAGGCGTGGACGAAGTAGGCGTCGCAGGCGCGGCGCAGCGACTCGGTGGTCAGCTCGGGCGTCGCGTCCTCGACGCGGGCGAAGTCGACGATGTTCTGCAGGAGGTCGCCCGGGTGTGAGCCGCGCATCGGGCGGCCGGGCGCCTCGTAGTAGGCCTCGATGGCGTCCTCGACGGGGCGGCGGGCGAAGGGGACACCGAGGCGCCGGGCATCGAGCTCGAAGATGCGCATGAACTCCTCGGTGGTGGGGTTCGGCACTGCGACCTTGTGCCGGATGCGGCGCAGGAAGGCCTCGTCGCCGAGGTCGCGCGGCTCAAGGTTCGTGGCGAAGACGAGCAGCACGTCGAAGGGGAAGCGGAGGAGCTCACCGCCTCGGAGGCTGAGCTGGTCGATTCCCGTGGCCATGGGCGCCATCCATCGATTCAGGAGCTCGACCGGGCGGACGAGCTGGCGGCCGAGGTCGTCGACCACGAGGACGCCGCCGTTGGCCTTTACCTGCGGCGGGGCGGTGTAGGTGCGGTCAGACTCGACGTAACCGACATCGAGGTCGGACAGCGCGAGCTCGGTGCCGAGCGTCACGAGAGGCCTGCGGACGATGGCGAATCGACGATCGATCGTCACGAGGTCCGCGTCCGGGTGCATCTCGTGCACTCGCGCGTCGAAGAGGCGCATGGTGCGGCCGCCGATGTCGAGCGCGTGCGGAATCGCGAGCGGGGACTGCAGCATGCCTCGGATGGCCGCGGCGATCGTGCTCTTGCCGTTCCCGGAGGGGCCGTAGAGGAGGAGCACGCCTGCGGACAGCACGCCGGCCGCGATCTCTGAGACGAGGCCCGAGGGCTGCACGAGGCCACCCAACGCCTCGCGGACGGTGGCGGGCGTGATGTGCAGATCCTTCACCGACTGCTGGGCCTGGATCCGGAGGTAGTGGTCGTATGGCACGGGCGCCGGACCAACATAACCGTCGCGCTGCATCGCCTCCGCCGCACGGTGGTGGCCGGCGGCCGTGAGGGCGTAGCGGTACTGGAGCGGGCCTGCCTGCGAGAGCGCCTCGAGCAGACCGTCGGCGCGCATCGCCTCGACGAGCTCGGTGACGATAGCGTGCGACAGCCCGAGCCAGTCACCGATGTCGGTGTCGGTCGCGCGGCCTCGGAGGTACATCGTCTTCGTGCAGAGGTCGACGAGGGCGTGCGTGGAGAGGCCGGTCTCGAGGATCGAGCGCGGCTCGGGCGTGAGGTCGAGCACGGCGCTGAGCGCCTCCACCCGATCGCGTTCCTCGGGGGTGACCGAGGGCAGGACCGTCATCGAATTCACTGGTTACCTCCTGTGGCTGCCCGTTGCGCGGGCTCCGGCGCGACGGCGCGGTAGCGGAGCACGTAGGGGCCGATCTGCACTTCGTCACGCTCCTGGAGCGATGCCCACTCTGCGCGGGCGCCGTTGATCAACGTCTCGTGGTCACCGGCGATGTGGTGAAGCATCGGCCGGCCGTCGCGGCTCCAGATACGCGCGTGCTCGGCAGCCACACCCGGAGCCGGGGAGAGACGCAGTGCGCAGGTCGGGGCGGAGCCAATCGTGATCGGCTCGTCGCGGAGCGGCATCGATGGAACTTCGTCGGGGCCGGCGACGACGTCGAGCCAGGCCGCGGCGGGGATCGGGAGGGTGCTGAACTCCTGAGGCAGCGGACGCCGATCGAGCGCGCTCAGCTGCACCGGAGCGACGGAGCGGGCGGTGCGTCTGCGCATGCCGACGACGACGACACCCGCCACGGCGAGGAGCGCCAGTCCACCAAGCGCGAGCGGCAGCGTGGAGCCGCTCGAGTCCTCGGGTGCGGCGACCGGGCTCGGCGTCGCGACCGGCGTCTCGACGGGGGCTTCGGTCGGCGGCGGGGTGGGATCCGGGCGTGAGCTCTCGTAGGCGCGGGTCGCGGCGCCAGAGCCATCCTCGACGGCGACACGGACCTCGAGGTTGCGCTCGCCGGCGCCCTCAGGCGCCGCGCTTTCGAAGGTGACGATGAGCTGGCTGCGGAGGAGGTCCTCGAGCGACGAGTAGATGGTCGCGATGTCCTCGGTGTCGGCGGCGAGGAAGAAGCGGCCGCCCGAGCGCTCGGCGATGGCCTCGAGGAACGGGCGGTCGATCTCGTCGCCATAGCCGACGACGTAGAAGACGGTGCGCGCCTCCCCTACGGCCTCGAGCGCCTCGTCGGGCGTCAGGGTCGAGAGGCCGCCGAAGTCCTGGCCGTCACTCAAGAGCACGACGGCACGGCGCTGGACGCCGGAGTTCGCGGCCTGGTCGGCTGCTGCGGCGACGGCGTCGTAGAGCGTCGTGTTGCCGAAGGCGGTGAGGCGCTGAAGCGCCTCGGTCAGAGCGGTGGTGTCGGTGGTGACTCCCTCCAGCACCTCGACCTGGTCGGCGAACGAGAGGATCGCGCCGGAGTCGCCCGGCTCGAGACTCTCAATCATCGAGGCCGCGGCGGCCTGGGCCTCGAGGATCGGTGCGCCCGCCATCGAGCCGCTGCCGTCGACGGCCAGGATGAGTGCGAGTGGCGTGCCGGCGTCGACGGCGGGGGTCACCGAGAGCACGCGTGCCTCGACGGGAGAGCCGGACGGGCCCTCGAGGATGCGCAGCGTGCCTGGATCGAGGTCGGCGAGCGGGCGGCCATCGACGTCGGCGGTCACGACGGCCTCGATGGTGGGGTACCCGGAGTCATCGATGTCGACGATCGAGACCTGGACCTCGCCCTCGGCGCTCGCGCTCGACTGCGCGAGCAACGAGGTCGCCAGGGTGAGAAGCAGCAGGGCCGTGAATCGCTTCGACATCGCCTCGATCTCTCGCTATCCGACGAGGTACGTCGGCGACCAGAACGCCGAGAACAGCACGCCGGCGAAGAGGAAGGGGGTGAAGGCGACCACGTCCTGCCTTGTGCGGATGCGGAGCACGAGGACCAGCAGCGCGACCGCGCCGCCGAAGACGAACGTGAAGGCGAGCATCGGGAGGACGCCGTGCAGCCCGACGGCTGCGCCGCAGAGCGTCCCGTACTTCACGTCGCCCATGCCCATCGCGCCGCGTCCAAAGAGGGCGACACCGAAGAGCAGCCCGAACGCGAGGAGGGCGCCAAGGCCGGCCTCGATGGCGTCGGGGCGCGGGAGGGTGAGCGACATCAGCAGCGCGACCCCGAGCATCGGCAGCACGATGCGGTTCGGCGCGCGAAGCGTGCGGACATCGATGGCGGCGACGGCCGCGAGCGCCACGACGTAGACGGCGAAGACGAGGGGCTGCGCCACGCTAGCTCCCCAGGTCCCCGACGAAGCGGACCAGGTTCAGGATCGACGGCACGATCACGACGGCGACCATCGCCGGGAGGAAGCAGAGCGCCAACGGGATCGTCATCAACACGGGAGCGCGCTGCGCCGCGGCCTCGGCGCGCTGACGGCGGATCGTGCGCAGCTCCTGCGCCTGGAACCGCAAGACGTCGCCGAGGGGCGTGCCCAGCTCCTCGCCCTGGTTGACGGCGAAGGCGATGGCGATCAGGTCATCGACGCCGGTGCGTTCGGCGACATTGATGAGCGCGTCCTCGCGACGTCGCCCGAGGCCGATCTGGCGCAGGTAGAGGGCGAAGGTCTCGGAGAGCGGGCCCTCGGTCTTCTCGACGACGAGAGCGAACGCGGAGTCGACGCCCATGCCGGCCTCGACGCTGGTGACGAGCAGGTCCATCGCATCCGGCAGGGCGCGGACGATCGCCTTCTGACGCTTCTTCACGCGGTTTCGCAGCAGGGCGTACGGAATCAGCACGGCGAACGGGATGATGAGCATCGAGATGCCGAACAGCTGGGTGGCCGAGACGCCCTCGCCGCTCGAAGCGATGTAGAAGACCGTCACGACGCCCAGCGCGACGGCGAGGGCCCACGCGCTGAGGAAACCCCAGAGCGACCACGGCTCGTTCGCCATGATGAGCATCCGGTTGACGCCTCGGACCCAGCGCGTCGGGAGGAGGCGGGCGAGGAGGCGTCCGACCTGCGCGAAGCCCGGTCGGAGCGTGCGCCCGAGGAGGCTGCCGGCGGTGCGGTCACGTGGCTCCTCGGGGCCCACGGCGCCGTCGACGCCGATGCGACGCCGGAGGACGTCCGGCTTCGGCCGCAGCACCTCGAAGGCGCCGAGGGAGACGGCGGCGAAGATCAGCAGGGCAATCAAGAACAGCATGGGCGCCTCCTAGACCTCGACCTTGGCGAACTTCTGGATGAGGAAGAGGCCCGCGAGCTCGAAGGCGATGCCGACCCCGAGCGCGATGCGGCCCGGCGTCGTGTCGATGAGGAGCCGGCCGATGTCCGGGTTGAGGCCGATGAACGCGAGGGCAATGAGGACCGGGACCGCAGCCATCAGCTTCCCGGTGAGGCGCTGACGCGACGTAATGACGTTGATTTCGCGGTAGAGGTTGGCGCGCTCGCGGATCGTGTGGGCGACGTTCGTCAGGATCTCGGAGAGGTTTCCGCCGACGGTGCGCTGGATGATGATCGCGGTCACGGCGATATCGAGGTCGGCGCTTCCCACACGTTCGGAGAGTCGGGCGAAGGCCTCCTCGGCTTCCTCGCCGAGGCGCAGGGCACGGAGCGTCGTTTCCAGCTCGGGGCCGAGCGGATCGGGGGTCTGCTCGGCGGTGTAGGCAAGCGCCTGCAGCAGGCCCGTGCCGGCACGCAGCGACTTCGCGAGGGTGGTGAGGGCGTCGGCCATCTGCGCATCGATGGCCTCGACGCGCTTCCGGCGGCGGCGACCGACCCACCACCTCGGAGCGAGCCAGCCGAGCACGTAGGCACCGGCGCCGACGATGACGGTGATCGAGGGGAGGCCGAGCGGCGCCACGAGGAGGGCGGCCACGAATGCCGCGGCGACGCCCATTCCGAGTCGCAGCCCGAGGTACTCGCCGACCTTCAGCGGCACGCCGGCGCGCTCGAGCTCGTACTCCATGCGATCGCGCGCGGAGGCGGAGACCGGCAATCGATCGACGAGCGGGAAGGCGCTGCGGCGATCGACGCGCAGCGCGGAGCGGACGGTGAGGCCTCCGGATCGCTGCGGGGCGACGCGCGAGCGCGTCACGCGGTCAAGTGCGGTGGCGCGCTGGTAGCCGTAGATGATGCCGAGCGACGTCGCACCGGCCAGGCTCAGGCCGATCAGGAGCAGCATTGGGTCCATCAGGCCCACCTGCCCACATCGAACAGCTCGCTGCCGAGGTCGACGCCGTACGCCTTCAGGCGGTCGCTGAAGGTCGGGCGGATGCCGGTGGCGCGCTGCACGCCGACGACGCGCCCTTCGGCATCGATGCCGGTCTGCTTGAACTGGAAGAGGTCCTGCATCGTGACGGTGTTGCTCTCGGTGCCCGTCACCTCGGTAATGCTCACGACCTTGCGGCTGCCGTCCGAGAGGCGGGAGAGCTGCACGATGACATTGAAGGCGGACGCCATCTGGTCGCGGATCGCCGCCACGGGCAGGTCGAAGCCGGCCGTCAGCACCATGTTCTCGATGCGGGAGAGGGCATCGCGGGGGCTGTTGGCGTGGACCGTGGTCAACGAGCCGTCGTGGCCCGTGTTCATCGCCTGGAGCATGTCGAACGACTCGCCGCCTCGAACCTCGCCGACGATGATGCGGTCGGGCCGCATGCGCAGCGAGTTGCGGAGGAGGGCGCGCTGGGTGACCTCGCCGCGGCCTTCCGTCGAGGGCGGCCGCGCCTCCATCGAGATGACGTGGCGCTGCTGGAGCTTGAGCTCGATCGGGTCCTCGATGGTGACGATGCGTTCGCGGCTCGGGATGTAGGCCGACAGCGAGTTGAGGAGCGTCGTCTTACCGGAGCCGGTGCCACCGGAGACCACGATCGAGAGCCGCGCCTTCACGCAAGCCTCGAGGAGCTGTGCCATCTCGGGCGTCAGCGTGCCGATGCCGACCAGGTCGTCCATCGCGTAGCGGTCGCCGAGGAAGCGCCGGATCGTGAGGACCGGCCCGGCCGGCACGAGAGGTGGGATCACCACGTTCACGCGGGAGCCGTCGGCGAGGCGGGCATCGACCATCGGCGAGGCCTCGTCGACGTGGCGGCCGATGGCGGACACGATGCGGTCGATGACCTTGTACACGTGCGCGTCATCGCGGAAGCGCGCCGGCGCCTCGTGGAGGAGCCCGTTGCGCTCGTAGTAGACGTCGTGCGAGCCGTTGACCATGACCTCGGAAACCTGCGGGTCTCGCAGAAGGGGCTCGATCGGGCCGAGGCCGAGGACCTCGTCGACGACGACGGTGACCACGTCCTCCTTGCGGTCGCCCGCAAGCGACGGGTAGAGCTGCGTCGCGATCTGGCGCGCGCCGGCCTCGACCTGCTCGCGGACGCGCGCCTGGTCGCGGCTACGGAGGATCGAGTCGTCGAGGTCGCGGATCAGCCGAACATGGACGGCGTCCGCGATCTGCCAGTCGTCGAGCGTGCCCTCGTCGTTAGCGTCGGTCGAGGGCAGCGGTGACCGGTTCCACACCTGTGTCATCGTCGCTCGCTCCCTTCAGAGGCAGGACTCGCCGCCAGAGCGGCTCTCGATTGGTTGACTCGGGCTCGCTCGACTGGCCGGCGATGCGCCGGGCCAAGCGGGTCATCGCGAGCGCGGCCTTCGAGTTCGCGTTGCGGAGGGCCAACGGCTGGCCGATCTGCACGGAGTCGACGACGGCACGGTCGTAGGGGATGACCCAGAAGACCTCGTGACCGAGCGCCTCGGCGAGGCGATCGGGGCCGATGCGCTGCTCGGCGCCGGCGCCGTTGAGGACGTAGCGCACGCGCTCGGAGGGGACGCCCCACTGCTGGAGGCGCTTCGCGGCGAGGGCCGTGTCTCGCACGCTCGAGACGTCGCCAGACGAGACGACCAGGGTGAGCGTCGAGGCCTCGATGCAGGCCCGCACGAAGGGGTCGAACGAGCCGGATGTGTCGACGAGGACGTAGTCGTAGACGCGCGCGTAGGCGTCGATGATGCGGTTCACCTCCTCGGTGGAGCAGTAGAACCACACATCCTCGGCGTCCGAGGCGGCGACGATGTCGACGCCGGTCACGTGCGGCGTCACGAACTCGTGCACGTTGGTGCGGTCGAGCTCGGTGCGGCGCTGGACGACGTCCTTGACGGTGTGGGTCGGCAGCACATCGAACAGCGTCGCCGCGTCGCCGAACTGCGTGTCGGCATCGAGGACCACGACCGAGCGCCCGGTCTCCTGCCGTAGCGCAACCGCGAGGTTCGCGCTCACGACGCTCTTGCCGACGCCACCCTTCGCGCCGGAGACGGTGATCACGGTGCCGCGGCTGCCGACCGACGAGAGCTGGCCGGCGCGCCGCATCTGGCGGCGCTCCTCCTGGCTGAGAGCGACGCGCAGCGCCTCGCGGAGGCGCGTGGCGTCGACGGGCTTCACGAGGTAGTCGCGCGCGCCGAAGACCATTCCGCGGCGGATCGACTCCGGGTCGCTCGCGCTCGAGTAGAGCAGGATCGGCGTCTCGGGCAGCGCGTTCGCGAGGCTGTCCGCGGCGTCGAGGGCGCGAGCGGCCGGCTCCTCGACGGCGACGAGGATCGCGTCGGGCAGCGTCTCGACGGCGAGCGAGACGGCCTCGGTGCCGTAGCCGCTCTCGCCGACGACCTCGAGCTGAGCGCGCTGCGCGGAGCGCCGGAGCGAGACGCGGCTGTCGAGATCCTCGTCAACGATCAGGACGCGCAGCCTCGACATCACGGGCTCATTCGAGCCGGTCGGGGGCGTACCCGTTGGTTCGAAGCTCATTGCTGCGCCCCGAGGAGGCGGGTCGAGGTGCCGACGGGGCTTACGTGGTCGTCGCCGAAGGCGCGGAGCGTCAGGGTGAGCTCGCCGTCCTGGCTGGCCAACCACAGCAGCTGGGCCTGCTCCGGGGAGAGCGCGAGCGTCACGTAGGAGACACCGTCGTCCTCGGGCGGCACGCCGCGCACGGACGGGTCGTAGGGAACGCCGTTCGCGACGTAGGCGCGCTGCACCGTGAGCACCTGGATGTTTTGCAGCAGGGTGGCTGCCGCCTTGCGGTCGCCGGCGAGCGTGCTGGCCTCGACGGAGAGCGAGGGGCCGGTGAGCACGGTGGCCGGGGTGACGAGGTTCTCGGCGTCGGCGGCGACGAGCACGTCGACGAAGTCACCGGGGGCGAGGAGGGCCGCAGGGCTCTCGTTGACGCTCACGGGGATGGTGACGCCGCGCATGCCCTCGGGGATCTGGAAGGAGAGCGCTTGCACCTCGACCGGTGCGACGAGACGGACGGCGTTCACCTGCTCGCCCTGGGCGATCGGGTAGCGCGCCGTCTCACCGACGACGAGCTCGAGGTCGCTCGAGGCCCCCTCGATGACCGCCGAGGCGGGGAGCTCCCGGACCTCGAGCATGTCCTCGGTGATCTTCGTGCCGGCCTCGATGGGCTTGGTGGCGACGATCACGCTTCGCGCATCGGCCAGCGGTTCCGGCGCGGGCTCCTGGTCGGCGCTCACGAGGAACGCCACGGCGAGCCCGGCCGCCACGGCGCCCAGGATGAGCGCGACGATGAGGATGCGCCGGTCCGCCATCCGCGGCCCTGCCATCGTTCCCTGCATCTTTGTGTCCTTCCCGACCTCGTCGGTTTGTGCCTAGTTCGACTCGTTCGCTGCCCCGGCGTGCCTCGTCATTCGACGAGGGCAATCAGGAGCGGAGCGAACGGGTTGTCCGTGTCGGAGATGCGCTGCAGCAGGAAGTCCGGCGGGCGGAGGCCCTCCATGAGGTAACCCCAGACCATGCCGCACCCGTAGCCGGCGTCGTTGTTGGTGCTGCAGGCGCTGCCGTCCGTGCCGTATGCGTCCTTGTTACTGACGCGGTTCCACGAGGCGAGGCCGAAGGTGGCGACACCGAGCACCTGCAGCGAGTCGCTACCGCCGCCTTGCGGGGGCATCGAGTAGAGAATGGGGATGAGCACGAGGCGGTCGGCGCAGTCGCCCGTCGCGAAGCGGCTGTAGGCCTCGGTGCGGCCATCGGCGTCGTAGCCGGTGATCTCGTCGGGGGTCGCGGCGACGTCGCAGGGCCAGGGTGCGCCCTCGTCGGCGTAGCGGTCGCGCAGGGCATTGTCGGTGTTCTGGCCGAGGTTGCCGCCCTGGAGGCCGACGACGACGTTCTGCCCCTCCTCGAAGAATCCGGAGATTGCCTCGCCCTCGATGCAGTCGCGGTAGTTGACCGCGCCGTTGCCGCAGGCGTCGATGATGCCGGTGTTGCCACCGCCGCCGGACTTGAAGACGTAGAGGTTGTTCTTGTTCAGGCCCCATGGGCACTCATCGAAGTCAGCCCGGCACTCACCGTCGGTGTCGTAGAGGCCGTCGCCATCGATGTCGTTCGAGGTGCAGATCTCGCCCTCGGAGCAGTCGGGGTCCGGTGGAATGACCGCCCACGGCATGACGTTCGCGATCGAGACGGGCCCGGTGAGGGCCGTCGCGGAGGCGCTGACCTGGACGTCGGTGATGTTCGAGAGCGCGGCGAAGATGACGCTGGAACTGCGGCGCAGGCAGACCCTGACCTCGTCGTACTTCCCGTCAGAGTTCACGTCGTCGAACTCGATCCAGTTGGGCGCGCAACCGTCGGTGGCCGAGTTGGTGTCGTTGCGGGTGAGCCACGTCTGCGCGGCGGTGGTCGCGGCAGACGTGTCTGCGGCGGGCAGTTCCTGCACGGCGGCGAGCGCAGCCGCCTCGGCCTGGTTCTGCGCGGTGCGGTGGTCGAAGAACCACATGCCGGCATCGAAGGCGACGGCGAAGAACATGAAGACCACGAGCAGCAGGAGCACGAAGGCCCAGGCCATCTGCCCCCGCTCGTCGGTCCGCAGGTGCGTCAGCATCCCGAGCCTCCCGCGGTCGCGTCCTGGTCCTGCTGCTCGAGACGCATGTCGGAGCAAGAGACGACCGGAATCGTGGCGGGGAAGAAGAGGAAGTCGTACGGGTGCTCGATGCGGACGGCGACCGGGTCGCCGCGGTCGGTGCCGCTGGGCCAGCTGACCGTGACCTCGCCGACGTCGCCGGCGCCGAGGATGCCGCCGGAGCGGTCGACGACGCGGTTCTGGACCTCGGAGGCGGTGCAGTTGCCGTCGCAGTTCACAGCGGCGTAGCGAGCGCCTTCCCGAGCGGCGTTTGAGATCGAGACGTACTGGTACATCATCACGCCGAGGTCGACCATTAGCAGCACGAACAAGAAGAAGAGCGGAAGCATCAGAAGGAACTCGAAAGCCGCCTGGCCCTCGTCTCGACGCCAGGGCGTGAGCCATCGACGCCAGGGCGAGCGAGGCTTCGATGGTGCGGATGTGGCCTCGAGAGTCGTCATGTGACTCGTCCTCAACTGGTGATGCATGTGCCGATCGCGACCAGTGGATTCGCTGTGTCAACCGACGGACACAAGTGACCTACGAACAGCTGAATGAGCTGGTCAAAGCCGAGCAGTCCGAGGATCACCGCAACCACGATGGAGGCCACCGTGAGCAGATACTCCAAGGTGTCCTGTGCCGAATCGGAACCGAGGGGCAGGTTCCCCCGGAGCGGCAACTGCGGCATGCCCTTGACCTCTCGCCTGTAGCCCCGGCGCTCAGAGAGCGCCGGGGCTATGAGCCCGTTCGTTCTACGGCGTCGCCGCCGCCGGCGTGCAGTCGCCGAGCGAGCCAATCGCCGGGATGGTGCCGATCGCCGTGCAGACGCCGTCGATCACGGCGTTGATCATTGCGCCCCCGGCGGGCGTGGCGACCGCGAGGATCACCGCAACCGTGACGCCGCCGATGACCAGCAGGTACTCGAAGGCATCCTGGGCACGCTCGTCGGCGAGCGACCGAAGAGCGGTCTTGAAGTAGGCGAAGTAAGCCAGCATTCAGAAGTGTCCTTCCTGGGAGCGTGGAAGACGCTCCATCTGTGGATGTGTGCCGCTACTCGAGCGGCGGGTCGGCCGGCGGGGCGACCATCGAGGCGAGCGGCCTCGACGGGCGGCGCGCAGGCCGGGAACTAGTCGTCGCTGGCCACCTCGTTTCCCGCCCGTCCTCGGCGCAACTCGACTACGCGCTCGTTCGGCCCGTGCGCGGCGTCTCCGTTCTCCGCGGGGTGGTCACCTCGCGAGTCCGAGGACCTGCTGCCCGCCAGGGCGACGCTCTCGACGAGGAAGCGGCTGAGGGCATGGAGGTCGACGAAACGTTCGGTTTCGCCGGAGACCGTGCGCGACACTTCGCCCCGCGCGATCTCGCCACCCCTCACCCACAGCCGGACGACGAACGACTCGTAGTGCCCGTCAATCACGCTGCGTCCCTGTCGAGTCCCCCTGGAGCCGACTTCGGTGCACGACCGCCGCCATCCGTTTGCCTCCTGCGTCTCGGGGACTGCGACACGTTATGGAGGGGGCAGTTAGGGGCCGATTAGCCGGGCGTGTGGCGCGAATTAGTCGCCGTGACAGGGATGTAGCGGGGGCGTAAGAGCCGCCGATCCGCGGGTTCCGGCGGGTGTCATGACCGCCGGGACGCGCCTAGACTCGGAACGGATGCCACACGATCAGGACTCGATGTCACCCGGCCGGGCGGCCTGATGGCCCGCGAAGCGGCAGGCTTCCGCGTGCCTCGATGGGCGCCGACGCGCGTCGATGGGCGCTGGCGCGCCTCGGACGTCGCGCTCGCCTTCGGGCTGCTCGTGAGCTTGATGCTGCTGCAGTTGATGCTGGTACTGGCGGGGTTCCACCCGGACGAGCCGCTCGGCCTCGAGGCCGAGGCGTTCCGCTTCTTCCCGACGGTGATCACGGCCTACGCGGTGCTGTGGTTCGCGCGGATGCGGCGCATGACGCTGGGCGGGTTTGGATTCAATCGCCGCCGGATCCTGTTGCCGGCGTTCTTCGCGTGGGTAGCGGCGCTGGTCGCGGGCCCGCTCGCCGCGTACCTGCTGGGCGTCGCCACCTCGATGGCGCCATCGCTCGCGATCGATCTGCGGGCGCGCCTCGATGTGTTCCTCGTGCCGGGGCTGCTGCTGCTGGCGTTCTCGATCGTCGTGGTCGCGCCGATCGTCGAAGAGATCACCTTTCGCGCGCTGTTGTTCCGCTGGCTGCGGCAGCGCTGGCCGTTGTGGCCGGCGGCGCTGCTGAGCGGCCTCGTGTTCGCTTCATTCCACCTCGAGGCGGCGACGTTGCTGCCGCTGACGGTGGCGGGGGTGGCGCTGGCCTGGGCGTACGACCGCACGGGGTCACTGTGGGCCTCGATCGTGCCGCACGCCGGCCTGAACGCGCTGTTCCTCGCGGCGCGGGTGTTCGGCTAAGCCGCCTCGTTCGTACGACTTCTTGACGGTGAGGCTACGTTCGGCCTCGTACGTTGCCCTCGACGCCTCGGTCCCTCGGGGCGGGTAACGGGCAGGAACTACGCATGCTGGGCGAGGCCGTGACATCATCGTCGAACGACATGGAGCGCCGGCCGGGCGCCATCGAGGAGCTGTCGCGCCTCGCGATCCAGCGCGGCGTTGTCTCGATGCCATTCGGGCTCCTGGCAGGCTGGTTCCTCGGGCGGTCCTCGGACGCCGAGCAGGCTGCCACCGTCTTCGCGCTGTACCTCGGGTTTGGTCTCGTGCCGGCGTTCGCCTCGGCGGTGCGCGTCGGGCGCGTCGCGCCGGGCCGCCTCGGGATGTCCATGCGCGCCTCGTTGCTGGCCGGGGTGGTCGCGGGTGTGGCCTGGGGTGTGGCCGGTGCGCTGCTGATGTCCGCCTTCGGCCTCGTGACGACGCTGGACACGAATGTGCTGGGCATCACCCCGCTCTTCGTCGGCACCGGCCTGGTGGCGGGGCTGCTCGGCGCAGTCGTGGGCATCGGATTCGGACGCCGCATCTCGTAGGCCGCTCCCCTTCCTCGAGAGGCGCGAGGGGCCGGTCACATCTGCGCCGGCAGTGTCGTGTAGCATGCTGCCCCTCATGACCTCGATCGACGACGCAGCACGCTCGGTGCGGCCGGTCTCGCCTCGGCGGCTCGACCACGCCCGGGTTCGGCAGTGACTGCGCTCGGACCGAGCGGACCCGTGTGGTCTGCCCAACGGTCGGTACCACCTCGAACTGATCTCGCTCGGCTAGTCGCGCGCGGCCGCGGGCCACCCGCGGTTCGGCACGCACCGCCTCGGGCGCTCGCGCGCCTCGAGGCCGTGCATCTGCGTGCACACGAGTGGGTCGATTCGAAGTGGGGACAGACCGTGGGGTTCATCAGAACGATTCGGACATCGAGGGCGTGGCTGCTGACGGCCATGGGCGTGGCGCTCATGGCACTCGTCGCGTGCGGCGGGGATGACGACAGCAGCGGCGGCACGCTGACCATCGGCGGGATTCCGGACCAGGACGTGTCCGCCCTCGAGGCGCAGTTCGGGGCGGTGGTCGACTACCTGGAGGCCGAGACCGGCCTCGATGTCGAGTACGTGCCTTCGAACGACTACGCGGCGATCGTGACCGCGTTCCAGCGCGGCGACGTGCAGCTCGCGTGGTTCGGGGGGCTGACCGGCGTGCAGGCGCGCGCGGTGACCGAGGCGCACGCGGTGGCGCAGCGCCCGCGAGACGCCGAGTTCCAGTCGGTGTTCATCGTGAACTCGGACGTCGATGCGACCACGCTCGAGGACCTGCGAGGGCTGACGTTCACCTTCGGGAGTGAGAGCTCGACCTCGGGCCACCTCATGCCTCGATACTTCATGCTCGAGGCGGGCATCGACGCGGATGCGGACCTCGATGGTCCGCCCGGCTTCTCGGGCTCGCACGACGCCACGTACGAGCTGGTGCAGTCGGGTGCGTTCCAGGCCGGGGCGCTGAACCAGGCGGTGTGGGAAGCAGCCGTACGCGACGGCAAGGTCGACACGAACGCCGTGCGCGTCCTGTTGGAGACGCCGCCGTACTACGACTACAACTGGTCGATTCGCGAAGACGTCGACGACACCCTGGGCGATGGGACGACCGACAAGATCGTCGAGGCGCTGCTCCACGTCGGCGAGTCCGATGAGGCATCGGCGGCGCAGATTGTCGAGTCGTTCGGCGGCGGCGCCGAGGGTGGCTTCATCGCCACGTCCGACGAGAACTACGACGCCATTCGAGACGTGGCCAAGCAGCTCGGCATCATCGAGTGACGGAGGGAAGGCCACCGGCCTTCGAGGCGCGGGCGCTGGAGAAGCACTTCGGCGCCCGCACCGCCCTCGCGCCCCTCGACCTGCGCATCGAGCAGGGTGAGTCGGTCGCGCTCGTCGGGCCGAGTGGGTCGGGCAAGACCACGCTGCTCAACCTGATGGCCGGGTTGCTGGCACCGGACGGCGGGGAGCTGAGGCTCCTCGGGCGGCCGGTGCAGGACTGGGACCGTCGAGGTCGGTCGGCGCGGGTCGGGATGATGCACCAGCAGTTCGACCTCGTGCCGAACCTCTCCGTGCTGCACAACGTGCTCGCTGGGAACCTCGGTCGCTGGTCGCTCGGGCGTGCGCTGCGATCGCTCGTCGCGCCGGTCGGCGGTGGCGAAGTCGAGGAGGTGCTGGCCGAGGTCGGCCTCGAGGGGCGCGCCCGCGAGCGGACCTCGAGGCTGTCGGGGGGCGAGCAGCAGCGCGTCGCGCTGGCGCGGCTGCTGGTGCAGAACCCGCACGCGCTGCTCGCCGACGAGCCGGTCTCGTCCCTCGATCCCGCACGGGCGGAGGCGCTCGTCGAGCTCCTCGTGCGGCTCGCGAGCGCCGGCGGCCACACGCTCGTGGCGAGCCTGCACACGGTCGAGCTCGCGCGTCACCACTTCGCTCGCATCGTCGCGTTGCGCGACGGCGCAGTGATGTTCGACCGCGCGGCGGCCGAGGTGACCTCGGGCGAGCTCGAGATGCTGTACCGGCTCGAGGCAGCGGACGTGGCAAGCGGGACGGCGGCGCTCACGGAGGGCGTATGACGCGCCGGCCCGTCGAGCTGCCCGCCGTCGCCGCGCGTGCCCTCGATGGCCGGCCGGCACCGGGTGGCCGCGGCGTGCTCACCGTGATCCTGTTGCTGACGTTGGGGTGGACGGCGTTCCAGGTCGACTGGGGCGACGCCGTGCCTCGAACGGGCGGGCTCGGCGTGCTGCGAAGCCTGCTCGGGGGCATCGTTCGGCCCGACCTGTCCTCGGAGACGCTGTCGCGCGCGGTCGAGGCGACGTGGCTCACCATCGTGTATGCCGTCGCGGGCCTCACGCTCGCGCTCGCGCTCGGGCTGCCCCTCGGTGTGATGGCCTCCGGGGCGATCGCTCCGCCTCGGGTGCGGCGCGCCTCGATGGTCGTGGGGCGCGGGGTGTTGGCGGCGATGCGGGCGGTGCACGAGCTGGTGTGGGCGTGGCTGTTCGTCGTCGCGGTTGGCCTGTCGCCCGCGGCCGCCGTGCTTGCGATCGGGATTCCGTATGGCGGGATCCTCGGGCGGATCTACGCCGACCTGCTGAACGACCTGCCCGAGGCACCGCTGCGTGCCCTGCGCGTCGCGGGCGCCGGGCGGATCGAGGCGCTGGCGTACGGCCGCGTGCCGATGACGCTGCCCGACCTCGTCGCGTACACCTTCTATCGATTCGAGTGCGCGCTGCGAGCCTCGGCGATCATGGGGTTCGTCGGCCTCGGCGGACTTGGGTTCGAGATCCAGATCGCCCTCGCGGACCTCGACTACCGGCAGGTCGGCACGTACCTCGCGGCGCTGGTGCTCCTCATCGCTGCCGTCGAGGCGTGGAGCGCCCTCGTGCGGAACGAGGTGGCGCGATGAGCGCGATGCCGCAGGTCCCGTCACGGGCGCGGCTGAGTGTCGCGCGCGCCTCGATGGTGGGGGCGGGGGTGCTGCTCGTTGCCTCGTGGTCATACCTCGTTCTCGAGGGTGGCGGGCGCGCTGACTTCCTCGATTCCGACACGTGGCATCGAGCGGTGGACTTCCTGCGGGCGCTGCTCGGGCAAGCGAGCCCGCTCGCGCCGGAGCCACCGCCGAGGCCGTTCGGCGACCTCGCGGAGTGGCGCACGATGTTCGGCCTCGCCGTCGACACGCTGGCGATGAGCGTCGCCGCGATCTGGATCGCGGTCCTCGGGATGCTGGTCACCGTGATGGCGGGCGCGCGACCTCGGCGGGAGGAGCGGGCGGGCGCCCTGCGGACGGGCGCGTTCGGCCTCGTGCGCGCCGTGTGGATCGTCATGCGGGCCGTGCCGGAGCTCGTGTGGGCGCTGCTCCTGGTACTCGTGCTGCCGCCGGGCGTGCTCACGGGCGCTCTCGCCCTCGGGCTGCACAACCTCGGGATCGTCGGGCGGCTGTGCGCCGAGGTGGTCGAGAACCTCGATCCCGGTCCTCGGCGGGCGCTGCGGGGGGCGGGTGCGAGCGGCGGGCAGGCGCTCGCGTACGCGGTGCTCCCGCAGGCACTGCCGCTCTTCCTCACGTACGCGCTCTATCGATGGGAAGTCATCATCCGCACGACGATCGTCGTGGGGTTCGTCTCGGCGGGCGGCCTCGGACGCGAGTTCCGGCTGGCGATGTCGTTCTTCCACTACACGGACGTGGCGATGATCCTCGTGACGTACTTCGGCCTCGTGGTGCTCGTGGACCTCGTCGCAACGCTACTGCGGCGACTGGCGAGGTAGGTCGGAGGCGGTGGGGCTCTACGCTCGGCCCTCTACAATTCCTCGATGGCGACGGTGCACGAGGACACAGCGGCGGCGAGCGTCCTGCTCGAGACGAAGTTCTTCGCTCCCACGTGGCGGGAGGGGCTCGTTCGGCGGCCGCGCCTGACCGAACGCCTCGAGCGGGGCGTCGAGGGTCGATTGGTGCTGATCTCGGCGCCGGCGGGCTCGGGCAAGACGACCGTCCTCGGGGAGTGGCTCGCGACGCGCCCTGATCGGCCGGTGGCGTGGCTGTCCCTCGATGGACCGGACAGTGAGTCGGGGCGGTTCTGGGAGTACGCCGTCGAGGCGTTGCAGCGCGTGCGGCCAGGCATCGGTGCGCGCGCGCTCGCGATGCTGCGGACGAGGCAATCGCCACCGATCGAGGTGATTCTCACCGCGCTGCTGAACGACGTCGCCCTCGATACGAACGACCTCGTCCTCGTGCTGGACGACTATCACGTCATTGAGTCGGCGCCCGTTCACGAGGCGGTGTCGTTCCTCATCGACCACATGCCGCCACAGCTTCACCTCGTGATCGCGAGTCGAGCCGACCCGGCGCTTCCCCTCGCCCGGCTCCGCGCGCGCGGCGAGCTCGTCGAGTTGCGCGCGAACGACCTCGGGTTCTCGATTGAGGAGGCGGCATCGTTCCTGAACGAAGCGATGGGCCTCGACCTCTCGCCGGAGGACGTCGCGGCCCTCGAAGGTCGCACGGAGGGGTGGATCGCCGGACTGCAGCTGGCCGCGCTCTCGATGCAGGGGCGGGACGACACGCAGGCCTTCGTCTCGGCGTTTGCCGGCGACGACCGCTACGTCGTCGACTACCTCCTCGAAGAGGTGCTTCAGCGGCAGCCGGCGCACGTCCGTGACTTTCTGCTGGCGACCTCGATCCTCGACCGGCTGTGCGGGCCGCTGTGTGACGCCC
>JAWKPM010000014.1:0-77388 GCA_041390625.1 Dehalococcoidia bacterium | reverse complement strand
CCAGCTGATCGAGAATTTCCTGTTCGAAGTGGCCGGCTGCGACAAGTCCTGGACCGCGGGCAACTTCGTCGACGAGTCGATTCGCGGCATTCGCGACGCGGTGGGCGATGGTCAGGTGATCTGCGCGCTCTCGGGTGGCGTGGACTCGGCGGTGGCTGCGCGGCTCGTGCATGCCGCGGTCGGAGACCAGCTCACGTGCATCTTCGTCGACAACGGTCTGTTGAGGCTCGGCGAGGCGGAGCGGGTGGTCTCGACGTTCACGAACCACCTCGAGATCAAGCTTCGGCACGTCGATGCGCAGGACCGCTTCCTCAGCGAGCTGGCCGAGGTCACAAACCCTGAGACGAAGCGCAAACGCATCGGCGAGACATTCATCCACCTCTTCGAGGACGAGACACGATCCCTCGGGCAGGTCGACTTCCTCGTGCAGGGGACGACGTACCCAGACGTCATCGAATCGGCCTCGACCGGCAACAACGCCGCGGCGAAGATCAAGACGCACCACAACGTAGGCGGCCTACCGAAGGACATGCGGCTGACGCTCATCGAGCCGCTGCGCAACCTCTTCAAGGACGAGGTCCGGCGCGTAGGAACCGAACTCGGGCTGCCGCACGAGATGGTCTATCGGCAGCCGTTCCCCGGTCCCGGCCTCGCGATCCGCGTCATCGGCGAGGTCACGCGCGAGAAGCTCGACATCCTGCGTCGGGCGGACTGGGTCGTGATGGACGAGATCAAGAAGGCCGAGGTGTACTACGACCTCTGGCAGTCCTTCGCCGTTCTCACCGACACGAAGTCCGTCGGAGTGCAGGGCGACTTCCGCACGTACGGCCACACGATCGCGCTGCGCTGCGTGTCGGCGGACGACGCGATGACGGCCGACTGGGCGCGATTGCCGTACGACCTGCTCGCCTCGATCTCGAGCCGGATCACCAATGAGGTGCGCGAGGTGAACCGCGTCGTCTACGACATCACCTCGAAGCCACCGGGCACGATCGAGTGGGAATGAACCGCGCGAGCCGATGGCTCCTCGCGGTGCCGCTGCTCCACGTCGACGAGATGTCCGGGGCGCTCTCCTTCTATCGTGACCGACTGGGCTTCGAGGTCAGCTCGGAGCATCGAGATGACGGCGGCGCCGAGTACGCTGTGGTCAGCCGCGACGAAGCGGCGCTGCATCTCTCGACCTCACCGGGCGGGCCTCGAGGTGGGGGCGCGACGGTGGTGTTCGTGCACGCGGTCGACGCGATCGCCCTCGAGTTGCGCGAGCGCGGCGTCGGCATCGAGCTCGAGCCCGTCGACCGCCCATGGGGGACGAGGGAGTGCTTCGTGCGCGACCCCTTCGGCAATCAGATCCGGCTCACGGAGCCGCGGACGGACCCCGGATGACGTCGGACGCGGGGAAGCTCAACGTGTTGCTGCTGGGCTCAGGCGGACGCGAGCACGCGATCGCCTCCAGGCTCGCGCGCTCGCCGCGGCTCGAGCGACTCTGGATCGCGCCGGGCAATGCGGGGACTGAGGACCTCGGCGAGAACGTGCCCGAGGTGGCGGTCACCGACCTCGAAGCTGTCGCGGCGCTGGCGAAGCGGGTGCACGCGGACCTCGTGGTGGTCGGGCCGGACGACCCCCTCGCCCTCGGAATCGTCGATCGGCTGACCGTCGAGGGGATTCGGTGCTTCGGGCCCTCGAAGGCCGCGGCCGAGATCGAGTGGTCGAAGTCGTTCGCGAAGCAGCTCATGCGCGACGCCGGCATCGCGACCGGCGAGGCACGCATCTTCGATTCGGCCGACGAGGCAAAGGCGTATGCCTGGAGCCTCGGCGCGCCGCCCGTGATCAAGGCCGACGGCCTCGCGCTCGGGAAGGGTGTCGTTGTGTGCGACAACCTCGAGGAGGCCGACGCGGCGATCGAGGCGGCCATGACCTCGAAGGTGTTCGGCGAGGCGGGTGCTCGCATCCTCGTGGAGGAGCGTATGAGCGGGCCCGAGACCTCGGCGCACGCGTTCACCGACGGCGTCGCCGTGCGGCACATGCCGTTCTCGTGCGACTACAAGCCCGTCTTCGACGGTGGGCGCGGGCCCAACACCGGCGGCATGGGGGTCTACTCGCCGCCCGGCTGGCTCTCGGATCGCGAAGCTCGATCGATCGAGCGCGACGTCACCGAACGCGCTGTGCAGGCGATGTTCGATGCGGGTCGTCCGTATCGAGGGGTGCTGTACCCCGGCATGATGCGCACCGAAGCCGGATTCCGCGTCATCGAGTTCAACTCGCGCTTCGGCGACCCGGAGTGCGAGGTGCTACTGCCTCGGTTGAAGACCGACCTCCTCGAGATCTGCTGGGCCGTCGCCTCGAACGCCCTGGGCGACCTCGAGGTCGAGTGGAGCGAAGACGCGAGCGTCGGCGTCGTGATGGCCTCGGGAGGGTACCCCGGCTCCTATCCGACGGGCTTCCCGATCACCGGCCTCGAGGACGTCGATGACGGCGTCGAAGTGTTCCTCGCAGGGGCGACGCGGCGCGAGGACGGTGTGCTCGTAACCTCGGGGGGACGCGTGCTGTGCGTCGTCGCGACCGGTCCGACCCTCGAAGAGGCGCGCGCCCGTGCCTACGACAACGTGCGCCGCATCCACTTCGAGGGGGCGCACTACCGCACGGACGTCGGCCTCGAAGGAGTCGGCGTCGAGGTGGGTGGCGGGCGGCCTCGATGACGCGCGAGGTGCGCTGCCCGATGCCGGAGTGCCGGCGCCGCATCGACCTCGATGCGCTGCCTTCCGAGCACGTGACCGAGGCGCAGTCGTGCATGCACTTCATCGCGGCGTGGGGCGGCGAGCGCCCCTCGATGGTGGAGTCGACCATCGGAGGGCTCGACGGCAACCGCGAGTTCCTGATACGGAACATCCGACCGGGGGACTACAGCGCCTCGGACATCGACCCGATTCGGGCGGAAGCCGAGGCGGCGATCGCGTACCACGGGCATGTCGTCGAGGACGTGGCCGTCTTCGGCGACCTGTTCGAACGAAACGGCATGAGTCGAGCGCTGTCGCAGCTGCTCATCGGGCCCGACCCGATCGTCGGCCAGTCGGGCGGCGCCTCGATGCGACGGGGGAGATAGCGTGGCGATTCCACACCAGCGCGACCACGCCTCGATCGAGGCGGTGACGATGTTCCCGGGTGTCGTGCGACGCACGCTCGTCTCAGGCGAGCAGCAAACGCTCGTCGAGATCAACCTCGATGCCGGCTCGGAGGTGCCCGAGCACACGCACCCGCACGAGCAGGCGGGTCAGGTGCAGAGCGGGCGCATCATGCTGCGCCTCGGCGACGGGCCGGAGCGTGAAGTCGGGCCGGGCGGCGCCTATCTCATCCCCGGCGGGCTGCCGCACTTCGTGCGCGCCCTCGAGGCCGCGCGGCTCGTCGAGGTCTTCGCGCCGGTGCGCGAAGAGTTCGTCGACTACGAGCCCTCGGCGGGCTGAGCGAGGAGACGAGGAGCGCCCGATGATCCCGCGCTACAGCGTCCCCGAGATGACCGACATCTGGTCGGACGACTCCAAGTTCAAGACGTGGCTCGATGTCGAGATCGCCCTCGTCGAGGCGTGGGCGGACGAGGGCGTGGTGCCTCGGGAGGACGCGAACAAGATCGCGCGCGACGCGCGGATCGATGTGGGCGACATCATGCGCTACATCGACGAGACCCATCACGACGTGACGGCCTTCCTGCGCTCAGTGGCGGACTCGCTCGGCCAGGAGTCACGCTGGGTGCACTACGGCGTCACGAGCAACGACATCTGGGACACGGCGACGTGCCTGCAGATGGTGCAGGCGATCGACCTGCTGCTACGGCAGTTCGAGGAACTGCGCCTCGTGATCTCGAAGCGCGCGCTCGAGCACAAGGACACGATCTGCATCGGACGCACGCACGGCGTACACGCCGAGCCGACCACCTTCGGGATGAAGCTCCTGGTTTGGGTGGACGAGATTCGACGTCACGAGGAGCGGCTGCGCCTTGCACGCGAGCAGGTCGCCGTCGGCCAGATGTCGGGCCCGGTTGGCACGCACGGAACCGTACCGCCCTCCGTCGAGGAGCGCGCGTGCAAGCGCCTCGGGCTGGCGGTCGCGCCGGTCACCACGCAGATCATCCAGCGAGACCGCCACGCCTTCTACCTCGCGACGATCGCCGCGGCGGGCGCCTCCCTCGAGAAGTTCGCGCTCGAGATTCGCGGGCTGCAGCGGACAGAGATCCTCGAGGCAGAGGAGCCCTTCGAGGCAGGGCAGACCGGATCGTCCTCGATGCCGCACAAGCGGAACCCGGAGCTGACCGAGCGCGTGTGCGGCCTCGCGAGGACGCTGCGCGGCTACGCGATGACGGGCTTCGACAACGTGGCGCTGTGGCACGAGCGGGACATTTCGCACTCGGGCGCCGAGCGCATCATCCTGCCCGACGCCACGGGGCTGCTCGCATACATGCTGCAGATCTTCACGGGGGTCATGGCGGGGTTGGTCGTCTACCCGGAGCACATGCTGAGGAACCTCGAGAAGACGCAGGGGCTCGTGTTCTCCTCGAAGGTGCTGCTTGCGCTCATCGAGACGGGCCTCACGCGCGAGGCGGCGTACAAGATCGTGCAGACGCACTCGATGCGGGCGTGGCACGAAGAGCGCCCGCTGCGCGAGCTGCTCGACGGGGATCCTGAGGTCACGAGCCGCCTCGATGCCGCGACGCTCGACGCGGCATTCGACCCGCGCGGGTTCCTCACGCACATCGATGAGTCATTTCGGCGCCTGGGGCTGCTGTCGTAGCGACCGACCTCGAGACGTCGGGTGGAGAGGAGATGGCGATGGTGATGCTGCAATCGAGCCTGCCGGGGCTCGCACGCCACTCCGGCAAGGTGCGCGACATCTACGAGCTGCCGAACGATCGGCTGCTCCTCGTCGCTACCGACCGCATCTCGGCGTTCGACGTCGTGCTGCCGACGGCCATCCCGCGCAAGGGCGAGGTGCTGACACGACTCTCGGACTACTGGTTCCGTCGTACCTCGGCGGTCGTGCCGAACTGCATGGTGGCCGTCGTCGAGGCCGACAACGCGAAGGAGCTCGGTCTCGACGTCGATAGCTCGTTCTTCGGCCGCTCGATGGTCGTACGCCGCGCCGAGCCGGTGAAGATCGAGTGCGTGGTGCGTGGGTACATCACCGGCTCGGGCTGGGCCGACTACCAGCGCACAGGCGCGGTCAGCGGCATCAAGCTTCCCGAGGGACTACAGCAGTCCCAGATGCTGTTCGAGCCGATCTTCACACCGTCCTCGAAGGCCGACGAGGGGCACGACCTGCCGATCACGTTCGAGGAGGTCGAGGCCTCGGTTGGCGTCGAGGCGGCGAACGTCCTCAAGCTGCGTTCACTCGCGCTGTATCGCTACGGCGCCGAGGTCGCTCGTGAGCGTGGGATCATCATCGCCGACACGAAGTTCGAGTTCGGAATCCTCGATCGCGAGATCACCCTCATCGACGAGGTGATGACGCCCGACTCCTCGAGGTTCTGGCCGGCCGACCAGTTCGAGGCGGGGCGCGACCAGCCCTCGTTCGACAAGCAGTACGTGCGCGACTGGCTCTCCGCGAGTGGCTGGAACCGCGAGCCGCCGGGGCCCGAGCTGCCGCCCGACGTCATCGAGGCGACCAGCGAGCGTTACCAGGAGGCCTACCGCCGCATCACCGGTGAGCCGTTGCCGCCGGTCGCCGGCTAGCGAGGACGATCCATGCCCACGTACCTGGCCCGCATCGACGTCATGCTGAAGCCGCTGGTGAACGACCCTCAGGGCCTTGCCGTGCGAGACGGTCTGCACGAACTCGGGTTCGGCGGGGTCCGGCGCGTGCGCGTCGGCAAGCACATCGATGTGACCGTCGAGGCCGATGATGCGGCCGGGGCCGAGTCCTCGGCGCGGGCGATGTGCGAGAAGCTGCTCGCGAACCCCGTGATCGAGTCGTTCTCCCTCGATGTGGCGGAAGTCGTCGAGGCGACGGCTTAGCGCCCCCCCGGGCTGCCTAATCGCCGCGGAGACGGCGCAGGACCTCGTCGTGGATGTGGCCGTTCGAGGTGATGCAGTGGCCCGCCTCGATGGTGGGCGCGCCCTCGAGATCGGTCAGGATGCCGCCGGCCTCCTCGACGATGACGATCATCGCGGCGATGTCCCACGGTGAGATCTCGGCCTCGATCATCGCCTCGGCGGAACCTTCGGCGACGAGGCAGTGGCCCCAGAAATCGGAGAAGCTGCGCGCGCGCCAAGCGGACTGCAGCAGAGCGGCGGTGCGGCCACCCCAGGCGTTGAGCGTCAGCCGAAACGAGCCGTAGAGCATCTGTGCATCCGCCACGGCCTCGATGCTCGAGACGTGGATGCGCTCGCCGCCGACGGTTCCACCCTCGTATGGCAACGCGGCACGGTAGGCGCCGAGACCACGGCCGGCCCACCAGCGCGTTCCGAGCGCTGGTGCCGAGGCCACGCCGACGCTCGAGACGCCGTCGCGCTGGAAGGCGATCAACGTCGCCCAGATCGGGATGCCTCGACCGTACGAGTTGGTGCCGTCGACCGGGTCGATGATCCAGCGCACCGAGCCCTCGGAACCGGCGTGGTAGCCCTCTTCCTCGCCGAGGATGGAGTGCGTCGGGAAGCGCTCGAGGATGCGGCGCCGCAGCTCAGCCTCGACCTCGAGATCTGCGAGCGTCACGAGGGAGCGGTCGGCCTTCTCCTTGACCTCGGTGGCATCGCCGGCGCGGTAGTAGCGCATCGTGATCTCGTCGGCGACGTCGGCCAGCTCCATCGCGAAGGCGAGCAGTTCGCCCGTGGTCGCCTCGGGGGGTTCGCTCGTCACGGGCTACGCCCTCGCCCCTGTGAGTGTCGACGCCTCAACCAAGTCTCGGATGAACTCGATGGCGGTGCGTACGCCGAGCACCTGCGTCTCAAGCGCCATCGACGGCGTGTCGGGGCGCTTGTTCAGGGCCTGGTCGGGCAGGTACGGCAGGTGGATGAAGCCGCTCGGCATCGAGCGACCGCTCGATGCCAGGTAGTGCTGGACGACGTACGTCACCTCGTTGCAGATGTAGGTGCCGGCAGTGTTCGAGACGCGGGCGGGCGCACCTGCCTCGACGATCGCCCGGGCGAGATCGAGGACGGGGAGTTGCGAGAAGTACGCGGCCGGCCCGTCTTCGACCAGCGTTTGCTCGAGGGCGCCGGGCCCGTCGACGAGGACATTGATGCCAACGCGCTCGACGGAGAGGTGCGGGCGACCACCGGCCTCGCCGAGCCCGAGCCAGGCATCGAAGTTGCCGGCGTCGAGGGCTGGGAGCAGCCGTTCGAAGGAGATACGGCCGGTCACGGGCAGACGGAGCGTCGTGAGCTCGACGCCGGCGGGCGGCGCGGCCTCGATGGCGCGCGCGACCTCCCACGACGGGTTCACGGTCTCTCCGCCGAAGGGCTCGAAGCCGGTCAGTAAGAGTCGCATCGAACGCTCCTCGAACGGCGCGCGCGGGGCGACGCCTCGATTCGGAACCTCGAGGAGGAGCCTACGTCTAGGCGGCGCCCGGCGTCGATGGGGATGCGCCTGACACGCGGGCTGCCGGGAGCAACCATCGTTGCTACCATTCGCGTTGATGAACCCACTCGTCGGCATCGTCATGGGATCGCGCTCCGACTGGGAGACGATGTCCGCCGCGGCCGAGACCCTCGACGGCCTCGGCGTCCCCTACGAGGTGCGGGTCGTCTCGGCACATCGCACGCCTGACCTCCTGTTCGAATACGCCTCGACGGCTGAAGGGCGCGGCCTCGGCGTCATCATCGCCGGGGCAGGCGGGGCGGCCCACCTGCCGGGGATGACCGCCTCGAAGACCATCCTGCCGGTCCTCGGTGTCCCGGTTGAGTCGAAGGCGCTGCACGGCCTCGACTCGTTGCTCTCCATCGCGCAGATGCCGGGGGGCGTTCCCGTCGGGACTATGGCGATCGGCCGAGCCGGTGCGACGAACGCCGCACTGCTCGCAGCCTCGATCGTCGGCGCGCTGCACCCGGAGCATCGCGAGGCGCTGCGACGCCACCGTGCCGACCAGACTGCACGCGTCCTCGATGATCCCGACCCGCGCCTCCCTGCCGCGGACCGCGGCGGCGCGTGACCCGAATCGGCATCCTCGGCGGTGGGCAGCTCGGGCGGATGCTCGTGCTCGCCGGTGCGCCGCTGGGCCTCGAGTTCCTCATCCTCGATCCGACGCCGAACGGGCCGGCGGGGCAGGTCGCCGAGCAGCTCGTCGCGCCGTACGACGACGAGGCGGCGCTGCGCGAGATCGCCTCTCGATGCGATGTGGCCACGTTCGAGTTCGAGAACGTTCCGGCGGCGGCCGTCACGCAGCTGAGCGAAGCCATCCCCGTGCATCCTCGGGCGGAGGCGCTCTTCGCAGGGCAGGACCGCCTCTCCGAGAAGACGCTGTTCCGCTCGCTCGGTATGGAGACCGCGCCGTTCCTCGCGGTCGATGACGAGGCGGGACTTCGAGCAGCGATCAGCGAGATCGGACTGCCCGCCGTGCTGAAGACGCGGCGCGAGGGGTACGACGGCAAGGGCCAGGCCGTCGTTCGCGTTGAGAGCGAGGCCGAGGAGGCCTTCGCTCGCCTCGGCGGCAAGCCGCTGATCCTCGAGGGCTTCGTGCCCTTCGAGCGTGAGCTGTCGATCCTCGCGGTGCGGAGTGCGCGAGGTGAGACGGCGTTCTATCCCCTCGTGGACAATCGCCACCGCGAGGGCATCCTACGCCTCAGCCGTGTCCCAGCGATCGGCATTGACGCCGCGATCCAGACGAAGGCCGAGGAGGAGGCGCGGCGGCTGATCGAGGAGCTTGACTACGTTGGCGTCCTCGCGATCGAGTACTTCTTCCTCGATGGTCGGCTGCTCGCGAACGAGATGGCGCCTCGCGTGCACAACTCGGGGCACTGGACCACCGACGGCGCCGTCACGAGCCAGTTCGAGAACCACGTCCGCGCGGTGATGGGGTTCCCGCTGGGTGCGACCTCGGCGGTCGGTACATCCGCCATGGTGAACCTCATCGGTGAGGTGCCGGACCTCGACGCGATGCTCGAAGTGCCTTTCGCCCACGTGCACCTTTACGGGAAGGACGCACGGCCGGAGCGCAAGCTCGGGCACGTAACCGTCAACGCGCCGGACGCCGGCGTGGTGGCCTCATCGCTGAAACAGCTCAACGACCTCGTACGCGAGCCTGCCCTCGACGACTGACGGGCGGGCCCGATTAGGGACCGCACGATGACCGGCACGGATAGCCTCGGGCGCACGTTCGACCGCATCGCCGAGCTGTACCACGACGCGCGGCCCGACTACCCCGAGGCGATCTTCGACGACATCGTCGCGTTCGCCGGCCTCGAGGCGGGCTCACATGTCCTCGAGGTGGGCGCCGGCACGGGGAAGGCGACGCTGCCGCTCGCACGACGAGGACTTCGCATCACAACGCTGGAGCCGGGGCCTGCGCTCGCCTCGGTGTTGCGTCGGAACCTCGTGGGGTTCGCGGGCGTCGAGGTGGTCGAGTCGACCCTCGAAGCGGCCGACCTCGCGGCGGGGAGCTTCGACCTCGTTGTCGCGGCGACCTCGTGGCACTGGGTCAAGCAGCCTCGTGGGTACGAGCAGGTCGCTCGGACGTTGCGGGCGGGCGGTACGCTCGCGATCTTCGGGGCGCTGCACGTCTCAACGCCGGAGGACCGTGACTTCTTCGGGAACGTGCAGCCGCAGTACCTCGAGCATGCGCCCTCGCTGTGGCGCGCCGAGGACAAGCTGATTCCCCTCGAGGCGATGCCGGACCTCGTCGGGGAGATCGAGGCGGCGGGGCTGTTCGAGCACGTCGAGACGCGGCGGCACGGCTGGCTCGAGCGGTTCGACTCGGCCTCGTACCCGGCGCTGCTCCGAACGTTCTCCGAGCACATCGCGCTGTCGGATGAGCAGCGGGAGGCGCTTCTGTCCTCGATCGCCGAGGTCATCGACCGCGACTACGGCGGCGAGATCACGAAGGGGTACGGCGCGATTCTGCACCTAGCACGACGACCGTCGTAGGCCTCGAAGGCACTAGGTCGTCAGCGTTTCCTTCGTCGACGGAACCATGCCCGCGATGCGCTCGTCGAGGCGCGTCGCGGCGTCGAGCGCGCGGCCGAGTGCCTTCATCGCTGCCTCGGCGATGTGGTGGTCGTTCGCGCCGGCCAGCTGGCGGACGTGAAGCGTGAGGCGCGCGCCGACGGCGAACGACTGCAGGACGTGGGCCACCATCTCGGTGGGCGCCTCGCCGATACGCTCGCCCACCCAATCAAAGGACGTCGCCGCATAAGGGCGCCCGGAGATGTCGACGACGGCCTGCACAAGCGCCTCATCGAGCGGGACGAGGGCATCGCCCATGCGCACGATGCCCTCACGGCCAGCCAGCGCCTGGTCGAACGCAGTCCCGAGCGCGAGCGCCGTGTCCTCCATCGTGTGGTGAGCGTCGACCTCGAGGTCACCCTGCGTCTGCACCTCGAGATCGAAGCGGCCGTGGCGGGCGAAGGCCGTCAGCATGTGGTCGTAGAAGCCGATGCCGGTCGAGACATTCGCGAGCCCGCGACCGTCGACGTCGAGGTCGATGTGAATGCGAGTCTCGGCGGTCTCGCGGTCGACGGTCGCGCGTCGCGGCATCGAGGCGTTCATGCGGAGGCTCCCGTCGATGTCGTCTCGGTCATCGTGTCGAGCTCGGCGCGCACCTCGTCGAGGGCGGCGAGCAGGCGGTCGGTGTCCTCGGCCGTGCCGATCGAGATGCGGATGTAGTCGCGCAGGCGCGAAGTGTCGAAGTAGCGGACAAAGACGCCTCGGCGGCGGAGCGCCTCGCGGACTGCTGCGCCCTCGGCGTCGCGCAGGCGGCAGAGGAGGAAGTTCGCCTCGGAGGGGGAGGGGCTCAGCCACTCGGTGGCCCGCAACGCCTCGGCGAGGCGGTCGCGCTCGCCGGTGATCTGGCACGCGCGCTCATCGAGTTCCGCGCGGTCCTCGAGGGAGGCGAGCGCGGCGACCTCGGCGGCCACGTTCAGGTCGTACGGCTGCTTGATCTGCATGAAGGTTTCGGCGATGGCAGGCGGCATGATGCCGTAGCCGACGCGGAGTCCTGCAAGCCCCGCCCACTTGCTGAACGTGCGCAGCACGACGAGCGGGAGGCCCGATGCGGCCTCGCGGGCCAGCGACTCCGCGTGCGAGAACTCGATGTAAGCCTCGTCGACGACGATCAGCGCGCCCGTCTCGGCGAGGCGTAGCGCGAGGTCGCGCGGGAGGATGTCGCCGGTCGGGTTGTTCGGCGAGGGAATGAAGACCACCTTCGCGTCCGAGGCGGCTTCGAGGAGCGCGCCGGCGTCGAGGCTCCAGTCCTCGGCGCGCGGCACCTCGACGACGGTCGCGCCGTGGAGCTCAGCGTCGAACGCGTACATCCCAAACGTGGGCGGCGCGACGACGATGCGGTCGCCCGTCCCTACATAGGCCGAGAACACGAGATCGATGAGCTCGTCGGAGCCGGCGCCCGCCACGATCGAACCGACCGGCACGTCGAGGTGACTCGACAGCGCAGTGCGGAGGCGACGCTGGTCGGGGTCGGGGTAGCGGTGCGCGCCATCCTCGGCGAGGGCGGCCAGCGCGGCGCGAGCGCGCGGCGAGGGACCGTAGGGGTTCTCGTTGCCGTCAAGCTTCACAATCGAGGCAGGGTCGATGCCGTAGCGAGCGGCGACCTCCTCGGGCGGCTCGATGGGCGTGTAGCCCTCGAGGCTGCGTAGCGCGGGGCGCAGCGCGGAGCCAGGATCGAAGCGCGACATCAGCGGCCCTCCAGCCGCATCTCGATGGCGCGCGCGTGCGCGGTCAGGCCCTCGGCACGGGCGAGCACTGCAGCGGCTTCGCCGATGCGCCGGAGCTCGGCCGGGTTGAGGTCGACCACCGAGGTGACCTTGAGGAAGTCGTTGACCGAGAGCGGAGAGGCGAAGCGCGCCGAGCCACCCGTCGGCATGACGTGGCTTGGACCCGCGACGTAGTCACCGAGAACCTCCGGCGAGAAGTCGCCGACGAAGACGCCGCCCGCGTTGCGCACCTTCGGGACGAGCGCCTCGTTCTGCGAGGTCAGGAGGCAGAGGTGCTCGGGCGCGAACTCGTCGGAGAGCGCGAGTCCCTCCTCGAGGCTGGCGACCACGACGGCTCCGCCGCGAGCGATCGCGGTGCGTGCGATCTCGGCGCGCTCAAGGGTCTCGAGCTGACGATCGACCTCGGCGGCTACGGCCTCGGCGTGATCGCGGCTCGTCGTGATCAGTACGGGCGTCGCGAGGACATCGTGCTCGGCCTGGGCGAGGAGATCGGCGGCGCAGAGGTCGGGCGCGGCGGTGTCGTCGGCGAGGACGAGCGTCTCGGTGGGGCCGTACAGCGCATCGATGCCGACGAGGCCGAAGAGCTGCTGCTTCGCGAGTGTTACGAAAATGCCACCCGGCCCGAAGATCTTGTCCACGCGCGGGATCGACTCGGTACCGAAGGCGAGCGCGGCCAGCGCCTGCGCCCCAGAGGCGCGGAAGACACGGTGGACACCGGACACCTCGGCGGCGACGAGCTTGAGCGGGTGGACCGAACCGTCGGAGCGCGCGGCCGTGACGCCCACGATCTCCTCGACGCCCGCGACCGAGGCCGGGACGGCGGTGTGGATCACCGAGGATGGCAGCACGGCGTGGGTGCCGGCCATGTAGATGCCGGCGCGGCGGACGGGCTTCACGATCTGGCCGAGGCCGTGCTCGGTGAAGCCGCGGGGAGCGTGCTCCTTCTGGACCTCGTGGTAGCGGCGTACGCGGTCG
Source organism: Dehalococcoidia bacterium (assembly GCA_041390625.1). Taxonomy (GTDB): domain Bacteria; phylum Chloroflexota; class Dehalococcoidia; order UBA2979; family UBA2979; genus RBC038. Next base: position 64,549 of record JAWKPM010000014.1, on the reverse strand, counting down.
GCGGCTGCCGTGATGGCCTGGAGGAGCTCCGGCGGCGTCGAGGCGAACGCCGCATCGATCTCGGCGCGCGTCACCTCGATGGCGTCGTACGAGGAGCGGTCGAAGCGCTGCGTGAAACGGGTGACGGCGGCGTCGCCCTCGATCCGTACCGCCTCGATGATGGCGGCTACAGCGCCGGCGGCATCGAGGTCGCGGCCGAGAACGTCGCGAATGGTGGCACGCAGGGCCTCGGGCAGGTCGCTCGACTGCAGGGGCTGACGCCGGAGGACCGAGGCGCGACCGGCCTCGGCGCCCTCGACGATGCGCAACGCCCTCGAGGTCTGGTCGCCGGTCATTCGGTCGCACCTTCCCGATCGGTCGCATCGAGGTAGTCCGCCACGCGGGCGGCGGCGAGGTCGGTCGCGGTGTCGACGTACGTCCCGACGCGCTCCTCGGAGACGTACTCGAGCGAGCGAGTCGCGAGGCTCGGACCGTTCGCTGCGAACTCCTCGATCTCGGCCTCAGTGAAGCCGGCGCGCTTGAGATGGATGTTCATCATCCGGGGGAAGCGGTCCCACGTCGGACCCTGGGAGGCGAAGTCGAGGATGACCTCGCGCCACTCGGCGAGGTAGTCGTCCTCGAGGAACTCGACGGCGTTCGATGTGTCGGAGGAGAGCAGCGCGGAGGTGATGGCGGTGAAGGACGTGCCGTCCTCGAGCTCGCGCCTGTTCATCTCGAACTGCAGCGCGCGGTCGAGGACGTTCGCGAAGGGGTCGTCGGCCATGCCGGAGCGCGCGCCGAAGTACTCGCGATAGAGCGTCTCGATGTACACCTCGTCGAGTACGAGGTGGGTGATGTAGCCCGCCATGAAGGCGCGTGTGTGCGCATCGAGGTCGGCAGGGCGCGCGAGCTCGGGGCGTTCGACGAGCATCTGCTCGACGGAGTCCTGGTGCTCGAGGTGGTCGAGGTCGAAGAAGTGCGTCACGCGGCGGTCCCGCCTCGTGATCACGCGGATGTCGGGCGCTGTGGCACCGAGGTAGAACGCGCCGCGATCAGCCTCGATGGCCGGGTGATCGAGGCGGTCGGCGATGCGCAGCGCACGCCCCATGTGTTGCCCGAGGGAGGGCACCTCAGTCGCCTCCGGCCGGCGCGAGCGCAGCCGGGGCGGCGGCAACGAGCCGCTCGACCAGATCGCGACGGAGCGCACCTCGAGGGCCCGCAGGCTCCTCGCGCGCGCCGATGATGCAGTTCGTCGAGATCATGATCACGTCCAGCATGCGGAGGCGGTTCGCGCGCAGCGTCGTGCCGGTCTCCGACCCCTCGATGAGGATGTCGGCGTCGTCGGGGACGAAGCCCTCGGACGCGCCGGAGATCGGGATCACACGATAGCGCCCGAGGTGACGGTCGCGCGCGTAGCGGTCGGCCAGGGGCACGTACTCCGAAGCGACGCGAATGGGCCTCGACGGGTCGTCGCGGCGCCAGTGGGCGATGGCGTCCTCGATGGTGTCGGCCGGCAGGTCCTCGGGAACGACGGCGCCGAGCTCGTACCTCGAGCGGCCCAGGTCGCCCAGCTCCGCGATGGGTGCCGCCGGGAAGGTGGCGAGGTGCGAGGCGAGCCAGTCGCGCCCGGTCAGTGCGAGGTCGAAGCGCCCGAGGGCGACTGCGCGCGGCATGTCCTGCGGCCGCATCACCTTCACCTCGAGACCCGGAATGTCCGAGGTCGGGCGACGCACCGAGGCACCGAACTCGTAGCCCTCGAAGGCGATGCCGGCGGCCGCCAGTGCCTCGACGGTGTGGCGCTGGGCGTGGCCGTCCGGGACCGCGAGGCGCAGCACCTCGAGGTCGCGACCGGGCATCGAGCGACGGCCCGGCGCGAGGCCGAGCGGACGTGGCTCGGCGGGCCCGCCGCCGGGGGCCCCGGCGGGGAGGCGGAGCAGCGGGTCGAGCGCGGCCGACAGGTCGCGGCGGCCCAGGGCGTCGCGGTTGCCGATGAGCCACGCGCTGCCTCGATGCGCCTCGAAGACTTCCTCGAGTGCGTCGGCCACGGCGCCCGATGGCGGCAGCAGGGCGAGGTCGGCGTCCTCGGGCAGCCACGCGGCAGCGTTGCCCCACACGTCGTAGAGGCGGTAGTCCGGCACGCCGAGGCGGTTGAGCAGACGCTCCGCCAGGTTGGGGTACTCGGTGGTCACGCGGAGTACGCGGTCTCGCGCGAGCGCTCGGACATCGATGCCCGCGACGCCGGCGAGGATGAGGCGCGCCTCCCCGACGTCGAGGGGACGAATCGGCACCAGCGAGTCGAGGCGGTACTTCACGAGCAGCTCGTCGATCCAGGCGCGGCTCGCGATGCCCAGGTCGTACTGGCCGAGCGCCACCTGAATCGGGATGTCGCGGTCCGAGAACACGCGCACCCGCACTCCGGGGCGGTCATCGACGTCGAATTGGTAGGTGCGAGCGCCGGAGCCGTAGCCCTCGACGTGGAAGCCGACGGCGTCGAGTCGCTCGGCGAGGGGCGTGCGGAGGTCGCCTCGAGGAAGAGCGACACGGACGAGATCGGTCGACGCGCTCACCTCGATGCTCCGCTCTGCTGAGAGAGCGCCGCGAGGCCGAGCACGTCGGCGGCAAAGCCCGACGCCGGCGCTGGTGCGCCGCCAATGGCCTCGACGAGGCCGTCATAGCGCCCACCGGCGAGACACTCGCGGCCCTCGACGGTGAGGACGAACGTGACGCCGGTGTAGTACTCGAAGTTGCGGGCCGCCGCCGGGCGCACGCGGTACGAGGCGCCTCGAGCGTCGAGGGCGGCGGCCACGGCCTCGAGCTCCGCCACGGCCGCGCCGGCCTCGGGGACGGCGGCGACGAGGGTCGCGCGCAGGTTCGCGAGGTAGCCGGTCGTGTCACCATCGACGCCGAAGAGCAGCCGCAACGCGGAGCTGCCCTGCGGGTGGGCCTGCAGCAGCTGCTCCACGGCGGCGGTGTCGCCCGCGAGCAGGCGGTCGTAGACCTCGACCTGGCGATCGCGGTCGAGGCCGGCCGCCTCGAGCGCAGCGCGCACGAGGCCGGCGTGCGCCAGGTCGACGACCGGCGCCTCGATGCCGAGGCTGGCAGCGATGTCGAGCGCGAGCCCAAGGAGCTCCGTGTCGCCCTCGGGTGCGGGCACGCCGAAGAGCTCGACGCCGCACTGCCAGACCTCGCGATCGCCGCCCGCGGCGTCGAAGCGGTAGACGGGTTGGACGTAGCAGAGCCTCGATGGCTCATTCGCCGTTCGGTGCTCCTCGTACCAGCGCGCAGCAGGGACCGTGCTGTCGGGCCGGAGCACGACGCGCTCGCCGCTCCAGCCGTCCCAGTCAAGGAAGGAGTAGACGCGGTCGAGCAGCTGCGGCGACAGGGCGCCGCTGCTCGTGTAGAGGTGCAGCGGTTCGAGGGTGGGGGTGCGAATCTCCTCGAAGCCCGCGCCCGCGGTCACCTCGAGGAACGCGCGCTCGGTGGCACGGAAGGCGGCCAGCGCTGCGGGGTCGAGGTCCTGCATGCCGCGCGAGCGGAGCGCCTCGATGGCCGCGGACGTGGCAGGCGGGGTGGAGGTGTTCGTCATCGTGCTCGTCTCGATGCTGGGCGTCCGTGACGCATCGGCGCCAGGGGCACAAAAAAGCCGCGAAGGTCGTGGCCATCGCGGCTGCGCTGCAAGCTACGTCTGATGACTAGCGTGGCGTGCGCGTCCGCGACGGCCCCGGATGGGCGTGGGCGTGATGCGGGTGCGTCACGTGGGCGCGTGCGTCGCGTACGTTCATCATCGCGATGATCCTAGGCAGCGCGACGAGCCTCGGTCAATCGGGAGCGGGCGCGGGATCGTCCTCGGTGAGACGAACGCAACGAGGGGGCCGTGTGGCCCCCTCGTCTTCGTCGACTGCGCAGCGCGCGGCTACGGCTTGGCGACGGTCCAGACGCCGCCGACGCCCTCGCCGGTCGTCTGACCGGCCTCGGTGTCGCCGATGTAGTAGTACAGCGGCGAGCCGTTGTACGTGACCTGCATGACGCCATCCGAGCGCTCGATGACAGCGAGCGTACCGTCGACGCCGTCGCCGCCGGTGGGGTCACCCTCGGCGGTCAGCGGCGGCCAGTTCTGCACGCACGTGTCCTCGACGCAGTTGCTCACGCCGGTCTCATCGTTCGCGAAGATGTAGAGCGTGAGGCCGTTCGCGTCCGTGAGAATCGGGCCGAGGTCAGCGCTCTCGCCCGCCACGACCGTCGAGTCGGCCGGCTCGGTCGTGGTGGTTCCCTCGGTGGTGGCGGTCTCGGTCGCGGTCTCGGTGGACGTTGCGGCCTCGGTCGCCGTCTCGGAGGCCACAGCCGACTCGGTCGGGGTCGCCGTGTCCTCGCCGTCGTCCGACGAGCAAGCACCGATCAGGAGCACCGAGGCTGCCAGCGCCGGCACGATGAACCACAACTTCCGCTTTCCAGTGAACATTCGCATACGGTCCAGTTCCTCCCTCTGTGATCCGCAAGTGCGGACCTACCGATCGACCGTATGAGCGGCCCGCGGCGGGCGTGCTTTCGAGATGAGACGGAGTTGTTAACGTTTCGCGGCACCAGTTATGTCGGAAATGACGTGGTGCGCGGTGAGGTGGGCGAGCAGCTGAGCGGCTGTATCGCCTCGATGGTCGACGTGCTCGGCGGCCCAACCGAGGGTGCGCGCGGCCTCGACGTTCGGGAGGGAGTCATCGAAGAAGAGGATGCGCGCGGCCTCAAAGCCCGTCGCCGCCTCGAAGGTGCGGTAGATGGCAGCCTCGGGCTTGAGTGAGCCGAGCAGGTGGCTCGCGTGGCGGTAGCGCAGCCGAGCGACGGTCGGATATTCCTCGGTGCCGTCGAGGCGGGCCCAGTGGGCGGGATTCGTGTTCGAGAGAGCGGCGGTGGTGACGCCGGCGGCGTCCAGGGCGTCGATGACGCTCCCGACGCCCTCGTACTCCTCGCGGGACCAGCCTTCGATGATGCGGCGCACGTCCTCGGTGGTGTAGACCCCGCCGGACAGGTCGGCCTTCAGGCGGTAGTAAGACTCGCTGTCGAGCGTGCCGGCCTGGTGCGCGACGCTCAGGCGGTGACGCTCGGCGTCGAAGACCGGGTCGGTCGTGATCGGGTGGGGCTCGAAGCCGGCGAAGGCATGGGCCTCGGTCCAGTCGCGGGCGATGCGGACGAGCACGCCACCGAGGTCGAAGACCACCACATCGAACGGCCGGCCGTCGCGGTTCGAGGTCACGAGGTGGGCGCCGTCGTCACGTCGCCGGCGGAGAAAGCCTCGGTGGTGCCGTCGTCGAGGCGGAGGATGAGCTCGCCTCGAGGGGAGACGTCGATGGCCTCGCCCTCGATGGTGCGACCGGGGGCGGCGAGGCGGACGCGGCGGTCGAGAGTGACGAGGCGAGCGCGCCAGGCGTCGATGAGGCCGGTCGGGTCGGCGGCGGCGCAGGCCGCCCACTGCTCGAGGGCGGCCGAAAGGGCGGCGAGCAGCGCCTCGGTGGTGGGGGGCGGGGCGCCGGCGGCCTCGATGCTGGTCGCGATCGCCTCGAGGTCGGGCGGGAGCGGGGCGGCGCGGACGTTGATCCCGATGCCGAGGAAGGCCTCGAAGGTGGCGCCTCGGATGCGGGATTCGGCGAGGATGCCGCAGAGCTTGCGCTCGCCCTCAGGGCCGGCATGCAGGACATCGTTGGGCCATTTGAGGACGGTGCGGAGGCCGGAGGCGGCCTCGATGGCGTCGGAGGCGGCGAGGCCACCGGCGATGGAGAGCAGCGGGGCGCGCTCGGGGTTCGGCGGACAGAGGAGGTAGGTCACGTAGAGGCCCGCCGAGGCGGCGGACAGCCACGAGCGGCCCTGGCGACCTCGGCCGGCGGACTGCTCGCCGCCGACGTAGGCGGTGCCGCAGGGGTCACCGGCCTCTGCGCCGGCGCGGGCGTCGTCCATGGTCGAGGCGGTGCGGTCTCGGTAGCGGACGAGGGCGCCGACGGCGCCCGAGGTCGGGTCCGAGCTGCGGGCTGCCTCGTAGGCCTCGAGGTCGAAGGGGGGCATCGATGGCGCCTCGATGGTCGTTTGATTGTTGGGGAGGCCTCGAGTCTGGGGGTCGGCGTTCCAGATTCGGCGCGATTGATTGTTGGTCGCGGGATGAAAAATGTAGAGCCTCGGGCGGGGGCTCGGAGATGCAAGAGCGCCCCGGCTGGGCCGGGGCGCTCTCAAAAGTCGGATTCAGGCTGCAAACCTAGTCTGGACTAGGAAGCCTCTCCTTCGGAGGCGAAGTTCACCTGCTCACCTTCGTGTGCAAACGAAACCGCCTCGCCTTCGAGGGCGATGCCAGACCTCCGGTTCACAGCCCTCCGACTACGATCATCAGCCATGCGCATCACCTCCTTTCACTGCCTCCGAAGGTAGTGAGAAAGGTGCCGGGCTGTCAATCCACTCATGGCATTGAGCAGATCATCGGCTTGTGTCGGTCGGTCGACGCCGAGCACGGGCGGCGGCCCGGCGGGCCGGCGTTCCCGCCCACCCACCCTTGTTTCAATGGGTGCTTCGCCCCCATGCCCCCCCCCCGCCACGTGCTCGGGACTGAGACCAACTCGGTTTGGCGGGGAACAGGAGGGTCCCGGTGCGACCACCCGAGACGTGCGGACCGGTGCGAGTCAGCCACTCACGAGGGCCCAGGCGATGGCGAGCTGGAGCGCGGCGAGCGCCATTCCCAGCGCCAGCTCGACGGGGGCAAGCCGGCGCGTCATCGGGTCCGAGCGTACGAGCCAGTCGGGGAACCAGTCACGCGGGAACGGCGCGTACTTAGCCCGCTCCGGCGTCCGGAAGATCGCGATGCCATGGGCTGCCGTGAGCGCCGCCCCCACGATCAGCGCCACGATCGCCGCTATCCGCAGGATCAGGTCCACGGCCGGGTTCCTCGCAGCTCAGCCACCCTCTGCGACGGGGCGTTCTGAATCAGATCATCGTCGAGCGCGTGCCGAAGCTGCACGGCCAGTCGAGCACCAGCACTCATGCGCGGCACCATCACGCACGACAATCATGTCGCGGATCAACGCGTCGGGATGGGATTCCCGCCGTCAGGGAAGGTGTGCCGCTATGCCGCGAAACTCGTTGCGATCGAGCCTCGGGATGGCCGCAGCGCTCGCGGCGGCGGCGATCGTCCTCGGGTGTACCGGTGATAGCGCCGACGAGCCGTCGGTCGACCTGACGCCCGCGTTCGACCCGCAGAGCGCGGACGCGGCGGCACACGACGCCCTGCTGGCGGCGGCCGATCTTCCCGGCTCGGGTTGGGAGGTCACCGCCCGGGACGACTTCGAGGACGGTGACTTCGACTTCGAGGCGGCCATGAGCGGCGTCGAGGCGTGTGCGTCCATGGAGCAACTCGCTGCCTTCGGGAGCATGTTCGGCGAGGACTCGAGCGACCAGGCCGAGTACGTCGGACACGCGCAGATCGAGTTCACGCGCGTCGACGTCGGATTCGACCTGCCCGACACCGTCGAGGTGGAGATCGCCGTCAATGCCACAGTGACGGAGACGCGGGCCGGCTGGAGCCTCGTCAAGACGATGATCGAGTCGGACGAGTTCAGCGGGTGCATGGTGGCGGCGCTTCAGCAGGCGTTCCACGACGATCCCGAGATGGAAGGGATGACGGTGCGCGTCGAGGCGGTTCCCGCCAGCGAGCTGCCCGCCGCGCCGAACGACGGTGCAGGATTCGCGATGACGATGCAGATTGGCATTGCGCCGATCTCGTTCGATATGGGGCTCCACATGTACACGTGGCCCCACTCGAACGGGGAGATCACCGTCACGTTCACCGGCCCGGCGGAGCACCTGACGGACGACTACGTCCGCGACGTGCTCGAGCGGGTCGACGCGAAGATCAACGGCACGGCGTCCGAGTAGCGCGCCCCCGCCTGGCGACACCGCGCCGACGCTGACCGGCGCGGTGTCAACGGACGAAGCCCGGGATGCTAGGGTGACAGGCGCCTGATGCGGAGGCGGGGCCGCATTGACGCGGCTCGGCCGTGGGCGTCGGCTCTTGCGGCACCTAGTCAACTCGCGCGCGGTCGGTCGTCTCCCCTCGACGGAACGCGGCGCTCCTGTCCTTGGATGGCGGCGGCTGTGCGTTACCGAGCGGAAATCGACGGGCTGCGCGCGCTCGCCGTGATCCCGGTGGTCCTGTTCCACGCGGGCGTCGACGGGTTCTCCGGTGGGTTCGTCGGGGTCGACGTCTTCTTCGTGATCTCGGGCTTCCTCATCACCTCGATCATCGTGCGCGAGGGTGCGGAGGGCCGGTTCAGCCTGATCGGCTTCTGGGAGCGGCGCGCGCGGCGGATCCTGCCGCCGATGTTCGTGGTGATCGCGTTCTCGCTGCTGGTCGGGTTCTTCCTGCTGACGCCGGAGGACCTCGACCGGCTGGGGCGCGCGGTGGCGGCGCAGAGCGTCTTCTCCTCGAACATCCTGTTCTGGCAGGAGCAGGGGTACTTCGGGCCGACGGCGGGCGAGCTGCCGCTGCTGCACCTGTGGTCGCTGGCGGTCGAGGAGCAGTTCTACCTGCTGTTCCCGGTGGCGTTCGTCGCGGTGGGGCGCTGGCTGCCGCGGCTTCGATGGGCGCTGGTGGCGGGCGGCGTGATGGCGTCGTTCCTCGTGAGCCTGTGGGCCACGGAGGCGTATCCGAAGGCGGCGTTCTTCCTGATGCCGCCCCGCGCGTGGGAACTGGGGGCCGGCGCGCTGCTCGCGATGTGGGTGTCGAGCGGCCGGTACGCGGTGCCGCACCGCCTCGCGGCCGAAGCGGCCTCGGGCCTCGGCGTGGGCCTGATCGCCTACGGCGTCTTCACCATCGATGAGGCAACGCCGTTCCCCGGCACGGCCGCGATCGCGCCGGTGCTCGGCGCGACCGCCGTCATCTGGGCCAACTCGGGGCAGACGACGCGTGTCGGCACGTGGCTCTCGTGGCGCCCGCTCGTCTTCACGGGGCTGATCTCGTACGCGCTCTACCTGTGGCACTGGCCGCTGCTCGTGTTCGCCGCCTATCCCTCGGGCGGCATGCCGGACGCGCTTCACCCGCTGCTGACAGCGGGAGTCATCGCGCTGAGCGTGGGGCTGGCGGTGGCCTCGTATCGGCTGCTCGAGACGCCGATTCGACGGCGGGTGCTGCTGCCTTCGCGGCGCCTCGCGTTCGGTGCCGCCCTCGGCGCGCTCGCCGTCGCCGGCGCTGTCGGGTTCTCGGCGGTCGACGGGAACGCGGTGCACGCGATGGTCACGACCGACATCGGGATGGGGTCGTCCGTCGAACTGAGCGCCGCGGACCCGGTCTCGGAGCGCCAGGGGAGCTGCAACGTGCACCAGGGCGGGAGCGCCTCGCACCTCGAATCTCTCGATGGGTTCTGCAGCTACGGGGACGACGGCACGACGCCGCAGTTCGTGCTCTGGGGGGACAGTCACGCGCTGGCGCTGGCGCCCGCCTTCGACGAGATCAGCGCGCGCACGGGGGTCGGCGGGCTGCACGCCACGATGTCGGCGTGCCCGCCGGCGATGGACGTGAAGATGTCGGACTCCGGGACGTGCGAGGCGTTCAACGAGGTGGTGCGTCGGCAAGTGATCGCCAGTGGCGCGGGCACGGTCGTCCTCGCGGGCGTGTGGTCCGGGTACTACGACGACGACAACTTCGTCGACGCCGGCGCGCAGGACCAGCCCGGCGACATCATCGCCGAGCGGCTGCGGATGACGGTCCTCTCACTCCTCGATGAGGGGCTCGACGTGTGGGTGGTGCGGGACGGACCGCGCTTCGACTTCGACCCGCAGCGGCGAATGTACTTCCAGAGCCGCCTCGGACGGGACATCGACGACATCGGCCGCCGCAGCGCCGAGGTCGACGAGCTGGCTGCGCCGATGGACGAGCTGTTCCGCGAGCTGGCGGTGCTGGGCGTGCAGTTTGTCGACCTGCCCTCGGTGCTGTGCGAGGACGGCTTCTGCCCGGCGCACGACGGGTCGCAGGCGCTGTACGACGACGACCACCACCTGAGCGCCTACGGGGCGCTGCGGACGGTGGTCGCGTTCCAGCCGCTCGTCGAGGCGCTGGTGGGGTCGACGCTGTCCTCGGGTGGTCGTGCTACGCCTCGGTGACGGTGCGGATGGCGGCGGCGGTGGCCCGCCTATCTAGAGGGGGCCAATCCATCGCGTGTAGCTTGCGCGAGCGGTCTCTTGCATCGTTCGCAGTCCCTGCACGCCCTGGTCGTCCTCACCGCGCCGCCTTGCCGTCATCGGAATCACGGCGTCGCTAATCCCCAGGGACAAGCGTCCTACCAGGAAGATGGCCATCATTGAGATGAACGGCGTGACGGCTGCCGCTCCGAGCGCGCCTATAGGCTCTCGCATGCCGGATGACGTATCGACGCCTGGTGCGACGCCCACAGCCATCACGAGCCCGAGGACCGCCGAGGCCACGTCCCACCGGCGATACGGCCGCACGCGCAGGCGTACTAGTGCCGCGATCGTGACCAGAACCAGGATCGTCATCCACGTCCCGCACCTCGTTGCACCGACCAACGAAGCGCGGCGGGCGCCTCGCTATTCCTCGGTGACCGCGCGGATGGCGGTGGCTGTGGCGTTGACGAGGAAGTCGATCTCGTCCTCGGAAGCCACGAGGGGCGGGGCCATGACGAGCTGGTCGCCGACGAAGCGGGTGATGACCTCACCCTGCTCGCGCATGTGGCGGGCGACCTTGCCGCCGATGCCCTCGGACGCCTCGTAGGGCGTGTTCGAGGAGGCATCGCGGACAAGCGAGAGGCCGGCCATCAGGCCGAGGTTGCGGATGTTCGCCACGTGAGCGTGGCCGCCGAGCGACTCGCGGAGGCCAGCGCCGAGGCGGTCACCCATCTTCGCGGCGTTCTCGACGAGGCCCTCGCGCTCCATGATCTCGAGATTCTTCAGGGCGACGGCGGAGGCCGTCGGGTGCGCGCTGTTGGTGTAGGCGTGCATGAAGCGGGCGTCCGGCGGGAGGTCCGTCAGGGCCTCGTGAATCTCGCGGCTGACGAGGAAGGCGCCCATCGGGATGTAGGCGGAGGTGATGGCCTTCGCGAGACTGACGATGTCGGGCTGGACGCCAAAGTGCTCGAGGGCGAACCACTTGCCGGTGCGGCCGAAGCCGGTGATGACCTCGTCGGCGATGAGGAGCACCTCGTGACGGTCGCAGATCTCTCGGAGCTTGCCGAAGTACTCGGCGGAGGGGGTCCAGACGCCGCCGGCGCCCTTCACGGGCTCGGCGATGACGGCGGCGACGGTGTCGGCGCCCTCGCGCTCGATGGCGGCCTCGACCCAGTGGGCGCATTCGCCGTCGGTGTTCGCCTCGCAGTCGCACTCGAGGTTGTCGGGCTTCGCGGTGTGGACGATCTCGGGGACGAGGGGGCCGAAGTACTTCCAGAAGGGCGGGAGGCCGGTCATCGATGAGGTGGCGAGGGTGCCGCCGTGGTAAGCGCGCTCGCGGGCGATGAGCTTCACCTTCGAGCCTCGACCTTTGAGGTTCCAGTAGAAGCGGGCGGCCTTGAAGGCGCCTTCGTTGGACTCGGAGCCGGAGTTGGTGAAGAAGACGCCGGTCATGTTGTCGTAGCAGAGGTCGGCGACCTTGGCGGCGAGGCGGATGGCGGGCTCGTTGGAGAAGCCGGTGTAGTTGTTGGTGAAGGCGACCTTGCGCATCTGCTCGGCGGCGGCGTCGGCGAGCTCACCTCGACCGTGGCCGATCGCGACGTTCCAGAGGGAGGCGAGGCCATCGAGGTAGCGCTTGCCCTCGACGTCGTAGAGCCAGACGCCCTGACCGTGGTCGAAGATGATGGGCTTCTGGTGGTCGGGAGCGAACCACTGGGGGTGGATGAGGTGGGCGAGGTCCTCGTGGACCAGCTCGGAGATGGCGGCCTGATCGAGCGTCGTCATTGGGGATCGGTCCTTCCCGGCGCTCGGAGACTCTAGCGCACGCGGCCTCGGGACTGGCGCGCGGCGCCTCGGAAGGGAGCGAGGGCGCCCCTTCGGGGCGGCGACCCACCCGCCCACCCTTTTTGAGTGTGGGGGCTTCGCCCCCACGCCCCCTTCGGAATCCAATCGCGGCGTGACCGCTGCTAGGGGCCGAAGCGGGCTTCGATGAGGGTGGCGGCGGTGGCGTGCTCGTTCCAGGGGATGGGGCCCTCCGCGCGCTCGATGGTGGACTCGTGGCCTTTCCCGGCGAGGAGGACGAGGTCGCCGGGGGCGGCGAGGTCGAGGGCGCGGGCGATGGCGTCTCGGCGGTCGGGGACGCGCTCGAAGCGCGGGCCTGAGCCGGCGGGGGCGCCTTCGGTGGCGCCGGCGGCGCGCATGGCGGCGGCGATCTCCTCGATGATGGCTTCGGAGGGCTCGGAGCGGGGATCCTCCTCGGTGAGGATGGCGAGGTCGGCGAGCTCGGCGGCAACCGCGCCGAGGCCGCTGCGTCGCTCCTTCGAACGCTCGCCGGCGCAGCCAAAGACCACGATCAGGCGGCCCTCGACGAGGGGGCGCAGCTCCTCGAGGACCTGTCGCAGTGCCTCGGCCGTGTGGGCGTAGTCAACGATCACGGGGAAGGGCGCGCCTCGGACGCGCTCCATGCGGCCGGGGACGCCCCGCATCGATGCCACGCCGGCGGCGGCGGCGACGGGATCGAGGCGGAGCGCGGCGGCGACGGCGATGGCGGCGGTGGCGTTGAGGACGTTGAAGGCGCCGGGGAGCGGCACGCTGGCGTCGATCTCCCACTCGTCCGTGCGGAGGGCGAACGTCGAGCCGTCGGACCAGCCGAGCACGTCGGCCGCCACCATGTCGGCGTCCGTGTCCTCGATGGCGTAGGTGAGCAGGGGCTTACGTGTCGCCCTCGCGAAGTGCTGCCACGAGGGGTCGTCGCGGTTGATGACGGCGACCCGCCTCGTGCGCTTGGTGGTGGGCTCGTCGAGCATCGAGAAGAGGCGGGCCTTGGCGGCGCGATAGGCCTCGAAGGTGCCGTGGTAATCGAGGTGGTCGGGCGTGAGGTTCGTCAGGACGGCGATGTCGAACTCGCAGCCGTCGAGGCGGTGGAGGTCGAGGCCGTGCGACGTCGCCTCGACGACCGCGTGTGTGCAGCCGGCTTCGACCATCTCGGCGAGCATCCGCTGGACCGTCGGCGCCTCCTGCGTCGTCAGGCGCGTCGCGTTCGGAGCGGCCTCGAGGAATCCGATGCGGGTGCCGATGGTGGTGAGCAGGCCGGTGCGGACGCCGGCGCCCTCGAGCGCGGCGTGGGTCATGAACGACGTCGTCGACTTGCCATCGGTGCCTGTGATGCCCACGACGGTGAGGCTGCGGGCGGGGTAGCCCTCGTGGGCGGCGGCGAGGGCGGCGAGGGACCCGCGCGGGGACGGCACCTCGATGACGTTCACGGTGGGGTGGGCGGCTCGGAGTGCCTCGCCGCGGCCCGTGGCGGCGACGAGGACTGATGCGCCGGCCTCGACGGCGGCGGCGGCGTACTCGTGACCGTCGAAGCGCAGGCCCTCGATGCAGACGAAGGCGTCACCGGGCGCGACCTCACGGGAGTCGTGGCGAATCGCCTCGACGGGCGGGAGGTCGCCTCGATCGACGTCGGGGGGCAGGCCCTCGCGCCAGTCGCCGCGCGGGCTCATCGGAGCTTCGGCATTCGGAACGGTCTCATGGCCTCGATGCTACGGCCTCGGCGGCGGAAGGGCGTCTCCGTGTGGCTAGTGCGCGTGACGCTTCGGCGGGCCGACGACCTCGATGCCGTAGCGCTCGGCGACGGGGCCCAGCACGTCGGGATGCGGCATCGCGAGGTCCGGCGGCGGCTCGTCGCTGATCGCGGTGGCGCCCAGCTCCTCGGCAAACTGCTCGAAGCCGCCGGGGCTCGCGAAGATGAGGACGCGCGTCGGCTCGACATCGACGGTGAACTGGTGCGGGATGCCCTGCGGGGCGAAGACGAAGGAGCCGGACGCGGCCTCGAGGACCTCATCGCCGACGTAGAAGGTCATGTGGCCGTCGACGACGTACCACGCCTCATCCTCGCGGTGGTGGATGTGCAGCGGGGGCTCGGTGCTCTGGAACATCACGGCCTCGACCAGGGTGAAGCGTCCCTCGGCGGCGGCCTGGTTGAGCTTCGTCGTGAAGCGGCCGCCCAGGGACCAGACGGAGACGCCCTCGCCTCGATGGAGCGCGAACGGGCGGCGATCGGAGTCGGGCATCGGTGGACCTTCCAGGCAACATGCGTCGATGCGGGCGCACGGTAGCGCCACGCCCGGCCTCGTGCGACCGGAACGAGGGGCAGGCGCGCCTCGGGACGGGCTAGTCGAGGCGACGGGCGAGGTCGAGGGCGTCGGACCACGCCCACGCGTCGACGATGGTCTGACCCTCGTCGCCATCGGAGGGCAGGGCGTCGAGCATCGTGAGGATGGTGCAGATCTGGCTGCGGTGCTCGGTGCTGTGGTTGATCGCCTGCACGAGGAGCACGTTGGCCTCGATCTCCACGCGCGCCCGCCCTTCCTCGAGGACGACGGCCGTGCCGCCCACGGCGCGGGCGCGCTCGATCAGGGCTTCGGCGCTGGAGCGGATGACGTCCTCGAGCGCGTCGAAGCCCGGCCACGCAGCGCCTCGGGAAGCGAGCGTGTGAACCGGGTTGCCGCCCAGCCGGCGGACGTTGCCGGCCTCGGCGCCGACGAGGTGCACGAGGGTGTCGCGGATGGAGCCGAACGCGCCGGGACCGGTGGCGTCGAGCTGGTCATCGGTGAGGGCGCGACAGACCTCGATGAGGCGAAGGTTCGCCCACTCGTTCTGGCGGTAGAAGTCCTCGATGAGGTCACGCATGGCCTCGATGGTAGCCGGACGAATCGAGGTTCCGGTGTCGCCAGAATGCGGCAGGCGCTGTACAACGTACTGCGCCACCTGTGGCCTCGACGGCCGCGGCGAGCGGGGTCGTGCCTCGACGGCGCGATCGCACCTCGAATATCGAACCAGAGGGAAGGGCACGCACTTGCCGATCGAGATCACGGAGGAGATGAAGACGGCGATCAACAACGCGGTCGCCGACAAGGCGCCGATCGTCGTCTCGAGCGTGGACGCGACGGGGCAGCCGAGCCTCTCGTTCCGCGGAAGCATCCAGACGTACTCGGACACGCAGTTCGCGATGTGGATCCGGAACCCCGAGGGCGGAATCCTCAAGAGCATCGCGGCGAACCCCAAGATCGCGATGATGTACCGCAACCCGGAGACGCGGGTGTCCTACATGATTCACGCCGAGGCTCGGCGTGACGACAGCGACGCCGTGAAGCAGGCGGTCTACGACGCTGCACCGGAGGTCGAGCGGAACGCGGACCCGGAGAAGAAGGGCACCGCGATCGTGATCGACCTCGTGCGGGTGATCCAGCGCGGCCAGGTGATCATGGAGCGCTAGGCCTCGAATGGGCGCCGGCGCCTCGGAGGTCGCTTCGAGGGGTTGGAGCGCCAGGGGGCCTGTAAGCCGAATTCTGTACCGGGGTCGCGGTGCTCCGCTGCGACCTCGGCGACGGCCATCCATCTAGGACGGCGGTTGCCCGCCGCCTCCAGCAGCCTACCCGGGAGCGAGGCCGGACACCTCGAGCGCTCCCCTATTTGGCCTTGCTCCGGGTGGGGTTTTCACGGCCGCCCCGTTACCGGGAACGCCGGTGCGCTCTTACCGCACCATTTCACCCTTACCGCCGGTCCGGGCGAGCCCGTCCGGCGGCGGTATGTTTCTGTTGCACTGTCCGTCGGCTCACGCCGCCCGGCCGTTAGCCGGCACCCTGTCCGGTGGAGTTCGGACTTTCCTCCCGCGACGGCCGAAGCCGGCGCCGGCGGCCGCCCGGCCCCCTGACGGCCTCGATCAT
The DNA here is from genome assembly GCA_041390625.1 of Dehalococcoidia bacterium. GTDB lineage: Bacteria > Chloroflexota > Dehalococcoidia > UBA2979 > UBA2979 > RBC038. The sequence goes on along the minus strand of JAWKPM010000014.1, from coordinate 48,698 downwards.
AGCCCGGCGGGAGGTTCGACCGGCATCCGGGGCATCACGTGGAGATCGGCGGCGGGGAGCTCGACGACCCAGCGTCGACGCTCGCGGATGCCGAGGACCTCGTACGGCCTCGATGCGACTTCCACCTCGATGGCGGGACCGGGGCCCTCGGGCTCGAGCGTCAGGGTGTGGGTGTTGCCGAAGGCGAGCTCGGCGGTGATGGAGGCGACGAAGCAGTTCTCCGGCAGGTCGCCTTCGGGATCGAAGCGGCGGAGGTTGCAGCGCTCGGCGCGGATGGCGACGTCGACGTCGCCTCCAGGGCTCGAAGCGCCCTCGAAGCGGAGGGGGAGGCCGGCGACGAGGACGCGATCGCCCTCGATGTGGCCCTCGAAGAGGTTGTGCGTGCCGGTGAGGGCGGCGACGCGCCTCGATGCGGGGTGTCGGAAGACCTCGTCACGCGGCGCGAACTGGAGGACGCGGCCTCGATCGAGGACGGCGACGCGGTCGGCGAGCAGGTGTGCCTCGCGGAGGTCGTGGGTCACAAAGACGATCGGCACGCCGTACTCGCGCCGGATGCGGAGGAGCTCGCTGCGCAGGTCGGCGCGCAGCGACTCATCGAGGGCGGAGAAGGGCTCGTCGAGCAGCAAGACATCGGTGGGGCGGACGAGGGCGCGGGCGAGCGCCACGCGCTGCTGCTGGCCGCCCGACAGCTCGTGCGGTCGGCGGGCGGCGAGGTCCTCGATACCCAGCAGGGCCGACAGAGCCTCGAAGCGAGCTTGCGCCTCGGGCGAGCGCTCGACGCCGATCAGCACGTTGCGACGGACGTCGAGGTGGGGGAAGAGCGCGGGGACCTGGACCACGTAGCCAACGCGGCGATCGCGCGGTGGAAGATCGACGCCGGAGGTGGCGTCGAAGAGCGTGCGGCCGGCGAGGTCGATGCGGCCTCGATGGGGGCGGGTGAGGCCGGCGATGGTCGACAGCGTGAGGGTCTTGCCGGCGCCGGAGTGACCGTAGAGCACGACGAGCTCGTCTCCAGCCTCGAACGAGGTGTGGAGGAGGAAGTCGCCGGCGCGGGCCTCGATGTCGACGTGCAGGCCTCGAGGGGTGGTCGGCGGGGCGGTCATCCGTACGGGCCTCGAGCGCGGGCGAGCCAGTTGAGGGCGACGAGCAGCACGGCGGCGAAGGCGAGCAGGACGACGGCGATCGAGACCGCACCGGCGAGGCCGTCGGAAGACTCGAAGGCGGAGATGATCGCCAGCGGCATCGTCTGCGTGCGGCCGGGGAGCGAGCCGGCGAAGAGCAGCGTCGCACCGAGCTCGCCGAGGGCGCGCGCCCAGCAGAGGATCAGGCCGCCGACGAGCGCGGGCCTCGCGAGGGGGAGCGCCACGTCGCGGAAGACGCGCCACGGCGAGAGGCCGAGGGTGGCCGCCACGGCCTCGTAGCGGGGGTCGGTGGAGGCAAAGCCGCCGTATGCGGCTCGGAGGTAGTAGGGCGCGGCGACGAAGAGCTGCGCCATCACCACGGCGGCGGTCGTGAACGAGAGCGACACGCCAGCGGCCTCGAGCGGGTCGCCGAGGATGCCGGCGCGCCCGAAGGCCGTGAGGAGCGCGATGCCGGCGACGGCGGGCGGCAGCACGAGGGGGAGCTCGAGGAGGGTGGCGAGGAGCCTCGATGCGGCGCTCTCGCGGGTCGCGAGGAGGTACGCCAGCGGCGTGCCGAGGACCACGGCGAGCGCGGTGGTGAGCGTGGCGGTGAAGAGGGAGAGGCGCAGCGCCTCGACGGTGCGGGTGGCGGTCAGGGCCTCGGCGACGTCGCCATCGGTGGAGGCGCGCCAGACGAGGCCCACGAGGGGCAGCGCGAAGAAGAGCACGAACAGCAGCGAGAGCGAGAGCCAGGGCGGGCTCGAGCGGGTGCTTCTGGAGGCGTGCATCAGGGTGTCGGTGTCGGGGTGACGGACGGCGAGACGTCGAAGCCCGCCTCGCGAACGAGATTATCGAAGCGATGGTTCGCGAAGAAGTCGAAGAGGGACTCGGTCTCGGCGCTCGCGCCGGTCAGCAGGACGGCAACGTACTGGGTGGCGGGCATGCCGGGGGGCAACTCGATGGCGCGAACGTCCTCGTTGGCGGCGGCCTCGATGTCGGTGCGGTAGACGAAGGCGGCGTCGGCCTCGCCGAGCTCGACTCGGGACAACGCAACGCGAACGTTCGTGTCCTCGGTGACGACGTTCGCGCGAATGGCCTCGACGGTGGCGGGGTCGGCCTCGGCGAGGAGGTCGAGCACGCGGTTCGTCAGGGCGCCGACCGGCACATCGGGCGCGCCGACGGCGATGCGGACGCCGGGGGCAGCCAGCGCCTCGATGGCGTCGATGTCTGAGTCGGCGCGGACGGCGATCACGAGGTGATTGCGCCAGAGAGGCGCCTCGCGGAGGCGGTGGCCGGCCTCGACGACGCGGGCGGCGGTCTCCTCGTTGGCGGCGATGAAGAGCTCGGCGGGCGCGCCCTCGATGACCTGGGCGGCGAGGGTCTGTGAGCCCCCGAAGGAGAGCTCGAAGTGGCCCTCGCCACCGGCGTCGCGATAGGCCTCGATGAGATCGGGCATCAGGTCGGTGAGCGACGAGGCCGCGAAGACGGTGTGGCCGTCGCCCCCGCCGCAGGACGTACCGACGAGTGCGACGGGCAGCGCAAGCGCGAGCAGCATCGATGCGGCCAGCGGGGCGCCTCGATGTGACAGTCGGCGGACACCTCGCAACACGCGCTAGCCGACGGCGGCGACGCGGACGGCGTCGTCGGTCACGACGATCTCGACCATCAACTGCTGCAAACGGGCGCGCCGCTCCTCCGCAGTCAGATCGTTCCAGCCCTCGACGAGGTCGCGTCGGGTCTCGACGAGGCCTCGACGAGGCGGCTCGGAGAGCAGGCGGATGTGGTCGTCGACCTCGAGGGCATCGAGGGCGCGCGGACCGGCCACGGCGACGAGGTGACCCCATGACCACTCACCGGTGGCCCAGTGCTCGACGGCGCGCCCGACCTCGCGGTCGAGACCCTCGCGCCGGCCCTCGAGCCGCCGGATCTCGGCCTCGACGGGGGTGTCGCCGGCGGGCGAACCGTTCGCGGTGGCGGGCGCGATCTCGCCGCTGGCGAGGACATCGAGCACCTCGCGCTCGAGGTCCTCGGCGCGTCGCGTGTGGTACGAGCAGCGGCCGTGGTTCGTGGCGGACTCGCACTGGTAGTAGACGAGCGTGGCGTCGCCGGTGCCGGGGCGGCGCACGCCGATGAGGCGGTTGCCGCAGTACCCGCAGCGCGCGAGACCGGAGAGCGCGTAGTGATGGCGCTCCTGCTCGCTGGGCGCGGTGCGGCGCGCCTGCATGAAGTGCTGGATGTCGTCGAAGTCGGGCCTCGACAGGATCGACGGGTGGGCGCCGGCGACGATCACGCCGAGGCGGCGGTAGGTGCCGATGTAGACGGGGTTGCGGAGCATGTCGCGGATGGCAGCGGCGCTCCACGGTCCTCCTCGGCGGGTGCGCAGGCCCCGATCGTTGAGGGCGGCAGCGATGCGGCGCACGCCGAGACCCTCGCGGAGGTACATGCGGGCGACCTCGCGCACGACATCGGCCTCGGCGGGCTCGACCTCGAGTCGATGGCCCGCGACGCGGTAGCCGTACGGCGGGCGGCCGAGCGGCTGGCCGCGGAGGGCGCGGCGACGCATGCCCTCGCGGACGCGCTCGCGGTGGCGCTCACTGGCGCTGCGGGCACGCCAGTCCTCGAGCAGGGCGGCCTCGAGGGAGGGCGCGCCGTCGACCTCGATGCGCTGGCCGGAGGCCGCGAGCTGGAGCGCGCGCATGGCGCGGTCGCGGGCGGTCTCGCCCAGCACCTCGAGGGTGGGCAGCACGAGCGCGAGGCGGGCGGCGCCGGTGTTCGGGGTGATGCGTGCCTCGTGGGCGAAGCGGTGGAACTGCACGCGGTCGCCGGCGGCATCGGTGTAGGTGGCCACGAGCTCGAGGTCGTGGCGCGCGCAGGCAGCCTCGATGGCGGCGGCCTGATCGGAGAGCGAGGGCAGTAGCGCCTCGGTGGGTGCGTTGGGGGTGGCGCCCTCGATGGTGGGGGTGGGCGCGTGACGGTACGCGGTCGCCTGCATGCAGGCCCTCCTCGTCGTCCCGCCACTGGGAGTATACCCACGCTGCGGCGGAATCACACGCCCTCGGGGCTGTCAGTCACGCGGGGGCGCGGGCGCCTCGTGCGATCCGACCGAAGTCGCAGACGTCGATCGTCGGAACGTTCGAGATGGAGCGCCGTCTTCCCGACGACGCCGTCGCCCGTGTGGATTCCTAGCTTCGAGGCGTACCGATGGACGTGAAAGGAGCCTTCTGTGGACGCCTCGGACTTTCGATTGTTCAAGCCATCCAGGTTGGTCGCCCTCGCGCTGATCGCGCTGGCAGCGATCGTGCTCGTCGCGGTGCGTCTCGCACCGGACGCCGAGGCCGTCTCTGTGCCGGACGGTGCGCAGGCCGGTGACCTCTTCCTCGAGGCCTGCGACTACGAGACGGAGGCAGGGACGTACGAGGCCGACTGCGGCACCCTCGTCGTACCGGAGAACCGCGCGAACCCGGCATCGCGTCTCATCGCGCTGCCGGTGATCCGGGTGCGGGCGCTGTCCGAGCAACCGGCGGAACCCATCTTCACGCTCTGGGGCGGCCCGGGCCTGACGAACCTCCAGTTCGTCTACGCGAATCGATTCGCGGAGCAGCACGACGTGGTCATGGTCGGCTACCGCGGGGTGGACGGCTCGGTGAGGCTGGATTGCCCGGAGGTGGAGTCGGCGCTCCGTCACGCCTCGGATCTGCTCAGCACCGCGTCGCAGGAAGCGTACGCGGACGGCTTTCGGGCGTGCGCCGAGCGCCTCACGACCGAAGGCGTCGACCTCGCCGGGTACGGCCTCCCGCAGCGCGTCGACGACCTCGAGGCCGCGCGTGTCGCCCTCGGATACGAGCGGATCGACCTCGTGAGCGAGAGCGTCGGCACCCGGACGGCGATGATCTACGCCTGGCGGTACCCGGCGCCCATTCATCGATCGGTCATGGTCGCGGCGAACCCGCCGGGGCACTTCCTGTGGGACGCGCAGACCGCCGACGAGCAGATCCGCATCTACGCCGACCTGTGCCGTGAGGATGCGAGCTGCGACGAGCGCACGGACGACCTCGCAGCAACGGTCGCACGGCTCAACCGCGACCTGCCCGGCCACTGGGGGCCGCTGCCCATCAAGGCGGGCAACGTGCGCATCGCCAGCTACTTCGGGCTGATGGAATCGACCTCGGAGGCGGCGCCGATCTCGGGACCGATGACCCTCGGGTCGTGGCTGTCTGCGGCGGATGGCGACGCGAGCGGGCTGTGGTTCCAGTCGGTGATCGCGGACCTCGCGCTCCCTCGAGCCTTCGTCTGGGGTGAGTACGCGGCGACGGGGCGGCTCGATGCGTCGTTCGCTCGCGACTACTTCGCGTCGGAGCCGCCGGAGCACGCGCTCGCCACCTCGGCGACGGCCTTCGCGTGGGGCGGCGGCCGACTCGTCGACGGGTGGCCGGCCGTGACCGACGAGGACGAGTACCGGCAGGTGCGAGCCACCTCGGTCGAGACGCTGGTCATCAGCGGGGACATCGACTTCGCAGTGCCGCCGAAGGCCGCGAGGGAGGAACTGCTCCCCTACCTCACGAACGGCCACCAGGTCACGCTGCACGGCATCGGGCACACGACCAGCTTCTGGCACGAGCAGGTGGACGCCGGGAGCCGCCTCATCAACACCTTCCTGGACGAGGGGACGATCGACGACTCGCTGTACGAGCCTCAGCACCTCGACTTCGCGCCCCCGGTCACACAGGCGACCATCGGAAAGGCGATCGCCGGCACGATGGTGGGCCTCGGGGCGCTGGCGAGCGTCTCGCTCGTGTGGATGTCGGTGCGGGTCTCGACGCGGCGACCGTTCGGCCACAAGGCGAGCGCCGCACTGCGCTCGGCGCATCCGTTCGTGCTGGGGCTCGGCGGTTGGCTGCTGGGCGGACTGACCGTCCTCGTGGCGATGCCCGGCGTCCCGCTCGACGACGGGGGACTCGCACTGTGGTCGGTCGGCATGCCGGTCGGTCTCGGCGTGTTCCTCGCCTGGGTGGGCCGCGGTAGCTCGCGCGAGACCCTCCTCGCCGGCGGCGCCGCCGCGGTGGGCGGCGCGCTCGCGGGCACGTGGTTGGGCTTCCACGCCGTTGAGGGGCTGCTCGCTCTGCTGACGAGCATCGTTGGCGCCACGGCGGGTGCGAACCTCGCGCTCATCGCCCTCGACGTCGGACGGGAGTGGCAAGAGCGGGAACGCGCGCGCCACGAGCCCATCGTTGAGCCGCGCGACGTGCAGCTGGCCCGCCGCACGGGCTGAGACGTCGCGACGCCTCGACCGGCGGATCGGAGCGGAGGCCCGACCTTCTTCATGACGGTCGGGCCTCACGTCGTCCGTGTCGCGTCGGGCCGGTGCCGCCACTCGTGCTCCGTCGATGGGGTGCGAGGCCGATGGTAGGATTGGGGGTGCGACGTCGCGCTCGCGTGTGCAGCTTCGACGCTCGCCCCGGAGGCCCTCCCATGCTCCTCAACGTCGCGACGCTCCTGCGTGAGCCCGTCGGCGCCGCACGCCACATCGAGGTCGTCGATGAGCGCGTGGAGGTGCCCGACGAGGGCTACGAGCGCGTCGTCAACGGGGACGTGCGGCTGCTGCGGACGCAGCGCGGCATCCTGGTGCGCGCGCACCTCGAGCTGACGACGGACCTCGAGTGCTCGCGGTGCCTGCGCACGTTTGAGGCGCCGCTGGAGCTGGACATCGACGAGATGTTCGCGATGCTGCGGGACCCGATCACGCGCGAGCCGGTGGAGGGCATCGAGGCGGACGATTTCAAGGTCCTCGATGAGCAGTATCTCGACCTCAGCGACGCGGTACGGCAATATGAGGAATCGACTCGCCCCATCAGCCCGCTGTGCCGGCCCGACTGTCGCGGGCTGTGCCCAACGTGCGGGGCGGATCTGAACGACGGTGATTGCGCGTGCGCGCCCGAGGTCGTGTCCGAGCGCTGGTCGGCGCTCGCCGGCCTGGCGGAGCGGCTGCGGACGGAGGAGAGCCATGGGCGTTCCGAAGCGTAGGACGTCGCAGACGAAACAGAAGCTGCGTCGGAGCCACCACAAGGCCACGCTGCCGCAGGTGGTGCGGGACCCGCGCACCGGCGGCTGGCGGGTGAACCACACCGCGAGCCTGGCGGACCGCGACCGCAAGGGGCGGCCGCTGGAGCCGCTCGCCTAGGTGTGACTCGGCGAGGCAGCTCGCCGGGCCTCGATGCACGCACGCAACAGCAGGAACGGCCGGCGCGACCGGCCGTTTCGCGTGATTGAGGGCTGGTAGACTGCCGGGCCGCCAAGCGTGACGAGCCGCCTCGATGGTGGCGTGTCGACAACTCAGCCGCCGTGGAGGATTCGATGGCCGACGTCCAGATTCCCGAGCTGCCCTCGTCGCAGGGCGTGGCGTGGCTCTTCCCGGGCCAGGGGGCCCAGCACGTCGGCATGGGGAAGGACCTGTACGAATCCGTGCCGGCGGCGCGCGCCGTCTTCGATGCGGCGGATGCAGCCCTCGGGTTCTCGCTCTCGACGCTGTGCTTCGAGGGGCCGGAAGATGAGCTCACGCGGACGGTGAACACGCAGCCCGCCCTCGTGGCGCACGCGATCGCCGCGCTGGTCGCGGCCATCGATGCGGGGACGATCACCTCGAGGCCCCAGCTCACGGCCGGGCACTCCCTCGGGGAGTACGCCGCGCTGATCGCGGCCGGTGCGGTCTCCTTCGATGTCGGCATTCGCCTCGTGCGGGAGCGCGGGCGGCTGATGCAGGAGGCGTGCGACGCCGTGCCGGGGACGATGGCGGCGATCCTCGGCCTCGAGCCGGACGCGCTCGGCGAGATCTGCGCGCAGCACGACGCCTCGCTCTGCAACATCAACGCGCCGGGCAACATCACCATCGGCGGCACGCGCGAAGCGGTCGAGGCGGCGAGCGCCGCGGCCACCGAGGCCGGCGCCTCGCGGGTCGTGCCGCTGACGGTGGCGGGCGCGTTCCACACGCCGCTCATGGCCTCGGCGGCGGCCGGCATGCGGAGCGTCGTCGACGGCACCGCGTTCGGCGCGCCGGTGGTGCCGGTGGTCTCGAACGTCACGGCGCAGCCCCTGACCTCGGCGGACGGCCTCGGCGACGAGCTGGTGAACCAGATCACGAGTGCGGTGCGGTGGCTCGACTCGGTGCGGACGATGCTCGATGCGGGTGTGACCTCGTTCATCGAGTTCGGGCCGGGGCGGGTGCTCACGGGGACCGTACGGCGCATCGAGCGCAGCGCCGAGATTCGCAACATCGGCACTGCAGCCGAGGCGCAGGGCGTCGAGGCTGCCGCGGAGACCGGACGATGAGCGGGCCGCTCGAGGGCAAGACGGCCGTCGTCACGGGCGGGTCGCGCGGCATCGGTCGCGCGATCGCGGAGGAGCTTGCGGGCCTCGGGGCGGACCTGTTCATCACCTACCGGACCAACGGCGCGGTGGCCGAGGCGGTGGCGCGCGAGATCCGCGAGCGCGGCGTCGGCTGCTTCACCCTGCAGGTGGACGTGCGCAGCAGCGACGACCTCGAGGAGATGATCGAGGAGGCGCGGCAGCGCTACGGCGGCATCGACATCCTCGTGAACAACGCCGGGATGACGAGCGATACACTCGTAATGCGGATGTCCGAGGAGGCGTGGGACGACGTCATCGCGACGAACCTCAAGAGCACCTTCCTCGCCACGAAGCTCGTGCTGCGGCACATGACGCGGGCGCGGTGGGGCCGGATCGTGAACATCACCTCGGTGGTGGGGCGGATCGGAAACGCGGGGCAGGCGAACTACGCGGCCTCGAAGGCGGGGATCATCGGGTTCACGCGGTCGGTGGCGCGCGAGGTCGCGAGCCGCGGGGTGACGGTGAACGCGGTGGCGCCGGGCTTCGTCGAGACGGACATGACGGCTTCGCTGACGGACGAGCAGAAGGCGGCGATCCTGCAGCAGATCCCCCTCGGGCGGTACGCCAAGCCCTCGGAGATCGCGCCACTGGTGGGGTTCCTCGCCACGGACGCCGCGGCGTACATCACGGGCCAGACGTTCAACGTCGACGGCGGCCTGGTGATGCAGTAGTGCTGCTGTAGCGGCGCGCGAGGAAGATCGATGGCTCGGACCGCACGCCGCCGCTCACGCATCGTCGCCTTCCAGGCGCTGTTCGAGGCGGACGTCTCCGGCAAGCCGATCGGGCCGATCCTCGAGCGGCACCTGCGAGAGGCGCGGTTGGCGGAGGACGCGGCGGAGTTCGCCTCGCACCTCGTTGAGGGCGTTGAGGCGCACCGGGCGGAGATCGACGCGGTGATCAGCGAGCGGGCGAGCGCGTTCCCGCTGGCGGACATGGCGCCGGTGGACCGGAACGTGCTTCGCCTTGCCGTATTCGAGGTGCTCCTCGATAATCGCGGCGCTCCGATTCGCGCGGCCATCAACGAGGCCGTCGAGCTCGCCAAGGGCTATGGGTCGGAGTCATCCGGTCGATTCGTCAACGGGGTGCTCGGGGCGGTCGCGCTGGCCGCATCCGGTGAGAGCTAACAGTCGCCCTGAGGAAGGAGCCCTGAGGAAGTGCCAAGCGTCTACGAGCGTGTCCGCAGCCTGATCGTGGACCAGCTGGGCGTCGAAGAGGACCAGGTCACGCCAAGTGCCTCCTTCGTCGACGACCTGAACGCCGACTCGCTCGACCTGGTCGAGCTGATCATGTCCATCGAGGAAGAGTTCTCGGCGGACGGGTCGCAGGTCGAGATCTCCGACGAGGACGCGGAGAAGATCCAGACAGTCCAGGATGCCATCGACTTCATCCACGACGCCGGCATCGAGGACGAGTAGCGGTCCTCGACGGTGCATGCGCGCCCTCGACGAGGGCGCGCGCCTCGATTCGTGAGCCGGTCGCCTAGAGCCGATTCGGTGCTTCGGGCGTATGATCGGCAGGTATGGAACTTTTCGGCGTCGGCGCTGGTGAGGCCCTGCTGGTCCTGGTGATCACGTTGATCGTGGTCGGACCGCAGCGCTTCCCCGAGATCGCCCGCGAGGGCGGCAAATGGTTCCGCGTCGCGCGCCAGTTCACAGCCGAGATCACCTCGGACGTCCGCGCCGCCATCGATGAGCTCGAAGAAGAAGTCACCGCCGAGGGCGACGAGCTGCGCTCGATCCGCGAGATCGGGACGGAGGTCGAGTCCGGCCTCAAGGAGTCGGCGGCCGACATCCGACGGATCGGGCGCGAGACGGACGCCGACGCCTCGGCCGCCGTGGAAGGCGTCGAGGGCCTCGAGGGCGACGAGGCAGACAGCGGCGAGACCTCGCCGGCGGCCCGGCGCGAGACGCCCGCTGCGCCCTCGAAGCCGGCGGTGCGGCCCGTCGGGCCTCGGCCGGAGGTCGCGGAGCTGCAGCGGCCGCGCAGCCAGGCGGAGATGCAGAAGCAGCTCGCCGACGCCTACAAGGGGCTGCGCGACGGCACGGCCTCGCGGTCCTCGAGCTCGAGTCCCGCCTCGACGCCCGCGCCCGCCGCGCAGCCTGCGGCCTCGAGCGAGCCGCCCGCGACCTCGAACGGTGCCGAGGCCGAGGGCGAGGCTGCGGCCGACAATGCGTCGCAGCGCGAGTAACGCGGCGACCGAGTAGCCTCGCACGATGGCGTCCGCCGCAGACCTCCCGCCTCCAGAGATGGAATCCCGTACCGGCGGCGAGATGACGCTGCTCGAGCACCTGCTCGAGCTGCGGTCGCGCGTGTTCTGGTCGGCCCTGGCGGTGGTGCTGGGGATGCTGCCGTTCTTCGCGCCTCCGATCGGCTTCTGGCTGATCGAGCGGCTGCTGGACCCGGCGCAGAGCCAGAACCCGGACTTCCGTGCCCAGGCGATCACGCCGATGGAGAACATCGTCGTGTACTTCCGCGTGGCGCTGATGGGCGGCATCACCATCGGGATGCCGGTGCTGATCTACCAGGTGCTGCGCTTCGTGAGCCCGGCGCTCACGCCGAACGAGAAGCGCTGGGTGCTGCCCGTCGTGATCGGCGCCTCGCTCGCGTTCCTCGGCGGGGTGGCGTTCGGCTACTTCGTTGTGCTGCCGGCGGCGTACGCGTTCCTGTTCACCTTCGGCAGCGACATCGCGGATCCGACGCCGACGATCTCGAGCTACATGGACCTCACGATTCGACTGATCCTCGTGATGGGGTTCGTCTTCGAGACGCCGATCATCGTGATGGGCCTCGCGAAGTTCGGGGTCGTCACGGCGCGGCGGCTGTGGAGCTGGAAGCAGTGGGCGCTCGTGGCCTGCTTCGCCATCTCGGCAGTGGCGACGCCGACGCCAGACCCCGTGACGCAGACGCTGGTGGCGGCGCCGATGGTGGTGCTGTACTTCGTGGGCATCGGCCTCGCGTGGCTCGTGCGGCGTTGATGCCATCCCTCGGTTGTTGATAAGTGGTCGATGAGTAGCCGCGTACGCGCCTCAACAGAACGTTGAGAGGCTCGCGCCTCGGTGTTAGCATGACGGCTTGAATCGGATATCGAATCGAGCGCTCCCCGTTCGAGGAGCTCGTCGATGAGCGGACTCGCCACAGCCACGCGCAGCGCAGAAGCGGCGCTGGCGGACCTCTACGAACGCATCGCGGACTGCCCCAACTGCCCGCTGGCCCGCACTCGGACGCAGACGGTGCCGGGGGTGGGGTCGCCCACGGCCGAGGTCATGTTCATCGGCGAGGCGCCGGGTCAGCGCGAGGACGAGCAGGGGCGGCCCTTCGTGGGGCCGGCCGGACGCTTCCTCGATGAGCTGATCGCGGCGGCGGGATGGACGCGGGACGAGGTCTACATCGCCAACGTCGTGAAGTGCCGCCCGCCCGGGAACCGGGATCCGCAGCCGGAGGAGATCGCGGCCTGCCGGCCGTACCTCGACGAGCAGTTCGCGATCGTACGGCCTCGATTGATCGTGACGCTCGGACGGTTCTCGATGCAGCGGTGGTTCCCGGACTCGGCGATCAGCCGCATTCACGGGACGCCGCGGCACCTCGAGGACGGCCGCATCGTCGTGCCGATGTACCACCCGGCGGCGGCGCTGCATAATGGTTCGCTACGAGAGGTAATCATCGAGGACTTCCGCGCGCTGCCGGGCCTGCTGGCCGAGGCGCGCGCGGCGGAGACGGCGCGACACGAGGCCGAGGCCTCGGGCGCCCCCATCGACGACGGACCGGCGCGACCGCTGCCGGGTCAGGAACGCTTGATTTGAGCTCGACTTGAGGCATGCATGACCGAAGCCCTGCGCGTCATTCCCCTGGGCGGGCTTGGCGATATCGGCCGCAACATGATGGTGTACGAGTACGACGGCGCGGCGATCGCCGTCGACGTCGGGCTCATGTTCCCCGAAGAGGAGATGCTGGGCGTCGACCTCGTGATTCCCGAAATCTCGTACCTGACGGACCGCCCGGGCCTGCTGCAGGCAGTGTTCCTCACCCACGGGCACGAGGACCACATCGGCGGGCTGCCGTTCCTTCTGAAGGAGATCAACGTCCCCGTCTACTGCACGCGCCTGACGCGCGGCCTCGTCGAGGTGAAGCTCAAGGAGCATCGCCTGGCGGACACGGTGCACGTCCAGACCGTCGAAGTGGGCGACTCGGTGGAGGTGGGGCCGTTCGAGGTCGAGTTCTTCTCGGTGTCGCACTCGATCCCGGACGCCGCGGGCCTCGCGATCCACACGCCGCTCGGACCGGTGGTGCACACGGGCGACTTCAAGATCGACCACACGCCGGTGATGGCGCAGCACACGGACCTCAACCGCCTCGGTGAGCTGGGGAACGACGGCGTGCTGCTGCTGTGCGCCGACTCGACTTATGTCGAGGTCGAGGGGTACACGCCGAGCGAGCAGATCGTCGCCGACACCCTCGATCGGGTCATCGGCGAGGCGGAGGGGCGGGTCATCGTCACGACCTTCGCCTCGTTGATCTCGCGCGTGCAGATGGTGATCGACGCGGCGGTGAAGCACGACCGTCGCGTGTTCGTGACCGGGCGATCGATGGTGAACAACGTGCAGATGGCGCGCGAACAGGGGTACCTGAAGGCGCCCTCGGGCACGATCATGAACCCTCGAGAGATGGCGAACCATCCGGACTCGAAGACCGTCGTGATCTGCACGGGATCGCAGGGCGAGCCGACCTCGGCGCTCACGCGCATGGCGAACGGGTCGCACCAGCAGATCGCGATTCACGAGGACGACACGGTGATCCTGTCCTCGAGCCCGGTGCCGGGCAACGAGAAGCTCGTCTCGCGGAACATCGACAGCCTCTTCGAGCTGGGGGCGCGGGTGGTCTACAACCGCCTCGCGGACGTCCACGTGCGCGGCCACGCCGCGCGCGAGGAGCTGAAGATCGTGCACCGGATGGTGCAGCCGCAGTACTTCGTGCCGATCCACGGCGAGCATCGACACCTCGTGCTGCATCGCGACCTCGCGGTGGAGCTCGGGATGCCGAAGGAGAACGTCTTCGCGCTGACCGACGGCCAGGTCCTCGAGATCAACGAGGACGGCGCGGACGTCGTCGAGGAAGTGCCGGCGAACTACGTCTTCGTCGATGGCCTCGGGATTGGGGATGTCGACGAGTACGTGCTGCGCGACCGGCGCCACCTCGCCTCGGATGGGATGGTGGTCGTGGTCGCGGCCGTCGACCGGCACTCGAGCCGCCTCGCGCGGCCGCCCGAGGTGCTCATGCACGGCTTCGTCGGGGTGGACGAAGAGCCGGAGATGGTCGAGCAGGTGGTGCAACTCGTGACCGACACGGTCGGGGGCGAGGGGCAACAGGTTGACTGGACGCAGATCCACGAGACCCTGAAAGACGATGTGGCCGCCTTCCTACACCGGCAGACGCACCGACGTCCGCTGGTGCTGACGGTCATGCTGGAGGTGTAACCGACCGCGCGGAGCGGATCCATCCGCGCCACGGGCGCCCGAACTGGCGGGGGCGAGCGTCCGTTGAGGAGAGAGAGCGATGGCTCGATCGACGTCCCGCCGCGCCCGAGGCTCACGATCTCGCGGCTCGATTCTCGCGATGGCGCGCGACTGGCTGGCACGCCCGCAGCTCATCGGGACGGCGCTCGTCGTCCTGGCTGCCGCGGCGCTGCCCTTCCTCCTGCCGATCGGCCACCTCCTCGGTGGACTGCGCGACTCGCTGGTACGCACCTTCGGGGTGCACGTCTTCACGATCGTCCTCGCGCTGCTGACCTTCGGGGCGCTGCTCGCGACCCAGCGGACCGAGTGGCTGCGCCTGCACGCGCGGCACGTCGCCGGCTTCTTGCTGATGCTCGTGTTCTCGGCGGGGGTGCTGGCGGTCTGGCGACCGGATCAGATGGTCGGGTCGGCGGACCTCGGGGTGGTGTCCGCAGGGGGCAACCTCGGGCGGTGGTTCCTCGGGTGGCCGGGGTTCCTCGTGTGGCTCGCCGTCTTCGCCTCGGCGTTCTCGCTGTTATGGCCCGTGACGGCGCTCGCGATCGCGCGGGCGACGCCGGGGATCGTGGCGCTGGGGGTGATGGCGGCCTCGCGGTGGGCGTGGAACGGGCTGCGACGCCGCGTCGAGGGCCCGCCCTCGGACGTCGACACTGCGCTGGAGTACGACGAGTACGAGGTCGACGTCGCGCCGAGCATCGAACCCGCGTTCACGCCGGACCTCGACGTGGGTACGCCCATCGAGAAGCCCGCCGTCGAGGTGCCGAGCGCGAAGCGACAGCTGGAGATGGACCTCGAGCAGCCGGCCGATCGCTGGCGGCACTCCGGGGACGGCTGGCAGCTGCCGGCGATCGAACTCCTCGATGAGGGCAAGCCCAGCAAGATGGCCGACGCGGAGCGGCAGCAGCGCGCGCAGCTGATCGTCGACACACTCGCCTCGTTCGGCGTCGACGCGCGGGTGGTCGAGGTCAACGCGGGCCCGACGGTGACGCAGTTCGGCATCGAGCCCGGCTGGGACGTGAGGACGCGCACCGTGCAGGAGCGCGACGCGAACGGCCAGACGATCCTCGACAGTGACGGGCGGCCTCGGACAAAGGAGGTCGAGGTCTCACGCACGCGCATCCGCGTGAACCGCATCATCGCGCTGCAGAACGACCTCGCGCTGGCGATGGCCGCACCGGCGCTGCGCATCGAAGCGCCGGTGCCGGGCAAGCCGATCGTCGGCATCGAGGTGCCGAACGAGTCCGCGAGCGTGGTCTCGATGCGAAGCGTCCTCTCCACGCCGGAGTACCGCCGCTTCGCCGCGAAGGCGGACATGCCGGTTGCGCTCGGATCGAGCGTCTCCGGCGAGCCGGTGCTCGCGGACCTCGCCAAGATGCCTCACCTGCTGATCGCGGGCGCGACGGGGTCCGGCAAGTCGGTGTGCCTGAACGCGATCATCACCTGCCTGCTGATGAACTTCTCGCCGGAAGAGCTGCGGCTGGTGCTGATCGACCCGAAGCGCGTGGAGCTCACGCCGTACGAGAAGGTGCCGCACCTCGCGTTCTCGAACATCATCGTGGACATGGACCGCGTGGTCGGGACGCTGCAGGCGGTCATCAACGAGATGGAGTCGCGCTACCGGCGGTTCGCGCAGGTGGGTGTGCGCGACATCAAGCGGTACAACGAGCAGGCGGCGAAGCGCGGGCAGTCCAAGCTGCCGTACTGGGCGGTGATCGTCGACGAGCTGGCCGACCTCATGCTCGTGGCGCCGTACCAGGTGGAGAACCAGATCGTGCGGCTGGCGCAGCTGGCGCGCGCGACGGGCATCCACCTCGTGATCGCCACGCAGCGGCCCTCGGTGGACGTCGTGACGGGGCTGATCAAGGCGAACTTCCCGACGCGCATCGCGTTCGCGGTGGCGTCGCAGGTGGACTCCCGCACCGTCCTCGACCGCTCGGGGGCGGAGAAACTCCTCGGACGCGGCGACATGCTGTACGTGCCGACGGATGCGCAGACGCCTCGACGCGTACAGGGCGTGTACCTCTCCGACCGCGAGATCGAGGCGGTGATCCGCTTCTGGACGGCGGACCGCTTCAAGGAGCTGGCGCCGCCGAAGCACGACGACCTGCTCGACGAGGCGGAGGAGCAGGTGCAGGGCGGCGACGAAGCCGATCCGGACAGCGACCCGCTGTACGACCGCGCCGTCGCACTCGCGCGGGAGATGAGCACGCTTTCGACCTCGATGTTGCAACGCCGGCTGCGGATCGGGTATCCCCGTGCGGCTCGGATCATCGACGAGCTGGAGGAGCGCGGGGTGATCGGGCCGGCGGACGGCTCGACCTCGCGGGAGGTGCTGATTCGGGACGAGGCGCGGGGGGTGCCCGTTGGCGGGCCCCCGGCTGAGGCGTCGACGGTGCCGCCCGCGGGGGATGGGGACTAGGGACCTCGAGAGCTCGCTCGGAGGGGCCGTGGCTGGAGCCTCGGCCTGGTGGTCACCCCTTCGGGGTGGTGACCACGCGGACGCGACGGGCCCGCAACACTTTGTGGGACCTCGGGGGACGTTGTGCCCTCGATGGGCTGGACAACGGGTGGGATACTCGATCAATCGAGGACTCGGGGTTGCTGTGGTGAGGAGGGCTCAGCCGATGGACAGCGATTCATCGTCACGCTCGCCCTCGATGCGCCACGGCGAGAGCACCATCACGGCCTGAGCGCTCGATTCCCAGCAGCGGCGAGGCTCGGCCCCTCGGGACCCTTCCCGGCCAGGCGCCTCTTCCGCGAATCGACCTCGAGGGTGAGCCGGCAAGCGCATTGAGCAGGCCCCGGGTGACCGGGGCCTGTTTGCGTTCTCGATGGTTGCTGTCCTCGGCGAGAGGCCGCGCCCCTAGGGACAGCCACCCGTTTCTCACGCCGTAGCAGCCTGCAGCCGGACCGGACGCCGAGGCTGGCGCCTCGGCGTGGTGGACACCCCTTCGGGGTGGTGACCCGCCCGCCCACCCTTTCTCAATTGGGGGCTTCGCCCCCAAACCCCCGCTTGCCCTCGATTCAGCCGCCATCAGCGGCGGCGGAGAGCGTGCGAAGTCGGCGACCGCTAGATGGGCCCGGCCCTCACCCTATCTGAGGAGGACGGCGGCGCCGTGCTCTCTGACGGGCGTGCTCAGGACGTCGATGCTCCGAGGGCGCATCGGAATTCGCGCGCGCACGAACGGCGGGTGGTCGCCCTAGCCGCGGCCGCCGCTGCGGCGGGGGATGGGGCGGGAGCGCGGGCCTCGTTGCTTGCGCTTGTCGGGGCGGCGGTCCTGGGGGCGGCCGACGAACTCCTTGAGGCCTTCGGGGGTATCGCGCTCGAGGATCTGCTCACGTCGCAGCTCGATGACCTGGTCGCGCAGGATGGCGGCGCGCTCGTAGTCGAGCTCGCGGGCGGCGACCTTCATCTGCGCCTCGAGCTCCTTGATGAGGCGGGCGACCTCCTCGGCGGGGAGCTCGGAGGCGGTCGTGTACTGGGCAGGCTCCTCGGCAACCTGGCGGAGGCGGTCAGTGATGTCGCGGATGGTCTTCACGAGGTACTGCGGCGTCACGCCGCGCTCCTCGTTGTAGGCGCCCTGGATCTCGCGGCGGCGGTTGGTCTCGTCGATAGCGTGCTGCATCGAATCGGTGACGTTGTCGGCGTACATGATGACCTGACCCTCGGGATGCCGAGCGGCGCGGCCGATCGTCTGGATCAGCGAGCCGCCGGACCTCAGGTAGCCCTCCTTGTCGGCATCGAGGATGCAGACGAGCGAGACCTCGGGCAGGTCGAGCCCCTCGCGCAGCAGGTTGATCCCGACGACGACGTCGTACACGCCCTGGCGGAGGTCTCGGAGGATCTCGATGCGCTCGAGCGTGTCGATCTCGGAGTGGAGGTACATGGCTCGGACGCCGGCCTCCTGGAGGTAGTCGGTCAGGTCCTCGGCCATGCGCTTGGTGAGGGTGGTGACGAGCACGCGCTCGGAGCGCTGGACGCGCGTCTGCACCTCGGCGAGGAGATCGTCGATCTGGCCTCGAGTGGGGCGCACGGAGATCTCGGGATCGAGGATGCCGGTCGGACGGATGACCTGCTCGACGACCTTCTCAGCAACCTGCTGCTCGTAGGGACCGGGCGTGGCGGAGGTGAAGATCACCTGGTTGATGTGGTTCCAGAACTCCTCGAAGTTGAGGGGACGGTTGTCGATCGCCGATGGGAGGCGGAAGCCGTACTCGACGAGGGTTTCCTTGCGGGCGCGATCGCCCTCGAACATGCCGCGCACCTGGGGAACGGCGATGTGGGACTCGTCGATGAAGATGAGCCAGTCGTCGGGGAAGTAGTCGAGCAGCGTCCACGGCGTCGAGCCCGGGGAGCGGCCGGCGAGGTGCATCGAGTAGTTCTCGATGCCTGAGCAGTAGCCCACCTCGCGCAGGGTCTCGAGGTCGAAGCGGGTGCGCTCCTCGAGCCGCACGGCCTCCAGGAGCTTGCCGTCGGCGCGGAACTTCGCGGCCTGCTCGGCGAGTTCGGCCTCGATGCCGGCGATGGCGGACTCCATGCGGTCCTTCGACGTCACGAAGTGCTTTGCGGGGTAGATCGCGATCTCGTCGGTCTCGGAGAGCAGCTCGCCGGTGAGCGGGTCGATGGTGACGAGCCGCTCGACCTCGTCGCCCCAGAAGTCGACGCGGACGGCGAGGTCCTCGTACGCGGGGAAGATGGTGAGCGAGTCGCCTCGAACGCGGAACGTGCCTCGAACGAGGTTCACGTCGTTGCGGTCGTACTGCATGTCGATGAGCTGGCGGACGAGCGAGGCGCGGTTGACGTGGCGGCCTCGATGGAGGTTCTGGACGAAGCCCTGGTACTCGCCGGGCTCGCCGAGACCGTAGATACACGAGACGGAGGCGACGATGATGACGTCGCGGCGCTCGAAGAGGGCGCGCGTGGCGGCGTGCCGCATCTTGTCGATCTCGTCGTTGATGTCCGCGTCCTTGGCGATGTAGGTGTCGCTGCGCGGGATGTAGGCCTCGGGCTGGTAGTAGTCGTAGTACGAGACGAAGTACTCGACGGCGTTCCTCGGGAACATGTCTCGGAACTCGGAGGCCAGCTGCGCGGCGAGCGTCCGGTTGGGGGCGAGCACGAGGGTCGGGACCTGCCGCTGGGCGATGATGTTCGCCATCGTGAAGGTCTTGCCGGTCCCGGTGGCGCCGAGCATGGTCTGGGCGCGCAGGCCGGCCTCGAGACCCTCGACGAGGCCCTCGATGGCGGCCGGCTGATCGCCGGTCGGGACGAAGTCGGAGACGAGCTCGAAGCCTCGAGGGTTGGGCGGAGCGCCCTCGCTGGCGTCGGTGGTGCCGGCCTCGACGGTCACATGGCCCCCTCGGAAGTTCGCGGCCTGTCGAACTATTGTACCAACGCCGCGAACTGCCCCGGGGTGCCGGGCGCGTTCGGGTGCTAGACGCCGCCGTCGAAGCGGCCGCCACCACCGGCGGCTTCGGCGCACTCCTGGATCGCCCTCGAGAGAACGACGGCGGCACCGGGGTCGCGCAGGCGGACGCGGTGCACGTGGGTCAGCGTCTCGATGCGCAGGCGGCCCTTCGTCCCGGCGCGCGCGAACACGACGTCCTCGATGGGGATGTGGCGCGTGCGCAGGAGGCCGGCGATCACGACCTCGGCGGCCTCGATGCGGAGGCTGCCGAAGGGGCGCGTGGGCGCCGAGAGGCTCTCGACCGGAGGAGCCGGCACGGGTTCCGGGCGCCAGCGACGTGCCTCGGGTGGTGCGGGGATGGTGACGGGCCTCGGTGGGCCGATCGTGGCGGTCCTGGGGAGTTGGGCCACGCGCATACCTCCGTCGAGCAGGAGCCGGGGCCCGCGATACTACAGAGGGCCCTGACAGGATGTCATCAAGGGATCTGGGCAGGGACGTTAAGCATTTGCTGCAGTCGGACCTCGAGCGCGGACGGTGGTGGGCGTGGGCTCGCTCGGCGGAAGCTGAGGACGGCCCTTCGGGCCGTCTGTGATTCCCCCTTCGGGGGTGCCCGCCCACCCGCCCTTCGGATCGTGGGGGCTTCGCCCCCACGCCCCCGCTTCTGTCCTCGACACGAACTCGATGCCCTGTGGGCAGGCCGGCTCGGTGTGTGCCGTGCCCGTGAGACATCCGCCGAGCGCGCCGGCGGACTCGGGACGCCCGATCGGCGCCCGGGGACTAACGGACTCCGGGAGAGTAGGTGCGGGCTAAGCGACGTTCGTGCGGTCGCGGCCGGTGCGCTTGGCCTCGAGGAGCGCTTCGTCGGCGAGACGCAGCAGGTCGGCCTCGCTGGTGGCGTGCTCGGAGGGGTAGGTGGCGACGCCGACGGAGATGGTCGTGCGGGCCTCGACGTCGCCATCGACGAGGAGGCGGGCGGCGACGGCGGCGCGCAGCTTCTCGCCGACGGCAGCGGAGTCGCCTCGAGCGGCCTCGGGGAGCACGATGACGAACTCGTCGCCGCCGTAGCGGGCGAGCACGTCGGACTCGCGGAGGTTGGCGCGGAGGGTGGAGGCGACGGTGCGGAGCACGAGGTCGCCGAAGGCGTGGCCGTGGGTGTCGTTGAGGCCCTTGAAGTTGTCGAGGTCGACCATCAGCACGCCGAGACGGCGGCCGTAGCGCTGGGCGCGCCGGAACTCGGTGCCGAGGGCGATGTCGAGGGCGCGGCGGTTGAACAGGCCCGTGGTGCTATCGGTGCGCGCTTCCTCGGCGAGCTTCGCCTTCGAGAGGCGGAGCGTCGCGGCGGCCTCGACGAGGCGGCGCTCACGGCGGAGGGCGACGCGCTGGTCCCACACGAAGCGCACGATCGCGGCGCCAGCGACGATGGCGAGGGCGGTGCTCCAGCCCTGCGGCGGCACGCCGAGGACGCCGTCCGGCCAGTAGCCGGGCAGGTCCATCAGCCCGAAGGCGAGCAGCGACGCGGCGACGGCGATGGCCGTGCCGAGGCGCCAGCGGTCGTTGACGATCTCGCGGGCGATCACGAGGCGGCTCCCCGGCGCTCCAGGATGGCGCGGAGCAGCGTCTCGAGCTCGTCGAGGTCGGGCTGTCGGTCGAGCGTCTCGTTGACCACGGCCTCCGCCTCCCTGCGGGTGTACTGGAGCGCGATCAACGCCTCGACGGCGTCGTCGCGCAGCGAGGGCTCCGCCTCGGTAGCGGGCAGGGGCTCGCCCTGCTCGTCGCGGAGGAGCGCCTCCTGCAGCAGCTTGCCCTGGAGCCTCGCGACGATCGTTTGCGCGAGGCGGGCACCGATGCCCGGGAGCTGCTGCAGCGCCTTCGTATCGCCGCCCTCGATGGCGCGTGCGATCTCGGAGACGGGCTGCGTCAATGCTCGTACGGCCTTGGTGGGACCGATATCAGGGACTTCGATGAACTTGCGGAAGAAGTCACGTTCGGCGAGGCGGGGGAAGCCGATCAGCACCGGCGTCGGGTTGCGATCGGAGGCGTGGTAGTAGGTGAAGAGCCGCAGCTCGGGGTCCTGGAGGCGGGCCTCGACCCACTCGACGGCGAAGGCGGGCACCGCGACCTCGTAGCTGACGCCACCGACGTCGAGCCAGAGAGTCGACGCGGCCTCGTCCCAACGCTCGGGAGCGCCTCGGAGGGCGACGATCATCGCGGCCTCGGGCGGAGGCTCATCGACGGGCCAGCGCGGCCTCGAGACGGAGGTCGGCGAGGCGGGCGAGGGCGACGGCGAGGGCATCGGAGACGTCGAGCGGGCCGGCGATCTCGGCGAGGCCGAGGTGGATGGCGACCATGTCGCGCACCTGCTCCTTCGGGGCGGCGCCGTGGCCGGTGACGGACTCCTTCACCTCGGTGGGGGCGAACTCGAAGACGGGGAGGCCCGAGGCGGACGCGGCGACCATCGCGGCGGCTCGCGCCTCGCCGATGGCTATCGCGCTGCGGACGTTCTCGGCGACGAACTGCTGCTCGACGGCGACCTCGTCGGGAGCGTGCTCGGCGATGAGGGTGCGCACGCCCTCGAAAATGCGGTGGAGGCGCTCGGCGCGGGGCATCGCGGCCTTCGTCCGGATGGTGCCGAGGGCGAGGGCCTCGGCGCTGACGCCATCGCCGAGCACGATGCCGTAGCCCGTCGTCGCGAGACCGGGGTCGAGCCCCAGCACACGACGGCGGCCGTCGGTCACGCCGATGCCGCCTCGACGAGCTCAGCGGGGAAGTCGGCGTTCGAGAAGACGCGCTGCACGTCATCGAGGTCGTCGAGGCGGTCGAGGAGCTTCAGGGCGGCGATGGCCGCCTTCTCATCGAGCTCGACGACGTTCTGCGGAAGCTGCACGACCTCGGCGCGGTCGACGGTGAAGCCAGCGGCCTCGAGGGCCTCGCGGACGGACTCGAGGTCGGACGGCTGGGTGATCACCTCGACGACGTCGCTGTCGGCCGTGACGTCCTCGGCGCCCGCCTCGATGGCGGCGAGCTGCACCTCTTCCTCGTCGACGCCGGCGGCCTCGATGGCGACGACGCCCTTGAGGGAGAACTGCCACGAGACGGCGCCGTTCTCGGCGAGGTTGCCGCCGCCCTTTGAGAAGGCGTTGCGGATGTCGGCGACGGTGCGGTTGCGGTTGTCGGTGACGGCCTCGATGAGGACGGCGGTGCCGCCGGGACCGTAGCCCTCGTAGGTGATCTCCTCGAGGTTCTCGGCCTCGCCACCACCGGTGCCGCGCGTGATGGCGCGGTCGATGTTGTCGTTGGGCATGTTGGCCTCTTTGGCCTTCTGGACGGCCAATCTGAGGCGCGCGTTCATCGAGGGATCACCGCCACCCTGGCGGGCGGCCATCGTCACCTCGCGCGAGAGCTTGGTGAAGAGCTGACCGCGCTTGGCGTCGGTCGCGCCCTTCTTGTGCTTGATGGACGACCATTTGGAGTGACCGGACACGAGGCCTCCCGAATCAGCACAGACATGCTAACAGCGGAGGGGTGGAGTCGGAAGCGGGTGGTTTCCTCGTGGTCGCGCTTCGCGCGGGGAGGGAGGTCGCGGCGTGGCCGCGACCCTGTTGTCCCCCTTCGGGGGGTGGCCCGCCCGCCCGCCCTTTCGGACGTGGGGGCTTCGCCCCCCCACCCCGTTCGGAGGGGCGAGGGCTTCGTCTCGCCGTCGGTCCTCGGAGCCGCGCGTCGAACTCGGAGCCTGGATGAACGACAAGGCGCGTCCCAGTGAGCGCGGACGTTGGGGACAAAGTATCGCCCGACATACTTAGCTCTTGCGCTTACTGTTGCGTCCCGCCATCCTTAGCCTCATGGCACAGTATCCAGCCGAACTCAATGGGGTGTTCAGCGCCCTCGCCGACCCGACGCGACGCGAGGTGGTTGCGCGCCTCGGGCGGGGGCCTGCCAGCGTGGGTGAGCTCGCACGATCGACCTCGATGACACTTCCGTCGTTCATGAAGCACGTTCGGACTCTGGAGGCGAGCGGGCTCATCCGCACGCGGAAGGAGGGCCGCGTGCGGACGTGCACGCTGGACCGCGAGCGATTCGACCTCGTCAGCGGATGGCTGGATCAGCAACGAGCGGTCTGGGAAGGCCGCACCGATCGCCTCGTGCAGTTCGTGGAGGCGGAGCAGGAGGACGCATGAACCCGGAGCTCGACCTCGAGATTCAGCGGATCATCCGGGCCACGCCGGACGCGATCTGGGAGGCATGGACCAACCCGGAGCAACTGGCACAGTGGTGGCTACCCGCGCCGATGCAGTGCCGGGTCGAGCAGCTCGACGCCGTTCCCGGTGGTGCGCTGGTGACGACAATGAGCACCGACGGCGCCGAGTTCGTGCCACACGTCAACGCGTGCTTCCTCGTCGTAGCGCCGCGCGAGCGCCTCGTCTTCTCGAACGCCATCGACAGCGAGTGGCGCCCCGCGAACCCGGCTCCCGTGCGCATGACGGCGGAGGTCGTGCTCAGGGCGCACCCCGAGGGAACCGACTATCGCGTCCTCGTGCGTCACGGCAGCGCGGACGACCGAGCCACACACGAAGAGGTCGGATTCCGCGAGGGCTGGGGCGCCGTCACCGAGCAGCTGGCGACGCTCGTCGAGGGCCGCAACTGACCTCGATGGCGGCGCGCCGGCCTCGTCAGCGGATGGCTTGCTGGACGAGGGTGGTGATGCGGGCCTCGACGGCCGGGGTGAGCTCGGTCAGAGCGTAGGAGGTGGGCCAGAAGGTGCCGTCGTCGAGATTGGCGGCGTCCTGGAAGCCGAAGGTGTTGTAGCGGACCTTGAACTTGCCGGCGCTCTGGAAGAAGCAGATCACCTTGCCGCCCTTCGAGTAGGCGGGCATTCCGTACCAGGTGCGCGACTCGAGGTCGGGGGCGACGGCCTTCACGAGCTCGTGGATGCGGGTCGCGATGGCGGCATCGGGCTCGGGCATCTCGGCGATCTTGGCGAGGATGTCGGCCTCGCCGTCGGCCTTGCCCTTCTTGCCTCGAGAGGCGGCCTTCATCTCGCGGACGCGCTCCTGCATCGCCTCGCGTTCCTCGGCGGTGAAGCCCTCGTAGTCGGCGGACTGCTCATCGCGAGCGGCGGTCTTCTTGCCTCGGGTGGCGCGCGCTGGCGCCTGCTTCGTCGTGCGGTCCTGGGTCATCGATTCGTCCTTCGCGCGTCGGGTGTGTGCAGAGTCGCGAGCGGCCTCGATCAGGGGCGCTGCTGGATGCGGATGAGGTTGCCGGCGGGGTCGCGGATGGCGCAGTCGCGGAGGCCGTAAGGCTGGTCCATCGGCTCCTGCACGACCTCGACGCCCTGCGCCTGCAACTGCTCGAAGGTCGCGTCGACGTCGCTCGATGCGAGCACGAGCATGGCGTAGGTGCCCTTCGCCATCATCTCGGTGATCACGCGGCGCTCGTCCTCGGTGACGCCGGGGTCGGCGGCGGGCGGGCTCAGCACGACGGAGGTGTCGGGCTGGCCGACGGGTCCGACGGTGAGCCAGCGCATACCCTCGTAACCGACGTCGTTGCGGACCTCGAAGCCGAGCGTGTCTCGATAGAACGCGAGCGCGGCCTCGGGGTCGTCCTGGGGGAGGAAGCTGTGCTGGATGGTGATGTCCATGGGTCACTCCTTCGCTTCGGCGGTGTCCATGGCTTTCACACTAGGCACGGCCCGACGGCGCTGCTTCTCGATTCCTGACCGGTTCGGCGGATCGAATCGGGCGGGTGACCTGCCTCGTGACGCACGACGGCGCATCGAAGGGCTGGTCCGCCACCTGCTCGCGATAGACGCTCGGCGGCACGCCCACGAGCTCGGTGAAGCGCGTGCTGAAGGTGCCGAGGGAGGAGCACCCGACCTCTAAGCATGCCTCGGTGACGGTGAGGTCGCCGCGGCGGAGCAGCGCCATCGCGCGCTCGATGCGACGGGTCATCAGGTAGGAGTAGGGCGCCTCGCCGTAGGCCTGGCGGAACTGACGCGAGAGGTGCCCGGCCGACCAGCCGACGCCTCGAGCGAGCGCCTCGACGTCCAGGGGCTGCGCGAACTCGCGGTCGATGCGGTCGCGCACGCGGCGCAGGCGCGCGAGGTCCTCGAGACGTTGCGAGTGCTGCGCGGCACGGGTGTCGGTGGTCATCGCCTCGATGCTCGCCTTCGACCTGCTGCGCCAGTGTATCGACGGCGGGGCGGCCTCAGGGGGTCAGGACGGCGTTGTCGATGAGGCGGGTGCCGCCGAAGCGGACGGCGAGCGAGCAGAGCGCGGGAGCCTCGATGAGGCCTTCGAGCTCCTCGAGGGTGGCGGCGTCGGCGACCGACACGTAGTCGATGCTGGCGAGCGGCTGAGCCTCGACGGTCTGGCGGATGAGGTCTCGGAGGGTGGGCGCATCGGTGATGCCGTCCTCGAAGGCCTCGCGGGCCCGGGTGAGGCCGCGGGAGAGTGAGAGCGCCTGCCGTCGCTCATCGGCGCTGAGGTAGACGTTCCTCGATGAGAGGGCGAGGCCGTCGGGGTCGCGGACGGTGGGGCACGCCACGACATCGATGGGCATGTCGAGGTCGAGGACCATCTTGCGGATCGTCGCGAGCTGCTGCGCGTCCTTCTGGCCGAAGTAGGCGCGGTCGGGCTGCACGAGGTTGAAGAGCTTCGTCACGATGGTGGTGACACCGTCGAAGTGGCCGGGGCGATGCGCGCCCTCGAGACGGTCGGTGATGCCATCGACGTGGACGGTGGTGCTGTGGCCCTCGGGGTACATCACCTCGAGGGGCGGGACGAAGACGGCGTCGACGCCGGCGGCCTCGAACTTCGCCAGGTCGCCGGCCTCGTCACGGGGGTAGCGGGTGAAGTCCTCGTTGGGGCCGAACTGCGTCGGATTCACGAACAGCGAGGCGATCACGGTCGGACACTCGGCACGCGCGGTTTCGGCGAGCGAGACGTGGCCGGCGTGCAGCGCACCCATCGTCGGGACGAACCCGACGGGGCCTGAATCGGCGCGAGCGGC
This sequence comes from Dehalococcoidia bacterium, assembly GCA_041390625.1. Lineage (GTDB taxonomy): Bacteria > Chloroflexota > Dehalococcoidia > UBA2979 > UBA2979 > RBC038. The sequence goes on along the minus strand of JAWKPM010000014.1, from coordinate 22,259 downwards.
GGCGCGCCACGTGCGAAGCGCCGGGACGTCGCGGATGATCAGCACGGCCCGGCGCTCGCTTCGATGGTCAGTCCGGCGCTACTCGGTGCTCGCGCCGCCCGTGCGCCTCGAGCGCTCGAGCATCTCGCGGGCGTCGTCGAGGATGTCGTCGGCGTCCTGCGGCTCGATGTCGGCGTCGGGCAGCGGCGGCGCCATCTTCTCGATGAGCTTGAGGGCGCGCTCGTCCATGTAGAACGACTCTTTCGCCGTCGGGAACGAGCCGGCCTCGACCTCGGTGCGGTACTCGGTGAGGGCGTCGCGGATGGTCTGACCGACCTCGGCGAATCGCCGGGCATGCTTCGGCTTGAAGTTGTCGAAGAGGCCGAGCATGTCGTGCCACACCTGCACCTGGCCGCTGCAGAAGGGGCCGGCGCCGATGCCGATGGTCGGAACGCTCACGCGCTGCGTGATCATGTGCGCCAGTGCCGTCGGCACGGTCTCGAGGACGATGGCGTAGGCGCCGGCCTCCTCGAGGGCCTTCGCGTCGGCGATGACCGAGACGGCCTCGCGGGGCGTGCGGCCCTGGAGCTTGAAGCCGGAGAACTGGTTCACGGACTGGGGCGTGAGGCCGACGTGGCCCATGACGGGGATGCCGGCCTCGACGAGGCGGCGAACCGTCTCCGCGGAGCGGACGCCGCCCTCGAGCTTCACGGAGCCGCAGCCGGTCTCCTGCATGATGCGGGTGGCGTTGCGCATCGCGTCCTGCCAGCCGGTCTGATAGGAGCCGAAGGGCATGTCGACGACGACGTGGGCGCGCTTCGCGCCTCGAACGACCGCGCGGCCGTGGTGAATCATGTCATCGACGGTGACGGGCAGCGTGGAGTCGTAGCCGAGCACGACCATGCCGAGGGTGTCGCCGACGAGCAGGATCGGGATGCCGGCCTCGTCGGCGAGGCGAGCGGTGGGGTGGTCGTACGAGGTGACCATCGCGATGGGCGTGCCCTCGTCGCGCATGGCCTGCAGGTCGCCGATGGTGATCCGCTTCATCGAGTGGCCTCCGTCCCGACTGCCTCGCGTTCCCAGCTGTGGTTGGGCGTACCCGCCTCGGTCTGGCGGTTGTGTGCATCGACGTGGACGAGGCGGGGGCGGTAGGTGTCGAGCTCGGACTCGGGCACCTGAACGAAGTTGAGGACGATGACGAGGTCGCCGGGGTTCACGAGGTGGGCGGCTGCGCCGTTGACGCAGATCTCGCCGGAGCCGGCGGGTGCCTCGATGGCGTAGGTCTGGAGTCGGGCGCCGTTGGTGACGTCGAGGACGTGGACCTGCTCCCACTCGAGGATGCCGGCGGCGTCCATGAGGTCGCGGTCGAGGGCGATGGAGCCCTCGTAGTGCAGATCGGCGGCGGTGACGGTGGCGCGGTGGATCTTGCCGCCGAGCATGAGGCGGCTGCGCTCGGAGGTACCGCTCATCGGGTCGCCTCCTCGATGTGCGTGGCGGCCTCGATGGCGGCTCGCACAAAAAGGCCTCGGGCATGCCGAGGCGCGTCAGTGTGGACGTGGATCATGGGTGCTCCGTCTCGGTCGCGTCGATCCAAGCGGATGGGACTGGCCGGTGGCCTTCAGCGTTCGTTTGCGGATTCGACTCGGTCTCGCCGCCGGTTCCGGTCGGCTGACGCAATCAGTATAGGAAACGGCTAGGGCCTGTCAACGGAAGTGATAAGAAGCGTGACAGACGGGGACCCTCACGGAGCTGCACAAGCCGCTTGCCCTCAGTTCCCACAGCGCGCATCCGAGACTCAACAAGGAGAGGTCGGTGCAGCTGTGAGCTCCATGAAACCTTCAGGGACAGCCCGTGGGCAGCTACGGCGGGTCGTCTCGTGGCCGCCGCTGTGGATCATCGGCGGGCTCTGGGTCGCGCTGATGTTCGCTGCGACGGCCGATCTGATCCCACCGAGTAGCGTCATGGCGCGTCTCGGAACTCGCGGGCTCGGTGCGCTCGGTTCTGCGATGCTCCTCGCCCGACTGAGCCTCGCGCTCCCCGAAAATGCATCAGGCTCGGCGATGAGCTGGCGACACCATTGGGTCCTCCGCCAGTGGCCTCTCATCGTCCTCGGACTGCTGCTCGGGCTCTTTGTCCTTGGCGAGAGCGGGTTGGTCGACTAGTCACCTGGCCGCGGGCTGGCCACCTCAGACGCGGCGGCGGCGGGGGGACGTCCACTCTGTGGCGGAGGGGGTGCCGGCGAGGCCGGTGGCGAGGCGGACGCCTCGGAGGACGGCGCGCTCCATGGCGCGGGTGGCCACCGCCTCGAGGGCGCCGTAGCCGGCGGGATCGACCTCGATGTCGCCGGTGGCGAGCACGAAGATGGCGTCGCCATCGCCTCGAGTGTGGGCGGGCCAGGTGGTGCGGGCGAAGGCGTCGTGGCAGACGGTGGCGAGGCGGTTCGCGAGGGACTTCGTGAGCTTCGCGTTCGTGGCGACCACGCCGATCGTCGTGTTCTGGCCCTTGTCCGGGTCATCGGTGAGGATGACGGGCGGCTCGGCCTCCTCGGGATGGAGGTCGCGCCAGGAGCGGCCCGTGCGCAGGATCTCGTCGATGTCGAGGAAGCGGCGCGCGCGCCCTCGTGGGGCGGCGACCACCTCGGCGGTGGCGGGGTCGCGGATCGTGCCGACGGCGTTCACGGCGACGAGCGCGCCGGCGAGCACGCCGGTGTCGAGCGCCTCGGAGGCGGTGCCGAGACCGCCCTTCAACCGCCTCGATGGGCCGGCCTGCTTCGCCACGGTGGCGCCGGTGCCGGCGCCGACCGAGCCCTCGGCAACGCGGCCACCGCTCGCCCTCGATGCCGCGAGGTAGCCGCCTCGACGGTCGGGGGCGACGGGCTTGCCGATGCCCAGGTCGAAGAGGATGGCGGCCGGCACGATCGGGATGCGGTGCTCGCCGAACTCGAGGCCGATGCCGTGCTCGTGGAGGTACTCGACGACGCCGCCGGCGGCATCGAGGCCGAAGGCGGAGCCGCCGCTCAGCATGACGGCGTGCACTTCCTCGACGGTGTTCTCGGAGCGGAGGAGGTCGGTCTCGCGGGTGCCGGGCGCGGCGCCTCGGACATCGACGCCGCCGACCGCGCCTCGATCGCAGCGGACGACGGTGCAGCCGGTGGCGTTGCGGCGGTCGGTCCAGTGTCCGACGCGAATGCCGGGGACGTCGGTGATGGCGTCGCGGCGATCGGCCACGAATCGCCTCGCTAGACGGCCGCGGACTGGATGCGCAGAGTGCGCGAGGGCACGGCGGTGTCGACGAGGCGGAGGCAGCGGGTCACGTAGGCCTGCGGCTCGGCGCGATAGGCCTCGCAATGCTCCGCCTCGGGCACGATCCAGACGTCGTTGCGCTCGCTCAGCGAGGCGGCGGCGAGGTTCAGCGTCTGGGCGACCGGGACCTCGTGATCGAGGGCGCCGTGAATGAGGAGCACCGGCACACCGGCAAGGTGGGCAATGCCGCGCGTGGGCCTCAGCGTGTTGACGTCGGCGCCATAGAGCTTGCGGGCAAGCCAGCACGCGAGGTTGAAGATCGGCGAGGGGAGGCGGTGCCAGCGGTAGCGCAGGTGCTCGCGGACGGACTCGTAGGGGGAGTCGGCGATCACGCCTGCGACCTCGAGATCGTGGCCCGCGGCGTGGAGCGCGAGCGCGGCACCGAGGCCGAAGCCGTGCAGGATGATGGGCAGTCCCTCGGTGCGGCGGCGGACGTAGCCCGCTGCGGCCTCGAGGTCCCGCAATTCGCCCGTGCCGAGCTCGTCGCGGCTGCCGCCGGACTCGCCACGGCCTCGGAGGTCGAATGCGAAGACGTTGAAGCCGTTGCGGACGTAGGCGCGCTGGATGTCGAGCAGGCCGACCTCGGGATCGGCACGTGTGCCATCGGAGTTATGTACGAGCATGATCGTGGCGCGCGCGCCGGGGGACTCGAGGAACCAGCCCCGGAGCACGACGAGGTCGGGGCTGCGGAACTGCACGTCCTCGAAGCGGAGCCCGTGCTCGGCGGGCGTGCCCTGAACGCGACGTCGCTTCGGGCGCGTGAACATGTCGGCGATGTAGAGCGCCGCGATCACGAACCCGAGAAGGGCGAATCCGACCGCCCCGGCCAGGACCCAAGCCACCATGCGCAGACACCTCGACGAAGCGAGGTATCAGGGGTTCCCCCGACACCCTGTTCGGAAGGTATCGCGTGGATGTCAACGAAGACAAGTGCTCAGATGAACAGGCGCTTACGTTGCGTAGTTTTCCAACACGTTTGGAACCCGCAACTCGACGCGCAGATTCTGACCTAGACCACGCTGCGGAACAGCCACCCTACGGCGTACGCCAGAATCGCCGCGACTGAGCCGACGGCCAGCATCTCCATGCCCGAGCTCAGCCACGGCTGGCGCGTGACAAAGGTTCGGGCGCTGCCGACCCCGAAGAGCGTCAGGGCCGTGGCACACAACGCCATGATGAATGCCGTCGAGCCATCGAACAGCAAGTACGGCAGCAGGGGCACCGTCCCGGCGACTACGAACGCGGCGAACATCGCGCCACCGTGCGACACCGGGCCTCGACGGCTGGCGGGGCGGCCGGCTCGCGAGGCGGCGACCTGGGTATCGGAGCGCCGGCCGAGGTAGTTGCCGGCGGCCATCGAAACGCCGTCGCCGAGGAGGTTCGCGAGGCCGAGCACGAGCGCGGCCTTCGCGCCGAGCTCGGCGCCGGCGACGCTGCTGACGATGGCAAACGTCGTGATCAGGCCGTCGTTGGCGCCGAAGACGATGTCGCCGATGAAGTGGTCGACGCCGACGTGGCCTCGATGCTCGTCCAGGCCGTCGTCGCCGGACCCCTCGGGGGCCTCGAGGGGGGTCTGGTCCTCGAGGTTCACGCGGGCCTCCAGCGGGGTTCTAGCGGCGCTGGCAGCGGGGGCAGAAGTGAGTGCCGCGGCCGGCGACGCGCTGCTTCACGATGGTCGTCGCGCAGCGGTGACAGGGCAAGCCGTCGCGGCGGAAGACGTGGACGTGCACGGTGTGCAGGCCCTCCGCGCCGAGACCGTCGCGGTAGTCGGAGAAGGACGAGCCTCGGTCGGCGATGGAGGCCTCGAGGGCGTCGACGACGGCACCGTGCAGCCTCGCGACGCGCCTCGGGCCGAGGCGACCGGCCTCGGTGCGGGGGTCGATGCCGGCGCGCCAGAGTGCCTCGTCGGCGTAGATGTTGCCGACGCCGGCGGCGACGTGCTGGTCGAGCAGCGCGGCCTTCACGGTGGTGGAGCGGCCCTTGAGTCGGTCGCGGAGCCAGGCGCTGGTGAACTCGGGCGAGAGGGCGTCTGGGCCGCTGCGGGTCATGGCCTCGATGGGGTCCTCGACGAGGTGCCAGGTGCCGAACTTGCGGAGGTCGTTGAATCGGAGCGAGGTGGCGTCGTCGAGATCGATGCGGGCGCGCTCGAAGCGGCCGGTGGGCGCCTCGATGGGCGCGTGCACGAGGGCGCCGGTCATGCGGAGGTGGATGACCCAGGTGCGACCATCGTCGAGTCGGAGCTGGAGGTACTTGCCGTGGCGGCCGATGGCCTCGACGCGGCGGCCGGCGAGCTCGGCCTCGAGGGCGCGCGGGGCGTGGGTGATGGCGAGGCGCTCTCCGCCGGAGTGGATGCGGATGGCCTCGATGCGGCGCCCGACGAGGAGCGGCGTGAGGTCGCGGCGGATCGTCTCGACCTCGGGGAGCTCGGGCATCGGAGGGGCCTTCGTGTCCTCGGTGTTGGATTCGGAGTCTAGCGGGGGTGGGGTCCTCGGAAGTGAGGTCGCGGCTTCGCCGCGACCGTGCCATCCCCTTCGGGGTGGCCCACCCGCCCGCCCGGGCGAAGACTGCCAAGCCTGGTAAGATAGAACTGATGTCCTATCCGCTGGCTCTGAGGGCGCCCCCTGCAGCCTGCCGGCGCTGTCATTGGACGGCAGAAGACGATCTGAGGTCTCGGTGGTTCGCAGGGACGTGGTCTTCGCCGACGAAACTGGCACCGATGGGGTGTCGCCATACACGATTGTGTCGGGATACGTAGGGTCGCCGAGCCAGTGGGCTGCCTTCGACCGGCGTTGGCGCGAAATCCTCGACGCGGAGGGGGTCGCAGCGTTCCATGCCTACGCCTTCTTTCAGAAGAGCGCGTGGCAAAGCAGGAAGAGTCCGTACAACGGCTGGACGCAGGAGCGCGCTGAGGCGTTCTTGAGGCGGCTCCTCGCTGAGATTGAGTTCCGACGGATCGTTCCGGTCGGAGCGGCGGTCGACAACGTCGCTTTCGCGGAGCAACCGGAGTGGATGCGCCGATACGTGACCACCGGTCGTGTGTCGACCGAGGTTCGACCTGATCGGGTCGAGTCCCGCTTGCTTACCTCCGGGGCGCCGGGACGTCCTCCATATCTGGCGGCCTTCAGTCGGATGACCGAGGACGCACTTGCATTGGCGCGCCAAGACGCGATGGTCGACTTCGTGCTGGACGAGAATCCGAAGAACGAACCGCTCGCGAGAGAACTCTTTCGCCGCATACACGCAGGAGACGTCGACGAATCGGCTCGGGGTCTGGCAAGACGAGTTGGGGGGGCTCACCTACATCCGCGACGACAGGTATCCGGGCGTGCAAGCGGCGGATCTCCATTCGTATCTTTGGACCGTTCGGCTCAGCAAGAAACCACTGACCCGCCTTCATCGGCTCGCCGGTGCTTCGCTGGATCGCAAGCGCGACAAGTTACCGCTGCTCCACGTCGAAGCCTTTGAGGCGTTGTCGATGGGTCTCCGCGCGTTCATCGACGATCGAGCGCGCGACGCTCGCGCCCGGTGGCGACAGGAATCAAATCCCCGGGCGCCGCACTCACCAACGAGCGCGTCTGGGCGTGGCCAAGACGCAGCCTTGTCGCGAGATGTTCGAATTGCGCCGTGGTCCAGATGAACTCTGTGGTCGCTTGCAGGGCAGGATGGCGCTAGCCGGCGAGGTCGCCCCAGGAGCGGCCGGACTTCTCCTCGATGTCGAGGGGGACGGCGAGCTCGAGGGCGGGCATGAGACGGTGGGCCATCTCGCGGACGTCGTCCGCCTCGGCGGCGGGGAGCTCGAAGATGAGCTCGTCGTGGACCTGGAGGACCATGCGGGCCTCGGCGCCCTGCTCGCGGCGCTCGAGCATCTCGGCATCGATGCGGTTCATGGCGAGCTTGATGATGTCGGCGGCGGTGCCCTGGATGGGCATATTGATGGCGATGCGCTCGGCGGCCATGCGGTGGTTGCGGTTGCTGGCTCGGAGCTCCGGGATGTAGCGGCGGCGGCCGGTCAGCGTCTCGGCGTAGCCCTTCGCGCGGGCCTCGTCGACCACTTTGTCGCGCCAGACGGCGACGGCGGGGTAGGCCTCGAAGTAGGTGCGGATGAAGTCCTCGGCCTCGTCGCGGGGAATGCCCTCGCGCTGTGATAGGCCGAAGGCGGTGAGGCCGTACAGGACGCCGAAGTTGAAGACCTTCGCGCGTCGACGCATCTCCGGTGTGACCTCGGTCAGGGGGACACCGAAGACGCGCGCCGAGGTGGCGGCGTGGATGTCCTGGCCCTCCATGAAGGCGCGACGGAGGTCGTCGTCGCCGCACATGTGGGCGAGGATGCGCAGCTCGATCTGGGAGTAGTCGTAGGAGAGGTACATCGGATCCTCGCCGCAGTCGCGCGCGACGAAGGCGCTGCGGACGGCGTTCCCGACCTCGGTGCGGAGCGGAATGTTCTGGAGGTTCGGGTCGCTCGACGAGAGACGGCCGGTGGCGGCGGTGACCTGCGAGAAGACGGTGTGGATGCGACCGGTGCGCGGGTTGACCTGCGCCGGCAGCGTGTCGACGTAGGTGGACTTGATCTTCGTCAGCTCGCGCCAGTCGAGGATGGCGGCCACGGCGGGGTGGACGTGGCGCAGCGCCTCGAGGGCGGTCGCGTCCGTGGTGTAGCCGGTGCGCGTCTTGCGCGTCTTCGGGAGGTGCAGCTCCTCGAAGAGGATGTGTGAGAGCTGCTGGGGCGAGCCGATCTGGAACTCGCGGCCGACGGACGAGAAGACCTCGCGCTCCGCGGCCTCGACGGCGGCCTCGAGGTGGCGGGCCTGCTTCTCGAGCTCCTTCGGGTCGATCGCGAGGCCCCAGCGCTCCATCCGCGCGAGCACGGGGACGTGGGGCATGTCGAGGTCCTCGAAGACGCCGACGAGGCTGTTGTCCTCGAGGTCCTTCGCCAACACCTCGGAGAGGCGCAGGGCGAGGTCGGCGTTGCCGGCGGCGAACGCGGCACAGTCCTCGGGGGTCGTTCGCGAGAACGGGATTGCCTTGCGGCCGGTGCCGAGCAGCACCTTCGGGTCGACGAGCTCCTGACCGAGACGGTTGAACGCGAGACCTCGGACGGTGACGTTCGAGTCGCCGAGGCAGTAGGCCGCGACCATCGTGTCGAAGGCGGCGGGGGCGGACCAGAAGCCGCCCTCGGCATCGGCGAGGGCGAGCAGGCCGAACTTCGCGTTGTGGGTCACGCGGCGGAGTGAGTCGTCGGTGAAGAGGGGCTCGAGGGCGACGAGCACCTCGGCCTGGGTGAGCTGCTCGATGGGCGTGTCCTCGAGGGGCGCCTCGTCCATCGCGAGCTCCTGCTGGCCCTCGACGGGCGGGGCGGGCTCGCGGGTGTGGCCGAAGGGGACGTACCAGCCCGAACGCGCCTCGATGGAGAGGCCGATGCCGACGAGGCAGTCGGGCGCGCGCATCGGATGCTCGTCGTCGGCGACGACCTCGAAGCCGAAGTGGCCGGCCTTGCGGATGGCGGCGACGACCTTCGCCAGGCCCTCGGCGGTGGTCACCACCTCGTACTCGCGGTCCTCGGCGGCGGCCGGCTCGGCGGCGGCGCGCTGGCCGGGGCCGTCGGTGATGTGCTCGGGCAGCCGCGAGACGAGGGAGCGGAACTCGAGGTCGCGGAACATCTCGAGGACGGCGTCGCGGTCGTAGTCGCGGACGAGCGCGGCCTCGAGGTCCAGCTCGACCTCGGGGACGTCGCGCACGATGGTCGCCATCAGCTTCGAGTGGCGTGCGTCCTCGGCGCCCTCGGTCAGCGCCTTCTGGGCGCGGGGCGGTTTGATCTCCTCGAGGTGCTCGAGCATCGCCTCGACGGTGCCGTAGGTCTCGATGAGGGAGAGGGCGCCCTTCTCACCGATGCCACGGACGCCGGGGATGTTGTCGGAGTTGTCACCGACGAGGGCCTTGTAGTCGATCATCTGCTGTGGCGCGAAGCCCCAGCGGTCGCGGACGGCGGCCTCGTCGTACATCACGTAGTCGCGCTGGTACGGGCGGTACATGTAGACGTGCACGTCGTCGTCGACGAGCTGCACGAGGTCGTTGTCGAGCGTGAGGACGACGGAGGGCACGCCCTCGGCCTCGGCCTGGCGGGTCAGCGTGCCGACGACGTCATCGGCCTCGAAGCCGGGGGCGGTGACGATGGGGATGCGGAACGCCTCGAGGAGCGCGCGCACGCGCTCGACCTGGGGGCGGAGGTCGTCGGGCATCGCGACACGTGTGGCCTTGTAGCGCTCGTCGGCCTCGTGGCGGAACGTCTTCTGGGGCGAGTCCCAGGCGGCGATGATGTGCGTCGGCTTCAGCTGATCGAGGGCGTAGAGCAGGCTGTTCGCGAAGCCGTAGACCGCGCCGACCGGCTCGCCCGTGGCGCGGATCGTGAGCGTGTCGCGCAAGGCGAAGTACGAGCGGTAGATGATGCCGTGGCTGTCGAGGACGAGCAGGAGCCGGGGGCGTTCGGCCTCGGCGGCCTCTGGAGCCTCGGCGGCCTCGGCCGTCTCGTTCGTTTCGGTCGTGTCGTTCGCGGGTGTCACGGGCGCAGTATAGCCCTCGGGGTCGCGCGGGCCGCGGGGGCGCGGCGGGGCCTCGGAGGCCCGTAGAATCCTCGAATGCGCTATCGCTCGCTGCCGCTGATCGCCGTCCGTCGGATGGCCGGGAACTGGCGGCTGCTGGTGAGCGTCGCCATCGGCACGGTCGTGGCGGCTGCCATCCTGTCATCCACGGCGCTCTACTCCGAGGCGATTCGCGACCTCGGCCTCGACTTCGCGCTGGAGCACCACGACCGCGCCGACCTCGATGTGCACGTCGGGCAGACGACGGTCGCGGTCGACGCCACCTCGTATCAGCGCGCGCGGGCTCGGATCGACCCGGTGATCAACAGCGCGCTCGGTGGCGCGGTCGACGAGCACCTGCGCCAGGCCTCGACGGCCACGTTCTTCCCGACCGAGCTCGGTGGGGCCGTCAGCACCTCGAACGACCGGCCTCGGGCGTTCCTGCGCTTCCGATCGGACATCGAATCGCACCTCGTGATCGTCGAGGGCGCGTGGCCGGACCCGGTGCCGGAGCCGAGCGGGGCAGCGCTGCCGGTGGCGGTGGGTCGCGAGACCGCCGAGCGCAACGGGATGAGCCTCGGCACGCAGTTCGAACTGCATCCGTTCTGGGACGACGAGGCGACTCCACTGACCGTCGAGGTGGCGGCGATCGTCGAGGCGCGGGACCTCGATGACCCGTTCTGGGGCGGCGATCCGGAGGCGATCGACCGCCGCACGGCGAGCTGGGAGACGTACGCCTTCCACGTGCCGGAGGCGACCCTCTTCGGGGCGGTGGCGCGGCTGCTGCCGGGCATCCAGGCTGACCTCGCGGACGACTACCGCGTTGACCTCGAATCGCTGAGCGCGCGGACGGCGACGGACGTGGCGGACGGCCTCGAGGGGGCGGCGCGGACGCTGGGGGCCTCGGAGTCGCGACTGCGCCTCGACACCGATCTCATCGAGGTGCTGCGCACGTACGACCGCAAGCTGTTCTTCACGCAGGTGCCGCTGTTGATCCTGCTGCTGCAGATCGCCGGCATCGTCGCGTACTACCTGCTGATGGTCTCCACGATGCTCGTCGAACGGCAGGCGAGCGAGATCGCGCTGCTGCGGTCACGCGGCGCGACGACGGGCCAGCTGCTCGCGCAGTACAGCGTCGAGGCGCTGATCCTCGCGGGGCTGGCCGTGGCGGTCGGGCCGCCGCTTGCCGCCCTCGTGATCTCCGCGCTCGGGCCGACGCCGGCCTTCGAGGCGCTGTCGGGCGGCGGCTTCCTCGAAGTGCGGGTGTCGGGCACGGCGTACCTGCTCGCGGTGGGCGGCGCGCTGATCGCGTTCCTGGCATTGATGGTGCCGGCGTGGCGCATCACGCGGTCGACGATGGTGGAGCTGCGCCGGCAGACGGCGCGGCCGCGGTCGACGCCGTTCTTCCTGCGGTACTACCTCGATGTGCTGTTCGTGCTGGCGAGCGCGCTGGTGCTGTGGCAGGTCTCGCAGCGTGAGGACCTGTTCACCACCTCGATCTTCGGTGACCTGCAGTCGGAGCCGCTGCTGCTGCTGATGCCGGCGGTGTTCCTGCTCACGGTGGGCGTCGTCTTCCTGCGGCTCTTCCCCCTCGTGCTGCGCGGGGTCTCGATGCTGCTGAGCCAGACGCCGAGCACGGCGGTGCTCGTGGGCATCCGGTCGCTGGTGCGGAACCCGACGCACTACACGCGGCTGATCCTGCTGCTGATGTTCGCGACGGGCGTGGGGATGTTCGGCGCCTCGTTCAGCCGCACCCTCGACCAGTCGTACGACGACCGGGCGGCGTACGCCTCGGGAGCCGACGTGCGGGCGACGGACCTGCGCGGGCTGCCGGCGAACGGGGAGTTCGAGACGCGGAGCGCCCTCGAAGGGTTCGGCGCGGAGGTCGCGTCGCCGGTGCTGCGGACGACGGGCAACGCCTCGACGCAAGCGGGCGGCGAGAACGTCACCGTCCTCGGGATCGAGCCGTCGACGTTCGCGGACGTCGCCTTCTTCCGAGGCGACTTCGCCTCGATGTCGCTCGCCGAGGTCGCGGCCACCCTCGAGGAGAACGACATCGAATCGCCCGGCTTCCCTATCGAGGGCGCGCCGACGGCGATCGGGGCGTGGGTGCAGGCGCCGACGATCAGCGGTCGCGTGATCGTGGCGGTGCGCGTGCGCGATTCGCGGGGCGTGTATGCCGACGTCGAACTGGGGGTGATGCGGCCGGAGCAGCCGGTGACGCAGGGCTGGACCTTCGCGTGGGCGCCGCTGCCGGGCGCCGACGACCTGCGGCCGCCGCTGGAACTGATCTCGTACTTCATCGTGCCTCGAGGGAGCATCGCGGCCTCGGAAGGAACGGTGCTCCTCGGCGGGGTGATGGCGACGGAGGCGAACCTCGGCGACGTGAACCCGGAGGAGCCGGGGGCTGCGGCGTTCGCGGGGGCGTACGCGGTGACAGCCTTCGCCTCGGTGGATGGGCTGACGACGCTCGAGGGGTACCGACCCACGCCCTCGGGCGACCGCTTCGTCGCGGACCGCTCGGCGCCGCCGGGCTTCGATGGATCGATTCGCTACTCGTGGGTGGACGCAAGGCGCGGACCGCCGTTGCGGGGCCTGCAACTCGCGAGTGACGTGCGGCCGATGCAGGCCTTCCTCCTCGACAGCACGGCCACGGCGCTCGAGCTCGAGGAGGGGGACCTCTTCCAGATGCTGGTCGGCTCGCGCTTCGTCGAGGCGCGGCTCGTGGGCACGGTGGAGCTGTTCCCGACCGTGCGAACCGCGGGCAGCACGGGGCTTGCGGTCGTGAACCTCGACCGGCTGCTGTACGGCATCAACCGCGTGCCGGGCGTGCGTGGGACGACGCCGAACGAGGCGTGGTTCGCGACGGATGACCCGGCCTCGGTGGTTGAGGCGCTGACGGCGGCCGGGATCGGGCCGGACGACATCGTGGACATCGACACGGAGCGGCTGGCGCAGCAGGAGGACCCGCTGGTGGCGGCAGGGTGGCAGGGCATCCTCGCGATCGCGTTCGGGGCGGTGCTGCTGCTCTCGGCGATCGGGTTCCTCGTGTACTCGTACCTCACAGCGCAGGAGCGGGCGCTGGAGTTCGCGATCCTGCGGACCCTCGGGTTCTCGCGGCTGCAGGTGTTCGGGGTGGTGGCGTTCGAGCAGCTGTTCGTGATCGCGGCGGGGATGGGCCTCGGGACGATCGTGGGGCTGCAGGTGGGGCGCCAGATGATGGGGCTGCTCGGCACGGACGAGCAGGGCGCGGACGTGCTGCCGCCGTTCGTCCTCGGCGTGTCATGGCCCTCGGTGTTCATCGCGTGGGCGATCCTCGGGGCGGTGTTCGCCGTGACCATCGGAGGCGTGGTGCTACTGTACGTTCGACTGCAGGTGCACCGCGCGCTGCGAATCGGGGACGCCTAGCCCGATGCCGTACACGCCTCGTTCTCGCTCCCTTCCTCTGCGCGAGCCTCGATGACGGCCGCCGCGAACGCCCTCGAAGGGCGCGACACCCCGTACATCCATTGCGAGGACCTGTTCAAGATCTTCAAGAGCGAGGACCTGGAGGTCGTCGCGCTGCGCGGCCTCGATCTGAAGGTCGCGCGCGGCGAGATGATGGCGATCGTGGGCGCCTCGGGATCGGGGAAGTCGACGCTGCTCAACATCCTCGCGGGGCTCGACACGCCCTCGGCGGGCCGCGTCCAGGTCGGCGAGCGGGACCTGCTGACGACGACGGCCGAAGACCTCGTGCAGTACCGCCGCACGGAGGTCGGCTTCGTCTGGCAGCAGACCGGGCGCAACCTCATCCCGTACCTGAGCGCGCAGCAGAACGTCGAAGTGCCGGCGATCCTCGAAGGCGCTTCACGGCGGCAGGCGCGGCGTCGCGCGGAGCTGCTGCTCGAGCAGGTGGGTCTGGCCGAGCGGCGGAAGCAGCGGCCGGACCAGCTCTCGGGCGGCGAGCAGCAGCGGGTGGCGATCGCGGTCGCCCTCGCGAACGACCCGCCGCTGCTGCTGGCGGACGAACCCACGGGCGAGCTCGACAGCTCGACGGCCGATGAGGTCTTTCGCGTCTTTCGCACGTTGAACGAGACGACGGGCGTCACCGTCGTCGTCGTCACGCACGACCGCGCGATCGCCCAGCGCGTCGACCGCGTGGTGGCGATGCGCGACGGGCGCACGAGCACCGAGATCGTGCGCCACGCCGCCTTCTCCCGGGGGCAGGGCGAGATCATCGAGGAGTTCGCCGTCGTCGACCGGAGCGGGCGTCTGCAGATCCCGCGCGAGCACCTCGATGCCCTCGGGATCGGCGAGCGAGCGCGGGTGGAGCTGTCGGACGACCACGTCGAAGTGCGACCGGAGGCCGAGGAGGAGAACCGGAGGACGCCGTGGCGCGGGAGGTAACGGACGCGCGCGGGCCTCGTGGCGGGGACGGAGACGAGCCTCGAGGGCTGCCGATCCGCGTCGAGCACGTCACGCGCGTGTTCCGCGGGGGCGGTTCGCTCGTTCGCGCGGTCGACGATGTGAGCCTCGATGTGCCGTCCGGCGAGTTCCTCGCGATCGTCGGGCGTTCGGGTTCGGGGAAGACGACGCTCCTCAACATCGTCGCAGGCCTCGACCGGCCGGACGAGGGCGCGGTGTTCATCGGCGAGGACCAGGTCTCGACGTTCAGCGAGGGGCAGCTCACCGAGCTGCGGCGGCACACGATCGGCTTCGTGTTCCAGTCCTTCGGACTGCTGCCGCTGCTGTCGGCGGCGGAGAACATCGAACTGGCGCTGCGCATCGCGGGCGCGGGGCTACGCGAGCGCGGCGAGCGGACGCGCGAGCTCCTCGAGCGCGTGGGGCTGACGCGGCGGGCGAGCCACCGCCCCTACGAGCTCTCGGGTGGAGAGCAGCAGCGGGTCGCTGTGGCGCGGGCGCTGGCGAACGACCCTCGAGTGCTGATCGCGGACGAGCCCACAGGCGAACTCGATTCCACGACCGGAGCGCAGATCTTCGCGCTCCTGCGGGAGATCGCGGAACAGGGCGTCACGATCGTCACGGCGACGCACGACCCCTTCGTCATGGAGCACGTCGACCGCGTCGAGGAGCTCGAGGACGGGCGGCTACTGCTGCCGGAGCAGCGCACGCTGGCGCCTCGAACGTCGCGGACACGGCCGGCCCGCCCTCGACTGTTGCGATGAGCGCGGGCCTCGGATGAGCGGGGTCGTGCACGTGGTGGCGGCGCGGCTACGCGCCGACCTCGAGGGGGCAGCGGTCGAGCGTGCGGTCGAGCTGGCCCGCGGCCTCGGCGAGGCGGACGACGCGCGGGCGGTGGTCGTCGGGCGCTCGGAGACGCAGCTGCTGGTTGCGACGTGGCTACCGGACCGCGCCTCGATGGAGCGTTTCGCGTCCTCGGTGCCGCACATGGCCTTCATCATGCGCGGGGTGGCCTCGGTCACGAACGGCATGTGGAGCGCGGCGGCGGAGATCGAGGAGTCGGCGCTCGAGGCCGCCTCGATGGCGTCACCGGCCTCGATGTGGGTGTTCGGGGTGCACGGGGGCGACGAGGTCTACGAGTGGCAGGTGCGTCGCGTCCTCGACGGGCTGCGTGACCTCCGGGCCGAGGCGGGGGTCGTCGTCGCCTGCGGGTCGACGTTCGAGGAGCGTGACCGCTTCCGAGCTGCCGGCGTCGTGCTCGCGACGGCCGAGGCGCACCCGCGCGTCGATGCGGCGCTGAGCGTCGAGTCGGCACGATGGGCGGAGGATGCGCTCGCCGTCGAAGTCGCCTCGGCAGGGGTCGCGGGCCTCGAGGGCGGCGCCGCGTGAGCGGACCTCGAGGGGCGGGCGGGCGGCGACGCTACGTGCCGGACTGGCGCGACACGAGCCGGTCGCGACGGCGGATGAGCCGGGTCATGCTCCTGGTGGGGGCGCTGATCTTCATCCTCGGGGTGGGCGGGCTGTTCGCGCGGGGCGACGGTGCAGACGAACCGAGCCTCGTGCAGAGCGACGGCGCGTGGACCCTCGATGCGCCGACCGAAGACCTCGTGACGGTGACCGTCGACCGGATCATCGACGGCGACACGCTCGACGTGCTGTCGGCGCTGACGGCGTTCCGCGTGCGGCTGTTCGGCATCGACGCGCCGGAGACGAACGAGCCGTGCTACCTCGAGGCCACACAGCGCCTCGAGACGCTGGCGGGGAGCTCGGTGCAGCTGCTGCCGGACGAGCGGCTGCAGGACCCGAACGGGCGCGAGCTGCGGTACGTCTTCACCTCGGATGGCCGCTCGATCGATGCCACGCTCGTCGCCGAGGGGCTGGCGGAGGCGTGGCGTCAGGACGGGCGCTTCCGCGAGGACCTCGTGGCGCTCGAGGATGAGGCGCGGGCGGACGGCGTCGGTTGCCTATGGGGTGGCGGTTAGCGCCCCGGCGTCGGGCCTCGGAAGGCTGAGGGCGGCCCTCCGGGCCGGTCGCCCGCCCGCCCACCTTTCCTAGCAGCGAGGGCTGCGCCCTGGCGCTCCCCGGCGGGGACGGGACGTCGACGGTGACCTCGCCCGACTCGATGCGTGGCGACGACAGGCGCGGCGCGGACCTCTAGTTCGACGAGGCCTCGACGAGCTGGAGGAATGAGGCGCCGTTGTCCCACTGGATGATGCGGTGGGGGGCGGCGACTTCGATCCAGGCGATGCGGGTGGCGCGCCCGTTGAGGATCTGGACGCGCCAGACCTCGAACTCGCCCGCGGGGACCTCGACGGTGGTGCGCTCGGTGACGCTGACGTCGACGACCTGCTGGCTGCGCTCGAAGGGGTTGACGGAGACGTAGCGGGCCTCGAAGTCCTCGTGGAGGTCGAGGGTGCGCCACAGCCAGAGTGACGACTCGTTGTCGTAGGCGTGCTCACGGAGCTCGAACTCACGGACCTCGGGGTCCTCACCGGCCTCGGTGACGGTGGAGACGTAGCGCTCGTCCTCGGCCCGGTACTCGACGGCGTAGGAGTCGACGCGGCCGTCCTCGTGAGTGATCGTGCGCTCGGATGAGCGGGGGCGAAGCATCGAGTCAACGCTGGCGACGGAGACGTCCGAGGCACCCTCGACGGTGGCCGACGTGTAGCGCTGCTCGAAGCGCCAGCCGTCCTCGGTCTGCTCGGTAACCAGGGTGCCGTGGCCGAGCTCCTCACCGGCCTCGATGAGGCGGTACTCGAGGCGCTCGCCGGCCGGGAACTCGACGGTCGTCACGACCTCGGCGGTGTCGACGGTGGCGGTGCCGCTCGAGCACGCGGCGCCGACGGCGAGCAGCACGAGCGCGAGCGTGACGAGACCGGCGCGGCGGACGTGGGCCATCGGCTAGAACGACTCGAGGACGCGCGCCGTCGCCTCGATGGCGGCGTCCATGTCGGTGCTGGTGACGTCGAGGTGGGTGACCATGCGGACGCGCTGGGGGCCGGTGCCGCTGCAGAGCACGCCGGCCTCGGCGAGGCGATTGCGGAACTCGAGGCCGTCGACGGCCGGCTCGAGCTCGAAGAAGACGATGTTGGTGTCGACCTCGGTGGGGTCGAGCACGACGTGGGGCATCGAGGCCAGGCCCTCGGCGAGGTGGCGCGCGTTGGCGTGGTCCTCGGGCAGCCGCTCGACGTGGTGCTCGAGGGCGTACAGCGCGGCGGCGGCGATGATGCCGGACTGGCGGAGGCCGCCGCCGAGCATGCGGCGGATGGGGCGCGCGCGCTCGATGAAGTCGGACGGGCCGGTGAGGATCGAGCCGACGGGCGCGCCGAGGCCTTTCGAGAAGCAGAACGAGACCGTGTCGGCCTCGGCGGCGAGGGTGGCGGCGTCGGTCTCGAGGGCGGCGGCGGCGTTGAAGATGCGCGCGCCGTCCATGTGCACGGGGATGCCGTGCTCGCGGGCGACGGCGGTGACCTCGCGCATGCTGGCGAGCGGGATGGCCGCGCCGCCGCAGCGGTTCTGCGTGTTCTCCAGGCAGATGAGGGCCGTGTGCGGCGGGATCGGACGGATGAGCGAGCGCACCTCGTCGCCGCTGATACGGCCTCGATGGTCGTTCACGGCGGTGCGGAGGTTGATGCTGCCGAGGGCCGCGGCGCCGACGGACTCGTGATGGAGGATGTGGGACTCGGAGCCCACGATCGCCTCGTCGCCTCGACCGCAGTGGGTCAGCAGCGAGAGCAGATTCGCCATCGTGCCGCTGGGCACGAAGAGGGCGGCTTCCTTCCCGATGCGCTCGGCGGCGGCGGCCTCGAGGCGCTTCACGGTCGGGTCGTCGCCCAGCACATCGTCGCCGACCTCGGCGTTGGCGATGGCGCGGCGCATGGCCTCGACGGGCCTCGTGACGGTGTCGGAGCGCAGGTCGATCGGCATCGTGGCGGCAGGCTAGCAGAGGGCGGCGTTGCGATCCGGCGGCCTCGACGGCCGGCGCGAAAGCATTAGCGAGGCTGGCGCTCCCAGAGCGTCTCGAAGCCCTCACCGCCGAGGATGGCGGCGGCGAGCTCGGCGCGCTCGCGCAGCAGCAGCTCGCGGAACGCGGCGTCGCACGAGATCTCGAGGCTCTCGCCGCCGAGGCCGGTGAGGCGGTCGCGGATGCGCTTCCAGACGCCCGCGTCGCGCAGCAGCGTCACGGGGCGCGGCCAGACGAACACGGTGATGTGGTCAGGCAGCGACATCGAGGGGCGGGTCTGCTGGAGGTAGCGGTAGCGCTCGGAGGCGGAGTTGACCGGCGGCACGACCTCGATGCGCGGTGGGTCACCGGGGGCCGAGCGAGCGTCGACGAGGAGTCGGTTATCGAACTTCGCGAAGCGGACGACGAAGACCTGAGCGTCTTCGATCACGCGGCTGATCTCGTCGAGGTCGACGCCGTACTCGGAGTCCATGCGCGGATTGTATGGAGCGACGCGGTCCCGCAGCAACGGCCTTGCATCAATGGCCGGCGATCAGCGGAGGCACCGAGGCGCGACGAAGTTCGCGGGCGGGCCTCGGTCGAAGGGCGGAGGCGGGGCGCTCGTCGCGCCTCGACGATGGCCGGGCACTGGAGGAGGCCCGGCATGATGGCGACGCGAGCGACGTTCCCCTCGATGGCGGCGGTGGCCTGGCGTCCCGTGGGGAAGGGGCATGCGGTCTTCGCGCTCGGAGTCGGGCTGACGTGGCTGCACGTCCTCGACGCCTCGCTCGTGCATCGACAGGCGCACGCGGGCGTCCTCGAGGAGCTCGCGCTCGCGCTGATGGCGATCGTGCTGCCGCCGCTGGCCGTCCTCGCGTACCCGCGGGCCTCGATGGTCATTCGGGCAGCGGTGGCCTCGACGGTGGGCTTCGTCGCGCTGAGCGGCGGGCTGGCGATGCACGTCGCGGGGATCGTGATGAACGAGCGGTGGGTGCGGTCCGACGCCACCGGGGTGCTGATGGCGGTCGGCGGCGGTGTGCTCGTCGTGCTCGGGGTGGTGCTCGCGACGGCGGCGATCCCGCGTCGACGCTACCGCCTGCTGATGGTGCCCGGTGTCCTCGTGAGTCTCGCGTTCGTCCTCGTGCCGCTCGGGCTCGCGGTCGCGATCACGCACGTGCCTCGACGGGCGGTCGTCGAGCAGGACCTCGGTGCGGCGTACCAGTCGGTGGCGTTCGAGACCTCGGATGGGCTCACGCTGCGGGGGTGGTACGTGCCTTCGCGGAACGGTGCGGCGGTCGTGATCGCGCACGGATCGGGCAGCAACCGCCTCGGTGGGGTGCGGCACGCGCGCGTCCTCGTCGAGCACGGCTTCGGCGTGCTGCTCTACGACGCGCGGGGGCACGGCGAGAGCGACGGCGCGACGAACATGCTCGGCTGGGGCGCGGACCTCGACATCGTGGCCGCAGCTCGATTTGCCGAAGCGCAGCCGGACGTCGAGGCCGGGCGGGTGGGCATCCTCGGGCTCTCGATGGGCGCGGAGCTGGCGATCGAGGCGGCCGCGCACAGCGACGTGCTGGCGGCGGTCGTCGCGGACGGGGCGAGCGGTCGCACCCTCGGCGATGCGCGCGACGCCTCGCCGCCTCGGTCGGTGGTGCTGACGCAGCTGCCGGCGTTGTTCGTGGCGGACACCGCGGTGAGCCTGCTGTCGGGCCGCGCCGCGCCGGCGAACCTCACCTCGCTCTCACCGCTCGTGCAGGAGCCGGTGCTCTACGTCGCGGCGGGGCAGGACCCGATCGAGCGCGCGCTCGTCTCGCGCATCGCCTCGGAATCGGGCGGGGAGCACGAGCTGTGGGTCGTCGACGCGGGACACACGCGGGGCCTCGCGACGTTCCCGGCGGAGTACGAGGCTCGCGTCATCGGGTTCTTCGAGCGGTGGCTGGCCTCGGCGGGTGCGAACGCGCGCTGAGGGCGTCGGCGGTGGGCGAGCGCCTCGATGCTCCGGGGGCCTCGCGGTCAGGACACCTGCACCTGGTAGGTGCGGTCGAGGTAGGGGACGTGGATGAGGCCGCTCATGTGCATGCCGAAGACCATGAGCAACAGTCCGCCGATGCGGGTGAGGGTGTCGAGATGCGTCTGCAGGGCGTTGCCGACGAAGCCGACCGACGCGCCGACGATGGCGAAGACCAGCGTGAAGCCGATGACGAACGCAACCGAGTGGAAGAAGACGCGTCGGCGGTCGGCGCGTGCGGAGCCGCTGACCTGGAACGCCTCGCCTGCGAGATTCGCGAGGTAGACGGGGACGAGCGGGAGCACACAGGGCGACAGGAACGACACGACGCCGCCGAAGAACGCCACGAGGGGGCCGAGGCCGCCGCTGACTCCGGTGGAGAGGTCTTCCTCCGCGCTGGCGGTCTGATCGAAGACGAAGCCGAAGGACTGGAAGTACGAGTTCAGCCTCGAGAACTCGCCGAGGAACATCAGCGCGCCGACGACAATGAAGAGCACGCCGGTCACGGCCATGAGCTTCGGCATGTACGGCTGGAGGCGTCTCATCCTCGGCGTCAGCCAGCCGAAGAACGCTCCGAACGCGAGGAACCAGACGCCGAGGCCGAGCGAGTAGAAGACGAGCAGTACGGCGCCCTGGGCGGCGGTGCCGGAGGTCGCGGCCAGCGTCAGGACGACGCCGAGGATCGGGCCGATGCAGGGCGACCATGCCACGGAGAACGCCGAGCCCACGAGGAACGAGCGCGGGTAGCCGCTGCGGAAGAACCCGCCTCGGGTGGGGGCTGCGGGGGCCTCGGTGGTGGTCACGCGCGCCTCGGGATCATGCGGGCCTCGAGCGGTGCTTCCACCAGTAGAGCGCGCTTCGGGGGTTCGATGTGTGACATCACTTACGAGCCTCGGAGGGCGCGCTACTCATCGATGCCGATGAGGCGCCGTCGGGCCTCGTCGTAGCGCTCCTTGGCGCGGGCCTCGCGGTTGAACAGGCCCTTGATGGCATCGGGACCCGCGGTCGGTCCTCCGGGGCGCTCGCCCTCGAGGAGGAACGCGTGCAGGCGCTCGAGGTGCTGCTGCCAGTTGGCGTAGGCCTCGCGGTAGGCCTGCTTCTCGTCGTCGGTGGGCATGTGTCGATTGTAGCGAGCGGCCTCGATGAGGCGAGGGAGAGGTGTGGTAGCGCATACGGGATTCGAACCCGTGATCTCCGCCTTGAGAGGGCGGTGTCCTAGGCCACTAGACGAATGCGCCACGGTCCCTGAGGTGCGCTCCAGATTAGCAAGTGGCCTCGGTGGGGCTCAACCGGCGTCGACGGGGCCGTGGGACCCTGCGATCAGGACATGTTGAGCAAGGTTTCATCAGGATCGGCACGGAACCCTGATTGCCCCTCGCCTCGATCGATCCTTACGGTGACTGCGACGTCGAGGAGGCAACCGGTGCGCGTGCGCTTGGTCGATTCGAAGCTCTTCGTCCGCAAGGTCGTCAGCGTGTTCGCGCTGGCGTTTGCGCTGCTTCCGCTCGTCGAACTGAAGTCGGACATCCCGGCGCTCACGTACGTCACGGCCCTCCTCGCACTGCACGTCTTCGTGGTGGTGGTCTACTTCTACCGCGTGCGCTTCCGCGAGCTGGACCCGGACTGGCGCTCGCTGACGGCGCGTCTCTTCGCCCTCGGGTTTGTGATCTACCTGCTGTACGCCTTCTCCAAGTTCGCCGCGAACGCCTCTGTGGGTGAGCTCGCGGCGCAGCTGTTCGTCCTCTCGGTGCTGCACGCGGTGGTGCTGGTGCTGCTGATGGCGCGCATCGAGTACCCGAACGCGACGCCTGCCTCGACGGCGCTGGCTGAGGACGCCGCCCTCGGCGGTGCGATGGCGACCGTGGAGCCTCGCCCGCAGGTCTAGCCTCGGCCGTCCCTTCTCGACCTCGATGGCTCGAATCCGGCCCGTGTAGGATCACGTCCGAACGCGCGATGCGGACGGGGGGCTGGATGGACCTGGGCGTGATGATCGAGGGCCAGGAAGGCCTCGACTGGCCGCTGTGGCGGCGGATCGTGACGGAGACGGAGCG
>JAWKPM010000013.1:0-102368 GCA_041390625.1 Dehalococcoidia bacterium | reverse complement strand
GGTCTACGACAAGCCGATCCTGGAGGCGGCGGGCATCGAGCTGAAGGGGCCGTTCCGCTAGGCGGTGCGGCTCTAGCGTGTCGGATCTGGGCCGCCGAGGCAACGCCTCGGCGGTTCTTCTTTCCTCGGAGGGTGGTGCGTTGTCGGAGGCGCCGAGGCCCTGGCCTCGGCGCGGTGGTCCGCCCTCCGGGCGGGCTGCCCGCCCACCCGCCCTTGCTTCAATGGGGGCGCAGCCCCCATGCCCCCCTCGATCCAGGATTGGGTGGCCCGCCCTCGAGTTGGGGTCGGCGTCCTCGGGAGGGGCTGGCCCAGGCGGGAGTCTGAGTCGCTGGCCTGGCTGCCTCGGTGTGAGGCGCTGCTACGGCCTTGGTTGAGTGGCGAGAATGGGGCGAGGCGCCTCGATGGGGGCGGGCGGAGCGGGGAGGTGGGGCGTGGACGAGATGGCGGTGGAGGCGGCGCGGGCGTGGCTCGGGCGGTTCCTGGAGGCGTGGAACGCGGGGGATGACGAGCGGGTGCGGGCGGAGCTGCACTATCCGCACGTGACGATCGGGCCGGCCGGTGGACAGGTGGTGGTGGCGTCGACGCCGGCGGAGTTCAGCGGGAACTTCGAGGCGCTGCGGGCCTCGGAGGGATGGGCGTCGAGCAGCTTCGACGACTTCACGCCGATCTCGGCTTCGGCCTCGAAGGTGCACTTCGAGACGACGTTCGCGCGCTACCGGGCGGACGGGACGCGGTACCGGGCAGGACGCGTGCTCTACATCGTGACGGAGCAGGACGGGCACTGGGGGATGCAGTTGCGGTCGGGGCTGCCGGCACCGGTGGCGTAGCGACGCCCGTCCTCGATGGGCGACATGCCTCGGTGGTGGGCAGGGTCGATCAGGCGGAGGCGGCCGTGGCGTGCTGACGGCGACGCCAGGCGGCCGGCGGTTCGCCGGTGTGACGCTTGAAGGCGCGACTGAAGGCGGCCTCGGAGTCGTAGCCGACGGCGGTCGCCACTTCGGCGACGGAATCGCGGGTCTGCTCGAGGCGCTGCGCGGCGAGTTCCATGCGCCACTCGGTGAGGTAGCGAATCGGCGAGAGGCCGACGGTCTCGGTGAAGCGCTCGGAGAGGGTGGAGCGCGAGGCGCCGACCTCGTGCGAGAGCGCCTCGAGGGTCCAGGGGCGCTCGGGCTCGGCGTGGAGGTGGGAGAGGGCGGCGCCGACGATCGGGTCGTTGAGGGCTGCGAACCAGCCGGTGCCGTCACCGTCCTCGAGGTAGCGCTGGACGACCTCGAGGAAGAGCAGCTCGACGAGGCGGGAGACCATGGCGTCGCCGCCGGCGCGCTGTGCAAGTGACTCGTTGAACGTGTGCTCCAGGGTGGCGGTGAGCCAGGGCGAGCGCTCGGGATCGTGCCGGATCACGAGAACCTCGGGCAGGGCGTTGAGCAGCGGATCGAAGAGACGGCTGCGGTAGTGGAAGAAGCCGCAGAGCGCCTCCGACGGGTCGCCGGTGCCACCCCAGACGAGGGTGGGCGGGTTGCCGCTGATGGAGGAGCGCAGCTCCGTGACGGACGTGGGCGGGGTGCCGGGGCGGTCGGTCAGGCTGTGAGTGGCGCCCCGGGGCAGCACGACGATGTCGCCCTCGTCGAGGCGGAGCGGGGTGCTGACACCCTCGATATCGGCCCAGATCGGGCCGCGGGTCACGAGGTGGAACGGGAGGACCTGCCGCGCCTCCGGGGCGAACTGGTCGATGACCTCCTGGACGCCGAGTGCGGTGACGGCGAAGGGCGAGCGCAGCCGCAACCGAAAGAACATGCTGCCGCTCAAGCGGACGGCACGCAGCACCTCGGACAGGGCGTCGGTCGGCATCTTTCGGACTCTCGGTCAAGAACATCGGCGGGGCGGCGAAACGGGCGGGCACCCGGCAGTTGCATAGTACCTCGTGATGACGCCCGGACAGGGCGATGACGCCGGGGCAGGCTCCCGGCGAAGCGAGGAGGCACGACATGGAGCATGGAGACTGGCTGAAGGTCGTGGATGAGATCGGGCCGGCGTTCGCGGCCGGCGCCGAGGAGCGCGACGAGCGAGACGAGTTCGTGGCCGCGCACTACCCGGTGCTGAAGGAGCGCGGGCTGCTCTCGGCGATGATCCCGACCGACCTCGGTGGGGGCGGCGCGTCGCATTCGGCGATGTGCGCGGCCTTGCGCCGCCTGGGGTACTGGGACGGGCCGACGGGGCTGTCGTTCTCGATGCACCAGCACCTGGTGGCGGCGCAGCTGTTCAACCACCTGCACGGGAAGCCGGCGCCGGTGCTGCCTCGAGTGGCCGCCGAGCAGCTGGTGCTGGTCAGCACCGGCGCGCGCGACTGGCTGGAGTCCAACGGGTCGATGCGGGCCGTCGAGGGCGGCTACCGCGTGAGCGGGCGCAAGGCGTTCGCGAGCGGGAGCCCGGCGGGCAACATCGCGGTGACGAGTGCGCCGTTCGAGGACCCGGAGGCGGGCTGGCAGGTGCTGCACTTCGCGGTGCCGATGAACGCCGAGGGCGTGCGCCTGGAGGATGACTGGCGCGCGCACGGGATGCGGAGCACGGGCTCGCAGACGGTGGTATTCGAGGATGCGTTCGTTCCGGAGGCGGCGGTGGCGCTGCGGCGGCCTCGGGGCGAGTTTCACGAAATCTGGAACGTGGTGCTGACGGTAGCCCTTCCCCTGGTCCTTGGCGTGTACGTCGGCATCGCGGAGCGCGCGGCGGAGATCGCAACGGGGTTCGCGACGCGGCGCGCGGAGGATCCGAGCGTGCAGTGGTCCATGGGCGAGATGCAGAGCGCGCTGGTGACGGCGCGGGCGCTGCACGACCGCATGGTGGCGCTGGCGAACGACCTCGATGTCACACCCTCGGTGGAGCTGTCGGACGAGATGCTGGTGCTGAAGACGCAGGTCTCGGAGCTGACGCTGCGCGTCGTGGAGCGGGCGATCGAGGCCTCGGGCGGGCCGGGGTTCTACCGTCGAACGGGCCTCGAGCGGCTGCTGCGGGACGTGCGGGCGGCGGGTTTCCACCCGATGCCGGCGAAGGAGCAGATTCGCTTCACGGGTCGGCGTGCGCTCGGCCTCGAGCCGATCGAGGCGTGGACGGCGCCGCGCGCTGAGGCGGTGGCGGTGTCCTAGCCGGCTCGCGGGTGGCGGGAGAGGGCCGAGGCTCTGGCCTCGGTCCGGTGGTCACCCCCTCGGGGTGGCTGCCCGCCCACCCGCCCTTTCCTCAAATGGGGGCTGCGCCCCCATGCCCCCGTCCTAGCGCAGCCGGTGAACAGCCGAACCCACAAGGAAGATGACCGCGCCGACGGTGAACAACATCGAAACGACGAACTGACGACGGCAACTCTGTTCCCGTCCGTACAGGAGCCGGTAGGTGATCGAATCACCTCCCAGCTGTCCGTTGCCCGCGTCGAGGAAGTAGCCGCCGATCAGAAGGGCGACGCCGACTGCGAATGTCGGCCGGTCTGCGAAGTTACCCGCGATCACGACTCCGAGCGCGAAGCCTATGAACGCGTTCAGCGTGAGCAACGGTTTGAGTAGCAGCGACGATCGCCACCAGAGCGCCACGGCCGCCGGGATTGCGTACAGGCACAGGATGCCGCCCGCGGCGAGAGCGGCCACACCGGCGAGGACATTCCACATGCGCGGCGGCCTCCTCGGCGCGCTGCCACGGCAGCCGGAATCGGGAAACGGGATTGATCCTAAGTCGCTCGATCATCATCGATCTTCCAGGTCGGAGAGCGATTCGTGGCCGAGAGCGGCTGGGCGGGCGTAGTGGGACTGCTCGGAAGGCGGATTCCGGGTAGATTGGCCGCATGCTGGTATCGCTGAAGTGGCTTCGTGAGTACCTCGAGCTGCCGGGGGCAGGGTTCGGCGACCCCGAGGGGCTGGCGCATCGGCTGACGATGGCGTCGGCGGAGGTGGAGGGCATCCACCGCCTCGGTGGGTGGGACCGCGACCTCGTGACGGTGGGCGAGGTGCTGGCGGTGGACCCGCACCCGAACGCGGACCGGCTGCGCCTGGCGACGGTGAACTACGGCGGCGACGCGCCTCAACAGGTGGTGTGCGGCGCGCCGAACCTGGCGGTGGGGCAGCGCATCGCCTTCGGGCGCGAGGGGGCGGTGCTCCTCGACGGGCACACGGGCGACTCGATCACGCTCAAGCGCGCGAAGATCCGCGGCGTCGAGTCGAGCGGGATGGTGCTCTCCGAGCGGGAGCTCGGGCTGAGCGAGGCGCACGAGGGGATCATCGAACTGCCCTCGGACGCGCCGATCGGGATGCCGCTGGCGGACTACCTCGGCGACGTCGTTCTCGATGTGCACGTGTGGCCGAACCGCGCCGACACCATGAACATGGTGGGCATCGCGCGGGAGATCGCCGCGATCGAGGGCGGCACGCTGCGCGAGCCCGACGTCTCGTACGCGGAGGCGGGCGCGCCGGTGGCGGACGACGTCACGGTGCGCATCGAGGACCCCGAGCTGTGCGCTCGATACATCGCCATCCTCGTGGAGGGGGTGAGCCTCGGACCGTCGCCGCAGTGGATGCAGGAGCGGCTGCGCGCGGCGGGGCAGCGCCCGATCTCGAACGTCGTCGACGTGACGAACTACGTCATGCTGGAACTCGGGCAGCCGCTGCACGCGTTCGACTTCGACAGCGTCGAGGGCGCGATCGTGGTGCGCCGGGCGCGGGCGGGTGAGCGCCTCGTGACGCTCGACGGCGAGGAGCGGGTGCTGCGTGCGGACACCCTCGTGATTGCCGACGAGGGCGAGGGTGGGCGGCCGATCGCCCTCGCGGGCGTGATGGGCGGCCTCGACAGCGAGGTGACGGAGTCGACGTCGCGGGTGCTGCTCGAAGCGGCCTCGTTCGCGCCGGCAAGCATTCGACGGACCTCGACGCGGCTGCGGCTGCGGTCGGAGGCTTCGTCGCGCTTCGAACGCGGGCTCTCGCCGGAGCTGCCGCTGCTGGCGGCGCAGCGGGCGGCGCAGCTGCTCGCGGAGGTGTGCGGCGGCACGGTGCGGCCGGGGATGGTGGACGCCTACCCCTCGCCGTTCGTGGCGGCGGCGGTGGACGTGCCGCGCGCGCGGATGGACACGCTCATCGGCATCGAGGTGCCGGACGCGGAGGTGCGCGGCATCCTCGAGACCCTGGGATTCGACGTCGAGCCGCTCGCGGACGGGTACCGCGTGACGCCGCCGTGGTGGCGGACGGACGTGAGCATCGCGGACGACGTGATCGAGGAGGTGGTGCGCATCGCCGGGTACGACCGGCTGCCGGCGACGACCCTCGCGGGTCGCGTGCCGCCTCGGGAGCCAGCGCCGTTCGTGGAGCTGCGGGAGCAGCTGAAGGACGCGCTGGTCGACGCGGGGATGCAGGAGACGATCACCTACTCGCTGACGACCGACGAGGTGTTGTCGCGGGTGATGGCGCCGGAGGACCTGGCGATCGTGCGGCCGCTGCGGCTGCGCAACACGCTGTCGTCCGACCGCGAGGTGCTGCGGCCGACGCTGCGGCACGCGGTGCTGGAGACGGTGGACCGCAACATCCGCGCGGGAGCGGCCTCGATCGCTGTCTTCGAGGCGGCGCGGGCGTTCCTGCCTCGGCACGATGGGGCCTCGGACGGCTCGGAGGCGCTGCCGGAGGAGCGCGAGGTCATCGTGGGCGCGCTGTCGGGTGTCGACCTCGATCGGTGGGGGCGGCCGGGAGAACGCGCGCTCGACTTCTTCGATGGGAAGGGCGTCCTCGATGCGGCGCTCGGCGCGCTGGGCGTGGACGTGGAGTACGTGGCCGGCGAGGAGTTCGGGCTGCTGCCCGGGCGGGTGGCGCACCTGGTGGTGTCGGCCGGAGCCTCGGCGGGCGCGTCCGAGGGCGGGCGCGTGGGCGTGATCGGCGAGGTGCACCCGGGGACGCTGGCGCAGTTCGAGATCGAGCAGCCGGTGGTCCTGTTCGAGCTGGACGTGCCGGCGCTGCTGCCGCACGTGCCGGCGCGGCGCGGGATCGCCTCGGTGTCGCGGTTCCCGGCGGTGGAGCAGGACCTGGCGGTGGTGGTGGACGCCTCGGTGCCGGCGTCAGCGCTCGTGCGGGCGATCGAGTCCTCGGCGCTGGTCTCGGAGGCGCAGGTGTTCGACGTGTACCGCGGCGAGCAGGTGGGCGCGGGCAAGAAGTCGGTGGCGGTATCGATCCGGTATCAGGCGTCCGATCGGACGCTCACGACGGAGGATGCGAACCGGGAGCAGGCGCGGATCCTGCGGCGGCTGGAGCACGAGCTGGGGGCTGAGGCTCGAGGGTAGGCCTCGCCTCGAGCGTGACTTCGGGCATCGGAGGGGCCGAGGCTAGCGCCTCGGCCTGGCGGTCTGCCCTTCGGGCAGATGACCCGCCCGCCCTCCCTTTCTCTCAATGGGGGCTTCGCCCCCATGCCCCCTCGGAAGCTGGGTGCTGGGTTGGGTGCGCCCTGCCTCGATGGTGGCGTTGAGGTCGGCGACCTACGTCGCCCGCACCTTGATGAGGATCTCGTCGGGCTCAGAGACGTGGTTTGTCCAGACCTCAACGGTTACTTCTGCGGCACGCACCGGCAGGGCCGCGAGCGTCTCGAGGGAGACATTCGTCACGACCAGCTCCCTCGATGGCACTCGCAAGGCTCCCGTGTACCCCAACGTCAGATCGGCGGGCGGAGCATCCGCTCCGTCAGCTTCGATCAGATGAACCGTCGTCGGGCCGTCGGCATCAACGAGTGTGCCGATCGCGATACACGCCGGCGTGCCGGCGATGGCGGAGCCACGCTCGAAGGTCGGGCACTCCGCCCCGTCTCGATCGCGCAGCAGGACCAGGTGGTTGGGTGGTCTGGTGATGACCGTCGGCATCGGGACCTCGCTTGCCACGGCGTATCCAGTCGGGCGACATCGTATCGGTGAGCGGCGGGGAGGCAGGTAGGGAACTAGAGGCCGACGGGGCTGGGCCAGAGGACGAGAAGGTGGGTGCCGGCTTCGTTCCAGGTGAGCTTCGGCGGGAAGTCCTGATATAGCGGGAGGGTGACGAGCTCGGTGCGGGCGCCGGTGGTGGTGTCCAGGAGCCCAATGGTCCATGTGGCTTCGGGGGAGGTGTCGCCTCGGGTGGCGAGGGCGATGCGGGTGCCGTCGGGGGACCAGGTCGCGCCTCGAGCGGCGTTGGGGAGGGTGAGCTCGCCCCCGGGGAGGGGGGAATGGTGGATGGTGAGGCCGACGGTGTCGCGGTCCGAGGGGGTGAGGATGGCGGCGGGGCCCTCGGGGGTGGCGATGATGGTCTCGGGCTCGCTGCCGAAGCCCTCCCACCAGCGGGTGGCGGGGACGCCGGGCCACTCGGCAACGGTCGTGCCGGTGTCGACCTCGGCGATCACGGTGCTCGTGCGGTCCTCGCTGACGGCGTAGACGTAGCGGCCGGAGGCCTCGAAGTGGGCGGGCCACTCGAGGTCCGGGAGGCGACGCACCTCGTTGGCGGCGAGGGTCTCGATCATTGAGCCGCCTTCGGTGGCCGGAGCGGGATAGAGGACGGCGTCGACGGTCTCGGCGGGGAGCCAGGCGGGGGCGTTGCCGGCGGCGTTGGTCGCCGAGCCGGCGGTGGCGGTGTCGGTCAGCAGGCGGGTGTCGCCAGTGGTGGTGTCGGAGAGCCAGACGCGGCCGCCGTCGGGGGCGGAGTATGACTCGGCGTGCAGGAGGTAGCGGCCGGACGGCGACCATGCGGCGCCGAAGATGCCGTCGCAGCCGCCGCACGTCCTCGCCTGGTCGGTCAGCAGCGTGAGGTTGCCCGTGGCGACATCGAAGAGCCAGTGACCTCGAGGGGTGCCAGGGGCATCCGGGGAGGCGAGGTCTGCCTCGATGAGCATCGTGGTGCAGTCGGGCGAGACGCCCCAGATCTGGGGCTGTTCGGCGGGGGGCGGCAACTCGATCTCATCGCGCGTCGGGAGATCGGCACACTCGAGGGAGGGGCGGAGGGTTGGGCGGCCCTCTTGCTCCTCGATGATGCGCCCGTCGAGGTCGAAGTGCTGCCAGATCGTGGCGTCAGGGTCGAAGCGGTACAGGTTCAGCCAGACGGAGGTGCCGGTCTCGTCCCAGAAGGGGAGGGAGCGCCACGTCGCGCCCTCGTACAGATGTGTGACGGCGCCGGTGGTCGCATCGATGAGGAGTACGCCCTCGGTGAGGGTCGGGTCCGCCGTGGTGAGGTTCTCGAGGACCGGGGTGGGCTTGGGGACCTCGGTGGTGGGTGTGGAGATCTCGGTAGGTGCGACTGCGGCGTCGGTGGTTGCGGTCGGGGGCGGCGTTGGCGTCGCGGTCGGTCGCTCCTCGTCGCGCGAGCAGGCGAGGAGGAGGGTGGCGAGGAGGGCAGTTGCGACGACGCCTCGGAAGGGGCTCATGTCGCGATCGTAATGGGACGCGGCACCGAGGGCGCATCCCGCGTCCTCGGTGCCGGTGGGGAGTCGGGGCTAGGAGGCGGCGAGCGCCAGCTCGTCTGCGGTGAAGGTGTCGCCCTCGAGACTGCCGAGGAGCTGGACCTGGTTCTCGGACCAGGTGACTTCGCCCTCGCGCCGGTACTCGGGGTGGTTGTCGAGGTCGAGGCCCTCGAGCACGAACGAGTCACCGCCGCACTGGGGCGGGAAGGACTCGAGCAGCACCTCGCAGTAGCGCATGCCGGAGGCATCCGCCACGACATAACCGTTGACGAGCAGCGGCGCCTGTGCGGAGGTGGCGCGGGCCTCGGCGATGCTCAGGCCGGGGCCGTTCGCGAGCATCGTGCCGCCGGCGCCGGACGAGTCCGGGGTGCCGGAGGCGATGGGGGTCTCGCTTGGTGCCTCGGTGGGGGTCGAGGTGGCCTCGGAATCACCGCCGCAGGCGACGGCGAACAGGGTGAGGGCGGCGAGGCCTACGAGCAGTGGGCGCGTCATGCGCTTCATCTGTGGCTCCTTCTTCGAACAACGTCGAACCTTCGGTGAGGCCTGACCGACAGGTCAGGTGTGCGGTCCTGTCAGTGAGACGTCGAGGGGGGCGGTGTGGTTCCCGCCTCGACGGGCGCTCAACGGGGTGGCTGGTAGACTCGGGCGCTGGCAGAGGGAGGGGAGCCGCTCGCATGAGAGGCTCCGCGCCAGAGATGGAGATTTGATGACGTTCAGGGTTCTCGTGAGATGGGCGACGGTCGCGGTCCTCGGGCTGGCGCTCGTGGCGTGCAGCAGCGACTCGGATGACGGTGACGCGACGACCGAGGCGACCTCTGGTGGCGAGGCGGCGATGACGGAGACCGCCGCGGCGATGACGGAGACGGCGGCGGCCTCGAGCGGTGGCGGGGGCGACGCGGGGCACGCGACGCTGACCATCGGCGACTCGACGTGGGAGTTCGACTCGTTCTCGTGCGCCTTCGGGCATGACGCGACGCAGAGCGACGTGTACGCGTTCTCCTCGGACGCGCGCGGGGTCGACCCGAGCGGCTCGAACGTGCAGTTCCAGGTGAACGTCCGCGACGAGTCGGGCGAGGGCCGCTTCGAGGGCGACGGCGTCGTGTACGAGGTGGACCTGCAGGACATCTCCGACTTCTCGGACCCGAAGGTCGGGTGGTCCGGGACGAACGGGCGGGCTTCGGCCCTCGGCGGCGGCGTCGTCACGGTGACGATCGACGGCGACCACGTGACGGCCTCGGGTGGCTTCGACAACACCCTGACGGACGCGGAGTTCGAGTCGGTCGACGGCACGCTCGACGCGACGTGCGGGGCGCAGAGCCGCCGCTAGGCCTCGAGCGAGGCGAGCGGAGCAGGACGAGGCGCGGGCGACCGCGCCTCGTTTGTCGTTCGGGGCAGGGCGTCAGGGCGTGGCCATCAGGGCGCGCGCGACGCGGACGACGTCGTCCTCGGTGAAGGTGGGGGAGAGGGTGGCGAGGAGCTCGGTGGTGATGCCGTCGCGGCGCCAGCGAAGGTAGGCGATCTCGTCGCCGGTGCCGGCGGGGCCGGCGAAGCCTGCGGCCTCGATGGGCGGATCGGCCTCGAGGGTGGCGCGCAGCGGGTGGCTGCTCAGGGGGATGGCGGACGAGCGCACCTCGATGCGGGTCTGGCTGAGGAGGTAGAGGCGGGCGCCGGCGCGCGTGACCTCGAGGGAGATGCGCGGGCCAGATGGGTCCCCCGGCTGGCTGCCGGGTAGCGTGTCGAGGTAGACGGCCGTGACGCGGGCGTTCGAGGAGAACGTGCACGGGAGTGTCGGTGCGAAGTCGAGGGGCAAGGAGCGGGCCTC
The DNA here is from genome assembly GCA_041390625.1 of Dehalococcoidia bacterium. Lineage (GTDB taxonomy): Bacteria > Chloroflexota > Dehalococcoidia > UBA2979 > UBA2979 > RBC038. The sequence goes on along the minus strand of JAWKPM010000013.1, from coordinate 92,119 downwards.
GAGCTTGCGACTCGCGTCATCGGTGAGCGGGGCGGGGCGACACTCGGCGGGCGCGCCGCGGCAGGCGAGTGCGGCGAGGACGGCGAACAGGCAGACTGCGAGCCCGACGATTGCTGAGAGCGGACGGCGCGACGGCGGACACGACGGATGGCACGGCATCGATGAGCGACGGTAACGCGCGCGACCTCGTGCGGGTGGTGGCGTGGAACGTGCGGGCGGGCGGCGGCCGGCGCGTCGACGGGATCGCGTCGCAGCTGGAGGCGTGGGGTGCGGACGTCGCGGTGCTGCTGGAGGCGCGGCGGACGGAGGCAGGGCTGCGGCTGGCCTCGATGGTGGCGGAGGCGGGGCTGGCGCAGCAGCGCGCGAGCGTGACGCCTCGCGCGTCGACGAACGGGGTGCTGGTGGCCTCGAGGTGGCCGCTGCGCGCCGTGGGGGTGCGCGGTGAACGGCCGGACGCGGCGCGCTGGGTGCTGGTGCGGGTGGCGGCGCCTCGACCGTTCGCGGTCGGGGGGATGCACGTGCCGAACCGGGTGACGGGCCTCAAGTGGCCGTTCCACGCCTCGGTGCTGGGGCTGGCGCGGGGGTGGCGGGGCGGGCCGGCGCTGTTCGCGGGGGACACGAACTCGGGGCGGATCGAGCTCGATGAGGAGCGGGCGGCGTTCAACGCTCGCGAGGACCGCTGGATGACGGACCTCGAACGGGCTGGGTGGGCGGATGCGTTTCGCCATGCGCACGGGGCGGCGCAGGAGTTCACGTGGTATTCGCCGAACGGACGGAACGGGTTTCGTCTCGACCAGGCGTTCGTGCACCGGTCGCTGCTGCCTCGGATGGTGGGGGTGCGGCACGCGTGGGGCGGGTGGGATGGCTCGGTCTCGATGCGGCGGGAGGTGCTGAGCGACCACGCTGCGGTGATCGTGGAGCTTGACCTCGGGGGGTGATTCGGAGGGGCGAGGCGTGGCGCCTCGGTGGCTCGCTCGGAGGGCCGAGGCTGGCGCCTCGGCCTGGTGGACGCGCCTCCGGCGCGGCTGGCCCGCCCGCCCACCCTTTCTCTCAATGGGGGCTGCGCCCCCATGCCCCCTCGGATCCGGTCGGAGCGCGGCGGGCGTGGAGGAGTCGGTGGGTCATTGTGGGTACCGGGCGTTGGAGCGCCTCGTACCTGCCATTGCGCTCGTCATCCACGTACGATCTCGGAGTCGTTCGAGACGTTCGGGGACGGAGGTGGACGATGGGAGCACGGCCGGCGTGGGGTCTCGTCGTCGCCTCGGCGCTGGGTGGCGCGCTCGTGGCGCTCGCCGCCGCGTGGGTGGTCGCCTCGATCGTCGGTGAAGGGGAGGAGACGGTGCCGGCGGCTGTGTCGACGTCGGGGGCGTCGGTGCGCATCGAGGGGGCAGACAGCGAGTTGACGCGATTGCTGGCGGGTCTGCTCACGAACCCCGGCACGGAGATCGAGCTGCTGGCGGGTGAGATGCCGGAGGGTTTCCTGCGGACTTCCCGCTGGCAGACGAGTGGGAGCTGCTGGGCGGTCAGACCTCGGTGTACTCCGGGTTCGGTGGCGGCGGGGGCAGCACGACGGCCGCGTTCGCTGTCGCACTCGACGAAGATGCAACGGTGGAGTCGGTGCGCCGGGCGGTGGACGGCACGGAGTGGTTCGAGCCGGAAGGCGGGGGCAGCTTCGCGGCGTTCGGCATCGAGCAGCGGATCGTGTCGCTGTGCCCCGAGGACTGGGCGCGGTCGGGTCGATCGATCTCGGCGCAGATCGTGGGCGACGGCGAGGGGGGAAGCGTCCTCCGCCTCACCTATTCGGTCGGGCAGAACGAGTACCTGTGCGATTCGCAGATGATCGACCGGCGTCAGTCCGGCGAGCCGCCCTCGGTACTGTACGAGCTTCAGCAGCTGCGACCGGAGGGCGCGGAGGCGGACTTCCGCATCGGTGTGGGGTTCAGCAGCTCGTCCGACGGGACGTCGTCGTTCACGACAGGGTTCCGGTTCGAGGGCGAGGCCTCGACGGTGGCGCGTTTCTACGCCAGGGAGCTCGAGTCGAGGGGTGCCACGGTGGGCCAGGTGCTAGGCGACGCCTCGTCGGCGGCCGTGCAGGTGGAGCTGCCTGTGGACGGGGACGGCGGGACCGGCGAAGGCGCGCCGTCCTCGGGTTGGCTGCTCGTGACGCGGTTCGAGGACCGCGAGCAGCCGGGCGCGCCGGTGATGATGGTAAACGTGACGGTCATGACACTCGATGGGGCTCGAAGCGGATTCAGCACTGGTGCGTCGGTGCCACTGCAGTAGCTCGTCGTCCTGTCGCTCGGTCGGTGGGCCGAGACTGGGCCTCGGCCGGTGGGACGCGCCTCCGGCGCGGCTGGCCCCGCCCGTCCCCTTCTCTCAATCAGGCTTCGCCCCCAGGCCTCCCTTGGATGTCCGCTCGGAGGTGACTTCGATCAGGCGTCGGGGTGCTGGAGGAGCTGGAGGAGGTTGCCGTCGGGGTCCTCGAGGGTGGCGATGCGGCCGCCGAAGTGCTCTTCGGCGGGTGGGCGGAGGAAGTGGACGCCGAGGGCGCGGAGCTGGTCGTAGGCGGCTTCGATGTCGTCGACGAGGAAGTTGAGCATGAAGCGGAGGGGGTCGCGCGAGGGGCCTCGGACTTCGGAGTGGACGACGATGTTGAGGCGGGTGGCGTCCGGGTCGTCGCTCTGCCAGTTGAAGGAGGCGAAGTCGTCGCGGATGGACCTCGGTGCGAGGCCGAGGGTGTCTCGATAGAACTCGAGCATGGCGGGGAAGCGGGAGGGCTCGGTCCACACAATGACGCCGGCAAGCCCCTTGAGGCTGCCGGCGTTCTGTGAGGCCTCCGAGGGCACGATCGGAGCCTAGGCGGTGGCGGCCTTGGCGCGCTCGGCGAGGGCGGTGAAGGCTGCGGCGTCGCGGACGGCGAGGTCGGCGAGCATCTTGCGGTCGACCTCGATGCCGGCGGTTTTGAGGCCGTGGATGAGACGGCCGTAGGTGGTGCCGTTCAGGCGCGCCGCGGCGTTGATGCGGGTGATCCACAGCCGGCGGAAGTCGCCCTTGCGGTCACGGCGGTGCTCCCACGCGTAGCGCAGGGCGTGCATGACGGACTCGTTGGCGATCTTGTAGTTGCGGTGGCGCTTGCCTCGATGACCCTGGGCGAGGGCGAGGATCTTCTTGTGCCGGGCGTGCGCGGCGACGCGGCTGCGGGCTCGGGGCATGTCTGGGTCCTCGGTGTGTCGCGGGTCTCGCGGTCTGGGTGGGTAGTGCGGCTAGATCTTGGCGTACGGGAGGAGCTTTCGCACGCGGCCGGTGTGCGTGGGGTGCACTTCCTCGTAGCCGCGCAGGGCGTAGATCTTCTCGTTCGACTTCTTCATGCGCTTGTTGTTGCGGTGGTGGGCCATGGCCATGATCTTGCCGCTGCCGGTGATCTTGAAGCGCTTGGCGGCACCCTTGTGGGTCTTCATCTTGGGCACGGCTAGTCGCCTCCGGTGGCAGCGGCGGCCTCGGCGGGAGCCTCGGCCTCGGTCTTCTCTTCTCGAGTGGCCGGCTTCTTGGCCGGCTCGAGGATCATGGACATGAAGCGGCCCTCCATGCCGGGGCCGTTGGTCCGCACGGCGACGTCCTCGACGCGCTTCATGAAGCGCTCGAGGAGGTCTCGACCGACCTCGGGATGCGTGATCTCGCGAGCGCGGAACATGACGGAGACTTTGACTTTGTCGCCGTCGTTGAGGAGCTTGCGAGCGGTACGCGCCTTGAAGTCGATGTCGTGCTGGTCGATCTTGACCTTCATCCGGACTTCGCGCAACTGGACCTGCTTGGAGCCCCGGCGGGACTCACGTTCGCGCTTGGCCTGTTCGTACTTGAACTTGCCGTAGTCCATGATGCGGACGACGGGCGGGTCGGCCTGAGCGGCGACTTCGACGAGGTCGAGGTTTGCTTCTTCCGCGAGGCGCAGAGCCTCCGGGACCGTCATGACGCCGAGCTGCTCGCCGTCGCGAATGACGCGGACGGCGGGGGCGAAGATACGGTCGTTGATGCGAAGTTCCTTGGCGATGGGCGCGATCTCCTCACTGACTGGGTGTTGACGCCGCCGGCCTCGATGGTCCTCGGATGGTCCTCGGATGGTCCTCGGACGGTTCGAGGGTTGGCGGTACGTCATTCTACCATTCGGCGATCGAGGCTCACAATGCGGGGGTTTCCCTCGGTAGGCGCGAGGGCGGTGATTCGGCGGAGGGGCGTGTGGAGCTCGAGGGGCCGGTGGTGCGTCCGATTCGGCGCTCGATGCGTCGGGCGACGCTGTGGGCGGACCGGCACGGGGTGCACATTGCGGCGTGGCGGGTGCATCCGACGGGGATGGCGGTGATCAACCGTCATTTCGACGATTGGACGGATCAGGACCACATCGAGGCGTTCATTCACCAGGTGCCCGTGGTGATCGATGGGTCGGTATCGCCTCGACGGGTGCGGGTGGAGGCGTATCTGGGTGAGGAGCGGGTGCGCTTCGGGGGCGGCTAGGCGCCTCGATGGTCGCTTCGGAGGAGGGCCGAGGCTGGCGCCTCGGCCGGTGGTCCGCCCTCCGGGCGGGTGGGCGGGCAGCCCGCCCTTTCTCTCAATGGGGGCTGCGCCCCCATGCCCCCCTCCGATGGGTGCGGCTTCCACATCCGAACTGGCACACCCCTTACGCGCCGGAGCGCGGGGGTTAGTCCTCGGTGGGGGTGTACTCGAGGAGGAGATCGCCGCGCTCGACGCGGGCGCCGGGGGCGGCGTGCAGGGCGGAGATGGTGCCGGGGTGGGGGGCGTGGACCTCGTTCTGCATCTTCATGGCCTCGACGACGCAGAGGAGGTGACCGGTCTCGACGGCCTCGCCGACCTCGACGTTGATCGAGACGACGACGCCGGCGAGCGGTGAGCTGACGCGGCCGAGCGTGTCCTCGGCGCCACCGACGACGCCTCGACCGCGCGCGGCGCCGGCGGGTGCGACCTCGAAGCGGCGGCCATCGACGGTGACGTCGAAGCCCTGCGCGCGCCTCGAGACGTAGGCGCGGCTCGGGGAGCCGTTCGCGACGAGCGAGAAGAGGCCCGGGATGCCGGAGGCGGTGGGGTCGACCTCGATGGGGTCGCCGTCATCGATGGTGACGGTGGTGCGGCCGTCGACCTCGTCGATGAGGACGACGCGCTCGCGACCGCCGATTACGAAACGGTGGCGCGCTGCCATCCGGTAGCTCCCTGGCTTCCAACGTTGAGGTTCGCTGCGGCCTGCCGGTGCACGCGCTGCCACTTGCTGCCGGCGGCGGCCGTCGGAGCGCCGGAGCCGCCCCTGGCGCGGATGATCTCGGTGGCGAGGGCGGCGGCGATGAGGGCCGTCGTCTCGCGGGGATCGTCCTCGATGGGGGCGGGCATCTCGAATCGCGACTCGAGCCAGCCGGTGTGGATGTCGCCGGCGATGAACTCGGGGTTCGAGATGAGGGCATGGTGGAACGGGATGTTGGTGTCGATGCCGGCGATCAGGAGGTCGTCCAGGGCGCGTCGCATACGCCGGAGGGCGTCATCGCGGGTCTCGGCCCAGACGATGAGCTTGCCGAGCATCGAGTCGTAGAAGACCGGCACGTCAAGGCCGGAGAAGAGCATCGTGTCGAAGCGGGTGCCGGGGCCGAGCGGCGCCTCGAAGTACTCCACGAGGCCGAGCGAGGGGATGAAGTTCTGGTAGGGGTCCTCGCCGTTGATGCGGGCCTCGATGGCCCAGCCTCGCGGCGGTGGGACGGGGTCGGTCTCCGGGTCGGGGATGGCCTCGCCGGCGGCGACGAGGAGCTGCTGGTGCACGAGGTCGACGCCGTAGACGAGCTCGGTGACGGGGTGCTCGACCTGGAGTCGAGCGTTCATCTCGAGAAAGAAGAACTCGCCGTTGGGGTCCATCAGGAACTCGACGGTGCCGGCGTTGCGGTAGCCGCACGACTTCGCGGCGGCGACTGCGGCCTCGCAGAGCTTCGCGCGGAGCTCGGGGGTGACGGCGACCGAGGGCGCTTCCTCGAGGAGCTTCTGGTGTCGACGCTGGACGGAGCACTCACGCTCGCCGTAGGCACGGACGTTGCCGTGCGCGTCGGCCATGATCTGGACCTCGATGTGGCGGGCGGGGGAGACGTAATGCTCCAGGAAGATGGTGGCGTCGCCGAAGGACGAGGCCGCCTCGGCGCCGGAGGCGCGCATGGCGCCCTCGAGATCCTCGAGGCGCTCGACGACGCGGATGCCACGCCCGCCGCCGCCGCTGGCGGCCTTCACGAGGAGGGGGAAGCCGACGCGCTTGGCCTCGGCGGTCGCGAATTCGAGGTCGTTGGGGTCGATGTCGTTGGCGCCCGGGACGATGGGGACGCCGGCCTCTTCCATCAGTTTGCGGGCGGACACCTTGTCCCCCATGGCGCGCATCGCGGAGGCGGGCGGGCCGATGAAGGTGATCCCGGCCTCGTCGCAGGCGTCGGCGAAGCGGGCGTTCTCGGACAGGAAGCCGTAGCCGGGATGAATGGCGTCGGCGCCGGTAGCCTTCGCGGCCTCGATGATCTTCTCGATGACGAGGTAGGACTCGGTGGCGGGGCCGGGGCCGATGCAGACGGCGGCGTCGGCGTTGCGGACGTGGAGGGCGTTGCGGTCGGGCTCGGAGTAGACGGCGACGGTCTCGATGCCGAGCTCGCGGCAGGTGCGCTGGACGCGCAGGGCGATTTCGCCTCGGTTGGCGAGCAGGACGCGCTTAAACACGGCGGCTCCGTGACTGGCGAGTTATTCCGGGTCGGAGCGCAAGGGTGGCATGTGGGGGAGCAGGCGGCAAGCCTCGTTGCGCCTTGCGGCGTCGGGCGCGGGGCCGGAGGGCCGAGGCTGGGCCTCGGCCTGGTGGTCCGCCCCCCGGGCGGGCTGCCCGCCCACCCGCCCCTTGTTTCAATGGGGGCTGCGCCCCCATGCCCCCTCCTCGGAAGGTGCACATTCGCCTCGAGGGCAGCGGCACTCGGAGGTCGGTGGTCCGCGGAACGGCGAGACTGGTACCTCGTCGGGTGGACGCGTCTCCGGGGGGCTGCCCGCCCACTCGCTCCTCCTTCAATTGAGGCTGCACCCTCCGGCCCCGCCTTCGGACGGTGGCGATCGTCTCGGCAGTTGCGCTCCACGTTCGGCGGCGGATGCTTCGGGAGGCGTTCCGGAGACGAGGGTCGGTCTTCGGACGGCGGGGGTTGTCGCGGGCTTGCGAGGTGCGCGTGGGGGCGTGAAACCCTCGGTGGGGGTGGGGACGTCTAACTTCGGGAGGGAGGCGTTGATGAGGGGTGCGTGGGTTGTGCTTGCGCTGGCGGGGCTGGCGTTTGGCCTCGTGGGGTGCGAGGGCGACGACGGGGATGCGGTGAGCCTCGATGGGACGTCGTGGGTGCTGGAGTCGATGGATGGGGAGCCCGTCCTCGATGGGTCCGAGATCACGGTGTCGTTCACGGCGAGCGAGGTGTCGGGTTCGGGCGGATGCAACCTCTACGGGGGGATGTACGAGCTCGACGGCGATGAGATCACGATCGGGGACGAGCTGACGGCAACGCTGCGCGCGTGCGTCGAGGAGGAGCGGATGACACAGGAGTCGGCCTACCTGCGGGCGCTTGCTTCGGCGCAGGGCGTGCGCCTCGAGGGGGACGTGCTCGAGATCGAGACAGAAGACGGAGTGCTGCGGTATCGCCGCGCCTCGTGAGGCCGTCGTCGGGCTGCACACGATTCGGACGAGGGAGGGAACGATGCGACATCGGTTGCGACATGGATGGTGGGGGCTGGGGCTGGTGCTTGCGGCCTCGATGATGCTGGTCGCGTGCGGTGGCGAGGGGGATGACGATACCTCGACACCGACTGAGTCGGCGACGGCGACGGCCACGGCGAGCGAGACGTCGACGGCGACGGGGACCGCGACTGCGACGGAAACGGCCACGGAGTCGGCGACCTCGACGGAGACGGCGACCGCCACCGAGGCGCCGCCGACGGGCGAGGCGCTGGGGCGACAGAACGGCGGCGCGACGTGCGACGCGCTCTTCCCGGACGGCCTCGAGGTGGGTCAGGACGTCGAGGACGTGTTCGTCTGCATCGACAGCCCGGCGCCGGGGGCGAGTGTTGGCACCTCGGTGACGGTGAGCGGCTACCAGGCGGGGTCATTCGAGCAGAACGTGGTGGTCGAGGTGCGTGACGCCTCGGGGGACGCGATCGTGCGGGACGCCACAACGGCGAACGCGCCGGACATCGGCCTGATCGTGGGGGCGTGGACGATCGACCTCGATGTGAGCGGGGGCGAGCCGGCCTCGATCGCGGCGTTCTCGGAGAGCGCGCGGGATGGGAGCATCGACTTCGGTGGGGAGATCGAGGTGACGCCCTAGGCGGCGCCTCGGGAGTCGGGCCTCGGGTGGGGGCTCAGGTGCGGGGGCTCTGCTGGTGCAGGAGGAGTTGCCACGCGCCCTCACGTCGGGCGTACACGGTTGAGGTGTAGGCGACGTACGGCGTGTCTCCTCGGCGGGCGCGGCCCTCGTAGATGAGGGCCGCGTGGTCGTCGTCGAGGCGGAGGAGTCGCGGCTCGCGCAGCTCGATGTCGCTCCAGTCTTCGCCGCCCGGCGCGACGGTGGATGCGATCGCCTCGTCCTTCGTGAGGACGCCCATGCCGAAGACGGCGAGCCCGTCCTCGGCCATGTGCTCGCGGTAGTAGTCCGGGTCGCGCGTCGCGTTCCAGAAGCCACGTTCGAGTTCGAGCAGGTCGTCCATCAGCGGCATGTTGGCCTCGTGATTTCGATCGCGCGGTCGGGTGGGCGCTCTCGTTTCAACGTATCGAGCGGGCGCAAGGTCGCGCAGGGCGTTCTGCCCGGCGGGGTTCAGCAGATTTTCAGGGAATGCCCTCGGTTGGGATGAGTGACATGACAAGTGTGTCGTGTTACCGTGCACGTAAAGGTTACGCATTGTGCATTCGTGCACATTCATGACGAGCAGGTTCCCGTGGCACAGGCGCAGTTCCCTTCGCAGCCCGACGCATCGCGAGCGGGCGACGCTGAGACCGAAGACGAACATCCGAAGCCCGGCCTCACCTCGATAGCGGGTGGGGCCGGGTCATCGACGAGCCCGCCGTACAACCTCGCGCGGCGGGTGTACGGGGGCGGACCTTCCTCGATGCCGCCCGCCGGCGACCTCGCCGGCACTCCCTCCGGATACAACCTCGCGCGACAGGTCTACGCCTCGCGGGCGGCGACGAAGGTCGCGGCCTCGACCGGGGGCGCGGCGGTCGCGATGCCCGTGCTGGCCTCGGCGGTGGCGGGCACGGCGCCGGCCGTGGCGCTCGAGGCGGGACCGCCCTCGGGCGGCCGCGTTCGCACCTTCTCGGCGCTCTCGAACCCACACTTCCGCTGGCTGTTCGCCGGCAATGTCATGCAGTTCGGCGCGATGCAGATGCAGCTGCTGGTGCGCGGGGTGCTGGTGTTCCAGCTCACGGGCTCGTTCGCGGCGCTCGGCCTCGTGTCGCTGGCAAACGCGATCCCAGGCTTGCTGTTCTCGCTGGTGGGCGGTGTGGTCGCGGACCGCGCGCCGAAGAAGTCGATCATTCAGACCTCGCAGTTCCTCTCGGGCCTGAATGCGGCGGCGGTCGCGGCGCTCGCGTTCAGCGGGCTGCTGACGTTCCACTACCTGCTGGCGGCGGCGGTCGTGCAGGGCGCGACGAACGCGATGATGCAGCCGGCGCGTCAGTCGATCATCCCGGACCTGGTGCCGCGCGATCGGCTGATGAACGCGATCGCGCTCAACACGTCCGGCCAGAACATGATGCAGCTGATCGGGCCCGCCGCCGGCGGTGCGCTGATCGCGTTCCTGAGTCCCGGCGCGGTGTACGTCGTGATGGGGACGCTGTACTTCCTGGCGGTGGCCTTCACGTTCCGGCTGCCGAAGGAACCCGTGTACACGATGACCACGCCGTTCCCCGGGATGCGCGGCGGCCGTCGCTCTGGCGGCGTGCGGGACCTGGTGGCGGGCCTGCGCTACGTGGCGCAGGACCGCACGGTCCGGATGCTGATCATGGTGAACTTCGTCATCGTGCTGGCGGCGATGCCATACACGATGATGCTGCCGGGCTTCGTGCGCGAGGTGCTGGACAAGGGTCCGGCCGAGCAGGGCCTGATGATGAGCCTGGCGGGGGTCGGCGCGCTGACCGGCTCGCTGCTGGTGGCGTCGCTGTCCGGCGGCAATCGCGGGCGGTTGCTGCTGATCTTCGCGGCACTGTTGGGTGTGGCGCTGATCATGTTCGCAGCTTCGTCGAACTACTATCTGACGCTGCCGATCATGCTCCTCATCGGCGTCGGCCAGGCGGGGCGCATGTCGATGGGGCAGGTGCTGATCCAGACGTACTCGGCGGACGAGTACCGGGGCCGAGTGATGGCCGTCTGGTTCATGCAGTTCAGCCTGGTGCAGTTCGGGACGTTCGCGGTGGGCATCGTGTCTGAGCTGATCGGGCCTCAGCTGGCGATCGGCGGTCTGGCAGCGATCATGCTCGTGACGATGCTGAGCGTGGCGGCGTTCGTCCCGTCGTTCAGGCGGCTCGACTAGCCTCGGGGCCGGAGTCGGAAGGCCGAGGCTGGCGCCTCGGCCGGTGGCCCGCGCTTCGCGCGGGCAGCCCGCCCGCCCACCCTTTCTCGTGTGGGGGCTGCGCCCCCACGCCCCCTCCTCGGATGGCGCTGTACGCCTCGATGGTGGGCGAGCCTCGAACGAATCATGAGCCGCGCGTTGGGGGGCCGAGACTGGCGCCTCGGCCGCTCGTGTGGGGGCTACACCCCCACGCCCCCTCCTCGGGTGGCGCAGTACGCCTCGATGGGTGCAGGGGCCTCGACCGCGGTGGTTCGCGGGAGGGGAAGGGCCGAGGCTGGAGCCTCAGCCTGGGGCCGCGCTTCGCGGGCCTCGGGGGTGCGTCAGGCCTCGGCGGGGGCTAGCGGCGGTAGTCTTCGCCGTGGAGGTCGCCGAAGGAGAGGATCTCGCCGACGTCGTGCCATTCGGGGTCGGCTTCGAGGCAGGCGCGCATCATCATGTACATGCCGTGCTGCGCGGTGGTGTTGGCGTTGGCCTGGTAGTTCTCCTTCGTGTCGAAGATGGCGATCATCCACCACTCGCGGGGGTTGGTGTCCGACTTGAAGAAGGTGGTGTACTGCCAGCCCTTCATGCGGTCCACGTTGAGGGCGCGCATCTGACCCTTGAAGTACTCCTCCGGGATCTCCGGACGGACCTGCATGCGTGCGATCGTGCCCCACATCTTCGCTACCTCCGGTGCGCGCTGCCTCGGCTGCGTCGAGGCGGCTCGATGATACAAGCCGCCTCGACGGGTTCAAACGTTATTCGGCTGAAACCTCGGCCTGGATGTCGCGGTTGTCGCGCTCGTCGATGAGACGTTCGAGGAGCTGGAGGACGGGCATCGCGCCGAGGTCGTCGCCGGTGCGGTCGCGGACGGCCACCTGCTCGGCCTCGGCCTCGCGGTCGCCGACCACGAGCATGTAGGGCACCTTCTCGAGCTGGGCCTTGCGGATCTTCGCGCCCATGCGGTCGCCGCCATCGTCGACCTCGACGCGCATGCCGGCGGCCTCGAGCTCACGCCTGACGTGCTGGGCGTAGTCGACGTGGCGGTCGGCGATGGGGATGACGCGGGCCTGGACGGGCGCGAGCCAGAGCGGCAGCGCGCCGCCGAAGTGCTCGACGAGGATGCCGAAGAAGCGCTCGATCGAGCCGTACAGCGCTCGATGGACCATGAAGGGACGGTGCTCCGCGCCGTCGTCGCCGATGTAGGTCATGTCGAAGCGTTCCGGCAGGTTGAAGTCGAACTGCACGGTGGAGCACTGCCAGGCGCGGCCGAGGGCGTCCACGAGGTCGACGTCGATCTTGGGGCCGTAGAAGGCGCCGTCGCCCTCCTTCAGGTCGTAGTCGATGCCCGCGCGGTCGAGGGCCTGACGGAGTGCGTCCTCGGCGCGGTCCCAGTCCTCGATGTTGCCGACGTACTTGTCGGCGGGGCGTGTCGAGAGGTGGGCGCGGAAGCTCGAGAAGCCGACGGTGCGCAGGAGGTGGAGGGCGAACTCCACGGCACCCACGATCTCGCCGACGAGCTGGTCGGGCGTGCAGATGATGTGGGCGTCGTCCTGGGTGAAGCCTCGGACGCGGAGCATGCCGTGGAGGGTGCCGGAGCGCTCGTAGCGGTAGACGGTGCCGAGCTCGGCGAGGCGCATGGGCAGCTCGCGGTACGAGCGCAGGCTGTTCTTGTAGATCTGGATGTGGAACGGGCAGTTCATCGGCTTCAGGTAGTAGTCGTCGCCATCGATGTCCATGGGCGAGTACATGCCCTCGGCGTAGAAGTCGAGGTGGCCGCTGGTCTCCCAGAGGGTGGCGCGCCCGATGTGGGGCGTGAAAACGATGTCGTAGCCGGCGCCGTAGTGCTCGCGACGCCAGAGGTCCTCGAGCTCGATGCGGATGCGGCCGCCCTTCGGGTGCCAGTAGATCAAGCCGGGGCCGTACTCCTCGTGGGTGGAAAAGAGGTCGAGCTCGCGGCCGAGGCGTCGATGGTCGCGGCGCTCTGCCTCCTCGACGGCCTCGAGATAGGCGTCGAGCTCCGCCTGCGTCGGGTAGAGCGCGCCGTAGATGCGCTGGAGCATGGGGCGGTGCTCATCGCCTCGCCAGTAGGCGCCGGCGACGTGGGTCAGCTTGAACGCGCCGAGCTGCCCGGTCGTGTCGGTGTGTCCGCCGCGGCAGAGGTCCTGGTACTTCGCGTGGGTGAAGTGGCCGACCGTGTCGCCCTCGATCTCGTCGATGAGCTCGAGCTTGTAGGGCTGGTCGGCGAAGAGTCTGCGCGCCTCGTCCTTCGGGATCTGCTCGCCCTCAATGGGGACGTTGGCCTCGACGGTCTGGCGCATGCGCGCCTCGAGGCCCACGAGGTCGTCGGGGGTGAGGGGGCGGGGGAGGTCGAAGTCGTAGTAGAAGCCGTGCTCGACCGGCGGGCCGATGGCGTACTTGGCCTCGGGGAACTGCTCGAGCACGGCCTCGGCGAGGACGTGTGCGGCGGAGTGCCGCATGCGGAAGAGCTGCTCTTCCGGAGAGAGGTCGTCGAAGGCGACTTCCTCGTGAGCCTGAGCATCGGGCATGGGTGGAACCTCCTGCAGCGGTCGCGGCGGGCGACCCGGAACGACAAAGCGCGCCTCGTCCAGGGACGACAGGCGCGCTGTGCGTGGTTCCACCCTGCTTCCCTCGACGCCACGCCTGAGGGCGCGGCCGGTCGAGGCTCGGGGGCCGGGTAACGGTGGCTGGCCGTCGCGGGTTCGCCCGCGAAGCTCGGGGGTGGTGTCTCGCCGTCGTGCCGGCCGCGGGGCTTGCAGCCTCGAGGCGTGGTTGGCGCCTCGGGCCCCGCTCTCTGGGGGCCGGTGAGCGACGGAGCGCGTCCCCGTCGGTGCCGGTCTGTCGCGCCTCGGAAGGCGCGGCTCGTGACGCGGTCAGTCTAGCGAATGGGGGTTGGAGGTGCACTCGGGGGGAGGCGGGGTGCCGGAGCCGGACGGCCGAGGCTGGCGCCTCGGCCAGTGGTCGCCGCTGCGCGGCGGCTGGCCCACCCGCCCACCCTTTCTCAAGCGGGGCCTTCGCCCCCACGCCCCCGCTGGGTTTCGGTGGTTGCGAGTGCCGTGGGCTGCGCTGGGCCGCTGGAGGCCGAGGCCGGCGCCTCCGCTGGTGGTCAGCCCTCCGGGCGACCCCTCCCGGGGGTGGCCGCGGCCACGCTTACGACGTACCTCGGTGGTGGAATGGGCGAGGGCGGTGCTTGCTCGATGCTGCTTGGAGAGGGCTGGGGTGGGGCCTCGGTCGGTGGTCGCAGCTGCGCGGCGGCAGCCCGCCTGCCCACCCGTCCTCGTGTGGGGGGCTGCGCCCCCACGCCCCGCCGGACCTCGGACAGCGGCGGGCTCGTGCCTCGGTGGCGTCACGGCAGTGGGGACCCGGATGACGGACTTCGGCCCGTCCAGTGGGCCGCCGCGCGGGTTCGGGCCTCGGTGGGGGCTCGTCAGCGCCGGGGGCGCAGGGTGGGATGCTCGCGCCTCGGAGGTGGGGTGGCACTGGAGAAAGTCGTGTGTGTGGATAACAACACGCGGGCATGTGCGGGGCGTATGATGACGCCGTCCGTCGGTCGTGACGGCGTGCGATCGGGGTCGTGTGTCGGTGTCGGGCATGGCGTGGATGGTGGGCGATACTGGATTCGAACCAGTGACCTCTGCGATGTCAACGCAGCGCTCTAACCAACTGAGCTAACCGCCCGTTCGACGCGCGATCGCGAGCGTATGTGAGGGCAGGCAGGGCGTCAACGAACTCGGGTTTCAGCCCGGGTTCGGGGCTCAGACGGGGGTCTGACGCGGGGTGAACAATTTCGTTGACACCTCGAAAAGGCACCTGATAACGTCCCGCCCCACGAGACGCCTCGGGCGTCGCGCGGGGTTCGAACGTCCTCGGAGCGAGCAAGGGCCTCTAGCTCAATTGGCAGAGCAGCTGACTCTTAATCAGCCGGTTCAGGGTTCGAGTCCCTGGGGGCTCACCATCGCTGGCCGGACGTTGCGACCGAGGTGGAGGGGATTGGGGCGTCGTCCTCGATGGGGGCGCGCCGACGTTGGGTGATTCGGCTCGCGTGCCAGTCCTCGACATGGGGAAGTGTCGGAACTGGCAGACGAGCGTGATTTAGGATCACGTGCCGCAAGGCGTAGGAGTTCGAGTCTCCTCTTCCCCACCATCAGGTGCGAGTTCCGTCGCAGGGAATTGCGTAGCCCGGCCGAGGGGGGTCCATGGCGAAGCTGCTTGAGGTGAAGAACCTGCGTACGTACTTCTACACCCAGGAGGGGGTGGTACGTGCGGTCGACGGTGTGTCGTGGGACCTCGACGAGGGCGAGACGCTGGGCCTCGTAGGTGAGTCGGGTTGCGGTAAGTCCGTGACCGCGATGTCGATCCTGCGGTTGATCCCGTCGCCCCCGGGCCGGGTGGTCGACGGCGAGATCCTCTTCGACGGGCAGGACCTGTTGAAGATGAGCACGAACGAGATCCGACACATCCGCGGCAACCGCATCGGCATGGTGTTCCAGGAGCCGATGACGTCGCTGAACCCGGTGCTCACCATCGGGAACCAGATGACGGAGTCGATCAAGCTCCACCTGGGCATGGAGGACGAGGAGGCGAACGCGCGGGCGGTCGAGCTCCTGGAGATGGTCGGCATTCCCGAGGCGGAGGCCCGCCTGTCCGACTACCCCCACCAGTTCTCCGGCGGCATGCGCCAGCGCGTGATGATCGCGATGGCGATGTCCTGCAACCCGAAGCTGGTGCTGGCGGACGAGCCGACGACGGCTCTGGACGTCACGATCCAGGCTCAGATCCTCGACATCATGGCGCGGCTGTCTCGGGAACTCGGGACGGCCGTTGTGATCATCACCCACAACCTGGGTGTGGTCGCGCGCTACGCCGACCGCGTGAACGTCATGTACGCGGGCAAGATCGTGGAGATGGGCTCGGCGGTCGACATCTTCAAGCGGCCGCGCCACCCGTACACGGTGGGTCTGATGGCCTCGGTGCCGCGCCTGGACGCCGAGGAGCACCAGCGCCTGGCGACCATCGAGGGTCAGCCGCCGCTGCTGGTGAACCCGATCCCGGGGTGCCCGTTTGCGCCTCGATGCGACTGGCGCATCGACAAGTGCGAGACGGAGGCGCCTCAGCTCGAGCTGAAGGAGGAGGCCCACTGGGCCGCCTGCTGGCGCAACCCGGTGACGGACGAGCGGACGGTCATTCGCGAGACCGGAACGACGGTGGACGCGGTGACGACGGCGGCCGCCGAGGCGACGGGAGCTAACTGATGACGACGCAGACGGCATCCGGCGCGCAGGGCGTCCAGCAAGAGGCGGATCACCTCCTCGACGTCACGGGCCTGAAGATGTACTTCCCGGTCACGGCCGGCCTCTTCGTGCAGAAGAAGGTCGCGGACGTGAAGGCCGTGGACGGCCTGAGCTTCCACGTCAAGCGTGGTGAGACGCTCGGCCTGGTGGGCGAGTCCGGCTGTGGCAAGTCCACGACGGGCCGCGCGATCATTCGCCTCTACAAGCCGACCGAGGGCAGCGTGGTCTTCGACGGTACGGAGATGACGAAGCTGGAAGGCACCGACCTCCGGCGCTTCCGGCGTCGGATGCAGATGATCTTCCAGGACCCGTACTCCTCGCTGAACCCCCGCATGAACGTGTCGCAGATCGTCGCCGAGCCGATGGTGATTCACGGCCTGTACAAGGGCGCGGAGCGGCGCGACCGGGTGGACTACCTGCTGAACGCGGTGGGCCTGAACCCGTACTTCGCGAAGCGGTTCCCGCACGAGTTCTCCGGCGGTCAGCGACAGCGCATCGGCATTGCGCGCGCGCTGGCGGTCGAGCCCGACTTCCTCGTGTGCGACGAGCCGGTGTCTGCCCTCGACGTGTCGATTCAGGCGCAGATCATCAACCTCCTCGAGGACCTGCAGTCCGAGTTCAACCTGACGTACCTGTTCATCGCCCACGACCTGGCGGTGGTGCGTCACATCTCGGACCGCGTCGCGGTCATGTACCTCGGGAAGATGATGGAGCTGGCGGAGTCGCTGGAGCTCTACCGCAACCCGCTGCACCCGTACACGAAGGCGCTGCTCTCCGCCGTGCCGATCACGGACCCGGAGCTGGAGCGCACGCGTGAGCGCATCATCCTGACGGGCGACGTGCCGTCGCCGCTGCGCCCGCCCCCGGGCTGCGTGTTCAACACGCGCTGCCCGATCGTCATCGACGAGTGCCGCGAGCGGGTGCCGGAGTGGCGCGAGGTGGCGACGGACCACTGGGTGGCCTGCCACCGCGTCTAGCGGACCTCATTCGAGCGACTTGCGACGAGCCCCGGGGAACCGGGGCTCGTTCGTGTCTGCGGGCCTTGTCGGGAACCTCGGGGTGGGTTGCGGCGTCTGGTGGGTGGCGGGATCCTCGATGGGTGGAGCGAGCCTCGATGGTGGTCAGAATTGGATGGCTGGTGCCGGCGGCGGCGCTCGCGCTGCTGGCGGCGGCGTGCTCGGGCGGGGGCGGTGAGGCGACCTCGACGGTCCAGCCCGCGGTGACGGCTACCGCCTCGGCCAGCGCTTCGGCGACGTCCTCGGCGACCTCGACGGCTGAGCCGACGGCCTCGGTGACTGCGACGGCATCGGCGACGGAGACGGCGAGCGCCTCGACGAGCCCCACTGCGGCGCCGGACGTGACGGTGTACGAGGAGACGGACGAGCATCGGGTACGGCTGGAGTACCCGGCGTCGTGGACGCGGGACCCGAACTACCTCGTGCAGTTCGACGGGCCGGATGGCTTCGTGCAGGTGGGGGACCTCGGGAACGGCGGGCAGGGCCTCGATGCGGCGGTCGATTCGATCGCGCACCACGTGCTGATGCCGTACGGCTCGAACCCGACGCTGGAGCCGGTGGTGGTCGACGGCGTGGAGAGCGTGCTGATCCGGCCGTCGGATGACCAGCTGCCGCCGGGGACGCCGGCCGATCAGCGGCAAGTGGCGGTGGTGATTCCTCGCGGGGAGCCGCTGCACATCGGCGGGCAGGACTACGAGTACCTCGTGCTGTACATCGACGAGGGGCATGCGGAGTCGATCCTGGCCTCGGTGGAGCTGTTGCCGCCGGAGTAGCTGCTTCGCCGTCGGAAAGGGGCCGCCGAGGCTGGCGCCTCGGCGGGTGGACACCCCTCCGGGGTGACGCCCGCCCGCCCACCGTTTCTCGTGTGGGGGCTGCGCCCCCACGCCCCGCCGGATCGGACCTCGGCGAGGTGCCAGCTCGGGAGTGGCTGGCGCCGGGTCCGGCGCGTCCGCGGTCTGTTTCCCGCTTCGGGGTGTGGCCCACCCGCTCGCCCTCGAACCTCTGAGACTGCCCTCCCAGAACCCGCCGGACCGGACCTCGGTGGCGTAGGCTTCGGCGATGGAGCTACCTGCTCACCTCGATGCGGTGCTGGCGCGGTACGGGCTCGATGCGCCGCGCGTCGAGGGGCTGATCGAGTCGAGCACGCGGAACGACAACGCGATCGTCGCCGATGGGGGCGGGCGACGATTGGTGCTGCGTCGGTTCCGGCGGAACGCGGAGCTCGAGCGGGTGCGGTTTCAGCTGCGGTTCCAGCGGCACCTCGAGGCGTCGGGTGTGCCGGTGCCGGCGATCCTTTTCGATCGCGAGGGCGCGGACCTCGTGGCGGACGCGGACGGCTGGCCGTGGGTGCTGTTCGAGTTCGTCGAGGGGGCGGAGTACGACTTCTCGCGAATCGAGCAGGCGCGTGCGGCGGGGGAGCTGTTGGCCTCGGTGCAGCGGGCGGGTCAGGTGTTCGGGGAGGCGTTCAGGCCGTACGAGCTGATGGCGCCGTGGCGTCGGTTCGTGGCGGAACCACGGGCGGTGGCGGACGAGCTGCGGGCGACGTGGCCGGAGGCGGGGCTGGAGACGGACCTCGACGGGTTCGCGGGGCGTCTCGAGGTGCTCGCAGGCACGCTGACGCCGGCGCGGCTCGACGCGCTGCCTTGGGGGTGGACGCACGGGGACTTCCACGGTCGGAACCTGCTGTACGAGGGCGATGCGGTGGCGGGGCTGCTGGACTTCGACAAGGTGGAGCCGGCGCCGCTGGCGATGGACGTGGGGCGAGGCATCGCCTCATTCGGGCGGTCTCGGCGCGGGGCGTACGACGTGCGGGCCGAGGTGGCGGCGGCGTTCCTCGCTGGGTACGAGTCGTGGCGACGCCTCGAGCCGGCGGAGTTCGAGGCGATGCCGGTGATTCACGAGCTGGACTCGGCACCGTGGGCGGCGATCACGGCGCTGCTGGTGCGCGACGGGGAGGATCCCGCCTCGGCGGTGCGTGGGGACCTCGAGGGGATGGGTCGCGCTTCGGGGCAGGCGGAGGCGATGCGGGTGGTGTTCCGGGAGCTCGGGCGGCTGTAGCTCCTCGGTTGGCGCGGTTGGAATGAGGACGCCGAGGCTTCGGCCTCGGCGTCGTGCTTTGCCGCTTCGCGGCGGGGCCCGCCCGCCCACCCTTCGAGCCCTGGGGGCTTCGCCCCCAGACCCCCGAATGGGCCTCGGTGGGCGTCGTTCGTCGTAGCACGCGGTCCTCGGGGGCCGCCCCTTTCGTGGACCGGGAGGGGCGGAGCCTCGGTGGTTGGTTAGACGATGAGGCGCCGCCGCATGAGGGCGAGGGCGAGGACGTAGGTGATGGCGGTGGCGGCGAGGAGCCAGGTGAAGTCGCCGACCATCGACCAGGCGAGGTCGCCGCCGTTGAGGTCTCGATAGAGGTTCACGGCGTGGGTGAGGGGGAGGAACCAGCCGATGGTGCGGGCCCATTCGGGGAGGGACTCGAAGGGGAAGAAGGCGCCGCTGAACCAGAACATCGGCAGGATGAGCAGGTTGAAGAAGTACTGGAACTGGCTCATCGCGCGGGCGATCGAGGCGAACATGATCGAGATCGAGGCGAAGAGCAGCCCCAGCACGGCAGCGACCGGTAGGATGCCGACGACGATCCAGGGCGAGCCCACCATGTGGAGCGACGGGTTGAGGAGCAGCTCCACGAGCAGGATGTAGCAGGCGCTCATGACGCCTCGGGTGGCGCCCCAGAGGAGGTCGCCCGTCACGACGTCGTCGACGCTCACGGGGGTGGCGATCACGGCGTCGTAGGTGTGCTGCATCTCGAGGCGGACGAACGAGCCCCAGCCGGACTCGAAGACCGTCGTGAACATTGGGAAGGCCGCGAGCAGGCCGGGGCCGAGGAAGGCGGCGTAGTCCTCGCCGCCGTCGAGTTCGACGAAGCGGCCGAGGCCGAGGCCCATCGCGGCGATGACGAGCCACGGCTCGATCACCATGCCGGAGAGCTCGCTCTTCCAGAGGCGCAGGAAGACGTCTCGGTTGCGGAGCCAGACGCGGACGGCGCCGATGGAGACATCGGGACGGAGCCGCGCGACGGCGGGCGTGGAGGGGCGGGTGAGCGTGGTCATTCGAGCAGTCCTCGTCCAGTGAGTCGCAGGAAGACGTCCTCGAGGTTGCCGGGGCGGACGAACGCCCTCGAGGGGTCGCCGAGGCGCGTGGCGACCTCGTGGGCGGCGGGGCCGGCGCCGAAGACGTAGAAGAGGCCTTCGACCTCCTCGACGTCGACGCCGCCGGGGCCGGCCTCGAAGGGTGCGAGCAGGGCCTCGACCTCGGTTGCGGGGAGGCGGAGCTCTAGCACGGCCTCGCCGGCGTGCTCGGCGATGAGCTCGGTCGGCGTGCCCTCCGCGAGGATGCCGCCCTGGTGCATGACGATGATGCGGTCGCAGAGGTGCGCGGCCTCGTCCATGTAGTGCGTGGTGAGGAGCATCGTCACGCCTCGGTTGCGGAGCTGACGGAGCTTCTGCCAGACGAGGTGGCGCGCCTGCGGGTCGAGGCCGACGGTCGGCTCGTCGAGGACGAGGATGGTCGGCTCGGCGACGAGGGCGCGGGCGATCATCAGTCGACGCTTCATGCCGCCCGAGAGCTCGTGCACAGGGACGGCGGCCTTGTCCTCGAGCTGGAAGAACGCGAGCTGCTCGGCGGCGCGAGCGCGCCTCGTGGGGGCGTCGAGGCCGTGGTAGCGGCCGTAGACCTCGAGGTTCTTCGCGACGGGGAGGTCAGGGTCGAGGTTCTCGTCCTGGGGGACGAGGCCAAGGCCGGCCTTCACGCTGCGGGGGTCGCGCAGGACGTCGTGGCCGAGCACGCGGAGCTCGCCGCCGGTGGGCGGTGAGAAGCACGTGATCATGCGGATGGTCGTGGTCTTGCCCGCGCCGTTGGGTCCGAGCAGGCCGAGGTACTCGCCCGGCTGGACTTCGAAGGAGACGGCGTCGACGGCGGTGTAGTCGTCGTAGCGCTTGGTGAGGGCGCGCGCCTCGATGTGCGGGCGCGGTGCGGCGGTGGTCATGCGTGGCTCCTCAGAGCTGTGGACGCGCCTGCGGCGCGGTTGCCCGCCCACCCGCCCCTTCTCGAATGGGGGCTACGCCCCCATGCCCCCTCGGAGGCAGGAATCCGGCAGGCGGCGGCGCGATTGGTGCGGTCGTCGATCAACTCGCACGCCTCGATGGCCGAGGCGGGCTCGATGGTGGGGCGGGCGGGGTCAGGTGCGAGTGCGCGCGGCACGAGGTGTCCTTCCCGGAACGGGAGCTCCTCGGCCGGCGGTGCGGGCGCGAGGGGCTAGCGGGTGAGGGTGCGGGTCCGGGTGCGGACGACTTGCACGTGCTGCTCCTGCGATGCGTCCTCGGCGGCTGCCGAGGTGACTACGAGCGTACTCGATGGTTCGGGTGTCGTCACGTCCTCGTGACAGCGTCCAGCCAGTAGGTCGCGAAGGCGTCGCGATCGACGGCGGTGGCGACTCGGTAGGGGCAGCCCGTGGGGTCGGGGCGGAAGCGGAGCCAGCCGTCTTCGACGGTGACGGCGAGCGGCAGTGCCTCGATGGTGACGCCGGGCCAGCCGAGGGCGACGGCGACCGCGAGCGGGTCGTGCTGAAAGTTCACGAGGTCGGACGGGAGCGCGGGGTGGCGGGCGGCGTAGCGCTGGGCGAAGGCGGTTCGCTCCGCGAAAGCCTCGGCCTGGCGGGCGAGCAGACGGGCGAGCGGGCCACCTCGACGGAGGGCGGGCAGGTGCTCCCTTCGGAGCGCGGCCTGCACCGTGGTCTCGATGGGGACGAGCGTGAGGCGGTCGCGGTCCGCGGCTTCGAGGACGGCGCGCGCGGCCTCGACGTCGGCCTGGAGATTGAAGTCGAAGTCGAAGCCCCAGTCGGGGTAGCCCTCCGGTGGGGGCGCGATGTGGCCGCCCATCAGCACGAGGTCGGCCCCTCGGAGGGTGCCAGGGGCGCGCTCCTCGAGGAGGGCGAGGTTCGTGACGGGGCCGATGGCGACGACGGTGGCGCCGGCCTCGATGCTGCGCGCGAGCAGGTCGAGCGCGGCCTCGATGCGGCCGGGCGCCGGCGCGACGGGGCGGGGCCAGTAGCGGTCTTCGGGCGGGAGACCGTACTCGGTGTCGCGGAAGCGGCCGAGGGCCTGGTGCGCACCGGCGGCGACGGGGACCTCGGGGCGGCCGGCGATGGCGAGGGCCTCGCGCGCGTAGCCGGCGCGCTCACCGGCGGCCTCGAGGACGGTCGTGACGCCCGTGACCTCGACGTCTGGTGCGCCGAGGGCGAGTGCGAGCGCGCACATGTCGTCGATGTCGCCGCCGATGTCGGTGTCGAGGTGCAGGCGTGTGGGCATAGGGAGAGAGGGTAGCGAGTGGGTGGCGGCCGGATGCAGAGGACGCCGAGGCTGGTGCCTCGGCGGCTGATCTTCCCCTGCGGGGTGGCCCGCCCGCCCGCCCGTCGGAACCTGGGGGCTTCGCCCCCACACCCCCGCCTCGCAGCGGGTGGTGGGTCCTACCGCCTTGCGCGGGGGTTGGGGGAGGCTCCGATGCGTGGCATGGCGCCTCGGTGGGGGCGTGCGGGCCTCGAGCGCCACTCGGCGACGACGATGGCGAGGGCGGCGAACATGACGAGGGTTGAGGTGGTCGCGGCGACCGCGCCGTTCGCTGCGGGCGTCGCGGAGGTGAAGTTGAAGGCCGTGTGCCACGCGGCGACCAAGAGCACGCTGCGGCCCGAGCGAGCGTAGATCCACGTGAGCACGATGGCGCCGGACGCGAGGCCGAGGGTCCAACCGATCAGCTCGGGCGGCGAGAAGGCCTCGAAGGAGTCGACCAGGAAGAAGAGCGGCGCGTGCCACGGCGCCCAGACGGCGGTCGTGAGGAGTGCCGTCAAGACGACGCCATGTCGCTGGAGGAGACGGTCGGCGACGAAGCCCCGCCAGCCGAGCTCCTCGCCGATGCCGTTCACGACGAGGACGACTGCGATAGTCGCGAGCGGGCCGAGGCTCGAGGGGAGGCCGTTGTAGCTCGTGAGGTCCGCTGCGTCCTCGACGCCGCCGCTCGCGAGGAGGGCGGCCGCGCCGGCGAGGAGGATCGCGGGGACGGTGAGCCACCAGCGGCCGACTTGCCACCTCGTGAGGCGGCTTCCGACCTCGCGGAGGCCTGCGGTGCCGGACGCGATGGCGGTGACGATCAAGACGGCGAGCGCGGGGCCGGCGAGGCCGGGGAGGTGCGTCGGCCATCCGACGCCCGCCCGCACGTCGTCGGTACCGAGCGCGAGCGGGAGCCACCATGCCCACGAGAGGGCAACCGCGAGCACGGCGTAGGCCGCCAGCGGGTGTGACGTGACCCAATTGGTCGCTTCGGGCATTGGGCGGTTGTGGTCTGGCGTGTTGATCTCGCCTCGAACTGAGCTCGGGCTGTGGAGCGAGCGTATCGGCGTCGCGGGGCGCGGCCACGGCCGACCGCCTGCAGGGGGTGAGGACGTACGTCCTCGGGCGGTTGATGAGCGTGGCGTGGGCCGCGGCGTCAGGACTCGCCTCGATGCGTGGGGGGCGGGGGGCGTCTAGGATGGGAGGATGCAGGCGGACCGCATTCGCAACTTCTCGATCATCGCGCACATCGACCATGGCAAGTCGACGCTCGCGGATCGGATGCTCGATCTCACGCACACCATCGACGAGCGGCAGCGGCAGGAGCAGCTGCTGGACTCGATGGACCTGGAGCGCGAGAAGGGCATCACGATCAAGGCGCAGGCGGTGCGGATGCTCTACGACGCCTCGGATGGCGTGCAGTATCAGCTCAACCTCATCGATACCCCGGGCCACGTGGACTTCTCGTACGAAGTGTCGCGGGCGCTGGCGGCGTGCGAGGGCGCGGTCCTCGTGGTGGATGCCACGCAGGGGATCCAGGCGCAGACGCTCGCGAACGTGTACCTCGCGATGGAGCTCGACCTGACGCTGATCCCGGTGGTGAACAAGATCGACCTGCCCTCGGCGGAGCCGGAGCGCGTCGCGCAAGAGCTCGTCGACGTGATCGGGTTCGACCCGAACGAGGTTGTGTTCGCCTCGGGCAAGAGCGGGAGCGGGGTGGACGAGATCCTCGAGGCGATCGTCTCGCAGGTGCCGCCGCCTCGCGGTGACGCCTCGGCGCCGTTGCGGGCGATGGTGTTCGACGCGAAGTACGACGTGTACAAGGGCGTGCTGGCGTACGTCCGCGTCGTCGATGGACGCGTGGACGCCTCGCAGCCACTGCGGCTGATCCAGGAGCGGATGCGCTTCGACCCGGTGGAGGTGGGGGTGTTCCGCCCCGGCCACGTGGTGGTCGACGGCCTCGAGACGGGGGAGGTCGGGTACATCGCGACCGGCCTCAAGGGGCTGCAGGAAGCGCGGGTCGGCGACACGATCACGACGGAGCGCAACGGCGCGACCGAGCCGCTGTCGGGCTACCGGCCGGCGAAGTCCATGGTGTTCGCGGGGATCTACCCGACGAACCCGGACGAATACCCCGAGCTGCGCGACGCCCTCGAGCGGCTGCAGCTGAACGATGCCTCGCTGCAGTGGCAGCCGGAGACCTCGGCGGCGCTGGGGTTCGGGTTCCGCTGCGGGTTCCTGGGGCTGCTGCACATGGAGATCATCCAGGAGCGCCTGGAGCGGGAGTTCGGCCTCGAGCTGGTCGCGACGGCGCCCTCGGTGGAGTACGAGGTGACGCGGACGGACGGCACCGAGATGGTGGTGGACTCGCCGGCCGAGCTGCCGCCGCCGAACGAGATCTCGGAGGTGCGGGAGCCGTGGGTGCGCGTGTCGATGACGCTGCCGGCGCGGTTCGTCGGGGCGATCATGGGCCTCGTGGAGGAGCGGCGCGGGGAGTACGTGAAGCTCGAGTACCTCGACCACGCGGCGGAGGAGGGCGACTCGCGCGTACTCGCGGAGTACCTGCTGCCGCTGTCGGAAATCCTCGTGGACTTCTACGACCAACTGAAGTCTCGGACCTCGGGGTACGCCTCGCTGGACTACCAGCTCGACGGATACCGGGTGGCGAAGGTGTCGCGCCTCGACATCCTGGTGAACGGGGATCCGGTCGACGCGCTGTCGGCGATCGTGCCCTCGGAGCAGGCGGCGGCGCAGGGGCGCAAGCTGGTGTCGTCGCTGCGGGAGCTGATTCCTCGTCAGTTGTTCGATGTGCCGATCCAGGCGGCGATCGGGGGTCGCATCGTGGCGCGCGAGACGGTGCGGGCGATGCGGAAGAACGTGCTGGCGAAGTGCTATGGCGGCGACGTGTCTCGGAAGCGGAAGCTGCTGGAGGCGCAGAAGGCCGGCAAGAAGCGGATGAAGATGCTGGGCAGCGTCGAGGTGCCGCAGGAGGCTTTCATGGCGGTGCTGAAGCTTCGCGACTGACCTCGAGTTCTCGCTGGCGCGGGGAAGAAGGACGCCGAGGCGAAGCCTCGGCGTCTGTGCTTGCCCCTTCGGGGCGTGGGCCCACCCGCCCGCCCTTCGATCCCTGGGGGCTTCGCCCCCAGACCCCCGTTTCGGCCTCGGAGGTTCGTGGCGGTGCGTCGGTGGGGTGCGTCCTCGGTGTTGCTGGCGCGGGGAGGGGGGACGCAGCGCGAGCGTGGCTCGGCGGTCTACCTTCTAGGCGCAGGGAAGTCGCTGGGTGGGGACGCGTGGGTCGCACATCGAGAGTCCGTGTCGCCTCGGGTTGGTACGCGCTGGTGTCGTGGCTGATCCCGCTTGGAGCCGCCATGTCGTCGCGGCCCGCTGAGGAGGGGTGGCTCGTCGACTACACATGGGAGAACTACGCGCCGTACGTGGCGCTCGGCGCGGGCTTCTTGATCGTGGCCTTCAGTGCCGATTGGTTCGCGTCCCAACGAGGTCGGCTCGCGGCTATCACGCTGCTCGCGGTCGTGGCGGCTCCGCTCGGCGGCCTATTTGGCCTCATTCTCTACGCCCCCGCGCTGGTGGTGCTGGTATGGGCGAGCCTGCGCGGGTGAGCGGCCGAACGAGTCCCCGGAGGCACGCTAGCGGAGGCGGATCGTGGCGCGGTTGGTGGAGAAGACGGGGGCGTAGCGGAGCTCGACGAGGGCGGGGTCGGGCGGGAGGGCGAAGTAGAGGACGGCCTCGATAGTGCCACCTCGGGTGAGGTCGGTGTTGGTGAGGTGGGCGGGGCAGTTGGCGCAGACGGCGACGGGCTGGTGGGCGACGCCGGCGGCGTCGACGAGGCGGAAGGCGGCCAGCGGGGCGATGTTGTAGAGCTGGCCCTCCTCGCCTCGGGCGTTGGTGGCTCGGATGCGGACGGCGACGTTGGCCTCGTTGAACGGGGCGTACTGCGTCGCTTCGACGGCGAGAACGCCGACGACGGTGAGGTCGAGGCTGCCGACCTCGACGGTGTCGCCGATGGCGGGATTGGCGGCGGGGGCCTCGGTGGGGGCGAGCGCGGTGGCGGCCTCGGTCGCGGCTCCGGCGTCGGCCGTCGTTACGGCCTCGGCGGGCTCGATGGTGGTCGACTCGTCGCCGCCGACGCGCTGGTTGGCGAGGCCGCCGATGAACATCACCAGCATGAGGCCGAGCAGCGGCAGGCCAATGACGTAGCGCTTCTTGCGGTACCAGGGTCGGAGCGCGCGGGCGCGCGACGAGGCAGCGGCAGCCTCGGCGCGGGCCTCGCGGTAGTCCTCGCTCACTTCGCGGTGGCCTCCATGGGGACGTGCGCCTGCATGAAGCGGGTGAAGACGCCGGCGACGCGGTCGGGCACCTGGGCGTTGGGGAAGTGGCTCACGCCGTGGAAGACGTGGAGGTGACGCCGCCCATCGGGGAGGGCCAGGAAGCCTCGGACGGTGGCCTCGATGGGGACGGTGCCGTCGGCGTCGCCGGCGATGACGAGAGTGGGCACCTCGAGGGCGGCGAGCACGGGGGTGAGGTCGGGACGGGCGGCGAGGCGCTGGCCTCGGGGGCGCTGGGGCGGGTTGGCCTCGAGGTCGCGCCAGAGCTGGCGGCGGGTGTCGTCGGCGAGGCCGAGGTGGTTCGGCTCCCAGCGCTCGTAGCGGGCGCGGGCGTCCTCGGCGAGGGTGCGGGCGCGGTCGGCATCGAACTTCGCCATGTCCTCGGCGGATGGGGTCGGGCGGGCGGTGAGGGCGCCGCCGGCCATGAGCACGAGGCCGGTCACGCGGCGGTCGGCGTTGTGGTCCCGCATGTACATGGTGACGTTGGAGACGCCGAGGGAGTGGCCGACGAGGACGAAGCGGTCGAGGTCGAGCGCGCGGACGGCGGCGGCGACGTCGGCGGCGTAGACGGCGGGCTGGTAGTCGGCTTCGTCCTCGGAGCGGTGGGAGCCGCCAGCGCCGCGCATCGAGATGGCGACGGTCCTCGTGCCGGCTTCGGCGAGGTGATGCTGGACCTGCTCCCAGATGCGCGCGGAGGAGGACGCACTGTGGATGAGCACCATCGTGCGATCGGCGTCGGCGGGGCCGTCCTCGAAGTAGTCGAGGGTGACGGAGCCGGCCTCGACGCGGTTGGTGGTGAGCATGCGTGTCTCCTCGATGGGTGCGCTCGGATGATACGGGGGCGTCGGCCGGTCGTGGCCTCGGGTGGGGCGCTCGCGAGAGGGGAGGGCGCCGAGGCTGGCGCCTCGGCGGCAGTGTTCCCCTTCGGGGTGGCCCACCCACCCACCCTTCGATCCCTGGGGGCTTCGCCCCCAGACCCCCCTCTGGTCCTCGATGGTCGTAGGCGCTTTGGGCGGGCGGGTGACGGCAGGGGTGGGTTCGGTAGTATGCGGCGAACGTCGGGGTGGGCGCGGAGGTGTCGGTTGGTCGAGCAGGTGGTGGAGCCTCGGATCCGCGGGTTCATCTCGGTGACGGCGCATCCGGAGGGGTGCGCGGCGAACGTGCGGGCGCAGGTTGAGGTGGCGAAGCAGGGTCTCGCGGGGATGCCGCGCCTCGGACCGACGCTGGTGGTGGGGTCGAGCACGGGCTACGGGCTGGCGACGCTGCTGAGCGCTTGCTTCGGCCTCGATGCGCCGGTGCTCGGGGTGTGTTTCGAGCGGGAGTCAAGCGAGGAGAAGCTGGGGACTGCGGGCTGGTACAACCTCGCGGAAGCGCACCGCCTCGCGCAGGCGGAGGGCCGGCACCTCGAGACGGTGAACGGCGATGCGTTCTCGGACGAGGTGAAGACGCAGGTGATCGACGCGCTGCGCGAGCGCTACGGGCCGATCGAGCTGCTCGTGTACTCGCTGGCCGCGCCTCGACGGACCGACCCGGCCTCGGGGGCCGTGTGGCACAGCGTGCTGAAGCCGGTCGGCGCGGACTTCCACGACAAGACGGTGAACCTGCGCACGAACGAGGTGGAAGAGGCCTCGATCGAGGCTGCGACGCCCGAGGAGATCGAGGGCACGCGCCACGTGATGGGCGGCGAGGACTGGGCGGAGTGGGTGCGACGCCTGCAGGAAGCAGGGCTGCTGGCGCCGGGCTTCCGGACGGTGGCGTACTCGTACGTGGGACCCGTGCTGACGCAGGCGATCTACCGGCACGGCACGATCGGCCTCGCGAAGGAGCACCTGGAGGCGACGGCCGGGGAGCTGACGGCCTCGCTGTCGGACCTCGATGGGCACGCGTGGGTCTCGGTGAACAAGGCGGTGGTGACGCAGGCCTCGGCGGCGATCCCGGCGGTGGGGCTGTATGTCAGCCTGCTGCTGAAGGTGATGAAGGAGCGCGGCACGCACGAGGGCACGATCGAGCAGATCGTGCGGCTGCTGCGGACGCAGGTGGGTCCGGGCGTCGAGCCGCAGCCCGACGACGCGGGGCTCATTCGCCTCGACGACCTCGAACTCGAGCCGGACGTGCAGGCCGCTGTGGCGGAGGCGTGGGCACGCGTCTCGACGGAGAACCTGCGCGAGATCAGCGACTACGACGGCTACCAGGCCGACTTCCAGCGGCTGTTCGGGTTCGGGGTCGAGGGGATCGACTACTCGGCGCCGACGGAGGTGCACCGGCCGCTGGTGTAGACGCCTCGATGTATGTCAGGAGGCGGGGCGAATCTCCATCCTCGTGACGAGGCCGTCCTCGACGGTGTAGACGTGCTCGATGGTGGAGTCGGAGCGGACGGTGCCGTCGAGGTCGCGGACCACCTGGTGGACACGCACGACGGTGCGGCCGTCCGCGGCTACGGCGAAAACGAGTGGCTCGACGGTCGGATCAATCGCCCGCCACTGCCTCGTCCAGTAGTCCTGCACAGCCTCGATGCCGTGAAGGACGCCCCCTTCCCAGCCGTTCGGCCAGGCGACCCGGGGATGGAGGCACGCGAGCACGGCATCGATGTCGCGGGCGTTGAAGGCGCGATAGAGGTCGGCGAGCGTGTCCTCGACGGCGGTCACGGGCGGGAGTCTACGGGGCGTGGACGGATGCGCCTCCCTGCGCGTTCGGGCAGTGCGGGGTCAGCGGACGAAGCGGCCGCCTCGGAACTCGGTTCCGGCGTCGACGAAGCAGAGCGGGTTGCCAAAGGGGTCGCGGAGGTAGAAGGAGCGCTCACCCCAGTCGCGGGTGGCGATCGCTTCCTCGAGCCAGTCGCAGCCGGCGTCGGCGGCGCGGGCGTACGCGGCCTCGAGATCCTCGGTCGCGAGATAGATGCGGTCCGGGTTGGGGCGGAAGTCCTCGGGTCGGGCGGGGCGCGCACGGACCTCGTCGTAGGGCTGCACGCAGGCGAGGATGACGCCGTCGCAGTCGAAGTAGTGACGCAGGGCTGAGACGCGCTCGCCGGGGTGGTCGAGGAGCCTCGCGTAGAACACGGCGCCGGCCTCGATGTCGGCGACCGGGACGATCACACGGAAGAGCGATACGCCGGCCATCGAACGCTCGGCGCTCGACGGGCTAGTCGCCGGCGGCGGAGAGTGCGCCGTCCTGGACGCGGTCGAGCGGGACGTGGACGACGATGCGGGTGCCGCGGCCGGGCTCGGAATCGACCTCGATGGTGCCGCCGAGCATGCCGACACGGTGGTCGACCGAGCGAAGCCCGTAGGAGTGGGACGGGACGGCGTCGCGGTCGAAGCCGTTGCCGTCGTCCCACACCGTCAGGACGAGGCCTCGATCGGTGCGGTGCAACTCGATGCCGGCGCGCGAGGCGTGGGCGTGCCGTCGGACGTTCGACACGAGCTCCTTCGCGAGCAGATAGAGGTGGCGGTCGAACGCGGGCTCCAGCGTGCACTCGGGCGGGACCTTCACGTCCCAGCGCAGCCCCTCGGCGTCCTCGGCGAGCGACTCGAGGCGGCGGGCGAGGGTGTCGTTGGCGGCGTGCGCCTCGAAGTCGCCGTTGAGCTGCTGCATGTAGGTGCGGAGGGCGGAGATGACGGTGTTCAGGCCCTCGATGGCGTGCGCGAGGGCGGTCTCCTTGTCCGTGTCGTCGTCGGCACGGTCGGCGTGGAGGCCGAGACCGACGGCATAGATCGACTGGATGATGTCGTCGTGGAGGTCGCCGGCGATGCGCTCGCGCTCGAGGCGGGTCTCGATCTCGGCGAGGAGGTGGCTGCGCTCCTCGTCGGCGGCGCGGCGCTCGGTGACGTCGCGGGCGATGCCCTCGATGGCGACGACGTGTCCGCCATCGTCGCGGATGCGGGCGACGTGCTGCTCGAAGGCACGGAGGCCGCCGTGGTGGTCGTAGACGCGGACGACGTACTGATCCGGCGCGCGGGCCGACAGGCCGGTCTCGACGATCGAGCGGTCGTCGGGGTGGGTGATGCGATAGATGAGGTTCGGGTCGGCGTAGAAGTCCTCCGGCGTGTGCCCGACGAGGCGTGACACGGCGGGGCTCATGTAGTCGAAGCCGGGCTCGGGGACGAGCCGGTAGCGGTAGATGACGTCCTGGACGTGCTCGGCGAGGAGGCGATGGCGCTCCTCGCTGCGGCGGAGTGCGGCCTCGGAACGCTTGCGGGCGGCGATATCGCGCGCGACGGCCATCGTGCAGGTCTCGCCGTTCGCCAGCTTGAGGGGGCTCAGCCCGACCTCGACGGGGAACTCGGTGCCGTCGGCGCGGACGGCGAGGAGGTCGAGGCCGCTGCCCATGGGGCGTGTCTCGGGGTGCTCGCCGAAGACCTCGCGGTGGATGGCGTGGCCGGGGCGGTGGCGCTCCGGGATAAGCACCTCGATGCGACGCCCGAGAAGATCGGTGAGGGGGTAGCCAAAGATGCGCTCCGTCTGCGCGTTGGCGTAGACGATCAGGCCGCCCGCGTCCACGAGGAGGACGCAGTCGGGGTTGGCATCGACGATGGCGCGGAACGCGGCGTCGTCCAAGGGGGCGGCGTGCATCTCATTTCCCTTCCGAGGAAGGGCTCGTTCGGCACGTGGGATTCTATCAGAGTGCCGAGACCGACTTGAGCGTCGGTGGCTCACGGCAGGTTCACGTGGCGGTCCGGGGGCGGATCGGGGGGCCTGATCGGGGGCATGACCTCGGCAGCCCTCACTGCTGCTTGCGCAGTCTCCGCTCCGTCGCGAGGCTCGCCGCCTGGGCGCGTCGCTGCACACGGAGCTTCGAGTAGAGCTCGGAGACGTAGTTCTTCACGGTCTTCTCGGAGAGCGAGAGACGGTCGGCGATCTCACGGTTCGTGAGGCCGTCGCCAATCATGTCGAGGATGCGGTCCTCCTGGGGCGAGAGCGACGCGAAGGAGTCGTCGGCCGGGTGCTGCGTGGTGCCTCGACGCATGCGGTCGAGCACGCGGGTGGCCATCTGGGGGTCGAGGAGGGAGCCGCCGCGGCCGACGGTGATGATGGCGTTCTGGATGCCACTCGTGTCGAGGTCCTTCAGGACATAACCAGCAGCGCCCGCCAGCACCGCGGCGAACAGGGCGTCCTCGTCGGCGTGGGAGGTGAGGATGAGCACGCCGATGTCTGGGTGGTCGCTGCGGAGCTGGCGACAGGCCTCGACGCCGGAGCCGTCGGGGAGGCGGAGGTCCATCACCACGACATCGGGGCGGAGGCGGAGGGCTTCCTCGATGCCGGTCTGCATGGAAGAGGCCTCACCGACGACGGCGATCTCGGGGTTGCGGTCGAGCACGGACTGGAGGCCGCGGCGCACGATCTCGTGGTCGTCGACGAGGAGGACGCGAATCTGCGGTCGACTCTCGCTCGCGGACATGGGTTGACCCTCCTCGATCGTCCCTGGGGGCGGCGCAGCGGCACTCGATGTCGGTCGAGCGGCTCGAATCTACCTCGATTGCAGCGCTCGACGCGGGCGCGGTGGAGTGGCGAGAGGTCGGGTGTGGATGGGACCTTCGGGCAATGGACGGCCTTGCCGGGTCTCGATGAAGGTCATTCGCCACCTGTCCCGGCATCGACGTAGCGCGCGGTCATGCCGGCGGGGGCCGCGGCCTCCTCGTCTTCCTCGAAGTTCTCGCCAACGTCCTCGCCGCGAGCAGGCAGGAACGCGAGCACGACGACCGCGCCGAGCAGGGCGACGGCGGCGCCGACGACGAAGCCCGCGTGCATCGCGTGCACGAACGAGTCGCGGGCGGTGGCGGCGAGGGGCGCGCCGGAGGGGCCGAGGCGCCCTGCCTCCTCGAGCGCGGCGCCCAAGGACTGCCGGGCGGTCGCGAGGCCGGCCGGCGGGAGCGTGCCGGCGAGGGGATCGAGGCCCGCGCCGTACCTCGATGAGATGACGGAGCCGATAACGGCGACGCCGAGCGCGCCGCCCACCTGCCTGGTGGTGTCGTTCATGGCGGAGCCGACGCCGGCCTTCGCGCGCGGAATGGAGCCCATGATCGACTCGGTGGCCGGCGCCATCGAGAAGCCCATGCCGATGGACATCACGACGAGCGCGATGACGAGCTTGAGGTAGCTGGTGTCCACGGTGAGGCGCGACATCAGGAAGAGGCCGGTGGCGGTCAGCGTCATGCCGGCGGCGACGACGAGCTTCGAGCCGACGCGCTCGGCGAGGCGGGGGCTCGACGGCGCGCCGATCAGCAGGCCGGCGGCGACGGGCACGACTCGGATGCCGGCCTCGAGGGGCGAGTAGCCGAGGACGAACTGCAGGTACTGGGTGAGGGCGAAGAGGGAACCGAAGAGGGCGAAGAAGATGAGGGCGATAGCGCCGCTGGCGGCCGAGAATCGGGGGCGGCGGAAGAACCGCATGTCGAGAAGCGGAGCCGTCGTTCGGAGCTCACGGACCATGAAGGCGACCAGCAGGGTGACCGAGGCGGCGAAGAGCGCGAGGGTGGACGTGGACGTCCAACCTCGATTGGGCGCCTCGATGAGGGCGTAGACGAGGGCGGCCAGTCCGGCGAACGAGAGGGCGGCGCCGGGGATGTCGAGCGCCACCTGGTGGCTCGCGCGGGAGGTGGGGACGAGCCATTGCCCGAACGCGAGCGCCGCGACCACGACCGGTACGCTAACGAGGAAGACGGAGCCCCAGTAGAAGTGCTCCAGGAGCCAGCCCCCCG
Organism: Dehalococcoidia bacterium; assembly: GCA_041390625.1. Taxonomy (GTDB): domain Bacteria; phylum Chloroflexota; class Dehalococcoidia; order UBA2979; family UBA2979; genus RBC038. The sequence goes on along the minus strand of JAWKPM010000013.1, from coordinate 58,791 downwards.
CGACGGGGCCGAGCGGGATGCCGATGCCGGCCGCGGCGGCCCAGAGCCCGATGGCGCGAGCGCGCTCCGAGGGCGGGAACATGTTGGTGAGGATCGAGAGGGTAGACGGCATGATGAAGGCGCCCCCGCTGCCGACGAGCGCCCTGGTGGCGATCAACTGGGTCGGGGTCCGGGCGAGCGCGCAGAGCACGGAACCGATGCCGAAGACGATCAGCCCGAAGTTGAGCGTGCCCTTCCGCCCGTAGCGGTCGGCGACGGAGCCGGCGGTCAACAGTAGGCCGGCGAAGAGCAGTGTGTAGGCGTCGACGGTCCACTGGAGCTCGCTGTTGGTGGCGTTGAGGTCTCGGACGAGCGTGGGGAGGGCGACGTTGACGATGGTGTTGTCGAGGCCGATGAGGACGAGGCTGAGGACGAGGACTCCGAGCGCCCACCATCGACGGTCGTAGGGTTCGGCAGGGGACGCGGCCTGGAGGTGTGACATCGACGCCTCGACTCAGTTGTGCGGAGGTCACCTCGCTGGTGGCACGCTTCGATGTGTTGATCCCAGTGTAGGCAGGGGTGCGAGAGTGGCCCGCGACGCGGCGCCGCCGCCCTGTTCGAGAAGGAGCTGAGCATGACGAACGAGTACCTGCCGAGCCCGACGGATTGGGTGCGCAAGCAGGTCGAGCTGTACGAGTCGACGAACGGCGCGGAGGGCACGGAGCTGCGCGGGCTGCCGGTGATCATCGTGACGAATCGAGGGCGGAAGACGGGTGGGGTGCGGAAGACGCCGCTGATGCGGGTGGCGGACGGGGACGGGTACGTGCTGGTGGCCTCGAGGGGTGGGGCGCCGGAGCATCCGAAGTGGTACTTCAACCTCCTCGATGAATCGAACGTGACGATTCGGGATCGGGACCAGGTGACAGAGATGCGAGCGGAGCTGGTGGAGGACGGGCCGGAGCGGGATCGGCTGTGGGCGCTGGCGGTGGAGGCGTTTCCGCCGTACGCGGAGTATCAGACTCGGACGGAGCGCGTGATTCCGGTGTTCCGGGCGTCGCCTCGATAGTTCTCGTCCTGGGCAGAGGGGAGGCACCGAGGCTGGCGCCTCGGTGGTGGACACCCCTTCGGGGTGACTGGCCCGCCCGCCCACCCTTCACGAATGGGGGCCGCGCCCCCTCGCCCCCTCTCCAGAAGGTGGCAATTGCCTCGGAGTTGCCGTGACCCTGCCCGTCAGCGGGAACGCGAGCGCGGCATGGCGGGCCGCCGGGCCGTCGTTCGTCAAGGGTGGTTGGCGTCGCGTCGGACGGGCGTCGGTCGGTCGGATCAGCGCGCCGAGGATTGGGCCTCGGCAGAAGGGAAGCGTGCAAGATGGAGGGTCTCTGGTCTCCGGACATGTGGGGGACGCCCGTTGGACTGGGCATCTTCATATTCCTGCTCGGTAGCGGGGTGGGCGTGTTCTTCTGGGGCGTGAGCAAGCTGCCCAGGAACAAGGACTAGGCCGCCCGCCGTCTTCCGAGGTCGGTCATCGGAGCCGAGGCTGGCGCCTCGGTGATGGGCACGCCTTCGGCGCGGCTGGCTCGCCCGCCTACCCCTTCTCGTATGGGGGTCGCGCCCCCCTGCCCCCTCGGAAGGGCGTATGCCTCGGGGGTGGCCGCCGGAGGCGTGCGGTCAGTCGCTTGAGGCCTCGGTGGTGACTTCGGCGACGAGGGGCATGAGGCGGGCGAGCTGCTCGAGGCGCTCGTCGACGGTGTCGCCTCGGAGGCCGACGCGCAGGGCGTCGATGCCGGCGTCGCGGTAAGCGCGGAGGCGATCCTTCACGGTGTCCTCGGTGCCGAGGAGGTTGGAGCGGACCGCGAGCTCGACCGGGACGCGGTCGCGGGCCTCGTCCTGGCGGCCGGCGAGCCAGAGGCGCTCGACCTCGTGGACCTCGTCGGCGAAGCCCTGCCTCGAGAAGGCCGCGACGTAGAAGTTCTGGCCGGGCGTGCCCATCGCGCCGAAGGTGAAGGCGTAGCCCTCCGCGTGACGCTTCGCGACGGCCTCGAGATCGTCGTCGAACTCGAGGGTGACGGGGACCTGGAGCTCGATGTCCTCGAGGCGGCGGCCGGCGCCCTCGGCGGCGCGCTTGAGAGGGTCGAGGTACACCTCGGCGGTCTCGGGCATGAAGCAGTTGCCGATCCAGCCGTCGGCGAGCTCGCCGGTGAGCTTCAGGTTGGCCGGGCCGAGGGCGGCGAGGTGAATCGGGACGCGTCGCTGGGTGGCCGCGGAGCGGATCGGCCTCGTGTCGCCGAGTGGGAGGCGGTGGAAGCGGCCGCTGTACTCAAGACGCTCGCGCGCCTCGATGAGGCGAATGATCTCGATGAGCTCGCGCGTGCGCTGGACGGGGTGGTCGAAGGGGACGCCGTGCCAGCCTTCGATGATCTGGGGGCCGGAGACGCCGAGGCCGAGCACGAAGCGATCGTTCGTCATCGACGCCATCGACATCGCGGTCATGGCGGTGAGGGCAGGGGTGCGAGCGCCGATCTGGAGGATGCTCGTGCCGAGGCGGAGCCGCGAGGTGTGGGAGGCAATGTAGGCGAGGGGCGTCGCGCCATCGAAGCCCCAGGTCTCGGCGGACCAGATGGAGTCGACGCCGAGGCGCTCGGCCTCGATGGCGAATCGGAGCGCGCTGTCCCAGTCGTCCGGGGCGTTGCGGCTGAGGCCGACGCCGATCTTCACGGGTGGCTCCTCGGTGATCGTCAACGCCTCGGTGGCCGCTAGCGCGGGGGCACTAGTATCACAGGCGTATCACGCATGCGCTCGCGTTGAGCGCGGAGACGAGGATCGCGATGACGAGCGGGGTGGACTCCTCGGCGCTGCGCGCGGACGTGCTGGAGAAGCTACGCGCGCACCACGAGGAGATGGTCGAGGTCGTGAAGCGGCTGTCGGCGGAGGAGCTGAGCACGCCGCCGCAGCCGGGCGAGTGGTCGGCGCTGCAGCAGATCGAGCATCAGCTGCTGGGGGAAGACATCTGGTCCTCGATGGCGGCCAAGGCGGCACAGGAGGACGAGCCGGACCTCGCGGAGCTGTGGGCGAAGTACCGGGTGGCGGAGGAGTCGAACCCGTTTCCGCCCCCGAGCGAGCCTCGGACGCTGGATGAGCTGCTCGTGGCCCTCGAGGAGCGGCGGGCGCAGACGCTCGCGCTCATCGACTCGATCCCGGACGAAGCACTGCAGCGGGTCGGTCGGAACACCGGCTGGGGCGATATGACGGTGATCCAGATGCTGCGGGCGCTCTACCGGCACTACCGCATGCACATCGACCAGATCGAGGGGCGAGAGTCGAGCTTCACGCCTCGACGGACGGACAGCGGCGGGGCCTGAGCCCCGCCGCTTCGTCCACCGCCCAGAGGGTGGGGATTCGGGAGAGAGTGCGCCCGCCTTGCTAGAAGCCGGCGGGCTGCAGCGCGGCGGCCGGCGCGAGCGTACGACGGAGCTCGGCAGCGCCGACAGGGAGACCGAGGGCGAAGCCCTGGAGGGCGTCGCAGCCGAGCTCGGCGGCGAACTGCTCCTCGAAGATGGTCTCGACGCGCTTGGCGTAGACCTGAAGGCCTCGCTCGCGTGCGACCTCGACGGCGGTGGTCAGGTCGCGGCGTGCGAGCTCGCTGCCGGTGTTCGACCAGAGGTCGACCTTCACGGCGGAGACGCCCGGGAGCATGATCGCGCCGTCCTCGCCTCGGACGGCCCAGTAGTCGTCCAGGGTGATGTTGAGGCCGATGCTGGTGAGGGCGCTGAAGACGGGGGCGAGCTCCTGCTCGCGGCCCACGGTCTCGCGCTCGTTGATCTCGATGTCGAGCCACTGCGGGCGGAGGCCGCTGTCCTGGAGCGCCTGGCGGATCCAGCCGATGCCGCCGGAGCCGGGCAGTAGCTCATCCACGGAGACGTTCACCGCGAGGCGGAGGCCGTCGTAGCCGCTGCGCTGGAGCTCGCGGGCGAAGCGGCAGGCCTGCACGAGGAGCTCGCGGTCGATGCGCGGCAGCAGGCCGCCGGCCTGGGCGCGGGCGAAGAACTGGCGCGCGGCGAGCGTGCCGGCGGGCTGCTCCCAGCGAAGCAGGGCCTCGATGGCGACGGTGTGGCCGGAGGCCGCGGAGAGCAGCGGCTGGAAGTGCAGCTGCAGCTCGTGGCGCTCGATGGCGGCGGCCAGCGTCTCGGCGGAGATGGGGGTCGGGGCGGCGGGCTGCGACGTGCGGCGGAACCGGCGCGTCAGGCGGCCGAGCGCTCCCCCCTCGTTGGTGCTGATGGCCATGTGGTGTCTCCCCCCGGGGACCTCGGTCGTGGTTTGTTACGCGGGCATCGTGTCAGCAAGCGTGTGAACAGCGTCGTTGGCGCATGCATGGAGGGCGTCAGGAAACATCGAGAGCCGTATGAGGTGTGTCATACGGCCCTCGATGTGTGGATTTGCTCGCGAGGCGGCTAGGCGCGACCGTCCTCGAGGAGCTGGCGGAGGTCGCGGGCGGCGCGGGAGTAGGCGGCGCGCGCCGCTTCCTCGGACTTGCCGAGCTGGGCGGCGATCTCGCGGTGGGAGAGCTCGCCGAGGTGGCGGAGCATCAGCACCTCGCGGGCCGCGTCCGGGAGGCGGCGGAGGGCGTCCTGGACCTCGGCAGTGGTGAGCGCAGCCTCGAGACTGTCTTCAGGGGAGCCGTCGCGCCGCTCATCGGGCACGGTCGATGCGGCGTCGAGGGTCGCGTGGGTGCGAACGCGGGCCTCGGCGAGGGCGCGCCGGTAGGCGATGCGGAGGAGCCAGCCGTCGAAGCGGTCGGGCTGGCGGAGCTTCGGGAGGTCGCGCCAGGCCTGCAGGAACGTCTCCGCGACGGCGTCCTCGGTGCGCGCGCGGTCGCGCACGATGGCGCCGACGTAGCGGGCGACGCGCTCGATGCGCAGGCGGTAGAGGGTCTCGAACGCGGCGGGGTCGCCCTCGCGGGCGCGGGTCACGACCTCGATGTCGACGCGGGCGTCCCGGCGACGCTCGAACGTCGCCGGGACCGCCTCGGTGGCGGCGGGTGTCGTCATGGGGGGCTCGCTCACGACCCGCTGCCGGAGCCGCTGTTGCTGGAGCCCGAGCCGCTGTTATTCGACCCGGACCCACTGTTGCCGGACCCGGAACCACTGTTGTCGTCGTCGTGGTCGTCATCGTCGTTGTGCGAGCTGCCCGAGGAGCTCGAGCTGCCGGACGACGGCGTGCTGGAGGCCGACGGGGTGGCGGAGCTCGACGTGCCCTCGGTCTCGACGCGGATGCGGACCTCGCCGTCCTCGAGCTCCGCGTTGAACTTCACGCGCTGGCCGCCGTTGCGGAAGTCGGCCTCGACCTCGCGACCGGTGGCGGTCTCTACCTCGACGGTCCATCCGGCGTTGGTGAACGTGCCAGCGATCGTGAGGGTGTCTCCGGAGCGGGCGACGGCGACGGTGCCGGCCACGGCGGCGTCGTAGGTCACGGTCGTGCCGGGCGCCTGAGCGCTGCGGGACTCGTCGCGGCTCCGGTCATCGTCATCGTCGCGGTCGTCGTCGTCCGAGCTGCCCGACGACGGTGAGCTGGACGCGGACGGGGTGCCGGAAGCGGCCGCCGAGGTACCGGAGGACGACGCGCCCTCGGTGTCGATGCGGATGCGGAGGACGCCGTCCTCGAGCTCCGCGTTGAACTGCACGCGCTGGGCGCCGTTGCGGAAGTCGGCCTCAAGCTCGCGGCCGGATGCTGACTCGACCTCGACGGTCCATCCGGGGTTGGCGCTCGTGCCGACGAGCGTGAGCGAGCCGCTCTGCACCTCAATGACGACGGAGCCGGCGTTCGCGACGGCGACGGTCTGGGTGCCGGCGGTCGCCACCAGGAAGCGCTCGTCGCGGGCGGCGCTCGATGTGGCGATGAGGGCGGGATTCGAGGAGCGGAGTGCGGAGGCGGCGAGGCCGGCGGCCGACTCGACCTTTTCGAAGGCCGGCGTCGATGCGGCCTCGGTGGTGCGCAGCCGGTCCTCGAGGGAGTTGAGGATCGTGGCCAGCGCAGAGAGGTCATCGGCGCTCAGGCTCTCGAGGCCGGCGGGGTCGGCCACGATGTCGGCGAGCAGGGCCTCGGCGTCGGCGCGGAGGGCATCGAGCTCGGCACTCGACAGGCTGCCGTCCGCGAGAGCGGCCTCGGTGGCGGTAGAGAGGGAGCGCGCCGCCTCGAGGAGTGCGGCGTCCGCACGCCCGCCGCCGCTCGAGAGCGTGAGGGCGGTGGCGGCGACGACGGCGACCGCGGCGACACCGGCGGCCGTCAGGGCGCGGGTGGTGAAAAGCGACTGGAGAGTGGCGCGCCAGCCGTTCGAGCGGCGGCCGGCCGCGACCTCGGGGCTGATGCGGGCCCAGACGGCCTGACTGTCGAGGGTGGGAGCGCCCCGGCCGAGGGTGTCGAACGCCTCGGACGTGCGGCGCTCGAGATCGGGCGGCGGGTCGTGCGGTGCGGGGTTATGGGTCGTCATCGGGGTGCCTTTCCGGGTGTCACCTCGGTGGAGGGGTCTACTCGGATGGGCGTGGTGGCCTCGAAGTGTGACATCGGCGAGAAGGGCGGGACTCGAGGTTACTCGTCGAAGGAGGCGCGGAGGAACTCGACGACGTCCCAGCGTTGCTCCTCGGTGAGCTGGTCCTTCCAGGCGGGCATCGCGGTGTTCGGGAAGCCCTCGGAGACGAAGAGGAACGTCTCGCCCTCGGGGTGGAAGGGGACGTGGGCTCGGAGATCGGCAGGCCGCGGGTCGAGGCCAGCGGCAGCGGGGCCGTCGCCGGCCCCGGAGAGGCCGTGGCAGGCGGCGCAGTTCTCGACGTAGATCGCCTCGCCTCGATCGAGCGCCTCGGAGGTCACGGGGTAGGGGTTCGAGGGGAAGACGCCGGCGTCTCGATGCTGCTCGGCGGAGACGACGAGCCAGATGGCGACGAAGACGCCTGCCGCGCCGCCGAGGCGGAGCAAGTTCTCGTTGTTGCCCGGCGTGCGCGCGCGGAGCAGGAGCGCGATACCGCCAGCGAGGGCGACGACGGCCCACACGTTGGCGACGGGGATCTGCGGCGCGATCGTGCCGAACCGGTCGGCGGTGGCGGCGCTCGCCGTGCCGCTGCCGACGGGCACCTCGAAGTCGAAGCGAGCGTCATCGACGTTTGGCCGCTGAACATCGACGCGGACGTCCCACGTGCGGGCGAGCGAGAGGAACGAACCGCTCGTGACGTAGATGCCGTCGCCCTCGGAGGCCGGCTCGACGCGGTCGCCGCCGCCCTCGCCGCCCGCGAAGGTCAGGAGCACGCGGTCGATCGGGCCGATGTCCGCGGCGTCGGAACGGTAGACGTGCACGCGGAGCTCGTTCTCGCCGACGGTGGCGGGCGTGACCTGGAGGTGCACGGCGAGCTCGCCCACGGTCTCGATGCGGTTGTAGGGGACGGCGGCGGCGGCCTGCGCGGTGACCTCGGGATCGCGCGGGGTGGGGGTCTGGCCGAGGACGGCGACGGCAGCGAGCACGGCGACCGCGAGCGCGGCCTCAAGGGGGAGCAGGCGGCGGAGGCGGGTCGCGGCCTCGATGGCGTACGAGTCATCGGCGTGCGTCTCGGCGGCGTGGAGGGTTCGGCGGTTCGCCAGTGCGATGCCGAGGATGGGCGTGAGGAGCGCGAGCTTCACGAGGAGCCAGCGGCCGTAGGCGGTCGAGACGAGGAGATCGGCCGTCGTGAGCTCGCCGAGGGAGCGGAGCACCCCGGTCACGGCGAGCACGTAGAGCGACGCGGCGGCGAAGGTCGAGAAGGGGCCGACGATGTGGAGGACCGCCTCGACGCGGCGTGGGACCTCGGTGGTGCGCAGGCGGACGAAGAGGGCGGCGAGCACGACGAGGCCGCCCACCCACGCGGCAGCGAGCTCGATGTGGGCGACGTCGATGAGGAGCGCCCAGCCTCGGCCGGGGGCAGCGGCGGCATGGCTGACGAGGGAGGTGGCGACGAGGCCGCCGGCGGCGGCGAGGGCGGCTGCGCCGAGCAGCACCGATGCGGAGCGGTCGCGGCCTCGACGGTGGGCCAGCAGGGCGAGGGCGAGCGCGACGGCGACGCCGAGCGCGGCGAGCTGGCGCCAGAGCCAGTACGTGCCGAAGCGCGTCTCGGAGACGACGTCGAGCACGGCGGCGTCCACGGCCTCGACCTGGGCCTGCAGCAGGAGGGGGCCGGCGGCGGCGAGGAGCGGGACGGCGGCGAGGCCGAGGCCGATCGCGGTGCGGTGGACGGTGCGTGTCAGCCTCGATGGACGGGTGCTCGAGCGGTCGCGCGAGCTCGCGCGGACGGCGAACAGCGCGAGCAGACCGCCGCCGAGGGGGAGGGCGAGGCCGAGGAAGGCGAACCAGCGGCCTACGACCTCGGCGGGTGACGATGCGGCATCGATGCCCGGGTCGAAGGCGGTGCCGGCGGGCGTCGAGCCGTCGGGATTGAGGATGGTGAAGGCGAAGGAGCCGCTCCACTCGTGGCCGTCGAGCTGGGAGAGGTTGCGGTAGACGACCGTGTAGAGCCCGGGCTCGAGGGCGCGCGGGAGGCCGGAGAGGTGGGTCTCGTCGGTGGGGTCGACGCGGATGCCATCGACGGGCACCGTCGAGCCGTCGCTCGCGAGCAGATCGAAGGTGCTGAAGCGGTCCTCGAGGGGCTCGGAGAACCAGAGGTCGATGACGCCCGGGGCATCGAGCAGGGTGGCCTGAGCGGCGGGCGACGAGCGCACGAGGATCGCGTGCGCTTCGGCGCGCGGGGCGCGTGCCGCGACGACCATCGCCAGCAGGAGGCCGACGAGGGCGAGGGCGGCGAGCGGCGTGCGCCTCGAGCGGGTCATCGGGCCTCGATATCCGAATCGGCCTCGGCGGGTGCGCGGAGCGTCCAGGCGCCGATGCCACCCGCGGCGAGCACTGCGGCCGCGGCGACGACGGCCCACCAGGGGAAGCCTGCGCCATCAGTGGACACAGTGGCGGGCGGCGGCGTTGCGGTCTCCGGGGCGGGGGTGACGGTGACCTCAGCCGCGGCTGTGGCCTCGGGGGTGGCCGTCGTCGCGGGGACCGAGGGGTCGATGGTGAAGGTGAAGGAGCCCTCGGCCTCGTCGCCGTCGACGGCGGAGAGGGAGTGCCACGTCACGGTGTAGGTCCCGGCCTCGAGGTTGGGGTTGAGCGGGACGGTCATGTGGGTGCGGTCGTCGTCATCGATGACGGGGTCGCCGGAGACGGCGGACGTGCCGTCAGATGCCGTCACCTCGAGAGTGTTGGCGCCGGTGCGGCGGAAGAGCTCCTGGGTGAACCAGACCTCGAGCTGCGCCGGCGCTTCGGGGATGGTGGAGTCGATGGCCGGGGACGCGCGATCGACCTCGGCGTGGGCGAGCGCGCGGGCGTAGCCGCCGAGGCTCGGAGCGCCGAGGGCGGCGACGGTCACGAGGACCGCCGCCGCACCCAGCATCAGCGTTCGAGAGCGGGGCCGGGTCACGACGCCGGCACCTCGACGGTCGCGGTCACCTCGATGGGCTCGCCGTCGCGGGCGTAGGCCTCGTGCGTGTTCGTCGAGAGGCCGACGACGACCTCGTGCATGCCGGCCGGCACGCTGGTCACGACGATGTCGTTCTCGAAGAACATGCCGACCTCGACGCCGTCGACGGTGACGTGGATGTGTCCCTCGCCGTCGACGTGGGGGGTGTCGGCGCTCGGGGTCACAATCGTCAGGCCGGGAGCGTCGACGACGACGTGGATCGCGCCGGGCTGCGCCTCGATGTCGGCGTTCAGGGTGAGGCCCTCAGGCGCCTCGACGGTCTCGCCGGAGTGGGTGTGATCGTGGCCGTCCATCGCCATCGAGTCACCCATGCCGGCCATCGAGCCGAGGTAGGCGTAGCCAGCGCCGCCGAGCTCGTGCTGCGCCTCGTGGGCGGCCGCGGCGAGCGGTGCTGCGGCCTCGGGGTCGTCGGCCTCGAGGGCGGTGGCGAGGTCGGAGGCGGCCGTCACGTAGGCCATCGCACCCGCCTCGAGGTCGGCGGGCCAGTGGGTGGCGGCCGCCGCGATGCGCGCGTTGTTCACGGCACCGAGCCACGACGCCTCGATGGCCGGGCTGTCGCCATTCAGCGCCTCGTCAATGGCGTGGAAGCCGACGCGGCCTGCGAGCATGAGCGAGACGAGGATGCCGGCGGTGTCGGCCTGGTCCTCGCCCATCGCCATGCCATCCGTCGAACCGGACATGGCCTCGACGGCCTCGTACCCGCCGTGGCTGAGCTCGTGCTGGGCCTCGTGGGCCGCGGTCGCGAGCGGGGCCGCGGCCTCGGCATCGTCGGCCTCGAGGGCGGACGCGAGGTCGTTCGCGGCGGAGATGAAGGTGTCTGCGGCCTCGGAGAGATCGGCGGGCCAGATGACGGCGGAGACCGCGGTCGCCGCGTGCTGCGTCGAGCCGAGCCATTCGGGGTCGACAGGCTCGCCGTCGTTCAAGGCCTCATCGATGCCGTGGAAGCCGACACCGTCGATGACCGACAGCGCGGAGAGCATGCCAGCGGCGTGCGGCTGCGACATCGTCGCGGAGTCCGGGTGGGCGGCGAGGTAGTCGTACGCCATGTCGGTGAGGTGGTGCTGCGCCTCGTGGGCGGCGGTCGCCAGCGATGCTGCGGCCTCGGGATCGTCGGCCTCGAGCGCGGTGGCGAGATCCCCGGCGGCGGCCACGAACTCGGCGGCGTGATCCGCGAGGTCGGCGGGCCAGGTGAGGGCGGCGACGGCGGTGCGGGCGTTGTTCGTGGCGCCGAGCCACGACGCCTCGATGGCCGGGCTGTCGCCGTTCAGCGTCTCATCGATCTCGTGGAAGCCGACGGCGTCGGCGAGCGAGAGCGCGACGAGGATGCCATCGGAGCCGGTCTCGGCGTGATCCATCGCCATCGGTGTCTCGGTGGCGGTGACGGCGCCATCGGTCGTGGCGGTTGCGGTTGCCATCGCCTCGGTGGCGGTCGGGGTGGCAGTCGTATCGGTGTCGGCGTCGTCAGACGAGCAGCCGACGACGACCGTGATGCTCGCGGCGAGCAGCACGGCCGCGAGGGGCCGGATGCGAAGCATGGAGTTCCTCCTGAGCGCGAATGGGTTGGCCGGGTCAGGCGGCCATTCGCGGCGGAGGAGCGGTGGGGCGAGCGTTGGCCAGGCCCTCAATGGGCGCGGCGGCGGCGTGGGAGGTCATCACCTCGAGTGGCCGGCTCGTCAGTGCGAGCGGGCTCGACGAGGCGTCGTGGAACGCGGAAGCGCTACCGCCCTGATCGGCACATGAGGACGAGCCGTGGCAGTGAAGCGCGTGCTGAGCGGCCTCGGAATCGGTTGGGGTATCGCCCTCGACGCTGGCGCCACCGTGGTGCGTTGCGACGGTCATCGCGTGGTGCGCGGAGGGCGCCGAGAGCTCGGTCCAGTGGCCGAAGAAGAGGAGCGAGGGCATCCAGGCGATGAGCAGCGCCGTGGCCGCGAGGGTCACGCGGGGCGGGCGCACGAAGAACGAGCGAGCGGCCATGCGTACCCCATCGGACGGCCCCATCGGACGGGTCGTGTTCGAGCAGTCCGCGATCGAGCGTACGCGATTCGCCCTCGCGGGCAAGGGGCCTCAGGCCAGCGTGGGCGCCTCGATGGTGCGGGCGTCGACGAGGGCGCCGGAGCGCGGATCGACGACGCGGGCCTCGATGCGGGTCACGCCCTCGAGGGCGAGGAGCGGGGCAAGGTGGCTCGTGAGCGCCTCGATGGCGGCCTTCGGGGCGCTCGGCCGCGTGCTCGCGAACTCGACACGCAGGACGCCGAGCGCGGGGGCGAAGGACATCGAGAGCGGGCTCGTCAGATCGATGGCCGCGAGTTCCTCGCGCCGGGCGGCGGTGTGGGCGACCGCCTGAGCGGCGAGCGTGTGCTCGGCGCGCTGCAGGACATCGGCGGTGACTTGCGCCTCGGGTGGGGCGTGGTGCGAGCGAGCTTCAGCGCGCCTCGACGGCGCGATAGCCGGCAGGTGGAACGTGGTGCGGAGCTGCGTCGTGCCGAACATCGTGGACCTCCGTGTCCTCGGTCGTGTCGTCGATGGGGGGATGGTGCCTCGACGGCGCGCGGGCGCGGAGGTGCATGTGTCCCATGAGGGATGGGACGTGCGCGTGACACAAATGGGCGCATCGTTCGTTGGGACGCGCCTCGCTTCAAGGCAGCATCGCCGCATCAGAAGCCGGTCCGGTGGCCGGCGATGAGCAGCGATGCAGGCAGGGAGGCAGAGCGATGGTGCGAGCACTGGCGCAGGACGCGCGGGACGTGCAGCACGGTGCCGACGCGGTCGAGACGGCAGGGCGCCGCGTGGCGCTCGTCAGCCGCGACGCGGGGCTGGCGGGCTGGGTCCCGGCAGGCTGGCAGGCGGTGCCGTTGTCCCTCGATGGGGGCACGGCCTCGATGGAGCAGCGCCTGGGGCTGGCGGACGTCGTCGTGGTCGACGCGCGGCGGACGGTATGCGTCGAGCTGGTGCGGCTGCTGGCCGAGCGCCGGACGCCGGTGGTGGTCCTGACGGAACAGGGTGCCTCGGATGTGCGGGAGCGCGGGTACCTCGATGCGGGGGCGGACGCCGTCCTCGGCGTCGGCGCGACGTCGCGGCTCGTGGCGGCGCGCCTCGACGCGCTCGTGCGGGCGAGCGGGCGCGACAGCGCCTCGGACGACGCGTGGGTGGCGGGCGACCTCGAGATCTCGATCGAGCGGCACGAAGTGCGGCGCGCAGGAGTGCGGGTGCGGCTCACGCGCACGGAGTTCGACCTCATCTCGATGCTCGCGTGTCGCGGCGGGGCGGTCGTGCGCTCGCGGACGCTCGCGCTGCAGGTGTGGGGCGGGGACTCCGAGAGCGCGATGCACTCGGTGCGGGTGTACGTGCACCGGCTGCGGGAGAAGCTCGAGGCGACGCCGCAGTCGCCGACGCTCCTCGTGACGGAGCAGGACGGCTATCGCCTCGTGGGGGCGCGACCGGCGCGGGCCTCGGGCGGGGCGATGCGGGTCGCGCTCGCCGGCGCCGATGGGCTGCCGGAGGCCGCGGAGCTGCGCGCGCAGCTGCAGAGGGACGGGGTGCGCTGCCTCGATGGTGAGGTGGCGGGCCTCGACAGTCGCGAGGTCGACGCCGTGATCGCGTTCGGGGGAGACGCGCTGCGCTTCGTGCGGCGCGCGCCGGGCCTCGAGACGGTGCCGGTGATCGCCGTGCTGGCGGCGTGGGACGAGACGGAGGCGGCGCGGGCGCTGGAGCGCGGCGCCGACGACTGCACCTCGATGGGGGCGGGAGCGCGGGCGGTGCGCGCGCGTCTCGATGCCGCCGTGCGGCGTGCGGAGCGCGGGCCGGCGACGGGCGGTGCGGTGGTGCGGACGGGCGCGCTGGTCATCGATCGCGCCGCGGGGCGTGTCACGCTGTGGGGCGAGCGGGTGGAGCTCACGCCTCGAGAGATCGAGGTCCTCGATGTGCTGGCGGAGTCGGCGGGGCGCATCGTCTCGCACGACGAGCTGTTGTCGCGGGTGTGGGGCGCGGGCTGCCGGTCCGAGGTGCACCTGGTGCGGATGTACGTCGCGTACCTGCGATCGAAGCTCGAGGTGGAGGCGGGGCGGCCTCGATACATCGTCAACGAGTGGGGGTGCGGGTACCGCCTCGCGCTGCTGCCGGTGCGGGGGTAAGTGCCGCCTCGAGGGGGCTTGCGGCCGGCTAGTACGATGCTTCCTGCGATTAGTTGCAGGAGCACATCGTGGCGGCAGCGGCACAGGAGCGGCGTCGAGCGCGGGACGCGCAGACGACGGACGAGGCGATTCGTCGGCACGGGCTGCGGCGCACGGTTACCCGTGCGCTCGTGGCCGACGTGCTGGCGGCGCATCCCGGGCACCACAGCGTCGAGGAGATCGAGGCGCTGCTGGCGGCCGAGCACCCCTCGAGCGCGGGGATGGCGCGTTCGACCGTCTATCGCGTGCTCGAGGCCCTCGAGAGCGCGGGCCTCGTGGTTGCCGTGCGCACGGCACAGCAGGAGGCCCGCTTCGAGTGGGCGCCCGACGAGCCTCACCATCACCTGATCTGCGACCGCTGCGGCACGACCCTCGAGGTGGAGCTGAGCGCGGCGCACTCCCTCGAGGGTGAGCTGCGGCGCAAGTACGGCTTCGAGGCGCGGGTGCAACACCTGCGGCTGAGCGGCGCGTGCGCCGACTGCATCGCGAGTGCAGTAGTTGAACGGGGTGAGTCGTGATGATGGCTGCGGTAGGGGCTATCGAGGTCGCGGCGGACGGGCCGGCGCTTCATATCCCGGACGGGTTCGTGTCGACGCCGGTCGCGCTCGCCGGATGGGTCGTGACCGGCATCATAGTCGGCCTCGCGGCTCGTCGTGCGGGCCGCGAGTTGGACGATCGCGCAGTTCCCCTCATGGGGGTGATGGCGGCGTTCATCTTCGCTGCGCAGATGATGAACTTCCCTGTTGCCGGCGGTACGTCCGGGCACATGCTCGGCGGAGCGCTGGCAGCGGTGCTGCTAGGGCCGTCCGCGGCGGTCATCGTGATGACGGCGGTTGTTGGGCTGCAGGCCTTTCTGTTTCAGGACGGCGGCATCGGTGCGCTGGGCGTCAACGTGCTGAACATGGGGATCCTGACGGCATTCACCGGCTACGCCGCGTTCCGCGTAGCGACGGCAGCTGGTGGGCGGAGCCGTGCGGTCGTGCTCGGTGCGATGTTCGTGGCGGCGTGGGTGTCCGTGGAAGTCGCGGCGATCGCGACCTCGCTGCAGTTGGCGGTCTCGGACACCTCGCCCCTCAGCGTCGCGTTGCCGGCGATGGTGGGCGTGCATGCGCTTGTAGGCATCGGCGAGGGGCTCATCAGCGCGGCGGCGCTCGGGTTCGTGCTCAGCACGAGGCCGGACCTGGCCTCGAGGACGGTGGCGGCGCCTTCGACGATGCCCGTGGCGGGTGACTAGGAGCGGACGATGAGCGGGACGAAGCGCTGGATTGTCGTGGGGGTGGTAATCGCCCTCGTGATCGCGGGGTCTTCCGCGTGGCTGGCCTCCGGGTCGCCCGACGGCCTCGAGCGGGTGGCCGAGGACAAGGAGTTCCTGCACCGGGCCGAGGATTCGGGGTACGAGATTCTGCCGGGATACACGGTGCCCGGCATTGATGACGAGCGTGCCTCGACGGTCCTGGCCGGCGTGATCGGTGTGATCGTCGTCGGCGGGATCGCGTTCGGTGCGGGGCGGCTGCTGCGGCACTCGAAGCCGGGGGCGGACGGCCCGGCGCCGGGCGAGCAGACGTAACGCCTCGATGGCAGCCGTTGCGGCGTTCGTCGATCGGTACGCGGAGCGCGAGAGCGCGCTTCATCGCGCCGATGCACGCGCGAAGTTCTTGGGGACGGTCGCCTACATCTTCGTCGTGACGAGTACGCGCGAGGGGGACTGGCTGGCACTGGCGTTGCTGCTGGTGCCGGTGATCGTCCTCGTGGGGATCTCCAGGCTGGGGTACGGCTTCGTGCTGCGGCGCACGTTCCTCGCGCTGCCGTTCGTGGCGGCGGCGCTTCCGCTCATCTTCACGCGGGCGGGCGAGACCGTGTTCACGATGCCCATCGTGGGGTGGACGGCCTCAGACGAGGGGCTGATCGCGGTCGCCTCGATCATGGCGCGGTCGTGGGTCGCTGTCGGGGTGGCGGCCGTGTTCGTTGCCTGCACGCCGCCGGCGGAGCTCCTGCGGGCGCTGCGGTGGCTGCGCGTGCCTCGATTGCTGGTCTCGACGCTGTTCTTCACGTATCGCTACCTGTTCGTCATCGGCGACGAGGGGCAGCGGATGCTGCGGGCGCGGGCGAGTCGCAGCGCCTCGATGGCGGGGCACCGCGCCGGCGGGAGCGTGACGTGGCGCGCGAAGGTGGCCGGGCACATGGTCGGCTCGCTCTTCGTGCGGAGCCTGGAGCGGAGCGAGCGGGTGTACGCGGCGATGCAGTCGCGCGGCTACAGCGGCGAGGCGCGTTTCCTCGATGAACGGGTGTTGCCTCGGACGGAGCTGATGTGGGCGATCGCCCTCGTCGCCTACGGGGTGCTTGTGCAGACGGCGGTGCGGTCATGGTGAGCGACGTGCGGACAGTGCAGGGCCTCGAGCGGGGCGTCGAGGCGCCAGTCGCGCCGGAGCGACCCTCGACCTCGACGCCGGCGATCGACATCGAGCGGCTGTCGTTCCGCTATCCCGACGGGACGCATTCGCTGCGGGAGGTCTCGCTTCGGGTGCAGCCGGGGGAGAAGGTCGCACTGATCGGGCCGAACGGCGCCGGGAAGTCGACGCTGCTGCTGAATCTCAACGGCATCCTGCGAGGGCAGGACGGCGTGGTGCGCATCAACGGGCTGCCCGTCGACGACGGCGGCGTGCGGCAGATTCGCGCGCAGGTGGGGCTGCTGTTCTCCAACCCGGACGATCAGCTGTTCTCGCCGACCGTCCTGGATGACGTGGCGTACGGGCCGCTGCACCTCGGTCTGCCGCGCGACGAGGTGCTGCGGCGCTCGCGCGAGGCGCTGGAGGCGGTAGGGATGGCCGGCTTCGAGGAGCGCGTGCCGCACCGGCTGAGCCTCGGGCAGAAGAAGCGCATCGCGATCGCGACGGTGCTATCGATGGGGACGCCGATCCTGGTCCTCGATGAGCCGACGGCGAGCCTCGACCCGATGTCCCGGCGCGAGCTGATCCAGCTGCTGGACTCGCTGCCGCACACGATCGTGGTGGCGACGCACGATCTGGCGATGGTGGCGGACGTGCTGCCTCGAACGGTGCTGCTCGATGGGGGGCAGGTGATCAGGGACCTGCCGAGCCGCGATGTGCTGGACGACGCGGATCTGCTGTACGCGCACGGGCTGGAGCCGCTGTCGGCGCACGGGCACCCGCACGCCTGAGGTCTCGGAGGGCACCGAGGCTGGCGCCTCGGTGGTGGACAGCCCTTCGGGCTGGTGAACCCGCCCGCCCACCCTTTCCGACGTGGGGGCGGAGCCCCCACGCCCCCGTCCTCGGACGTTGTCGGTCCTCGGGTGATGCTCGGTTCAGTTCGGACGTGCCCGCGTCGATCTGCGCACGGCCTCGATGAGTAGGCGCGAGCGTCGAGGGACGGTTCCTCTGAGTCCTCGAGAGGGCTCGACGTCTCGAGGTCCCCTCGATCGGGCTATTCGCAGCAGGTGTCGTCGCAGCAGGCGGCGGTTTCGAGACCGATGGGGGCGAGGAGCTCGATGCGCTCGCCGGAGGGGAGGCGCCAGGTGGTGCCGGCCTCGGTGCCGCCGGGGCGGCGGGCGTTGATCAGGGCGCTCTGCCAGGGGGCATCGGCCTCGGCGGGGTCGGTGCCGGGCTCGGGGGTGGCGAGGATGATCTCGACGTCCTCGAATCCGGCTGCTCGGAGGCGGGCCTCGTAGTCGGCGTTCAGCAGGGCGCCGGACTTGCAGCCGGCCCAGAGGTCGAGGTCGGCGCGCTCGGCCTCGGTGATGTCGCGGGTGAGGACGACGTCGGAGACCTGGAAGCGGCCGCCGGGGCGGAGGATGCGGAAGGCCTCGTGGAAGACGGCGTCCTTGTCCGGCGAGAGGTTGATGACGCAGTTCGAGATCACGACGTCGACGGCGGCGTCGCCGTAGGGAATCGACTCGATCAGACCCTTGCGGAACTCGACGTTGGTGGCGCCGACCTTCGCGCGGTTGGCCTCGGCGAGCGCGAGCATGTCCTCGGTCATGTCGAGGCCGATGACGTGGCCGGTGGGGCCGACCTGCTGGCCGGCGAGGAAGCAGTCGAGGCCGGCGCCGGAGCCGAGGTCGAGCACGACCTCCCCGGGCTGCAGGCCGGCAATGGCGATCGGGTTGCCACAGCCATAGGAGACGACGGAGTCGGGCAGGGCGGCGGCGGTGGGGTCGGCGTAGAGGGTTGCGCGGCTGCCGACGGATCTCGAGTCGGCATTTTCGGTCGAGACAGAACGGGCGCGGGCGCCGTAGTGGTCGCGGACGCTGCCGTGGATGTCGGTGGTGTCGGTCATCGGACGGACTCCCTGGTGATGGACTGCTCGGAGACGAATGGCTCGCTTGCGGGTGCGCAGCAGGCGGGGTCGATGAGGTCGAAGGTCGAGCGCAGGACCTCGAGGGCGGTGGGGTCGATGCAGTAGCAGCGGTTGGGGCCCTCGACGGTGCCGGTGACGATGCCGGCCTCGCGCAGCACCTTCAGGTGCTCGGAGACGGTGGACTGGGCGACGGGGAGCTCGAGGACGAGGTCGCCCACGACGCACTCGCCACGCTGGGCGAGCGACTGCAGGATGCGGAAGCGCACGGGGTTGGCGAGCGCGCGGAAGAGCTCGACGGCGCGGGCTTCCTCGGGGGTCTGGTCGACGGACTTCATCGGGCCTCGGGTGCTGCATCGGAGAATTCCGATATCGGGAGTTTCCGATATGCCTCGATGCTCGTCAAGGCCTCGGGCCGTCTCGCGGGGCGTGTATCTTCGGCGGACGATTTCAGGCGAGGAGGGTGCGATGGCCGACCGCGGGTTGCCGACGAAGACGCTGGGGCGCACGGGCCTGGAGGTGACGACGCTCGGGTACGGGGCGATGTCCCTCGATACGCGGTTCGGGCGGACGGTGTCCGAGCGCGAGGCGAAGTCGGTCCTCGATGCCGTGCTCGACGCGGGGATCAACTTCATCGACACCTCGCCGGACTACGGGCCGAGCGAGGAGCTGATCGGGGCCTCGATCGCGGGGCGACGCAGCGAGTACGTCCTGGCTTCGAAGTGCGGGTGCCCGGTGTCGGTGACGTTCGCGGAGGGCGAGCGGCCGCAGCACGTGTACACGCCGGAGAACATCGTGGCTGGCGTCGAACAGAGCTTGCGTCGGATGAAGACGGACTACCTGGACATCGTGCAGTTTCACGGGAGCCCGTCGCGCGAGGTGCTGGAGGCGAATGGCGCCCTCGATGCGCTGCGCGGGCTGCAGCAGGCAGGGAAGGTGCGGCACCTCGGGATGTCGGGGACGATCCCGAACCTGGCGCATCACATCGACATGGGGGCGTTCGACGAGTTCCAGATCCCGTACTCGGCGCTGCAACGGGAGCACGAGGCGCTGATCTCGCGCGCGGCGGAGGCCGGCGCGGGCACGGTGATTCGTGGCGGGGTGGCGCGCGGTGCGCCCTCGGTGGACAAGGATTGGGCGGTGCGACGGCTGCCTGAGGTGCCGGAGGAGCGGCCTCGGGAGATCTGGGAAGAGGCGGAGCTCGACGAGCTGCTGGACGGCATGTCTCGGATGGAGTTCATGCTGCGCTTCACGCTGTCACACCCGGATCTGCACACGACGATCGTCGGGACGGCGGACCTGCGGCATCTGCACGAGAACGTGGAGGCGGCGCGGCGGGGCGCGCTGCCGGACGACGTCTACGAGGAGGCGAAGCGGCGGCTCGATGAGGCGGTGCTGGACGTCGAGGAGGACTGAGGGCGCCTCGGCCGGAGGCATCGAGGCTGGCGCCTCGATGGTGGTCACCCCTTCGGGGTGGCTGGCCCGCCCGCCCACCCTTTCTCGTGTGGGGGCTTCGCCCCCACGCCCCCTCCCGACGTCCCGCTCCGTTCCGCCGCGTCTCGGATTGCCGTCGTTCCCCGTTAGTGAGCGGCAGGAGACCCAGTGATCGAGCACGACAACCTCGAGGAGTTCGCGGACGCGGAGCGGTACGACCTCGAGGATGCGAGCGAGACCGGGGTCGAGTTCTACGCGTCGCTGGCGCGGGAGACGGGCGGGCCGGTCCTCGAGGTGGCGTGCGGGACGGGGCGGGTGGCGATCCCGATCGCGCGGCTCGGGATACCCGTCGTGGGCCTCGATGTGGTGCCGGGGATGCTGGAGCGGGCGCGGGTCAAGTCGGCGGGGCTGCCGACGCGCTGGGTGGAGGGCGACGCGCGCTCGTTCGACCTCGATGAGCGCTTTCGCCTCGTGTTCCTCACGGGGAACGCGTTCCAGGCGTTCCTGACGCGGGCGGACCAGGCGTCGATGCTGGCGCGCGTGCGAGCGCACCTCGAAGCGGACGGGCTGCTGGCGTTCGAGACGCGGAATCCTCGATGGGCGGGGTCGGCGCCGGCGTTCGAGGCGGGCGAGGGGACGTTCACGCTCCTCGAGGACCGCGACGAGGCGCCGGCGGGGTCCTACCTCGATGGGCTTGGGCGCGAGGTGCGGGTGTCGAGGGCGCAGGCGTGGGACCACGTGGCGCAGGTGCTGCACTGGACGACGTGGCGTCGGTGGGACGAGGGCGGCAAGGAGCGGTCCTCGATGTCGCGCATCGCGGTGCGGTTCACGTGGCCGCAGGAGCTCGAGGGGTTGCTCGAGCACGCAGGGTTCGAGGTGGTGCGCCGGTACGGGGACTGGGACTTGAGCCCGCTGTCGGCCTCGAGTCCGAGCATCATCGTGGTGTGCCGGCTTCGCTGAGCCTTCGGTCGTAGCCGGAGGCATCGAGGCTGGCGCCTCGATGGTGGTCACCCCTTCGGGGTGGCTGGCCCTCCCGCCCACCCCTTCTTCAGCGGGGGCTTCGCCCCCGCGCCCCCTCCGGAAGGCTCTCTACCAGCGGATCGGGGTACCGCCAGGGAACGCGTCGCCTCGGCGTCTTCTGACGGCAAGCCAGAGGACGATGCCGACCGCCATCGGGGTGGCGAGCAGCGCGACGACAAGCAATGCGCTAGCGAAGGACGCCCCAGCGGCGAGGCCGGCGGCGAGTGCCAGGCTTCCTACGGCCAGCCCGACCAGGCCGGCAACGCGGGAGATCGTCAAGCCGCCACGCCGTCGCAACCACCACAACGCTCCCAGGCAGGCGAGTGCCGGCAGGTAGGCCAGGCCCAACGGCTAGTCCTTGAAGTCGGCCATGATGTTGGCGAAGTGGGCGAGAGAGCTGGAGGCCTCGGTGTGGGTGAGGTTGCCCCAGTGGAAGGAGCCCACGAAGTAGTTCGCGCCGCTGTCGCGGCAGTAGCGCTCCACGTAGTCGCGCACGGTGGCGGGTGAGCCGCAGAGCAGCGCTTCGGCGTCGATGGCCTGCTCGGGGGTGATGCGCATCGTGGCGACGGTGTCGGGCCTCGACTGCTGTGGGACCTCGCCCCCCTGCTGCTTGATGAACCACTCGGAGTTGCGGACGACCTCGTTGAAGGCGCCGGCGGCGCCGGAGCGGGCCTCGCCACCCTCGGGCGCGGGCTTGGCGAAGTGCGACAGGTACGAGTAGTAGGAGTCGATGGCGCGCTCGCGGGCCTCGGCGTCGGTGTCGGCGATGAAGATGCGGCGTGTGCCGCCGTAGAGCGGGCGCTCGGGGCGGAAGAAGCCCTCGCCGTCGTTGGCCTTCGCGGCCTCCCAGCTGTCGAGGTAGGCCTTCGTGACCCTCGAGATCTGCTCGATGGAGCCGTTGGCGATGAAGTTGGCGCCTCGCTCGGCGGCGCTGGTCGGGCTGCCGGCCCACCAGAAGGGCGGGTGCGGCTGCTGGACGGGGCGAAGCGCCATCCAGAGGTCGACGACGTCGGTGTGCTTGCCGTGGTAGGTGAGGAAGTCCGACTGGAGGCCGCGGCGGAGGATCTCGAGGTTCTCCTCGAAGCGCTCGTAGTTGTCGTCGGGATTCTCGCCCCACATGGCGAGCTCGGTGCCGCCGCCGGTGCCGGGGCCGATGCCGACATCGAGGCGGCCGTTGGAGAGCTGGTCGACCATGCAGATCTCCTCGATGAGGCGGATCGGCTGGTGGAGGGGCAGCACGAAGACGAGCGGGCCGAAGCGCAGGTTCGTGGTGCGCTGGGAGGCGGCGGCCAGGAGGATCGACTGGTTGGGCGCGAGACTGAGCGGCGAGTGGTGGTGCTGCGCGACGAGGTACGAGTAGATACCGGCGTCGTCCGCCTGCTCCATGAGCTGGAGGCGGTCCTCGTACTCCTGGGCGGTGTCGACGTCGTCTCGGCGCTCGATGTGGTCGAAGATGCCGAACTTCATGGATCCTCCTCGCGCGGCTCGCGGGCGGGGGGAGCGTACGCCATCGATGGACCTCGATGGAGTCGGCGTCGGAGCGTCGAGGGGAGGCACCGAGGCTCGCGCCTCGGTGGTGGACAGCCCTTCGGGCTGGCGACCCGCCCGCCCACCCTTTCTCGTGTGTGGGCTTCGCCCCCACGCCCCCTCGGAGGGACTTGCCTCGCTAGGTTGTCCCTGCGTCGGCGTGCCCCTCTGCTCGCGCTCCCTCGCGCGGGGGTCTGGCCTCCGGTTCTCGGAAAGGGCTGTCGTCAGGGGAGCGGGGGCTGCTGGTCGCCGTACGAGGTAGCGTCACCCCTGTCGGTCGAAGAGCCGACGGTGGGTCGCGCGTCCGGCCGAGGGCGCGGCATGCGTTGGCCACGGACAATCGACGGGTCAGACGAGTGTTAGAATCGCGCGCCGCAAGGCGGTAAGGGGCAGGCTGTGGACTCGCTATTCGTTCGTGACGGAACGCGGTACGTGCCGACGGACTTCGCGCGGGGGCCGTGGGCGCCGGAGTTCCTCGATGGTGGGGCGGTGGCGGGGATCGTGGGGCACGTGGCGGAGGCCTCGCGGCCGGGGGAGCTGCGGCTGGCGCGCTTCACCCTCGATCTGCTCGCGCCGGTGCCCGTGGCGCCGCTGACGGTCGAGGCGCAGGTCGTGCACGCGGGGCGGCGCTTCGAGATTCGCGACGTCATGGTGCGCACCGAGGATGGCGCCCTCGTGAGCCGCGCTTCGGTCCTCAACATCGCGCACGGGGACACGCCGCCGTTCGCGATGCCGCAGTCCGAGTCCTCGACGCCCCCGCCGGCCGAGGTCGTGCCGGAGTTCCGCATCCCCACGGCGCAGACGTGCTTCCAGAACGCGGTGGAGGCGCGGATGTACGAGCCGCCCACCGAGGAGCGGGCGATGGCGGGCTGGGCGCGTCTGCGCATGGACGTCGTGGAAGGCGAGCCGCGCACGCCCACGGTGGCGGCGCTGGCACTTTCGGACCGCGGGAACGCGATGACGAGCCTCTCGCCGGACATGTCGCGGGCAGCCATCAACGCCGACATCACAGCGCTCTTCGCGCGGGAGCCCGTGGGCGACTGGCTCGGCCTCGACGGCGGTCTGCGGTACCGAGGCGCCGGCCGGGGAGCCGGAAGCATGCTGATGCGGGA
This sequence comes from Dehalococcoidia bacterium, assembly GCA_041390625.1. Taxonomy (GTDB): domain Bacteria; phylum Chloroflexota; class Dehalococcoidia; order UBA2979; family UBA2979; genus RBC038. Next base: position 35,700 of record JAWKPM010000013.1, on the reverse strand, counting down.
CGCGGACGGCGTCGTCGGGCTGCTGGCGGTGTCGTTGCTGCCGCCTCGCTTCGACTTCGGGCTCAGCGGGGAGCTCTCGGCGGCGCTGCAGGCGCACGATGGGGGCTCGGCCTCGTGATGCCGCTGGGGATGCCCTTCAGCGGCAACCTGCTCTACCGGCCGACGCACGAGCGGCTCGAAGAGGGGTGGCTGACGGCGCGGCTGTATTCGCCGGAGGCGCGCTTCCTCGTGCTGCGCGACCTGGCGGTACCGCTGATCGAGGGGGACGCTCCTCGGCTGGCGTGGGTGCCTCGGGATGGGGTGCGGGACCTCGAGGATGCGGCGGCGGTGCTGCTCGGCCTCGATGCCGACGGGGCACCTCGATTTGCCGTTGCGGGGAGCGGCGAGGCGCCGGACGGGTTCGCGGTGATGGACGCGCGGGCGGCGGCGACCGTCCTCGGGGCGGACGAGCTCAGCATCGTGGCGCAGGCGCGGTCACTCCTCGACTGGCACGCACGGCATCGATTTTGCGCGCAGTGCGGGGCGGCGACGGAGCCGATCGAGGGTGGCGCGCGGCGCAACTGCACCGGCTGCGGCGCGAAGCACTACCCGCGCGTGGACCCCTCGATCATCGTCGTGGTGGAGCACGAGGGGCGGACGCTCCTCGGGCGTCGCGCGACCGCGCCTCCGGGGCGGCGGTCGTGCCTCGCGGGGTTCATCGAGCCGGGGGAGTCGATCGAAGAAGCGGTGGTGCGCGAGGTCTTCGAGGAGACCGGGGTGCGCGTCGGCGAGGTGCGCTACGTCACCTCGCAGCCGTGGCCGTTCCCTTCGACGCTGATGATCGGGTGTCGAGCGGTGGCCACGACCTCGGAGGTCGCGGTGGACGGCGTGGAGATCGCCGACGCCTCGTGGTTCGACCGCGCCGAGGTGTTGGCGGCGCTCGAGGGGCGGAGCGAGACGCTGCTGCTGCCTGCGCCGCTCGCGATCGCGCACCACCTGATTCGTGGCTGGGCCGAGGACGGGAGCACGGAGTGAAGGTGTGGCGGCTGACGCCGGGTGGGGGCATCGACGGGCTTACGCAGAGCGACGAGCCGGACCCGACGCCCGGGCCGGGCGAGGTGGTCGTGCGGGTGCGCGCGACCTCGTTGAACTACCGGGACCTCGGGATCATGCGCCGGAACGAACAGCCGATCGTGCCGCGGACGATCATCACCTCGAGCAGCGATGCGAAGCTCGAGCGGGCGCGCGCCCTCGGGGCGCACGAGACGATCAATTATCGAGAGCGGCCGGACTGGGAGCGCGCCGTCCTCGACCTGACGGGCGGGCGCGGGGTCGACCTCGTGGTCGAGGTGGGCGGCGCGGGGACGTACGCGCAGTCGCTGGCGGCGACGCGGCAGAACGGGCACGTCGTGCTCATCGGCGGTCTCGCGCCTGCCGAAGGCGCCTCGGTGCCGATGGTGGGGCGGCAGCATGTGACTCGCATCGGCGTCGGGAGCCGGCGGATGTTCGAGGACCTGAATCGCGCCGTCGAGGTTAACGCAATACAGCCTGTGATTGACCGCGTGTTCGAGTTCGGCGAGGCTCGCGAGGCGTTCGCCTACTTCGAATCGCAGGCGCACGTCGGCAAAGTGGTCATTCGCGTCTAAATACGCGCTGGGGCGGAGAACTCGATGGCTGTCGATCAGGAGCGGCTGCGACGGGTGCTCGACCCGTCCTCGGTCACGGTGGTCGGGGACAAGGCGCCGATGTACGGGTGGCTGACTCGACAGAAGGAGTTCGACGGCCCGCTGTACTCGGTGCAGGTCGATCCGAAGGAGATCGCCGGCATCGAGGAGCGCGGGTTCACGAACTTCACCTCGCTGGCGGACGTGCCGGGCGACATCGACCTCGTGATCTGCGCCGTGCCTCGAGCGATCACGCCGCGCATCGTGGCGGACTGCGCCGCGCGCGGGGTCGGTGGGATCGCCATGTTCACGTCGGGCTTCGCGGAGACGGGTGAGCCGGACGCGATCGAGTTGCAGCGCCAGATCGTCGAGATCGCGAACGATGCGGGGATGCCGATCGTCGGGCCGAACTGCCTCGGTGTGTACAACCGCCGGGTGGGGGTGCGCTTCGGCGACGACCAGATCGTGGGTGGCGAAGGCAACGTCGCGGTCGCCGGCCAGAGCGGCACGAACTCGAGCGGCCTGATCTCGGCGATGCAGCGGATCGGCCTCAAGGTGGGGCGCGGCGTCTCGTACGGGAACGCCGTCGTGGTGAACGAGTGCGACTACCTCGAGTACTACCTCGCGGACCCGGCGATCGAGGTGATCGTCATGTACGTCGAGGGCCTGAAGGACGCGCGGCGCTTCTTCGAGCTGCTGCGCGAGGGCACGAAGCGGAAGCCGGTGGTGCTGTGGCGCGGCGGCCAAACGGAGGCGGGCGCGCGCGCGGTGCAGTCGCACACGGCCTCCCTGGCGTCCTCGGTGGCGGTGTGGCAGGCGATGCTGGAGCAGACGAACGCCATCGGCACGGGGTCGCTGGAGGAGACGGTCGACGTCGCCTCGGTGCTGGTGAACACGGCGCCCTCGACGGGGCGCGACATCGCGCTGATCGGGATGAACGGCGGGCAGGCGGTGGCGCTCACCGACCAGTTCTCGCTGGCCGGGTTCCGCGTGCCGCAGCTGTCCGAGGCCTCGTACCAGCAGCTGGCGTCGTTCTTCATGGCGGTGGGGTCCTCGTACCGGAACCCGTTCGATGCGGCCTCGACGATCCGTGGCGAGGACGACAACCTCGCGAAGATCCTCGAGATCATCGGGCAGGACGACGTGATCAACGGCGGCGTCGCGCTCGAGTTGGGGGCGCGCGACCTCGAGGACGGCGCGAAGGAGCTCGACCGCATGCTCGAGCTCCTCGAGAAGTACCGCACGGAGACGGGCGAGCCCGTGCTGGCGTTGATGCACGACCAGGGCGGCGGGCGCGGCGGCGCCGCGGCGATGGTGCGAGCGCGCGAGTACGTGGGCGAGCGCGGCTTCGCCGTCACACCCTCGTACCACCGTGGGGCACAGGCCCTGGGTCGTGCGGTGACGTATTACGAGCGTCGCGCGGCCATGGGGGCGTAGGCGGCCTCGAGACGCGCGCGAGCGGAGGCCGGATGGCGGAGAGCGGCAAGCGCCGGGATGCCGGCAGCGCCTCGAGCGGCGACGGGCCTCGGCTGCTCTCGGGCGGCAACCCGCAGATCCCGAAGGGGGAGGGCGACGGGCCGGTCCAGGCCTACATCGCTGCCATGCCGGAGTGGAAGCGCGGCCTCGGTGAGCGCCTCGACGCGCTGATCGTGCGCACGGTCCCCGACGTGCATAAGGCCGTGAAGTGGAACCAGCCGTTCTTCGGGCGCGAGGGCGAGGGGTGGTTCCTCTCCTTCAGGTGCTACACGAAGTACGTGCAGATCGCCTTCTATCGGGGCGCCTCGTTGGACCCAGTGCCGCCCAAGGCCTCGAAGCATCCTGAGGTGCGCTACCTCGACATCCACGAGGATGATGAGATCGACGAGTCGCAACTCGTCTCGTGGTTCGAGCAGGCGAGCCGCCTGCCCGGCGAGAAGATGTAGGCGCCTCGCGACCCTGAGACACTCGAACATTCCATACGGAATGGTCTATTTCGCGTACCCCGTTCGTCGAGGTGTTGAAGAGCGCCTCGGCAGCGGGTCGAGGCGCGGGCGAAGGAGGACGAATCGTGACTCAGTACCTGCTGTCGGTGTGGAGCGTCGAAGGCCAGGACAACTACGCGACGCCGGAGGCGATGCAGGCTGCCTTCGAGGCAGTCGACGCGCTCAACAAGGAGATGCAGGAGGCCGGGATCTGGGTGTTCGGGGGTGGCCTGATGCCGGCCGACACCGCCTCGGTGATTCGCGTGCGGGGCGGCGGGGTGATCTCGACGGACGGGCCGTTCGCGGAGAGCAAGGAGCAGCTCGGGGGGTTCTGGATCATCGAGGTGGCCGACGACGCCTCGGCGGCCGCGTGGGCGGAGAAGGCGACGGTGGCATGCGCGCAGCCGGTCGAGGTGCGGCCGTTCCAGGCGGAGTAGCGATGTAGTTGCCGCCTCGAGGTCCCGCCGGGCCTCGAGGCGGTTGAGCCTCGGTAGGACCAACGGCCCTCGGGAGTGGGCGCGATCGCCCTTCGTCGATAGCGCGGCCGGCCGCATGCTGCCTCGGTTGAGTCGATTCGATTCCTCGGAGGCGAATGTGAAGCGAGGGCTCTGGCTCGTTCTTGGTGCAGCTCTGGCGGTGGCGATGCTGCTGTCAGCGTGTGGCGACGACGAGGGCACGGCGGATGCGACGCCGAGCGACGGTGATGTCCTGTCCTCGGTGACCGCGGCGCTCGAGGCGAAGTACGGCTGGGACGAGGGCGCCGCGACGGTCACCCTCGACACGGTCGAAGACGAGCGCTTCGCGAAGGGCGGCGTGACCGACCCCGAGGGGAGCGGCGCGCTGTGGTTCGCGAGTCTGGTCGATGGTGAGTGGCGCATCGTGTTCGATGGCAACGGCATCGTCGATTGCGCGAGCCTCGAACCGTACCCGGACTTCCCGACCTCGATGCTGCCGCAGTGCGTCGACGCGGGCGGGAACCTGCAGACGCGGTAGTTGATTGGTCCCGGCGCCGGAGGGTCGACCGAACTGGCGGATTGAGGCGCTCTGCAGTTCCTTGTCATCGCTGCGCCGATGCTGCTCCTCAGCGTCGCGATCCTCATCGCACACTGGTCGCGAGGCTGTGCGCTCACCTATCTCGGCGCGATGGCTGTCCTCGGTGCGGCCATCGCGCTGACGGGCTTCGGCTGCGTCGCGTCGTATCCCGAAGACGAAGACCCGATCGGGCTCATCGGCTGCTATGCGTTCGTGGGCGTGGGGCTGCTCTTGCTGCTCCCAGCGCTTCTGGCGCTCGTTGTGGTCGGTGGCGTCGAATGGTGGGGGCGCGGGGCACGAGCGATCTCGGCGTGGGTCGGCGGCACGCGGAACTCGATTATTGCCTTCTTGGGGGTCGTCGCGGTGGTGGCGGCGGCTCTGCTCCTCGTGCGTGGAGGTGGAGGCGGCGAGGACGCGCCCTCGGCGGTGGCGTTGCCAGGGACGGCCGTCGCCACCGTCGAGAATCCGCCGGACTTCGGTGAGGCGTACGGCTGCGTGCCGGTGCTCGACGAGGCGGGCAACCTGGTCACGACCGGGTACCTCAGCGCGCCGCCGCTGGTGATCATGGCCGAGGACGGCACGGTCACGTGGGACGCCGAGCGCGCGGCGATCACGTTCTTCCGCTGCGGTGCGGCGAATCAGCCGAACTGGGGGAAGATCCCGGACGGTTCATACCAGGTGCGGATGGCCGGCACGGACGATGCGGTCCGGCTGAACGACGCGCCGGGCCATCCGTGGATGGAGGTCACCTTCCTCGAGGGGTTGCCGGCGCGTTGACGTGGCCTCGAGGGCCGCGCCGGCGTCAGTCGAGGGGCGGGCGGCGGGCCTCGAAGACCATGGTTTCGAGGGCGAGGAAGCCCTCGGGCATGCGGGTCGTGTGCTCGAGGTTGCGCAGGGTGGGGTCGGCGCTCTCGCCGAGGGCGTGGCGGGTGACCTCGATGAAGCCCGCGGCCTCGATGGTCGAGGCGAGCAGGGCGGCCGAGTAGATGAGCTGGTGGCCCCAGGCGCGGGCGAAGTGGTTCACCACGAGCGCGGCGTCGATGGGGGTGCCGGGCGGCAGGAACTCGCGCGTGGCCCACTCGAGGTAGCGGCGCTCGACCTCGGATGGCGCGGGGGCGAGCAGGCGGCGCAGGAACTCGATGTCGGGCGTGGCGACGCGGAGGTGGCCGCCGGGGCGTAGCACGCGCCGGCACTCGGCGAGCATGTGGCGACCGGCCTCGAAGGGGACGTGCTCGATGAGGTGCTCGGTGAAGACGGCCTCGAATGTGGCGTCCTTGAACGGGAAGCGTTTCGTGGCGTCGAGGTAGACGACGCGGCGGCTGGACGGCACGAGATCGGTGTTCAGCCAGCCGGGGAGGGTGTTAGCCCCAGCGCCGAGGTGGAGCCTCGGGGCGGCTGCCCGCTGGAGGTAGGCGGCGATGTCGTCTCGGCGGGTGCGCGCGCCCTCGAGGCGCTGGTTCAGCCGGACGAGTGCTCGAGCGGGTTCGAGCAGACCGGCGCGGTCGAGCGTCGTGCGAGCTGCGCTTCGGAGCACCGCCAGCCGCTAGAGCGCGATCGTGCGGACGTTCGGGCTGACCTCGACGGGGCCGCCGGTGAGGGCGACCACCTCCTCGGCGGTGTAGCCGGGCGCCAGCTCCTCGATGACGAAGCGGCCGTCGCGGATCGCGAGGACGGCGAGGTCGGTCACGACGGTCGTGACACCTCGCGGCGAGGTGACGGGCAGGGTGCAGCGCTCGAGGAGCCGCGGCGAGCCGTCGCGGGTGGTGTGCTCCATCGCGATCCAGATCTGCTTCGCGTCGGCGACGAGGTCCATCGCGCCACCGATGCCGCCGAGCTCGTCGAACGGCGTGGTGCTCATGCGCCAGTTGGCGAACGAGCCGTCGGCGGCGACCTCGTAGGCGCCGAGCACCGTGACGTCGACCAGGCCTCGACGGATGAGGGCGAAGGAATCGGCGTGGTGCACGAAGGTGGCGCCGGGGATAAGCGTCACGTTCTGGCCGCCGGCGTTCACGACATCGGGGTCGGACTCGGCCTCGGTGGCGAGCTCGGCGTAGCCGATGACGCCGTTCTCGGAGGTGAGCGTGATGCCGAGGGAGCGGTCGACGTAACTCGATGCGAGCGTGGGCATGCCGACGCCGAGGTTCGCGATCCAGCCGGGCTGCAGGCGGCGGCCGATCACCGAGGCGATCTGCTCGCGTGTGAGGGGGCGTCGCTCGCCGGGAGCGGCATCGGGCGTCGGGGCGGCGGGGCGGTTGGGCGCGCGGTCGACGCGGAGCACGCCATCGGAGGCGATGGAGACCATCGCCTCGACGTAGACGCCGGGGAGGTGGACCTCGTCGGGGTTGAGCGTGCCGGCGGGCACGATGGGCTCTTCGACCTCGACGATCGTGTGGGTCGCGGCCATCGCCATGATCGGGTTGAAGTTGCGTGCGGCGCGGCGGAAGACGAGGTTGCCGACCTCGTCGGCCTTGTGGGCGCGGATGAGGGCGTAGTCGGCGGTGAGCGCCTCCTCGAGGACGTACTCACGGCCTCGGAAGGTGCGGTGCTCCTTCTTCTCGGCGAGCATCGTGCCGACGCCGGCGGGGGTGAAGAAGGCGGGGACGCCGGCACCACCGGCGCGGATGCGCTCGGCGAGGGTGCCCTGGGGCAAGAGCTCGGCGGTCATCTTGCCGTCTCGGACGAGCTGCTCGGCCTTCGGGATCCTCGAGGGGTGGGTGCCGGCGGTGAAGGAGGCGACGAGGCGAACGACGCGTTCCTCATCGATGATGTCGCCGGCGCCCTTGATGCGGGGGTCGGTGGCGGTACCGCCGGCGCCGTTGGCGATGAAGGTGAGGTCCTTGGCGCCCTGGTGGTAGAGGGCGGTGAGGAGGTTCCAGGGGGTGCCGGCGCCGCCGAAGCCGGGGAGCATGAGCGAGGCACCGTCGGGGATGCCGGCGACGGCCTCGGCCATGGTGTTGAGGATCCTGGGGCGCATCGTGGGGGCCTCTCTGGCCTCGAGTGGTGTGGGGGCATCGAGGGTGCGCGCACGGTACGACGCGCGTGGTGGCGTTTCAAGACGCCTGGTTGTTCGAGGGAGCGCCGAGGCTGGCGCCTCGGCGTAGAGGTCCGCGCTGCGCGCGGGCTGCCCGCCCACCCGCCCTTTTCTTCAATGGGGGCTTCGCCCCCACGCCCCCGACGGAGGGTGCTCAGGCGGCGCGTTGTGGGTTGAGCGCTGCGCGGCGGTGCTGGGCCGGATGATGGCGGCCGATCCTCGGGGGCAGCTACTGCCTCGAGGGCGGGCGATGCGCAGTCCTCGGGAGGTGCGTGTGGCCTCGATGGGGGTGTTCGGCTGATTGACAGGCTGGGGGTGGCGGCGGATTCTGGGCTTATGGTTTCGACGCGGTCCATGGAGCGGTCGATCGAGCGGACGGGGCGGCGCATGACGCGCACGCGCCGGGCGCTGATCGATGCGATCGCGGAGCTCGGTGACCATTTCACGGCCGAGCAGCTGACGGACGCCGTCTCCGGTGTCGGGCGGGCGACCGTCTTCCGCAATCTGCGGTTGCTGCAGGACACCGGGGTGCTGTGCCAGGTGGTGCTGCGCGACGGCACGACCGAGTACCGAGTGACCCCGGGTGGACACCACCATCACATTGTGTGCTCCAACTGCGGCAACATCTCCGACTTCGAGAACTGCGACATCAGCGACCTGCTGGCCGAAATCTCGCGGCGGACGGGGTACGAGATCGACGCGCACCGCCTCGAGGTGTACGGGCTGTGCGCCCAGTGCGCCGCGCTGCCCTCGATGCCGGCGAAGTCGCTCGCGGGGAGCGCGTCCGCCTAGGCTCCTCGACTTTTGGCCCTCCTGCCCCCTTGCGGTTCTACTGAGACTGAGTATCATTCGCCTCTATGCAAGTGATACGGCGTCTCATTTCGACGCCGGCGAAGGGTGGCGACATGCGGTGGGGTCTCGGCGCGCTCATCGGCAGCGCGGTACTCATGGGGGCGGTGGCTTCGGCGTGCGGGGACTCGGGCACGGATTCGGGGGGCGGCGACGGGCGGTTGTCGGTGGTCGCCACGACCTCGGTGATTGCGGAGTTCGCGCAGGAGGTGGGCGGAGACGCGATCGACCTCGAGACGCTGATCCCGGCGGGGGTGGACGTGCACTCGTTCGAGCCGCCAACGCGCGTCGCGGCCGAGGTGGCCGGTGCCGACCTCGTGCTGGTGAACGGCTACAACCTCGAGGAGGGGCTGCTCTCCGTCGTTGTTGAGAACGTGCGGGGCGGGGTGCCCGTCGTGGCGGTCTCGGCGGGCCTCGAGGCGCGCGCGCCCGTTGAGGAGCACGACCACGAGGGCGAAGGGCCCCCCGACGTGGCCTCGGCGGAGGCGATCGACCCGCTGACGTTCGCCGACGGGGATCCGCACTTCTGGCTCTCGGTGCCGAACGCGATCAGCTACGTCGAGCACATTCGTGACGCCCTCGTGTCGGCGGACGAGGCGAACGCCGATGGCTATCGCGAACGCGCCTCGGCGTACATCGCGCGCCTCGAGACGCTCGACGGCGAGATGCGGTCGCAACTGGCCTCGGTGCCCGAGGGGCGACGGCAGATCGTCGTGTTCCACGATGCCTTCGGGTACTTCGCCGCGGAGTACGGGTTCGAGATCGCGGCCTCGCTGGCGCCGGGGAACCCGAACCAGCAGCCGAGCGCGCAGGACGTCGCCTCGGTGGTCGAGACCGTGCGTGACCTCGATGTGCCGGTCGTCTACGCGGAGCCGCAGTTCTCCTCGCCGCTGATCGAGGCGGTGGCCTCGGAGACGGGGGCGCGGGTGCTCAGCCTGGCCTCGGTGCCGGGCCCCGGGGTAGAGACGTACGAGGCGCTGATGCGCGCGGACACACAAGCGCTGGTCGACGGCCTCGGTGAGGGCTAGCCGCGGCTAGGCGGCGAGCGGCGCCGGGAGCCGTGCGGAGATGCGGGCGAAGTAGCGCCGCACGGCGAAGTCGGCCATGAAGGCGAGGAGTGCGCCGGCGAGGACGTCGGTGACGTAATGCTCGCCGAGGTACACGAGTGAGAAGCCCATCACCAGGCTGTACAGCGCGAGCGGCCACGAAAGCCTCGGAGCCAGCTCACGGGCTCGGAGCCACAGCAGCGTGGTGAGCGCCATGTGGATCGAGGGCATCGCGGCGACTGAGTTCGGCTCGGCGAGCGACGAGTACAGCGTGCGGTACGTCTGTGGGTCGACGCCGTGGAGGACGAAGTCCATCACTCGATAGGTCGATGCGATCTCGGCGTGCCGCGCGGCGAGCCACGGCGGCATGGTGGGGAAGAAGAAGAAGAGCGCGAGGCCGACGTACAGCGTGCAGAGCACGGAGGCGACATAGGTGGGGAGGGCGGTCGGGCGCCGCAGCCAGATCAGCAGCAGCGCGAGGTGCGGCACGACGAAGAACGACGCGTGCACGAGCGTCGCGGAGACGTCCACCCAGTCGATGCGGCCGGGCGAGAAGAACTCGCGCTGCAGCAGGACGGACGGCACCGAGCCGCCGAACAGCAGCTCATCGAAGCGCACGGCGTAGTCGACCTGGACGGGGAACCCTGTTTCGTCCGCGTACGCACGCAGTACGGTGTAGACATAGATGCCGAGGGTGTACACGAAGAGCCAGCGCTCGATGCGGCGCTGGCGGAAGGCCGGAACCCAGATGGCGACGGCGATCAGGGGAAGCGCGAGGCTGACGAGCGGATGAGCCTTCCACGCGCCGGTGAACAGCACGCCAGCCATGGCGAGCAGGAAGACAATGCGCCACTCCGTCAGGCGTGGCTTCGGTGGCGGTTCATCCTCGCGCTGCCGGTTGCGGCCCTGAGCGCGTGGTGGTTGTGGCTGGTGGCGGACCCGGAGGCGGTGCTTCCGGTGCTGCGCAGTGCTCATGCGGAGATCGTGCTCGCTGCTTCCCTGCTGGTCGTGGCATCTCTGCTGGCCAAGACCATTCGATGGCGCATGTTGCTGGGGAGCGGTGCGCTCAGCGTGACAGAAGCGTACCGCATCTTTCACATTTCGGTCTTGATGAACAATCTACTCCCGCTTCGAGCGGGTGATGGCGCCCGGGTCGTCTCGACGCCGGTGCGGCGGGGGAGCGGGGCTCGTCGGGCGGTCGTCGCGCTCGTCGGGGAGCGGTTGATCGACGGGGTGGCACTGGGGGCGATTGCGGCCTCGGGGGCGGTCGCGGTGGCACTGTGGCCCGAATGGGCCTCGATGGCGGCGGTCGGGCGGGTGCTGGTGGTGCTTGCGTCGGGGGTCGGCCTCGGGGCGGCGCTGGCCGGGGTTGCGCTGGTGCGGTCGCACGGCCTCGGCGCGCCGGGACGGCCTGGATGGACGACGCGGCTGGGGCAACGGCTCGAGGAGTGGGGCGCTGCGGTGCGCCTGGACCGCGGCACCTCGATGCGGGTCGTGGGGCTGACGGCGGCCTCGTGGCTCGGGACGCTGTGGCTGCACTACGTGCTGCTGGGGGCCGTGGGCACCTCGCAGAGCCTGGAGCTGGCGGTCGCGGTCACGTTGACGACGAACCTCGCGCTGCTGGTGCCGGCGGCGCCGGCCGGCATCGGGACGGTGCACGCGGCGGCGGCCGCACCGCTGGTGGCCTCGGGTGTCTCGACGGAGGTGGCGCTGGGGTTCGCGATCCTGGTGCACGCGGTGAACGTGGTACCGCCCTCGCTGATCGGGCTGGCGTGCCTCGTGCCGTGGCGGACGCCTCGATGGGTGGCGCGGCAGGCCTGACCCCGGGTCTCGGCCTCTGACTCGAATTCGCCTCGAACGCGGTCCTTCCTCGGACGGCGGTTGCCCGACCGCGTACTATCGCGCTCGATATCGAGCGATGGAGGGGGAGACATGACACTCGAGGGACGAGTCGCGCTGGTGGCCGGCGCGAGCCGGGGTATCGGCGCGGACATCGCGAAGTACCTCGCGAACGCGGGGGCGAAGGTGGCGGTGGCGGCGCGCACCGAGGTGCAGCAGGACCCGCGCCTGCCGGGGACGATTCACTCGGTGACGCAGGAGATTCGCGACGCCGGCGGCACGGCCGAGGCGGTGGTGCTGAACATGCGCTCGCCGGAGAGCATCGCGGAGGCGGTGCAGAAGACGGTCGATGCGCTGGGCGGCCTCGACATCCTGATCAACAACGCGGCGATCTTCGTGCCGGGGAACCTCGAGACGGTGCAGCTGCGGCACATCGACTTGAGTCTCGAGGTGAACGTGCGCTCGTACATCCTGACGATGCGCGAGGTCATCCCGCACATGCGGGCGGCGGGCGGCGGGCACATCGTGAACATCTCGTCGCGCGGCGCGATCCCCCTCGGGCCGGGGCCGTACACGGAAGAGCAGCAGGGGCGCGCCGGGGACATCTTCTACGGCGGCGAGAAGATCATGCTGGAGCACTTCTCGCAGCGGATGGCGGCGATGTACCAGAAGGAGAACATTTCCGTGAACGTGCTGTCGCCCGACACGGGCGTGCGCACGGCGGGGAACCGGATGGCATCGAACGACCGCGAGAACCCGGACCTGAACTTCGAGACGGCCGACGACATGGGGCAGGCGACGGTGTGGATCTGCGAGCAGGGCGTGGAGTACACGGGTCGCGTGGTCTACGACAAGCCGATCCTGGAGGCGGCGGGCATCGAGCTGAAGGGGCCGTTCCGCTAGGCGGCGCGGCTCTGACGTGTCGGATCTGGGCCGCCGAGGCAAAGCCTCGGCGGTTCTTCTTTCCTCGGAGGGTGGTGCGTCGTCGGAGGCGCCGAGGCTGGCGCCTCGACGCGGTGGTCCGCCCTCCGGGCGGGCTGCCCGCCCACCCGCCCTTCCTTCAATGGGGGCTGCGCCCCCATGCCCCCTCGGACGGTGCCGGCGCGAAGTTTGCCTCGGCGTGGGCTACGATGAGGATGGGCGCCGACTTCGGGAGAGCTCGCCTCGGTGGGCTGCTCAGCGCAGAGGCGTTCCTTCCGCCGCACCGAACCGACATCGAGGGGCTCGTTCGGGGATGCAGAAGGCCCCGCCGGTTAGGCGGGGCCTTCTTGGTGCCTCGGGAGGCTCGGTCGGAGCGCTAGCCGCGCGGGAGGCCGAGACCGCGGGTGGCGATGATGTTGCGCTGGATCTCGGAGGTGCCGGCGGCGATCGTCGAGGACACGGACGAGACGTACCGCCTCGTGAACTTCGCCTCCATGGGGGCGGCCTCGCCCTCCCAGACGTTCGAGTGCAGGCCGAAGATCTTCGTCCCGGTGCGGGCGAGGCGCTGGTTGAGCTCGGAGTTGAAGAGCTTGGCCGTGGACGCCTCGTAGTTCGGGATCTGGCCGGACGCCTGCATCGAGATGATGCGGAAGCTGAACTGATACTGGACGTCGGTCTCGATGAAGTCCTCGGCGAGCTCGTGGCGGAGCGGGTCGGACTCGGCGAGTCGCGACATCGACTGGCCCTCGTCGGTCTTGAGGTAGTCCAGGAGCTCGTTGATCAGGCGGCGCGAGTGGACGGCGCCGTCGATGTTGGAGCGCTCGAAGTCGAGGAGGGTGGCGCCGACGTACCAGCCTCGGTTCTCCTCACCGACGCGGTTCTTCGCGGGGACGCGCACGTCCTCGAAGAAGGTCTCGTTGAACTCGTGGCTGAAGGCCATGTTGACGAGGGGGCGCACGGTGATGCCGGGCGTGTCCTTGTCGACGAGGAGGAACGAGATGCCTCGGTGCTTGGGGGCATCGGGGTCGGTGCGGGTGAGGACGTAGAGCCAGTCGGCGTAGTGGGCGCCGGAGGTCCAGATCTTCTGGCCGTTGATCACGTAGTCGTCACCGTCGCGGACCGCGCGGGTCTGGAGCGAGGCGAGGTCCGAGCCGGAGCCGGGCTCGGAGTAGCCCTGCCGCCAGTTCACCTCGCCGTTGAGGATCTTCGGCAGGTGCTCGGCCTTCTGTTCGTCGCTGCCGTGCACGATGAGGGTGGCGCCGAGTTGCCTAGTGCCCTGGCCACCGACGTGCGGGGCGTCGGCGATGGCCATCTCCTGGCGGAAGATGAACTGCTCCATTGGGGACATGCCGCCGCCGCCGTACTCCTTCGGCCACTGCGGGGCGAACCAGCCCTTCTCGGCGAGGGCGTCACCCCAGTCCTTCGCGGCCTTGCGGGCCTCCGGGTCCTCGGAGACGCGGTCGCGGTCCCAAGAGCCCTCGCGGCCCTTGTATCGCTCGGGGAGCTTCGACTCGATGAGCGTGCGCACCTCGGTGCGGAAGGCGGCCTGCTCCGGTGTGTCGTTCCAGTCCATCGATGTCTCTCCTTCGGGGCTGGTGCGAGTTCGACCTCGCGGGGGTTACTCGTTGCGGGGTTGCTGGGACGGGGCCGGGTTGGGGATGCCGACCACGAGGTGGTTGGGCACGATGTCGCCCAGCTCCTCGATGGACCAGCGGCGGGAGCCGGTGATCGAGCGGATGACCTTGCGGGGATGGTACCTCGACGCCTGCCACCCGGCGGTGCCGATGACCTGTCCGGCGACGGCGCCACCGGCCTCGGAGCAGAGCCACGCGACAGGCGGGGCGTTGTTCTCCGGGTCGCGCGGCGTCCCGGGGAGCTCGCCCTCGTCCATCATGTAGCGCACGTTGCGGGCGGCTGGCCTCGAGCCGATGCCGGCGCGCTGGCGCAGCGCATCGCGGTTCGTGGGCACGGAGGCGCTCATGCGCGTCTGGCCGCCAGGGTAGACCGCGTTGACGGCGATGCCGTGGGGGCCGAGCTCGCGGGCGAGCGCCCTCGAGAAGCCGACCATGCCCTCCTTGGCGGCGCTGTAGTTCGCCTGGCCGGGCGAGCCGAGGCCGGAGCCGGAGGAGAAGAGCAGGATGCGGCCGTAGCGGTTTTCGAGCATCGAGGGGACGACGGTGCGGACGCTGTTGAAGGCGCCCTTGAGGTGGACGGCGAGGACGGCGTCCCACTCTTCCTCGGTCATGTTGAAGACCATGCGGTCGCGCAGGATCCCGGCGACGTGGCAGAGGATGTCGATGCGGCCGAACGCCTCGATGGCGCGCTGCGCCGTGGCCTCGCAGTCGGCGTACTTCGAGACGTCGCCGTAGGCAGCGATGGCGGTGCCGCCGGCGTTCGTGATCTCGTCGACGACCTGGTCAGCGGGGCCTTTGTCGCCGCCGGTGCCGTCTAGGGCGCCACCGAAGTCGGCGACGACGACGTGCGCGCCTTCGGCGGCGAGCTGGAGGGCGACGCCGCGCCCGATGCCTCGAGCCGAGCCGGTGACGATGGCCACGCGGCCGGCGAGCCGGTCACCCATGTTGGAGCCTCACTTTCGCGGCTCGGGCGTGGGGGCCGCCCGAAAACACGGGCAGAATACGCCCTCGGTGCCAGCGCCGCCTAGGGCCTGGGATGTCGGAGCGCCGAGGCTGGCGCCTCCGCGTGGTGGTCACCCCTCCGGGGTGGCAGCCCGCCCGTCCTTTCTCGTGTGGGGGCTTCGCCCCCACGCCCCCTCTGGAGGTCGATGGCGCAGGTAGGTCTGGATCGCGGCGGGAGACGCCTAGGCTGACGCCTCGCCCAGCCGAAGACTGCTGCGCCGCGGTGACCCGCCGGCCCGCCCCTCCTCAGGTGGGGGCTGCGCCCCCAACGCCTCCAAGCCGCTGGCTCGCCCCGCTGCCCCCGCGGACGCACCTCTGTGGCGTCGGGCGACGGAGCTGGCTAGGCCACGGGGGTAGCTACCAGGAGGTCCCAGCGGGCGGCGGCGTTGTCCACGCAGGTGACGATGTCCTCCTCGAGGATGAGTCGGGCCTCGGCGAGGCGTGTGGCGGCGGCGCGGACCTGCGCGAGGAAGTCGTCGCGGTCGCGGTAGCGCTCCTCGATGGAGGCTCGCGGGTCGTTGGTGCGCTCGCGGTCGGCCTTCGACTGCGGGAAAGGGAGCGTCGAGCCCATCATCGGGAGGATCTGGCCGGGGCCGCCCGACGCGGCATTGCGGGGGTTCCAGCCGGCGAGGGTGGCGAGCGGGACCTCGACGTCCGGGAGCCGGATGCCGGCGAGCTCATTGCCGTCGGCGTCGACGGCCGAGACGAAGGTCGGGAAGGCCTCGCCAGCCTCGGCGGGCCACTCGCCGACACCCTCGGATGCTTGGTTACCGAGGTCGAGGCGGCGGAGCGAGAGCAGGCGGTCGGCGACGGGGACCGTGGCGCCGGGAAGATTCGAGAAGGCCTCGATGATGGCCTGACGCGGAACGGCGCTGCCGTCCTCGAGGCGGGGGACGCGGCTCGATGGCGGCTCGACGCCGTCGACGACCCAGGCCTCGAGGTTCACGAGGGCGGCGCGGAGGGCCGTGCCGTAGTGGGTGACGTTGAGGTAGTGGGCGCCTCGAGCGCCGCCGGTGGGCGGGGTGTCGGTCAGGCGCGCGGCGCCGGCGCTGTGCTGCGTGGCGGAGAACAGGTAGGCACGGGCCTCGGGCGGGTCGGCGAGGTCGCGGGTGCCGGTCGGGTCGATGTGGAGCATCGAGGCGTCGGCGCGCCAGTACTCGGCAGCCGAGTTCGTCGCGACGATCCTCGGGACGCCGCCGGCGGCCCGCTGCCTCGAGAGCAGGCCGGGCATCGATGCGCCGGTGACGGGGTCGGTCGCGTCCTCGTAGGAGTGGGGCGGGAGGTGGCCGAAGCCGTACGTGTACTGCACGGAGGGCTGGGCGTAGCGGTGGTTGAACTCGCCTCGACGGGCGCCGGCGATGTGGATGTGGAGGCCGTCGAAGGCCTGTCGCCCGGCCTCGTCGCGGTTCATGCCGTGGTAGAGGAACGTGCGCAGGAAGCGCCCGGACTGCGAGATGCCGATCGAGAAGGTGTGGTCGATGCGGCCGGCCAGCGGGTTGCCGTCGGCGTTGGACTCGTGACGGAAGAAGGTGGCGGCATCGCGGAAGGCGAGCAGGCCGGCGCCGACGATCGGTGAACGGTTCGTGCGGTAGACGATCTCGTAGATGCGGCCGGGCTCGAAGCCGCCCTCGAGTGTGACTCGGGTGGGGTCCGCGACGGTGCGACGGTCCTCGACGCGGGCGAAGCGCCAGCGGTCGCGGGCGATCTCCTGCCTCGGTGCGTCGGGGTAGTCGCGGACGGTCATCGAGGCGTTGGGCTGCTCGATGTCGGCGGCGACGAGGGGCTCGTGGGCGCGGTCGGCGAGGAGCACGGTGTCGGTGGGGTTGCCCAGCTGGTGGGTGATCATCACCCATCCCTCGATGGGGTGGCCGTCCTCGAGCGCCTCCGGCGCCTCGAGACCGACGAGGCCGGTGCCTCGAGGGACGTCCCACTGCCATCCGACGGAGACCATCGTCCAGCCTCGACGCTGGAGGAAGCCGTCGCCGGGGTCGACCCAGGCGGGCCTCGATGCATCGCGGACGCCGAGGTTGTAGGCGACGTGGGTGCGGCCGCCTCGATTGACGACGTCCTGCAGCATGCGGCGGTTGCCGCGGGCGGGGTCGGCGGGGGTGAGGATGGTGACGTCGGCGGCGAACTGCACGCGGCCCTCGGGGTCGCGGGGGGCGCGGTCGAGGTCCACGATCTCGCGGTTCGCCTCGTGGGTGGGGTCGACGGCGAAGAGGAGCCGGCCCTCGATGCGCTCGTACGGGCCGACGTCGCCGAAGGGGCGACCGTCCTCGTAAGGCTCGCGGGAGCGGAGCTCGAAGCCTGTGACTGGCATAACGACACCTCGATGAGATCAGGGGGTGGGTGGGATCGGTCCTCGGGGGCGACGGTAGCGCCTCGGTGTCGCGCTCGACAACGAGCGTGCTTGCTGGCGGGGATTAGGCGACAGAACTCGTCCTAGGACGGGGGAGCGCTTGGGTCGGGCGGAAGGAAGCGGTCGTGGAGCTCGGCGGTGAGGGCGTGGATGCGCTCGGAGAGCTCGTTGACGCGCTCGGTGAGGTCGGTGTTGCGCTGGAGGAGGTCGAGGGTGACCCGCGAAATCTCCTCGCGGTGCCGGGCATCAGCGTCGGCGTGGGCGTGGTCGCGATCGGCCTCGCGGGTCTCGGCGAGCAGGATGAGCGGGGCGGCGTAGGCGGCCTGGAAGGAGAACGCGAGGTTCAGCAGGATGAACGGGTAGAGGTCGAACGTGGTGATGTGGGCGACGTTGAGCACGACCCAGACCACGACGACGACCGTCTGCCCGACGAGGAAGTAGGGGCTGCCGAAGGCGCGCGCGAAGCCCTCGGCGAGGCGGCCGAAGCGGTCGCGGCCGAACGGCGACGTGATGTGGGCGCTCGGAGCGCGGAAGCGAAGGTGGCTCATGCGTCCTCCCGTGTCAGCGCGCTCCGACGGTGCGCCTCGGAGCGGATTGCAGCGTTGCGCCCGGCCTCGATGGCCGCAAGATCCTCGGCGGGCGGCGGCGCGTTGACAGACCTCGAGGGGGCGCGCACGATTCGGCGCGGCGAGGCCGTCGAACGGCCTCGAGCGAGCGCGAGCGGGCGGAGGATGCGGCGATGACGACGGTGCAGCAGTTCGAGGACGTGGGCGTCGAGCTCGACGGGCACATCGCGCTGGTGGAGATCCAAAAGCCGCCGCACAACTACTTCAGCATCGAGCTGATCGATGCGCTGGCCGACGCCTACGAGATGCTGGCGAACGAGACGGATGCGCGCGTCATCGTGCTGGCGGCGCAGGGGCGGTCGTTCTGCGCCGGCGCGCAGCTCGGACGGCCGTCCGACCCGCACGCGGAGCCGCCGGCACCGGGAAACAAGGACGGACGGCGGCACCTCTACACGGCCGCGCTGCGGATGTTCGCGGCGCCGCTGCCGGTGGTGGGGGCGATCCAGGGCGCGGCCATCGGCGGAGGACTGGGCCTCGCGCTGACGCCGGACTTCCGCGTGGCGACGCCAGAGGCGTACTTCACCTCGAACTTTGCGCGCCTCGGGTTCCACCAGGGCTTCGGGCTGACAGAGACGCTGCAGGCGATCGTGGGTCAGCAGGTGGCGTGGCGGATGATGATGACCGGCGAGCGGGTGTACGGCGACGACGCGCTGAAGGTGGGGCTCGCGGACGCGTTGGCGCCGGCCGAGCAGCTGCGCGACCGGTCATTCGAGTTCGCGGGCGAGATTGCGAAGTCGGCGCCGCTGTCGGTGCGGACGATGCGTGCGACGCTGCGCCGTGGCCTCGTGGATCGGGTGCGGCTGGCGACGGTGCAGGAGTCGTTCGAGCAGGACTGGATCCGGCAGATGAACGACTTCCGCGAAGGGGTGCGTGCGACGGCAGAGCGTCGGGACCCCGTGTTCACGGGGACGTAGCTCCTCGGAGGACCGAGGCTGGTGGTCACCCCTCCGGGGTGGCTGCCCGCCCACCCGCCCTTTCTTCAATGGGGGCTTCGCCCCCATGGCCCCTCCGGAGGTCTGTGCGGACCTAGATGGGGCGGTGTCGTGATCTGGCTCGGGGAGGCCGAGGTTGCCGGCTCGGCGAGTGGCGACCCCTCGGGGTGGCTGGCGCGCGCGCGAACTTCCTTCAATGTGGGCCTCGCCCCCATGCCCGCCTCGGAGGTTGGTGCGGACCTTGGAGGACGCGCCACGACGTGGCTCGGAGGGCTGAGGTCGCTCCGAGGTGGCCTCGGTGGGGTTTTGCGCCTCGAGGTTGCGGCGGGGGACCTCGGGGCGCGGTGCGCTAGCGGACGGTGGGGGTGGCGGCGCGGGCGCGGGCGCGGTCGTTGGCGATCTGGCTGACGGTGCCGAGGCCAAACAGGCCCTCGAGGTCGTGGAGGCGGCAGGCGCCGACGGCGACGCCGTCCGTGCTCTCGTGGAAGACGGGCTCGAAGGCGATCCACTCACCCTCGGGGTAGCGGTGGAAGTGCGCCGTGAGATCGCCGTTGATGAACGCCGATCGTGGTTCGGAGCGGTTGGAGGCGGGGCTGGAGAAGTCGGCGCTGGCGGCGGCGCGGACGAACCTCGATGTGTCTTCGCCCTCGATGAAGGGCGCGCGCATGCGCATCCAGGAGATGGGGCGGGCGTCGGGCGGGGCGATGCGCATCTCCCAGCCGTCGCGGAAGTCGCCCGAAGCCTCGTCGGTCTCTGGTTCCTCGGGGGTGATCTCGTGGGGGAGGGCGACGCGGCGCTCTTCGCCCATCGAGGTGGCGACGTGGTCGGTGCGGCGGAGGATGAGGGCGCTGCTCTTCGCGACCTCGACGCCGTCGACGAGCATCGATGCTTCGACGGAGCGGATACGGTTGCCGTCTCGTACGAGCGTCGATGCAACGTGGACGGGGGCGTGCGGGGCGAGTCGGAACATGTCGGTGGTGAGGCGCACGATGTGCCAGTCCTCGGCGTCGGCGTAGCGCTCGATCTCGCGCGCGAGGAGGCCGGAGATCACGCGGCCGTGGAGGGATTCGCGGTTCCAGGGGCCTCGACAGAAGTCGCCGGGGACGAAGGTGTCGCCGTCGCGCGTGAAGAAGGCCTCGGTCACTGGGGGCTCCTCGATGTGGGCTCGTGGACGGCGCAGGGACGTACGGTGCGGGGTGCGGGGGCTGTGTGCAACGGCCTCGCGGGCTTGAGGATCGGATTCGGAGGGGCCGAGGCTGGCGCGCCTCGGCTGGTGGTCACCCCTTCGGGGTGGCTGCCCGCCCGCCCGCCCTTTCTCGAAATGGGGGCTTCGCCCCCATGCCCCCTCGGGAAGGGCCTGCGGACCTCGGGGTGGCGTTGCCGGTGGGTCGGAGAGGCCGAGTCGCCAGCCTCGGGTGGTGGTCACGCCCTGCGGGTGGCTGAGGCCGGGCTATCCGCTTTTGCTCGGAATGCGGGCTGAGTTCCGGTGCCCGCTCGGAGGGGTGCGGGCCTCGAAGGGTCGTGTGTGCCCGTCGGGGGTTGGTGTTCGGCGCGACCTACCTCGGGATGGGTCGGGTGACCCTGCCTCGGCGCGCCGCGGGATGGCACGCTGTGGCAGGATTGCGGCTATCGAGCGCCGCTGGTGCGACGGAGGCTCGGATGGTGGCTGCCAACGAACGTGGTGCCGCGAAGGTGAGCGAGACGCTGATCGATCTGCTCGCCGGCGCGGTGCGGCGCTACGGCGAGCGGGTGGCGCTGCGCGGTCCGGAGGGCCGTGGGTTCCTCGATGTCTCGTATGTCGAGCTGGACCGGCGCACGGCGGCGGTGCGGGATCGCATCGCGGAGCACGTCGGGCCAGGCGACTTCGTGCCGCTGTGCGCGCACAACTCGAACGCGTGGATCGTCGCCTTCTTCGGCATCGTGCGGCGGGGGGCGGTGCCGGTGCCGCTCAACCCGGATGCGCCGTCGGAGTTGCTGCACGCGGTCCTCGATGAGCTGAAGCCGAAGCTCGTCCTCGGGGATGCGCGATCGCTTCGAGAGCTCGGGCGGGGCGGCGCGACGGCGATCGACATCGAGCGTGACCTCGAGGGCGGCGACGCGCGGCCTGCGGTCGAGGATGCTGCGCCGGCGCCGGACGACCTCGCGCTCCTCGTGTACACCACGGGCACTTCGGGCGTGCCGAAGGCGGTGATGCTCAGCCATCGCAACCTCACCTCGAACGTGCGCGCCATCCTCGAGGTCGCGGACCTCGAGGATGGCGACGTCGTGCTGGTGGTGCTGCCGCTGTACCACGCCTTCCCGCTGACGACGGGGATGCTGTCGGGCCTCGAGGGCGGGGTGCGCATCGAACTAGAGGCGCGGCCGACGCGCCTCGCGACGCGGGTGACGGAGGCGCGGCCGACGCACCTCCTCGGCGTGCCGGCGCTCTTCGAGCTGTTGATCGACCGCATCGAGCGTCGCGCGAGCAGCCCGTTCCAGCGTCGGTACTTCCAGGCGGCACGGTGGCTGAACGAGCAGTTGATCCGACGCCTCGGGATCAATGCCGGACGGACGCTCTTCCGGCCGTTGCAGCAGGCGATGGGTGGGCGACTGCGGCTGGCGGTGAGCGGCGGCGCGCCGCTGTCGCCTCGGACGCAGCGGGCGGCGCACGTCCTCGGTCTGCCGCTCATCCAGGGGTACGGGATGAGCGAGGCGTCGCCGGTGATCGCGGCTCAGCGGTGGAACTCGAAGCAGTTCTGGCGGAGCCGGTACTTCTGGGACCACGCCGGATCGTGCGGGCCTCCCGTCCCGGGCGTGCGCATCGACATCGAGCCGGTGGAGGGTGCCGACACCGGCGTCGGCGAGATCGTCGTCTCCGGGCCGAACGTCATGCTCGGCTACTACCAGCGCGAGGACGAGACGCGAGCGCTGCTGCACGACGGGCGGCTGCACACGCACGACCTCGGGCTGATCGAGGACGACGGCGAGCTGTGGATCCGCGGGCGGCTGGGGCTGGCGGTGAGCACGCCTCGAGGGAAGATCGTGCACCTCGAGCGGCTCGAGGACGCGATCTCGCACGTGCCGGGGGTCGAGCAGGTGGCGGTGGTGGTCGAGCGGGAGCCCTCGTGGCGTCTCGTCGCGCTCGTCTACCCCTCGGCGGAGGCCGACCGCGCGGGAACGACGGCGGAGTTCGTGGAGGCGACGCTGCGGGCCTCGTGCGTCGCGGCGTGCCGGACGCTGGAGCCGCACGAGCGCATCGATGGGGTGCGCCTCACCGACGAGCCGCTGCCCTCGACCGCGCTGGGCAAGGTGCGGCGGGGCGAACTGCCCTCGGAGGTCTCGTTCGAGCTCGACCGGTGGCGGGAGACGCTGGCGGCGCGGGCCGCGGCGGCAGCCGCCGAGGCCTAGCGGGGCGCGACCGGGCTACTCGTCGAGCGGGCGCGGGGCGAAGTCGCAGGGGCGGCCACATGCCTCGCAGATGGTGTGCGCGGCGGTGTCGCCATCGGCCTCGACGAGCGTGTGCTGATCCTCGGGGTGGCCGCAGCGGGCGCAGATGCGCGTCTCGGTGCCGGCGTCGCGGTCCTGGTCGGTGGTCATCGGTTCTCGACTCCTCCTCGAGCGGGGCGGCCCCTCGATGGGCGATTCCACAACTCCATCGTCCGTGGTTCAAGGTTGGGGGGCGTGGTGCCGTTGCACCGGGTGGTTCGGCGGTCGAGCACGCCGGACAATCGACGGATGGATGCCACCTCGACGCATGCCACGCGAGCACGGCTGCAGCGGCGCGCGCTGTGGCTGGAGTACGGCACGATCGCGTGGAACGTGGGCGAGGCGTTCCTGACGATCGGCCTCGGGATCGCGGCGGGATCGCTCGCGCTGATTGGGTTCGGGACGGACTCGATCGTCGAGGTGATGGCCTCGGCGGTCGTCGTGTGGCACATCCGGCCGGGCCACGAGGTCGATCACCCAGAGCGGACGCGGCTCGCACTGCGCCTCGTGGCGGGCGCATTCGCGGCGCTGGCGATCGTCCTCGCGACGTTCGCGATTCGCGACCTCGTGACGGGGCGGGAGGCGGGCGAGTCGCTGTTCGGCATCGGGTACATGACGATGACGGCGGTGGTGATGTTCGGCCTTGCGATTGCCAAGCGCCGTCTCGCCTCGGAGCTGAACTCGGCGCCGCTGCGGTCTGAGGCCGCGATGACCTTCCTCGATGGCGTGCTCTCGACGCTGACGCTGATCGGGCTGGCGCTGAACGCGTTCGCGGGCCTCGGGTGGGCGGACCCGCTTGCCGCCCTCGTCGTCTCGATCGCAGCGGCGAACGAGGCGCGTGAGAACTGGGCGGAGGCGGGCGAGGAGCTCGAGGGCTAGCCGGCACCCAGCCGGACGTGGACGGCCCGTCGGGCCGTCGGCCCGCCCACCCACCCCTTCTGGTGCGAGGGGCTGCCCCTCGCGCTCCCCCGGCCTCGGATCACGTCATCGCGCAGTCCGGGAGTGGACCGGTCGGGGCCAGGCTCGGACAACTCGAGCTCTAGACGGCGGTGGCTGCTTCGCCGATGGAAGCGAGCGAGACACGCTCGCCGGGGGCGAGGACACGGACCTCGACGGTGGGGGCGACGGCGGCGGCGTGGGCGGCGAAGCGCGGGCCGGGCTCGTGGAACCTCGATGTGCGCGGGAGGCCGACGGGCCAGAACGTGCCCCAGTGGATGGGGACGGCTGCGGTCGGGCGGATGCGGCCGAGGGCGGCGGCGGCCGACCTCGGGTCGAGGTGGGGGCCGCGGAGCCACGGTCCCCAGCCGCCGACGGGGATCAGTGCGAGGTCGATGGCCTCGAGGTCAGACATCTCCGGGAAGAGGCCGGTGTCGCCGGCGAAGTAGATGCGCTGCCGTTGGCCCTCGATGACGTAGCCGGCGGCCTCGACGGTGGGGCCGAACGGGACGCGGCGGCCGCTGTGGTGGGCCGACACGGCCTCGATGCGGGGGCCGCGTGCGAGGCGCCACGACTCGCCGCGAGCGAGCTCCACCACGCCTCGGAAGCCCGCGCGGCGCAGCAGGCTGCCGGCGCCTGCAGGGACCACGATCGGCGTCGATGGGTCGAGCGCGCGGAGTGACGGCAGGTCGAGGTGGTCGTGGTGGAGGTGGGAGATCACCACGGCATCGATGGGTGCCCCGAGGTGGGCGGTCGGGGTCGGGCCGTGGCGTCGGAGGTGGAAGAGGCGGTCGCGGAGCAGCGGGTCGGTGAGGATGCGTGCGCCATCGACCTCGATGAGGGTCGTGGCGTGGCCGAGCCAGGTGAGGGCGTTCGGGACCTCGGTCGGGGCCTCAGTCACGCGGGGCTAGAAGGGGAGCTCGACACCGATGCCGGCGGCGAGCGCCTTGTCGAGGACGTAGCGGTAGCCGGCCACGTCCTCGATGCCGATGCCCTGGCTCTCGAAGAGCGTGATCGCGTCCTCGGATGGGCGGCCGGCGACGGCGCCGCTGATGACATCGGAGAGCTCGCGCACGCCGCCCCAGCGGAGCGCACCGCGCTCGACGGCCCAGATCAACTCGCCGCACTCGATGCGGGCCTGCTCGACGTTGTCGGCGGCGATGAGGGCGGCACGATCGATGGTGGTCTCGTCAACCTCGCGCTTTCGCCATGAGTTGGAGCCGGCGGCGATGACGCAGGTGCCGGGGTCGAGGTGGGCGCCATCGAAGACGGGCTCCTGGGCGGTGGTGATGGCGCAGACGATGTGGGCGCCTCGGACGGCGGCCTCGGGTGTGGCGACCGGGACGAGGTTGAGGCCGAGGCGCGGGCCGTGCTCCTCGACGAACGAGCGGCGACGGTCCTCGTTGCGGCTGAACACGCGGACCTCGGTGAGGGGGCGGACGGCGGCGATCGCCTCGAGCTGCGTCACCGCTTGACGGCCCGCGCCCAGCAGGCCGAGGATCGATGCGTCCGACCTCGACATGTGGCGGGCGGCGAGACCGGAGGCCGCGCCGGTGCGAATCCAGGCGAGCGTGCCGGGCTCGATGAGGGCATCCAGCGCGCCGGTGTTCGTGTCGTAGAGCAGCGCGATGTTGCTGAGGCGGACGCCCCAGGCGTGCGAGCCGAGGACCGTGCCGCCCATGAGCGTGGCGCCCGCGCCTCGACCGCCACCGGGCGCGCTGCCAAAGCGGATGCGCTGGCGCGGCAGGTTTTCTACGAGGCCGGCGGCCTGCTGCTTGAAGAGGTCCTCCATCACCTCGACGCACTCGGCGACGGTGATGAGGCCTCGGACGTCGTTGTTGCTGAGGAATCGCGCCATCGGGAGCCTCGCCCTCGGTCTGCGTTTCGAGTCTGGTGTGGCCTCGACGGTACACGCTCGCGGCGGCCTCGATCGCTCGCGCTGGGCGAACGGGCAGGTTCGGGGGCTTCCCGGGAGGGTGCATACTGGCGGCATGGCACTCCCACATCCGGCCTTGCAGCCGGCGGACGGTGAATTCGAGCGGCTGCGCGACCCGATCGCGATTGCTGCGTTCTGGGGTTGGAATGACGGCGGAGCGACCGCGACGAGCGCGATCCGCTACCTGCGCGAGGACTGGGGCGCGACGGAGGTCGCGCACATCGACGCGGACCGGTTCTTCGACCTGACGGTGACTCGGCCTCGACGGCGGCTCGTGAACGGGGAGTCGGTCACGCGCTGGCCGGGTGTGCGCTTCTACGTCGCGAGCCCGCCTCACATCGAGCGGGACATCCTCTTCATCTCGGGCCGCGAACCCTCCCTGCGCTGGCACGAGTTCGTGGAGGCGGTCGCGAGCGTCCTCGAGACGGTCGGAGCGAAGACGCTGCTCCTCTTGGGGTCGCGCGGCGCCCTCGTGCCGCACACGCGGCCGGCGCCGGTCGGGCTCGCGGACGCGGGGGCGGGCCTCGAGGGGCTGATCGGGCTGACCTCGGACGGGCCCGGTCGCTACCAGGGGCCGACGGGCATCAACACGGTGCTGCTCCTGGAGATGCGCAAGCGCGGCATCGAGGTCGGCCGGCTGACGGTGCGCGTGCCCTCGTACATCGCGGTCGGGCCGAACGCGCGGGCCGTGCAGGCGCTGGTCGAGGTCCTCGATCGGGCGCTGGGCGGCGGGACGCGCATGGGCGAGCTCTCGATGCAGGTCTCGGCGTTCGACGAGCAGATCGGGCGCGCGATCAACGACGTCGAGAAGCCGGCCGAGCTGCGCGCGCAGATCCTCGAGATGGAGCGCACGTACGACGAATCGCCGCCGGTCACGTCCTCGCAGCCCGAGGCGGGCGGCGGCGAGCTGCCCGCGGCGGACGAGCTGCTGAACGACCTCGAGCGGATGCTGCGGGAGCAGCGCGGGGACGACGAGGGCGACACCGCGGCGGGGAGCGTCTAGCGCTCGGACGCGGGCGCTCGGCGTTCAGGACTGCCGCAGCCTCCGGAACGCCGACACCACCACTGCCACCACGGCCAGGGCGTAGACCGCGACGATCCCCCTCGGGGCGGGCGGTGCGTCCTCGCGCGTTCGCGAGGCGGGGCGTGGCGGCGGGGGTGGTTCGGGCTCGGAGGATTCAGGAGCGTCTGGCGCCTCGGGGGAGTCTGCGCCTGCCTCGATGGCGCGCAGGGCCTCGGCGGGAGCGAGGTGGGCCTCGCGGCCCTCGATGGTGGATTGGGTCTCGGAGCGGCCGGGGAGGCGGGCGAGGAGTCGGCGGATGGTGGCTCGGAGGCTGTCGGTCGCGCGGGTGGTGCCTTCGGCCTCGAACTCGCGCCCGGCGCGGACGAGCTCGGCGCCGATGAGCATGAGCTGGGCGCTGAGGTTGAAGAAAAAGAGCAGGATGATGATGAACCCGAGGGTGCCGTAGGTCGCGTCGTAGTTGCCGAATCGCGCGACGTACTGGGCGAAGCCGACCTTCAGCAGCTCGAAGCCGATCGCGGCGAACAAGGTGCCGCCGAGCGCCTGGCGCCACGTCACGCCGGCGTGGGCCACCTTCGAGTACAGCAGCAGGAACACGACCGCCGAGAAGAACGGCGGGACGAGGAAGTTGGCGATGACGACGCCCCAACGCGCGAGCGTGGCGGCGTCGCGGCCGAAGATGTCGGTCGCGAACTGAGCCGCGAACGCAATGGCGAATGTGGCGGCGACCGAGGCCAGCAGCAGGAGGCCGAAGCCGGCGACGAGAGCGAGATCGACGAGCTTGCCCTTCACGAGCGGACGGGCGTCGTCGACCTCGAAGACCTGGTTCAGGGAGCGACGAATCGCGGAGAAGAGCGCGCTGCCGGAGTAGGCGGCGGTGGCGAGGCCGAGGAGGCCAAGGGTGCCTCGGGCGTTGACGATCGACTCGAGGAGGCTCGTGAGGTCGTTGCGGCCGGTGCTCGCGTTCAGCGGCAGGTTGTCGAGCAGGTTCGTGATCAACGCATCGCGCTCGGCCGGGTCGGCCCAGATGAAGCCGGCGACGGAGAGGGCGAAGAGCGTGAGCGGAAAGAGCGAGACGAGCGCGTAGTACGTCAGGCCACCGGCGAGGAGCGAGCCTCGGTCCTCGCCGTACGACTTCACGGCGCGGAGGGCGACCTCGAGCCAGCGGGCGGTGCGTCGGTGGGTCATACCTCGATGGTACGAGGTCGGCCTCGGGCGGCTCCCGCGACGATCATGAGTAACATGAGCAACTGAGTCGTCTATAGATTCAGGCGGGGCACTGACGTATGCTCCGGCGCGGCGGGGGATCGAGCGACGGGACGCCCGGCCTCGAATCTCGCGACGGCATCACACGAGCAGGCCCTCGTCCCGCGCCTCGCGCGCCGGCGGGCGCCCGGGAAGAGAGAGTCACGTG
This sequence comes from Dehalococcoidia bacterium, assembly GCA_041390625.1. Classification (GTDB taxonomy): domain Bacteria; phylum Chloroflexota; class Dehalococcoidia; order UBA2979; family UBA2979; genus RBC038. Next base: position 8,053 of record JAWKPM010000013.1, on the reverse strand, counting down.
GCCCCAGACCTGACGCACCCGGAGACGATCGCGCTGCACGCGGGCTACCGCGCCGACCCGGCGACGGGCGCCGTCGCGGTGCCGATCTACCAGACGACGAGCTACCAGTTCCGCGACACCGAGCACGCCGAGAACCTGTTCGCGCTGCAGGAGCTCGGGAACATCTATACGCGCATCATGAACCCGACGACCGCGGTCCTCGAGGAGCGCATCGCGGCTCTCGAGGGTGGTGTGGCAGGGCTCGCGCTGGCCTCGGGTCAGGCGGCGACGACGTTCGCGATCCTGAACATTGCCGGGGCCGGGGACAACATCGTGTCCTCGACGGACCTCTACGGCGGCACGTGGAACCTGTTCGCGAACACGCTGAAGACGATGGGCATCGAGACGCGGTTCGTGGACCCGGCCGACCCCGAGGGGTTCCGGCGCGCGACGGACGATCGCACGCGCGCGTACTACGCCGAGACGCTGCCGAACCCGAAGCTGCAGGCCTTCCCGATCCGCGAGGTCGCGGACATCGGCAACGAACTGGGCGTGCCGCTGATCGTCGACAACACGGCGGCGCCGATCATCTGCAAGCCGCTGAAGCACGGCGCGCACATCGTCATGTACTCCACGACGAAGTACATCGGTGGGCACGGCACCTCGATCGGTGGTCTGCTCGTGGATGGCGGCACCTTCGACTGGGAGGCGCACGCCGACCGCTTCCCGATGCTGAACCAGCCCGACCCGAGCTACCACGGCGCGGTGTGGACGCAGGCCGTGAAGCCCCTCGGGCCGATCGCCTACATCCTCAAGGCGCGCGTCACGCTGCTTCGTGACCTCGGATCGGCGATGAGCCCGTTCAACGCGTTCCTGTTCTTGCAGGGCATCGAGACGTTGCCGCTGCGCATGGAGCGGCACTGCTCGAACGCCCTCGCGGTCGTCGACTTCCTCTCGAAGCACCCGGCCGTGACGAAGGTGATCCACCCGAGCCTCTGGACGGACGAGGAGAAGCGTCGCGCCGACACGTACCTCGATGGCGGGTTCGGCGGGCTGGTCGGCTTCGAGCTCGCGGGCGGCAAGGAGGCGGGCAAGCGCTTCATCGACGCGCTGGAGCTCATCTACCACGTCGCGAACATCGGTGACGCCAAGACCCTGGCGATCCACCCGTCCTCGACGACGCACTCGCAGCTCTCGCCGGAGGACCAGCTGGCGACCGGTGTGACCGAGGGCTACGTGCGGCTCTCGGTGGGCATCGAGCACCAGGACGAGATCATCGCGGACCTCGAGCAGGCGCTCGCGAAGGCGGCAGGGTAGCCTCGAAGGTGTGACTCGCGGCCTCGATGGGCGGGGTCGCGAGGAGTCGCGGGGCGAGACATCGATGCCGATCAAGATCCCGGACGATCTGCCGGCGCGCCGCGTCCTCGAAGAGGAGGGCGTCGCCGTCATTCGTGAGGCGGACGCCGTCCACCAGGACATCCGCCCGCTGCGGATCGCGCTGCTCAACCTGATGCCGAACAAGATCCGGACCGAGACGCAGATCGCGCGCCTCGTGGGGTCGACGCCGCTGCAGGTCGAAATGACGCTGCTCAAGACGGCGACGCACGAGGCGAAGAACACGCCCGAGGCGCACCTGCTGGCGTTCTACCGGACGTGGGAGGACGTGCGCGACGAGAAGTTCGACGGGCTCATCGTCACAGGAGCGCCGATCGAGACGCTGCCATTCGAGGACGTCGACTACTGGGACGAGCTGACCTCGATCTTCGACTGGGCGACGGACCACGTGTACAGCACGTTCTACATCTGCTGGGGGGCGCAGGCGGCGCTCCAGCACTTCTACGGTGTGCCGAAGTACGAGCTGCCTCGAAAGATGTTCGGGGTGTTCGAGCACACGGTGCTGCGGGCGAACACGCAGCTCCTTCGCGGGTTCAACGACCACTTCCTCATCCCGGTATCGCGCCACACCGAGGTGCGGCGCGAGGACATCCCGGAGCTGACGGGGCTGCACATCCTCGCGGAGTCGCCCGACTCGGGGCTGTGCCTCGTCGAGGACGAGCCGCGGCGGGCGGTGTACATGTTCAACCACCTCGAGTACGACACGACGACGCTGGCGGAGGAGTACGAGCGGGACCTCGGGGCCGGGCTCGACATCCAGCTGCCTCGGAACTACTTCCCGGGCGACGACTCGACGCAGGAGCCGCTGAACCTCTGGCGGGCGAACGCGCACCTGCTGTTCTGGAACTGGATCGTGCGTGTGTACGCCGGAACGCCGTTCAACGTCAGCGAGATCGCCGCGCCGCCCGGACTGGAGCGACGCTCGATCGCGCGCTGAGGCCGGCGCGACGAAGACGAACCGAGACATCGAGGCGCAAACGCGCCTCGATGCGCATCTGACGCAGGAGGACCTCGATGGCTGACCCGATTCGAGTGGGGATCGTGGGTGCGACGGTGACGGAGGGCGGGAGCGGCTGGGGGGCGAACGCGCACGTCCCGGCGCTCGCGCAGCTGGGGGACTACGAGCTGGTGGCCGTGTGCACCTCGAGGGAGGAGACGGCGCAGGCCTCGGCGGAGCGCTTCGGCGCGCGCCTCGCGTTCCACGACATCGAGGACATGGTGGCGCATCCGGACGTCGACCTCGTGGCGGTGGTGGTGCGGGTGCCGGGGCATCACAACCTCGTGATGTCAGCGCTGCGGGCGGGGAAGGCGGCGTTCTGCGAGTGGCCCCTCGGCGCCACGCTCGCCGAGGCGGAAGAGATGGCCGGCCTCGCCCAGGAGAAGGGCCTCGCGACGGCGGTGGGGCTGCAGGGGCGCAGCGACCCCGCGATTCGGTACGCGCGGGACCTCGTGGCGCAGGGGCACATCGGCGAGGTGCCCACGGCGAACCTGAGTGTGATCTCGCAGGCAACACTGCGCCGAGGGCCGGGGCGCATCTGGCAGTCCGTGCGGGCGAACGGCGCGAACACGCTCACGATCTCGGGTGGGCACGCGATGGATGCGTTCACGTACATCGTCGGGCCGGTCGATGAGCTGACCTCGAGGGTCACGACTCGGATCACGGAGTGGTACGACGAGGAGACGGGGGCGCCCGTGCCGGTGGACGCGCCGGACAACATCACGGTCGCCGGTCGCCTCGAGGGTGGCGCGGAGATTGCGATGCAAGTCGCGAGCGTGCCGCATCAGGCGCCCGGGACGCGCATGGAGATCTACGGCCGCGAGGGGGCGCTGTTCCTCACCTCGCGGTCGCCGAACATCGGGCCGAGCACGCTCTCGGGGGCGCGGGCGGGCCAGGCGCTGGCGGAGATCGAGGTGCCCTCGGAATACTTTGTGGCGCCGGAGGGCACGCCGCCGGGACCGCCTCGAAACGTCGCGCACGGCTACGCGCGGCTCGCGGACGCGATGCGGGGCGGGACGGCGTTCGACCCAGACTTCGAGGCGGCGGTCGAGGCGCACCATTGCTGGATGCTATCGAGCGCTCGGCGGCCACGGGCGCTTCAGTGCGGGTGCGGGGTAGCGACCTCGATGGGCGCTGGCACGCACGGGAGGTGAGGTCCGGCCTCCGGCCGGGCTGCCCGCCCACCCGCCCTTTCTTCAGCGAGGGCTTCGCCCTCGCGCTCCCTCGGAGGTCGTTGTCTCGCCCTTGAGGGGCGCTGGCAACTCGACGTAACCGCCGAAGCCGAGCGAGCGAAGCGGATTCCTCGGCCGCACCGCTGCCTCGGGGCGGGGTTGCGTCTCAATGGGCGCGAGCGAGGGATCTCGGAAGGAGGCGGGTGAGGCGCCGGCGGGGGAGACCGCCAGCGCCTCGACGGGGCGCGCTAGAAGAGGTTCTCGATCGAGAGGTAGCGCTCGCCGGTGTCGTAGCAGAAGGCGAGAACGCGACTGCCCTCGGGGAGCTCCGGGAGCTTCTTCGAGACGGCGGACAACGTGGCGCCGGAGGACGGGCCGACGAAGATGCCCTCGACGCGGGCGATGCGGCGAGCCCACTCGAAGGCGTCGTCCTCGGTGATTTGAATCGTGCCGTCGAGGGTGTCGACGTGCAGGTTCTTCGGGATGAAGCCAGCGCCGATGCCCTGGATGCGGTGCGGGCCGGGGGCGCCGCCGGAGATCACGGGCGACTTCTCCGGCTCGACGGCGAAGGTCTGCATGTTGGGCCAGGTCTGCTTCAGGGTCTCGCTCACGCCGGTGATGTGGCCGCCGGTGCCGACGCCGGTGATGAGGAAATCGATGCCTTCCGGGAAGTCGGCGATGATCTCGGGGGCGGTCGTGCGCTTGTGGACCTCGACGTTGGCCTCGTTCTCGAACTGCTGGGGGATCCAGCCGCCGGGGGTGGCGTCGCGGAGCTCGATGGCGCGGTTGATGGAGCCGTTCATGCCCTGCTCGCGGGGGGTGAGATCCACCTCGGCGCCGTATGCGGCGAGGATGCGACGGCGCTCGACCGACATCGATTCCGGCATGACGAGGATGAGGCGGTAGCCCTTCACGGCGGCCGTCATCGCGAGGCCAATACCGGTGTTGCCGGAGGTCGGCTCGATGATGACGCTGTCGGCGTTCAAGACGCCCGCGGCCTCGGCTGCCTCGATCATGGCGAGGCCGATGCGGTCCTTGATGCTGCCGCCGGGGTTGGCTCGCTCGAGCTTCAGCCAGACCTCGTGATCGGGGAAGAGACGGCTGATGCGGACGTGGGGCGTGTTCCCGATCGTCTCAAGGATGGACTGGGCTTTCACGGGAGCTCCTTCGCTGCGAGCGGCCTCTCGGCCTCGGGGCTAGATAGACGGCTAGATGTGGTATTCGAGCGGGTACTCGCCGACCTCGAGGGCGCGCTCGACGGTGGCGGCGTGGGTGACGATCGAGCCCGGCGGGACGGCGTGGGTGAGCCAGACGTTGCCGCCGATCACGCTGCCCGCGCCGATCACGGCGTCGCCGCCGAGGATGGTCGCGTTCGCGTAGACGACGACGTCGTCCTCGATGGTCGGGTGGCGCTTCTGCTTCGCGAGGTCCTTGCGGACGATCAGGGCGCCGAGGGTCACACCCTGGTACAGGCGCACGCGGTCGCCGAGCAGGGCGCTCTCGCCGATGACGATGCCGGTGCCGTGGTCGATGGCCAGCGACGCGCCGATCGTGGCGCCGGGGTGGATGTCGATGCCGGTCTGGCGGTGGGCCAGCTCCGTGATCAGCCTCGGTAGCAGCTCGACGCCGAGGTCATGCAATCGATGCGCGATGCGATAGCAGGCGATGGCGAAGAAGCCGGGATAGGCGATGATGACCTCGTCGGTGCCGGTGGCGGCGGGGTCGGCCTCGCAATTAGCCTCGGCGTCCTCCTGGAGGGCGTTGCGCAGGTCCTCGAGGCCGGCGACGAAGGCCTCGGCGGTGCGACCGGCCTCGGATGCGAGCTTGCCCTGATCACGCAGGAACGAGGCGAGGCGGTCGCCGAGCTCGCGCAACTCCTCGGCGACGGCCGGCGTGCCTCGATCGCCGCCGACCGCGAAGTGTGGGAAGAGCAGCGCGAGGGTGCGGCGCGCGATGTCCTCGGAGCGCGAGCGGGTGTCGAGGGGCAGCGCGTATTCGGCGCGTGCGGCCTCGAGACGGCGAGCGAGGTCCTCGGTCGGTGCGTTCGGCATGCGAGGAGCGTACTCGTGTGGCGGTCGCGGTGAAAGCCAGTTAGAAGGTCGGAAATCCCCGGAAATGCCTCGGGATGCACACCCGGCCTCGATGATGACGAGTACAATCCTCGGCAACCTCGCCGCGACGATGCGGCAATGATCGGCAGTGGCCGGGAGCGACCGGCAGCGACGGCTAACACGAAGGGCGGATGACGTGGACTGGGCCGACGACGAGAAGCAGGCAGCGTTCCGCGCCGAGGTGCGTGGGGTACTGCAGAACGGCCTCCCCGAGTTCTACAAGCGCCTCGCCTCGGGTGAGGGCGATTCGGAAGAGGGTGCGGCGGGCGACTGGGTCGCCGACCGCAAGGCGGAGAGCGCCGAGCGACGCCAGGCGGCGCAGGACTGGGCGAACGCGCTCTCGGAGCGCGGCTGGTTCGCGCCGCAGTGGCCGAAGGAGTACGGCGGCGGCGGCCTCTCGCCGATGGAGCAGTTCATCCTGCGCCAGGAGATGGCACTGGCCGGCGCGCCGACCGTCGGTGGGTCGGGCGTGAGCCTCCTCGGGCCGACGCTGATCGTGCACGCCTCGGAGGAGCAGCGGAAGAAGTATCTCCCGGGGATCCTCTCCGGCGAGGTCGTGTTCGCGCAGGGGTACTCGGAGCCGGGGTCCGGCTCGGACCTCGCCTCGCTGCAGACGCGTGCGGTGAAGGACGGCGACGAGTACGTCGTCAACGGGCAGAAGATCTGGACGTCGGGCGCGCACCACGCGGATGCGCTGTTCGCCCTCGTGCGAACCGACCCGGACGCGCCGAAGCACCGCGGCATCACGTTCCTCGTGATCGACGACATCCACACGCCGGGTCTCACGGTGCGGCCGTTGATCAACATGGCGTGGAAGCACGGCTTCAACGAGACGTTCTTCGAGGACGTGCGCGTGTCCTCGGCGAACGTCATCGGCGAGGAGAACCGCGGCTGGTACGTGGGCGCCACGCTGCTCGACTTCGAGCGCTCGAACATCTCGGGTGCGGTGGCGCAGCGGCGCAGCATCAACCGGCTGCTCGACTACGCAAAGGGCGAAGGCGCCTCGAAGGCGAAGATCAGCGGGCGGGGCGGTGAGTCCTCGGCCCTGCGCTCGGAGCTGGCGGAGCGCTTCATCGAGACCGAGGTGGGGTCGAACTTCTCGTTCCGCATCATCTCGATGCAGAACCGGGGCCTGATCCCGAACTACGAGGCCTCGACGGCGAAGATGTTCATCTCGGAGGCCGGCCAGCGGCTGCAGCGGACGGGGACGAAGCTCTTCGGGCTGTACTCGAACGTGTGGGAGCCCGGCGACCCGCACGCTGCGGCGAAGGCCTCGTTCACGCAGGGGTACGTGACCTCGGTGCCGGCGACGATCGCCGCAGGCTCGTCCGAGATCCAGCGCAACATCATTGCGACGCGCGGCCTGGGGCTGCCTCGCGGCTAGCGTTCGACCCTCGGTTGGACTTCACGCACGAGCGGCCGAAAGGCCGCTCGTGTCGTGTGCGCGTGCCTCGAGGGCTCGCCGACGGGCTAGGGGCGGGGTGCGCATTTCGCGCATCGGCGTACTCTGATTAGAGAGATCGAGTTCGTGTCGGCTTATGCGCTGGTAACGGGGGAGGCGTTTACCTGTGCAGGGTGCCGTCCGAACTCCGGGCCCGGCGTCGCCGGTCACACCTGCGCGGCGCCCGGTCGCTAGCCCTGGGGACCGCCTATGACCAGCCCTTCCACCTCGAGCGCTCCGACGCGTGTCATCCGGCCCACTGGGAGCACCTGCGCGAACTGCGGTCACGCGCTGTCCCACGTGTTCGCGGACCTCGGCTGGCAGCCGCTGTGCGAGAGCTTCGTTCCTGCCTCGGCGGCGATGCGGGCGGAGGCGTTCTATCCGCTGATCGCGTACGTGTGCCAGCGCTGCTTCCTCGTGCAGGTGCCGGCGGTCGTGCGGCCCGAAGACATCTTCACCGACTACGCCTACTTCTCGTCCTACTCGGACAGCTGGGTCGAGCATGCGCAGCGCTACGTCGAGACGGTGGTCGACCGCTTCGGCCTCGGGGCGGACTCATTCGTCGTCGAGCTCGCGAGCAACGATGGGTACCTGTTGCAGGGCTTCGTAGAGCGCTCGATCCCGTGCCTCGGGATTGAGCCGGCCGAGAACGTCGCGGCCGAGGCGATCGCGCGCGGCGTGCCGACGCGTTCGGAGTTCTTTGGTGCCGAGCTGGCCTCGGAGCTGGTGGCGGACGGGCCTCGTGCGGACCTCATGATCGGGAACAACGTGCTGGCGCAGGTGCCGGGCACGCACGACTTCATCGAGGGGATCCGGATTTTGCTCGCGCCGGAGGGGGTGCTGACCCTCGAGTTCCCGCACCTGACGAAGCTGATGGATGGCAACGAGTTCGACACCATCTATCACGAGCACTTCTTCTACTTCTCGCTGTACGCGGTGCGAAACCTGCTGAGCGCGC
>JAWKPM010000012.1:0-122266 GCA_041390625.1 Dehalococcoidia bacterium | reverse complement strand
CGGGTCCGACGGGCTGGTGTGGCACTACTGGTGTGCGCCGCTCGAGGGACGGCGGCTCTTCGGCTTCGTCCGCGAGGACGGGTTGCTAGCCCCCGAAGAGGATCCAGGTGCGGACGATCCGTCGGCTGAAACTGCGCAGATAGGAGGGAACGGCGCGCGGGTGCCTGCTGAGTCTCCGGAATCGCCGACCGGCCTCTGGTGCGCCGGCAGGGAAGCGGACGGGATTGACCACTACGGCAATGGCGTCCCGGCTGCCGTCCAGCGCATCGACACGCGCGCGCCGCTCTGCCTGACCTGCGCGCGCTGCCCGCGGTGCCTCGCCGCAGGCGACGAGCTGTGCAGCTGCATCGCCCCGTGCCCCGAGCAAGCTCGCGACCGACTGACGATCGCATGGGCCGATGAGCCGTACGCCGGCGGGCGCTGGGGCCTGGTCACGAAGATCGATGGCTCGGTCGTATGCGCGGCGAGGGATACGAGCTGCCAGGCAGGCCGCAGGATCTGGAGCGGCCTCCATGCGCCGTCGAAGGACCGGCGAGAGCTGGTCTGGCAGTACGCCGATGGCTGCATCGTCCACTACCGCTGCGCACCCGACGAGGCGCGGCATCGCTTCGATGTCGAATACGCGGGTGTGGCGATCGGCAAGGATCCGCACCCGGCGAACAACTCCAAGCCGCGCCGCGCGACCCTCCACGGGATCGACGGCGAGTGGATGTTCACGGGGATGATGAGCCGAGGGGACAGCCGCCGCTACTCGGCGATCCTCTGGCGTCGCCTCGGTGTCGCGCTGGCGCTCGACATGCCCGCACCGGACCACGCGGCGGGCGACTAATGCCGCGCTGCCGGCATGTCATCAGCACACGAAGCGACGGCCTACCTGGTCACCTCGCCCGCACGCTCTGCAGACGCATCGTCGCCTACGGGCGGCAACCGAACGTCCCCCGCAGCGACGCGCGCTTCTGCGCCCGCTGTCACGCGCTCGACGAGCCGATGGCCTCGCCGGCGCTCATCCACACCGTTGCGCAGCGCCCGTGATCCACTGGCGCGTCCCTCGCTCGAAGAAGGAGTCCTCGCATGTATAGCCCGAAGATCCCCGAACGATTGATCCCGATCCTCTACCGGCTCGGTCGCGAACGAGGCCGGCCCATGACGCAGCTCGTGGCCGAGGCGGTCGAGCGCTATCTCGAAGACGAAGGCTGGCTCGTCGAACCAGTGACGGCGCGTGGCGGCGAAGTCGTGGAGCTCTACGGCGCGGAGCGTCATGCAGCCTGAGCACCAGTCGGCGGCCGATACAGGCCGCTCGCCGCAGACGAAGCACATCCGCGCCGCCGGCTTCGGCGCCGCGGTCGACGCCTGCGTGACCGAACGCAGCGAGATCTGGTTCCTCTCATTGCTGGGCAACCAGCAATCGATCCGCGCGCTGTGGGCGCGCCTCGTGAAGGGCGAGACCGCCTACTTGGCCGACGACCAGTTCGCGGGTGGGGTCCCGCACTGGCTCGCCACGGGTGTCCGGCAGCAGTGCCGGTTCCACGTCACGCGGCTGCCCTCGACGGGCGCGCACCACGCGCTGCTCGTTCCGGACGCCGCACTCTACGCCGCTGAGCAGCAGGAGTTCCTGCTGCTGGCGCAATCGCCCGAGGAGGCCCCGCTCCTCCACTATCGCTTCCTGAACCGCCGGCTCGACCTGCCGTTGCACCCCACCTGGAGCGATTGGCTGTGGGACCGCGCCCTGCGCACTGGCGAAGCGCAGGAGATCGACGCGATGGGCATTCGTGCCTATCGCTGCCGGCCCGAGCCGGGCGAGCTCGCAGAGGCGCTCGGACGCGCCCTCCGCGGGCACCGGGTGCCGGCACCGCCTGACTCCCTGCCCGAGGCGGCGTAGCGACGATGTCGCGAGTGGAGAGTCAGGCCAAGGCCCACTACTTCCCGACGCCACCCGAGGTGGTGGCCCGCGTCGCGGCGCTGATCCGCCCGACGACTCACGGCGGACGCTCCGCCATGCGGCTGCTCGACCCGTGCTGCGGGACGGGCGCCGCGCTCCGGCAGCTCGTCGAGGCGATCGGCGGCGAGAGCTACGGAATCGAAATCGCCGACGACCGCTATGCCGAGGCGCACGCCCTCCTCGACCACGTCCTGCACGCGAGCGCGCAGAGCGTGCGCGTGGCGAACGGCGCGTTCTCGTGCCTCTTCCTCAACCCGCCGTACGACTACGACGACGAGGCGAAGCGGCTCGAGCACGCCTTCCTGACGACGATGACGCGGGCGCTCTGCCCAGGCGGACTGCTCGTCTTCATCGTCCCGCAACGGCGGCTCGCGGTCTCGGCGCGCTATCTCGCCGGGCACTATCGCGACCTGACCTGCTACCGCTTTCCAGACGATCTGTATGAGGCGTTCCAGCAGGTCGTGCTGTTCGGCGTGAGGCGCCAGGAGCCGATCAACGACGCTGAGTCTCATGCGACAGTTACTGCGTGGGCCGATGCGTCGCTGCCAGCACTGCCGCTCGCTGGAGACGCGCAGGGCGGCTACGCGCTGCCGGCACTGGATGCCGGAGCGGTGCTCTTCACCTCGCAGTTCTTCGACCCCGAGGAGGCGGCGCGCGAAGCGCGTCAAGCCGGACTCTGGGCGAACGCGTCGCTCGCCGAGCGGATCTGGCCGCCCGAGGAGCGGCGGGTGCGGCCGCTGATGCCGCTGCGTCGCGGTCACCTCGCCGTGCTGGTCGCGGCGGGCTTCCTCGACAACGTCCAGCTCCGCTCGGGCGACCGGCGGCTGCTGGTGAAGGGGCGGACCTACAAGGTCTCGGTCCCCGTGTACTCCCCCGACCCCGAGGTCGAGGTGCAACGCGAGGTGATGCGCACCTCTGTCGTCGCGCTCGATCTGAGGAGCGGGCAGGTCGAGGTGATCGCCGGAGGCGGGACCGACGACGCGGCGGCGGCGGCATGACGTCGCTCAGCGCCTTCATCGAGGAGCACCGCGATGCCATCACGCGCACCGTGCTCCGCGCCTACCCGCCGATCTACTCGGCGCGAAACCGGGCCGACTGGGGATTCGACCTCAGGCGGCTGCGTCGCCGGCCGCTCGGCGGACAGGCCGACGCGATCCGCGCGCTTGCCGTCTCGATGCAGCAGCATCGTGGCACCAACCTCGTCGGAGAGATGGGGACCGGGAAGACGACGATTGCGACGGCCGCTGCCTATCTCGCCGGCTTCCAGCGCGTGCTGGTGCTCTGCCCGCCGCACCTGGTTCGGAAGTGGAAGCGCGAGGTCGAGGCGACGATCCCGCGCGTCTCGGCCGTGATCGCGTCGACCACGACCGACCTCGGACGACTGCCGCCGGTCGGCGACCGTCCGCAGTTCGTGATCGTCTCGCGCGAGCGAGCGAAGCTCTCGTACCGCTGGAAGCCTGCGGTCGTCTCACGGCTCGCGACCGGCAGCGGACATCTCGTGTTCGATGAGGCGGGTGATCCGCTGCGGCGGCTGTGCTGCCCCGGCTGCTACGCGGAGCTGTTCGACCGCGAGGGGCTCCCGCTCGAGATCGAGGCGCTGTCGCGGAAGAAGCATGCGTGTGACGCCTGCGGCTCGCCGCTCTGGCAGGCGGACCGCGCCGGGCCCCGGCGCTACCCGCTCGCCGACTACGTCGCCCGGCGCCTGCCGGGCGCGTTCGATCTGCTGATCGTCGACGAACAGCATGAGTACAAGGCGCGCGGTTCGGCCCAGGGGATCGCGGCGGGAACGCTCGCCGAGGCCTGCGGCCGGACGCTGACGCTCACCGGCACGCTGATGGGCGGCTACGCCTCGACGCTCTTCCACCTGCTCTGGCGGTTCTCGCCGCCAGTGCGGGAGGAGTTCGGTTACGGCGACGAGGGTCGTTGGGTGTCGCGCTACGGCATCGTCGAGCGCATCACGCGCCGCGGCGACGACGAGGCCTTCGAAGACGGTCGGTCAAGCCGGCGGCGAGGCTACCGGACTCGCACCGTCGAGAAGCCGGGCGTCTCACCCGCGGTGCTCTTCCACCTGATCGGCAACACGGTGTTCTTGCGGCTGGCCGATGTCGCGTCCGACCTACCTGAGTATCGCGAGGAGGTGCGGCTGGTCAGCATGGAGCGCGGTGACAGGGACGCGCCGTCGCAGGCGTCGTCGTACCGGCAGCTGTCCGACGCCTTGCATGCTGCAGTGATCGCGGCATTGGCCGCGGGGACGCGGCGGCTGCTCTCAGCCTATCTGCAGACGCTGCTCGCCTACCCCGACGCCTGCACACACGGCGAAACCGTTGTCGATCCAGAGCGTGGCGAGGTAATTGCCTCGGCCCCGCCGCTCCCGAGTGACCGGCTCTATCCGAAGGAGGAGGCACTGCTCGACCTGGTGCGGGAGGAGAGAAGCCGTGGCCGACGCGTGCTCCTCTACATCACACACACGCAGAGCCGCGACATCGCGCCGCGACTCGAGCGTGTGCTCGGCGGAGCGGGGATCCGTGTCGCCACGCTGAAGGCGGACACGGTGGCAACCGACGCCCGCGAGGACTGGGTGAACCGGCGAGTGCGGGAAGGCGTCGACGTCCTCCTCGTGCACCCTCGGCTCGTCCAGACCGGACTCGACCTGATCGATTTCCCGACCATCGTCTGGTACGAGGTCGAGTACTCGGTCTACACGATGCGCCAGGCGAGCCGTCGCTCGTGGCGGATCGGACAACGACACCCGGTACAGGTGATCTACTTCGCCTACCGCGGGACGCTACAGGCGCAGGCGTTGCAGCTGACCGCGAAGAAGCTCCAGGCCTCACTCGCCGTTGAGGGCGACCTCGTTGAGGACGGGCTCGCCGCGCACGGCACCGACGGCGACGACCTGCTGCTGGCGCTCGCCCGAAGCCTGTCGGCGGGTGACGAGGTCAGCGAAGAGTCGCTCGAAGGGCTGTTCCGGGAGGTGCAGGGCGTTGCAGGAGCAGCAGAGGAGGCACTCGATCGAGAAGAGATGTGGGTGAGCCTCGAGGCGCTATCGCCTGGAGCAGCCGCGAACCGCGAACCTGCCGCGTTCGAACCAGTTGTCGCGGTCGTTCTCGCCGAGCTCCGTGCGGGCGAGCAGATGCGGCTGTTGTAGCGGAGGCGCAATCCGGGTGAGCGGGAACTCTGACCGCCCACCCGGGTCCGCTCCCTACTTCTTCTTCCCGTTTCGACGCACCGTCTCCGTGACGGTTGTCGAGGGGCGGCGGCCCGCTTCTCGTTTCGGCACGAACTTCCCCGTCCGGGCGTCGCGCACCACCTTCGTCGTCTTGCCAGCCATCGGTCCCAACCTTCCTGGAGGAAGCCCCTCCGATTCCTTTGAAGAGATAGTAGCACGGGGACGTGTTGACTTATATCAGGTGCACGGTACTATGGCTCGGTGAAGAGTATAGCGGCCCTCGCCGAGATCAGACAGGGGATGGCAATGGCCGGCCGAGCGGCTGGCGTCCGGCCGGGCGACTGGCCGCTTCGCGTCGTCGAGAGCGCCGACATCGTCGATGACCATGTGGACCTCGACGGACTGCGCGAGGTCGAGGTCAAACGCGACTCCCGAAGCGAGGGCCATCTCCTCCGCCCGTTCGATGTCCTCGTCACGGCGCGGTCGCAGTCGGTGAAGGTGGGGCTGGTGCCACCCGAAGTCACCCGCACCGTCGCATCTTCGACACTGCTCGTGATGCGCGCATTCGACCCGGGCGCCGGGCTCGGGCACTACCTCTGGTATTACCTCTCATCGACGCGCGGACGAGCCGAGGTTGCGGCGAGGCTCACGACGACCTCGCTGCCTACCCTGTCTGCGAGAGCGCTCGGCGAGCTGCCGTTAGCCATACCGCCGGTCGCCGAGCTGCGGCGCCTCGTCGACCTGATCGAGGCGTCCGAGGCCTCCCGTGCCGCAGCGCTCGAAGCAGCACGGATCCGACACGACGTCCTTCGGGATGCCATCATCGCCGCGATCGCGGCGCCAGCCGCCGGGAGGAAGTAGCGATGCCGCTCACAACCGAGGAACTCGAGTCGAAGCTCTGGGGCGCGGCAGACATTCTGCGCGGGCAGATCGACTCGAGCGACTACAAGAACTACATCTTCTCGATGCTCTTCCTGAAGCGGCTCTCCGACCGCTTCGCCGAAGAGGTCGAACGCGCGGTCGCCGCTGGCGTTGCTCGCGAGGTCGCCGAACGCGATCCCGACGAGCACGAGTTCTTCGTACCGCCTGACGCACGATGGAGTGCGATCGTCCGCGAGTCGATGAACCTCGGCGAGGTCGTGAACCGTGCGAGCGCGGAGATCGAGGAGGCGAACGCGCCTCGCCTGGATGGCGTGCTGCGGAACACGAACTGGAACGACGAGGCGAAGCTCGGCAGCCCGGTCAGTCGCGACCGCATCATCAACAGCCTGCTGAAGCACTTCGATGCCCTCGACCTGAGCGACGCGAACCTCACACGCGATGGCGAACAGGGCGCGGTGAATGTCCTCGGCGACTCGTACGAGTACCTGATTCGCGAATTCGCGGATGACGCCGGCAAGAAGGGCGGCGAGTTCTACACGCCGCGCTCGGTCGTCCGGCTGATCGTCGAACTGCTCGAACCGACCGAGGGGATGCGCATCTGCGACCCGACCGCCGGTTCCGCCGGCATGCTGATTTATTCGGCGCAGTACGTCGCGGAGCAGGGCGGCAATCCACGCAACCTCGTGTTGCATGGGCAGGAGCGCAACCTCGGAACGCTCGCCATCGGCAAGCTGAACCTGCTGCTGCACGGCCTCCGCTCCGCGCGCTACGAGGGCGGCGATGTCATCGAGGAGCCGCGCCTGGTGGATGACCGCGGGCGGCTGCTCTCGTACGACCGGGTGGTCGCGAATCCGCCGTTCAGCCTGAAGGAGTGGGGCCACGACTTCGCCCCCAACGACCCGCACCACCGCTTCGACCGCTACGGCGCGATCCCGCCGAAGACGAAGGGCGACTTGGCCTTCCTGCAGCACATGCTTGCCGTCACCAACCCCGAGGGAATGGTCGGCGTGGTGATGCCGCACGGCATCCTCTTCCGCGGTGGTGCCGAGGGGACGATCCGTAAGGGGATCGTCGAGTCCGACCTGTTCGAGGCGGTGATCGGGCTGACGCCCAACCTGTTCTACGGCGCGAGCATCCCGGTCGCGATCTGCGTCCTCAACAAGCACAAGCGGCCGGAGCGACGAGGAAAGGTGCTGTTCATCGACGCCGCGCAGCCTGGCTACTTCCGCGCCGGTAAGGCGCAGAACCACTTGGACCGCGAGCACGTGACGAAGATCGTCGAGGCATTCCGCACCTTCCAGGAGGTCGAGCGCTTCGCGCACATTGCCGACCTCGACGAGATCAGCGCCAACGACTTCAACCTCAACATCTCGCGCTACGTCGACACCACGGAGCACGTGGAGGTGCCGAGCGTCGAGGATGCCCTCGCCAGCCTGCGCGAGGCGGAGCAGCGCCGCGACGAGGCGGCCGCGCGGATGGACGCCCTACTCGTGGAGCTCGGCTATGCCAGCTGACTGGCCTCGGCGGCGCCTCGGCGAGGTTCTTCGCCTCGAGTATGGGAAATCGCTGCCTCAAAGGGCACGACGGCCCGGTGACGTCGCCGTTGTCGGGTCAGCGGGCGTGGTCGGCCAGCACTCTCAGGCGCTGCTCGAGGGACCGGGCATCGTGGTCGGTCGCAAGGGGAGCATCGGTAAGGTGACGTGGGTCGCGAATGACTTCTACCCGATCGACACGACCTACTTCGTCGATCCGGTCGACGGCGAAGCTGATCTGCGGTGGGCCTACCACACGCTTACTCGGGAAGATCTGTCTCGCCTGAATCGAGCCACGGGCATCCCTGGGCTCAACCGCGATGACGTTCACGCCCTTGTTCGTCCCATCCCTCCCCTCCCCGAGCAGCGCGCCATTGCGGCCGTCCTCGACGCCATCGATGACGCCATCGAGCGCACCGAGGCGGTGATCGCGGCGACCGAGGAGCTCCGCCGCGCCCTCCTCCACGAGCTGCTCACCCGGGGCGTCCCCGGCTGGCACTCGGAGTGGAAGCAGGTCCCCGGTCTCGGAACCGTGCCCGCCTGCTGGGATGTGACGACACTGGGAGAGGTGTGCGATCACATCACCAAGGGCGCCACACCAACGACGTTCGGTCATGCATGGGCGGAAGAGGCTAACGGCGGACACCCCTTCCTTCGCAGCGAGTGCGTCGGCGATGGCGAATTCATTCCGTCAGGTCTTGCGTGGATCACGCTTAAAGCTCGCGCGTCGCTGAGTCGGTCGCACGTCCGCGGTGGCGATGTGCTGATGACGATTACCGGGTATGTAGGGCGCGTTTGCCGTCTCCCCGGCGAGTTCGGCGACGCGGATATCAATCAACATATCGCCCGGATCCGTGTCCGCTCTGGCGAAACCGTCAAGCCTGAGTTCGCATTCCAGGCGCTGCGGCACCCTCGGATTGAGTCGATCCTCCGTGGTGAGATCACCGGGATCGCGTATCCGCAAATCGGCCTGGCGCAGGTACGCGCCCTTCGTATCCCGGTGCCCTCCGAGGACGAGCAGAACCACATCGTCGGCGCACTTGGTGCGGTCGATGCTGAACTAGCCGCTCTCGGGGAAGAAGTGTCAGCCTCGCGCGGCTCGAAGGAGTCCCTTGCCGATGCGCTGCTCACGGGGCGCGTGCGAACGAGGGCGATGGTTCCCGGATGATGAGGCGCGAAGTTTCCGTCACGTTGCCGCTCGATGACGAAGGAATGCTTGGCCGTCAGTGTCCTGGTCCCCTCTGCGGGCGATACTTCAAAGTCAAACCCGATACGGGCCACGAGGGGGAAACCCTGGCCTGTCCCTACTGCGGGACAGTCGCGGATCCTCAGAACTTCGCAACCGAGGAGCAGATTCAGTATGCGACCGACGTTGCGGCGGGGAAGTTTGTCGACTCCCTGTTTGATCGTATCGAACGGACCGCGGACCGGTTCAATCGCCAGCAGCGCGGCGGCCTCTTGAATCTTCAGATGAAGGTCCATCGAGATCGATTCGTTCCTCGGCGGTACACCGAGCACGAGCTTGAGACCGGCGTCACCTGTGACAACTGCGGGCTCGAATTCGCGGTGTATGGCGTCTTCGCCTCGTGCCCCGACTGTCAGCGCCTCAACGCGCTCACCACCTGCCTCACTTCCTTGGAGGTCGCTCGGAAGCGCGTGCGTCTGTCCGAGGACCCCAACATCGACGCCGACCTCCGCCGGCAGTTCCCGCGCGACGCCCTGCGCGACTCTGTTGCAGCGTTCGACTCGTACGGGAAGGCACTTCGAGCCAAGCACCCGGGGCGAGTCCGGTCGCGAGCCAAAACCAACCTGTTTCAGGATCTAGATGCGCTCGACGTCGAATTGCTGGCTGCAGGCCTCCCAACGATCGAGACGATTCTCTCGCCTGACGAGGCGACCAGCCTGAAGTGGTTCTTCCAAGCCCGGCACGTCTACGAGCACAACGCCGGCGTCGTGGACGACCGGTTCGTCAACCGAATCCCCGAGGCTGTGTCCATCCGCGGTCAACTCCTGCCGTTGCCCGAAGCGAGCCTATTGGGAGGAGTCGACGCGGTCGACAAGTTGGCTCGGGCGTTGGATCGCACCTTCCCGACGGGAGCGATATGACCACCTCTGACCGCCTCAACGAGCTCAACCACGCCGAGAACCCGGCGCGCGAGCTCCTCGAGAAGCTCGGCTACCGCTACGTGCCCCGGGAGGTGCTGGCAGGCGAGCGCGAAGACGAGCGCGGCGTGTTGCTGACGGGCCGGCTCACGGCTGCCCTGATGCGCCTCAACGAGTGGATGAGTGAGGACCACGCGCAACGCGTCATCTTCAACCTCCAGCACATCGACGCTACCGGTCTGGCGCGCAACCAGCGGATTCACGAGTACCTCGTCTACGGCATGCCACTCACCATCGACCGCGCTGGGCGGCAGGAAACGCCCACGGTCCGCTTCTTCGACTTCGACCATCCTGAGCCGGGTGTCGGCCTCAACGAGTACGTCGTCACGACCCAGTTCCGCGTCCGCCGCGGCAACGAGCGCGGCAGTGAGCGGAGCGATGAGGACGACACGCGCGTCGTGAAGCCGGACCTCGTCCTGTTCGTCAATGGCATTCCGCTCGTCGTGCTGGAAGCGAAGTCGCCCTCCCTCCTCGAGGTGTGGAAGACCAAGGCGGTACGTCAGCTGCTCCGCTACCAGGAGGCCGGGCCGGAGTGGCACGGCGCGGGTGCGCCTGAGCTGTTCGACACCAACCTCATGTGCGTCGCCCTGTGCGGTGCGGACGCAGCCTATGCCGCGATTGGCGCGCCCGAGAACGCCTACTCGCAGTGGAAGTCGATCGAGCCGCTCACCGAGACAGAGTTCGGGCGGCGCTTCGGCATACCACCCGAGGGCCAGGCGCGACTCATCGTCGGGCTGCTCAGCCCCCCGGTGCTCCTCGATGTCCTGCGCGACTTCGTCGTCTTCGAGCCTGAGCGCGGCCGGCTGGTGAAGAAGCTGCCGCGCTACCAGCAGTACCGCGCCGTCCGCCACGCGATCGCGCGAATCCTCGACGGCAGCACACCCTCGGAGCGGGGCGGCGTCGTCTGGCACACACAGGGGTCCGGTAAGTCGCTGACGATGCTCTATCTGGCGACGAAGCTGCGTCGATCGCCGGCGCTGCGAAATCCCACGATCGTCGTGGTAACCGATCGCACGCAGCTCGATACCCAGATCACGCGGACGTTCCGGGACGCGTCGGTGCTCGAACCCGAGCGTGCCAGCGATACCAGGCAACTCCGCGAACTGCTGAGCACGAACAATGGCCGCACGGTGATGACGACGATCCAGAAGTTCGAGGAGGCGCTGAGCGCCCCCTCGGGTGACCTCGCGCACCTCAACGACGCCGACAACGTCGTGGTGATGATCGACGAGGCACATCGCACCCAGTACGGACGCCTCGCCGCGAAGATGCGCGCTGCGCTGCAGAACGCGACGTTCGTCGGCTTCACCGGCACACCGATCGACCAGGGTTTCAGGCGCACCACGCTCGGCACCTTCGGGGAGTTGATCGACTCCTACACGATCCCGCAGTCCGTCGAGGATGGCGCGACCGTCCCGATCTACTACGAAGCACGACTCCCTGAGTTGCACGTCGAAGGGCCTGAAACGCTCGACCGCCTCTTCGACGCTCTCTTCGGCGACGAGCCCGAAGAGACCCGCGCCGAGATCCGCCGCCGCTACGCCAACAAGGAGACCATCGCGGAGGCCGCGAAGCGGATCGAAGCGATCGCGCTCGACATCGCGGAACACTTCCGGAAGAAGGTGCAGCCGAACGGATTCAAAGCCCAGGTCGTCGCGCCGAGCCGTGCCGCCGCCGTGCGTTACGCGGACCACCTCGTCGCGTTCGGGCTCTCCGCGTACCCGATCATCACCACGACCAACAACGACGGACCTGAGTTCCGCCGCGCGCGCGAACTGGACGAAGATCAGATCGTCAACGCGTTCACCGACGCGGAAGGCGAGCCGCAGATCCTCGTCGTCGTCGACAAGCTGATCACCGGGTTCGACGCACCGGTCGAACAGGTGCTGTACCTCGATCGATCGATCCGCGAGCACTCCCTGCTTCAGGCGATCGCACGTGTAAACCGTCGCTACTCCCGGACCAAGGACGGGGTGACGACGGAGAAGACGTACGGCCTCGTGGTTGACTACCACGGCGTATCGCGCGAGCTGGAGAGCGCCCTCGCGATCTTCGACCGCGGCGATATCGAGGAGGCACTCACCGAACTGCCAGAGGACCCGGGCCCCGTGATCCAGGCGGCCGCCGACCGCGCAGAATCCCACTTCCGTGGCCTCGCTCTCGATGACCCGTGGGCCTGCGTCCATCGCTTCGATGCTGATGCGGGCACCGAGGGCGACTACAAGGCGGATCAATACGAGTCGTTCGATCGCGACTACCGCGACTTCTCGACGCTAATGGATCGTTTCCTCCCCGAGCCGGCGGCGCTCGCCTACCTCGACCGTCTGCGCCGGCTCACAGTCATTCGGTCTTACGCCCGGGCTCTCTTCCTCCGCGAGCGGGCCGACATCGACTGGACCGCAGTCGGCGCGAAGGTGAAGCAGTTGCTCGACTCACGGATCGACGCGAGCGTTCGCGAACTGATGGCGCCCGTATCGGTGCTCGATCAGGACTTCGAGCAGAAGATCGCGCGCCTCCCCCATGACGAGGCGCGGGCCTCAGTGATGGAGCACGCGCTCCGAGCGCAGATCAAGGAGCGCGTCGCCGAGAACCCGGTGTTCTACGAGCGGCTCTCGGAGGCCCTTGAACGGATCATCCGTGAGCTGCGGGAGCGACTGATCGACGCCGCCGAGGGTTGTCGGCGCATGGCCGTCCTACGTTCGCAGATCAATCGCGAGGAGACGATCGCCGCGGAGCACGGGCTGACGCCGGTTTCGTTTGCCGTCTACGGTCTCCTCGCCGGCGACGCGTCTGGCGCGACAGGCACCGGCGGCAGTCCCAGCAGCGTCGGGGAGGAGGTCGAGGACTATCGGGCCGAGTTTGACGAGCGGCTGAAGGATGTCGCTCGCGGTGTCGACGCGATTCTCCAGGAGCACCGCTCGATCATCGATTGGCGAGAGAACCTCGATGTCCAGCGCGTAATGCGGCGGGATATCAAGCGGCTGCTCCGTGACACCGGCCGCTACGCGGAGGACGAGCTCGACGAGCTTGTACGTCAAGTCGTCGAGATTGCCCGGCGCCGCCTCACATGACTGAGCACGGCGAAGTGCGGTTCGGTGACGCGCGCATCCAGTACCGTGTCGTACGCAGCCCGAAGCGGCACAAGACAATCGAAATCACGGTCGACGAACCCGGCGCGGTCACGGTGTCCGCTCCCATCGACACGTCTCCGGAACGCCTCGAAGCCACGGTGCGCCGCCGGGCCCCGTGGATCGTCCAACACGACGGTGCCGCCGCTGCTGCTCCACCAGCTCGTCGGTTCGTGAGCGGTGAGTCGCTCCCTTACCTCGGGCGTTCCGTACGCCTCACGGTCTATCCGACCGACGCTGCCCGTGTGGCGATCCGATTCCACCACTGGCAGTTCGACGTGGATGTACCTCGGTCGCTCGAAGGCGACGCGCGCCAGGCGGAAATACGAGTCGCCTTCAAGAGGTGGTACCGGGAGCGCGCGATGTTGAAACTCCCTCCGCGCGTCGACCGTGTCGCAAGCCTCCTCGGCGTCCGACCGAAGGCAATCCTCGTCCGAGACCAGCGGATCCGATGGGCAAGCTGCGCGCCGGACGGCACGCTCCGCTTCAACTGGCGCGCAATCATGGCCCCGCCCGCGGTCCTCGACTACGTGGTCGCACACGAGCTCGCGCACCTACGGGTGCGCGCCCACACCGCCGAGTACTGGGCGATCGTCAGTCAGGCCATCCCCGACTACCGCATGCGACGGGACCTGCTTCGGGCGAGGGGCTCTCTCCTTAGGATCTGATGCGCCGGCAGGCGCGCGGCGCGCACGCCATCCGCGAGCTGGCGGGCTGGTGGCAACGCGTATGAAGTAACATCCCATCTCGCAGGGGCGGGGATATGGTCGAAGAACTCAGCGCGTCCGACGCGGTGGTAGAAGCATCGCCGGCAATAGTGCCGAGCACGCGGCAGCGACTCGTCCGTCAAGCGATCGACGACTGGAAGCGGCAGCTCATCGACCTGGGAGGGCGCAACAACCTTCTCTACTTCCGCGATCTCAAGGTGGGGACGCTCGACCTTTCCATATCTCCTGGCACAGACGTGCTAGAGCGGCTCTTGGCCGGGCGAAACGTGAGGCTGTCCGAGGTCTTTGTCAGCGCTGAGTCACGGAAGGACGCGGCAAGACGCGCGAGGACGCTCCGTGCGAAGGCGATCGAGAACGATGAAGAGCGCGGCCTTCACACGTTGCACCTTGCGCGCGGGTTCTCCACCTGGACGAGTGACCGCTCTTCCTCTACTCCGAATGCGCCCGTCCTGCTTTACCGTCTGGAGATGCGCGCAACTGGCCTAGCCGGTGACGATTTCGAGCTACAGATCACGGGCGATCCAGAACTCAATCCGACGCTGCTGCATCTCTTATCTACAGACTTCAACGTTCGGATCGATGGAGAGCCTCTCGTCGATGATTTCCTCACTAATTCCGGCGATGGGCAAGACCTTCAACGGCTGATCGATGGGCTACAAGAACAGTGTGGCCAGGTCCCGAACTTCCGAATCATTGATCGTTTGGTGGTGGGCAATTCAGTTACGCGAAGCTGCCCATGGTTCGCGACCTCGAACGGTCGCACGAGCAGATCGAGCAGCACGGCCTGTTGGCCGCTGTCGCCGGTGATATCGAGGCGCGACAGGCGTTGCGGGACCGGCAGTCGGCGGCGGAGGAGAGCGGTATCATCGCGGTCCCTCCTCCGCGGGATGAATACCTCGTACTCGACGCGGACAGCAGTCAATCGTATGCAATCGCAGCCGCCGTCGCCGGGGCCAACCTCGTCGTCATCGGCCCGCCAGGCACGGGGAAGTCGCAGACGATTGCCAACCTCATCGCTACGCTCATCGCGCGAGGGCGGTCGGTGCTCTTCGTCGCTGAGAAGCGCGCCGCGATCGAAGCCGTAGCGACCCGCCTCCAACGGCGGGGACTTGGTGACCTCATTCTTGACCTCCACGATGGTGCCTCAAACCGACGACGCATTGCGGAGGAGCTGAACCGGGCGTTGACGGCGACAGGAAAGGCGCTCGCGCCGGATGTCGCAAAGCTCCACCTGCAGCTTGAGCGGCGTCGGGGTCAGCTCGAAGCGTATGCAGATCAATTGCACGAGCCTTCCACGCCGTGGGAGGTCACGCCGTTCGAGGCTCAGTCGCGCCTGCTGGGGATCAGCGACCAAGCCCGGTCTGAGCATCGACTGCGCGGGAAGCCGCTCGAATCACTGACGCCCGACTCGCTCGCGCGAGGGGAAGCCGATGCTCAGAGATTCGTCGAGTTGGGGGGCTCCGCACTGCTCCGTGGCGAAGGGGTGTGGGCGAGAACCTATGCCGCTCGCAGAGCCGCGAACGCGACTCAAGTGGAGCGCATTCAGGAGGTCCTACACGATCTGTATCAGGATCGCCTGCCGAGACTGATCAAGGTCCTTGAAGAAGTCGCCAGCGAATCAGGATTGGAAGTGCCAGCAACACTCCATGAGGCAACCGAAATCGTCCGCCTGCTCGGTGACGTCGACGAGGTCTGCCGTGCCCTTACCTCTGACGTCTTCGCGCTCGACCTACCGGTCGTGCTCCGCGGTATGGCACCGGCGATGTCGTTTGGACCGCTACGCCTGGCTGCATCGGTATTCAACGGCGAGTTTCGTCAGGCACGACGAGCGCTCCGCGATTGCGCGGGCCGGACGGACCTATCCGATAACGAGCTCTACCGGCTCACTGCCCTTGCCGTCGACACACGGTCACGATGGGACGCCATCTCGATCGCCGACAGGCCGCCGGCGCCGGTCGGCCAGCTAGCTGAGGCGAAGGAGGCTTGTGACGCGACAACCCGAGCGCTTGCTGATCTCGTCGACGCGGCAGAGCTCCAAGCTGGGCCGGGGACGCCCCTCGTCGAGCTCGGGGTGACGCTGGCTGCATTGGATCGCGACCGCACGGTACTGGCACGACTGCCCGAACTGCACCGGTCAGAGGACAGCGTACGAGCGCTGCAAATCGGCCCGATCCTGGATGAGGCAGTCGGCCGCGACCTGTCGGCTGACCTGACCGCCCAGGCGATTGAGCACGTCTGGCTGGCGTCGATCCTCGATCGCCTCCACGTCGAGCGCCCCGCGCTCGCTTCGTTTGAACCGATGGCGCAAGACACCGCCGTCGACGAGTTCTCCCGGGCGGACCGCGCGCATTTAGAGATCGCCGCAGACCGCGTACGGCGCGCGTGGGCAGAACGGGTTGTGGATGCGCGCAACGCTTTCGGCGAGGAAGCTGCCCTCGTGGCGAAACAGGCGAGCTTGCGCCGGCGCCACCTGCCGATCCGAGAACTCTTCGACCAGGCGGAGCATGTTCTGACGGCCGTGAAGCCATGCTGGGTGATGAGCCCGCTGGTGGTCGCCCAGGTGCTGCCCGCGCGGCCCTGCTTTGATGTTGTCGTCTTCGACGAAGCCAGCCAGATCCCGCCCTCAGACGCGGCTTGTTCACTACTTCGAGGTCGCCAGGCCATCGTCGCCGGTGATCCACACCAGTTGCCGCCAACAAGCTTTTTCAGTTCGAACACAGACGACGATGACGAGGCGGCTGACGATGTCGTCCGCGATGAGGATGAGCAGCTCGAGAGCGGGTTGGCTGCATCGCTCACCAAGGACATCGAATCGATCCTCGACGTAATGAGGTCCCTCATCCCGGGTGGCCAGCGTGTTCTGAACTGGCATTACCGCAGCAAGGACGAGCGGCTCATCACGTTCTCGAACGCACAGGAAGCGCTGTACGACTGGTCGCTGACCACGTTCCCCGGCGCGCTGGCAGGAGAGTGCATCCAGCAAGTCCTGGTGCCCTTCCGGCCGGGTGCTGCGCGAGTCACCGCCTCTGTGCCGGATGAGGTCGAGCGAATCGTCGACCTGGTCGTTGAGCACGCCCGGGAACGCCCTGACGAGTCGCTGGGCGTAATCGCGTTAGGCAGCACCCACGCGAACCAGATCTCTGAGGCCTTACGGATTGCCTCCGCAGAACATCCTGAGCTCGCGCTGCTCATGGACGAGGACCGCGAGGAACCGCTCTTCATCAAGAACCTCGAACGGGTGC
The DNA here is from genome assembly GCA_041390625.1 of Dehalococcoidia bacterium. Classification (GTDB taxonomy): domain Bacteria; phylum Chloroflexota; class Dehalococcoidia; order UBA2979; family UBA2979; genus RBC038. Next base: position 105,483 of record JAWKPM010000012.1, on the reverse strand, counting down.
AGGGCGATGAGCGAGACGCGATCATCCTGACCGTGGGATACGGCAAGACCATCGATGGTCGGATGCGCTACAACTTCGGGCCGCTGAACCAGGAAGGTGGGCATCGCCGCCTGAACGTCGCGATCACTAGAGCTCGGCGGCGGATGACAGTCGTCAGCTCGTTCTCGGGCGGTGAGATGGAGCCCGAGCGGCTGCACTCCATTGGCGCGCGAATGCTTCGCGACTACCTCCTTTATGGCGAGAGCGGTGGCGCGAACCTTGGCGTCCGTGCGCGACCAAAGCCGGCGCTCAATCCGTTCGAGCGTGACGTCGAGGAGCAGCTGACAGCGCATGGCATCCGACTCGTGCCTCAGTACGGCGCTTCCGGTTACTGGATCGACTTCGCCGCGATGCACCCTGACCGCCCAAGCGAGCCAGTGATGGCAATCGAAGCAGATGGAGCTAGCTACCATTCCGCTCCGTCGGCCCGCGACCGTGACCGGCTTCGCCAGGAGCATCTGGAGCGCCTCGGCTGGCGCTTTCACCGGATCTGGTCGACCGATTGGTTCCGTTCTCGAGAGCAGGAGGTCGAGCGCGCCGTTGAGGCGTATGAACGCGCGATTGGCGTTAGTAGCGGCGTCGCCCAGTCGGCTGCGACCGGCACCTCCACGGAGGTGGCACCTGATTGGCTGCCAACCGCGCCGCTTTCAGCGGCATCGGCGTCGAGGATCGGAAGGTCGCCAGTTCGACCGGGCCGCGCGATCACCGACTATGGGGACCGACAATTGCGTGAGGTTGTTCGCTGGGTGAAGTCAGACGGGCGCCTCTACTCAGACGATGAGCTGGTCGGAGAAGCTATGCAGGCTCTGGGATTTCAGAAGCGCGGCTCCCGGATCGTCGATGCCCTCAAGAAAGCGATCGACGCCGAGAGATAGGCTGAGACGTTTCTGCCCAACGGCTTGCGTCCCGAGCGCTCTCCTCCGTGACCTTCGATTCGATCGACAGCTGGTCGCACCTTGAGCACTGGGCCAGCGCGCGGCGGCAAGTCAGCCCTGTCAGCTTCGATCGCCTGGCACCAGCTGTGGCAGGTTGTCGGGTGACTGGCGCACCAACGCTTTGGCGCCGCAGTCCGTTATCGTGCCCTCGTGCCCACTCCCACTTTCATCACCGGCGCGCCTGCGAGCGGCAAGACCGAAGCGCTGCTGAACATCGCGACCGAGCGCTACGCCGTTGACCCGTTCGCCGAGACACTTGTGCTTGTCCCCACGGTGCGCCACGGCGACCAGATCCGCCGGCGGCTCACGTCGCGTCGTCGGGTAGCGTTCGGCCTTCGCGTTCAGACGATTGGACAACTCAGTCGCGAGCTCGCGGGCGGTGAAGCGGTCGCTGAGCCCCCTGTCGCATCGGAGCTGTTGCGCCAGGCCACGACTGCTGCGATCGATGGTGGGCAGGCGGTGTACTTCGCTCCGCTCGCGAAGACCGACGGATTGCGCCACCTCCTGAACGCCGCCGTCGCCGAACTGATGGCTGAGCAGATCGACCCCGAGGCCTTCGCGACGGCAGCCGGGCGAACCGAACGACCGGCACTCATCGCCCTGGCGGCAATCTACCGCGCCTACGCTGCCGAGCTGGGAACGCGTGGCTGGAAGCATCCGTCGCAGCTGCCGAGTGCGGCCTCGCAAGCCGTGGCCAACGGCGCCGCCGTCCCGCCGCTGGTGATCATCGACGGCTTTCAGCTCCTCCGCGGAGGCGAACTAGCCCTTGTCGAGGCACTTGCTGGGCAGTCGGACCTGGTGATCGCTTTCGACCCGGACGCAGGCGCACGGGCGAACTTCACCTTCGGCGAGCTTCTCCGTCGGTTCCCGGACGCTGCTCGCATTGAAACCCAGGCTGCAGGAGCATCTGCGCCATCGATCACTGCCGGCGTCGCGGCGGACCGCGAGGCGCAGCTCCGCGCGATGGCACGTGAGGTCAAACAGCGCCTCACCGACGACCCAACCCTCCGCCCGTCCGACTGCGCGATCGCGTTCCGGCAGGTCGCGCCCTACCTTGGCCTCGCGCGCCAGGTGTTCGCCGAGTACGACCTGCCGCTCGATCCGGCTGCCGGTGAGCCGCTGGCCTCGCGGCCGCTTGGCACCTGGCTGCGGCGGCTTCTTCACCTCGCGAGCGACGGCTGGCGACTGCGCGATCTCGTGGCCGTGCTGGGCAGCGGCTTCGTCGACCGGGGACGCTGGCAGCTCGATCGCAGCGATGTCGCGCGGGTCGGGCGCTACGGCCGCGAACGCCACCTGTGGGCGGGCACGGAGTCGCTCCATCGCATCGTCGAAGGCCTGCGCGCGGATGCTGCCGCGCCAACCATCGCGGAACCAGTACGCGATCGCCTGCAGCGCACTGCCGACGGGATCGCCGCCGCACTGGATGAGGTCGGGATTCTGCTCGAGCCTGGCGAGGCGACCGCCTCGGAGCACGCCCGTCGGCTCGACGCTGCGCTGTTCGGGCGCAGTCCCTTGATCCGGCCCCGCTCGCGCCAGCTGGCCGGCGTCGACGTCGAGATCGAGGCACTGCGCAGCTATCTTCGGGGCATCGCGTCGACAGATGCCGCTCTTGGCGCGACGCCGATCGCGTTCGACGCTTTCGTCGCGCGCTTCGAGGAGGAGTTGCAGGCGCCCGCAGTGCTGCTCCGTGAAGCGGGCGGCGTACTACTCGCGCCCATGCACACACTGCATGGCCTGCGCTTTGTCCACGTCTCGATCGGCGGGCTCGTCGAAGGTGAGTTCCCCGCCCCTCGCACATCGACAGCGCTGCTCAACCGCGAGGCGCGAGAGTCGCTGAGTCGTGCGGGCCTCGTGCTGCCACCTGAGCCGCGTGCCGCCGAGGACGAGCTGTGGGCCGCGGCCCGGACGCGCGCAGACGGCACGCTCTCACTCTGGCGCAGCCGCCTCGATGAGCGTGGACGACCTGCGGCCGCGTCGTTCTACTTCGATTCAGTCACGGCGGATGCGGCGGTGGACGCACGGACGCCCGCGCCGGGAGCCGTCGCGTCACGACGCGAGTTGGCCATCGCGTCGACGCAGCAGTGGCCATTTGGCGGCCACATTCGCCCGCCCGGAGTCGTGGCATGGCCGGTCGTGCGCCAGGCTGTCGCCATCGAGCAGCATCGGCGTTCGTTCGGGCACGGCGGGGCGTTCGAAGGCAGGCTCGCCGCGGACCTGGTGCCGCAGCTCACTGGCCCTGACGCCGTATGGAGCGCGAGCCGCCTGGAGTCGTACCGCACCTGTGCCTTCCAGTTCTTCGGGCAGTACGCCCTGCGCCTGCGCGAGCTCGACGAAGAGCAGGACTCAGCCGACGCCGCGACACGGGGCACGGTGATTCACGCAGTCTTGCAGGACGCGCTCGCGCCGCTCGTCGCCTCCGGCGAGCCACTCACACCCGCAACGCTGGACATGGCCATCGAACGCCTCCGGACGAACGGCCCCGCGATCTGGGACCGTGCGCCGACCGACTACGGGTTCGGGCGTGCCGCGCTCTGGCGGCTCGACGCCGAGGATGTCTTCGAGCAACTCGAAGCACTGCTCGAGCGCGAAGCCCACGCGGGCGCAGCGCACGGGGTGACCCGCGTGCTCGGTGCCGAGGTGAAGATCGAGGCGGCGCTGCCCCTCGATCCGCCGCTGTTGGTCACCGCCTCCGTCGATCGCGTCGACCTCGGCGCGGATCTCGCCGTGGTCGTCGACTACAAGTCCGGCCGCGAGATCCCCCGGGCGCAGGTCATGGACGGTCGCCGTGTGCAGCTGCAGCTCTACGGCTATCTCGCCCGCGAATCGGCCGAGGCGTCTCGGGTCGTCGCCCGCTACGCATGGGTCAATCCCCCTCAGAACGAATGGGACCTCGATACCGCGCGCGACGAGGACGCCGCCGTGATCGACGACGTCGTCCGTGTCGCGGAGGACGTGCGCGCTGCCGTCGCGTCTGGTGACTTCCGCGTCAACCCGCAGGTGCCGACCTGTCCGCGCTACTGCGCCTTTCTCCACGTCTGTCGCGTGAATGAAATGAGCCGATGGAAGCGCTGGGACTGACTCCCGAGCAGGCAGCGATCGTCGCGGAGCGGGGCCGCGACGTGCTGGTCACTGCCGGAGCGGGCAGCGGCAAGACCCGGGTACTCGTCGAGCGCTACGTCGCGCTCCTCGCCGAGTGCCGCATCCCGGAGATCGCCGCGGTGACCTTCACCGACGCCGCGGCGACGGAGATGCGCGAGCGGGTGCGGCGCACCGTGCTGACGCGCGAGGACCTCTCGGAGCACCGCAGTGAGCTCGATGAGGCGGTGATCGGAACGATCCACTCGCTCTGCCGCCAGATCCTGCGCGAGTACCCAGTCGAGGCCGGCATTGATCCGCTCGCGCGCGTTCTCGCCGAGGATGAGGCCGAGTTCGAACTGATCGCAGCGAGCATGGACGCGCTCGAGGAGGCCGCAGAAGCCGACGACGGGCGTGCGCTCGCCCTCCGCGAAGTGGGCGTGTACGCGCTCAGCGAGCGGTTGCCGCAAATGGTTGCTAGGCGCGACGAGGTGACGGCGGCGTTCGGCGCGTTGCCCGGCGACACGCCAGCCGCCTGGGCCGAGCACGTGCACGGGCTCCTCGACGCATCGGCGTCTGCTGCCGTTGACGCCGCTCGCCCGCAACTCGTGGAGACGGTCGCATGGCTCCGCCGCGCGTGGGCGGGGGGCGAGGACGCGCTGTCCGGACGACTTGCCACGATGCTCGAGGTGCTCGGCGATCCCCGTGACGGTGATGCAGAGGGGCTCATCGAGCGACTGCGGCGGGCGCGCCCGGACCGCATCGCCGGGGGTTCGGCCTCCAACTGGCTGCACGATCCGCAGGCGGTGCGGGACGCGATGCGCTCGATCGTCGACGTCGGGAAGGCGCTCGATGAGCTCCCGCGGTGGAACGAGCACGACGCGATCGCGATCGATGCGCTCATGGCTCTGCGCGCGGTGTTCGATGATGCCTGCCGCCGCTACGCGGCGCGCAAGCGTGAGCTTGTTGCCCTCGACTACCTCGACCTCGAACTCGAGGCAGGGCGCCTGCTACGAGATCATCCCGAGGTCGCCGCCGAGTCCCGCGCGCGCTTCCGGCACCTGATGGTGGACGAGTTCCAGGACACGAACCCTTCACAGGTCGCGCTCCTGCGGCTCTTGGCGAGCGACGGCGCTGATGGCCGACCGCGGCCGCACTTGTTCCTCGTTGGCGATGCCAAGCAGGCGATCTACCGCTTCCGCGGCAGCGACGTGCGCCACTTCCGCCGTCTCCACCACGAAGTCGAAGCAGCCCAGGGCGCGGTCCATTTACTCACCCGCTCGTTCCGCACTCACGATCCGCTGGTCGCGATCTTGAACGAGCTGTTCGCGTCGGTACTGGGCGACGGCGAGGAGGAGCACGCGGCGCCGATGCAGGCGATGACGGGCCGTGGCACCGAGTCGCCCGCGGGTCCCCATCTCGCCGTGCAGCCGATCGGCGACCGCACCCCGGCAGGCGACCGCACGTCTGAGTACGAGCGACGCCGCGTCGAGGCAGATGCGGTCGCGGCCGAGATCGCCACGTTGCTCGGTCGCGGCCAGCTCGTGTGGGACCGCGACGACCGCAGCTACCGCCCGGCTCGACCCCGGGACGTCGCGATCCTGCTGCGCCGGATCGCGAACGTGCATCTCTTCGAGCAGGCACTGGAGGCACGAGGCATCGCGTATCGCACGCCGGCCGGTGCCGGCTTCTTCACCCGTCAGGAGGTGCTGGACCTGACGAATCTCCTTGGCTGGCTCGCCGAGCCTGACGACGCGATCGCGCTCGTTGGTGCGTTGCGGTCGCCGCTGTTCATGGTCGACGACGCGACTCTGCTCGCGCTGCGAGGTGAGCGGTGGGGATGGCTTGCCGCGCTGCGCGAACCGCCGGCCACGCTCGAAGAGGACGTACGGTCGCGCTGCCTGCACGCTGCGACGGTCCTCGAGACCCTCCGCGACATGGCGCCGACCTCCCCGGTCGATGAGCTCCTCGAACGCGCGCTGGCGATGACCGCGTTCGAAGCGGCCTGGGCGCCGCTCCAGGGCGGTGACCAGGCGCTCGCGAACATCCGAAAGTTCGTGGCAATCGCCCGCACGCTGGCCGGCCGTTCGCTGGACGAAGTGGTCACCTACATTCGACGCCGTCGCGACGAGCTCGTCGCCCGCGAAGGGCAGGCCGTCCTCGATGACTCTGATGCCGTTCGGCTCCTGACCATCCACGGCGCAAAAGGGCTTGAGTTCCCGATCGTCTTCGTGCCCGAGACCCATCTGCCGCCCCGCGACAGCTACGAGGCCGTCCGCTGGCGCACCGAGGATGGGATCGCGCTGACGCTGGCTCGCGAGCAGGGTTCGGAGGAACGGACGCGGCGGCGTCCCGGCTTCTACACGCACCTGCTCGCACTCGATCACGTGGAGGAAGTGGCCGAGCATCGGCGTCTGTTCTATGTGGCGGCGACACGGGCGGCGGACGCGCTCTACCTGAGCGGCGACGACTCGGGACGCGGCGAGCACGGCTGGCTCGCGCTCGCTTGTGATGCACTGTCCGCTGGTGTCCCCAACGGCGTCGACGCTCGGCCCGCGCTGCCCGTGGACCTCGACGCGATTGCGGGGAGGGCAGCGCCGCGTCCAGTGCTTGTGCCGCCCGAAGGGGAGGAGGAGGAGTTCCTTCCCCCGCTGGTCGCACGACCGCGGGTGATCCCGCTGCGCTCGAGCACGCCGGTGACCGCGCTTCGCGCCCCGGGGCCGGATCGACTGTACGTGGGACATGGCGACGGACTCGCGCTGCTCCGCGGCAATCTCGCCCACCGCGCCATCGAACAGTGGTTCACGACGGGGGTCCGTCCGGAGCTCGCCGCCCTCGCCCGCACGCTGGATGCGCAGGCTGAGACGCCAACGATCACGAGCGCCGCCGCGGAGGTCGACTTGATGCTCGATCGGTTCGGTGCGAGTTCGCTCGCTGCGACCCTGCGCGATCCGGAGACGCAGGCCCATTTCGAGCTGCCGTTTTCGTGGCACTGGGACGGCTTGCCGGTACACGGCACGATCGACCTTGCTTACGAGCGTGAAGGCGAGTGGCAGATCCTCGACTTCAAGACTGATGAGATCGGGGGACGGACTCTCTCGGAGGTGGCAGCTCCCTATTTGCCACAATTGGCTTTGTACGCGGGTGCCCTGGAGCAGGCGACCGGGCGCCCACCCACGACGGGGTTGCTGTTCCTTCGCACCGGGGAGCTGTTCGAGCCCACTACTAGCGACCTCGATGCATCACTCGCGGAGACGCGCCACCGCGTTGACTCAGCAGCATTGCTCGACCAAGGAGTGTCGCGTGAGGCCGATCCGCCGGGCTAGCAATCGCAGATGTGCGCCGCACGGGGCCTCCTGAAGTAGTCCTGCACCAGTCATACTGTGCGCGGAGAACGAGCTTCAGTCTCGTGCGTTGCTGAGGACAAATCCAAGTGGTCGGAGCAAGAACTCACGAGGGGATGCGAGTGGCTCGCCTGCTGTTGGTGCTCAGCAGCATCTCGCCGCTATTCATCCTCTGGGCGGTGCGGGGCAGCGATCGGATCTCAGATGCTTACTTCGTGCCCGCGTGCGTTCTCGCCGTTCTTGTGCCGAACGCCTTTCTCTGGCTTCGAATCAGAACTGCGGTCAAGTTGCGGGAGACGCGCGAGCTGGTGATAGGTCGAGCGGACGACCAGAGAGATCATCTGCTTGTCTACCTGTTCACAATGTTGCTGCCGCTCTACACCGCCAGTGTCGGCACATGGAGAGACATCAGCGCAGCGCTTGTCGCGCTCGGCTTCATCGTCTTTCTCTTCTGGCACCTGAATCTCCACTACATGAATCTCGCTTTCGCGATCTGTGGGTATCGTGTGTTCACCATCTACGCACCTGATGATGGCAACTCATTGACAGATAGAAGTGGGATCGCTCTGATCACACGCAGGGAATCGGTTGCCGCCGACCTCCGGGTCACTGTTTATCGTCTGAGTAACACGGTGTATCTGGAGAGACAGCAGTGACACTCGACTTCGATCTGTCAAGGGTTGACACCGTAAGCTTCGGCATTGGACGAGACGAGGGTGACGCTCAGGCGTTTGTCCTAGTGCCAACCGACTCCCGGGTGCAAGCCGCGTTGACCGACATGGCGGCAGACACCTGGGAGGTGATGCGCGGTATCACCGATACTCCGCCGCTGTACGAACCGTCCGAGAAGCACGGAAGCATCGAGTACGTTCACATCCCTGTCTCTTCCGACCTCGCGATCCGAATGAAGCAACTTCACGAAGCCGTCAACGTCCCGGTTGATTCAGGTGCGCTATCAGACTTAGGTTCGCTATTCTGCTACTTCGCGATGATGACAGATGAGGGCGGTCGGCGATTGACAGCGCTTCGGAGGGCTGCTCACTTCAAAGGTATCGTCAAGTCCCGCCTCATTCGGGTCGTAACGGACGCGCTCACACTGGTCGAGGATCGCGTCTTCAAACTGGATAATGATTTCGATCTGTTGATTGACGGGCAAACGGTCCATATCCTCCGGCCGGCTGGTTTTGAATTCGCCGGCAAACTGCAAGAAGAGATCCTTAAGGCGGCACCTGGTAATGCTGCCGCGCTTCAGTTGGATCTTCCCTATGTGGACTTCGAGTCAATTCACAATTACGCGGGCAAGCATCCCCGCGCAGCACGGTATCTGGCCTCTATCCGGGGGCAGAAGACGAAGAATATCAGCCAGGAAGCCTTGGTCGATCTTTGTGTGGCGACCGGTGTTGGGGTCCAGATCGACGGGGACAGGCTCATTATCGATGGAGGCCAGGAACTGGCGTTCTTGGAGGTCTTGGATCGACGCAGGTACCAAGTAAATCTCGTGTCGGACACGCCCGAACGATTCCGAGCGAGCAGTCGGAACAAACTCGACGCCTGACGCTGCGAGAGGCACAATCCACTCCCCGTGCGTGGGCCTGAGCCGGTTCGGCACCAACGAGGCAGCCAGGGCCAGCGCGGGGCGTCTGGCGCGTCGAGCACATCTCCGATTAGAGTGGCGCCCACCGCCTACGGCGCCGCTTCATGCACGAAGTCGACGCCGAAAACGTCGCCAGGGTCAGCAAAGGTGAGTACTGCCGTGTCAGTACAGAAGACCATCAAACATGACGGCGGATTGGCAGGGACGTCAGCACGAGGCCAGTTCACAAACGCCGTGGTTCGCGGGTTCTGGTAAAAACTAAGCTCCCGCCTCACGCCCAGAATCTCGCGCAGCAGGTGCTTGCCGTAATGAGTCGCCTTGCACTCGACCCCCAACTGAATCTCATCGTGTCGTGGTCGGCCCCGAGTTCCCGTGGCGACGACCACGATATCCAGCTCGTGGAAATCCCCGGGCTGCGGCGAACGCCGAACCGTCTGTTGCGCGTAGCTGAGGGTGAGGAACTCAATGTCAGTCCATACTTCGAGCGCCGGCCGATTCCTCCGCAACATCTCGAAATAGGGATACTGACGGTTTATCGGACCATGGCCCAAGTGCAAGGTGGGCTTCGTCGATCCCCGCAGTACCGCTCTGTAGCCCTCCTCAGCCACGAGTTTCCCGAGCACGACTGAGAGCACCCATGCCTCGTAAAGCTTTCCTGCTTTGATGTTCGCAGGGAGAAGACCAGCCGGCACTTGAGAACTCGTTGCCGCACGATAGCGACGGAGAATATTGTCGATTGTTTGGGTGGCGGCAACGGCATCGATGGCGGGCACTATTGAACCTCTCTCGACTCGCTTAGGTCGTTCAGTAGTCGACTGAGGTCCCCAATCAGATCTTGGAGTTCCGGGCCTCCACCGAGATCGACTGAGGGGCCCGTGCCCATGAGCCGTTGATCGGCATCCGACAGGACGATACGAATGCCGTCGATGGGATCCCCCGATTCGGTCGTCGCGACGTCCTGAAACGCTGAAATCACACGTCGTACGGCTGCCTCAGAACCGAGGGTCATTTCCACGCGCAACCGATCAAGGTAGCGAATGAGCTGCGCTGAAGCGGTCCGAGATTCCAGATCGGCAGCACGAACGTCGTCGACGATTCGTCCGTCGAGTTCGCCGAACCCGAGATTCCTCATCTCCCTCCGAACGTACTGCAGCAGTCCTTCGAACGTAACCTCATCCAAGTATTGCCTCCTCGATCGATCGCAACGGGGTCAGGCGAACTTACCCTGTCGCGGATCCCGCGAAGTGTGATCCGCGGGCGCATCGCCTGACGAGGGGAGGACTCCGGCCAGCTGTCGTCAACACGTTATGGGAACGCCCGTGAGCGACGGCGGAGGCATTGTGCGCATCGGTGCGGCCCACTGAGGTCCGGCCCGCCACAGGCTGCGACCGGCTTGAGGACGCCGCGCGCACTGGTTCGCGTCGGCGGCAGGCTCGTCGCCTCCAAGAGACGCCGTGTCGCGCGTGCACGTACCGTGATCCCGCTGAAGGCGCGCTCGCCTCCGCTGCGTGGTTCGGGTGAGGACTTACGCCGGCCTTTGAAGACCGACTGCGCAAGAGCAATCGGTGCTCCTTCTCCTTGACACCTGTGATTGCGCGCAGTCTACGCTGCGCCATTCTGGCTTGGGGTATTGGTCGGAGGGACCTGTGGCAACGTTGCCTGACGAAGTTCGCGCTTGGCTGCACTCCTTTGGCCAGGAGGAGCAGGGCCGACGATTCGAGCGACTCGCGATGCACTGGCTTCGGGCGATGGGGTTTGCTGATGTGATGCAACGGACAGCGCCCGATGGTGGCCGCGATCTCGAAGCCACCCATGGCACGACGAAGTGGGCTTTCGAATGTAAGTGCTATGCGGGTGCGCTCCCTCTTAGGGCGGTTGCACCGAAGTTCCTTCAGCTTTCTCTCGTGAAGGAAGGCCTGTCGCCGGACTTCTTTGTCATACTGGCCCTATCGCATGTCACCAGTTCAGTTGCAGATATTGCTCGCGCTCAAAACGTTGAGCGTTCGCTCAAGTACAGTGCTCTTATATGGAGTGCGAACGATGAGTCCATCGATGATCTGATACTGAGTTACCCAAAGGAGACTCTTGAGTTCTGCGCAACCTTCGGTGGTATCCCCGACCTGGTGCGCACGGCATATCTCGCGGCCTCCGAGCAGTTTCTTGACTCGTATGAACCATTCGGGGAGCGCCTGTTCGCGCGTACCGCGAGCGCCATCGATTCGAGTCGCGACGGTGACCACGGAACGGCGATGGTCGACCTGGCGCTTTCGCTGTCCCCCTCGGATCGCCCGCCGCGATTGAACTTGGTGTTCGCGCCGGATCGACCTGCACCCGGCCTATTCGATTGGAGGAAACCAGCCTTCGCGGAAGGGATAGTGGAATCGTTGGCGAGTTGGGGCCTCGAGCCGAGCGATGTTTCGCCTGGAAGTGTCACATTCGTAGAGAATTGGGGCCTTGACCGCACGATGTTGCTTGACTGGGGTGCTGTCATTTTCAGCAGGTCGATTCTCGAGGCTGGCCGAGAACTCCCGATGTCTGAATGGCTCCTGCCGCTGAAAGAGCAATGTGTGCGCCTGCGGAACTTCAGCAAGCGAGGTCTGCTGCCCATGCCTGGCCATGTGGCGGCAGAGCTACGAACTCGCGCTTCGAGCCGAATGGCCGATTTCCGGACATTTCTGAAGACCCCAGCAGTGGAGTTAGATGCCCATGAGTCACCAAGTACCGAGCGATCGGCATTCAGGACGGCGGCTCTTCCGATAACCGGCCCGTTTGAGGACTATCGCTCACTCGCCATGTCTCTGGGAGATGCCCTTTGGCACCAAGGGGGAGGCACAGATTCGCTTAAGGAGAACGCCTTGCGTTGGGACGCGCCAGTCATCGCAGATGGTTACCTACGCAGTTACGCGTTGACTACAAACTGGCTCTTTGGACCAGAGGCTCGAGCTCGGTCATACTCAGTCTTTGACGATCTGCTCCACTCATCGGCTCCTGATCCTTCCCAAGACAACCGAACTCTGGAGGACGCTATTCCCTTTCTCGACGAGGTCGCCCTTCTACTCAACCGCTTGCCGCGAGGTACCGAACGGGACGTTTGAGCGCACTCGGGTGCGGGCAGTCGCGAGGGGACGCCCCTGCCTCGATCTGGATGGCGGCGGTTCGGACGTTGCCGGGCTCTTGCGTCAGGTTGGCTTGCTTCGACGGGTGACCTTCCCTGTTCCCACCGCCCCATGTCCGCGTCGGCGAGCTGAACGCTGACGCGGAGTGGGTCGCCTCCCACGGCCTATCGAAGACCGAACTCTGCGTCAGAACGAGAACGCCGCGAGAAACGGGCAGCTGATCGTTTCGCACGAGCACACTGTCATGCCTATGTTCGTGCAGTGGTGATGCGCTTATTCGCGTGATCGGTTTCTAGTTATCAACAGAGCTGGCGAGGGGCACATCCAACCTTGAGGCCAGCGGCGCGGCGGCCGCGGAGCAGGATGAAGCAGGGACGCATTCCGACCTCCGGACGGTCAGGATCGCCCATTTTCTGCGCCTCGATCTCCACGGATCGGGTTTTGCAGCCCGACGACCGCGAGATGGCTATGGGATGAGCGGGGCGGTCCAATCGTCGCCGTCCGGTGCGCCAGCAGCCCACGTCTCGGCGAGGCGACCGTCGGTGACGCGGTAGACTTGGAGACCACTGCGAATCACGGGTTCACCGGACTCGGCGCTTGTCCCGGTCATCCGCCAGCGTACCCAGATCCGGTTCGGCGCCACGGTGAAGTCGTCGACCCAGAAGTGGAGATCTTGGACGCGGTCACGGAGGCCCTGTATCTGCGCGGTAGCCTGGTCCCGCGTGACGGCGCGATTCCCGAGCTGATCATGGCGGAGGTAGGTCTCGCCGAGGCAGTCGGCGACGCGATCGTAGTTGCCCGCATTCCACACCTCATCAGTCCAAACGCGCATCAGCTCCATCGAATCCATCGTGGTCTCCTCAATCGTTGGCTCGCGCGTGATGCCGCGAGGGTACCGTTCCGCAAGTGCTTCTACGTTCGCGCGACCAGCTCGGAGGCTCCAACGTGGCATGCCGATAGTCGGCAGGGAGACTTGATGGATCACGCATATCGCGAACCCCAGCAGGTGCTGCCACTCGGTGTCGTCGAGGTGCGGCGCGAGGACGGCACGATCGCGGGCATCGGCGTGGCCTCACTGATGAATGAGCGGGGCGGGGCGATCAACTTCGCGGCGACGTCGAGCGTCGTGCCCGAGCCTAGCGACTCAGTGCTGCGCTGCTCACTCGGCAAGAAGCGGACAGCCAGGGGCACTGCGTCTTCCCGGTTCCAGATGCGAACTGGCGCTGCGCCGCCGACGAGCCCCGCTCACATCTAGCGGCTTGGGCTTGCGGTACCTGTCCTCGCGATCGCGTGCGACGACACGCACCGCTGCCGGCGATGACGATCGTGGCCGTCACCGAACCCTCGGACCAGGCATGGTTCGGCTTCCTCGCAGAGCCTCAATTCTCGCGGAGCGCGCCGACGAGGTCGCCGATCGCCTCCTCGTGCACCACGAGGCCGTCTTCGATCCGCAAGAACATCGCTCCCACGTACGAGAACTCGCGACCACTCGGAGGCAGCTCGATCCCGGTGGGCAGCCGGAGCACTCCCGTGTGGGTTCCCGTGACCCGATACCGCACGGCCACCTCCGACCCATCCGCGACCACCAGCTGAGCCTCGACTCGCCGGTCGGGAGCGGCCTCGCGGAACGCCGCCATTCGCCCCTGGAGCGTCGGAAGACCAGGCGGGAGGTCAGAACCGTTCATGCGGAAAGTGATCCCCGCGGCGACGGGTCCCGTCGCCGCCATCTCGGGGTCCGCGTTGAACAGGTCCACATACTGGCGAGCAATTGTCGCGCCGTCGTCCATTTGTCCACCTCCAAGTGCTATCCAGCGAGACCGCGTCAGGCTGGCGCCGCCGTCCAGTCGACGCCTGGCTCGGCTGCTACCTGCCAGCGCTCCGCGATCCGGCCACGGTCGTAGCGCCAGATCTCGATGAACTCCCACGGACTCTTCAGGGGCGCGCCGTTGTAGACGGGGGCGTCGGTGTCGTCCCAGCGCCAGCCCCAGACCTCGACGCTGCGATCGCCGACGACGAAGTGCACGTGGTCGACGAACTGCTTGGCGGGGTAGCGGGTGGACTCACCGCGGATGCGCTCGGCAAATTCGGCAATGGATTCACGCCGGTCGGCCACTGGCGTGTGCGAAGGAAGCGGATCGACGAGTAGCTCATCGAGGCCCGACGGATCGCTGACAAGCCGACGCTCGAGATGAATCCTCCGAGTGCGCTCGTTGCGCTGCTCCTCCGCGGTCAGCTCGCCGGCACTCGCGATGATCCAGCGCCCAGGCTCGGCATCGTCGGGCCACAGGCCTGCTTGCCTCGATCTCGTGCCGCCCCACATCGCGCAGATGCGCGCCTCATCGTCGAACTGGTACACCTGCAGGCCGCCGGCGAACGGGCTGTCAGCCGGTGCATTGATGCCGGTCCACCGGATCGCTACGTAGTTCCCACGTGCGATGATCTCGTCGTGGCGCACCAAGGCCGCGCCGGCCTGCTGCCTCGACGCGACGACCGCACCGTACTCTTCAGGCGTCCACGCGCGGACGCCGCGCGGGTCGTGTCTCAGATACGTCGGTGCGAGGAGCTGAGGCGCTAGGGCGGCACCACCGCTTCCCCACACGTCGTGGTTCCATCGCAGGAGCGTGGCGATGTTGCGCTCTTCCTGGATTCCCACGGCACGCTCCCCTCGGGCGTCACGGCTACTCGGCGGGCCAGCCCGCCGCGGCCTCCTCGACAAGCCGGGGCACGTCTCGAGGCAGTAGCACCCCCGCATCGACCGCTCCCATCGCGGCCACCTCGAATCGTGCGAGGTACCCCTCGCGATCGCCGTACATCTCCAGCAGTTGCTCGCGGCTGAAGGGGTGGCACGAGCCTCGGAGGAGCGCCCATACGTCATCCGAGACAGGGGTCGCGCTGTTCGTGGCACGCGGTATCTCAACGTCGGGCAGACGAATCCCGCCCTGCGCGATCCCGTGACGGTCGCGTGCGATCGCCGGCGGATCCCCTCTGAATGCGATCCGCGGGTGCGCCGGCGGCGGCACGCCCTCTCGTATCCAGTGCAGCATGTGGCGTAGCGCTGCCGCGAAAACGGGCAGCGTGTTGACCTCGTTGACACCGTCCTCGGGTAGTTCGGTGCCGACGCCGTCGCGCGCGAACAACGGGCGCCTCGAGCGCGCGATCGGCAACGACGAGTGCGCCGCGCCGGCACACTCCCAGTGGCGGTAACGGTCGCCGTCCGGCTGCCGAATGGAGTAGCAGTACTTGGCTTCGAATTCCGTGTTGACGACCATGATCGGTACGTCAAGATCGTCCCGAAGCATGTAGCGTCCCATCACCGCCTCGAACGTGGCGACCGTCACGGCGCCGAGGTTCGCGACCGCCTCGCCAACGTTCAACGGACTCGCGTTGCCGAAGTGAAGGGGCAGGAAGTACCCGTCGAAGGCGTTCGTCAGGGGCTGAAGCGCGTTCAAGTACGTCGCGAGCCTTGATGCCGACTGAGATGCGCCGTTTGCAATGACGCTCGACACGTCGAGCCCGGCCATGGGATCGATCGTCCTCGAGCGATGTCGACCGACCGCCGCAGCTGCCTGCGCGAAGATGTCGAACGAGTAGTCGTCGCCGGGGATCGAGAGCGTCCCGTATCGCTCTGGATCCCACGCCGCGAGTCCCTGCGGTGAGGGCGGCAGCCCCTCGATCCCTGCTCGCTGAGGAGTGACGGCGACAAGCGCCGCACCGGACTCGATCAGCTCGTGCCACTCCGGCGCGCCGAGGGTGATGAGATCAAACCCAACCGTAACGTTGCCCCAGTGGACCACGACCATCCCGTTGAACCGAGCCGGGTCGATCGGACGGTACACGACGATGCGAGTCTTGTAGGGGGCGGTGCCGACCGGCTCAGCCTGCCAGCGGCCGTCGCGCGAGTACTCTGCCCCCGCGACGAGGTCGTAGCGGGTCGCTTCCCCCTCGATGAAGTACTCGTCCTCGCGGTAGCCGAGTTCCGCGAGCGGCAGCACAGGCCCGCCGAATGGCCAGCCCCGTCGTCCACCGACGATCGGTCCTGTCACCGTTAGCTGCGTCCTGCCCATACTGTGCCCCCTCCGATGCTGAGCCGCTCGGGCCTCCGGTCAGCGGTCGCCGGCGGCTCGGACCACCCGGGGCATCCCGACTAACTGCGAGTAGCGTGTGATGCGCCCGTCGGCGCGGTGTAGAAGTCGGTGCCTTGCATGTGGGGCCCGCTATGCCTTTCGGGCCTCGTCGAGGAAGGCCCGAATCGCCGTCCGGGCGGTGCCCGTCTCATCCATGATCGCCGAGGCATGGTTGCCGGGCGTCGTGACGAACTTCAAGTCGCGCTCTTGCGCGAACGTCTCCATCGGGTCGTGGTAGTCGTCCTCGGCGCCGTCCCAAAGCATCACCGGAACGTCGAGCGCGGCCACCGCCTCGGCGGTACCGTCTAGATCTGATAGTGCGTCCCAGGCGGCGCGCAGGCCAGGCTCGACGTCCGGGGTGATCCATCCCAGCAACTCGGGACGCTCAGCGCGTGCCGCCTCAATCAGAGCGTCGAAGCCGGGTTCGATGCCGGCGAGTTCGGCGTACTTGGCCAAGGTCGGAGCTGCGGTCTTCAGGCCGTCCACGAGGTCCCAACCGCCGACGACCAGTGAAGCCACGCGCGTTGGCGCGAGCAACGCCATCGATGCTGCCTGCCAGCTGCCCATCGAGTACCCGACCACGTGGGCTTGCGCAGCACCAAGGTCGTCGAGGACGGCAAGCACGTCGCCGACTCGTTGGGACCGCTGGTGCAGCGCGGGATCGGCGGGCTTGTCGCTCCGCCCATGGCCGAGGGCGTCGATCGACACGACTTGGTACGAGTCCGCGAGGGCAGCGACGTACCCCAATGCTCGCCACGCGGCCTCGCCCGAGAGAAGCCCGTGCAGCAGCACGACCACAGGTCCTTCACCTTCAACCGCGTAGTGAATCCTCTGACCCCGATTGACCGCTTTGGGCATTGCCGACCCCCTCGTGCTCTGCTGTCTTCAGATGATCTGCCGGAAACTCGCTCATCCCATCAAGCTCTCCCTCATCGCCAGCACCTGGCCGAGGTGGAGCTTCGCTCTCTTCAAAGGCGGTTCGGCGGGCACCGGATCACGCCCACACAGCCTCGTGCGTACCGGGCAGCACCGTGGGACGGTCCCAGCGGGGCGCCGTTTCCGACATCTGAATCACCGGGCGCAGGCGCTCCAGCAGCCCGTACGACGAGGGATGCTCCTCCATGTAGTCATGAGCAAGTTCGATCATCTCGGGCCCGGATAGCCCTGCGGTCGCGTCGAGTGGCGTGCCGAGCCGAAGGAACCAGCTCGCCGTCTGGCCGAGCGAGACCCGCACGTGGTACGAGCCCCCTTGCCCGGCGCGCAGCTGGAGCGCCCGGAGGACGCCGTATGCGCCCCAGTACCCCGTGCAGTAGTCGTTCATCGCTGCGATCACGGCGTCCGGGCTCATGTCCGGCGGGCTGATCGAGAAGATCCCCGACGCGGCCATGGCGTTGCCGTCGAACCCACGCTTGTCGGTCCAGGGGCCGCGCGGGCCGAAGCAGTTTGTTGACACGTAGATGATGCCTGGCCGGATGGCAGCGACCTCGTCGGGGCCGAAACCCAGGCGCTCGACTGAGCCCGCGCGATACGACTGCGAGAACACGTCGGCATCGGCGAGCAGCGACCGCGCCTGCTCGCGCCCCCCGTCCGTCGCCAGGTCGACGAAGGCGCGCCGCTTCCCATGTCCCGTGTCAGCCATCGCGGCCACGAGATCCTCGTCGATGTGTCGAGGTGCGCCGACCTGCAAGACGTCGGCTCCGAACTCCGCCAGGGTTCGCGCGATGGTCGGGCCGGCAAGCACCCGCGTGTCCTCGAGTACCCGCAGGCCGCCGAGTGGCCGCTCACGCTCCGGCAGCGGGACGACCGGTCCATCTGCGAAGCGCTCAATCTCGACGACCGGCGCCTCCCGCAGGATCGCGCCCTGCGGGTGCTGCCACCACTCGTCCGGGGTCCGCACGATGACACCGGTCAGCCCGTGCTCGACGAACAGCTGCTCCAACTCCGCCGACGTCTGGCTCGCGATCGTTGCGCGCACGGCGTCCGCGTCGCGTTCGCAGCCGAGCGCGGCGAGGGCCTTTGCCTGAAGCGAAGGCGAGGTGTCTTGCAGCCAGAGTCGGCGACCGTCGGACGACTCGAACATGCCGGCGGTCACGGCACGGTCCGGCATGAGCGTCTCGACGGCCCGACGCCCGTCAGCACGCAGGAGCCACATGCTGCTCAGGGCCAGCGCCGCATGGCGCAGGTCGATCGTGATCTGCTGCCGCCGTCCCGTGCGGTGTGCCCAGATGTCATCGAGCGCAGTGGCGACCATCGCCAGCGCCGCGGTGGCGCCGCGGCCCACCGGGATTGTCGAGCGATGAATCGGATCGTCGCCCGTTACCTCGACGCGCGGCGAGGGCCACTCGCCGATGAGTCCCGCGGCCACGACCGATTCCAGGTCGGCTCGATTCACCACTACCTCCTGCCCGGCTGCGAAGACCGATCAGCGGACCTGAGTCCGCCGAGGGCGAGAGGCTGTCCGCGAGTCCCCGGCCACACGCGCTCTCCGAGCCGCGTCCTTAACCGTTACCGCATCCGCTGGCGGCCGCAGCCAACCACTCGTCGCCGTCGACTGCGCTCCTCAGCTCGCTTCCCGTGCGGGAGAGGGTTGTCCAGGTCGGCGCCCCCCCAGCGCGACGAGCACGTCGATCAGCATCTCGTCACGCTCGGCTTCCAGCTCCGCGACTGAATGGCCTCCAGCCGCTTCATTCGCCCCGCTGACGAGCGCTTCCCGGACCTCCGGGGTCAGTTCTGGACGACCGAGGCCCTCCCAGATCTGGGGCATGAGCTGACCGAAATGCTCGAGGAAGCCGGCCATCCCGTTGGGAGCGGCGAGATGGAACGTCATGTGCGGCCCCATCAGCGCCCACCGCAGTCCCGGCCCGTACGCGATAGCTCGGTCCACGTCAGCGACGCTTGCGAAGCCGGTTGCCACTGCATCAACTGCCTCCCGCCACAGCGCCGCCTGCATGCGGTTGACGAGGTGTCCCGGCACTTCGCGGTTGAGCCGAATCGGCTGCTTGCCCCAAGAACTTGCCGTCGCGCACTTCGAACAGCGACATCGCGTAGATCGAAACCTTCGCCCCAGGCTCCCCGAACAGTCGATCACCCCCCGTGTTCGTCCCTTCCCAGATCTCCTCCACCGTCAGGCAGTTGCCCTCGCCCGCAAAGGCACGCAGCACTGTCGTACGGCGATCGGGGCAGGCGGCCGTCGCGCGCCGCTCGAGTTGGATCATTTCCTCCCGACCGCCCGTGGTCCCACGCCCGGGCCGGTAGCCCACGAAGCTCTCGTCGTAGAGGTCCGCATAGTGCTCGAAGTCGTGGTTGTAGACGTCTTCGTGCCGCTTGGCGATGCGCTGGGCTTCTTCGATATTCACGCTCATCTCCCCTCGGCGATGACTGGTTGGGCGCTGGACGAGCTTCCGCAGACGGCTGCACGAGTCGCGAGGCCCAGGCCCTACGAATCTCCTTCTTCGCCAGCACCTGGTCGAGGTAGAGATTCGCCCCGTGCCGCGCGAGTAGCTCGCCGGCAGGCTCTAGCTGCTCGCGCGCCGCATCGAAGGCGCATCGCCGCTCGTGTCTCGCTGCTCATGACGCGGGTGATGGTAACCTCGCGCCGCTTGCGTTGGGTAGGGTGCCGACAGGGTTCAAGTGTGCCGACTGACGTGACAACACACCGAACTGCAATGTCGAGGTCGCTTCCGGTCGAGTTCGTCGAGACGACCGACGGAGTGTCGATCGCCTTCTGGAGCTACGGCGCAGGGCCGCCACTGGTGCATCTGCCGACCCCATCGCTCGTTCATACCGCCCTCGTTCTCGGCCTGGACGAGCATCGCGCCTGGTTCGAGGGGCTCGCGGACCATCGCACGGTCTACTTCTTCGACTTTCGAGGGTCAGGGCAGTCTGCAGGGGACGGACAGGCGCTGAACCTGGAGGCCGCCTTGCGCGACCTTCACGCGGTGGTGCGTGCGACCGGCTCCGCAAGCGTCGACCTCTACGCCACCTCCGCGGCCAGTCCACTGGCGCTCGAGTTCGCGCGCCTTGAGCCGCATCGCGTGCGACAGCTGGTCCTGTGGCACCCCTTCGCCGATTGGGAGCGATGGGCTCGCGACCGCCCCGTGGCGGGTATTCGCCAGCTCATGGTGGGCGACGTTCGACGCTGGGTGGCGATGATGACCCCCTTCTTCCTCGGCTCGAACCGTGCGGGAGTCGATCGCGAGGCCTTCGAGACGCTCATGACGAAGACGGCGTTGGACCACCCCGAAGCGCACGTCAGCTTCATCGAGCACTCAAAGAGTTGGCGTGTCCGTGGTCCGCTCGGCGACATTCGCGCACCGACCCTCGTGCTGGTCCATGACGGTATTGCGGAGTTCCCGTACGCGGCGTCGCGAGAAGTCGCCTGGGGTGTGCGTGACGGTCAGCTCGTGTCGCTTCCCGGAGACGGGTTCCTGCCGTTCGCCGGCGATGTAAAGGCGACGCTGGCGATCATCAACGAGTTCCTCGCTCGTGGTGCGAGTTCGCCCCCTCCTCGTGCGCGGGTGAGGCTCACCACGCGCCAGCGCGAGGTTGCCCTCCTCGTGGCCCGAGGCCTGTCGAACGCCGAGATCGGAGAGACGCTCGGCATCAGCATCCACACGGTTGTGAGGCACCTGAGTCGGATCTATGTCGCGACGGATGTGTCCAATCGCACAGAGCTCGCAGCCTGGGTGACTCGCAACCCGGACGCCTAGTTCGGTTGGAACGGTGCACCCCGCCGCCCGGGGCGGTGCCAGCCCACATCTGTGGGGGTGGAACGTCACCAAGGATTCGTGCCGGCATCGTGGTCGACATTGGCGGAGTCGTGGGATTCGGGTCCCAGGTTCAGGTTCCATCCTTCTCGTACAGCGCACTGCGTGAGGGAGGACGGACGTGGTCGAATCTGAGGCAGCACACGGGATCGAGCTCATGCGGAGTCTGTTCGCTGCGGTGGAGGCAGGTGACATCGACTTCATCGTGTCCCACGTCGCGCGCGACGCTGCGCGCCACGACCTTGCGGAGGCGTATCCGGGGGTGGACGGCAGCAACGTTGGCGACTTCATCAACACGCTGCGCGCCGGAGTGCCGGACATGCGTCTCCCCATCCACGACATCTTCGCCTGCGGCGATCGCGTGGCCGTTCGATTCGCGATTGAAGGGATTCATCAGGGCGAGCTGTTCGGAGCTCCCGGAAGCGGGAGGCCGATCTCTATCAATGGCATCAACATCTACCGGTTACAGAACGGTCTGGTGCAGGAAACGTGGCAGCTCGCCGATGTTGCCGGTCTGATGCGCCAGGTTGGCGGTGTCGATTGACAGCCTCGCCCGTCGACGGACGCCCGCGACTTCGCACGGAGATGAACATCGGTTCAGAACGAGAAACGGGCGAGAAAGGGGCAGGCGGTGATTTCGCACGAGCACACTGTCATGCCTATGTTCGTCTTCTGGTCATTATGACCTGATTGGCCGATCTGACTCACGACCTTCGCGCCGGCCAGGCACTGAGACGCACACGCGGGCTGGCCGGGTCGATACGCTCCTTCGATGGGGCGGCCATGCCTGGGGCTACCCCGTGCGTCCCCACGCCCCACGGGGCGAAGCTAAGCGTACTCGTCGACGAGGCGCACCCCGATGTCGTCACGACGACGGCGAATAGTGTCTTATGCACGGGATTGAGGGGCAGACCCTTTGCTGGCTAAGGTGACGACATCGTCCAGCATGGGATCGCCTGGCTTTCGATGGGCTCAGCCCTCCACGGCTGGTTCGCTCTGGTCGTCGGGGACGCCTGCCGGCAGCAGCCGCGCCGAATTGAGCAGGAAGGTCAGCTCGGAGACGACGTGGATCGCTGCGGCGACCAAGGGGCCGAGCAGGCCAAAGGCGGCCAGCCCCATGCCGACCAGGTCGATGCCGAGGGTGCCCGCGAAGTTCTGGAGGATGATTCGCCGCGTGCGCCGGGCAACGCGGAGCGTCTCCACGAACTTCGCGAGGTCGTTACCGATCAGCACCACGTGTGCGCTCTCGCGCGTCACGTCCGTGCCGGAGCCCATCGCCACGCCCACGCTCGCCTGCGCGAGCGCCGGTGCATCGTTGACACCGTCGCCCACCATTGCCACCGTGCGTCCGCCCGCCACGAGTGCCCGCACGCGCTCGAGCTTCTGCTCCGGCAGCATGCCTCCCGCCCACTCCTCGACGGCGAGCCGGCCCGCGATCGCCTCGGCGGCAGCTGGGCGGTCGCCGGTCAGCAGCACGGTGCGCAGGCCCATCGCTCGGAGTTCGCGCACAGCCTGAGCGGCCTCGTCCCGCAGCACGTCGGCGATCGCGATCGTGCCGAGCAGCTGCCCGTCACGTACGACCACGACCTCCGAGGCCTCGCCATCGGGCACGTCGAGGTCCCCCAGCGCGATGCCGTGCTCCTGCGCGAAGGCTCGCGTGCCCGCGAGGACTTCGGTGCCCTCAACCTGCACAACCACACCCTTGCCAGGCGAATAGGTAAACGCTTCCGGCTCCGTCACTGCCACGCCCGCGGCCCGAGCGCGTGCGACGATGGCGTCCCCCAGGGGGTGTTCGCTGCGCACCTCGGCGGCCGCCGCCGCGGCGAGGATCGCGTTCGGCGTGGTGCCGTTGGCGGGGTACACGGCCTGTACCACGGGTGTGCCGTAGGTGAGGGTGCCGGTCTTGTCGAGCACCACGGTGTCAACCGCCCACAGCGTCTCTACGTAGCGGCCGCCCTTGATGATCGCCCCCCGTCGAGCCGACCGACCCACGGCACCCAAAATCGCCAGCGGGGTGCCCGCCGCCATCCCGCACGCGCCCGCGACGATCACCACCGAGATGGTCGAGCGCGCGTCGTGCGTGAGCAGGAAGGTCAGGGCGGCGGCACCGAGCGCGAAATAGACCAGATAGCCGGCAAAGCGGTCGGCTGTCTTCTCGACCGGCGCACGAGAGCGCTCGGCATGCTCGACGGCCTCCATGATCTTGCCGAAGGTGGAGTCGCGTCCGAGCTGCTCCGCTCGTACCTCGAGCGCCCCGGACTGGTTGACCGTGCTCGCGTAGACATGGTCGCCGCTGCCCTTCTCCACCGGCATCGGCTCGCCGGTGATAGTCGCCTCGTCGACGTACGAGGATCCCGCCACGACCGTGCCGTCGACGGGGATGGCGGCACCCGGGTTCACGAGCACCAGGTCGCCGGGTCGCAGCTCGTCGATGGCGATCTCGATGATCTTGCCGTCGCGTCGCACGAGCGCGGTGGGCGGTAGATACCGCAGCAGATCCCGGATCGCGCGCCGGCCGCGCGCCACGGTCATGTCCTCAAGCACCTCGGCGCCGACCACGAACATCGCGATAACGGCGGCAACGAAGACCTCGCCGATGGCGAGCGCCGCCACCAGCGCGATCGTCATTGAGAGCTCCATGGTCATGCGACGCTCGAGCAGGTCTTTGACGGCGTCGTGCAGGATCGGCCACGCGCCGACTGCGACCGCGACCGCGCCTCCGGCGATCACCAGCCATGCGGGGTCGGAGGGCACGAGCCACGCCAGGAACGCGGTCGCCGCGAGCTCAGCGATGCGGACGAGGTCGCTCCGCTCGATACGATGCTCCTCCTTGGGTTCCGCACCGGCGTCGCCGGGCGCGAGGTCGTGCGTCGCTTGTGCAGCGGTCATGGCGTCTCCAGGTACCAGTTGTCGCACATGCCTGACCTTCGATAGGGCCGAGTTACTTCAGGTGGGTGCGGACGAGATGGACGATTCCGTCCAGCTCCGAGGCTTCCTCGGTTCGAGGGAATCGGTGATGAGCCGCCGATCGCGCCGCAGCACGAGGCGGTCTGCCGCTGAGTTTCGTCCAGGGCTGCTCCCGCCGGTGCTCGAGCGAGCACCTCGAGCTACCCGTCACATGCGCTGCGCGTCATGAGTCCTCTTGTCACGAGCGACGCGGACCATGTCTACACCTTCGATCCTGATCGCCAAGGCGCTAAACGCCCCCTTCTGCATGATCGTTGGCTCACGGATCTCCGTGTGTTCTCATCGCCACCTGGCGGTGGCTTGCCCGCCACGATCAGCCGCGAGCCAAGCGGCGCCTGATGATCACGTGCCATGAGCCGTCGCTCTTCACCTCAGTCTCATGGTCGAATCCGTGTTCGGCGAGCACGCCGTACAGCGGCAGTGGCTTGAACGGCGCGATCAGGCGCAACCGATCCCCCGGAGCCAACTGTCCGACGGCAGTCATCAGGCGTGGGAACGGCTCGCGGCCCGCGGCGATGTCGGGACGGACGTCGACCTCATGTACGCGCGTGCTCTCCTCCCCCGGGTCCCGCGTGTACACACCCTGCGTACCGGAGGCGCGGGGTATGGGGCGCAGGCCCTCTACGCTTCGGAGCAGACGTACGTATCGCTCCGTGGCAAGGGCGTTCCAGATCGCAACGGCAGCCGCGATGAGGAGCGCACCCGACGTGAGAACGCCCGCAGTTCCCATCAATGCCTGTGCAGTGGCTCCGACGTCGCTGTCGACGAGTGGGGGGACGACGCGCAGTGGCCAGGCACCAACCAGGAGGACGAAGGCGATGGTCAGCCAGGTCTCGCCGAAGAGGCGCCCGATGAGAAAGCGCTCAAGCACTACGTGTGCCATCGCGATGAGCAGCGGGGTAACAAAACCGAGAGCGAGCATGTGGCGGGTGGCGCCGGCCTCGAATACCGAGGTCTGACTACTGCCTGCAAGCGCAACGGCCGCTTGCACCGACAGTGCTCCTGCGTAGGTGAGGAGTCCGATCCAGGCGATGGGCACAAGGACCTGCGCGCGGTGCCGCGGCCGTCTCCATCCGCGTGCCGCCCGCCCGACGTCGAGCGCCCAGGTTGCCCAGAGCAGTCCGCCCGCGAATAGGAGATCCCCCGCAGCGACAAGCGACGGTACGCCGTGTAAGCCCCACGCGCCGGTGCCGGACGCCCAGACGACGATGCTGAGGTTGACGAGCACCCAGAGGACCCGCTGTCGTTCGACCGGCATCGGGCGCAAGCCGAGGTGCCCGACGAAGGCTCGGAGCGCGACCGCGATCGTGACGTTCATAACGAAGCCCCGGAGGACGAGCTCTGCGACCAAGTACGACTCATCAAACGGGGTCACACCCACTAGGAATCCCCGTGAGGCGACCAGGGTGGCCAGGGCGGCCAGCAGCAGCCACGTCACCCCGGCGCGGAAGAAGAGGGGGTGCAGGTCCGCACGGAGCGGATATGCCGGTCGGATTCGTACGACGATGACAACGAGCGCTAGCGCCCCTATCACCAGCGATGTGGCGCCTACCGTCACAAGTGCCTGCCCAGCAACATCGACGAGCCGCCCTGTGGCCGAGAGCACCGCACCCCCACCGAGAAGCACCAGGACCAGCGCCCGTGGTCGCAGTGGGATCGGCGGGCGGCCGTTCAGGCGGACGATGAACTCAAACACCACGGCGGTGATGAAGACCGCGAACCACCCCCAGAGCTGCAGTTCACCATGCGCCTCGACCGTGGCCAGCCAGCGGTCACGGGCAACTCCTGCCCGAAGCACGGCCAGCACGCCGAGAGTAAG
Organism: Dehalococcoidia bacterium; assembly: GCA_041390625.1. Taxonomy (GTDB): domain Bacteria; phylum Chloroflexota; class Dehalococcoidia; order UBA2979; family UBA2979; genus RBC038. The sequence continues at coordinate 79,704 of JAWKPM010000012.1, read as the reverse complement.
CCCGCCCGTGGCGGCGATGAGGAGCGAGACTGCCATTGCCGCTGCGGGAAACCAGAGGTCCGCACGAGCAAGCCATCGCTCGCTCGTCGGCGTGCGCGCTGCCAAGAGCGGAATCGGGGTGAAACCGCTGCCATGCATCCGCGTCATCCCTCTCAGCTGCAGCGTGCTCGTGCGCGATGCTGGCCTCGCGCGGGCCGGTCTACGGCGAGCGGACTGGCGACTTCCATGCGCACGACCACTGCGTCTGCAACCTGGGGCTGGTCTACCAGCGCGATCAGGATGGCCCCGTCGGGCCTGGAGTACTGCCTCAGGCATGCGCGACAGAGAGCCTCAACGGCGCAGACTCTCGGAATGCACTTTCGCGTTGCTCTCCTCCCGGAGCGACTCAGAGTCGAGAGTCAGGTGCGGTGGGCTGCCACGAATGGGGCCAAAGTCCCACTACGGGCAAGGCCAAGGTCACGACCCAAGGGGGACGGCGTCGGGCACCACCACCCTCGACTCGCGCTACCCTTCAGGACGCCGGAGGTGAGCGATGACGCGGTAGACGGAGGCGTACCAGACAAGACTGCGGAGCGCCGCCGAAGCCGCCGCCCTGATCCCCAGTGGCGCGCTCGTCGTGCAGGGCATGGCGGTCGGCGAGCCGCCCGCGCTACTCGAGGCGGTGGCTGCGCGCGCTCGTGGCGGCGGAGTCACTGACCTGACGATGACGAGTCTCCTGCCGATGGCGGCGAGCGCGAGGACGATTCTCGCTCCGGACGTGGCGCACGCTATCCACTGGGAATCGCTGTTCGCCAGCGGCGCCGACCGCGGTCTGATCGAGGCGGGGCGCGCGGTGCTGAACCCGGCCTTCTTCCATCAGATCCCTCGCCTCATTACGGAGTTCATGGCGCCGGATGTCGCGCTGGTCTGCGTCTCGCCGATGGACCGCCACGGCTATATGAGTCTGGGCGTGAGCGTGGACATCAACAAGGCTGCGATCGCTGCAGCGCGCCTCGTGATCGCGGAGGTAAACCCTCGGATGCCGCGTGTGCATGGGGACTCGTGGGTGCACATCGGCGAGCTGGACGCCGTCGTCGAGCACGAGGCACCGCTCACGGAGTTGCCACTGCCTCCCGCCCGCCCCGAGGACGCGGCGATGGGTGGCATCATCGCCGAGATGATCCCAGACGCTGCCTGCATTCAGCTGGGCATCGGCGGCGTCCCCAACGCCGTCGCGAAGAGCCTGTCCGGGCATCGCGACCTCGGGATCCACACGGAGATGTTCGTGGACGCCATGGTTGACCTCGTCGAGAGCGGGGTCGCGAACGGGGTCGCGAAGACCTTCCATCCCGGCAAGGCGCTGTATGCCTTCGCCGCGGGTTCGCGGCGGATGTACGACTTCCTCGACGACAACCCGTACATCGAGGCCCGTCCGGTGTCATACACGAACTTCCCGCCTAACATCGCCCGCAACGACGGCATGGTCTCGGTGAACTCCACCCTCGAGGTCGACCTCACGGGCCAGTGCGCCTCGGAGTCCATCGGCCCCCGCCAGTTCAGCGGCACCGGTGGCCAGCACGACTACGCGCGCGGGGCCTTCGACTCGAAGGGCGGCAAGTCGATCATCGCGTTCTACTCGACCGCGCGGGGTGGCGAGACTTCTCGCGTCGTGCCCACCCTCACGCCGGGCGCCGTCGTCACGACACCCCGCAATGAGGTGCACTGGCTGGTGTCCGAGCACGGCGCGGCGAATCTCAAGGGCAGGACCACTCGCGAGCGTGCCCGCGCGATCATCGGGCTCGCCCATCCCCGGTTCCGCGGCGTGCTGACGGCCGAGGCGAGCCGCCTCGGGTACCTCTAGCCGCGGGCAGCCGAGGGCACAAGACCTCGGTTCGCCGGTCGAGCGGCCCAATCGGGCGGCCACATTTCCGGGCTGGATGAGCGCCGCGCGTGTCTCCGCAGCCTTTCTCCTCGCAAGAGCGTCGAATCTGTTTGCGGTCACACGTCCGGTCTCGCCCGGTGCCCGGGCTCGAACGACGCGTTCGAAGGAGAACCGCGCGGCGACGCGTCGCTGTCGGTCGCCTCAAGGATGCCCATGAAGTCGTACTGGCTGGGTACCGCATACAGACCCGGGCGCGCTGCTCCCGGAACGTCGATCTCATGCTCGGCTCGGCGCAGGTCGGCATCAGCAGGGCGGCAAACGCCGCGTCGCCCGGACGCCACCCGAACGTGCCCCCAGCAATGCCCGATAGAACAGCGCGTCCTCGCCTCCCACGTAGCCGCCGCCGGACGGGCCCGGGACGGTCTCGGTCGCGGCGTCAGTCGCGGGATCGATGCGAGGAAGGCTGCGCACGCGCCTCGGTCGCCGCCGCGGTGTCGTAGTACCAGATGTCATCGTGCGCGGTCGTGAACGGCGGTGCCAGGAAGCCAGTACACAGCGGTCCGGCACTAAGGCCTGCTGCTCGACTGTCCGAGGATCAGGTGACTGATCGCACCGTCCGTCGCGCTCGTGCCGGCCACGCGGAGCCCGCGGCGCATCTACGAGCTCAGTAACCGCTGCCGTCGCGCGCGCGCCCACCGTCGGGACGCAGGCCCACCGCAGTGAGCTCTGCGTGCTGGTCCCCGAACCATCGGTCGCGCTGACCGCATCGCTCCGCCGAGCAGGCACCGCCCGCGGACACGCGGCGAACGAGCCCGCTCCGCGCCCAACCTCGCCGACGGACTACGCCAGCGGGACTGGCGCAGTCTGCAGCCATCGCAGGAGTCGCATTCGTGTGACGTTCGTCCGCGATCGGCGGGACTTTGGGCAGGTTCTTGAATCCCGAGTGGGCGCGTAGAAACAGACCATTAGGACACCGCTGAACGATCCGTGGGCCGCTCATGGTGAGGCCAACCTCAGCGCCAGAGTCACATCCCGTTGCCGCATCCGCGTCAACCGCCCGGACGCCTCTTGGTTCGGGCCGCCAACGATCAGCATTGCACGGGCGCTCGGTGTCGTCGTGTATCGAGCGCGGGTATGGACCGTGCGTTCCGGAGTTGGATCGATGGTCTGACACTCGGCCGATCGAGCGGATGTCGCCTTCGGAGCGGGCGCCGAAGACTCGTCAGGGGACGAGGGTGGCACGATGAGGGCCGCCGAGAGGTCGCTGGTGCTCGCGGCGGGCCTTGCGGCGGCGGCCGAGTTGGTGCTGTTCCGCGTTGCGGTTCCGGTCCTTTCTCACATGCCCGGAGCGGGGCTCGCGGGCGTGGGATCGATGCTCACAGCTGTCGCGGAATGCTCGTTTAAGGCGACGGCGGTGCTCGTCCTCGCGTCTGCCGCCTTGGTCGCGCTCCGCCTCGCGCGGTCCGAGCCAGCAGTTGCGGTCGCTCTCGTCGCGGCGTTTGGCGGGGTCACCGTTGAGACACTGGCGTCCGGCGGGTGGGCGTCGTTGACCGCCAGGGCGGCGTTGGTCAGCGCCATCGGCGTCGTGATCGCGGCCGCATGGACGCGGCTACCGTTGCTCTTCGGCGCGGCACACGCCGCGGCTGCGCTGGCCGTTCTTGGCGGCCAGTGGCCGCTACTTGTCAAGGATGCCGCGGCCGTGGCCGGCAGCGCTGCGAGTACCGGCACCACGGTGTCCACGAGTGTCGGCGAGCTCGCCTTCGTCTTCGCTCCGGTGCTGTTTGCCGTGGCGCTCGTCCGCGGGCACTCGCCGACCCGTGGGTCGTGGATCGGGGGGGCGGCTGCCGGTCTGTTCGTGGCCTCGCTGCTTGCGCGGCGTCCCGACTATGCGGCGATCATCTCGAGCTGGGCAGTCGGGGTCACGCTCTCGCTCCCGCCCTTCATCTACATCGTCTCGGCTGCGTGCGCGGGCCTCGTCGCGATCGAGTGGTTGCACGCGCCGGCGACTCGCCCACTTGCTGCAGGCCTGGTGCTGCTTGCTGCCGCCGCGCTGCAGCCGGCGGTCGTGCATCACAACCTGACGGCCGTGCTCGCGCTGGTCGTGCTGGCCATGCTGCCGGCCGCGGAAACGACTCCACTCGTGTCGCGGACGCCTTCGGGTCGCGAGCGCCAAGACTGGGATCGTCGCCGAGCGGCCGCCGAGCGGCCGTCGGCAACTGCTGTCGAGATGCCCGGCGACCGCGGGCTGATTGCCGGAGTTGGAGGCCCGTCATGAGCAACCTGTCACGCCGTGACTTCCTGAAGCTCGGCGCAGTGGCCACCCTCGGGGCGGCGTCCTACCCGCTCCTGCGCCAGCTTCAGCTGGTTGAGACCATCGACAACCCGCTCGAGGCCTATCCGTTCCGCGACTGGGAACAGGTCTACCGCGACCAGTACGCATACGACGACAGCTTCACGTTCATCTGCGCGCCGAACGACACGCACATGTGTCGGTTGCGCGCGTTCACACGAAACGGCGTCGTGCAACGTTCCGAGGTGAACTACGACGCTGGCGAGATCGGTGATCTCGACGGCAACCGCGCGAGTGTCGCCTGGAACCCGCGGGGATGCCACAAGGGCTACACGCTGCATCGTCGTGTCTACGGGCCGTACCGTGCCAAGTACCCGATGCTCCGGGCTGGCTGGAAGGCATGGGCCGACGACGGCTTCCCGTCGCTTTCCGACGATCCTGGCCTTCGAACAAAGTACAAGTTCGACACTCGAGGCGACGACGACTTCGTGCGCCTGAGCTGGGACGAGATCAGCGACTACGTGGCCCGCGGGCTCGAGGCCGTGGCTCGCACCTACAGCGGCGCCGATGGGCGCCGGCGCCTACTGGAGGCTGACGGCTACCCCGAGGAGATGCTCGAGCACTGGGACGAATCCGGTGTCCGCACGATGAAGCTTGGCAGCGCGCTGCCCGTGCACGGTGTGGCCGGCAAGTTCGGGTTGTTCCGCTTCGCGAATGCGCTGTCGCTGCTCGATGCGTACGTGCGCGGCGTTGAGCCTGAAGAGGCCCGGGGTGCGCGTGACTGGTCGGAGTACACCTGGCGCGGCGACCAGGCGCCCGGATTCCCCTTCGTCCACGGCCTCCAGACCAGCGAGACGGACTTCAACGACCTGCGCAACAGCCGTCTGCTTGTGATGATCGGCAAGAATCTCGTCGAGAACAAAATGCCGGAGAGTCACTTCTTCCACGAGGTGATGGAGCGCGCCGGCAAGATCGTTACGATCGTCCCCGAGTACAGCCCGCCGGCCACTAAGTCCGACTACTGGATCCCCGTGCGGGCGGGGCTTTCCGACACGGCTCTGCTCTTGGGCGTCGCCCGCGCGCTGATCGACGGCGAGCGTTACGACGCGGCCTTCCTGAAGCGCTTCACCGACATGCCGCTGCTCGTCCGCCTCGACACGCTGCAGCGCTTGCGTGCCGACGAGCTCTTCCCCGGCTACCGCAATCGGCTCTCAGCGGACGCTCCCAGCTTCACGGTGCACGCGCTCACGCCCGAGCAGTACGACCAGATTGGTGATCGCGTCGTCGTCGGAGCCGACGGGAGCCCGCGTGCCATCACACGGGAAGACGTCGGCGACCGGCTCACCGAGCGCGGCATCGACCCGCAGCTCGACTACAGCGGAAGGCTCACGCTCGCCGACGGCAGCAGCGTCGAAGTCATGACGGTCTTCGCGATGTATCGCGAGCACCTGGCGGACTACGACCTCGACACGGTCCTGGACATCACCGGTGCCCCACGCAACCTCGTTGAGCAGTTCATTGAGGACGTCGCGACTATTCGCCCGATGGGCATCCACATTGGCGAGGGCGTGAACCACTGGTTCCACGCGACGCTCCACAACCGCGCGACCTACCTGCTGGCCATGCTCACGGGCAGCATCGGCGAATCGGGGGCCGGCGTCAGCACATGGGCTGGGAACTACAAAGGCGGGATCTTCCACGCCGCGCCGTGGCACGGCCCGGGCGTGGGCGGCTACGTGAACGAGGACCCGTTCAACCCGCTGCTCGACGAGACCGACCGCTACACGTTCACCCCGAACGTACTGCGACACACGATCGAGGGTGAAGACGTCAGCTACTGGGGCTACGGCGACCGGCCGTTGATCGTCGATACGCCGAAGGGTCGGCGCGTCTTCACCGGCCACACACACATGCCGACCCCGACCAAGCTCATCTGGTACAACAACGCGAACCTGATCAATCAGGCAAAGTGGGCCTACGAACTCGTTCGCAACGTCAACCCGAAGGTCGACATGATCGTCGACCAGCAGATTGAGTGGACGGGCTCCGCCGAGTTTGCCGACGTCGTGCTGCCCGCGAACTCCTGGCTCGAGATGGAAGCGCCCGAGATGGGCGGCTCCTGCTCGAACCCCTTCCTCCAGATCTGGAAGGGGGGTATCAAGCCGCTCCATGACACGCGCGACGATCTCGCCGTCTTTGCGGGGGTCGCGCGTGCCCTGAGCGCGCGCACCGGCGAACAACGCTTCGCCGACCACTTCAAGTTCGCAACCGAGGGCCGGCCGGAAGTCTACCTCGACCGCGTGCTGGACGCCTCGTTCACGACGGCCGGCTACACGACCGCCGACATTCTCGCCGGCAAGTACGGCGTGCCCGGCACCGCACTGATGATGTACCGCACGTATCCGCGGATCCCCTTCTGGGAGCAGATCAAGGACAGCCTGCCGTTCTACACGGACACCGGACGGCTGCACGCCTACGTCGACATTCCCGAGGCGATCGAATACGGCGAGAACATGATCGTCCATCGCGAGGCGGTGGAAGCCACGCAATACATGCCCAACGTGATCGTTTCGACGAGCCGCTTCATTCGACCGCAGAGCTATGGGATCGCCGCGGACGAGCTCGATGCCGACCTGCGCACAGTCCGGAATGTCGCCATGTCGTGGGCCGAGGCGAAGCAGACGACCAACCCGCTCTGGGAGCAGGGCTTCCAGTTCGTGTGCCTCACGCCGAAGAGCCGCCATAGCGTGCATTCGTCCTGGTCGGTCGTGGACTGGCACTCGATCTGGTCGGCCAACTTCGGGGATCCCCACCGTCGTGACACGCGACTGCCGCTGCTCAACGACTCACAGCTGCACATGAACCCTCAGGCCGCCAAGGATCTCGGCATCGACGACGGCGACCTCGTCTGGGTCGACGCGAACCCGGCCGATCGACCGTACCGCGGCGCACACGAGGGCGACGGCTTCTACGAGGTGGCCCGGCTGCAGGTGCGCGTCAGCTACAACCCCTCGTATCCGTACGGCGTGACGATGCTGAAGCACATCGGCTTCATGTCGACGCCGCGCACCGTACGCGCCCACGAGACGCGGCCGGATGGCCGTGCGCTCTCGGAGACCACGGGTTATCAGGCGACCTTCCGCTACGGCAGCCAGCAGAGCATCACCCGTGGCTGGGCGCCGCCCATGCATCAGACGGACACGCTGTTTCACAAGCGCGCTGCGGGCATGGGCTTCATCTTCGGCTTCGACGTCGACAACCACGCGATCAACACCGTGCCGAAAGAGGCGCTCATCCGCGTGACGCGCTCAGAGGCCGGCGGGGTCGATCGGCAGAGCCCCTGGGCGCCCGGCCAGAGCGGCAACGCGCCGGGGGGCGAGGACGCACGGATGCTCAAGTACCTGGGGGGCGGTTTCGTCTCATGAGCGATTTGCACAGCCGGGACCAGAGCGCTGGACAGCCATTACTCGCCCAGTCGGGGCGCGAGAAGGCCGCAGAGCCGACCGATCCCTACGAGCCGACCGTGGTCCGGCTCGTCACGCCCGGCCACGACGGCATGGCAGCCATGGCGCGGGCGATCGTGGAGGAGTTCGCGCTCCTCGGCTGGAGTCGGCGGCGCGTACTGAGCATCTTCACGACGCCGACCTTCGCGGCGCCGCACGGCGTCTACCTCGAGCGCGGTGCGGACTACGTCGAATCGCTCGTCGACGACGTGATGGGTCCCGCCGGAGAGGAGTCCTGAGATGGCGAAGGTCTACAACTGGCAACTCGGCCGCGAGATGGACTACCGCTTTGCGCAGGCCGCGCCCGACCGGCAGTTCGCGGCGGTCTTCAACATCAACCGCTGTCTTGCCTGCCAGACCTGCACGATGGCGTGCAAGTCCACCTGGACCTTCTCGCCGGGGCAGGAGGACATGTGGTGGAACAACGTCGAGACAAAGCCCTACGGAGGCTACCCCCAGAACTGGGATCTCAAGACGCTTGATCTGATCGAGCAGTCCAACCCGGGGGCGCAGACGTGGAGCGGCAGCCCGTCCGCTCGCGCCCCCTACGGCTCCTACGATGGAGCCACGATCTTCGACGCCGCCCGACTCGCCGGAACCGGACAGCAGGCGGTCGGCTACATTCCCGCCGACGAGGAGTGGACCTCGCCCAACATCCACGAGGACGCGGCCGTCTCGGGATCCCAGCTCGCCGATGGCGTCTCGCTCCCCGTGCACGAGACGTGGTTCTTCTACCTCCAGCGCATCTGCAACCACTGCGCCTATCCCGGATGTCTCGCGGCATGCCCGCGGAACGCGATCTATAAGCGCCCCGAGGATGGCATCGTGCTCATCGACCAGGAGCGCTGCCGCGGCTACCGCAAGTGCGTCGAGCAATGCCCCTACAAGAAGCCCATGTACCGGCCCGACACGCGCACCTCCGAGAAGTGCATCGCCTGTTACCCGCGCGTCGAGGGCACCGACCCCCTGACGGAGGGCCTGCCGATGGAGACGCGTTGCATGGCGGTCTGTCCCGGGAAGATTCGCTTGCAGGGCCTCGTGCAGGTCGAGTCCGACGGCACCTGGACGCCCGATCCTGGGCACCCGCTCTATTACCTCGTGCACGAAGAGAAGATGGCGCTGCCGCTCTACCCGCAGTTCGGCACGCAGCCGAACGTCTACTACATTCCGCCGCGGTGGGTCCCGCGCCCGTACCTGCGCCAGATGTTCGGTCCAGGTGTCGACGACGCGATCGCGGCCTACACCCGGCCGTCGCGCCGCGCGCTTGCCGTGCTGCAGCTCTTCCGCGTGACGCAACGCATCATCTTCTCGTTCGACGTCATCGACGGCGAAAAGATCGCCGAAGTGAATGTCGGCGGCGAGGTGTACGAGCTCTTCAACGACACCGTGATCGGCTTCGATAGCGCCGGCCAGGAGATCGTGCGCGTGACCGTGCGCGAGCCGTTCTTCGAGCGCGCGCCACAGTACCTCAACTCGATCTAGCCGTTCTGGAGAGGAACGGCGAGAGGAGGGATTCCGGTGATCAGATGTTCTGCAGAGGAACGGAGCCTCGCGCGCGCGAACCTCTACCGGTTGCTCGCGCTCGTGTTCTCGTACCCGACGAGCGACGTCAACGAGCAGCGAACGGCGCTACTGCCCCACGCCATCGCCGCGGCCGATCTGCTGGACGGCGACATTCGACACGGGGTTGCAGCCCTCGCCGCCGCGCTCACCGACTGGCTGCCGCCCGAGCTCGAGCACGTGTTCCAGTCGACGTTCTCAATCACCTACTCGGACGAGTGCCCGCTCTGGGAGACGGCGTTCAGCGCGCGACAGATCTTCGAGCAGAACGCGCAGCTCGCCGACATCGCCGGCTTCTACCGGGCGTTCGGCCTCGACCCCGCCGGCGAGCGCCATGACCACCTCGCGCTCGAGCTCGAGTTCATGTTCCTGCTCGCGCTCAAGGAAGCTCACGCGCGGGAGCGCGGGGAGGCGGAGCACGTCCGAATCTGCCGCGATGCGCAGCGCTCCTTCCTCCGCGACCACCTTGCGCGCTGGGCGCCGGTGATCGGGCGGCGCACGGCCCTGACCGGCGCGACCTCGGCGTACGGTGCCGCTGGCGATCTGCTCGTCGCCTTCAGCTCATGGGAGGAACGCTTCCTGCGCCTCGGCACCGTTCGACGCTACCGCGACGAGCCCGTGCTGATTGCCGATGAGCCCGGCGATCTGAGCTGCCCGATGGCCGAGCTCCCCAGCGCCGAGGCTGCAAATCTTCCACTGTTCGAGAGTCGAGAGGAGGCTGAACGTGTCCTCGCCGCCCACTCGTAGCCTCCCCCGTCTCGCGGGCGCGCGCTCCGTCGTCCTCGCGCTATTGATCGCCGCGGCGGTGGGAGCAGTGAACGTCGTCCCGGTACGATCGCAGGTGCCGCGCCTCGACGCCCGCTCCACGCGTGCCGCGATTTCACCGGACGCCCCCTGGAGTCCCGCTTGGGACCGCGCGCCCTCGCAGCAAGTGCCGCTGTCGGCGCAGAACATCACGCCCCCGTTCGGCGGCGGCACGGTGCAGGCAGTGACCGTGCGCGCCCTGTATGACGCTCAGCAGTTGTACCTGCTGCTCGAGTGGGCCGACGACAAGCCTGACGACGCGGTCAATGGGGTCATCGAGTTTTCCGATGCAGCCGCGGTGATGTTCCCCGCGGTGGCCGCGTCCGTGCTCCCTCCGTTCACGATGGGTGCAGCAGGCTCGCCTGTGAACATCTGGCAGTGGAAGGCTGTCTGGGAGAGCGACATCGCCGGTGGGTTCGCCACCTCGCGAACCCGCTACCCGAACACGGTCGTCGACTTCTATCCGAACGCAGATGACCCGATCTATCGGCCGGCGACATACGTCGGCAACCCACTGGCGCAGCAGGATCACGCTTCCCCGATCGAGAACCTGATCGCCGAGAGCTTCGGGACGCTCACGCACGCGGACTTGCAAGATGTGTCCGGGAGTGGTGAGTGGCGCGACGGCCACTGGCGCGCGCTCTTTGTCCGCCCCCTCAAGGCCGCCGAGGCGAGCGAGGCGGGTTTCGATGTTGGCTCGACCACGAACATCGCCTTTGCCGTCTGGAACGGCGGCGCCGGCGATCGCGACGGCGTCAAGTCCATCGCCCCATGGATTGAGCTGGGGATCGGAACGGGCGCCACCGTCAGCGGATTCGGCGGCGCCCAGATCCTGATCGTGGCGGTGATTGCCCTGGCACTGGGTGCCGCAGCCGTCGTGGTCTTCATCGGCCAGCGGCAACGAAGAGGGGCGGTCTAGCGTCGTGCCCCCGTCATTGCCGATTGTTCGGATCACGGCGCCTGGCCGGAACGTCGGCAAGACGCTGCTCGCGAGCCGCCTGATCGAGGAGCTCGCGGGGCGAGGGTACGTTGTCGCAGCACTCAAACACTCGCATCACGGGATTACGCCTGATCGCGCTGGCTCCGACAGCGACCGCTTCGCCCGCGCCGGGGCGGCCGTGGTGCTGTTCGGTGGTGCTGACGGCTGGCTCACCCGGTCCAAACCGGAGACCCTTGAAGGCGCGATCGAGCCGCTCCAGAGTCGCGTCGACATCGTCGTCGTCGAGGGCTTCAGGGACGATGCGCTGGGCGCTTCGATCTACCTTGAGCCTGGTATGCCGATGCAGGCGCACCTCGTATCGATGGACGGCCGGGCGTTGTTGAGCATCGCCGCCGACGAGGTCCCCACACTCGCGAGCGCCCTCATCCAGGAGTTCCAGCTCTCGGCTGACGGGCCGCCGTCGTTGCAGGCGCTCATTCGTCGAGCGGCGGGTGCACACGGGCATCGCTGCGCCGGGATCACACTCGGTGTGCGCATGGCCCTGGCCGGGCTCTCGGCGCTGAACCTCGAGCGCCCGGTGGACCGAGACCGGCTCGATGTGGTCGTGGAGACCGCTCGATGTGCGGCTGACGCGATCGCGTCGACGATCGGCCTCACCGTAGGCAGCGGCCGGCTGCACATCGACGAGCGTGGCAGGATGGCGGCCGTCTTCACCGACCGCATCTCGCAGCGAGCGGTGCGCGTCGCCGCGGCGGACGCGGCGCGTGACGAGGCGCCCCGGTGGGCGCCGGCCTCCGTCTCTCGACGCCACCAGCAGGACATTGCATATCGCCTGATGCCGGACGACCGCTTGCTCCGCGTCGATCTCGTCTCGGCGCTCAGTGAGAGTGCCAGCGGAGGGGCCGGAGCAGTCGTCGCCGGGCGCGATCGGATTACCATCGGGAGGGCGTGATGGAGTCCGGCCTGACGCGCCGAGGGGACTACGCGGTCCGCGCCGTTCTCGAACTCGCGCGGCACCATGGGCGCGGCCGAAGGAAGGCGCGTGAAGTCTCGACCGTCACCGACGTACCTCCGCGCTACCTCCCGCAGATCCTCGGCAGCCTCGTCCAACGCGGGTTCCTGCTGGCGACGGCCGGCCCCGAGGGCGGGTACGAGCTGGCGCGGCCGCCGGACGAGATCACGCTGCTTGAGGTCGTTGAGGCGATCGAGGGGCCGTTCCGCGCCGAGGTCTGCGTTCTGCGAGGCGGCCCGTGCGACTGGGACCGGGTGTGCCCGGTCCATGTGCCGTGGACGGCAGCTGAACGCGCATTCCGCAAGCAGCTCGCGTCGTGGAACTTTGAAGAGCTCGCCGCCGCTGATGCGGCGATCGAGGGCGGTCAGTACCCTACACCCGCTGACGCTCATTCGGGTTCACGTCTTCGCAGCGGGATCCGAAATCCACTCGAGCCCGGCAGATCCCAGCATGCATAATGAGTTGCTGGGAGTCACCCCGCATCCGAGGCAGAGTCAGAGATAGACGGATTGGGTGGCGGCAGACGCCAGGGCTCCGATTCATGCTGGACCGCGCCGTCGAGGACGTCCCAGTTGCTCAACTCATCACGTGCGAGGCTCCTTCGAGGAACACCGCGAGTACGACCACTAGGGCACGCCCATCCCTCGCTGCGGGCGAGGTAATCGTCGCTCCGGCAGGCGAAGGCCCTGCAGGCAGGGCCGGAGCGCGGCATCCCGGCGGTGCACGCCCTTCGCTGCCGGGCACTCGGCCTGGCGGCGCTGCTCGGGGAGGCACCCATAGCCAAGCGAGTGCCCCACGACGGGGCGCCGCCAACATAAGGACCTGCACTAGAGCCTGTGTCTCACGAGGTTGCTCTTCAGTTACTCGCGCTCGACCGGCGCGTGCTGACGACCAGTTGCTCGGGCGAGGCGTCACCATTCGGCAGCTACATAGTTCGCGCATCACTCCGGAAGGGCTGGTTACCGTTTCTCCTCGACAACGTTGGCGGACAAGCCGACCCAGTGATGGTTGAAGCAGACTTCATCCCCATCCAGGCGTAGCTCGACTCCGGCTGACACACCACACCGAGCAAGCGTCGCCATGATGGTGTGAAGCGGCACGCCCCGCTCCGGACTGCCAGTGAGTTCTGCCCACTCGCTGAAGCGCCGCTGGCGCACCCACTCGACTTCGCGCGCGATGCGTAGGCCACGTGACTCGAAGAGGGTCTGAAGCTCCGCCCGTGCGAGCATTCGGACGTGCGACGGGTCACGGAGAATTTCAAGAGCGTTCTGAAGCTGGGATTCGTCCGGTGCATCCGCTGAGGTCACGTCTGCGACCGCGATGCGCCCACCCGTCCTGGTGACACGGCGCATCTCATCAAGAACCCGACCTGGGTCAGGGAAGTGGTGGAACGACAGGCGAGACACCACAACATCGAAGGATCCATCCGCGTAAGGGAGAGCTTCGGCGTTGCCAAGCTCGAAGCGAACGTTGGTCAAGCCGGCGCGTTCGCAACGATCTTGGGCTGCCTTGAGCATCGCTTCCGTGAGGTCAATCCCGACCACGAGGCCGGCGTGGTGCGCGAGGTGCTCTGCGACGATGCCCGGCCCGCATGCGACGTCCAACACCGCTTCTGTGCGTTTCACGTCGACCAATGCGGCAATGCGCTCAAGCGGTTCGATGCTCGATAGTTCCGCCGAGGCATGAAACCCTGCAACCTGCCGAGTGAACTCCTCGCGAACGAGGTTTTCTCGGTCCTCGGAGTCCATAGCCCGACGTCGTTCATCGCCCATTTCTTGCGCCGCATCCCGTCTGCTTCGGCACGCCTCTGCGCGCACGCTAGCACGGCAGTGCCCGGTGTCCAGACGCATGCCAAACGGAGTTGCGGGACATCTCGATGCCCCGCAACCACGGCCCACGGCGTCTCCACGCGAGATGAGCCGCGGGTCCCGTGATCAATCTGCCGGCGATTCTCACGTCATGCTGGCACTCGACTATGTGGCCGTGAAGCAGCCCCTCCTGTCGACGAGCAGACTCTCGAGGGCGAGGTAGAATCAAAGGCCCGCCAGTTGCCGCGATCCGCTCCGGACGGAACTGCCCGTGCTGCAGGATCGCAAGCCCCGAACGGAGCCAGGGCGCGTCGCGATGATTCCAGCTAGACGAGATGCTGGAACTGCCGCCAACGCGGGCCCGTCGATAGCGTGCGAGCGTCACTATCCGCATCAACCAAAGTCACTGCCCGACCACGCGAGCACCACGAGTCTTCTTGGGCAGCGTGCGCCGCATGGTTCACACGTCTGGTCCACCACGGTGAACAGGTGAAGAGCCACGGGTGAGCCGGTCATGCTGGATGTAGGGGCGATCCAGTGAGCGATACCGATCGACGCCGCGATACGACCAGGCAGCAAGCCGCCCCGCAACGAAGGACACAGGATGACTGTGACCGAGGCGTCGCGGTGGACAGTTTCAAGGGTGCCGCGCATCACCCAGCAGCTGCGAGAGGATCACTATGAGTTGCTCTGGAGGGCGGAGAGCTTACGCCTATTCGGTGATGCGGTCGCTGGCCCTCCCGCGGTCTGGCTGCCCGAGTTAGACGATGTGCTTGCGTTGCTCCGCAGTCAGGTGCTCGTACACGTGCGAGCCGACGACTATGGCCTGTACCCGGTCGTCGCGGTGCTACTCGGCGGACTGCGTGCCACCGCCACGATGGCACGCGAGCACCGGCAGATCGTGGAGTTCATCACGGAGCTCGCAGCACTCCGAGGCTGTCTCGAGAACACCAGTGTGAGCCCAGCTCCGGACGTCGTTCAAAGACTGCAGCGGCTTGCCTATGGGCTCCATGCAGTGCTGCAGACGCACCTTGAGAAAGAGATTCTGCTGTACTTGCCGGTACTGGACGAGCGACTCACACCCGAACGTGCGGGCGACATGTTTGGGGCGATGGCACGTGCAGCGGCGAAGGCGCACGACCAACTTCGGGAGTCTACGCCGACCAGCGGAGACACGACTTAGCTCTCTGATTCCCTGTGGCTGAGGAAGTAAATGAAGAGTGGTGTCGCGAGCAGCACCGGAGCAACAGTTGCCGCTAATACGATCAGCATGAAGGCAGTGACAATGACGCTAATTCACCAGGTCGCAGAGGAGATCCACGATTGCCACATTGGCCTCTCATCAGCATCTCGAGCCTCACAAGTCATGCGAGCCCCGAGCCTCTGCAGGGCGCGACCGACTCGCGCGTAGATGACGTGTGACCGAACTGCGTTGGCGTTCATGCTGCCTCCAACGCCCATGCCTATGCTCTCCTATTCTCGACCGCTCCGGTGCGAGCACGCTTCACGCAGATGTCAACACCCGACGAGGGTGAGCACGAGCCGGTATGGAAGCGGCCCCCGCCCCGGGGGTGCCGGTGTGACGAGCGCACGTGCGTGCGGGCGCAAGGGCGCGCGCGGATGCCCGGTGTTCGCGAGACGCGCTCTGGTCAGCCTCGCGATGCTGCCCGGGCTGGCATCGAGCTCAACACGCGCGGTGAATCGATAGGGGTCGGTCGACGACGCGTGCCGGCAGCAGAGGTTCGGGTGCAGCACGGCTCAGCCCCCGCTCGCGGTGTCCGCGAGCAACTCGCATGCGCGCTCCATGCCTGCGACGGCCACACCAGGTAGTGCGGGTGCGACACGCAGCGACAATCCGACGCGCCGAATCCGCGCACGGGCCGGGAAGTCCAGGGCTCGCGACCAAGTCGCTCGCTGAGCACGCAGTCGAGACGACGCGTGCTCACGTGCGCCCAAACCGCGCCGACGGGTGCGTGCGCAAGGAACTAGTCGATATGCCAGTGCGGGCGCCTGGTGGCGCGTCGGTGGCGGGCGACGCGCCACCAGCCTGCCCAGCGCCGAGCCCATGTAGGCACAATAGCCCGTCGCGAAGTCGCGCGCGCTAAGTCGGCCGACCGCGATGCGCGTGCGCTGTTCCAGGGGGCTAACACGACGTAGCTGCCCGGCGTGGCGGAGCCAAGCATCGCGGCAGGGAGCACGGGCGTCTGCAGCACGAAACGGTCCCTCGTGTCCCGAAGGAGGGTACACGGATGGGGACGTTCCCGCGCTCGCCGCAATCCTCGGGCAACGCGGGAGACCTCGGCGCGCCACTCCCAGGAAGACCTGCTCTGCAGCTACCACGGGGGTTCCGAGCCAGGACCGGGCCGGTCGCTCCGCCGTGCCACCAAGGGTGCAACGCGCCCCTCGCCGATGCATCGCGCGGCCGTGCACCCACGTAAGCGGAGGTCAATGGTGTCCGGATTTGTCTTTCTTCGGACTCCGCACCGCGCGAAACTGGGTGCGTTTTCACGCGCCGGACGACGTCGAGAAGGAGAACGCGATGCGGGTGTTCCTGGCGGGTGGAACCGGCGTCTACGGCCGAGCGCTGATCCCCCGGTTGCTCGAGCGTGGCGACTCAGTGGTCGTGCTCGCGCGCGATGTCGCCGGTGCTGCGTCGATCGCCGGCTCTGGCATCGAAGTGGTTGCGGGCGACCTGTTGCGGGACTCGCCGGCCACGCTGGCCAAACACATGCACGACTGCGACGCGGCACTCCACCTGGCCACGGCCATTCGACCGGGCGCGATGGGGCCCGACGGCGCGAATACCACGGCTGCACTGCGCACAACCGGCACACGTACGCTCCTCGATGCTGTGCGGGCGGCCGGTGTGCCCATATATGTCCAGCAGAGCATCGTAATGGCGTACGCAGACGGTGGTGACCGCTGGCTGGACGAGGACGCACCGTTCGATACGAGCGCCGACCGGACGCCGGCGGTCTCGCCCACGCTGGAGATGGAGCGCATGGTGCACGACCTCGACCCGCAGCAGGTGCGCTGGTGCATCCTGCGTGGCGGCTCGTTCGTGGGGCCCGGTACGGCGCAGGAGGGCGCCATCGAGCGACTGCGCGCGGGGACGCTGCGCGTGCCGGGGAGTGGGAGCAACTGGGTCTCGTTCGTTCACGTCGAGGACATCGCGGCGGCGACCGTGGCCGCGCTCGACCGGGCGCCCGCGGGTTCCACCTTCAACATCACGGACACGCCGATCCGGAACGGGGAGTACCTCGATCGGCTCGCGGGGCTCGTCGGTGCTGCGCCGCCTCCGCGCGATGGCGACGCGGCGCTGCCGCGGTCGTACCGTTGCTCGAACGAGGCCGCGCGCCGCGAGCTGCGGTGGCAGCCGCGTGTCGGGATCTGGCCGGCGCGAGCTCCCTGATGTCCGCGAGCGGCACCATCGCCGCTTACGTGACGGAGCCCGGCCCGCCCGAGGCAATCCGCGACGGCGAGGTGCCCCTGCCCGCCCTCGGCAGCACCGACGTGCTCGTGAGCACCGAGGCGCTCGTCGGCGACCCGGTCGACACCTACGTCCGGCAGCGCGGACCGCTGCCGGTCTCTCCATACATCGTCGGCCGCGAGCTCGTGGGGACGGTGGTGGAGCGTGGCAGCGCGGCCGGTAACGCCTTCGCCGTGGGCGAGCGGGTGTGGTGCAACAGCATGAGCACGGGTGGCCGGCAAGGATCGTTCGCGCGCGAGGTGGTCGCACCCGCTGACCGGCTCTACCGCCTGCCCGACGGCATGTCCGCGGTGGATGCCGTGGCGGTGCTGCACGGTGCCGCAACCGCGTACCTTGGCCTGTTCGGGCGCACAACTTTGCGGCCGGTCGCCACGGTGCTCGTCGGCGGGGCCGGCGGGAGCGTCGGCGGCTGCGTCACACAGTTGGCGGCCTCGGTCGGGGCACGGGTCATCGCGACCGCACGCCCCGACGACTTCAAATGGTCCCGTTCCATTGGGGCCACCGAGGTCGTCGACTATCGCGATCCAGACCTGCTTGCGCGCATCCGGCAGCTGGCGCCCGACGGCATCGACCTGTTCTGGGATGCGTCGGGGCATCACGACCTCGAGCTCGCGACCAGTGTGCTGGCCCGGGCGGCGCGATCGTGCTCATGGCTAACGGCCAGGCGCGCCCGGTGCTGCCGGTTGGTCTGCTCTACACGCGAGACGCCTCGATCGTGGGGTTCGCGCTGGGGAGCGCGAGCACCGGAGAGCTGGCCGCCACGGCCTGTCTCATCAATCAGCACCTCTGCGCGGGTACCCTCCGCGTGCGCATCGGAGCAACGCTCCCGCTGGCAGAGACGGCACATGCGCATGCCCTGGTCGAGGCCGGATTCCGGCCCGGCGGGTGATCTTGTTGCCTCAGCAGTAGTGCAGCAGTCGGCGACGGGAATGACGAAGGTGAGGTGGCGTGTGGCAGACCTTGAGCAACTGGCGGCGAAGGTGCGGCTGTTCCGCGAGCTGCATGCCGGCCCTGAGATGCTGGTGATGGCGAACGCGTGGGACGCGGCAAGCGCGCAGCGCTTCGAGGCGGCGGGGTTCTCGGCGATCGCGACCAGCAGCGGAGGCCTCGCGCAGGCGCTCGGCTACGCCGACCACGAGCAGGCTCCGGTCGAGGAGATGCTCGCCTCGGCGGCGCGCATCGTGCGGTCCGTGTCGCTGCCGGTAACGGTCGACTTCGAGTCCGGCTACGGGCTGCCGCCGGCAGAGATCGCACGGCGCCTCGTCGAGATCGGCGCGGTCGGCCTCAACCTGGAGGACACCGACCACGAGGCCGGCGTCCTCCGGCCCGCCGAGGCGCAGGCAGAACGGCTCGCGGCGGTGAGGGCCGAGGCACGGAG
Source organism: Dehalococcoidia bacterium (assembly GCA_041390625.1). Classification (GTDB taxonomy): domain Bacteria; phylum Chloroflexota; class Dehalococcoidia; order UBA2979; family UBA2979; genus RBC038. Next base: position 61,058 of record JAWKPM010000012.1, on the reverse strand, counting down.
GCTCGGCGCTGAGCTGTTCCTCAACGCCCGGGTGGACGTCTTCCTCCGCCGCGAGGGCGAGCTCGACACGCAGGTCGCCGAGGGAACGCGGCGTGCTCGCCTCTATCGTGAAGCAGGCGCGGATTGCGTCTACCCGCTCGGGCTCGTGGACCCCGATGCGATCCGGGCGATCGTCCAAGCGGCGGGCGTCGTCAACGTGATGCTCCGGCGGGACGGGCCGCTCAGCATCCAAACGGCGAGGGCGGCCGGCGCCCGACGTGCCACGTATGCCACGAGTCTCTTTCGCGACATGATGACGGTGCTCAACGCGATCGCGACCGAGATCCGAGCGGCAGTGCTCGAGCAGCCGTCGAGCGCCGGTGCACAGGTTGAGCCTCCGATGAATGATGCATCAGCGGCGACGGGCGAACCCGGCGCCCTCCTGCGCGAGGTGCTCGCCTCGGTCGATGGCTTGCGCGTCCAGCTGGTCACGATCGCTCGTGGACAGTCGATCCCGCGCCACCGCCATTCCGAGGTATCCGACACGCTGGTCGCAATCGAGGGAACGGTCATCGTCGACATCGAGGGCGACGAGGCCGCACACCGCCTCAGGCCCGGGGAACGTTTGACGATCCCGTCCGGGACCGTGCATCGCGTTTCGGGCGAGCACGGCGAAGCATGCCGTTTCATCAACCTGCACGAAGGCGGTGCGTACGACTTCATCGAGGAGGATGCATCGACGAAGCACGGGTAGGGGATTCACGCCTCAAGGCGCGCGCAGGGGGTCCACGGAGCGCCGTCGGCTGGATGAATTGACCCATCCCACGTAACCCGATTGTCGACTGGAAGTCGTTCGTCAAGCGATGGCTGGAAACAGAGAGGTACATACGAATGGCTCGCATGCGTCCCCTTGGCAAAGATGAAGTGTCGGACGAGATCCGCGAGATGCTGGAGGCCGGTGAGCGTTGGCTGGGTGAGCCGCCAATCTCGACCGGCATCCAGGCGCGCACCCCGGCCATCCTCGAGGCCAGCCGCGCGCTCGGCGCCGCGCCGGCGAAGAGCGGCCTGCTCGACGCACAGCTGCGCGCGCTCGTCTGCCTCCGTGCCGCCGAGATGGTGGGCTGCCCCTTCTGAATGGACACCAACACTGCCGGGAGCAGTGCCAGTGGCGCCTCCGACGCGAAGATCGCCGCGCTCGAGTCCTTCCGCACCAGCGATCTGTTCACGCCCGCCGAGCGCGTCGCGCTCGAACTGGCGGAGGCGATGACGTGCACCCCGCCCGAAGTCACGGATGCGCTGTTCGACGAGGTGCGCGTTCACTTCAGCGAGGCGGAGACGGTGGAGCTCGCCGCGACCATCGCCATGGAGAACTACCGCGCCCGAATGAACCGCGCCTTCGACGTCGAGGCTCAGGGGCTATGCCAGCTGCGTGGCATCACGCCTGCACCATCACTCCAGGCGTGGGAGGCGGCGCGCGAGGGCTGACCCTTGGCCGGCACACCGCAGGCCAAGGGTCCGTGCGCCGGCTGCGTGTGCTCGCGCACCTGACAGCGCCGGTGCCGGCGGGACCGCCGAACCGACCTCGGCACCCGCCTACGGGCTCCGCGCCGCAACACCGTCGGATTCGCCGGAAGCGTGTGCGGGCGACCCTCCAGCGTGAGCCACCTGCTCACCGCTCAGGGGTGGTGCGGGCGCGCTCCGCACGGGCTCGGGCATGACGAGGATCACTGCCGCAGCCAGCCCATAGACAGCTGTCATGATCAGGAACGCGCCGTCGTACGACCCTGCGCCGTCAAACCACAGCGCAACGAGCAGGGGGGCGAGCGCGATCACCACAACCGTGACGGGCGTGGCCGCGCTCCGCACCGCGCCAAGATGCCGGCGCCCGAAGTACCCCGCCCACATGAACTCGTTGAGCGGGGTCACGCTCCCGAAGCCGAAGCCCCAACTGAGGAATGCCAGCAGGGCGAGCGGCATCGATGTGGTAGCCGTCGCGAGCACCAGCAACAGCGAGCCGGCCCCGGCCGCCGCAAACGCGAGAGCCGAAAACTGGCGCGGACCGGCGCGGCGCGTCCGCTGCAGCGCCGCTCCCCACAGGAACTTCGCCGCCAGCCCGGAGAAGCCGCTGAGCCCGACCGCCAACGCCGCCTGTGCCGCGGTGAATCCCGAGCCGGTCATGTACGGGAATGCATGGAAGAGCAATCCCATGTTCGCAGCAACGACGATGCCGAAGGCAGCCGTCAGCACCCAGAACGTGGTCGTTCGCACGGCCTCCCGGCGTGTGTACGAGAGCTCATCGTCGCGCCACAGGCGGTCGAGCCGTGAGCGCTCGACCTCGCTGGATACCCCCGGCTCGCTGTGGCCGTCGGGCAACAATCCGTAGTCCTCCGGCTGGCGACGCATGATCAGAGCGGCAGGCACGAGCAGCCCCCAGAACACCACCGCTAGCAGCCGGTATGCCGCGCGCCAGCCGACCGTCGTCACGATCGAACTCACAGCCAAGGGTGTGATCATCGTGCCAAAGGAGAAGCCGCTGCTCGCCAGCGCGATCGCCCAGCCTCGGCGTAGCACGAACCACTTCGACAGTGGCACGTTGACGACCACCCCGCCGATCAGTGGCTGGAGGAGCGCGCCCGCGACCATTTGCAGAACAACGAACTGCCAGAGCGCGGTGACCCACGAGGTCGCGAGCAGCATCGCACCAAAGGCCAGCGCGCCCACGAGCATGAGCGGCCGTGCGCCGTGACGGTCGACCAGCGGCCCGATCATGAATGCGCTCAGTGCCGCCAGCAGTGCCGCGGCCGTCCGCGGGGAGTAGAACTCCGCGCGAGTCCAGCCGAGCTCCTCGGTCATCGGCTCCAGCACCACCGAGAGCAGCACGCTGCCGAACCCGACGGCCACGAACTGGCTGAGACCAGCGGCCAGCACGATCCACCAGCCGTAGAACGGGCGCCGGAACCTCCGCGAACTGGCAGGCATGGCGGTCCTCTCGCGAGTGCGGCCGGGGTTCCTGATCACCGCAGCCCGACGCTCGACTCACCCGTCCCCCGTCGCGTCGCACGCTCACGGGGCGCTCGCTCGCCTGGCCAGTCAGCGCGGCAGAACCTGCGCGCCTAATCCCGCACGGGGCTCCGCAACTCAACGAGGCTGGTGCGGCTCCCATGAGCAAGCACATCGAGCCGCAAACCGCGAGCTTCGAGGGCGCGACCCGCCTCAGGCGGCCTGACCTGGACCGACTGAGACCTCCGAGCGACAAGCACATTGGCCGGACCCACCACCTCAGCGTTCCCATCCGGAGCGAAGATGAGAGCCGTGCGCTCGTCCAGGCCGATCCACGTGATGTCGGGGCGCAATGCCCCCAGCAGGAACAGGTGCCCGTACCGATTCCACTCGGCGAGGTGTGCGTCCACCCCGCACCCGGGCAGCCAGTTGAAGCCGGGCCAGATCTGCAAGACCGTCTTCTGGTCCAGTGCCAGGCCGTCTGAGGCTCGCGGTGGGCCGGGATCGAGCCCTCCGCGCAGCCCCACCGGCCCATTCGCCGGTGAGATAGCGAGCTCCCCCGCCGCACGCGCGCCGGCACTCGTCCCGGCCAGCACGGTGCCGTCGCGCCATGCCTCCTCGATCGCCGCGTGGACCGGCGTCCCCGCGATCACCTGCTGCACGCGAGTGTCACTGCCCCAGCCGATGAAGATCAGGCGGGCCTCCCGCAGGAGGTGAGCGTTCTCCTCGTTGTTGGCATCCTCGGGCTCGTACACGGGCGCCACCCGGACGTTGCGTGCTCCGAGCGACTCGTAGTACTCCGTGAACTTTTCACCCATGCGACGAGACCGGTGCGCCGTCGGCAGGAACACGACCGGGGTACCGGGCCCGCCCGCGAGCTCGAGCAAGAAGCGATCGACCTGCTCCGATTGCTCGTAGTCGCCACCGCCGATCAACGCCAGTGTCCCCGGCAGGCCGCTCGCTGCGTCCGCGTCCGTCATGCATCACCTCCGCTCGTGCGCCGGACCGTACGCTCCCCTCGGTCTGCCGTCACGACAGATCCGGACAGCCACGAGCAGCGCACCGCGCATGACCGAAATTGTCTGCGTTGAGCGCCCCCGGAGGCGTATATGTAGGGTGTGAGCAGCCGCACCGATGCGTACTCGGCAGTCGTCACCACCGGAATCTACTGCCGCCCGGGCTGCACCGCGACGCCCAACGCCACCAACGTGCGCCGGTACGGGGTCGCCGCCGCCGCCGAGGCCGCCGGCTTCCGGGCCTGCCTTCGATGCCGCCCGTACCGCGGCCGACAGCGCGTGAACTGGGAGAGTCCCGATCTCGTCTGCCGCGCCGTGCAACTCATCCTCGGTGGCACGCTCGAACGTCGAACCGAGGACGCCGTTGCGTCGCGGCTCGGCGTGTCTGCCCGACACCTCCGTCGCCTCTTCAATCAGCACGTCGGCGTGACCCCGGCACAGCTCGCCCGTTCCGGCCGCACGCATTTCGCGCGTCGCCTCCTGGATGACACCGACCTCTCTGTGACTGACATTGCGCTTGCCGCAGGATTCGGCAGCACCCGCCAGTTCAACCGTGCTGTTCGCGAGATCTTTCGGGCCACGCCCGGCGAACTACGCGCTCGGCGCCGGAAGGCCGACCGGCTCGTTGCCGATGGAGGGCTCCTGCTGCGACTGCCCTACCACGGCCCCCTCGACTGGCCCCACACGCTCGCCTACCTCAGCTCTCGCGCGATTCCCGGCGTCGAGTCGGTCGCAGACGGTGTCTACCGGCGCACGATCGTCGTCGACGGCGATCCCGGCGTGATCGAGCTTTTCGAGGGGGAACCGGAACGCGGTGTGGCCGCCGGCAGTCACCTGCTCCTGCGTGCACATCTCCCGCACTGGGAGGGGCTCATCCACCTCGTCGAACGCGCCCGCCGCATCCCCGCCCTGGACTTCCCGACCACCGAGGCCAATTCCGCCCTTTCGGACGACCCGCTTATCGGTCCCATGATTGTGGCCCGCCCCGGGGTTCGCCCGCCAGGCGCCTGGGATCCCTTCGAAGTCGGTGTCCGGATCATCCTCGGGCAGCAAGTCTCCGTCGCCGCCGCGTCGACCATGTCCGGCCGTCTGGTCCGAGCCCTCGGCACCCCTGTGGGGGGGCTCACCGAGTTCGGCCTCACCCACGCTTTTCCGACGGCCGAAACGCTCGCCTCAGCCGATCTGTCCGACCTCGGGCTCACCCGCATTTGTGTCGCCAGCGTGCAGACGTTCGCGCGTGCGGTCGCCGCCGGCCAGATCCCGCTCGACAACAGCCTGACGCTCGAAGATCTCGCCTCGGCTGTGGTGGCTCTCCCTGGTCTGGGTGCCTGGACGGCCCAGGTTCTTGCCTTCCGTCTCGGCGAACGCGACGCCTTCCCGTCCTCGGACCTCGGGCTCCGCCGAGCCTATGAACGCCTCAACCCCGACGGCACCCCTTCGCTTGTGAAGCGATCGGAGGCATGGCGTCCCTGGCGCGCGCACGCCGCAGCCCACCTCTGGGCCGCGAGTCAGTCACGGACACCGCTGGCGCACGCGTGAGGTCGGTCAGACCCAGGCGGCACACCTCTACTCGTGGTGCTAGATGCCCGTGAAGTCGCAGCGGCACGCTTCACGGCGGCGTGATCGCGGCGCAGCTTTCGTGGGGTAGCGCGTGCATGGCTCTCCGGCCAACCGCCGCCCGGGACAGGCTCGCCGGATCTGGTTGCTGCTCCGGCGGGAGCGCTACTCCGTGAACCACAAGCGTGCGGAGGGCGCACGGCTCAGACTGCATCCGGCCTACTGCCGAAGTGGCAGGTGCCGGCGCCAGAACGTGACCGCAGTCAGCAAGGCGTGGATGCTGGATCACACGAGTGGCGTACAGCTCGAACTGGAACGACGGCGCTCGAACACCGCGACAGTCCGGGGCGCATCCATCGAGAGAACACGCCCCACGCTCGTGGTGCGGGCCAGCGATGTACGTCCCCGACAAGCGCGCGAGGATGCATCGGGGGCTCGGCTATCCCGGTCGCGCCGGAAAGGCCAACGTCCGTGTTCGACGAGGCGCCCCCGAGGCGAGAGTTCACCGTTGGCAGTCACGCCCACAGCTTCTAAGCCTGATCGTTTGGGTCGCTGCCGTTCACTCTCGCCTCGATGTGCGCGCGACGGGAGAACGGCCTTGACGCATGCCAGTCGCCAAGGAGCTGCGAGGGCTGTCGGCGCTCGTCCGCGCCCACCGCATGCCGCGCACGCAGGATGTCTGTCCGCGTGCACATTCCGATGAGCCTTCCGTCGTGATCTGTCACGGGCACATGCTCGATCGCTTCGTCGAAGATCACCTCCAGCGCGCGCGCGACGCTGTCCTCTGGACGGAGCGTCACGACGTCGCGGCTGGCGACGCGGTCCGCGAGCACCGCCTCATCGTCGGCCACCAGCAAGTCGGTCCGTGAAACGATCCCGCGGCAGCGTCCCTCGTCGTCCACGAGTGGATAGGCACTGTGTCGCCCCTCCGTCATCGTGCGTCGCGCCGCTTCGACCGAGATTCCTACAGGGAGGGAGACGGCCGGGATCGTCATCACGTCCCGCACGAGTGCCTGCGCGAACGGGTCGGCGCGATACTCCCGGATCACCCGCAGCCCGCGGCGGCTCAACTTCTCGGTCATGATCGACTCGCGCAACAGCGCGGACGCGACGAGGTCGGCGAGCACCGTGGCGAGAATTAATGGCAGGACGATGCGGTAGTCCTCCGTCAATTCGAACACGAACACAATTGCGGTCAGGCTCCCGCCGATCGCGGCTCCGAAGGTCGCGGCCATCGCCACGAGCGCGAACCCTGTGACCGACACCTGCAGCGGCGTGGCGTCATTGATGGCGAGCGCCACCACGCTTCCAAACGCGCTGCCGACGATCAGGATCGGCGCCAGCGTGCCTCCTGACGTGCCCGAGCCGAGCGCAAGCCACCAGGCAACGAGCTTCGCCACCAGCAGCGAAGCCACCGTTGCGAGCGTGAGTCGTGCAACGAGCAAATCGTTGATCACGTCATACCCGACGCCGAGCGCCCGCGGTACGACGAGCCCGACGGTCGCGAACGCGACGGCGCCCACGGCGGGGTGCCAGAACTGGGGTATCGGAAGCCGGCGGAAGCCGGCCTCAACCGCGAAGAGCCCTCGGGCGATGACGACGGCGAGCAGCCCACAGAGGAGACCGAGGAGAGCGTACGCCGGCAGCACTGACATGCCTTCGAACGCGTGGTCTGGAACGCGGAAGAGCGGCCCTGCGCCGAACAACCAGAGATGCATGGCGCCTGCCACCGCCGCGGCAGTCGCCACCGGGATGAGAGAGCGACGCGAGAACTCGAACAGCAGCAACTCGAACGCGAGCACCACCGAAGCAAGCGGGGCGCCAAACGTGGCGCACATTCCGGCCGCCGCGCCAGAGGCCAGCAGGATCTTCCGCTCCGACGGAGAGACCGGAATCACTTGACCGAGCAGCGAACCGGCCGCTCCGCCCGTCACGATGATCGGTCCCTCGGCACCGAACGGCCCACCTGTCCCGATGGCCACCGCTGCCGAGAGCGGCTTGAGGAGCGCCGCGAGCGGCGTGATTCGACTCTGGCGTGTGAGCACCGATTCCATCGCCTCGGGGATGCCGTGACCACGGATGATCGGTGCGGCGCGAGCCATGACCGCAACCACAACCCCACCCAGCACAGCAGCCAGGACGATCAGGGGTGATGGATCGAGCGCCGTCGTCGGCGGCAAGACCCATGACCAGCGGCCATAGAGTGCGAGGTTTGTGATCAGACCGATCAGATGCAGCAGCGCCCACGCGGCCGCACCTCCGACGAGGCCGAGCAGCGCCGCAAGCGCCGTGAGCAGGCTGAGCCGAGATGGGTTCATATCGTTGTACGATATAATCACGTACCCCGACTACGCGCCAGCAAATCTGAGAGGCTTGCTGTGAGACAGCCTTCCGACAGCGTCCCGACGGACGAGGACTACCGACGCCTGCTCGAGTTCCGGGCCGGTCTGCGCCGCTTCCTGCGCTGGAGCGAGCGCGCCGCAGCGGGAGCACAGTTGACTCCGGCCGTGCATCAGCTCCTGCTCGCGATTCGCGGTGACAGGGCACCCGAAGGCCCGACCGTAGCGGCACTCGCTTCACACATGGTGGTGAGGCATCACACGGCCGTCGGGCTCATCGATCGCGCGGAGCACGCAGGTCTTGTCATTCGCCTGCCGGACGAGGACGACCGTCGGGTCGTGCACGTCCGGCTGACGGTCGAGGGGGCTACACGCCTCGAGGCCCTGACCGCTCAGCATCTGGATGAGCTGCGGAGGATGGGGACATCACTGTCGGCGCTGTGGCTGGACCTTCCAGCGGACGAGGCACGCTAGACCCACAGCACCCAACCGAGCCTCGCGTCGCATCGCCAGGCGCCGCCGCCGCGGTCAGGCCTACGCGCTGTCGCCAATCGACCTGATCCTGATGTCATTCGTGGTCGGGTACCTCGATAACTTCTTTGTCGCGTCCACCGATATCACTTAAGTGCAGGGCCTATTCCGCCGAGGCGATGATGGATGCGCGGCAGCGGGCGTCGTCAGCGGGAACTGAGCGAACGCTCCACCGTCGCGGTGCGCGTGCCATCGTCGGTCTCTGACTCGTGCCCCTCGCACAGTATTCGCCCCGTCCGTCGGCGGGTCGTGCTTGACCTCGGCGCTTCGCGGGGCCGGGTGGTTGCACCGAAATTCGAGCGGTCGCGGCCGCGCATCTCAACTCTCAGCCCTGCGTCTCCTCACGTCAGCGCGTTCCCGCTAGCCGGTAGTTCCGCTCCAGCTCCCGCAGACGCCCGATCAGCTCGGAGTGGCGCTGGACGTGGAAGATGTAGCGAGGCACGTCGCGGCCAGGCGAGCGTGCCATGAACGGCTCGCCCCAGAAGCTCAGCAGCGCCTCGACACCCCCTGCGTCGGTCTCGGCGAGGATGCAGGACACGGCCTCGTTGAGGGTGGCCCAGGTCGGCTCCACCACTGATGCGGCCCCATCGCAGGCAGCGACCTTCGGGAGGACGATCGTCTCCCAGCGCTCGCGCTCACCCTCGTCCAGGATGAACCGCACGGAGGTCACCCGTGGGTTCTCGATGGCCGGTCGGAGCAGGACGTCGAACAGCGCCTGCGGCTCGAACATCGAGAGACAGACGTTGAACCACACCATCTCCCCACGCGCTCGCTGCGAGAATCGAGCGCTTTCCTCGCGCAGGGCGGTCGGACCGATCAACACGGTGTCAGGCGGCAGCACGGCGGCACGGATATCCGCGATCGCGGTGATCGCGTTCTCAAGCGCTTGCGTCTCTCGATCCTCACGGTCCTCACGACGCAGGTCACGCAGGAGGATGAGCGCGAGGATCACCAGGATGATCGCGAGCAGTAGTCCTTCATCGGCCACATGGAGCAGATGAAGTACCAGCGCGGAGACGGCGGCGATCAGGCCGGCAAGCGCCTCGAAATCGAGTCGTCGCAGACGCGTCATCAGGCCCTCGCTCCGGCAACTGCTTGCCCGATCTCGGGCAAGCCACAGCGATCTTGTACCTCATCGCGGGGGCGAGTCGGAGCGATGCTGCTCGATGGCCCGCACCGACGGCTGTTCTTGCCGCGATGCCCGGGGCTCTTCGCTCATCGCCTAACGGAATCCGCGAGCGCCGCCTCGATGACTTCCCGCAGCACCGCCGCCTGGCTGTGGGGGGCGTCGCGAGCACCGAAAACGAGCGTCAGGCGTCCGACTCGCGCGCGCTCGACCAGTGTTGCGAGAGCGGCGGCTGGCTCCCCGTGTGCAAGTTCCTCGTGGTAACGCTTCTTGAACTCGGCCCAGCGCTGGACGTCATGCCCGTACCATCGCCGCAGCGCGTCACTCGGGGCGACCTCGCGACACCACTCGTCGAGCTGAAGAGCCGCTCGAGTCACACCGCGGGGCCATACCCGGTCGACCAGCACGCGATGGCCGTCATTGGGCGTCGAGGGATGGTAGGCGCGGCGTAGCCAGACGCGGGCACTCATAGGTCCGATTGTGCACCCAACGTGCACGCGCACCGGTGACAGAAGTCACTGCCGCCCGGAGCCCGCGCGGCGAGGATGGTGAAGATCCAAGCGGCGACTCAAGGAACCTGGGAGGAACACATGCCCGACGCACCCGAGTTGGACGTGCGCGAGCTGCAACCACGCGACCGGCACCCGCTGATCTTCTCGCGCTTCGACGAGCTGAAGCCCGGCGAGTCGTTCGTGCTCGTCAACGACCACGAGCCCAAACCGCTTTACTACCAGTTCCAGGCCGAGCGCGCAGGGCAGGTCGGATGGGAGCTGCTCGAGTCCGGCCCGGAACGCTGGGCGGTCCGCATCACCAAGCAGGGCCTGCCTTCGACGGCAACGGAAGCGAGCGAGCGGCCGACGGAGCCGATCCGCGACGAGCACCGTGAGCTCCTGCCCCACATCGACGAGCTGCGCGCTCTCGGAGAGGCGGCTGAACCGGGGAGCCAGGAGCTTGGCGATCGACTCGGCGCCGCCGTCGAGTTCCTTCAGGGGCACCTCCTGGTGCACGCGCAGGCAGAAGATCAGGTGCTGTACCCGGCCGTCGCCAGGCTGATGGGCGCGCCGCAGGCAACAGCCACGATGTCCCACGACCATGCCGCGGTCGCACGCCTGATCTCCGAACTGACAACGCTCAAGCACACGATCGGCGCTCGAGCCGCGACGCCCGCAGAGCTTGCGTCGCTGCGCAGACTGGCGTTCGGGCTGTACGCCCTCATCACCGTGCATTTCGCGAAGGAGGAGGAGGTCTACCTCCCGTTGCTCGACACACATCTCACGTCCGAAGCGGCGAGCGACCTCTACGCGGAAATGGAGCGGGCGGCGGCGAAGATACGGCAGGCACAGTGAGCGTCCAGGGCCCCAGCAGGGGACACGTGATCGAGCAGACGGCATCGGCACAACGGCGTGTCGCACCGTTCATGCTCGCGGCCGTTGCCGCGCTCCTGCTCGGGCTCTGGGCCGGCGTCGCCCGCATCGGCTGGGATCTACCGTCCGCCGATGGCGACCTCATGCTCCGGCATGGTGGTCTGATGGTCGTGGGCTTTGTCGGCACCGTGATCGCCGTCGAGCGGGCGGTGGCAGTGCGCAGCCTGCCTGCGTTCGCCGCCCCGGCCCTGAGTGCTGCCGCGGGGGTTGCGCTCATCGTCGATGCGCCGACGCCGATCCCGCCGCTGCTCGCGACGTTCGCCGGGCTCGCTTACTCGCTGAACATCGCCATCCTGCTGGCGCGGCATCGCCTGCCGTCCTTTGCCGTGCTCCTCGCTGGCGGCGTCTGCCTCACGATTGCGGCCGCGATCTGGTGGGACGGCGAGAGCATGCGTCGTGTCGTGCTCTGGTGGATGTCGTTCCTCGTGCTCACGATCGGAGCCGAGCGCCTCGAGATCATCCGTTTCCAGCGCTTCTCGAGCATCGACGCGTGGTTCGGGGTGGGCATCGTCGCGCTGCTGCTGCTCGGGCCGGCAGTGGCAGGGTCGGACCTCGACGTCGGGACACGTCTGCTGGGTATCGCGCTCGCGGTCGGACCGATCTGGCTCATGCGCCGGGACGTCGCCCTGCGCACGGTTCGGACCGACGGACTGTCTCGCTTCGCGGCGGTCGGAGTGCTGACGGCCTCGGTCTGGCTCGTGCTGTCGGGCGTCCTGCTCTTCAGCGCCGGGGTCCAAGGCGGGCTGGAGTACGACGCCGTGGTGCACGCGTTTTTCATCGGCTTCGTCTTCGGAGCGATCATCGCTCACGAGCCGATCATCGCTCCGGCGGTCACCGGTCTGCGCTTTCCGTACACACCGCTCCTGTACGTGCCGCTGGCCGTGCTCGATGGAGCCCTGTTGCTGCGCGTTGGAGCCGACTTCACCGAGGGGACGGAACTGCGGCGCTGGGCCGGCCTGATTCAGGCGCTGGCGATCGTGCTCTTCCTGATCCTCAGCGCCGGCTCGGTGGTCGCCGGGCGCCTGCTCACCGCAGCGCCCCGCGCAACCCGATTGCGTAGCTAGCCGGCGGGCTGCGGCGTCCGAGGGTCACCAGTCGCTGCGTGGAGGCGGGCGTTCAAGCCGAGCCGCCGCCGTCTCGATCACCTTCCGATAGTCGCGCACGCCGCGACCGAAGTAGAAGGCCAGCAGTCCGAGGACGGCCATCGCGGTGAGCCCGGCCAGGGCCATCAGCCAGTAGACCGTCTCGCCCTGCAGCTGGGTCGTGAAGAACCGGGGAAAGGCGCGCGCCACGGTGGCAACCGAGAGCGCCGCACCGAATGCCGCGCCCCGCCACGCTCCCTGCCGCCCCACCAGCCGCTCGCTCGCGAACTCGGGGATGACCAGCTGCGCCATGCTGACGATCGTCATCAGCACGACGCCAATGGCGACGATGTGCCGCGTGGCATCGATCTCCGTGAACGTCAGCGGGGCGGAGCGCCCCAGCCCCCGCACGCCGTAGGCAGCAAAGAGCAGGCTCGCGAGGCTCAGCCAGGCCATCGCCGGCTGCAGCGTGTATGCAAACGGGCGGGACGCCGGGCGGATCCGGGTGGGCCGCCGCCACCAGCCCGTGAACGATGTGGCCCACAGCAGCCCGGTCCCGACGAGCAGCGCACCCAGGTCCTCGAGGAGCCAGTGCGCCCCGAGCTGCAGGACGTCGACGAGCCCCGCAGCGGTGAACAGGGCGATCCCTGTTTGCAGGAGGACAAACGGAGGCAAGACGTCGCGCATGCCCGGCCGTCTGGCGGCGAAGAACACGGGGAACGAGCGCAGCGCCACGCCGAGGATGAACAGGAGGTGGAAGCCGAAGAGCTGCAGGAACACCAGCACGCCGTCACGGTCGACCGGCAGCACGCGACCATTATCGATGCCCAGCCGAGTCAGCCACAGCGCGCCGAGCGCCTCCTGCACCACGAACCAGCCCGCACCGGCAAGGAAGAACGGTGCGAACGGCTGGCCTCCACGGCTCGCGCGCCACGCCAGCGGGAAGACGTTGGCGGCGAAACAGATGCCTCCGAGCAACTCCGCCCAGGCCCCCGCCGCCATCACGGCGGCAAACGCCGGATGCTCGGCCGCCGGCTGACCGAGCGCCCGCGCGAGCACGCCGCCGGCGAGCAGCCAGAACGACGGCACCACGAGGCGGGGGAACGGGAGCTGCTGCGTCCCGCTGAATCCCGGAAGAAGCCGGTACGTCATCCCGACGATGAACAGACCGACAAACCCAACCGTCTGCAGGTGGCCGTGGACCTGTGCGTGCACGACCCAGCTCACCCCAATGGTCCCCCGCAGTGCCGCGTCGACAGGCAGCGCGACCGCCAGCAGCAGGCCACCGAGCAGCGCGAAGCCGAGTGCGGTGGCGATGAAGAGGACGTGGATGCGATTACCCGCGGTGCCACGGCTCTGCATCACGGCCTCTCCCTCTCAGCGTGATTGGCCCGCAGGCGGGCTGCGCCCGGCGGTCATGCCTCTTTCGGCGCCGATCTCAGCCGTCTCCGCCGAGCTCGGTGAGCTCCGTCGGGAATCGGCCGTCGAAGGTCTGAATCTGTGCCGTCGCCCGGAGGCCGGATGGTGCCCACGCACGATCGACAGACGTCAGCTCGACCCAGCGATCCGCGCCACCGTCTTCAAACTGGAGGAGCCAGATGTCGCGCTGCCGGCGGCGAAGCGAAGCGAATCCCCGCAGGTACGTCACCTCGCCGATCCACACACCAGAACCGGGACAGGGCAGGGGAGGATCCACGACGGCGACACGCCCCCTCGCGACCTGCTCTCGCCGGAGCGGATCGAAGAAGGACGCCCAGCCGCAGGTCACCTTCACCGCTCGCTCCGTTCCCCTGGTGCTATGTGTCGCCAGGAGCGCTCAAGGTCAGCAGCAGCGTGGAGTCCTCGATCGCCTGGACTCCGTGTCGGATGCCGCCGTCAAACGCGACAAGCCGCCCGCTCGGGGCCTCGAAGTGTTCGTCGCCGAGCGTGAATCGCACCTTCCCGTCGAGCACTTGAACCGTTGCGGGGCCCGGAGCAGCATGCTCGTGGAGCACCCCTCCCGCCTTCAGCTGCGTCAGGACCACGCTGAGCCCGCCCTCGCGGACGAGCGTCACGGCGTGGCGGTCTGTCTCGCCTCGGATCGCCTCAAGCTCGGTGGACGCCTCGCCCAGGTCGAGCAGGAGGTGCTCGGCCTTCAATGTGTGCGTGCGGAGATAGGCATGGTCTGGCACGGTCGCGTCCTCCCGACGACTAGGCGGCGACCGACTCTGCTTCGGATGCGGGGCCCGTCCGTGCGTACGCCGCCGGCGGTCCCCTGAGGCGGGACCGTTCGTCCACCGCATCGGTCGACGTCATCGGCATGGTAGACGCCGGGCTTGAGCTTTGTCTACTATTTCGGTAAACGTAGACCGCCGGAGAGGATCGTGAGGTCGCCAGTGCAGCTCGTACTTGGCAAGCGGGGCGACTACGCGATCCGCGCGGTTCTCGACATCGCGGCCCATTTCGGATCGCGCCGGAAGGCACGCGAGATCGCCGCGCGGATGTCGATTCCGCAGAAGTACCTGTCGCGCATCCTCGCCGATCTGGTCCGCTCCGGAGTGCTCGGCGCCACCGCGGGACAGGAGGGCGGCTACGAACTCGTCAACCCGCCGCAGGACGTGACGCTGCTGGAAGTGATCGAGGCCGTCGAGGGCCGGACCGAGCTCCGCGAGTGCCTGTTGCGGGGCACGCCCTGCAACAGCGGGGGTGCGTGCTCGCTGCATGACCCGTGGGTCGAAGCAGAAGAAGCCATGCTCGCCAGGCTCCGCGCAACCACCTTTGCCGATCTCGCGAGCCCGGCGAGGCGTCGTAGGATGACGCCCCGGGCGCCGTCAGGCGACCCGGCCAAGCCGTCCGTCCACCGATCGCCCGCCGCAATGTCGCGGACGGATCGCGCCATGGCCGAAGTCCCAGCCTCGGAGGCGACCCGTGGGCGTTGACCTCAAGGAGCTGTCGCCGGACGAGCTCGACCTGATAGTTGCGACCCGAATGGTCGTCGATGAGGTACTGGGTCAGGGCATCTCCGCAGCCAACCGCGCCGCGGTCGCCCGCCAACTCTTGCCGCCGGTGTTGTCGGCGTACCGGGAAGCGCGGATCGCCGGACTCTGCCATGAGGGTGCCTGCGAGTTGGCCAGAGACCGCGCCCGAGCCACGGCGATAGAGGCACGTCATGAGGCTTGAGGCGCAGGCGGCATCGACCGAAGTGCCCGCGGGATCTCGCGGCGAGCGCGGACCGACGGCGGAACCGTCCTACCCCGAACCGTTGCCTCTCCTCATGGCGGTCCCGGCTGAGGTCCGGCGCCGGCTGCGCGAGCTCGGAACTCGCCGCACCTATCAACCGGGCGAGGTCGTCATCCTCCAGGCGGAGCCGTCGGCCGGGCTGTTTGTGGTGGAGGACGGGCTGATCAAGATCTCGACCCTGTCCGCCGGCGGACGCGAACAGGTGCTCCGCTTCGTGCCCGCCGGCGCGTCGTTCAACGAGGTCGCCGCGCTCGATGGAGGCCCGAACCCGGCCACAGCGATCGCACTGGAGCGTACCGAACTACTACGCGTGCCGCGTGACGCGTTCATCGCTGTGATCGCGGAGACGCCGGGGCTCGCCGAAACCATGGTGCAGGCGCTCGCGGGGCGCCTGCGTCATCTCGTGGAGCTCGTTGAGGACCTGTCATTCCGCCACGTCTCAGAGCGTGTCGCGCGCATCCTCCTGCAATCGGTGACGCCGCACGCCGGAGTCGGTGCGGGCGCTGACCTCAACCGACGTGTGACGCAACGCGAGCTAGCCGAGATGGCTGGTACGAGTCGCGAAGTGGTCGCCCGAGCGCTCAAGGCGCTGGAGGCCACGGGTGCGATCGCGATTGACCACGGCGAGATAACGCTCGTCGCACCATCGAAGCTGGGAGCGACGGCGTGACCGTTGAGTGCGGTTGGACGTCGACCCTCCGGGGAGCGCCGCCCCGAGTGCAACGGACGTCACAGGGATGGCCGCGCCGGGATGAGCTGAAGGTTTCAGGGGCCGGTGTGACAGCCGTGCGAAGCGAGGAGGTGTGATGCGCGAACAGACGGTCGCCGCGGCTCTGGAGGCCGAGCATCACGAGATCGACCGGGGCCTCTCGGCGTTCAGCCAACACCTGGCAAGCGGCAGCTGGACTGCCGAACCACTGCGTCGCGCCGCCGACGCGTTGCGCAGGCACATCTATCTCGAGGAGGAGTTCCTCTTCCCGGCCCTGCGCGAGCTCGGGCTGATCGCGCCGGTCGCGGTCATGCTGCGCGAGCACGGCGAGATCTGGCTGGCCCTCGACGCGGTCGAACGTGCAGCGGCCGAGGAAACTGACGCGGCCTCCGCGCAACACATCTACACACAGCTCTCGAACCTCCTCACCGCACATAACGATAAGGAGGAGGTGATCCTGTACCCCGCGGCCGACAACGTGCTCGACGCCGCCGAACTCGCCAGGCTCAACGATCTGATTACCAGCGGGACGCTGCCGCCCGGCTGGGTCTGCGAACACGCTCGCGGCGACTCGGTCGGAACACGATCACGGCACGAGGCTCAGGGAGAGGCAGCGCCATCGCGTTCGCGGAGTTCGCAAGGGGAGCATGGCCATGGCGCATGAGAATGGAGTGACCGACCTGCTCTTTGAGCAGGCCCCGGACGCAATTGTCTTCGCGGACCGCGAGGGCATCATTCGAGCGTGGAACGAGGCGGCGGAGCGCATGTTCGGGCACACGCCCGCGGCGGCGATCGGCCAAAGCCTCGACCTGATCATCCCGGAACAGTTCCGCGAAGCTCACTGGCGCGGCTACGAGCGTGCGCTCGCGGCGGGCGACACCAAGTATCGCGGGCAAGCGATGCCCACGAGGTCGGTTCGCGGCGACGGGGAGACCATCTACGTCGAGTTGGCCTTCGCGATCATCCACGACGCCGACGGCGAGGTCAGCGGCGCACTCGCACACGCTCGAGACATCACCGAACGCTGGGCTCAGGAACGGGAGCTGCGACGCGAATTGCGCGAGCTCCGAGACAAGATTGCGGCGTCAGCCCCTGGGGCGGCGTCTGAAGGGAGTTCCGAAAGTGCCTGACCAGCCACGCGTGCTCGAAAGCCTGCCAGAACACCAGCCGCATCGTGAAGAGTCGACGAATCACCGCCTGCGGGTGGAGGGTCTCGTCCGGAAGCCGTTGGAGCTCGCGGGCCGCGACCTCGACCGCCTCCCGCGAGTGACGCTCGCCGAGGACTTTGCCTGCGATGAAGGCTGGACGGCTCCCGAGCAGCGTTGGTCGGGTGTGTCAGTTGAGGACTTGCTCGCGGCGGCTGAGGTTGCCGGCGACGGAGCGTACGTTGAGTTCGCGGCCGGCGACTTCCGATTCACCATTCCGCTGGAGGAGGCGAAACACGCTCTGGTGGCGGTGCAGCTGAACGACAGGCCGCTTAGCCACCTTCATGGAGGACCGAGTCGCCTCGTCGTGCCCGGCGCGGCCTGCTTCACCAGCATCAAATGGCTCGATCGGATTCTGGTCCGCGACACACCTGGCGTGAACACCGCTGAGGCGATCGCCCGAGCGCGCCTGGCCGTTCAAGAGACGTAGGCGGTCGCTTCTCCCCGAGTGTCGTCGGCAACGCGCGCCCAGGTCTCCCAGTCACGTGCGTAGGGGCCGATGACGACGCAGATGACCTGCCGGGACGGTACGGGTCCGGAGGGGTACCTGAGGCTCTGGCCCTCTCGTTGGTTGAGCGAGTCCAGACTCCGACGCGCAGGCCAGCACCCGTGCCAGTTCAGCCCGCTAGCTCCTCGAGCTTGCGCGGATCTCGGATTCGGATCTCGCGTCGGTCGACCTCGACCAGGCCTTCCGCGCTGAGACGGCCTAGGGCCCGCTGCGCGACATCGGGCACCGTGCCGAGGCGAGCAGCGAGCTCGGGGAGCGTGAGCCAGCGGGGACGCACCACCACCCCGTCGACCGCCTCGTCCAACAGGAGCTTCGCGAGGCGGGCGCTCACCGATCGCAGCGATAGATCGGCGACCAGCTCGACGAGGTGGACCATGTGATTGGCCATGTTCTCGATCACCCGGATGGCGAACGCGGGGTGATCTCGCAGCAGCTGGGCAACTGCCTCGCGCGGCAGCAGCCACGCCCGGGTCGGCTCAAGTGCGACGGCTGTCGCCGGGCTCGGTTGGCTTGTGAACACCGCCACCGCGTTCGCCGGTTGCGCAGGACCCAGCACCTCGAGCGTGTGCTCGCGACCCTGCGGCGAGGTCTTCACCACCTTAATGTGACCCGACTCGACGACAAACAGCCCGGGCGAGAGCTCACCCTCCAGGAACACGATCTCGTCCGCTGCGTACTCGCGTGAGACGGCAGCCGCGACGAGCATGCGAAGGAATTCTGACGGCAGGCCCGAGAGCAGCGGGACCATTGTCAGGCGCTCGGCAAGTGCTCGCTTGGGCTGCTGGTCGGTGGTCATCATCGAATGATATCGAGGCCCGTTCGTTCGGCTGACGCGCGCCGGTTTGGCGAAGGCGACAAAAGTCGGCGACCCGGCGGGCCACTCCAGTGATGCTGGGTGCGTCGCATGGAGGAGAAGATGAACACCACTCCCGATCTGCTCGAACGCTGGGGCCGCTTCGCGGTGCGGCGTCGCTGGTACGTGATCGCCGTATGGCTGCTCGTCGCGGCGGCGCTTGGGATCACTGCACGAACGATCTCTCAGGGCACGGTGAACACGCTCACGATCCCCGGCGCCGAGTCGCAACAGGCCATCGAGGTGCTGCAGCGCTCGTTCCCTCAGCGCTCGGGCGACTACGCAGACGTCGTGCTCGCCGCTGCGGATGGCATCGACCAAGACCAGACGCGGGCAAGGATCGAGACGCTTGCGGCAGACGTGGCCGCCCTCCCCGGCGTGGTTGCGGTGGCCTCGCCGTTTGCGGCGGACGGCGCGATCGTCGCGGCCGACCGCACGGTCGCGATCATGCGTGTGCAGTTCTCGGAGAGCGCGGACGACGTGCCCACCGAGACGGCCGCGGCACTCGAAGACCTCGCTGCGGGTGCGCGCTCCGGTGCCCTGACCGCGGAGCTTGGAGGACCGGTGCCGGCCGCGCAGGAGCGCGAGGGGCCGAACGAGTCGACGGTACTCGGCCTGGTGGCCGCCTTAGTCATCCTCTACGTCCTGTTCCGGATGCTGATGCCGACCGTCCTCCCAATCGTCAGCGCGATGGCCGGGCTCGCGACGGGCTTCGCCATCATCTTCGCGATGACCGCGGTGATCGACCTCAGCAAGTTTGCCCCCAACATCGCGGCCATGCTCGGCCTCGGCGTCGGCATCGACTACGCGCTCTTCATCGTCGCTCGGTACCGGGAGAGCGCCCTCGCAGGGCGGGACACCGCGGACGCGGTCGGTGTGGCGTTGACCACGACCGGCAAGTCGGTGGCCTTCGCCGGTGGGGTGGTGATCACCTCGCTGCTGGGACTCGGCCTGATGGGCATCCCATTTGTGGGCTGGCTCGGCGTTGCGTCAGCGGCGATGGTCGCCGTCGCGGTGCTGGCGGCCCTCACGTTGCTACCCGCGCTCCTAGGCGTGGTCGGGCATCGAATCGTGAGCATCCGCTCGAGGCCGGGCGCGCGGCACGCGGCCGTCGCGCACGAATCCAGCGTCTGGTACCGTCTCGGCCAGGCGATCATGCGTCGGCCGTACGTGTTCTTCGGCGTCAGCACCATCATCCTCGTCACCTTGAGCATCCCGGTATTCGGGATGCGTCTCGGTACGGCGGATGCCGGCAACACCCCCACGTCATCGACGACGCGTCGAGCCTACGACCTCGTCGCGGGCGCCTTCGGTGCGGGGATGAACGGTCCTTTACAGGTCGTCGTCGAGGGTGGCTCGGCGTCCGACGTCGAGGGCGTGCGCGCGACGATCGCGGCGACACCCGGCGTCCAGTCGGTGAGCGCGGCCCTGGCCAATGAGGACGGCGCCGTCTCGGTATTCTCGGTGATCCCGGCGACCTCGCCTCAGTCCGAGGCGACGGCCGACTTGGTCCACGACCTCCGTGACCGCGTCGTGCCGAGCGCCCTCGACGGCATC
This sequence comes from Dehalococcoidia bacterium, assembly GCA_041390625.1. GTDB lineage: Bacteria > Chloroflexota > Dehalococcoidia > UBA2979 > UBA2979 > RBC038. Next base: position 40,953 of record JAWKPM010000012.1, on the reverse strand, counting down.
GAGGCGCGCGTCTACGTGGCGGGCGCCACCGCTCGCTCGATCGACATTGCGGATCGGATCGCGTCGCGCCTGCCGCTCTTCTTCAGCCTCGTCGTCGGTATTAGCTTCCTGCTGCTCGTCGCGGTCTTCCGCTCGATCATGATCCCGCTCAAGGCAGCGCTGATGAATCTGCTGTCCATCGGCGCCGCGTATGGATTCGTCGTCGCGATGTTCCAGTGGGGTTGGGGCATCCGGCTCGTCGGCGTGGACCAAACCGGGCCGATCGAGTCGTTCCTGCCGATGATGCTGTTCGCGGTCCTCTTCGGCCTCTCCATGGACTACGAGGTGTTCCTGGTCAGTCGTATCCGGGAGGAGTACCTCGGCTCGCGCGACAACGCGACGTCCGTCGCCCGCGGCCTCGCTGCGACGGCGAGCGTGATCACGGCAGCTGCGGCGATCATGATCATGGTCTTCCTCAGCTTCGTGATGAACGACCAGCGCGTCGTGAAGGAGTTCGGTCTCGGGCTCGCCGTCGCCGTCTTCGTCGATGCCACGGTCGTCCGATTGATGCTCGTCCCGGCCACGATGGAGCTGATGGGTGACTGGAACTGGTGGTTGCCGAGCTGGCTGGATCGCCGCCTTCCGCGCATCTCAATCGAGGGAACCGATTCGCGAGGGGAGACCCCGGCGAGCCATCCGGTGTGAACGGCGGGTCCCATCGACGAACCACCACCAGTCCGCTGACGACGCGCGCCGGCAGGCACCTTTCGACGGGCGAGGCCACAGCACCGATACGCTGCCGGCGAGCTCGACGAGGAGGGCCCTTTGGGGCTTCACAGAACTGTGCTCGCGCGTAGCATCACCGAAGCACACCGGAGTCGCGGCGAGGAGGCACGTGGTGGCAAGGCAGTTCAGGTACCAGCTCGAGGAATCTCAGATCCCGACGCGGTGGTACAACATCACGGCCGACTTCGGGAACCCGCCCGCTCCACCGCTGCATCCCGGAACAGGCCAGCCGGTAGGACCCGATGACCTCGCACCGCTGTTTCCGATGGAGGTGATCGCGCAGGAAGTGGCGCAAGACCGCTACATCGACATTCCGGCGCCCGTGCGCGAGGCGTACCAGAACTACCGGGCTACGCCCCTGTTTCGGGCGCACCGGCTCGAAGAGGCGCTCGGAACGCCAGCGCACATCTACTACAAGTACGAGGGTGTAAGTCCGGTTGGTTCGCACAAAGTGAACACGGCGATCGCGCAGGCGTACTACAACGCGGAAGAGGGCGTGAAGCGGATCGCGACGGAGACGGGCGCCGGCCAGTGGGGCTCGGCGCTGGCATACGCGTGCCAGATGTTCGGCATCGAGCTGAAGGTCTACATGGTGCGCGTCTCCTTCGAGCAGAAGCCCTATCGCAAGGCGCTGATGAACGTGTACGGAGCGTCGGTCATTCCGAGCCCGAGCGCGGACACCGAGGCGGGACGAAAGGTACTGGCCGAGGACCCCGAAACGACGGGATCCCTCGGGATTGCCATCTCCGAGGCGGTCGAGGATGCAGCGTCTCGCGCCGACACGAAGTACTCACTGGGGTCGGTGCTCAATCACGTGCTGCTGCATCAGACGGTCATTGGCGAAGAGGCGCGGCTCCAGATGGAGATGGCCGATGAGTGGCCTGATGTCGTGATCGGTTGCGTCGGCGGAGGCTCGAACTACGCGGGGCTCGCGTTCCCATTCATGCGTGATCGGCTGACGTCTGGGGCAGCGATGCGCTTCGTCGCGGCAGAGCCGGCGTCGTGCCCGACGCTGACGAAGGGGACGTACACATACGACTTCGGGGACACCGTAGGGCTGACGCCACTGATGAAGATGGAGACGCTCGGGCACACGTTCGTGCCGCCGGCGATCCACGCGGGCGGTCTGCGGTATCACGGGATGGCGCCGCTGATCAGTCAGCTCCACCAGGAGGGCCATATCGAGGCGGTAGCGCACGGGCAGGTCGGCGTGTTCGAGGCGGCCGTGCAGTTCGCCCGCGCGGAGGGGATCCTGCCGGCGCCCGAGTCGGCCCACGCGATTCGGTCGGCCATCGATGAGGCGTTGGAGGCGAAGGTACGAGGCGAGGAGCGCGTGATCCTCTTCAACCTCTCCGGGCACGGGTTCCTCGACCTGGGCTCGTACGAGCGGTACTTCGCCGGCGAACTCGAGGACTACGAGTACCCCGCCGACCGGATCGAAGAGGCGTTGAAGGGCCTACCCGTTCTCGCTCGCTAGGGCGGATTGGAGGGGGCTGCCCCCTGGGCGCTGTCTCAGCCGGTCGTTCGAGCCAGGGCGACCGGCGGGCATTGGCGTGGCGAGACAGCGCGGGGTATTGGCCGGGGTGGGGAGATGCCGACTCAGAATGAGAAGAGCGCAAGAAACGGGCAGAGGCTGATTTCGCACGAACACACTGTCATGCCCATGTTTGTCCAATGGTAGCGAAAGACTCATCAGACTGAACATTTATCGGCACTGATCCGCGGACCTCTGCGCGCTCCGGCGTAGCTTTGATCTGGGCATCGACGGCCCGCAGCAGCAGCTGGAAGCCCTCATCATCGGAACGCTCGATGTACTCGCGGATCGACGCCAGCACCTCAGGTAGCCGCTCCGTGATCGCCGAAACATAGCAGGCATCGACCGGTGCTCGTGGCGAGATCTCGCGCTGTCGAGCCTCGAGTGCCCAGCGCCGTTCGGCCAACGACCGCGACTCTGCGGCGAGCACATCTTCCGGCAGCTCGCCGCGCGTGTAGAGCTGCGCGAGGCGGCGCTGGCGCCGCTCAACTTCATCGAGCTCGGCGACGACCGCAGCGATTTCCTCCGGCGGAGCCGAGGCCTCCTCGGCCACCCGTCGCGCTTCTGCGAGCACGCGCTCAGGAGAGGCCAGCAGCTCGCGCAGGGCTGCCTTGACGGCGGTTTCCAGTCGTTCTTGCCGGACGTAGCCGACGGTGCAGCGAGTCTTGTTGGGGCCGCTCGAGCCGTCGACACAGCGGTAGTAGTGGTATCGGCCTCGATTCACGGCATGGCCCGTCATTGCTGCGCCGCACACGCAACGCAGACGCCCCCGCAGCGGGTACACGCGCGAGGATTCTCGCCGGCGACGTCGCTCCGGGTCCTGGAGGCGCACCTGTGCGCGCTCGAAGAGATCCCTCGAGATGATCGTTGGCGTCGCGCCCTCGATTTCGATCCACTCCGCCTCGTCTCGCTCCTCGACACGCCGTACCCAGCGGCCGCGCAGCGGGTCGCGTACCTTCTTGGCGACTGTGCGGCGGTAGATCGTTCGGCCCGTGTAGGTCTCGTTCAGCAACATGCGTCGTACAGTCGGGGCATACCAGCGCCCACCGCCAAACGCGGCGATCCCCTCGGCGTTCAGCCGCTTCGCGATCCCATGGCAGGTCCCGTTCGCGACGAAGTCCGTGAAGATCTGACGCACGACCTGAGCCTGCACGAGATCCACGACTCGCTGCCCCGATGCAGGGTCGTAGCGATAGCCGTAGATGCCGGCGCCGGTCGCCTGCGGGATCTTCCCGCTGCGAGCCCGCTCTTCCTTGCCGCGCATCGTTCGTTCGGCGATCTTCTCGCGCTCGACCTCCGCGATGAACGCGCGCGCCGCGAGGATGAAGCGACCGATCGCCGTGTCCTCGAAGCGTTCCGTGACGAACTCGAGCTGCGCGCCGGCCTGCTCGACCTCGTCGAAGATCACGCCGATGTGGTTCTGGTTGCGAGAGAGCCGGTCTACGGCGTACGCGACGACGACGTCCGCATCGGCGGTTCGCAACCGTTGACGCACCTCCTCGATCCCAGGCCGGTCGAGGCTGTATCCGCTCGCGGAGTCACGGACACACCCGACGACCGACCAGCCACGGACCTCGGCGAGCTCGAGACACCCCCGCTCCTGCGTATCAAGCGAGGTACCGTCGCGCTCCTGCGCGTCGGTCGAGACTCGGGAGTAGATGATCGCTCTCATCGGTGTCTCCGATTCGGGGAGCCCACGTTGTGCGGTGAACAATGGCCTCGATCCACGCGTGCACTCTACCCTTCGCCGGACTCGAGCCCGACGATGAGGTCCAGCAGGCCAGACGCCTCCCAGGCACGGTTGCGCCGCGACGCCGTCAGGGGGACAAGCACGCCCGCGGCTTCCAGCTCGGCGATGCCGTTCGCGACGGCGGGCCTCGTCCGTTCGGTGGCAGCGACTGCGACCGGCACGGTGATCACAGGGTGGGCCGGGAGGATGTCGATGATCGTCCATGCGGCGGCGTCCGACCGGGGGTTGGAGACCTCGCGGAGCTCCGCGCGCCAGCGCTCCTGCAGCTCGGCGACACGGAGCCGATAGCGGCCCGCCAAGTTTGCCGCCTCCGCCGTCGCTGCCGCGAAGAGACTCGTCCACTCGGCGACGCGATCCTCACGGAAGAGCGTGAGCCCGCCGATGTAGCGGTCGCGCTGCCTGGCTAGCACGACGCTGATCGGCGGCACGAACGCTGGGGCGAGGCCGCGGCGCCGCAGGAGAACCTGCACAAGGGCGCGACCGGTCCGGCCGTTCCCGTCGACGAACGGGTGGATTGTCTCGAACTGCGCGTGGGCGATCGCCGCCTGCAGCAGAGGAGGGAGCACCTCCTCGTTGCAGAAGCGACAGAGATCGTCGAGCAGCGCCTCGACCTCTTCGGCCGGCGGCGGCACGAAGTCGGCGCCGCACGGGTTGTAGTCGTTCCCGCCGATCCAGTTCTGCTCGTTCCGGAACTCCCCTGGGCGTCGGATGCCGGGATCGCCAGCGAGTAGCACGCGGTGGATCTCGCGCAGGTCCTGCGGCCGGATGTTCTCACTCGCTGCCGCTTGCTCGACCGCCCACACCATGGCGTCGATGTTGGCGAGGATCTCGGCAGCCTGCGTGCCGATCTGTCGGCCGCCCTCCTGAGTTGCCTCGGCTCGCGCCAGCGTGCGTGCGTCGGCCTGCATGCCCTCCACCTTCGACGAGGCAATCGACTCTGTGCGTAGTAGCAGTCGGGCGAGCGGTGCAAGCTCGGGGCCTGCGGTGCGGTTGAGGTCCGCGACGGCTTGCTCTGCTTCCGAGAGCACACCCGTCACCTCGCCGGGAAGGTCGATGTTGAGGTTTGCGACCGGGTCGGGGAGGAACGCGTCGTACTGGCAGGCTCGTCGGTAGCGGGCCGGCGCGTACAGGGTCGGGTCATGCTGCCAGGTGCAGCGGAGGTAGCGGCCTCGCATGCGATCCTTTCTCGAATCGCCGTCTTGCGAAAGGATATTGAATATCCTTTCCTAACAGGCCGACGAATGCAAGCTTCGCCTGCGCGCAGGGAGCCGCTGGAACAGAGCCGCAGCCAGCGGCCGAATTGACGAAATCAGCCGTATTGACCGGTGACGCAAATCGGGCCCATTTCGTCAACCGTCCTCCGGCATGACCACGTCGGCATCGCCGTCGTCGATAGGCCCGGGTCGCACGCGACGCACGAGCTCGTCGATCTTCGCGTCCGGCACGCCCGCCCACAGCCCGACGAGCGCGAGCGCACCGCTCGGTTCCGGGGAGAGCCGTTCCGTACCTGCGAGCCCCCGGAGGTCTTCAACGCTCACCAACGCGGCAACCGCGTGACCTCGGCGCGTGATCAGGTAGCGCTCGCCCTCAGCGACTTTGTCGGCGAGCGTCGCGAGGCTCCGGCGCGCCTGCGTGACGTTGATCTGCTCGGTCATCGCTGCACCTCGCCTGACCACTGATCAGCAGCAAGACACTCATCATCCGCGTCGGAGCCCGGGCTGTCAGCCGGCGCGTCGCCGTCGCCGCCGTCGGCGAGCACGACCTCGAGCAGCCGGCGCCAGAGCTCGTTCCAGGCCTCGGTCCGTGGGCCTTCGTCCCAGAACGCATCGACCGGCAGCGGGGGAAGCGGACACGGCCCGCGCGGACCGTGACGGCGGCGCGTATCGCTCGCGCTCACTCGTCGGAGCCCTCATCGCGATCCTCGAGCCATCGGAAGCGGTTCGAGGATGAGGTCGTACGCCAGACGGGCCCCAGCGTTCCGTCGGGATTGCGCGGGCTGCGCAGCGAGCGACCACGCGTCGTGAACAGCGCCGGGATCTCGCCGCCGAACCGGTCTTCCGCCGCCTGCACGGCGCTGACGAAGCGCTCCTCGGCGGCGTCGTGCTCAGCGACGACCAGCACGACCGGCTCGGCGCTGAAGAAGCCACGCCAGTGCGCGCCCTCAAAGTAGGCTGCGACGCCAGCAAGCTTGCGGGCGTAGTCACGGCGACGCATCGTGCCCCGGTCGTACTCGAGCATGAAGGGGACGCCGCGGGCAGGGAGCTCGTAGATACCGGCACCGTCGGGGCGCACCCAGTAGGTCCGGTCATCGACGCGGAAGCGCTGCGTCGCCTCCGCCTCGCTCCACCACGTGGGGACGTCGTGGCCGCGGCGGCGCGCGTCACGTGTAAGTCGTGCGACGAAAACGTTCACGCCGATGGTGTGCTGGAGGTTGCGGCGCAGCGAGCGCAGCCGGCTCCCGCCGCGACCGCGTGCGCTCGTCTCTGCGGCGAACGCCCCGTACTCCGCGAACCGCAGCAGTGGAACCTGCTCGGCGCCCGCGAGCGTGCGCAACCCCTCGTGCGTGAGGAAGTAGCGCATCATCGGTGCCGTGGCGCGGGCTCGTCGAGCCCGCCGATCAGCCCGTATCGCTCGAGGTCGCGGACCACGCGGCGCACGAGCGGCGCCGGGACCTGGAGTCGTTCGGCGATCTCGTCGACCTCGAGCAACGGATGCCGGGCAAGCAGCTCGCGCACGTCGCGATGGTCCGCCTCGAGCCGCAGCGCCAGTGCAGCCGTGCGGTCCCGTGGTCCAGCCTCGGCGCGGCCGAGGACCTGGTCCGCCCACTCATGCAGTGTCGGCTCGCGGACTGGGGCGCCCCGAGCGAGGAGGTCGAAGCGAGCGGAGTTCGGCACGTCCACCGGGGGCGGGGTGCCGCCCCACCGCAGGCTACGGCTCAGCGTATCGGTGTAGCTCTCGCCGAGCCGATGCCAGATCGCATCGGTGGTCTTCTCGCAGGCCTCGCCATCATCCGCGACAAACACCTCGAGCTCGTCGACGTCTCGACGATGCGCGACCGAGCGGACCGCGTGCTCCCACTCCGGCTCGAGCCGGGTCGAAGGAAGCACGAGCAGGATCGGCGGCAGCAGGTTTTCGCCCCAGTGATCGGCGCGCTCGGCGGAGTCGTACCAGGCGCGCACCCGGGCGCGGCGGTGCACGGCCGGCGCCGCGAGGCGGTCCCAGGCCACGAGAAAGTGCGCGAAGCGCTCGCCGTTGCGCAGGCAGCCGTACGCCTCCACCTGAGACGGACACCAGCTCCCTTCATCGCGGCGGGCGTGCGGGAGCCAGCGCACATCGGCGACGTCGAAGCTGGAGTCGCGGGTGCTCGCGACGAGGCCGACGAGCATCCCGTTCACCCAGTCGGTGAGCTCGAAGTGCGTGACGTGGGCGAGGTTCTCGCTCCATCCGATCGGCCAATTGCGACGCACCTCGATGTCGTCGAGTCCGAACGCCTCCGCGAAGAGGCCGGCCGCCGACGCTCGCAACAAGTAGCGCGAGTGCGGCTCCTCCTCGACCTCGGACGATCGTTGCCGGACTCGCTCGATCCAGCCGAGCTGCACGAGCGACTGGAGCGCGCGGCGAGTATCGGCCTCGTGTTCACCTGTCAGCAGCGCGAAGTCGTCCTCTCGTAGCAACGGCAGCCGCGCGAGCCAGCGCAGCATCACGCCTTCGAGCACGCGCTGCTTCTGCTCCTTGCTCACGATGCCTCCTTCCTCTCATCGCGACGCCACACCCCTCACCGATGGTGACGACAGGTGGTCCAGGCGATCTCCAAACGCGCACCGAATTGAGGTCCAGAAGGTCCAGAGTTGCTCCAGGTTTGCTGTGGACCTCGCGCCGCCAGCGCTCAGTCCTCGGTGACGTCGGGAAGTTTGCAGGCAAGTCGGACCTTCCGATCCGGCGCTCGGTAAGCCGAGCGCCGGCGCAGTGACGGGTAGTCCATGCGATCACCACGATGACGGGCGGCTCTCGACGTCCAATCGACAACGGCTCGATCTGGCATCGACGGCGCTCGAAGTTCAGTCGAAATTCCCTCGACAAAGGGCGCGGGCCTGCCGAACCCGCGGATGCCCGTTCGCCGCGCTCAAGGATCGAGCACAGAGGTCGGCACTCGGGCCGTACAGCTTGCCCAGCGGTGAGGTCCAAGAGGTCCAAACGCGGGTGAAGACGGGCTCAGGTCTCGACGTGCCCTCGACACGACGGGGTGGCCGGGGGCGCCGCGAAGAATCCGGCCTGGGTCGCGAGATCCGCAATCAGAATCGTCGCCGCGGGACGATCCGCGGCGTGTGGTTCATATGGGTTCTGGCTCTTGACCGAGGGTGCTCAGATCGACACCCGTACCTGTATCCGCGTGCAGGCGCGTCGGTCACACGCCGATCGGAACGCGCGGCCGAACTTCACGCTGCTGCTCTTGCCCTCAGGCTCATCCCCGAGCAATGGGACAGCATTCGCGACCATCAAGTCGCCGGGACGAGACGTCACTCAGATGTGGCCGGTCGGATCCACCTCGGAGACGAGGGCGCACCACGCGAGGTCGGCTATGGCATAGCTCCTCTGGTATCGCCTGATCCGGAGTCGCCGCCCGGTGTACATCGCGCGTTTGCGTATTCCGACACCGGCGGGAGAGAGCTACCTGCGATGTACTTCGAGACGCTGCTCGAGCGCCCGTGCCCCGCGACGTTGCAGGGGAAGATCATGCAGACGGAGCATCGACAGAGCTTGGAGTGTGGGATGCACCGTATATGGTTAGGCTGTCTAACTTACCGAACAGGTCATCATGGCAACGGAATCGTATAGAGCCTCTTCCCGTCCGTATGGTGAGCCCCTGGGTCTCCGCCTCGTCGACGCGCTGGAGCGCGCTGGCCTCGACCCGTTCAGCTCGGCGGACGCCCAGCGAGAGGCGGAGCAGCTCGGGCTGAGTCGCTCGCATGCCTCCAAACTGCTCACTCAGCTTACGGAGGCGCGTCGGCTCACTCGCATCAAGAAGGCCCTCTACGCGATCAACGACCCGGCGACCCGAAGGCCGCGCGCACACCCCTTCGCCATCGGTACAGCGCTCGTCACGCCCTCAGCGATTAGCCATTGGTCGGCGTTGCAGCACTGGGGACTCACCGAACAGATTCCGGCAGCCGTGACCCTTTCATCTCCGCGACGCACCTTTCCGCCGATGGGGAAGGCAGAGATCGCTCGCGGTCTGCGCACGTGGGTGGTGGCAGCGACGCGGTACCAGGTCGTTTCGATCGTGAAGGGCAGGTTCTTTGGAGTCACCGACGTTTGGATGGACGAGCGCAACCGTGTGTCGGTCTTCGACCGCGAGAGGGCGCTGCTCGATGCGTTCCAGCACTTCCACGTCTTTGGTTCGCTCTCCGTAGGGCTGGGGATCCTCGACGACCACTTAGGCGACCTCGACGTCGATCGGCTCGTGCACCACGCGATCCGCCTGGACGTCACCGCCGTCGTCAAGCGCCTCGGCTGGGCGCTCGAGCGGCTCGGTGCGCCGGAACGCGCGCTGCAGCCGCTGCTCACCTACCCCGCCAGGGGTGACGCCCCACTCGACCCGGGAAGGCCCCCACGCGGTCACCACGACCGGCGTTGGCAGGTGATCGAGAACCTTGGTGGCTGATCAGCTGCTCGTAGACGTAGACCGGTCGTCGTCCAAGTGGCTCAGAACTTCTGAGCCGAGGTCGAGGAGCCCGGCGATGGTCGGGCTAGCATCGTGTTGATCCGTGCGACTGGCGAACCCGTTTCAGGTCGGGTAGTCCAGGGCGCCCGCCGAACGGACGCGCGCCGCTTGGCAAGCAGTGGTGCGAGCAGGTAAAAGGCTCGCAACCAGAGAAATCAGCTCGGCACGATGGCATGGCAGAGGATCGCGCAGACCTAGCGCCGCTTGGCGCGCTCCGAGGTGAGATGTGGACGCCCCTTCCCCGATGGGCGCGATTCCTCATAGAGATCGGTAGGAGCGCCGTTCGTGCGGCTTCAGACGACGGCCTCCTGACCGTCGCGCTTGCACTCCCCACCCGACGATTCGCCGCGTGCCTCGTCGCGAGTGGGGGAGTGATCTCTGCTTATGAGGGGGCTGATGCCTTCTCGCTGAGAGCGCATTTCGCGCGAGTAGCCGCGGCTCCGATCGACACGCCGCTCCGGCTCACGAGTAGGAGTCGGGTGTTCCGCGGGCGACTCAGGGGTGTGCGGTCGGGACCCACCGAGCCGCTCATCGGAGTCCAGGTCGAGGACGCGCGTTCTGGTGGCCTGATTCGCTGGATCCCACTGTCGCTCTGCCGGGACGTCGAGCTCGCCGACGAAGACGCCGAGTTCGAACTCCCCCAGCACGCGAAGGGACAGGCGCTGCCCCATATGTCAGGGTTCCTTCGTACGGTTCTCGCACCCCTGGACACGCGGGGTTACCTCCTCTCCGGGGAGATCGAGTGCGCGATTACCGGCTCCGTTCGTACGCTCATGGCGGAAGCACAGGAGGACGTGCTGGCGGCCCGCCGCGAAGGAACCGCCCCTGTAGCCGTCGGGAACCTCAACGATATCCTTCAGATCCGCCGGCTCTCGACGGCCCCGCACACCGCACTTGTCCCGGCAACCGCCCGCAGGTCGCCGCGCCAGCAGCGCGTCGAGCCCATCCTGCTCGTGCACGACGGGGCGACCGGGTATCTGCGCTCGGGCCGTCCGAGCTCCACTCCCGTGATGGTGGTTGTGCTAGACCGGACGGAGCCCCGGTTCGATGAAGCCGTGGCACAGCTAGATCAGGACTTCGTGCGGCGCACGGACGATCAGGCCCTGAACCTCGACGGAGGTGTGCCACCGGGAGTGGAAGTGCTCAGTTTCAGGATGTCGAAGTGAGCGCTGATCTCGGGTCGATCACCCGCGTTTACGACGCAGCGGCGTCGCTCAAGGTGGTTGAGCACGTCGTTGACGATGCGTCGCGATACACCTTCGCACAGGCCGTTGGCGCTCTTCGTCGCGAAGCAGGCAGCCTGCTCGACGATGCCGATCTCCGGCGAGTGGTGGGGATTCTGACCAGGCTACGGTTCGACATGGCCGCGTCTCCCCTGCCGGCTGAAGCGGTCCTTCGTGGCGTCTCAGTGGCCGATCTCGACGTACTCGTCAACCGGTGCGCAATCGCCTATCCCTCCTTGGAAACAACACTCGGTTCATGTCTCGAGGCGTTCAAGGAGCTACTGGCTACAACTTCGAACGCGCTCGCTGTCAGGCTGCACGAGCTGCGCGCCGAGGAAGGGACGACGGGCGATGGCACGCTGACAGTTGCCCTCTGCGACACACGACTCGTCCGAATCTCACGTGAGTTCTTCGCCGACCGAGCCCCGGGGTTCGTCTTCTCTTCGTCTGCTGATCTGCGAGCGCGGGAGCCAATGCAGACCGCAGCGGCCATCGGAGCGACCCGATGGTTCCCCAGGTACGTCTTCACGGCCCCAAGGGCGGAGGTGATTCACATTCTGCGTCACGCCTGGGTGGCCGAGGACTGGGCCTTCGAGCCAGCGTTCGGCGCAACCCGCGCGCGCGGCGGGTCCCCTCCGACGATCCACGTGGTGGAAAGCGAGCATCGGCCCCTCCTCCGGCCTTCCATCCCCGCCGGAGATCTGGCGCCCCTCGACCTGCTTCCCGGCTTTGCAGATCGTAAGGATCATGGCGGGTCACACAGAGCTGAAGCGGACGACGTTGCTGAGGCGATCGTCGTTCGGCTGGCAGACGGCTTCCTGATCTTCTTCGAGGCAGACGACCTCAACCGGACGTTCATCCTCGATGTTCAGGAAGGCCAGAGCGCGGTGCTCTCCGTGTCGGTCCTCTCGCTGGAGCCGGGGGCGTACCTCCTCGTGAGAACATCCGGCGGCGGGGACTACGTGGTCGACGTCGCGAACCGGATCTTGGGCGACCGGGCGGCGAGTCTCCGCCATGACCAAGATGAATGGAAGCGCCCTCTCCGCGACGCCATCGACACCCTGGGTGCGCGCCAGGTCGAGGTGAAGCTTCGCGGGCTGGGCGCTCAGCGTGCGAGTTCGCAGAACATTCGCAACTGGGCGTCTCCAAGAAGCATCCGACCCGATGGCCGCGAAGACTTCATGGCCATCCTTCGCCTGGGCGACCTCGCTCATCGATGTGACGAATTGTGGCAATCAATGGGGTTGCTCCGACGAGCCCACGTGCGGGCTGGTCAAGAGATCCGTCGGGAGTTGCTGGCGACCGTGCTCTCCTCAGATCTGTCAAGACTTGAGGCAGAGGGCAGGGCCGATATCGAACTTCCCGGTCACGAGGCTGCCTTCACGATCTTCCGAGTGGAGCAGGTTCTCGCAGACCGCTACTACGTGCCTGTCGCCCAGCTCGACCGGCCCGTTGAAGGATTTGACTAATGGCCCGCATGCTGCCAGCGGTCATCTCGTCGGGCGTGCCCAGCCCGGGTGAGCGTGAAGTCTTCACACGCCTCGCGAACGACCCGTCGACGGCGGACTGGGTGGTACTCCACTCGCTCGACCTCGCCGAGCACCGAAGGCAGGTCTCCGGCGAAGCGGACTTCGTGGTCATCATTCCAGGGCAGGGCGTCGTCGTCCTCGAGGTAAAGGCATGTGAGTCGTTGAGTCGCGATGACCGCGGCTGGTACTACGGGCGCAGCACGGAGCCGGATGCCCGAGGACCCTTCCGGCAGGCGGCCGATGCGATGCACAGCCTGCGCACGGTCGTTGTTCGCAATGCGCCGCACCTAGATCGGGTCGTCTTCTGTTCGGCGGTCCTGTTCACGTATGTGCCCTTCCGCGTCCGTTCGCCCGAGTGGCATGCCTGGCAGGTGATTGACGGTCCGGCTTTCCGCAGCAGACCTCTGGGGCAACTGTTGACCGGTGTCATCGACGCAGCCCGACGTCATCTCGCGGCGACTCCGTCAGCCAAGTGGTTCGAGCCCCGTTCCTCCTCCCCCACTTCAACGGAGGTCGCGAGGCTCGTCGAGGTGCTTCGTCCCTCCTTCGAGTTCTTCGAAACTCGTCGGGGACGTTCGGAGCGGCTCGATGAGGAGGTCAAGCACTATACGCAGGAACAGTTTGCGGCTCTGGACCGGATGGCGACGAACGACCGGGTCCTGTTCGCTGGGCCCGCCGGCACGGGGAAGACGCTGCTTGCTATTGAGGCGGCGCGGCGGGAAGCGGCGGCCGGCCGACACACGCTTCTCGTGTGCTTCAATCGGCTCCTTGGCCAGAGCCTCGAACGACAGACGGCGGACTTGCCCCCCCTCGTTGAAACGCGAACCCTCCATGCCGAGATGCTCCGCGTCGCCGGCTGCGAGGTACCAGCCGACGCCGATATTGCCTTCTGGAACGGAGCCCTCCCCGAAGCTGCAGTGAACGCGCGGCTTGCGGGTGATTCCGACCAGTATGACTCGCTTGTTGTCGATGAGGCTCAGGATGTAGCGCGTCCGGCATTTCTCGACTTCCTTGACCTCAGCCTCCGCGGGGGGCTCGCGGCTGGCCGCTGGCGGATCTTCGGCGACTTCGAACGCCAGGCGATCTTCAGCGCCGCGTCTGACCCTGTGAGCGCGCTCACTGCACGATCACCGGGGCTGGCACGATACGAGCTCCGGGAGAACTGCAGGAATACGCCCAGAATCTCGGCCCACGCGAGTCAACTCGGTGGTCTGGTTCCTCCGTACAGTCGAGTGCTCCGCCCCGATGACCGCGTCGAACCGCGCGTCGTCTTCTACGACTCCGACCGGGAGCAGGACGAGCAGCTTCGGGCCGAGCTCGAGCGCCTGTATGACGCTGGATATCAGGGGCACGACATCGTCGTTCTTGCACCAACAGCCAGCGGTGCGGCTGCCAGAGTGCGAAGCTCACCCTGGGCGGAGCGTCTGAGCCCGATCGAGCGCGTAGGCCGCGGGCAGATCGCGTATACCACGATCCACGCCTTCAAAGGCCTAGAGGCGAACGCCGTGGTGCTCACCGATATCGACTCGTTTGACGATCGGGCGCAGTCTCTGTTCTACGTGGGTGCCACCCGGTCGCTTCACCGACTCACCATGCTGATCTCACGGCATGCTGAAGACGCGGTGATCCGCGCACTCTTGGAGGGCCATTCGTGACCGACCACCTTCAGAACCGCGATCACGTGCTGGATGAGATCTACCGGGAAATGCTCGGGCCGGCACCATGCGGCGAGCCGATCGATACTGCGGGGACCATTCGCTTCGACGACTTCGAGCAGTCGTTTCGCCCCCGCTTCGACCGCGCTTCTGGCGAGGAGATCCTCCAGTTCGACAGTCCGCTGCGCCGCTACGGGGTCGGCGTCCTCTACCCGCCGGGAACGATCGGCGGGGACGATCTGCAAAACCTTAGCAACGACACCGGCGCAGACACTGACATCGACGAGCCGGATTTGGGCGAGGCTCCGGTCGACATCGCGTCTCCGGCGGGAGGTTCAGACGAGTACGACTTCGACCTGTCCGAGGCCAATACGCTCCGTCCCAGCTCAATGGGGTTGAGCTTCCTAGCCACCCTCCCTGTCGAATCAGCACTGCGCATCTCTATCGGTGGCGGACGCTACGAACGGAAGAATATCTCGGTCAGGGACAGCGTTCGGACGTGGTGGATCAGGCGTCCGATTGCTCTCGATCTGGTCGTCGATTCCTCGGAACTGCAGGGAGGGATCCACGTCGTACCCCGGAAGCTCAGCCTCCCAGACTCGCCCCTCAGACTCGAACTCCAGATCCTGTCCCGGCCCTGGAGCCATGTGGGTGGCGGCGACACCCGACTGCTGACGGTGTCCCTTGTGAACCGATCGGAGCAGTCCTCCGGCCTCTCCGAGGTCTGCCTGTTCCAGAGCAACTTCGCCGTCGAGCTTGTGGGCGACGCTGCAGAGGCCCTCCCGTATCCCGAGGCCGATCAGGAGCATTCCGACGAAGATGCCCGTTCTTCCGCACTCCTCTATCGGCAGTTCCGCACATTCGCGGTTGGTCACGGTTGCGCGGGCGACTGGATCGCCACTTCGCACGGCGACGTGCGCGTCCTTCGTGCGGATCCAATGCCACACTTCGAGACTGCGAGCATTACGCCGAACATCGTCGATCGCGACGGCGAACCCGTTGAAGTGCCGATTGCGCAGCTGGCCGGGCTAATCCCCGAAAGCGATGGAATGGCATCTCTTCACCGAGTGGTGGACGAATACGAAGCCTGGATTACGGAACGCGCGGGCGAACTCGATACGCTCGGCGCGACGGACCGCGCAACCGGGGAGCAGCATCTCCAGCAGTGCCGCGACGCCGTGCGGCGAATGCGATCCGGCCTTCAACTCATCACATCCGACGCCGAAGCAGGACTTGCTTTCCGACTGGCGAATCATGCCATTTTGCTGCAGCAGATTCGGACTCGTCAGCCGCAGCGCGAGGCAACTTTCGACTCCACCAACCTCCGCCTTGAGTTCTCGCCCCCGTTTCTACCCACTGATGAACTGCCGCTCACCGATCGATCCCGCGTCTGGCGCGCGTTCCAAGTCGCGTTCCTCCTGCTATCGATCGGGTCCGTTGATGACATGGTCTCTGACGAGAGGCTGGCGGTCGATCTGATCTGGTTCCCCACCGGTGGTGGGAAGACCGAGGCCTATCTCGGTCTGGCTGCGTATCAGATGTTCCTCAGACGCCTGCGGGATCCGGGTCACGATGCCGTGGACGTCTTGATGCGCTACACGCTGCGTCTCCTGACCTCCCAGCAGTTTCAGCGAGCGAGCGCCCTGGTATGCGCAATGGATTACCTGCGCCGCACCGCGGGCCACTCGCTCGGCGACCGTGAGTTCTCGATCGGTCTCTGGGTCGGGGGTGGGACGAGTCCGAACCGCAAGGAAGAAGCGACGAGCGCGCTCTCGGCGCTCCAGAAAAACGAGCGTGGCGCGACCAATCCGTTTGTGCTCCTGCACTGCCCGTGGTGCGGCGCGCAGATGGGGCCATTCCGCGCGCCTCCACGGTCGCCTGCACCACGGGTGATCGGGTATGAACGGTCCGCGAGCACTGTTGTCTTTCGTTGTCCGGACGTCCTCTGCGACTTCGCGTCCAATATTCCGGTCCATGTCGTTGACGATGACATCTACGAGAGCCGGCCGTCTCTGCTCATCGGGACTGTTGATAAGTTCGCCAACCTCGCGTGGCGTCCCGAGGCACGGGCGCTCTTCGGGATATCCGCGGCGGGCAACCGGGACCGCCGCCCGCCGGGCCTGATCATTCAGGACGAGCTGCATCTGATATCCGGGCCGCTCGGATCGATGGTCGGGCTCTACGAGTCTCTCATCGAGGTTCTCTGCACGGACGGACGGGTCGAGCCTCCGGTGCCGCCCAAGATCGTCAGTTCGACCGCCACGATCCGCCGCTACCGTGAGCAGATTCTCCATCTCTATGCACGCCGCGACGCGAGACTCTTCCCTCCCCCGGGCCTCACTGCGGAGGACTCGTTTTTCGCTCGATACGCGCGTGACCAGTCCGGGGATCTTCTACCCGGTCGCACGTACGTCGGCGTGCATGCTCCGGGATTGGGTTCCATTCAGACGGCTCAGGTGCGTGCCTTCGCGTCCACGCTTCAGGCTCCGGTGGAGTTTGACGATGCGGGGGCACGGGACCCCTGGTGGACTCTCTTGGTCTTCTTCAACAGCCTCCGTGAACTGGGTGGTGCTCTTTCCCTCTTTCAGTCGGACATCCCGGACTATCTGCGGACGGTACGGCGACGGCGTGGCATCGACTGGGATCGTCTCCGTCGTCTCTACAACATCGAGGAGTTGACGGGTCGTCTGCAGGACGAGGAGATTCCGCAAAAGCTCGATGCCCTCTCCGCGTCAACGACAGGCGCACGAATGCCCGTCGACGCCGTGCTGGCATCGAACATCCTTGAGGTTGGGATTGACATTGACCGCCTTTCACTGATGGCAGTGGTGGGTCAGCCCAAGACCACTTCGCAGTACATCCAGGTCACCGGACGGGTCGGTCGGAGCTGGTGGGAACGACCCGGGCTTGTTCTCTCCATCTACTCCGCGTCAAAGCCGCGCGACCGCTCGCACTTCGAGAAGTTCCGCAGCTACCACCAGCGACTCTA
This sequence comes from Dehalococcoidia bacterium, assembly GCA_041390625.1. GTDB lineage: Bacteria > Chloroflexota > Dehalococcoidia > UBA2979 > UBA2979 > RBC038. Next base: position 23,786 of record JAWKPM010000012.1, on the reverse strand, counting down.
CGCTCAGGTCGAACCGACGAGCGTCACCCCGTTCTCTCCCCCCGCGCTACGGCGCGCACTGCACGCCGTGATGGTTGCGTACGTGCGGCAGTGCGGCGACGAAGCTGCCGCGGGCAGTCCCTATCCGCGGCCTGACTCACTGCTCGAGCAGTTCGGGAGGATCCTGCGGGAGAGGGTTGCACGCCTCGGTGAAGATGAGGCCGCGCTGCAGGCGGTGCAGCAGGTCTTCGACTCCCGCTTGGACGAGTGGCGTCGTTTCGACCGCCAGTCCTGGGAGGGGAGTGTCCAGCGTGGCGAGATCCCCTTCCTTCGGCGTCCCGGAGAATACGTGCCGAATGAGGTGGCTCGCGTATCGTGGTCAACACCCACCTCCCTCAGGAACGTCGACGCCGAGTGCCGCGGCACCATCTCGACGCTGTATGCGGTTGATTCCACCGGGAGTTCGTGATGGCGCAGTCGCGCGATATCGCAATCCGACGAGCGCAGCTGATATCGCCGTTCGGGGTGGGGGCAATGGTCGTGGGTCCCGACGGCACCTCCGCCCTGATCGGAGGACTGGATCGGTGGTTCATTCATGAGAGCGGCGACCCGCGCTTCGAAGTCGATCCGTCCGAATTCGAGATCAGCGAGTGGCGCCTACAGCAGGAGGTGCAGGCCGAGCGTCTCATGCTGCCACCTGACTTTCGCCAGCCCGTGAGGTTCGGAAACGAACGCAACGTTCGCCTCACCGTGCCGCTGCTGCGCTTTCCCCAATGGCACTTCTGCCCGCGTTGCGACTCGCTTACGAAGGTGCCGCTCAGTTCGCGCGAGCGGCCCGAGTGTCGATACTGCGAGCAGGCGTCAGAGCGCAGGAGGCGCAGGCCCATCCCGCTCGCACAGGTTCGCTTCGTGGCGGCGTGCGACCGTGGGCACCTGACGGACTTCCCCTGGCGCGAGTGGGTGCACCGCTCGTTGCGGCCCACCTGTAACGCACGCATGCGGCTCGTAGCCATGGGCGGGGCGTCGCTCTCGAATGCACAGGTGATCTGCGATTGCGACCCGAAGCGCGTCCGTCGCAGCCTCGCCGGCATTGTGGAAGCGGACCCGGACGGAGCGTCGTCCGTTCTATCGGACACCTTGAGCCAGGAAGGGAAGTACCTTTGCCAGGGCTGGCAGCCATGGCTCGGTACGGAGGATCCGACGGAGTGCGGGCGTCCAGTCCGTGGGAGCCTTCGTGGCGCATCGAACCTCTACTTCTCCAAGATCCGAACCGCGATCTATCTGCCCCGCGGTGGTGATCGCGCGCCTCAGAGCCTGGTCACCACTCTGGAGGAACCTCCACTGTCCACTCTGGTCAACATCCTGAGCAGCGCCGGGCGCAGCATCGACCCACAGCTCCTCAGGGGGCAGCACGGATCGCTACTTCAGCCGTACTCCGACAACGAACTCGCGGCCGCGCTGGAAATCGTCACCTCGGCGCCTTCTGAGCAGGAAGCTCCCACTTCCGATGACGATGAGGAAACGCGGTTCAGGCGCGCTGAGTTCGATGCGCTGCGCGACCCGCGGCAGGACGATGACCTGCGCATCTCGACGGCTGCGATCGAGGACTACGGCGAGACCGTCCGGTCGGTGTTCTCCCGTATCAGCCTCGTCGAGTCCCTTCGCGAGACCCGGGTCTTCACCGGGTTTGGCCGGATCTTCCCGGACGACGACCTGAGTGCCGACGACCGGCGTGCCATGCTGCGGCGAGCCGGGGACAGCACGTCCGGGAGCAACTGGCTCCCAGCGTACTCAGTCTTCGGCGAGGGGATATTCCTCGAGTTCGACGAGAGGGCGATGAGCCGCTGGGAGAAGCTCGAGGGCGTTCGATCGCGCGTGCAGCCGCTAGTGGCCCGACACCGCTCATTGAGAGAGCGCCGCCGCCTCGGGCGCCACCAGCTATCCGCTCGGTTCGTCCTCGTTCACACCTTCTCCCACCTGCTGATGAATCGGCTCACGTACGAGTCCGGCTACAGCACAGCGGCGCTCCGCGAACGACTCTTCGTGTCCGACAGCCCTGATCACCCGATGGCCGGGCTGCTCGTGTACACGGCTGCGGGTGATTCGGATGGCACGCTTGGAGGACTCGTTCGCCTCGGCGCCCCCGGCTTCCTTGATGAGACCATCGAAGCGGCGCTGAGCGGCGCGGCTTGGTGTTCCGCCGATCCGATCTGCCTGGAGGTCGGCGCCTCTGGCGGCCAAGGGCCCGACTCCTGCAACCTCGCGGCCTGCCACAATTGCGCGCTGGTGCCCGAGACGGCGTGTGAGGAGTTCAATCGATTCCTCGACCGGGCGCTGCTCGTAAGCGTTGGCGAGAGTACGCAGACCGGATTCTTCGTGACCGACCGGGCGCTGCTGGTCTAGCGATGGCCCGAGCGTGCCCTGCGGCGCACACCGACGATAGGCGCAGTGAGCTCGATGGGTGCGCGGCTATCGCAGGTGCAGACGTGAAACCCGTGTGGCGGGGCGAAATCGCTGGCGAGGACATGCCTGCCATACGACGCGCGGTAACCCGGTGGGCGACGAGGCACCCGCGCGACTTCCCGTGGCGGCGTGCCGTGCCGGTCTGGAAGGCCCTAGTCGCCGAAGTGATGCTGCAGCGAACCCGAGCTGAACAGGTCGTCCCCGTCTTCGAGCGCTTTGACCGCCGCTACCAGGATCCGGAGTCCTTCGCGGCCGCATCACACGAGGAAATACGTGAGTTGCTAGAGCCCCTCGGCCTTCGGTGGCGGGTTCCGCTGATGGTGAGTCTGGCACGCGAGATCGGGAAGTTCGAGGGCCGCCTTCCCCGTTCGATCGCCGAACTCAGAGAGCTGCCCGGTGTAGGGGAGTACGTCGCTGCCGCAACCCTATCGCTTCATACCGGCGTCCGAGCAGTCATTCTCGACGCGAACACAGTGCGCGTCTTCAGCCGACTGGTCGGGCGACCGTACGACGGAGAGACGCGACGGCAGGGCTGGATCCGCGACCTCGCCGAGCGAATCACGCCGCCGCGAGCGCACCGGCGCTTCAACTATGGTCTGCTGGATATCGCAATGACGATCTGCACGCCGAGCGCACCGCGCTGCGAGGAATGCCCGCTGCGGCGGTGGTGCGTGACAGCCCCCGTCGCCGGTGAACCGTCCCGCCATGAGTGACCTTCAGGGACGCTACCAAGTTGCGCTCAAGAGGCTCGCCGCCGTCGAGGTCGATCCGGAACGCTCCAACCAGCACGAGCTCGACGGCGTCTCCGCCATGCGGGCGATGCTGGGCTCCGAGCGGCGGACCGGCGTACCAGTCAGGTGGCACCTGCTCCAGGACGACGGTGAGCACGTCACGGAGGAGCACAGACTTACCTGGTACGACAGCCGAGAACATCATCCCCGCCGGACGGAGTGGCGCCTGTACTTCGACGGGGCAACGGGAGCGCAGCCCGGCGACCTGCTGATCCTCATGCAAGACAGTGCAGGCGCTTTTGCCGGTGTCGTGGCACCCGCCGCCTCGAGCTGGGGAGCTCAGCTCCTTGAGATGTTCGGTGCGTCAGCGCTTGCGGAGCGAGGTCAGCTTGTAACCCTCGATGTCGACTCAGTGCCTGATGTCTTCGTTGATGTCGCCCGCGAGCTGTTCGAAACCGTGGGCTGGCTTGAAGAGCCCATCCCGGAGGAGCCGGCCTCGCTTCTTGATGAGGCGAGAAGCCGCTTCGGCGTGCTCTTCCCGAGCTCCATCGAGCTCTCGAGTTTCGTGCGGGATCATGCACGCATCGACTTGGCAGATCCCGACGAAGCGCTCTGGGGGTGGTGGCAGCACGAGGAGAGACTCTTCTTGGAACTCGAAAAGGCGGCGGTGGAGCAACGGCTCGCCGAGGGTTTCAGATCAGTCGACGACTTCTTCTCATATTCGCTTTCCGTACAGAACCGTCGAAAGGCGCGCGCCGGTCGCGCGCTGGAGAATCATCTGCGAGCGCTGTTCGAGATGCAGCGCGTCCGCTTCAGTGCCGGGCCGACAACGGAAGGACGACGTCGCCCGGATTTCCTTTTTCCGGGCATCGACCAATACCGCGATCCTGCGTTCCCGGCAGACCGCCTCACGATGCTGGGGGCGAAGACGACCTGCAAGGAGCGCTGGCGTCAGGTCCTGACTGAGGCGAGGAGGCTCGATGAGAAGCATCTGTGCACGCTCGAACCATCGATCAGCGAGGCCCAGTTGACGGAGATGGACGAAGAACGCTTAACCCTTGTCGTCCCGAGAAGTCTCCATGAAACGTACGCCCCGGTGAGTCGTGCGCGCCTTCTCACGCTTACAGAGTTCCTCACGCTCGTGCACGAGCGGGACCGGGCGTAGCCCGGTGGTCACGCTGAGGTAGCTAGCAGGGATCGTCTAGGCCGTACAGCAGCTGACGGGCAGTCCGGACTGCTGGGTGCCCACGATCGCAGGTAAGAGCCCGCGCGGGGGAGTGGGAGCTCAAGGGCCCGCATGACCGATCGGGCCACCGCTTCGACGACCGGGACCACCACCGAGTTGCCGAACTGCTGGTACGCGCGCGTATCCGACACCGGGATGGCAAACCGTTCGGGGAACCCCATAAGTCGACCGCACTCGCGAGGCGTCAGGCGTCGAGGATTCCCGGACGCCTGCGGGATGAGTATCTCCGAGCCGTCCTTGTAGTAGCGGGCCGAAAGCGTGCGGCTGACCCCGTCGAGGTCTGCGAGACCGAAGCCGAAGCCGTTGCCACGTGCGCGATGCTTCTCGGCGTAGTCCTGCAGGTAGCCCCACAGATGGTCGGAGAGTGTGTACCGGCGGTCCACTTCTGGGTCGAGTATGTCGCGAAGCCGGGGGCGCCGATCGTGGAGGTGAGTCAACCGGAATCGCGCGAGGTCCGGCGGCTCTCGAAAGCCGACAATGTAGATTCGTTCGCGATGCTGCGGGACGACCTTGCCCGCATCTAATACTTGAGCTCGCACGTGGTATCCGAGCGCCCCGAGCGTCTGTTGAATGACGGCGTAAGTTCGCCCGCCGTCGTGCCGCTGGAGGTGCTTGACATTCTCGAGGAGGAATGCGCGCGGCCGGTGATAGTCGAGTATGTCAGCGATGGAGAAGAAGAGGTTTCCTTGGTCCGGATGCTCAAAGCCATTCTTGCGGCCGAGCGCGTTAAGCTTCGAAACGCCCGCGATCGAGAAAGGCTGGCACGGGAATCCCGCCACCAGAACGTCGTGGGCGGGGATCTCGTCGAGCCGAACCTCCTGGATATCCCCCGACGGCAACTCGCCATGATTCGCGAGATAGGTGGTCTGAGCGTATCGATCCCGCTCGGAACTGAAGACGCACTCCCCGCCCACCGCCTCAAAGCCCAGCCGCGTCCCGCCGATGCCAGCGAATAGGTCGATGAAGGAGAATGTGCGCACTATGAACTTTCAGCTGAGGGGAGTAGGCCGATGCTACCACCTAGGCGGGGGCGCCGCCTCAGCGGCGTCAGCTTAGGTGGCCTTGCCTGAAGGGAATGGTAGTTCGAACGTGTGTTCTTATCAAGGCTAGCGGGTCGACTGCGCCAACGGCAGGGCGGCCTTGAGGCGCGATGCGTGCTCATGCCGATCCCGCCGCGAGCACCGCAGCGGACGACGCTTGCCGTTTCCCTGCGCAGCCGCTTTTACGGCTGGCGGGCGGGTAGACGAACGTTCGTTCTGGCCGGTAGTGTGATTGGCGTTAGCTGCACGGAGGAGGCACCGTTTGAATCGCGACCCCCTCCGCCCCCCGCTGAAGTGGGCCGGCGGCAAGCGCTGGCTAGTTCCCCACATCGAACCGATGCTACTCCGTCACAGGCGCAGGCGTCTCGTCGAACCATTCTGCGGAGGGTTGGCGGTGACGATGTCCGTCCGCCCAACCCGGGCTCTGGCGAACGACGTGAACGAGCATGCGATTCATTTCTATCGGTGGCTACAGCGCGGCCTGCGCATCGACATCAGGATGGAAAACGACTCTTCGCTTTACTACCAGCACCGTGCGCGGTTCAACGAGCTCATCGTCGAAGGCAAAAGCTCTTCTAGGGAGTCATCTGAACTCTTCTACTATTTGAATCGGACTTGCTACAACGGACTGTGCCGATTCAATCGGGCGGGCTTCTTCAACGTCCCATTTGGGAGATACAGTAGGATAAATTACGTACGCGACTTCCGGAACTATTCCGAGGCCTTCCGTGACTGGGAGTTCACATCTGGAGACTTCTCTGAAGTAGAAATCGCGAAGGGCGACATCGTGTACGCGGACCCCCCGTACGACGTGGAGTTTACGCAGTATTCGTCGACCCCGTTCGGATGGGACGACCAGGTGCGGCTGGGCGAGTGGCTTTCGCGCCTTCGGGTGCCTGTGATTCTGTCGAATCAGGCGACGCCGCGAATCGTGCGGCTATATGAGCAGCTGGGGTTTCGTCTGCACTTCCTCGATGCGCCTCGGATGATCAGTCGTACCGGCGACCGTACGAGAGCACCGGAGGTTCTCGCTACGAGAGGATTGTGAGATGGCCGGGGGCACCGGGACGTCAACGGGAGCGGTGTTAGAGGCGATGGTGCTGCCTGCGCTGGAGCACGGGGGTTACGCCGTGGAGCGCCAGGTGCACGTCGGAGGGCGTCTGGGCGGAGGCAAACAGCTCGTCGACATCGTCGCCCGCAGCGGCCCCGACGTATTCCTCGTTTCCATGAAGTGGCAACAGGTGTCGGGCACCGCTGAGCAGAAGGTGCCATTCGAGGCGATGTGCCTGGCTGACGTTGTTAGGCGGAGCGCCACCGAGTATCGGAAGGCGTACATCGTCTTGGGCGGTCCCGGCTGGAAGCTCCGCGAGTTCTTCGTCAACGGCGGGTTGGCCGATCACCTCACCCACGCTGACATGATTGACATCGTCGCTCTCGAGACCTTCGTCGCGAAGGCGAATGCAGGCGCACTCTAGGAGGAGAGATGGCGGACAGTAGTACTCAGCGCGCTGCGTTCACGTTCCTGCAGGAGCACCTTCAGACTCAAGAGCCGTTCACCCTCGATGAGTTCATGAAAGCGACCGGCTGGGAGAAGCCTGGAACCCTCAACACATACCTGAGGAAACAGTACAAGGGTCTAATCGAGAAGGTAGATGACTCACAATACCGAGTGACGGACGCATTCTGGAGGTTCGCCAGCTGGCGGAAGTTCCGTGCTCACGTCACTCAGGTACGGCGGGTCATAACAGACTACGCTCCCACTGCGTCGGAAGTACTCATCTACGACTTTCTTATGCCTTTGTCGAATGAAGAGCACCTGCGTATGACGCTGGACGCTCTCTTCTACAAGGACCGCCTGCTCGCCAGAGTGCAAGCAATCTCTTCGGAAACACTAGAGGAGCACTTCCCAAGAAACGGAACGTCCGACACGGAATACTTCGACGGTATCATCGACTTTATCAACGACCGCTTCGTCGGCTACTCCGTTTCTCACGTCGATGGCCGCTTCCGTGGGACGAATCTGAGGACTCATGAAGAGGCTGCGGCGCTTGAGCAGCGCGGGGAGCGTTACCTGATAGATGAGACCACTGCGGTCTCTCGCTTCATCTTCCCCTATCAGGATGAAGAGGAACTCTCTCGCATAAGGTTCCTATTCGAGGCCTTGTTCATTCGCAGCATCATCCAACTTGTTAGCGGCGAAGAGCAAATTTGGATGGTGCAGAGCGGCTCGGCGGGCAGCAGGCTTCACATCTGGGAGCGTCTTGGGGACGAGGAGGACGAGGACGATTTCTGATGAACTGCAGGGAGTGGCTTCTAGCTAACGGGTATGAAGACGTGGTTGAGCTCATCGATCGGGCCACGGCTGCGATCGGGCAGAAGGGCAAGAAGTCACGTCGGAACTGGTGGGATACTCTCGCAGGTGGTCAAGGGGGTCGACCGTCAGTCCGGGAAGGAATCGAGTTCCCGGTTCTGAAAGCCGCTCAGATCCGCCAGGGGCGGCCGGTAACGGAAAACGCGCTCTGGCGAGGTGAGGCACTGGATGCCCCTGCGCCCCGAGAATCCAAAAGGTGGGCCTCTCACGAAGCTCGTCGGCACGCGGCAGACGCTGAGTAGATGCGGCGACCGGATTTGCTGGAAGGTTTCCGTCGAGGCCGGGACTCCTGACGCGCAGCGATGCCACTAGATCGTTCCCGCACAGCGGGCTGCGTGGTCCAAACCGACCCCGGATCCAACCCCCCATGTGGACGTGGGCCGCCATCCGGTGGTCCCTCTTTGGTCCGTGGGCCCGCCCTGGATCTGCTAGATCGGTACAATCGCTGGCATCAAGAACATGCTATCGAGCATGTCTTGGCGATACATCTCAACGAGCAGCCTTGCCGGAAACGATCCATCGTACGACTCTACTTGGCACTGGAATCGAACTTGAGTTCCTTCCAGCTCGATTGTGTAGTCTGGTAGCCACGATCGCAGATATGCGAGCATGCCAGCGAGATCAGTATCCAACCCAGTCTTCTGCGCGATGATAAGCGCCAACCCGGACGGCTCGTACTTATTGCCGTCAACGTAAGCTGTTGTTGGCAATATCCCCGGGAGGTCTGTCCCATCGAATCGCACCGGGAGTATGTATTCGGATTTCTCTGACAAGGCGCGCGCCTGGGCAGACTCACGTTCGTGATTCGTCCAGACCTTGTCTGCGTAGTGCTGTGAAACGAATATCACGCAGTACTGGGAGCGCTTTCGGTACACGTCATCGAGGTGGACGTAGAGGTTCTTCCCCCAGAGGTCGACCTCTTCATATCGATCGTAGAATACTCGAACGCCCAGCTCGTGCAGTGCGGATGCTACCCGCTCCACGTACTCGCGATCCTCGCCCGCAAAGGAAAGGGTCACGTCGTAGTCGTACTCAGGCTCGAACACCGGCGTGGCGGTGACCTGCGTTTGAAGACCAGTAAACTGCTCCTCCGAGAGATCGAATGTCGCAACCGTGTACTCGTTGGGACCTTCGCGCCGCAGGAAGGCGTGCCACTTCTTTGCCACGTAGGTCCGGACGGTTGTGGGTTTCCAGCCAGACGCACCTGCGAGCTCGTCGACAGTGAACGTCTTTCCCCGCCGTGATGAGAGGAACTCGTACGCCGCGTGTGTTCTGTCTACGCTCACCGGTTGCCTCCGAACGGTCACCTGATCCGATCGAGCATCGCGTCTCTAGCTCGACGTTCAGGCGCTGACAACATGCCACCTCGATTGTTGGCAGGCCGTAGCCACGGGGTCGCCGACGCTGCCGTCGCGTGACGGCTGAATTGGTGCGCAGGTCCTGCTGAATCCTGACGCACGCGCGAAGCGAACGTGCAGTTGAAGCGCAGCCCGAAGGGTTCGTCGTCTATCGCAGACGAACAATCATGCCATTCTGAGCCAAGTGTACTCATGCTCAGATCCGGAGGAGCCTCCGCACCTCGGCGACTCAGCGGGATCACAGGCTCGCCAGCTGCAGGTCGAACGTCGTCCGTACCGTCTCGGGCAGCCCCTTGGTCTCTGCCTCAGCGGCATCCGCGGCGGCCGGTGCGCGAGCCAGCAGGTCCTCGACTGCGCGAGCCCTCGGAACGCCCCAGGACGAGGCTTCGTTGATGACGCGGTCACGCGAGACGCGAGTGATGCGTCGGACATCGTCGATGTACATCGCGAGCTCCGGATCCAGTTCGGGGTAGCTGAGCGTCGACACGAGGTCGTACAGCGGCGCGAGCTGCATCGACCCGTCCGGGAGATGGAGGAGCGAGGAGTTCTTCGCGTGGGCGTCCGCGTTTCCGATGAGAACGTTCAGCACGACCGCACGTAGGAGCGCCTCGAGCGCCTCCGGACCGACCGCGGCCTCGAGAACCTGCGCGACCTTCATGAGGGACGGGCCCCCGAGGGCCTGATACTTGTGGTCCGGGCCGACGCGCAGGGCGTGGCAGACGTGCTCCTGATGAATTCGGTCGACCCGGCCGTCGGCATGGAGCACACGGTCGTATCGCTCCACCACCGGCAGGTTGCGGTCGTGAACGACGATAGTTTCGACATTCGCAACCGGCAGACCCAGGTGCTTGGCCAGTCGCATGCAGAACGCCTCGTTCTCGACCGTGTGCGGGTAGCCGGCGCAGGCAGCCTGCTGCCGTTCTGGCTCGGGTGCATCGTCGGCGCCGTCCCGTGGATCGCGATCTACGTCGTAAGCCCGGGGACGGCCGCTAACCCGCCCGGCTTCGTGTACGGGATCTTCGTGTCGCTCTTCATCCTCTTCAACGTGTTCGCGCTGAACATGTGGCTCCAGTACCGCCGCATCGGCCCGTGGCGCGACTACCTGTTCGGCGAGCGCGTCTACGTGCTGCTGAGCCTCACCGCGAAGTCCGCGCTGGCGTGGCAGGTCTTCTTCCCGACGCCCCTGGACTCATGAGGGCAGGCGGGGCGGTGGATGGCGCCGAGGTCGCAGCTCCGCCCGTAAGGCTTCACGCGTGTCAGCTAGCGCCCGAGGGGCACTGCGAGGCAGAAGGCGACGAGTTCGGTTTCGTCGCTTCGTAACGCCGATCCCGATGTTCGTTCAGTGGTAGTCAGAACGTAGGCAACGTAACTGTTCCTCTGCCGCTGACGACGCTCTACGCGCACGCGCCTCGCTGTCGACTACAGTTCCTGATCCGAATTGACGATCGGGCGGGAAGTTCGGGAGCGTGGTCCCCGTGGTGACATCGGACTCGGGTTGGAGCGGGCGCTTCTACGGCTGGTACGTCGTGGGAGCGCTGTTCTTCGCGACGTTCCTCGTGGTGGGCACGAGGCAGGGTTTCGGCGTGTTCGTCGAGACCTGGGAAGAGGAGTGGGGCGTCTCGGTGGGGGCGATCTCCATCGCGGCGTCGGTGGGGTGGTTGCTCAACGGCCTCGTGCAGCCGTTCTTCGGTCGGATCATGGACCGCATCGGCGGGCGACCGGTCGTGCTCGTGAGCATGACGGTGATGGGCTTCGCGTTCATCGCAATGGCGTTCGTCACGAACGTGTGGATGCTGACCGTCCTCTATGGGTTCGTCATCTCCTCGGCGGCCGGCGGGATCTCGCCGAGCATGACCGGCGTGTTCGTGGTGCGCTGGTTCCAGCGCAAGCGAGGCACGGCGATGAGCCTGCTGGTCTCCGGCGGGTCGGTGGGCGGGCTCGTGCTGGTGCCGTTCCTCACGTACCTTTTCCTCGCCACGAACTGGCAGACGGCGTGGGTCACGGCCGGCGTGATCGCCCTCGTACTGGGCCTGCCGCTGCTTTGGTGGATCGTGCGGAGCGATCCCTCGGACATGGGACTGCACCCGGACGGCGACTCGAATGAGCTGGTCGCGGAGCGCGCCGCGAGCGGTGGGAACGTGCTCCCGGTCGGCCCTCTGAACGCCGACCGCTGGCAAGCATCGTTTCGCTCGGCTCCGATCTGGCAGCTGTCGCTGGCCTACTGGGTCTGCGGTGTGACGACCGCCAGCATCTCCGTGCATTTCGTCCGCTGGGCGGGGGCCGAGGGCATCTCACCGGGCACGGCGGCGCTCGCCTTCGGCCTGCTGAGTGGCATCAACGCAGCGAGCGTCATCTTCATCGGTTCGATCTCCGATCGGATGCAGCGCAAGACGTTGCTGAGCCTCGTCTACTTCGTGCGGGCGGCGGCGTTCGTCTCGCTGATCGCCCTGCCCGGCGAGGTGGCGCTCTGGACATTCGCGGTCGTGGGCGGTGGCTCGTGGCTGGCGACCGTACCGCTGACGAACTCGCTGACCGCGGACGTGTACGGCGTTCGCCACGTCGGGACGCTCGGCGGGCTGATCCTGATGGCCCATCAACTCGGTGGGGCGCTGGCCGTGTTCTTGTTCGGTGTCGCGTTCGACCGCTGGGGGAGCTACGACGCCGCGTTCGCGGCGGGCGCGATCGCGCTGCTGGCGGCGGGCCTGCTGGCGTTCACGATCCGAGAGAAGGCGGTCTCGGCCCGCTACGCTCCGATCACGGCGGAGCGACGTCTCGAGGGCGTGCCCGTCACGGCTGGGGACGGATAGGTGCTATCGCTGCTGCGCAGCCCGCTCCACCACTCGGAGGCCATCGATCCGACGCTGATCGCGTGGATCCGAGATGAGATCGACCATCTCCTCGGTCTGGATCCGAGCACGATCGTCGCGATCCTCGGACTTGCGATCATCGCGTTTCCGTTGTGGTTGGGGATCAGCGCCTCGCGCCAGCGAGCACGCATGGAGCCCGACACCTCTGCGGACCGACGTGCGTCCTAGCGGCCCTGCTCGGGCAGCCGCCTCGACCTAATCGCGGAGGCCGCCGCGCTCCACCGTCTCAAGGTGGAGGGGGGCGGGCCAGCTGACCTTGCCTTGCTCGATGCGAACGTCGGTGGCGGCGATCTCGGCGAAGGTGGCGGCCTGGAGCTGGGCCGCGAAGGCTGAGCGCGCGCGCGACCAGATCTCGTGGACGGGGCAGCCTTCGTTCCAGTCGCACGGGCCGCCGCGGAGGACGCAGCGAGGTGACTCGAGCGGCCCCTCGGCGATCTCCACGACCTCGAGCAGCGTGACTGAGGCCGGATCGCGACTCAGCTCGTAGCCGCCGTCCGGGCCGGCCGTCGCGGTGACCAGTCCCTCGCGCACCAGGGGCGCCACGAGCTGGGGCAGGTAGCGCACCGGGATTTCCATCGTCCTCGCGATCTCGCGGGCCTTGCGCCGGTGGCCGACGTGCCTCGCGAGGTCGATCACGGCGCGCACGGTGTAATCGCCACGGCGTTCGAGGGCGATCTCCATCGGGACGGCTCCGATCCGGTCAAACCTGTAGTTGAACACTTGACGTTCAGTCACCGAAGATACATCATCAGAACGTGCAGTGCAGGACTCAACATTGAGCGGTGCACGGCACGATGCGGCTCAGAACGCCGCGGCCAGGGGAGGTGACTGGTGACTCAGATCCGCAACCAAACGCTCAATCGTCGTCTGATGCTGAAGCGCCTCGGCGCGCTGGGACTCGCGGTTCCGTTCGTCGGCGCCCTCGGCGTCGCGTGCTCCGATGAGGACCCGACCGCCGAGGCCGGGGCGGAGACATCGACGGCCTCGGCGGAGAGCACGATCTCCGTCGTCTCCACGGGCACGGCCGAGGCGACGCAGGCGCCCGCGCAGGCGGTCGAGCTCGACTACCTGCCGAACCCGGAGGTGCCCGCGCCGATCAACCGGAGCGAGCCGGACGTCGTGAAGGTGGACCTCGAGACCGTCGACATGCAGGCGAAGATCGCCGACGGCGCCGGCTACAACTACTGGGCCTTCAACGGCACCGTCCCCGGCCCGATGATTCGATGCCGCGAGGGTGACACCGTCGAACTCACGCTCGCGAACCGCGCCGGAAACTCGGCAGGCCACAACATCGACCTGCACGCCGTCACCGGTCCGGGTGGCGGTGCGACGCTCACGAATGTCGCGCCGGGCGAGTCGAAGACGTTCCGCTTCAAAGCACTCCATCGAGGCGTGTTCATCTACCACTGCGCGACCGCGCCGATCCCGATGCACATCTCGGCAGGCATGTTTGGGCTGATCGTGGTCGAGCCGCCCGAGGGCCTGGAGCCGGTCGATCGCGAGTTCTACATCTGCCAGAGCGAGCTCTACACGCCCGGCAAGGCCGGCGACCCCGGCCTGCAGAGTCCCGATCTGGGACGCATGGACGCTGAGAACCCGTCGTACGTCGTCTTCAACGGCGCCGTTGGGGCCATCGCCGGCGACCGCGCGCTCAAGGCGAACGTCGGCGAGAAGGTCCGCATCTTCTTCGGCGTCGGCGGGCCGAACCTGACCTCGAGCTTCCACGTGATCGGCGAGATCTTCGACCGCGTGGCGACGTGGGGCTCGTTCACCTCGATGGCCGAGAACGTGCAGACGGTCACGGTCGCGCCGGGCGGCGCCACGATGGTCGAGTTCGACGTGCAGGTGCCGGGCACCTACATCATCGTCGACCACGCGCTGAGCCGGCTGACGAAGGGCGCCGCCGGTCACCTGGTGGTCGAAGGCGACCCGAACCCCGAGATCTTCTCGCAGGTCGAATAGACGGGCGGGCGAGGCGTCGAGCATCGGCGCCTCGCCTCGATCCCCGGCGGAGTCGAGCGATGCTGCGCCCCGCCCTCTCCTCGATGTTCGCGTTGGCCTTACTTGTGGCCGCAGCGGCGATGACCTCGATGGCATGCGCGTCCGAGGCGGCCCCGGCCTCCCCCGAGGTCGCCTCGGTGATCTACGAGCTGACCGAGGACGGTGATCTGCTCCGCTGGGGCAGCTCGCCCGAGCCGGAGCTCGTTGTTGCTGGGCTGCTGCCACCTTCAACGGCGCGCGAATTCGCGCTCGACGCCACAAGCGGGCTGCTCTGGTACTCCGAGAACCACGCGCGCATCGAATCGATCGACATCGCGACGCGCGAGCCCGGGCCGTCGCTCGGCGGCTTCAGCGACGTCGGCCTCGTGGGCTGCGCGGTGAGCGGACGGCCTCGGACGATCGCGATCGACGAGGGGCGTCGCCTGCTGCTCGTGCCTCAGCTCACGGGCGGCGTGCTCGAGTATCGACTCGATGATCTTGGGCTCGAGGACGTGGTCTCGGCGTCGATGTTCGGCGAGGCGACGCTCGGCGCCTTCCGACGCATCGCAGTCGCGCCCGACGGTTACCTCTGGTTCGTCTCTGCCGACGGCTCACTCGTCGAGGTCGATCGGGCATCAGGCCCGACCGGCCGCCGCCTCAGCCTCGAGGACCGCGACGGCGGCGCACCCTTCGCACGGACGCCGAGTGGCGGTCTCGTCGCCCTCGACTAAGCCTCGACTGCGCGACCTCGATGGACCGCGCCGGCTACGGGACGAGCGCGTCCCATGGTCGATTCGCGAGGTTCGCCTGCACCCAGCCCTGGTAGTCGCGGGAGCCGTTCGTGTTCCACGTCCCGGAGTACCACGCTCCGATGCAGCCCCAGAGGTCGCCGGCCTGGTACGGCCCGTACTGCGTCGTTCCGTACTGGCCGAGCCACGGGAAGGCCCCCTCGTAGCAGGCGCGGAGCCACGCGAGGGAGTAATCGGCGTTGAAGGCGGTCGAGTCGCATGCCCTCGGCCAGGTCTGCTCGTGCACCCACCCCTTCACCTGGAGGATGCCGCACGACTGACCGTTGTCGCCGTAGTAGCTCTGGAACCACCAGCTCTCGTTCCAGGCGCGGGCCCGCGTGACGTTCTCGTCGAAGCCCCACTTGCAGGAGGCCCACTGGAGGATCTCGTCGGTGGTGCCGGAGAAGTTGCCGTCGATCCGTCCGGAGTAGGCCGCGTTGAACGCGCTCGTGGCGCCATCGATGGACGGCGGGCTGCCGGGGGCGGCCGCCCCGTTGTAGCTCGCGTTCGCGGAGCGGTGCTCCGGCGTCGCGCGGACGAGCGTGGCGCACGTCTCGCCCGACGGGAGGGCCGAGCCCGGCGCGAGCGTGGAGAAGTACGCCACCGACGCCGGGGTCGGGCTTGGCGTGGGGCTCGGGGTTGGACTGGGCGTCGGACTCGGACTGGGTGTCGGACTCGGCGTGGCTGTCGCCGTCGGGGTTGGCGTTGGCGTGGGGGTTGTCGTGGGGGTCGTCGTCGGGCTGGCTTAGGCCGTCGCCGACGCAGTGGGCCACGGCGTCGGTGTGGCCGTCTCGGTGGGAGTGGGGCTCGGGGTGGGTGATTCCGTTGGGGTCGCCGAGGGGGTCGGCGTCGGGATGGTCTCGGTCGTCGGCGCCTCGGTCGGGTCGGGGCTCGGAGTTGCGGTCGGGGTCGCGGTCGCGTCGCGCCACCAGCGGCCTCGAGGCTCGCCCTTCTTCGCCTCGACGGCCGGCGGGATCAGCACGACGAGGGCGACGAGCGCCACGAGGATCGTGAGTGTCGACTTCTTCACGTTGAGTCCATTCATCGTGCTCGGACGCGACACTCACCTCGAGTGGTGGCCGGCGGGAATGGCGAGGAGCCCGCTGGCTGAGGCCGGGCCTTCCGTATGCTTCGCTGTTGAGGTGGGTGGGAGCATCGCCGGGTTGCGGAGCCCGGCACCGACGGATCATAACGGAACATGACATAGTGACAACCGCCGCGCACCAGCGGATTTCGCCTAGGCTGGGCGCGCGCCTCGAGGCACGTCGCGTCGAGGCGAGTGGCACCGAGGAGCCGGAATGACGACCGAGGCGTGGCGCTTTCAGCGGCCCGAGCGACTGCCGCTGCCGGACCCGTCGGAGGAGGCGATCCCGTTCTGGGACGCGCTTCGGGGTGGGGAGCTGCGACTGCAGCGCTGTGCCGCCTGTGCCGCGATACAACACCCGCCGCGCGCGATGTGTGCCTCGTGCCGCTCGTTCGAGTTCGAGTGGGCGGCGTCCTCGGGGCGAGGGACGGTCTACTCGTACGTCGTGACGCACCAGCCGATTCACCCGGCGCTCGCGGGACACACACCGTTCGCCACGGTCGAGGTCGAGCTCGAGGAGGGCGTGCGCCTAACCTCGAATCTCCTCGATGTGCCGCCCGACGAGATCGAGATCGGGATGCCGGTGCGGTTGGCGCTCACGCGCATCGACGACGAGGTGACGATGCCGTACTTCGAGCGGACGTGAGGCGATGAGCATGCGGGGCACGGTCGCCGTCGCCGGCGTGGGCGAGACCGACTACAGCCGCGACTCCGGCCGCAGCGAGTTGCGACTCGCGCTCGAGGCGATCCTCGCGGCCCTCGATGACGCGGGCATCGAGCCGTCGGAGGTCGATGGGCTTCTGCGCTGGTCGGTCGACACGAGCGCCGAGGCCGCGATCGCGGCGAACCTCGGGGTGCGCGACCTCGCGCTGTTCGGCGAGGTGAACCAGGCCGGCAACGTCGGCGCGACGCTCGTGGCGCATGCCGCTGCCGCGATCCACTCCGGCCTCGCGAACGTCGTCGTTATCTATCGAGGTGTGAACGGACGCTCAGGCCGCCGCTACGGGCGGGGCGATGTCACCGGTCGCGGCGGGCGCGGGGGCGCGGCGTTCACCGAGCCGTTCGGGCTGCTCACACCACAGCATGGCCTCGCGATGACTGCGCGACGACGCATGCACGAGACCGGTGTGACGAGTCGCCAGTTCGGCATCGTCGCCGTCACCGAGCGCGCGCACGCGAATCGCAACCCGCGCGCCACCTTCTACGAGCAGTCGCTCACCATCGAGGACCACCAGTCGTCGAGGTTCATCGTCGAGCCGTTCCACCTCTTCGACTGCTGCCTCGAGACGGACGGGGGCGGCGCACTCGTCCTGACCTCGATGGAGCGCGCAAGGGAACGAGGGGGGCCCATCGCCTCCGTCCGCGCCGCGGCGCAGGCGGGGCCAGGCACGGCCGGCGGGGTAGTGCAGCGCCTCGGGGCTCGCGTCTTCGCGCAGGGCGGACTCGCGCCCTCGGACATCGACGTGGTGCAGATCTACGACCACTTCTCGCCGTTCGTGATCTTCGCGCTCGAGGACTACGGCTTCGTTCCGAGGGGCGAAGGCGGACCCTTCGTCGAGGCGGGCGGTATGGCGTGGGCCGGCGGCTCGCTGCCGGTGAACACTTCGGGCGGTCACCTCTCGGAGGCGTACCTGCAGGGGATGAACCACCTCATCGAGGGGGTGCGCCAGGCGCGAGGCGAATCGACGTCCCAGGTGCAGGACGCGCAGTTCTCCTTCGTCGACACGGGCATCGGCACGGGGGCGGTGATCTTCGAACGCAGCGAGTAGGCTGCGATCGATGCAGATTCTCGCGCTCAACTGCGGCTCATCCAGTGTGAAGTTCGGGCTCTTCGAGGTCTCGGGCGGTAGCGCGCCCGTCGAGGTCGTGCGCGGCGTCCTCGACCTCTCGGTTCGGCCGCCGGTGCTGCGACTGACGAACGAGCCCCGTGGCATCGAGGTCCCGTCGGAGCACCCGGGCGTCGAGACCGCCCTCGATGCGCTGGTGCAGCGCGGAGTTCTCGAGGCGCGCGGTCCCGACGTCGTCGCGCATCGCGTCGTGCACGGTGGTCCGCACTTCGCGGAGGCGACCCGCCTCGATGACGAGGCGCGCGCGGCCATCGAGGACGCCACGCGCCTCGCGCCGCTGCACAATCGCGTCGCCCTCGACGGCATCGAGGCCGTGACGAGCCGCTTCCCCGGCGTCAGGCAGACCGCCTCGTTCGACACCGCCTTCCACCGCTCGATGCCGGATCGCGCCTCGAGGTATGCCGTCCCGGCCTCGTTCGCCGACGAGCATGGCCTGCTGCGCTACGGCTTCCACGGCCTCGCGCATCGTTCGATGGTGCGCTGGGCGACGGGGCAACTCCGTGAGGCGAGGCGGGAGGCGCGGCGGCTGATCACGCTGCAGCTCGGCGCCGGGTGCTCGGCGGCGGCCGTCCTCGACGGGCGGAGCATCGACACCTCGATGGGGCTGACCCCGCTCGAGGGGCTGATGATGGCGACGCGGTCGGGGGACGTCGATCCCACGTTCCCCGACATGGCGGCGCGGGCGCTCGGGACCACCCCCGAGGAGATCGAGCGCATCCTCAACCATGAGTCCGGGCTCCTCGGCGTCTCGGGGCGATCGGCGGACTTGCGCGTCGTCCTCGAGGCCGCGCGCGGTGGCGATGACCCCAGCGCGCTCGCGGTCGAGATGTTCTGCTACCGCATCCGCAAGCAGATCGCGGCGTACCTCGGAGCGCTCGAAGGCGCGGACGCGGTCGTCTTCGGCGGGGGCGTGGGCGAGCACCAGCCCGAGGTGCGGCGACGCGCCCTCGAGGGTCTCGCGTGGGCGGGTATCGAGCTGGACCTCGAGGCCAACGAGGGCGCTACCCGCGCCCCCGCCGTGGTTTCACGTGGAACATCCCGTGTCGCGGTCCTCGTCGCCGCCGTCGACGAAGAGGTCGAGCTCGCGATCGACGCGGCCGCGCTCCTCGGCTAGCCATCGGCCTCGTGGCGGCCTCACTCGAGGGGGGTTGAGGCGGGATCGCCCCAGCGCCACTCGCGGATCGCCGGCGGATCCTCGCCGTGCGCCTCGATGTACTCGCGGTGGTCGATGAGCTGGTCGCGGACGTACTGCTTGAGGTAGGCGGCCGCGTGGCCGAGCTTCGGCACGCGATCCACGACGTCGGCGACGAGGTGGTAGCGGTCGATGTCGTTCCGCACCGCCATGTCGAAGGGCGTCGTCGTCGAGCCCTCCTCCTTGTAGCCGCGCACGTGCAGGTTGTCGTGGTTGGTGCGTCGGTAGGTGAGGCGGTGAATCAGCCACGGGTAGCCGTGGTAGGCAAAGATGATCGGCTTGTCCGTCGTGAAGATGGTGTCGAAGTCGCGGTTCGAGAGGCCGTGCGGATGCTCCTCGGGCGGCTGGATCGTCATGAGATCGACGATGTTCACGACTCGGATGCGGAGGCCCGGGAGGTGCTCTCGGAGGATCGAGACGGCCGCCAGCGTCTCGACGGTGGGGACGTCGCCGGCGCAGGCCATCACGACATCGGGCTCCTCGTCGCGGTCGCTGCTCGCCCACTCCCAGATGCCGATGCCCGCCGAGGCGTGCTTCACGGCCTGATCCATGTCGAGCCACTGCGGGCTCGGCTGCTTGCCGGCCACGATGACGTTGATGACGTCGCGGTCGCGCAGGGCGCGGTCGGCGACGTAGAGCAGCGTGTTGGCGTCCGGCGGGAAGTAGACGTGGACCAGCTCCGCCTTCTTGTTCATCACCACGTCGATGAAGCCGGGGTCCTGATGGGAGAAGCCATTGTGGTCCTGCCGCCACACGTGCGAGGTGAGCAGGTAGTTCAACGGCGCGATGGGACGGCGCCAGGGCACCTCGCGCGAGACCTTCAGCCACTTCGCGTGCTGGTTGAACATCGAGTCGACGATGTGGACGAAGGCCTCGTAGCAGGAGAAGAAGCCATGGCGGCCGGAGAGGAGGTAGCCCTCCAGCCAGCCCTGGCACGTGTGCTCACTGAGGATCTCCATGACGCGGCCGTCCGGCGACAGTGACGGGTCGCCGGGCTCGGTCTCCGCGATCCAGCGCCGGCCCGTCACCTCGAAGAGCGCATCGAGGCGGTTCGAGGCCGTCTCGTCCGGGCCGACGACGCGGAAGTTCTGTGACGCCTCGTTCTCGCGCATCACGTCGCGCAGGTAGCGGCCGAGGATCCTCGTGGCCTCGGCATCGGTCGCGCCGGGCTGGTCCACGGGCACGGCGTAGTCGCCGAAGTCGGGGAGCCGCAGGTCCTTGAGGAGCAGACCGCCGTTCGCGTGCGGGTTCGTGCCCATGCGCCGCGCGCGCGGGGGCGCGAGGGCCGCGAGCTCGGGCCGTAGCCGGCCGTCCTCGTCGAAGAGCTCTTCGGCGCGGTAGGAGCGGAGCCATCCCTCGAGCTGCGCGAGGTGCTCGGGGCGCTCGGCCAGTTGAGCAAGCGGCACCTGGTGTGAGCGCCAGGTGGCCTCGGTGGGCAGGCCGTCGACTTCCTTCGGGCCGGTCCAGCCCTTCGGCGTGCGCAGGATGATCATCGGCCACCGGGGCCTCGAGGGGTCGCCGGCCTCGCGGGCGTGGGCCTGGATCGAGGCGATGCGGTCCATCGCCTGGTCGAGGACTGCGGCCATGCGCTGATGGGTGGCGCGGGGGTCATCGCCGAACTCCGAGCTGTCGACGAGCAGCGGCTCGTAGCCGTAGCCCTCGAGCAGCCGCTCGAGCTCATCGGCGGGGATGCGCGCCAGCACGGTCGGGTTCGCGATCTTGTAGCCGTTGAGGTGGAGGATCGGCAGGACGGCGCCGTCCGTGATCGGGTTGAGGAACTTGTTCGAGTGCCACGCCGTTGCGAGCGGCCCGGTCTCCGCCTCGCCATCGCCGACGACGCACGCGACCACGAGGTCGGGGTTGTCGAAGGCCGCGCCGAAGGCGTGCGCCAGCGAATAGCCGAGCTCGCCGCCCTCGTGGATCGAGCCAGGCGTCTCGGGTGCCGTGTGGCTCGGCACCCCGCCGGGGAAGGAGAACTGGCGGAAGAGCGCGCGCATGCCCTCGGCGTCGGCCGACACGTTCGGGTAGAGGTCGCTGTACGAGCCCTCGAGGTAGGTGTTCGCAACGATGGCCGGCGCGCCGTGGCCCGGGCCGGTCACGAAGATCATGTTCAGGTCGCGCTGGCGGATCACGCGATTGAGGTGGACGTAGACCATGTTGAGGCCGGGCGCTGTGCCCCAGTGCCCGAGGAGCCGCGGCTTCACGTGCTCGAGGCGCAGCGGCTCGCGCAGGAGGGGGTTGTCTGCGAGGTAGATCTGCCCGACGGCGAGATAGTTGGCCGCGCGCCAGTAGGCATCGATGCGGTCGAGCTCGTCCGCTGTGAGCGGGCCCTCGAGGGCGGTCGTCTGGGTCATTCGGGCCTCGATTCCTGCCAGCGCAGCGCTAGTCGGGGAGCGCCGCGCGCAGCGCGGGCGCCGTCTCTTCGGGGACCGCCGGCACGATGCTCACGCCTGAGCCCAGCTCGAAGCCCGCCGGCACGGTCAGTCTGGGCAGCACCCGCACGTACCAGCTCAGGAACGGCAGGTCCTCGTCGCGGGTCGCGGCGCTCTCGACGACGAGGTTGTACGCCGGGTCATCGAGGAGCTGCGCGACACCTCCCAGCGTACGACGCAGCACCATCGCCAGTTCCGCCAGCGCCTCGTCCGTGGCGTCGGCAAACGAGGTCGTGCCGGCGCGCGGCATGAGCCACGTCTCGTGCGCGACCGTGCCGGCGAACGGCTGGAAGACGACGAAGCCCGCACTCTCGAGGACGATGCGGGTACCGCCTCGGAGCTCGCGCTCGAGCACATCGACGTACGGGCTCGTGCCGAAGCGGTCGTAGTGAGCCGTTGCGACCGCGGTCTGCTCTCGGATGCGGTCGGGCACGACGGGGCAGGCGACGATCTGCGAGTGCGGATGCTCGAGCGACGTGCCGGCCGCCTCGCGGTGATTGCGGAAGGCGATCACCGCCGCGGCGCCCGCTTCGCGGAGGGCGCGATGCCGCGCGCGGTACGCCTGCAGCACGTGCTCGACCTCGCCGTCGGTGGCGGTCGCGAGATCCCAGTCGTGGTCGGGCGATTCGATGACGACCTCGTGACGTCCGAGGCCCGGCATCGACACGAAGCCGTCGGCGTCGCTCTGGCGCGCGGGCGCACCATCCGCCTCGAGGGCGGCGAACTTGTTCGGCACGACGCGGATTTGCCAGCTCGCCGGTGCGGCCGGCCAGCGTTCGATCTCGGGCGGCGTCTCGTCCTCGTGGTCGGGGCAGAAGGGGCACCCGTGGTCCGCTGAAGGAGCGCCGTCGTGCGGGCGCGTCGAGCGGCGAGGCGCGAAGATCGCCCAGCGGCCGGAGATCGGATCGAAGCGAATCTCGCTCAGGCGCTCATCCTTCGCTCGCGGACTCGGCCGCCGGGTCCCCGGGAGGGTCGATGCCGCGCGGCTCGTGGTGGTTGTGCAGCGCGGCGAGGAGGTCGAGCTCGTCCTCGAGGAGGCGGGTGACGAGGAACTGTGAGCGCACGCGTTCGCGACCGGCCTCGCCCATCCGCTTCGCCTCCTCGCGGTCGGACAGCAGCTCGTCCACACGTCGACGCCAGTCCGACCCATCGGAGACCAGGAAGCCGCCCTCGTTGTCGCCGACCTGCATCGGGATGCCGCCGGCGTGACCCGCGACCACCGGTGTGCCCTTCCAGAGGGCCTCCGAGACGATCAGGCCGAAGCCCTCCCGAATCGACTTCTGGATGATGACGTCCGACCAGCGTTGGAAGGCGTTCACCTCGATGTTGCCGATGCCGGTGAGGTTCGTGCGGACGTGGATCTCGGAGTCGCCGCGGACCGAGGCCTGGATGTCGCGGTAGACGTCCCAGCCTTCGGGATCGTCCGTCGCCATCGAGCCGAGGAGCGCGAGTTGCAGATCGGGGTACTTGCCGCGCAGCTCGCGATAGACGTCGACGACGCCAGCCGGGTCCTTCCACCGGTCGAACCTCGAGACCTGGGTGAGGAGCGGGCGGTCGGCGTCGACGCCGAACCACTCGATGAGTCGTCGACACAACTCGTTCGGCAGCGGCATGTTCTTCGGGCTCAGCGGGTCGATCGCCGGCGCG
The DNA here is from genome assembly GCA_041390625.1 of Dehalococcoidia bacterium. Classification (GTDB taxonomy): domain Bacteria; phylum Chloroflexota; class Dehalococcoidia; order UBA2979; family UBA2979; genus RBC038. The sequence goes on along the minus strand of JAWKPM010000012.1, from coordinate 761 downwards.
ATCAGGCTGACGCGGTTGTGGTCGACGGAGCTCGGCACGAACTCACGCATCGTGAAGACGTAGCGGTCGAACGGGCCGGTGAACGGGCGGAGCAGATCCCAGGCCTCGGGATTGTGTGCCGACATGTCGATGTGGATGCGCCAGATCCACTTGGCCGAGGTGGCACCTGCGAGCGCCCGCGTCGGCAGCGGCTGCGGGTCGTGCACGATGATGAAGTCGTAGGCGTTGCGGATCTCGGCGGCGACCATCGCGTTGTGACGGATGTACGCGCCGAGCTCTGCGTCATCGACGTGGAACTCCGGGTCGCCCTGCAGCGCGTTGTGCAGCCGCTTCGTGAGCTGGTAGAAGCGCGGGTCGGCGGCGATCGTGCCCCATGTGACATCGAGGCCGAGGCCACGCTCGATCGGCACGAGCGAGTTGAGCAGCTCCGCCACACCGCCGCCGTACTGAGTCGAGTTGAGCTGGAGGATGCGCGCGCCCCGCAGCTCGGCGGCGAGCGCCTCGAGGCGGGCGATGCCCTCGTCGCCGATGAGGTCCCGATAGGGCTCGAGTGGTTGGGTGTCGGTATCGACGGTCTCGAACACGAGCGCTCCCGTTCCGATGCTCCTCCAGCCTATCGAGGCGGATCACGCTCGTCCGGCATCCGAACCGCACATCCGCCTCGGGACGTTCGTCATATCGGGGAACGCGCGACGCGTTCGCGCTGACCAGACGTTAACGCCGGTACTTAATCGTCCGTTAAAGCCCCGGCGAGACAGTGA
>JAWKPM010000011.1:0-175411 GCA_041390625.1 Dehalococcoidia bacterium | reverse complement strand
CCTCGACCTCTCGCCGGAGGACGTCGCGGCCCTCGAAGGTCGCACGGAGGGGTGGATCGCCGGACTGCAGCTGGCCGCGCTCTCGATGCAGGGGCGGGACGACACGCAGGCCTTCGTCTCGGCGTTCGCCGGCAACGACCGCTACGTCGTCGACTATCTCCTCGAAGAGGTGCTCCAGCGGCAGCCGGCGCACGCCCGTGACTTTCTGCAGGCGACCTCGATCCTCGACCGGCTGTGCGGGCCGCTGTGTGACGCGCTCACCGGGAGGGCCGACGGCACCGCGACGCTCGAGGAGCTGGACCGCGCGAACCTGTTCGTCGTGCCACTCGACGGTCGTCGACGGTGGTACCGGTACCACCACCTGTTCGCGGACGTGCTGCGGGCGCACCTGACCTCGGAGGCGCGCGACAGCCTCGGCGACCTCCATCGGCGGGCGAGCGACTGGTACCTCGGCGAGGGGCAGATGTCCGAGGCCATCGTCCACGCGCTGGCGAGCGGCGATCACGAGCACGCAGCGGAGCTCATCGAATCGGTGGCACGCGAGATGGTGCGTGCTTACCGACCGCTGCAGCTCCTCGAGTGGCTGCGCCAGCTACCTGACGAGGTCGTCGAGCGGCACCCGCTGCTGTGTGCCTACTACTCCTTCGGGCTGTTCCCGGCCGGCGAGATGGAGGCCGCGACCCGCTGGCTCGACGTTGCCTCGGGACTCGTCGAGGGGGCGTCGGCGGCCGGCGACCTCGAGGGCGACGAGCTCGGGTCACTCCTCGGCGTGATTGCCGTCGCGCGGGGGTACCACGCGATGGCGACCGGCGACGTGGCCGCCACCATCGAACACTCGCAACGGGCCCTCGAGGTGCTGCCCGAGTCGGAGCCGACGTGGCGGGCGGGGTCGGCCTTGCTGCTGGCGCTGGCGCCGTGGCGGACGGGCGACCTCGAGGCGGCCGCCGAGGCGCATGCGCAGGGGGTCGCGGGCCTCGAGCGGGCGGGAGACGCCGCCCTGGCGGTGAGCTCGATCTACGACGCGGGCAAGCTCGCGGTCTGGCGCGGCCGGCTGCGGGAGGCGCGGAGGCACTACGAGCGCGCCCTCGAGCTGTGGGAGTCGGCGGGCGATCCGCTCATGCCCGGGGCTGCCGACGCGTACCTCGGACTGGCCGCCCTCGATGTCGAGCATGGCGACCTCGATGCGGCGCGCGGGCACCAGCGCCTCGCGGAGGAGCTGGCCGAGCAGGCGCTGCTGCCGGAGACGCTCTCGCGCCTCGTGATCGGGCGCGCGCGCCTGCACGAGGCGGCCCGCGACCTCGATGCCGCGATGGCGGACCTCGACGAGGCGGAGTCGCTCGTCGTGCCGGCGACGGTGCCGAGCCTGCCGGTGCACGCCCTGCGGGCACGGGTGATGCTTCGCGCCGGACGCGTCGCCGACGTCGAGGCGTGGGCGTCGGAGCACAACCTCGTGGCCCACCAGCCGGTCGCCTATCCGCGGGAGTTCGAGCACCTCACGCTCGCGCGCCTGCTCATCGAGCGGACGCGCGCGAGTGGAGAGCTCAAGGATGCGCGCAACGCCGTCGACTTGCTCGCGCGCCTCCTCGAGGCGGCGCGAGGTCTGCGAGGCGGTAGCGTCCTCGAGATCCTGGTGCTGCAGAGCCTCGCGTACGAGGCGCTGGGGGACGACGAGGCAGCGATGGAGCCGTTCGCCGAAGCGCTGCGTCTGGCGGAGCCCGAGGGCTACTGCCGGATGTTCGTGGCCGAGGGTGAACCGATGCGCGGGCTCCTGCGGAGCGCGATCGCGCTCGGTCACTCGACGGCATACGCGACGAGCCTCCTCGATGCCCTCGGTGAGGGGGACGCCTCGGACGGTCGCGCGTCGACGGGTGCCTCCGTGTTGCCGGAACCGCTCACAGCGCGCGAGGTCGAGATTCTGCGGCTGATCGCCGCCGGGATGCGGAACCAGCAGATCGCGGACCACCTCGTGATCAGCGTCGCCACCGTGAAGCGCCACATCGCAAACGCGTACGGGAAGCTCGGCGTCACACACCGCACGGAGGCCATTGTTCGAGCGAACGAGCTGCGCGTCCTCTAGCGCTTCGGCGCTGCACCCCCCCTCGCTTCTCTGCCGGATTCAGAGTTGCACCCCCTGATTGCACCCTTCGGCTGAGGGCGCGGGCCGCGCGTTCGGCCAGAGTGAACTCATCGGAACACGGAGCCCGGGCACCGGCTCGGGCGAAGGGAGTGAACGATGAGTACGAACGCCAATGCGTCCGTCGAACGCCCGGTCTACGAGATTCGAGTCGCCGGACACCTCGGCGACCGGTGGGCCGACTGGGTGGACGACCTCTCGCTCACGCGGGAGGCGGACGGCACCACCACGATGCGCGCGCCGCTGGCGGATCAGCCCGCGCTGCACGGCGTCCTCGCGCGGATGCGCGATCTCGGCGTGCCGGTGATCTCCGTCTGCCCATCGGTCGATGCCGAGACGCCTCGAGACGGGCTGATGAAGGCGGTCGTTCAGCGCCGCTACGGCACGGCGGACGAGTTGCGGATCGAACGGACCGAGCGGCCCGCGGTGGGTGAGCACGACGTGCTGGTGCGCGTGCGTGCGGCCGGCCTCGATGCCGGCGTGTGGCACCTCATGACGGGGTTGCCGTACATCGTGCGCGCCGGGTACGGGCTGCGGCGGCCGAAGCACCTGGTGCCGGGCATGGACCTCGCGGGCCGCGTCGAGGCGGTGGGCTCCGCCGTCACGCGCTTCCAGCCGGGAGACGACGTGTTCGGTAGCGCCACGGGGGCACTCGCGGAGTACGCGGCGATTCCCGAGGACAAGCTCGCGCCCAAGCCCTCGAACCTCGGGTGGGAGGCTGCGGCGGCCATCGGCAACTCGGCAGCGGCGGCGCTCCAGGCGCTGCGTGACTTGGCGAACGTGCAGCGTGGGCAGCGAGTTCTCGTGATCGGCGCCTCGGGCGGCGTGGGCAGCTTCGCGGTTCAGATCGCGACCGCCCTCGGTGCCGAGGTCACGGGCGTCGCGAGCACCTCGAAGCTCGACCTCGTGCGCTCGATGGGGGCGGTTGACGTCATCGACTACACGCGCGAGGAGATCGACGCTCGCGGGACGACCTACGACGCCATCCTCGACATCGGTGGGAACCGGCCCATTCGGCTGCTACGACGCGTGCTCGCGCTCGAGGGCACCCTCGTGATCGTGGGGGGCGAGGGCGGCGGGAACTGGTTCGGCGGCGTCGACCGCCAGATCCGCGCGCAAGTCCTCTCGATGTTCGTGCGGCAGCAGATGCGGTTCCTCGTGTCCAGCGTGCGCGCGAGCGACCTCGAGGTCCTCGCGCGGCTCGCGCGGGAGGGGCAGCTGACGCCCGCCCTCGATCGAACGTTCGGCCTCGACGAGACGCCAGACGCGGTCCGCTACCTCGAGTCGGGCCGGGCACGGGGGAAGGTCGTGGTCACGGTGTAGATGGCCATGCGAACAACCGGATCAACTCGACAGAACAACAACGAACTGGAGCACCACGTGACAACTCACACCTCGAGCGCGGGCACGCCGACGGTCTCGACGCGCACGGCGGCACGCGTCGCCGGCATCGGCTACGTCTCGATCTTCTTCCTCGCGATCTTCGCCAACTTCTTCGTGCGTGAGGGGCTCGTCGTGCCCGACGACGCGGCGGCCACGATGGCGAACATCGTCGACTCAGAAGGGCTGTTCCGAGCCGGCACGGTCGCCTTCCTCGCTGTCTTCGTCATCGACATCGTCGTCGCCTGGGCCCTGTACATCGTCTTCCGACCGGTGAATCGGGACCTGTCCCTGCTGAGCGCGTGGTCGCGCCTCGCCTACACGCTCTTCCTCGGTGTCGCGGTTGTGTTCTTCTACATGGTCCTCGAGATCGTGAGCGGGGCGGATTACTTCCAGTCGTTCTCGGCGGGCCAGCTGGATGCGCAGGTGATGCTGTACCTCGACGCGTTCAACTTCACCTGGCTGGTCGGACTGGCGGGCTTCGGCCTCCACCTCATCCTGGTCGGCGCGCTGATTCGACGGGCGAACGTGGCGCCGAGGGCGCTCCCGCTCCTGCTCATCGCGGCTGGGATCGCGTACATCCTGGATACGCTGGCGAACACGGTGCTCGCGAACTACCAGGACTACGCGGACCTGTTCCTGGCGATGGTGGCGCTGCCGTCGGTCATCGGTGAGATGTGGCTCGGCCTCTGGCTGCTGACGAAGGCCGGTCGCGACCGGGACCTGGAGGGTGGCGCGCAGGGCGCTACGAGCGCACGAACGGCGGTCGCTTCGGGCGGCTAGCGGCTGGGACGGCTCGATTCACCCCTCGCCCCTCGGACTGGCGCGGCCGGTCCGAGGGGCTGCTGCATTGCAGGTGGGTCCGAGTTCGCCTCGAAGCCGGCGCGGTGGCAGAAGGTGCAAGGAAGCCGCAAGGGTGCGACGGGGTGCGTTATGCGGGTGTCTCGGACCTACGCGTAGCGTTGCATTGGATGTAGCCAGGGCATGGGCTGCATCGCGAAGGGAGGCGACATGATTGCCATCACCGCTCGACTGCACGCCGATCCCGGCAAGGAAGTCGACGTTCGAAAGGCGCTCAGCACAATGGTGCAGGACGCGTCCACGCGCCAGCCATCGATGCCGGGCTACTCACTTCTGGCGTCCGAGAAGGACCCGACCGAGTTCCTGATGTACGCCGAGTTCACCAGCGTCGAGGACCGACTGCCGGAAGCGCGCATCGATGAACTGATGCAGCTCGGGACCGGCCTGCGCGAATCGCTCCGTGAGCCGATCGAGATCGAGCGCTACGTCGTGGTCGCCGAGAAGTGACTGTGACGGTGTTCAAACGGAGCGGATTCGCGCTGATCGCGCTGGCGATGCTCCTCGCGGTCACCGCCGTCGCGTGCAGTGACGATGAGACGGCGCCGGCGGCCCAGGTGATTGACGTCACGATTCACGACGACAGCGTCGACGTGGAGCCCGATCGCATTCGCATCGGCGATACGTTCGAGGTCGTGGTCGCGAACGAATCGGAGACCGATTGCACGTTCCACCTCGGTGAGTACGTGCGTGACCTCGAGGCACCGGCCGGGGAGACGACCTCCTCGGTGATCTTCGAAGCGGTCACTGTGACGGGCGACCGCATCGATGTTGGTTGCGAAGACGAAGCGCGCCAGCGGTCGGTGGACCTGCTCAACATCGAGTGAGTCCGAAGGCTTCGCGGCATCGAACGAGCCGCGAGACCTCGGCTAGCTCAGATCCGGTGCGCTACGGCGCACGAAAGGAAATCATCATGGTGCGACCCACCACCAACGACCCGAGCCTCTGCGAGGAGTTGCGACAGGCGCTCGCGGACCTCGAGGCGAACAAGAACCCGGCGCCGGCCGCGGCTCACCCCGAGGACGTGAACTCGCTCGTGCCGCAGCCCTCGAAGGTGGGCGACGCGTCCTCGGACGTCGCGACGGAGATCGAGCGCATCCGGGCGGAGCTGCGGCGGAACGGCTGCGAGGACTAGGCCTCGGTCAGTCTGAACCGAGGACGCGGCGGAGCGACGCGAGACCTCGCTGGCGCAACTGCCGGACGGCCGCCGCGGAACGTCCCGTCGTCGAGGCGATCTCGTCGTGGCTCAGCTCCATCAGGTAGCGCAGCGTGAGGACGGTTCGCTGTGACTCGGGTAGCTCATTGAGGGCGTCGCGCAGCCGCGCCGCGTCCTCGGCGTCTTGCGTCGATTCGTGGGGCGATCGGTCGCGGCGGGTTTCCGCGACCTCGGCGGCCTCGTCGAGGGGCCGCAGGGGGCGGTGCTTGCGGAGCTGGTCGAGCGAGCGGCGGTGCGCGATCTGGAGCAGCCACGCCTCGTAGCGTTCGCAGTCGCGGAGCCTCGGCAGGTCGCGCCACGCCTGGAGGAATGTTTCGGCGGTCGCGTCCTCGGCGTCGCCGCGATCGCGGACGATCGAGGCGGTGAAGCGGAAGACGCGACTCGCGTGGATCCGATAGAGACGCTGAAACGCCTCGCGATCCCCGTCTCGAGCGAGGGTCGCGAGTCGCACCACTGCATCGTGGCCGGCGTCGAGGTCCTCGATGCCTTCGTCGCGTCGAGGGGCCGGCCTAGCCACCGGCACCGCCGGAGACGGTGACCTCGATGTTCGCGTCCTCGCGCGCGGCCTCGAAGGTCGTGGTCTGTCCGGACTTCGAGAAGCGCACGCGGATCTCGGAGCCGTCGGCCTCCTGCACCGTCGCGGTCCAGCCCGAGGCCGCGCTCACGCTCGTGACCTCGAGGTTCTCGTGTCCATCGAAGCTGAAGGCGACGGTCCCGGCGGAGCCGACCGTCCACGTATAGGCGCCCGCCACGCCGGGGATCGTCTTGCTGCCGGAGCCACTCGTCCCGGACGGCACGGTGCCAGTTGCGGTCGCCGTCGCTGTTGAGGTCGGCGAGGCCGTTGGGGATGCGGATGGCGTGGCTGTGGCGGCAGACGTGGTGGGGGTCAAGCTCGCGGTCGGAGGTGGCGTGGCCGATGCCTGCCCCTCGTGCTCCTCGCCGTCCTCGTGTTCGTCCTCGGAGCCCGCGCCTGTGGTGGGAGGCGTCGCGACCGAGGTCGGGGGGAGGTTCGAGGCGGTGGTGGCGCTCGGGGCGACGGTCGCGCCGGATGAGCCGCTCGACGCGCCCTCGGCGGTCGTGCGCGGAGGGGCGGTGGCCGGGGCCGCGGCCTGGCCGCCTCGATCGTCGTCGTCCTCGTGCTCGCGTTCGCGGCGGTCGCGTTCGCCTTCGAAGGCGTCGTGGGCATCGAAGATCGAGAGCCGACTGTCCTCGACGTCACGCTCGTCGCCCTCGCTGACGTCGTCAAAGCGGATGAGGACGTTGCCGAGCTCGGACGAGACGCGGGCGAGGTCTTCGCTGCTGAGATCCGCGAGTGCGGCCTGGTCACTGCTCAAGAGCCGCGCGAGTGTCGCGGCACGCTCGCGGATGGCGGCAGCCTCCTCGCTCGTCAGCGATGCGTCATCGAGGGCGACGCGCGCCGCCGCAGACAGCTGATCGGCGGCTTGCAGCACGTCGGCGCTGGCCGTGCTGCCGCCTCGGACGATCGAAGACACCACGACCATGCCGACGGCGAGCGCGGCCGCGGCGCTGCCGAGGGCCATGACCCTCGGCGTGGAGGCGACGCCGCTGGAGAGCAGCGCGAGGAGCCAGTTGCGCCTCGGTGGCTGCTGCTCGCGGAGCTGCGGTCCGATGCGTGCCCACAGGGCATCCTCGTTGGGCGGCGTCTCTGCCCAGGAGGAGCGCAGCGCCTCGATGAGGTCCGACGAGTTGATCTCGTCGACCTCGAGGGTGATGGGCACCCCGTTCGGTTCGCGTTCGGCCAATGGTTCCCCCTCAGCGGCCGGCCTAGCCGGTGGTTAGCTCGGTTCGACTGCGGCGGCAGCTGGTGCCGGGCGGGCGGCCTTGCCTTTGCTCGGCGTGTAGACGGCACGGAACACGATCGCCCCCGCGAGCAGTGCAGCCGTACCGGCGTACGTGAGTTGCGCGACCTGAGCGCCCGAGTCCGTCCCGGCGACGACTCCGTGCAGCAGGCCGAGGATGAAGGCGCCCAGCGCGAGCGTGTGAATCGCTCGCCAGAGGACGTAGCTGATCTGGCGCTGGAACCAGCTCGATACGGCGAGCAGCACCATCCCCCACATGCCAAGCGCGCCGAGGGCGACCGGGCCGGGAAGGTAGCTCGAGGTGCCCGGAACGACGGCGGATGCCCAGCTCATGTCGACATAGGGGTCGCTGACGATGACGGCCACGTGGAAGAGCGTGGCAAGCACGGCAGCCAGCGTCCACTGCTGATGCGACTCCAGCACGGTCTTGCGGTTGAGCGCTCCATCGAGCCCGCGCGAGCTGATCATCAGCCCGAGCATCATCGACAGCCACATCGCGATGTACGCAACGAAGCCGGTGGCTCGAGACATCCACCACTGAAGGGGGGCGTCCGTCGGCACCGCCTGAAACAACTCGTGCAGGTAGTCGGCGGCGATCACGCCCGCCGCGAGCAACATCAGGTAGCTGAGGGTGCGTACGAGGATCATGCGGCGAGCCACTTCGTCATGCCGGGGGTCATCTGGGGCGTGCCGTCGTGGCCCATGAGGAACGCCTCGGCCTCGAAGGTGGGGAGCGCTGCGAGCGCGGCCTCGGGGTTCGCGAGCAGCGCGGTGGCGAGCGCGTCCGCCAGCGCGGCACGAGGTGCCACGACCGTCGCCCATGCGTATGCGCGGCGAGCGGGCTCGGCGGAGTGCGGGTCAACGATGTGATGCATGCGGCCTCGGTCGGTGTCCCACACGCGTCGGAGCGTCGACGACGTCGCGACGGCGCCGACCTCGATGCGCAACATCCACGGCGTGCCGTTGACCTGCACCAGCTGCGGCGTGTGCGTGGCCTCGGGGCCGCCGATCAGCACGTCGCCGCCGGCGTCGATGAGGAACGTCGAGGCGCCTCGGGACTGCAGGTAGCGACCGACGCGGTCGACCGTCCAGCCCTTCGCGATGCCGCCGAGGTCGAGACGTCCGCCGCGACCGAGTCGGATCGTCCCGCCTCGAACGGTCGCCGTCGCGTGAGTCTTCGGCACGGAACGCGCGCACGAGGTCTTCGCGGCCAGCCGCTCGAAGCTGCGGTCGTAGCCGGCCTCGATGACGGCAGTGCCGACGCCGGGGTCGAAGGCACCGCCGGTCGCCTCGCGCAGGCGGAGGGCGAGCCGAACGAGCGCTGCGATCTCGGTGTCGGTCAGGTAGCGGTCGTGGTTCAGCCTCGAGAGGGCGGAGTCTGCGCGAAAGCGGGAGAAGCGCTGCTCTTCGTGCTCGACGAGCGCCCGCACGGCCTCGTAGCCCGCGGCATCGAGGCCGGTTGCCTCGATGCGCCAGTCGGTGCCCATGGCTCGGAACTCGGCCATCAGGACGCCCTCGTGTTGGTTGCCGGCGCCGGAGCGGGTGCCGGGGGCGGGGGAGGCGGCGGAGCGACGAGCGCGGGCGCCGGGGCCGGCGCGGGGGCGGCTGGCGCAGGAGCCGGTGCGGACACGACCGGGTCGGGCTGGGACACGGTCTGAGCAGGCTGACTGACGACCGTCGGCGCGGGAAGCTGCACGCTGAGCGTGAGTGGCGTGCCGTCCGAGGATGGCTGGACGTTCGAGGCGTCCATCTGCGTCAGCGCCTGCACATCGAGCTGGGTTTGCGGGACGTTCAGGCTGCGGCCGGGTGACAGCTGGAGCGGCTGCAGCGGCGCCAGGCCACTGAGCTGCACGCCGGTTGCCTGAGTCGTGGCCGAGGTCGCCTCGACGGATTCCGCTGCGACGGCGGCGACGATCGAGGCGGTCGACTCCTTCGATGGCGGGTCGAAGTAGCCCTCGGAGCGGGCGATGCCGGCCATCGAGGCGGCGAGGGTGGCGGCCGAGCCGGCCAGCACGACGATGTTCACTGAGGTGCGTGCCATGCGAGTCCTCCTTTCCTCGAGGCGCGGGCTAGTCGTCGCCCGAGAGGATCTTCTGGACCTCGCGCATGCACGCCTCGTACTCGGAGCCGCTCTTGCGCTCGCACTCGGCCTGCTTCTTCGCGGCCTCGCGCTGTGACTCGGACTGCCAGTTCGACGTGGGTGCCGCGGCGGTTGGGCTCGCCGTCGCGGCGGCGGCCGTGGCCGTCGGGGAGGGCGCGAACGCCGTCGGCGTAGCGGTCGCCACGAACGGTGCGGCCGTTGGGGACGCCGCGAGTGCCTGCGCCTGGGCGAGCGCCTGCTGCTGGGCGAGCGACTCCTGCAGCGCCGCCTGGGCCGCTGCGGCCTCGGCACCGAGTGCGGACTCGGCGGCCTGACGCTGGGCAGCGATCTGCGCCGCCAGTGCGGCCTCGGCGGCACGCTGCTGGGCGGCGAGATCGGCCTCGATCTGCGCCTGAGCGGCGGCACGCTGCTGCTCGAGCTCGGCGGCGGCGGCAGCCTGGGCCGCCGCGCGCTGCTGCTCGAGGGTCTGGACGGCGTAGTCGGCCTGCGCCTGCAGGTAGTCCTGCTGCTGCTGTGCGTAGTCGTCCGCCGTGGTCGACGTCGCCTCGACGCTCGCTTCGTCGCCAGAATCGCCTGAAGTGAATCCGAGGGCCGAACCCACGAAGGCGACCGCCGCCAGTGCGGCCATCGCGCTCATACCTCCATACGCCAGCGCTGACTGTCGATTCACGTTGCCTCCCGCTCGTGGTTGCCGAGGCGCCAGATGGGCTGCGCGCCCCACGTGGTTGCGGTGGGTCCGGGAGTAAGGCGTGGCATCTCGCAGAATGTGACGGTCTGAACTCGGAAATCGTCTGTCTGAATTCGCCTCGAGGACGCCGCACGCGCCTCGATGGGGCGTCCGGCGCGGATCAGGCGGTCGAGCGTCCGCCCGAGGTCGACATCGCGAGTGCAACTCGGGTCACGATGGCGCCGACGAGGACCGCCGTTGTCAGGACGTACAGGACCTCGATGCCCGGCAGTCCGGCATCGGTGCCGGCCGTCACGGCGTGCCCGAGGGCGAGGAGCATCGTCCCGAACGCCAGCGCGTGGATGGAGCGCCACGCCTGATAGGGAATGTACGTGCGCAGCCACGAGCTCGCCGACACGGTCACGAGGCCGAAGAGGGCGATGGTGCCGAGGGCGACTGCGCCGGTGAGCCGCGCCGAGGCGAACGGCACGACGATGGCCCAGGCGGAGATGTGCGACTCCGCGTGCAGCACGATGGTCAGCACGTGCACGACGGCCGCCACGACGGCCGAGAGCGTCCACTGCTGGTGGAGATCCATCATCAGCTTCTTCGGGAGCAGGCCACCGGCACCCTTCGAGGAGATGGCGAGGCCGAAGAGCATCGAGAGCCAGAGCGCCCCGTAGGCTACGAGGCCAGAGGCGCGGCCCGCCCACCACAGCAGGGGCTGATCGGCCGTCGCGGCGACGGTCCACAGCTCGCCGATGAGCATTCCGGCCATCGCGCCCAGCGAGGCCAGCAGCAGGAGCTGCACAGGCACCGACCAGCGCGTCGTGGTCATATCAACCACCTCTCCATTCCCGGCGTCATCTCCCATCGCCCCTCGAGGCCGAACAGGGCTTCCGCGCCAAGGGCGACGACGGCGGCCAGGCCTCGGTCGAGGTCGGCCAACAGGGCTGTCGCCAGCGCGTCGGCGGTTGCGGCGTCGGTGGCGATGACGACGGCGGTGTCGGCCGCCTCGGTGGCGGGGGCGCCGGACGCGGGGTCGATGATGTGGTGCGCCTCGCCCTCGGCCATACGCCAGCGCCGACGGCGGGTCGATGAGGTGCAGACGGCGCGGTCCTCGAGCCGGACGGCGAGGCCGTCGCCGACGCCGATCCCCCAGGCGTCGCCGCCCGGGGCGTCACCACCGGCGCGGATGTCGCCCCCGCCGTCGATGACGTAGTCGCGGATGCCCGCGGCCTCGAGCGCCTCGGCGGCGCGGTCGATGGTCCAGCCCTTGGCGATGCCGCCGAGGTCGAGTGCGCCCTCGCCCTCGAGCTGCACCGCGTTGCCCTCGAGCACCACGGTGAGCGACGAGGGTTGGCCGGCGACGCGGCGAGGGAGGACGCGCCGCGTCGCCAGCAACTCGAAGGAGCGGTCGTAGCCGGCCGCCTCGATGGCGGCGCCGACACGAATGTCGAATGCGCCGCGCGTGAGGCGGGTCAGCTCCGCGGCGTGTGTGGCCATCGCGGCCAGCTCGCGGTCCTCGAGGCACCGCTCGCGGTTCAGACGCGCGAGCGCCGAATCGTCTCGGAAGCGCGAGAAGCGCGCCTCGGCGTCGTGGACCAGCGCCTCGATGGGCTCGAGGTCGACCGCGCCTCGCGCCGTGACCCACCAGTCGGTGTTCATGGCGCGGAACTCACGGGTGGTCGAGTCCGCCTCGATGGCCGCGGGGGCGGAGGTCACGATGCCCTCGACCGCCGCACGATGACGGTTCGGCGAGGGGCCGGCGTGGCCTCCGCGTTCGTCGCCGAGGGGAAGGCCGTCGTCGTCGACGCCGTCTGCACGACGGCGACGGTCGCATCGTCCGTGGCCGTCTGTTGGTCAGCGCGCACGACGCCGACCCAGGCAGTGGCGAACATCGCGGCGGACCCTGCGACGACGAATGCATTCACACGCTTGCGTCGGTCAGATTTGGCGCTCATCAGTCGTCGTCCTCATGGTCCTCATGACCCTCGTAGCCCTCGTGCTCGTGCTCCTCGTGGTCGTCGTCGTGGTAGGTGGCCGGCTGATCGACGTACACGTACTCGATCTGCTCGCCGTTCGGACCGGTGACGACCCTCGAGGTCTGCGTGCCGGCGGTTGTCGCGCCGTCGAGCGGCGCTTGCTGCGTGGCGACGCTGGTCGAGGCATCGGCGGTGCCATCCCCGAAGCCGGTGGTTGCGCCGGCGACCGCGATGATCGCGGCGGCGACCGCCGCGCCCGCGATCCCGTATGCGACTCCAACTGACCTGGCCATCTGTCCTCCTCTGCCGCTCTCGGTTCCGATATCCAGCATCGGCGGCGATCGTTAGCCCTTCTTGTGAGTTCGATGTGAGTTCTCACATCGACGGAGCGCGGGCGGTCGAGGCAGGCGCGGGAGCACAAAGGCGCCTCACATGGAGCGGTCGTACGCTTCTGGCATGAGGCTGCTGGTGGCAGAGGACGACGTACGTCTTGCCCGCATCGTGAAGCGCGGGCTGGAGGGTGAAGGGCACGTCGTGGACACGGTCCGCGACGGCGATGCTGCGTTCGCCGCCGGCGTCAGTGACGACTTCGATGTGCTCGTGCTCGACGTGATGATGCCGGGCATCGACGGTTTCGAGGTCATTCGGCGGCTACGCGACCGCGGGATCGGCACGCCGACCCTCATGCTGACGGCTCGCGGAGAGCTCGAGGATCGCGTGCGAGGCCTCGACCACGGGGCCGACGACTACCTCGTGAAGCCGTTCGCCTTCGAAGAGCTGTCGGCGCGCGTCCGCGCACTCGGCCGCCGCGCCACCGTGCACGACACGCGGCTGCGCGCGGGCGACCTGGAGGTCGACCTCGTGCGCCACGAGGTGAGCGTGAGCGGCCAGATCGTCGAGCTCTCGCCCACGGAGTTTCGCCTGCTGGAGGCGCTGCTGCGCGGTCGCGGGCGCGCGCTGACGAGGCAGAGCCTGCTATCACGCGTCTGGGGCTACGACGACGAGCCCGAGTCGAACGCCGTCGACCTGTACGTGCACTACCTGCGCCGGAAGCTGGGTGACGCCGTGCGGATCACGACGGTCCGCGGCGTCGGCTACCGCCTCGATGAGCCCGAGGGCGGCGAGTTCTCATGATCGGGCGGGCGCGCCTGCGCCTCACCGCCTGGTACGCCGCCATCTTCATCGCGACCCTCGGGGCGCTGGGCGCCGCGGCCTACTGGTCGCTGGCGCGGAGCCTCGATGACGAGGTCGACCGCGGGGTCGAGACGGTCGTCCAGGCGTGGCTCGGCACGAACCCGAGCCCGGCGAGCCTGCGACCGATCGACCTCGAGCGGGAGTTCGAGGGGGAGACGGCGGACGTCTTCCTCCTCGTGTTCCGCGCCGACGGCGCGCTGGTGGCGAACCCGAGCGGCATCGAGGCCGGTGAGTTCATCGAGCGCGGGCTCGTCGGGAGCGCGCTCGAGGGCACTTCGACGTGGGCCACGGTGACGGACCACGGTTCCCGCCTCCGCGTGCTCGCGCGGCCGATTCCGGGCGAACGCCTCGAGGGCCCGGGTGTCGGGGCCGCCGAGCGCGACGAGGACGGCGACGACGAGCGGTTCGAGCCGGTCGAGGCCGCGCCGGGCGTGGCGGGCGTCGTCATCGGTGGGCGCAGCCTGGCGGCGCACGATCGCCAACTGCGGCTGGTGCTCGTGGTCCTCGGCAGCGTTGGGGCCGGGGGTCTGCTGCTCGGCGTCCTCGGTGGGTACTGGGTGTCCGGACGGGCCCTCCGGCCGATCGAAACCGCCTACGAGCACCAGCGTCGGTTCGTTGGGGACGCCTCGCATGAGCTGCGATCGCCGCTGGCGGTGATTCGCGCCTCCTCGGAGCTGTTGCTGCGTGAGCCGCTCGAGGGCGAACAACGCGAGTCGGTGCAGGAGATCCTGGACACCTCGGTAGAGGCGTCGGACCTCGTCGAAGAGCTGTTGGCGCTGGCCCGCCTCGATGCCGGTACGGAGGCGCGGCCGGTCGTGCCGGTGGCGGCGCGCACGGTCATCGACGGCGTCGTGGTGCAGATGGCGCCGCTGCTCGAGGCGCACCAGACCTCGGTGACGGCGGTCGGGCCGGCCGTCGAAGCGCGCGCCGACGAGGCCGACCTGCGACGCGCCCTGCGCGCGCTCCTCGAGAACGTGCTGGCACACACTCCGGCCGGCACGCCTGTCGACATCCGTACCTCGTCCGAGGGCGGGGACGTGCTCATCGTCGTTCGAGATCACGGTCCGGGTGTGCCTCGAGAGGCCCTCGCGACCTTGTTCGACACGTTCACGCGCCTCGACAGCGCGCGCACACCGACCTCGGGGCACGCGGGTCTCGGGCTGGCGATCGCGCGCCGGCTGATCGCACGGAACGAGGGCGCGCTCACAGCACTCAATCACCTCGAGGGCGGTCTTGAGGTGACGATTCGGCTGAAGCGGGCGTAAGTCGGGGTTCGAACCTCGAGGCTAGCGCACCTCGCGAGGCGCGACGCCGGCGACGAGCGCACCGGGGCGTTCGTACGCCTCGGTCGCGGTCGTGTGGCCGATGCGCCGCAGGTGCTCGAGTGCGGCCGGCAGCGCCTCGCTCGAGCCGAGCAGGCGGAGGCGGTCGCCGGCGAGGAGCCGCAGGCCACCTCGCGGGACGAGGACACGGCCGGCGCGCTCGACGGCGGTGACGACCGTGTCGGGTGGCAGTCCGAGCTCTGCAAGGGTCAGGCCGTTCGCGTCGTCGAGGCGCTCGATCGGGATCTCGGCGGAGAGCACTTCGCCGCCGTCGTTGCGGATGGCACCGGCGCGTCGCTCGCGTCCCCGGAGATACGCGACCACGACATCGCTTCGTCGGAGCAGGCCGACGGGGACGAGGAGGTCGCCTCGATCGCTGACGACGGGGAGCTGTCGCGCCCCTTCGGCGCCGGGTTGGGCGAGCGCGTCGGCGACGAACTGGCCCACGCGCGCCGTCACGACGTTGGTCGTCGCGACCTCGGTGATGGGCGTCTCGTCGGGCGCGTCCGCGGTCGTCGCGCGCTCGAGGTCGGGCACGGTGACGATGCCCGTCAGTCCGCCGTCGGCGTCGACGACGAGGAGGGCGTGATGGTCGCCGACGCTGAAGCGTCGTGCCGCCTCGGCGAGCGTGGCATCGGCGGAGATGGTGTCGAACGCGCGGCTCATCGTCTCTTCGACAGCGATGAAGCGCAGCGGGTCGTCGGCCGCGGCGCGCACCGTCTCGGGCTGTGAGGCGAGCGCGTTCACCTGGAGGTCCAGGACGCGTGCGACATCGGTGATGGTGATGAAGCCGAGGAGCCGCGTGGGTTCGTTCCGCTCGACGACCGGCAACCCGCCGAGGGCAGCCCGGGTCATTCGCTGCAATGCCGTGAGCAGGCTGTCAGTCGCGTAGGTCACGATCGGCGGCGCCTGCATCGCCTCCTGCACGTACTCGCGGCCGTCGACGCGTGCTCTCAAGGCATCGACGTCGGAGAGGCAACCGACGAGGCGATCGTCCTCGACGACCGGCGCGACGCGCAGGGAGCGCGCCTCCATCAGCTGTATGGCGGTCGTCAGCGAATCGAGGGGCGCGACGCTCGGTGCGGGCTGCATCGCGCGCCCGACGTCGATGGTCTGGATGAGCGGGATGGTGAACTCGCCGCGGTGGGCGGGGGAGTCGCCTCGGGTGGGGAGCTGGCTCTCGTAGATCGTGACGCTGCCGCTCACGAGGTAGGCGACGGACGTCGCGATCATCGCCGGTACGATCATCGTGAACTCGCCCGTCATCTCGGCGACCATCAGCATCACTGCGATCGGCGCCTTCGCGATGCCGCCGAACAGCGCGCCCATGCCGACGACGACGAACGGCTCGGCCTCGACGGGCATGCCCGGCACGTGGCTGTGCAGCATCGACCAGAGGCCCCCGCCGAGCATGCCGCCGATGAACAGACCCGGTGCGAACACACCGCCGCTGCCGCCCGAGCCAACCGTGAGGGCGGTCGCGACGATCTTCAGCGCGGCCAGGATCAGCATCGTGTGGGCGGCCATGGAGACGGTGTCGCCCTCGATGGCGAACTGCAGCCAGCCGTAGCCCATCGCGAGGATCTGCGGGTACTGCATCGCGATCAGGCCCACGAGCAGGCCCCCGATCGCCGGCTTGAAGTGCGGGGGAATCGACAGCTTGTGGAACAGGTCGCGGGTCTGCTGGAACGTGCGGACGTAGACCATGCCAACCACGCCACATACGAGGCCGAGCAGCGCGTACCAACCGAGCGACGCCGGGTCCGTGAAGCGATAGCCAAGGCCGCTGCCGAAGACCGGCTCCCAGCCCGACCACGCGGCGAAGATCGAGTAGCCGATGACCGAGGCGATGAAGCCCGGCACGATGGCGGCGAGCTCGAAGTCGCGGAGGTAGAGGATCTCGGCGGCGAGGAGGGCGCCGCCGAGCGGCGCCTTGAAGATGGCGCCGATGCCGGCGCCCAGGCCGACAGTGACGGCGATGCGGCGGTCCTCCGCGGAAAGACGCAGCCGCTCACCGAGCCACGAGCCGACACCGGCTGCGATCTGGGCGGTCGGTCCCTCGCGGCCGGCGCTGCCGCCGCTCCCGATCGTGATCGCGGAGGCGACGGTCTTGATGGCGGGGATGCGCGCTCGGATGCGACCGGCGCGCTGGTGGAACGCCTCGATGGCGGCGTCGGTGCCGTGGCCCTCGGCTTCGGGAGCCAGCGTGAAAACGATGAGGCCGCTCAGCAGGCCGCCGAACGTGGTGACCAGCGGGATCGCCCATCGATGGGCGATCGGGGTGATGATCGTTTCGCCTTCGCCTCGAGGGCCGGGTGGGTGCACTCCGGCGAGCCGTCCGAGGAACAGGTCGAGGGCGATCTGGATCGACTGAAAGAAGAGGATGGCGCCCAGGCCGGCGGCAATGCCGATGAGGACGCCGACGATCACCCACTTACGCAGGTAATTCGCGAGGAGCCACTCACGGCCCTCGTGCATTCTCGCGGTGAGGGCGGGTACCGAGGTGCTCCCCATCATCGCGCGGGCCCCGTCCGGGGCGCGGATTCAAGCGCGGGGGAGCGTGCCGCGCTCGAATCGTCGCCGGAGCAGTGGGGCGCGACGAACCCCCGCCGTGCGCGAGGACTGTCCGTCTCGTCGTCGACGGGTGTCGGTGCCGGGGTGGTATCGCCGCCGGTGGTGTCGTCGTGAGTGGTGCTCTGCATGGGTCTCTTCGAGCATGAACCGCGGGGCTGATCCTCGGCTGAGCACACGCTGAAGGCAGGCTGAAGGAGACGTGATCGCTTCAGCACTGCTTCAGCATGGGCTCAGGCGTTCCTTAACGGGGAGGCCGACGATCGATGCATGGCACGGCCTGCACACCACATCGCACACCCCGTTTCCCATCCCGGGGGCGCCGCTCACGGCAGCGGCCCGTGGCACCGACCTCTCAACCTGGGGGAGCGCGCGCTGCACGCCCTCGGTCGGGCGACGCTGCGGGTGCTCTACCGCCTCGACCTCGTGCCGCGCGTCCCGGATGAGGACGAGATCTTCGTCGTGCTACTCGGCGGCCGCCTCGACGACGCGCCGGGACACGACGACGGGGCGATCGAGACGACGCTCACCGAGGCGCGCTAGCCGGCCGGCTCCTCGAGACCGACGCGGGGCGAGCGAACCCGGGCATCCGTGCCCGGCGACTCTTCCGGCGGCGGCAACGACACGACTACCTTCGTCCCTCCGTCTTCTGGCGACTCCACGGTGATCTCACCACCGTGCTGCTGCGCGATCGAGCGCGCGATGGCCAGGCCGAGGCCTGCGCCGGCCGCGCCCGAGCGCCGAGCGCGCTCGCCTCGATAGAAGCGCTCGAAGATCCGGGCGCGCTCCTCTGCATCGATGCCGATGCCGTGGTCGCGCACGACGAGTGACGGCCGTCCCTCGAGATCGCGAACGCGCACCTCGATGGCGGCCGGGGGCGGCGCGTACTTGCGCGCGTTGTCGAGCAGAATCGTGATCAACCGGCGGAGGGCGCCGGCGTCGCCGGTGGCGGTCACCGCCTCGACGTCGAGGTGGATGCGATCGCGGTCGGGTGCGGTGCGAAGATCCGAGACGGCCGCGACGGCGACCTCGTCGAGGCGCACGGGCTCGTGACGGATCTGCTCACCGGCATCCCACCGCGCGAGCAGCAAGAGCTCGTCAACCAGGGTCGAGAGCCGCTCCGCTGCACCGCGCATGTCGGTCAGCGCCTCGGTGCGCTCCTCGGCCGGCATCGTCGTATTCGCCTCGATCAGCTCGAGGTTGCCTCGAAGAGTCGTGAGGGGGCTGCGCAGCTCGTGGGCGGCATCGGCGACGAAGCGCTGCTGCGAGCGGTAGGCCTCCTCGAGGCTGTCGAGCATGTCGTTGAGGGTGCGAATCAGCTCCGCGAGGTCGTCGCGCCGGTCCTCGGGTGGCGACGGGACGCGTGCATCGAAGCGCCTCGAACGCTCGATGGCGCGCGCGGTGAGGATCACGTCGTGCATCGGGCGGAGCGCGACGCGGCTGACGACGAGACCGCCGGCCGCGGCGGTCAGCAGGCCGGCGACCGACGAGGCCAGCAAGAGCAACCGGAAGCGTGCGACCGACTGGTCGACGCTTCGGAGCGACGTCCAGGCCATCACGTAGCCATCGAGTGTGCCGCGAGTACGGACGGGGAGGACATAAACACGCTCACGGCCACCCTCGACATCGACGACGGTGAATGAGCCGAGGTCGGGGCCCGGCACCTCGGGCAGCAGTTGAACGAGGGGGTCGTACGCGGGGCCGCCGTCGGATGCCAGGACCTCGCCAGGGGTGAGCGGCGGCACCTGGCCGTCGGAACCGGGCAGGCTCAGGGCGTTGCCATCGGCATCGAAGATCCGCACGTGCGAGCTCGCTCGCGCGGTCGGCGCCTGCTGCGGAGTGTCCGTGGCCTCGGCGAGGACATCGAGCACGGGTGCCAGGATGGCGGCGTCGTCGGCCAGGGCCTGATCGACGTCGGCATAGAGCGAGCGCACGTGCAACGTGTAGGCGGTGAGCGCGACCACGAGGACGACGAGGGCCGCGAGCGCGACGTGCCAGAGGGTGAGCCGGAGGTGCAGCGGCACTAGACGTCCCGCACTAGGCGTCTCGCAGTACGTACCCGGCGCCGCGGACGGTCTGGATCAGGCGGGGCTCGCCGGCGGCCTCGAGCTTGACCCGAAGCGCGCGGACGTAGACCTCGACGATGTTGGTGTTGCCTCCGAAGTCGTAGCCCCACACGTGCTCGAGGATCTGCTCCTTCGAGATGACGTGGCCGGCGTGCTCCACGAGGAGGCTCAGCACGTCGAACTCGGTGGTCGTGAGGTCGATGCGTCGCTCGCCGCGATAGGCGAGGCGTCCGGGCACATCGAGGGTGAGGTCGCCGTACTGGAGGTTGGTGTCGTCGGCGCCGTGACGCCGCAGCAGCGCCTGCAGGCGGGCGGTCAGGACCTCGAAGCTGAAGGGCTTGCGGACGTAGTCGTCGGCCCCGGCCTCGAGGCCGGCGATCTCGTCATCGGTGGAGTCACGGGCGGTGAGCATGATGATGGGGAGGTCCGGGACCGTGCTGCGCAGGCGCCGACAGACCTCGACGCCATCCATGTCGGGCATCATCACATCGAGGATCACGATGTCCGGCCGATGGTCGTGGACGGCCTGCAACGCCTCGGGGCCGGAGTGGGCGACGGAGGCGGTGAAGCCGGCGTACGTCAGGCCTCGTCGCAGGAGGCTGGCGACGGTGGGATCGTCATCGACGACCAGGACGCGATGTGGCTCGGCTGCTGTCGCCACGAGGCACGCTCATCCGCTGCCCCCTCATTGAACAACGGATGGTGCTCCGGCGCGAACGGCCGAAGCGTCGTGGTCTAGCGGAGCACGACCACGAGCAGGCGCATCAGCAGCAGTCCTGCCGAGGCCGCTCCCAGCACGAGGGCCCAGGGTGACATCGAGCTCGAGCTTTCCGGCTGGGAAGGCAGGTTCGAGCGGCGCTCGATCGCCGGGAGTTGCAGCGCTCGGCCGCATGCGGGGCAGAGGTAGGGGTCGTGGCCCCACAGCGCCTCGAAGGAGCTTGGCTCGTCGTCGTCGGGCTTGCGCACCGGCGCGCCCCCGCAGAGCGCGGAGTGCCCATCGACGGCGTGCAGAACGATCGAGTTCCGCTCAGGCCAGGCTGGGTGTCCGACGGCGCTCGAGGTGATGCAAGCCTCCCGCTTCTGCGTATCTTCCAGCGTACGAACGGCCCGAGATGCGGACCTGAGGCGCGACTGAAAGCGCTCGACGGGAGGTTCCCCGCGATGTCGCGGCCTCGTCGGCAGTCGCGGATGCGGCTACTCGCAGCCGTTGCGGCGCAGGTCGTCCTTGATGCGTTCGATCTCGGCGAGGACGTCCTGCTCCGTCCACGACAGAGTCGTGCGATCGAGCGACACCTCGCCGCGCACGAACTCGGGTCGGGACTCGGGGGGCGGCTCGATGGCGCGGGCCTCGAGGTCGGCGAGCGCGTTTCGCAGCTCCTCGCATAGCTCGCGGTTGCCGGTGGCCTGCTCGTTCATCGCTCTCACCTTTCGGTGCTGAGGCCCCGATGGTCTCCCTCGACAGGATCGCGAGCCGCACTGAGCCGAGACTGAGGGGGAAGCGGTGGCGGCTAGGAAGCGCGGTTTCGCAGGACGCTGCCGAGGTTGAGTCGTCGGAGGCTGCGCAGGGCGGGAAGCTGGGCGAGGAGCGCGAGCGCCAGCACGCCGACAGCGGCGAGGACCGGCGTCGTTGGGCGCATGGCGAGGTTGAACTGGAAGAGGTCGCTCGAGAAGGACGACATAAAGAACGACGAAGTCACGTATCCGATGATGAGGCCCGGCACCACGCCGAGGGCGGCAGTCGCGATGTTCTCCACGCTCACGAGGCGGGAGACGGCGCGCGGCGACATTCCCGCCGCGCGCAGTCCGGCGATCTCAGGGGCACGTTCCGCGACGTTCGCGGACATCGAGGTGAAGATGAGCGCGCCTGCCATCAGGCCGCCGAACAGCAGCATCACCCCGACAAACGCGTAGAAGAGCCCGAGGAACGAGTTCAGCGTCTGCAGCAGGGCTCGGGCGTCGGTGACGGCGACGACGTTTGGCTCGGCGACGAGCGCGTCTCGGATCGTGCCCCGATCGACGCCCGAGTCGTAGCGCAGCTCGGCCGTCGACAGTCCGCTCGAGGCGGCGTCGCCGAACAGCGTTTGCAGCTGCTCGGTCGTCGCGTACATCGACGTGCCGAGGGGCTCGTTTACGAAGCCGGCGAGGACGACCGGGACCTCGGTGCTCGTACCGGGAATGTTGAGGCTGATCGTGTCGCCCGGCGAGACGTCCAGGAGGTTGCCGATCGAAGTGCCGGCGAGGATGCCGGTCGTCGGGAGCGGGATCCACTGTCCGCTGTCGCTCAGGAAGCGATGCATCTGCGTATCGGGCTGGTAGCCGGTGATCTGCGTCGAGTAGGAATGGCCGTTCGCGGAGACCGCGATGGGGAGGGTCGTCACTGCTTCGGCGGCGGCGACGCCGGGCACTGCGGTGAGCTCGTCGAGCAAGCTCGACGTCGCCGGCGCATCGAGGTAGACGCGGGCGTCCCAGCGCTGAATCTCGTTGAACTGACGGTTCACGAGGATCTGCGTCGTGTCGAGCATGCCCCACGACACGAGGGTGAGCGTCAGCGCGAGGACGATGCCGGTCGCCGAGTAGACCGTGCGCCGGCGCTGCCGGCCGATATTGCGAAGGACCAGCCGCCAGCGCAGGGGGAGCCGCGAGAGCGGCGGCAGCACGTGCTCCAGCCAGCTCGCGCCGCCGCCGCCGGACGGGACAATGCCACGCATCGCATCGGCGGGGCTCAGGCGCACCGCGGCGCGGGCAGGCTGCGCGGCAGCGATCAGGCCGGCGATCAGGGCCATGGATGCTCCGACGCCGATCGTCAGCGGGCGCAGCTGCTGGACGTGGAACGGCAGCCCGATGGTGTTCGTGTAGAGCGTCGTCACCCATCGAGCGAGGAGCGCGCCCGCGGTCGTGCCGAGCACGGCCGCAACGAGGGCCGGCGCGAGTCCGTACGCGAGGTAGTGGCGAAACACCGGACCTCGACGCATGCCCGTGGCGAGCAGGGTGCCGATCAGCGGGCGCTGGGCTCGGACTAGGCGGGAGAGCACGACGTACGTGCCCATGACCGTCGCGATGATGAACATGAGCGGGAACATGATCGACATCTCGCCGAAGCCCTGGATGTCCTCGTTGAGGGCGGCGTTCGAGGGCTGCTCGATGCGGTCGTAGGTGTCGGCGGCGCCGAGGCTGCGACCCAGGTCCTCGACCTGCGTGTCGAGCGAGGCGGGTGCGCCGGCCTCGGCGTAGTGGACGAGCACCTCGGGGTGCGATGACGACGGTGCGAGGTTGGTCATCATCGACTCGGGAACGAACACGACAGCGAAGTCGTCGGACGACGTCAGCACGTCCTGGCGACTGCGCGCCGGCCAGATGTACTCGGGCGAGACGACGGTGCCGACGACGGTCACCGAGGCCCACCCGCTCGCCTCGAGGATCTCGATGTGGTCGCCGGGCTGCACGCCGAAGTGGCTCGCCGCGTGCTCCTCGAGCAGGACGCCGGGGCTCGAGGCCTCGAAGTACGTGCCCGACAACACATCGACGCGACTGACCTCGGGCTGGGCGTCGACGGGCATCGAGATCGCGCGGCCGAGGAGCGCGTGGTCCTGGTTGAAGCGCAGCGGCACCTCGGCGACGGTGCGCGCCGTGACGCCGTCCACGCCCTCGATGCTCGCGAACTGCGAGGTAATGCCGGCATCAAGGCCGGTGAACCAGCGGTTCGGGAAGGCGAGCTCGACGAACACGCGGTCGTAGGACGCCTTCAGGTTGAGGTAGGAGTCGTACGAGGCGCCGAAGAGGGCAACGCCCAGCACCATCGTGGCGACGATCGCCAGGAACTGCCCGCGCTGCGCCCGGATGTCGCCGAGGAGCTTGCGACCGAGCAGGCCTACCATGACACCTCGGCGGCAGAGACTGGGGACTCGACGCGGCGGTCGCCCACGATCTCGCCGGAGCGCATGTTCAGCACTCGATCGGCCATCTTCGCGATCGCGGAGTTGTGGGTGACCATGACGACAGTCGTGCCGGTCTCGCGCTGCGCGCGCTGCAGCAGATCGAGGATCGAGCGGCCGGTCTCGAGGTCGAGGGCGCCGGTCGGCTCATCGCAGAGCAGCACTCGTGCCTGATTGACGAGCGCGCGCGCGACCGCAACGCGCTGCTGCTGGCCGCCGGAGAGCTGCATCGGGTAGCGCTCGGTGAGGTCCTCGAGGCCCAGGCCTGCGAGCACGGTGTGCGTGCGGTCGGCCGCGTCGCCGAGCGTCGGGCGTAGCTCGGCGATGAGCTGGACGTTCTCTCCGGCCGTGAGCGTGGGCACGAGGTTGAAGAACTGGAAGACGAAGCCAACCGAGTTCCGACGGAACTCGGAGCGATCTTCCTCCTCGAGCGCCTCGACGCGGCGACCTGCGACGGTGACCGTGCCGCTCGTCGGAGCCTCAATGCCGCCGAGGACATTCAGGAGCGTCGTCTTGCCCGAGCCGCTTGGTCCAAGCAGGACGACGAACTCGGCCTCGGCGACCTCGAGGTCGACCGAGCGGAGTGCGTGCACCTGGCGGGGTGGCGCGCCGTAGTCCTTCGTGACGCCCTCGAGAGAGATGATCGCCTCGGCCACGCCACCCCTCCGTTCCGCCGCTCCGGCCGGGCTAGGCGGTTGGCACGCCGTCCAGCTCGAGCTCACGGAGCAGCTCCTGTGCGAGCGTAGGCGACTGCACAATAGTCGTCTCCGGAGCGAGGCTCTCGACGAGGCGGTCGCGCGCGGCCTCGTGACCCACCAGCGGCGCCCGGCGCAGCACGCGTCGAGCTGCGCGGTGGACGGTCAGCGAGGGCGCCGAGGTCGCGATCATGCGCAGCAGAGCGACGACCGCCGGCGTGCCAATCTCGAAGAGGCCGTCCGAGGCGACCCAGCGCAGCTCGATCCGGTCGCTCGACAGCACGTGCAGCAGGGGCTCGATGGCCGCCTCGCCGCCGATGCGACGAATGGCCTGGTAGGCCGCCCACTGCCGCTCGCCCTCGCTCTCGTGTGCGACGCGTGTGAGCTCGGGGATCACGGAGGTGTCGAGGTCCTCGGCGATCATGAGCGCCGCCTCGCGGGCCGCGGCTGGGCCGAACTCGATGAAGTCGACGACGGCGGGGCCGCGCTCTTCAAGCCGCAACGCAGCGAGGTAGGTCTCCGCGACGGGCAGCTGCTTGCGCGCCGGCAGGTCATCGAGGCAGCTGCGGAGCCGCTCGAGCTCGGACGGCGACAGGCTGCCACCTTCCTGCACTTGCCGTCGCGCCCGGTCCGCGAACTCGTCGCAATCGAGGTTCTCGGTCAGGGCCCGTTCGCCCTCGAGCTGCTCGCGCGTCGGGCGGACGAGCGTGACCGGGACGCTCGAGTGGCGCATGACGCCGTCGGCGACCGTGCCGTGTGTGCGGAGCGGGGAACCCGTGTGCCCGTGGGTCGACATCACGATCTGGTCGATGCCTTCCTCCTGTGCACAGCGAACGATCGCCGCGACGGGATCGCCACCCATGTCGACGAGGGTGTGGACCGGGGCAGGCTCGAGGCGGAGGGCCGCGCCATCCACGATGCGACGGAGGGCAGCCTCTTCCTCGAGTCGGTGCTCACCCGTCTCGGGCAGTTCGCCGACCGTCAGCAGCACGATGGTGCCCTGAGCGTTGCGAGCCAGCTCTTCGGCGATGGGCAGCGCCGCCTCGGCGAGCGGGGAGCCATCAAGCGGAACGAGGATTTTCATCCGGCCCTCCTTCAGAGCCGGGCGTCGCCCGACTCGAACGGTGCGGACGTCGCCACACCTCGAAGGGTGGGACGCAGACCTGAGCCGATCCTGAGAGGGAGGGTAGTCAGTCGTCGCTGGCGTCGTCAGGGGTGTTGGTGGTGCCGGAGACCCGGTCGATCGTGCGCAGCAAGAGCTCTGCGGTGAACGGCTTGCGGATGGCCGCCTGGGCCCCGAACTCGTCCCGGATCGCGGCGGCATTGGCGCTCGAGACAATGACCACAGGGGTGGCGTCCGAGCGTGCTCGAAGCTCGCGCAGGAAGGTCGGGCCGTCCATCACCGGCATCCGCATGTCGAGGACGATCACCTCGGGGCGCACATCGGCGAGCAGGGCCAGTGCCTCCTCGCCGTTCGATGCCGGGACGACGCAGATGTTGGCACGCCGAAGGATGGCGCTGATGAGCGCCACGGTGGCCGGGTCGTCGTCAACGATCAGTGCGCGCATTCGCCCTCGCGCTGTGCAGGTTGCAGCCAAACCTAACGGTCGCCGCTGAGCGACGGCTGAGCATCGCGCTCGGTCGTCGCGAACGACGCCGGCATTGAGCATCGCCGACAAACTGCGCGGGCACTGGCCGTTCGAAAGCCTCGAGGCTCACGACTTCCCTCAGGTTGCGCTGACGGCGCGCTCAGGTCGCCCCATCACGCTTGTTCACGAGCGACGGGAGGTCGACGTGATTCTCAGCGTGGTGCTGCTCGTGGGACTGGGCGTGGCCGCGGTTGCTGCCTGGACTGTGGCCCGTCGAGGTGACGGGCTATCGGTCGTCCCGCGGCCGCGACGGCGTCGTCGCGCCTCGGTCGAGCTGTTCGAGGCCATCGATGCGTACCTGCGCGAAGCCACGACGCATCGTCGATAGAGCGGGACGGGCGCTCAGGCCTCCCTCAGCGTGCCCCACGATCGTGAAGGCACCGAGGCGCGTGACGAGACCCAGCCTCCGTCACTCGAGGAAAGAGTTGCCCTGAGCGGTGTCGCGAGGGACCTCGAGCGCCGAGGTGGAGGCGTCGGGCGCTCCCCGTGCCGGGAAGGAATTGAGCCATGCGAGAGATGCGAATTGCCGGCGTGCTGGTCGCGGACCTCGTGGCCTGGGCGCTGGTCGTGGGGCTATCGATGTTCGCCGCCGCCTACTGGGATCCGTTCTGGGGATTCTTCGTCGTGCTGGCCGGCGTCGTTGCCGCGTGGCTGGCGATGCGCGCCTTCGTCGCGTCGCGTGCACCGACGTTGTCGCCCCCGTGGCGCAGCCTCGCGACGGGTGACGAGGAGTTTCGCGAGCCGGCGTTTGCGCAGTGGCTCTTCGCGAGTCGGGCTTCGGCGCCGATGTGGCTCGTGGTGCGTGTCTTCCTCGGGTGGCAGTGGCTGCACGCCGGCTGGGAGAAGCTGACGGGCGACGGCTGGGTGAACCAGGATGGGGCGGCCCTCGGAGCGTTCTGGCAGCGCATCGTCGTCGTCCCGGCCGAGGGTCGCGCGACGATCCAGTACGGCTGGTATCGCGACTTCATCCAGTTCATGCTCGACCACAACTGGGAGACCTGGTTCGCGGTGCTGATCGCCGTCGGCGAGACGGTCGTCGGCCTGCTCCTGATTGTGGGTCTGCTGACCGGGCTGGCGGCGCTCGCCGGCGCCACGATGAACTTCAACTTCATGCTCGCGGGTTCCGCTAGTACGAACCCCGTGCTGTTCGGCGCGGCGGTCCTGCTGCTGCTCTCGTGGAAGGTGGCGGGCTGGATCGGCCTCGATCGCTGGGTGCTGCCGCTGCTCGGCACGCCCTGGCAGCACGGACTCCTGCCGTCCGAGGTCGTGGAGGAGGCCCGCCATCATCGCGCGGCCCACGGCACAGCTTGAGCTACGCGACTCGACTCGACGCAATTGAGAAGGAGCAAACGATGACCTGGAAGTGGTGGCCCGACCTGACCCTGCTGGCAATCTTCGCCTGGCTGACGATCGTCACGGGACTGGCGCTCGTGGTGAATCGCGAGTTCCTGGTGAATGACATCGTCTACATCGTGGTCTGGGTGATCCTGGGCGCGGCGCTGCTGGCGACCGGCGCCCTCCGCCGACGCGGCTAGCCGACGGGCCGACCGTCCTCCCTGGAAGGCCCGTGGCAGCCTGAGCCTTCAAAGCCTCCGAGCTCTCTGGTGCTCCCCGGCACTAGGAGCTCGGGGGCTTCGAGGCTTCTTCGTCCGTCTCTGGCACGAGCGGCGCCGTCAGCGGCCGCCACTCGGTGCCCGGCTCCATCAAGTCGTGCTGCGAGGCGGGACCATCCTCGCCGGCGGCGTAGGGCTCGGGCCGGCCGGTGCGCCAGGCCTCGAGGACTGGCTCGATCACCCGCCACGCCCAATCGACCTGGTCGAAGCGCAAGAACGTGGTGCGGTCGCCCTGCAAGACGTCTAGCAACAAGGTCTCGTAGGCCGAGGCGTTGTGGTCGCCCTTGCGGGCGTAGTTCGTGTGTAGCACGACGTCGCGGGCCTCGAGCTGGAGACCGGGCACCTTGGCGCGCGCGGTGAACGCCAGCGCCTCCTCGGGGCGAAGGCGGATCACGAGCGAGTTGCGATGCGGCTCCTCGATGGGCGTCTTCTCGAAGAGGGCGGTCGGAGGCGAGCGGAACTGGATCGCGATCTCGCTCATGTCGGCCGTCAGGCGCTTGCCGCTCCGGAGGTAGAAGGGCACGCCCTTCCAGCGCCAGTTGTCCACCCAGAACTTGAGCGCCGCGAACGTCTCCGTCGTCGAGTCGTCGGGGACACCCTCCTCCTCGAGGTAGCCAGTCACGTCCTCACCCTGGACGCGGCCGGCGGTATAGACGCCGCGGACGGCCTGCTTCGGCACGTCCTCGGGCCGGATCGGGCGGACAGACTTCAGCACCTCGACGTAGTGGTCGGCGAGAAGATCCGGGTCCCAGCGCGCCGGCGGCTCGATCGAGGCGAGAGTGAAGAGCTGCATCAAGTGGTTCTGCAGCATGTCGCGCAGCGCGCCGATGCCGTCGTAGTAGCGGTAGCGTCCCTCGAGGCCGAGCGTCTCGGCGACGGTGATCTGCACCTGCTCGACGTGCTCGGCGTTCAGCAGCGGCTCGAGGAAGCGGTTCGCAAGGCGGAACACCAAGAGGTTCTGCACCGTCTCCTTCCCGAGGAAGTGGTCGATGCGGAAAATCTGCTCCTCGGCCCAGTCACGCTCGAGCTG
The DNA here is from genome assembly GCA_041390625.1 of Dehalococcoidia bacterium. Taxonomy (GTDB): domain Bacteria; phylum Chloroflexota; class Dehalococcoidia; order UBA2979; family UBA2979; genus RBC038. The sequence continues at coordinate 147,178 of JAWKPM010000011.1, read as the reverse complement.
GCCCTGCAGCTCGTGTGCCGAGGCGACGTCGTGCCCGAAGGGCTTCTCGATGACGAGACGGCGCCAACCGGAGGACTCGTCGTTGAGACCGGCGTCCGCAAGTGCGCGGGCCGCGCGCCCGAACATGCCGGGCGGAAGCGCGAGGTAGAAGGCCGCCGGCCCATCGATGCGATCGGCGAGGCGGGCGACGAGGTCATCAGTGAGGTCGCCGGACTCGTAGTCGAGGCGGCCGGCGAAGTTCCTCCAGCCCTCCTCGGAGTGCAGCGAGTCGAACTCCTCGATGCCGCTCTTCACGTTCGAGCGGAACTGGTCGGCGCTCCAGTCCTCGAGTCCCACGCCCACGATGTTGAGGTCGGGCAAGGCGCGGTCGCATTCGAGTCGATGCAGGGCCGGGAAGAGCAGCCGGCGCGCCATGTCGCCGGACGCACCGAAGACGACGAGGGTGATTGAAGAGGTCATGTGACGTCCATCGCGCTACATGAAACACACGCTCGAACGGAGAGCATGGGCGCGCGACGGACGGTCAGGGGGCTCAGTCGGAGCGCACCACGTAGCCGGCACCGCGCATGGTGTGGATCAGTCGAGGCTCGCCGCCCGCCTCGAGCTTGAGGCGCAGGGCGCGGACGTAGACCTCGACGATGTTGTAGTTGCCGCCGAAGTCGTACCCCCACACTCGCTCCAGGATCAGGTCCTTCGAGAGTACGTGCTGCGCGTTGCCCACGAGGAAACGCAGGAGCTCGAACTCGGTTGAAGTGAGCTCGATGCGGCGCGAACCTCGGTAGGCGACGCGGCCCGGAACGTCGACGCTCAGGTCGGCGTAGCGCAGGACCTCGGAGGAACCGCCTCGCGAGATCTCATCGCGACGGCGGAGGAGCGAGCTGATCCGCGCGGCGAGCACGTTGTGGTCGAACGGCTTGCGAACGAAGTCGTCCGCACCGGCCTCCAGGCCCGCGATCTCGTCGTCAGGGCGGCCGCGGCCGGTCAGGATGAGGATCTGGAGGTCGGGCGTCGCCTCGCGGAGGCGGCGGCAGACCTCGATGCCATCGAGGTCTGGCATCGTGAGGTCGAGCACGACCAGGTCGACGCCGTAGTTGCTGAGCTGCTCGAAGGCTTCGGCGCCCGACGATGCCGAGCGGACGGTGTAGCCCTGGTAGGTGAGCACTCGACGCAACAAGTCGACGAGCGCGGGGTCATCGTCGACCACGAGGATGCGAATGCCGCCGCGCTCCGCGAATGCGCTACGCAGCGAGTCTCTGGTCGGTCGCGCTTCGCTTCGTGCTCCCGCTTCGTTCGTCGCTCGAACGCCCGGGTCGATCACCATCTCATCCCCCTCGGAGTTCACATTTCGACCGTAGATCGAGGAACTGAGGCGAACCTGAACGTCGCTCGCCCAACCTCGATGCCCGGTCGGCGGCGTCGATCCGCGGGCCTCAGGTACTGCTCAGTCGTCACTCACGATCCGTTCAGAGCGCGGCCGGACGCTTGCGACCACCAAGTGGGATGCAAGGAGGTTCCAGCCATGACGACATTTCGACCGCGGTCCTGCCCACGCTGCCACGGCGACATCTACCGCGACAACGACCCGCTCGACGACGACTGGTACTGCCTGCAGTGCGGCCGGACCCTCCGGGCGGCGGTCGCAGCGGCGCGACCGCGGAAGCGACGCTTGAACCCCGCCGCCTGATCACAGGCTACCGGGCGCGTTCCACAGGACGGGAGACTCACATGCTCACCGGACACGGTGTGCCCATCGGTCGGGTGCGCGGCATCGAGATTCGGGTTCACTGGTCGTGGGTAATCATCGCTGCACTGCTCGCGTGGTCGCTGGCGGAAAGCCTGTTCGGGCCGCGCCAGGGCTGGAGCGTGGGCACGCGGTGGACGGCCGCGATCGTCACCACGGTGCTGTTCTTCGCCTCCGTACTGGGACACGAGCTGTCGCACTCGCTGGTGGCGCAGCGCGCCGGCCTGCGCGTCCGTTCAATCACGCTCTTCGTCTTCGGCGGGGTGTCGGCCATCAGTGATCCGATGCCGTCGGCGCGCCTCGAGTTCGCGATCGCGATCGCGGGGCCGCTGGCCTCCGGGTTGTTCGCGGTTGTCTTCGGCCTCGCATGGCTCGTGACGCGCTCGACGGGGCTCGCGCCGGCACTGGGCTACCTGGCGCTCATCAACGCTGCGCTCGGGGCGTTCAATCTGCTGCCGGGCTTTCCCCTCGATGGCGGGCGCGTCCTGCGGTCCGCCGTCTGGGGGCGAACGGGCAGCGTTCGTCGCGCCACTGTGGTGGCGGCGCGAGGCGGAGCGGTGATCGGCCTCGGGCTGATCGCGATCGGTGCGCTCTCGATCTTCGTCGTGGGGCTGGTCGGCGGCATCTGGTACGCGCTGATCGGATTCTTCCTCCTCGCGGCCTCGCGATCCGAGGAAGTGGCGGAGCTGACCGATGAGCTGATGGCCGGCGTGAAGGTGGAGACGCTGATGCGCGCCCCGGGCGCGCCCGTCGAAGCGTCGACGACGCTGCGTGACTTCGCGGACAGCCCGGCCTCGATGCAGGGGCGCGTGCACCTCGTCCGTCGCGACGGCGGCTCGATGGTGGGCCTGCTGAGCGTCACGGACCTCGCGAATCGCGATCCGAGCCACTGGGCGGAGACGCGCGTCGATGAGGTGATGGTGCCGGTCGAGCGCCTCGTGACCGTGACGGCGGGCAGCGAGATTCGCGAGGCGCTACGGACGATGGCGCAGTCCGGCGTGCACCAGCTGCCCGTAGTCGATCACGACCGCATCGTCGGGCTGCTGACGCAGATCGACGTCGAGGAGTTCGTGCGTCGACGGCTTGAGTTCGCCTCGCATGCCTCGCCACCGGCACCGCCCGCGACGGCGTGAGTCCGGGGTCGAGAGCTGTGCGAAGCCTCAGTTGCCTCGCAGCGGGCGCTCAGGCGGGCCCGGGAATCTGAGATCAAGTCACGCGCCAGCAGGCGCGCTACCAGAAGGGAATGCAGGTGATTCAGAAACCTCGAATGCTGAGCGCGATTGTCGTGCTCGCGACGGGAGCGGTGCTGCTGGGCGCCGCCTGCAGCAGCTCCAGCTCCTCGACCTCGACACCGACCGCCACCGAGACATCGACTTCCACGGGGACGGCGACGGCGACAGAGACCGCGATGGCCACCGAGACGGCCATGGCGTCGGCCACCGCCTCGGCCGAGGCCACGGAGACGCCGGACACGAACGAGCCGCCAGCTGCGACCGTGGAGCTGGGCGGCAACGAGTTGCTCGGCGACTTCCTGACGAACGCCGACGGGCACACCCTGTACGTCTTCGCCAATGACGAGGCGAACAAGAGCCTGTGCGACGGCACCTGTGCCGAATCGTGGCCACCGCTGACGGTCGCCGACGCCGCGAGCGCGACCGGCGGTCTGGACGTGCCAGGGGCGGTCGGGACGATCACCCGTGCCGACGGCACACTGCAGGTCACGTACGAGGACCAGCCGCTGTACACGTTCTCCGGCGACACGGCAGTCGGTGACACGAAGGGCAACGGGGTCAACGATCTCTGGTTCGTCGCGAAGCCTGACGAGTAGCCTCCGCCGCTCTCCGCCGCAGGCCGAGACGGGCTCACGCTCGTCTCGGCCTCGTGGTGCTCCCGGGCAAGTCGGGAGCGGGCCGGCGATTGTGTGCCGCAGCAACGGTCGTTATCTTGAGGTCTGAGCCGAGCCACGGCAGCGCGAAGCCGACGGGCGCGTTTGCGGCCCTCACACCAGGGTTGTTCGGCGATTCCCGAAGGCGCGTGAGCGGCCTGTCGGGGAACGCACCGCCCGCGGGTGTGGAGCGTCACGCCATGCCGGATGCTTCCACGTACCAGGCCCTCATGCGCGACTCGCCGGTGGGGCATGTCCTCTATGACACAGCGGGCCGCTACGTATATGTGAACCCCGTCGTCGAACAGATTCTGGGCCGCTCGTCGGCGGAGCTCTTGCAGCGTCCCGCGGCGGAGGTGGTACCGGACCTGTGGCCACAGCTCGAGCCGGCGTTCCGCCACGTCATCGAGACCCGTGAGCGCATCGAGTTCGACGTCGTCGGCGAGGCGCCGGCAGAGCCCGGTCGCCGCCACCACTGGCTCGTCGAGTACTTCCCCGTGTTCGGCCCGGACGGAACGCTCATGGGCGTCGCGGGCACGAGCATCGATCGGACCGAGGCGCGGCGGGCCCAGGCAGACCTCGCGCGACGCGAGCAGCAGCAGGAGGCGACGGCTCAGCTGGGCCTGCACGCCCTCGAGGATCGCGACCTCGGCCGGCTCATGGACGAGGCCGTGGAGCGGCTCGCGTCGACCCTCGAGGTCGACTTCGCGCGGGTGATGGAGCTGACGCCGGACGGGCGTTCGCTGCTGCTGCGCGCGGGGGTCGGCTGGCGGCCGGGCCTCGTGGGACACACGACTGTGCCGATCGACAGCGACTCGCACGTCCGCTTCGCCCTCGAGGCGCGGACCGCGGTGACGTTCGACGATCTCGACGCCGAGGCGCGATTCTCGAGGCCGCCGCTCCTCCTCGATCACGAGGTTGCCAGCGGGATCTCGGTCCCGATCGTCATCTACCACGAGCCCTACGGCCTCGTCGGGGTCTACAGCCGAGAACCGCGCATCTTCACGCAGGACGACGCGAACTTCCTGCAGGGCATCGCCAACGTGCTGGCGAGCGCGATCGAGCGCGCGCGTTCGGAAGAGGCGATTCGGTACTTCAGTCGCGTCGGCGTCGAGCTGGCCAGTTCGCTCGACCTCGAGGCGACGATCGACGTCGTGCGCCGTCTCGCCGTGCCCGAGCTTGCGGACGTATGCGAAGTGCACCTTTCTGCCGAGGTCGCGGCCACCGCCGGCGTCGAGCCCGATCGCTTCCTGGTCGCAGACACGGTGCCGCGGACGCCGTCGACATACGCGGACCTCGGTGCGGCACTCGGCCCGTCAGACCCGAACCGTGGGGACGTCGAGCGGCTGCGCAAGGCTGGGTTCTCGTCCGGCACCATCCTGCCGATGGAGGCGCGGGGGCGGAACCTCGGGTACATCGCGCTCGCCTCGAAGGAGCGTCGCCTCTACCGACGGCGGACGGTCATCGCGGGTGGGCTCGCGAGTCGCGCTTCGCTGGCGATCGACAACGCGCTGCTCTTCGAGCAGGCCGAGTCCGCCTCGAGGTTGCGCGAGACGTTCATCTCGGTGGCGTCTCACGAGTTGCGCAGCCCGCTCTCCAACCTGATCGGCTTCGCCGACCTGCTGGCGATGCAGATCGAAGCCGAGCCGGAACAGTTCGGGAGCGACATTGCGATGGAGGTCGCCACGCTGCAGGCGGAGGCGAGCCGGATGCGTCGCACCCTGGAGCTGTTCCTGAGCTTGAGTCAACTCGAGCACGGCACGATCAGCCTCGCCCCGGGGCCGGTGCACCTCGAGGAGCTGCTCGCGGACGAGGTGGCGGAGGTGCGACTCGCGCATCCGGGGGTCGAGCTCGAGGAGCGCTATCCGAGCTCGGCGCGGCTGGTCGTGACGGACGGCGAGCGAGTTCGGGAGATCGTCCAAAATCTCCTCGACAATGCGGTGAAGTACGGGGGCGCATCCGGGCGGATCGAACTCGGACTCGCGTACGACGACGGTCAGGCGGTCATCTCAGTGCGCGACCACGGACCGGGGATTCCGGCCGCCGACCAGGCACATCTCTTCGAACGGTTCTTCCGTGGCGGCGGCGCGAAGCGGCCGCAGGGCACGGGCCTGGGCCTGTATGTCTGTCAGCTGATGGCGCGGGAGCTGGGCGGTGCGATCGAGTTCGAGTCGGAGGAGGGACGCGGCACCGAGTTCCGGCTCCTCCTCGGGACCGAGGTGGAGCCGGGCTAGGGAGACGGCTCCGCGCCGGTCCTCGACTCCTAGACCTCGTGGCGGGATGAGCGGATGAGCTGCATGTGCGAGACGCGGATGGGACTCCGCAGCTCGTCGCGCAGGGCCGTACCGATCTCCATCATGCGCTCCGCAACCCGATCTCTCATCAGCTCGTCGATGACGGGGACGTCCTGCTGGATGACGAACACGCCCTGGTCGTCGCGGGACTCGTAGAGCTCGTAGCGGCGCAACTCCGGGTCCTCGAGCGGCGACTCCTCGACCATCTCCTCGAGTGCCTGCCGCACGTGCAGCCGGCGCTCGGGCTTCGCCTCGAGAATCGCGATGGTCATGGGCATCGTGGTCTCCGATCCGTCTTGTCCCAGTCTGTTCGGGCGACGGGTCTATCCGTCGTGCCTCGATCGTGGCACCGGCGATTGAGCGCTCGCTGAACGCCTCCGTGCGTGTCCGTGCATCGAGGCTCAGCCCCATCTCAGCAGGTGTCCCGAAGGTGACGCGGGGTGGCTCGGTGCTGCTTAGTCCCGAGGGAGGTGCGCGACCATTGCGTGGAGCCGTCGTTGGGGGCCGGAAGCCGGATCGCTCGGTCGCCGAGATCGTGGCGTACGGGCTCCTCGTTGGTGTGATCAGCGGGCTCGGTGCGTGGGGCTTCCGCCTGGTCATCGGCCTCGTGCACAACGTGCTGTTCGAGGGGCGACTCGACCTCGCGTACGACGCGAACTCGCACACGCCGCTCGCACCGTGGGGCGCGGGCATCGTGCTGGTCCCCGTCCTCGGGTCGTTCGTCGTCACCTTCCTGACGGAGCGCTTCGCGCGGGAGGCGCGCGGGCACGGCGTCCCGGAGGTGGTGGACGCCATCTACTACGGCGGTGGAGTGATTCGCCCGGTCGTCGCGGTGGTGAAGGCGCTCGCCTCGGCCGTCTCGATCGGCTCAGGCGGATCGGTCGGTCGTGAGGGCCCGATCGTGCAGATCGGCGCGACGTTCGGCTCGATGCTGGGGCAGCGTCGAACGCTGTCCGTGACGGATCGCCAGCTGCTGATCGCGGCGGGCTCGGCCGGCGGCATCGCGGCGACGTTCAACGCTCCGCTGGGCGGCGTGCTGTTCGCCGTCGAGCTGCTGCTCGTGCGGGTGAACGCGAGGTCGCTGCTGGTCGTCGGCGTCGCGACGGGCGTGGGCGTCGCGGTCGCGAACGTTCTGCTGGGGTCGAATCTCGCGTTCTCGGTGCTGTCCCTCGAGACCATTGCATCGATCTCAGTCACGCCGGCGGACGGCGCGTTGCTCCTGGTCGTCGGCGTGCTGACCGGCGGCATCGCGACGGCGTTCATCTTCGGGCTGTACTGGACGGAGTCGCGCTTCGAGCGTGGCTTCGGCAATCGATACGCCGCGCACGCGGCCGGGATGCTGATCGTCGGGCTGGTGATCTACGGCTTCGCGCGTTGGCTTGGGCACTACAGCGTCCAGGGGGTCGGATACGCCTCGATCACGGACATCCTGCAGGGCGACCAGACGGCCGTCGGTGTCCTGATCGCGCTGCTCGCGGGAAAGCTGCTCGTGACGGAACTGACTCTCGGATCGGGCGCATCGGGCGGGGTGTTCTCGCCGTCCTTGTTCATGGGGGCTGCAGCCGGTGGCGCCCTCGGGCATGCGCTGGCAGGCGCCGGCGTCGGCACCGATCCGTCGTTGCTGGCCGTCGCGGGCATGGCAGGCGTCGTGGCCGGCGCGACGGGTGCGGTCCTGACGGCGGTTGTGATGATCGGCGAAATGACCGGGGACTTCGGCGCGACGCTGCCGCTGATCCTCGTAGCCATCACGGCGAACGGCGTCCGCACACTCGTCACGCCAACGACGATCTACTCCGAGAAGCTCCGACGTCGAGGCCGTTGGGCACCGGTGGGCCTGCAGGCGCTGGCCATCGACGCCGTGCGCGCGCGCGACCTCGTCGATGCGCGCCGTTCGCCATCGGAACTCGAGCACGATGCGCCGAGGGTTGGCGGCAATGCCTCGTTGTTCGAGGTCACGCTGGCGCTCGAGGAGGAGGGGCGCGGGGTGGTCGTGACCGAAGGTGACGCCGAGATCGGCGTCGTCACCCGCGAGAGCCTCGCGGCCGCGGTTCGTCGCCTCGAGGGGGCTTCGTCCCTTCGTTAGGATCGATCGTGAGCCTCGGACTTCAGCGTCCGCTCAGGACTCGCCGGGAGTCTGGGACTTCGACCCAGTGGCGGGCTTCCCAGAAGCGGGCCGGCCGAGGACGCATCGAGGACGCCGTGGCGACGCGCGCGCAGCGCATCACCCCTCGTACGAAGGTCATCCTGGCCACCGCCGCCGCTCCCGCAGCGTGCGCACTGCTCAGCGCGTGCGGGAGCATCTCCTCCCTCGACACGGTGACGGATCGCGGTCGGCACATGACCGGTCTGTATCTCGTGACGCTCGGGGTGGGCGCCGTCGTGCTCCTCCTCGTCACGACGGTGCTCGTCCTCGCGCTCGTGCGCTACCGCGCCAGCGCGGGCGGGAGCGCCTCGGAGGTCGCCGAGAACGTACGCCTCGAGATCGCGTGGACCGGTGCAACGGTGCTGGTCCTCGGGGCGGTGTTCGCGCTCTCGGTCGGGGCGATGCGTGCCGCGGCCGGCGACCCGCCGGGCGAGCCGGCCCCGATGCGCATCGAGGTGGTCGGGCACCAGTGGTGGTGGGAGTACCGCTACGAGGGGGACGCGCCGTTCGTCGCGGCGAACGAGCTGCACGTGCCCATCGGCGTGCCGATCGACCTCGTGATTACCTCCAACGACGTCGTGCACAGCTTCTGGGTGCCGGCCCTCGGCGGGAAGGCCGATGCCGTGCCGGGGCGCACGCAGACGCTGCGCGTGCAGGCCTCGAGCGCCGGTCACTTCGAGGGAACGTGCGCCGAGTTCTGCGGCCTGCAGCACGCGTGGATGCGCATCCTGGTGGTGGCCGAGTCGGCCGAGGACTTCGCGCGCTGGGCGGACGGGCAGCGCGCGCCGGCATCATCACCGGCGGCCGGAGCAGCTGCGGCGGGTGCCCAGGTCTTCGAGAGCCAGACGTGCGCGAACTGCCACGCGATCGGTGGCAGCGGTGCCGCAGGCAACGTCGGACCCGACCTCACCCACTTCGCGAGTCGCGAAACCCTCGGTGCCGGCGTCGCGCCGAACGACGCCAAGCACCTCGGTGACTGGATTCGTGATCCGGACGGTCTCAAGCCGGGCGTGCTGATGCCGTCGTTCCCCCGCCTCACCGATCAGCAGATCAGTGACCTCGTCGCCTACCTGCAGGGGTTGAAGTAGTGGCGGCCCTCGGCGGACTCGAGCGGGTCGGCCCGGTCGCGCGCGACAGCCAGCTCTGGAGCTGGGTGACGACGCTCGACCACAAGCGCATCGGGCTGTTGTACCTCGGGACGAGCGGCGTCTTCTTCGCTGTGGGTGGCCTCGAGGCGCTGCTGATGCGCATCCAGCTCGCGCGCCCCGAGTCGGGCCTCGTCAGTCCCGGGGCGTACAACGCGCTCTTCACGATGCACGGCACCACGATGATCTTCCTCGTCGGTATGCCGGTGCTCTTCGGCTTCGCGAACTACCTCGTGCCGCTGATGCTCGGCACGAACGACATGTCGTTCCCTCGATTGAACGCGATGAGCTTCTGGCTTCTCGTCTTCGGAGGTGGGCTGCTGTACTTCAGCTTCGTGGCCGGCGGCGCACCGGAGACGGGCTGGTTCAGCTACGCGCCGCTCACGGAGCCGTCGTACACGACCGGCCCCGGCGTCGACTACTGGGCCGCGGGGCTCCTCGTGACGAGCGCGGGCACGATCGCCACAGCCGTGAACCTCATCACCACAATCATCACGAGGCGCGCGCCCGGCCTCGACTGGTTCCGGCTGCCGCTCTTCGTGTGGATGGTCCTGATCACGAGCCTGCTGGTGGTGTGGGCCGTGCCGAGCCTCACCGGCGCACAGGCGATGCTGCTCCTCGACCGGACGGCGGGCACGCGCTTCTTCGATGTCCAGGGCGGCGCCGATGCGCTGCTCTGGCAGCACCTGTTCTGGTTCTTCGGGCATCCCGAGGTCTACATCCTCATTCTGCCGGCCTTCGGGATCATCTCCGAGGTGATCCCGGTGTTCGCGGGGAAGTCGCTGTTCGGGTACCGGTTCCTCGTGTTCGCGGGGATCGCGATCGCGTTCCTCAGCTTCGGTGTGTGGGCGCACCACATGTTCGCGGCCGGCCTCGGGGACGTCGTGAACGGGGTGTTCTCGGTCGCGAGCGTGGTGATCGCCGTGCCGACGGGCATCAAGGTGTTCAACTGGCTCGCGACGATGTGGGGCGGGCGGATTCGATTCACGTCGGCGATGCTCTTCGCGTTGGGGTTCGTGGTGATGTTCGTAATCGGCGGGATCACCGGCGTCCAGTTCGCGATGGTGCCGGTCGACCAACAGCTGACGGACACGTACTACGTGGTGGGCCACCTCCACTACGTGCTCTTCGGCGGGACCGTGCTCGCCGTCTTCGCCGGGACGTACTTCTGGTTCCCGAAGATGACCGGGCGCTTCCTGGACGAGCGGCTGGGTCGATACCACTTCTGGCTCACGATCGCCGGCGCCAACCTCGCCTTCTTCCCGATGCACATCCTGGGGCTGCTGGGCATGCCTCGGCGCGCGTACACGTATCCGGACCTCGCGGGCTGGGGGCTGCTGAACGCCCTCGAGACAGCGGGGGCGGTGCTGATGGCCGTCGCGCTCCTCGTCTTCGGATGGAACATCGTCGTGAGCCTCCGTCGAGGCGCGGTCGCCGGCCCGAACCCGTGGGAGGCGTGGACCCTCGAGTGGGCCACGACGTCACCGCCGCCGCCGCAGAACTTCCTCGTGCAGCCGCGCGTCCGCAGCCGCCGGCCCGTCCTCGACCAACCTGTCGCCGCCGGGGCTGGCGCCGTCGAGGCCGGCGACGAGAGCGGAGCCCTCGACAACAGGAGCCCGAAGGACTCGATCGTCGGGGTACTGTTCTTCGTCTCGTCGGAGGTGATCTTCTTCGCGGCACTGATTGCCGCGTTCGCGCTGTATCGATCCGCCGACGCGGTGAGCGCGAGCCGCCTCGACGTCATGCGCACCGGCCTGTTCAGCGTCGCCCTGTTCTCGAGCAGCGCGACCCTGTTGATCGCGGGGCGGGCGCTTCGTGGGCAGCGCCAGGCCGCCTTCCGATGGTGGCTGGCGGCGACGGTGCTCCTCGGTGCGATCTTCCTGGGGGGTCAGGCGCTCGAGTTCCGCACTCTCGTGGGTGACGGCCTCACGCCGAGCCGGAACGTGTTCCTCTCGGCGTTCTTCACGCTCACGGGCTTCCACGCCGCCCACGTCGTCGGCGGCCTCGTGCTGCTCGGGACGGTCGGCCTCGTGAGCAGCCGGCGAGCGGGCGAGGGACGACCAACCGGCACGGCATTCGAGGCCGCATCGGCGTACTGGCACTTCGTCGACGTCGTCTGGGTGGTGATCTTCACCGTGGTGTATCTGGGCTCGGCGTCGTGACCGGCGAACGAGGCACTCCGAAGGAGGAGGCGATGCAGGGGTCACGCTCGCAACGAGGTGGCGAGCCCGCCATCGAGGTGGAGCTGTCGATCTGGCCGGCCGCCGTCGCTGCCGGCCTCGCGCTGGCGCTGTTCGGCGTGATCACGCATCCGGTCATCGCCCTCGGCGGGGTCGCGCTGGGGCTCGTCGGGATCGGGCGCTGGGTGCAGGAGGTGGCCGCATGACCGAAGCCCTGAGCCGCCGTCGGTTCCTGCAGGCCGCCATGCTCGGCATCGGCGGGGTGGCGGCGGCGGCGGTCGGCACCCCGATCGTCGCGTACCTGCTGAGCCCGTTCTTTCGCTCACCGTCGGACGTCTGGCGCGACGTCGGCGCCATCGACTCGATCCAGGTGGGGGAGACGACGGAGATCTCCTTCGAGGACCCATCACCACTCGCGTGGGCGGGCCAGACGGCGCAGGCCTCGGCGTGGCTGCGCCGCACCTCGGACAGCGAGTTCGTCGCCTTCGCCGTGAACTGCCAGCACCTCGGATGCCCGGTGAGCTGGCTGTCCGACGCATCGCTGTTCATGTGCCCGTGCCACGGCGGCGTGTACTACGCCGACGGCACGGTCGCCGCCGGGCCGCCGCCACGCGCGCTGCGGCAGTACGAGGTCCGCACGCGGGCCGGACGTGTCGAGCTGCTGACGCACGGCCTCGAGCTGGCCCCATCGTGATCGTGAGTTCGCTCTGGCGCTGGATCGATCATCGCCTCGGCGTTTCCTCGCACGTGGTGCCCGTCCTCGAGCATCGCGTGCCTCGGGACGTGAACTGGTGGTACGTGCTGGGGAGCGCCACGCTGACGGCCTTCGCGCTTCAGGTGGTCACGGGCGTCGCGCTCGCGTTCACGTACGTGCCGTCGCCCGACTCGGCGCACGCGAGCCTGCAGTTCATCTCGAGCGAAGCGACCCTCGGGCACATCGTGCGCGGCATCCACTACTGGGGCGCCTCCGCGATGGTGGTGCTGATCGCGGCGCACGCGGTGCGCGTCTTCCTGATGGGGGCGTTCAAGTTCCCGCGCGAACTGAACTGGCTGACGGGTGTCGGCCTGCTCGTGCTGACGCTCGGGATGGCGTTCACCGGGCAGGTTCTGCGGTGGGACCAGGACGCGTACTGGAGCACCGTGGTGATGGCCGCGCAGACGGCGCGCGTGCCAGTCATCGGAGACCTGCTGTCTCAGCTCGTGCTCGCCGGCAAGACCGTGGGCGGCACCACGCTGACGCGCTTCTACGCGACGCACGTCTTCCTGATGCCCGCGCTCATCTTCGGGCTCTTCGGTGTGCACCTGTTCCTCGTCCTGCGGCATGGCATCTCGGAACCGCCTCGCTCAGGCCACCCGGTCGAGCCCGACCGCTACGAGGCGGAGTACGAGGCCGAGATGCAGCGCTCCGGGGTGCCGTTCTGGCCGACGGCGGCATGGCGAGACGTCGTCGCCGCCGCCGCGGTCGTCGCGGTCGTGGTCGGGCTGGCGGCGGCGGTCGGACCTCGAGTGCTGGGCGCGCCGGCGGACCCGACGAATCTGCAGGCGGACCCGAGGCCGGACTGGTACTTCCTGTGGCTGTTCGCGATCCTCGCGCTGCTGCCGGCGAACCTCGAGGACTGGGTCATCGTTGGCCTGCCGACGGTCGGCATCCTCGTCCTCGTGCTGTTACCGATCGTCGCGCCACGAGGAGAGCGTAGTCCAGCCCGGCGGCCCTGGGCGGTCGCGTCGATCGGTGTCGTCGGCCTCGCGATCGGTGCGCTCATCTGGGAGGGACAGCAGGCGCCCTGGTCGCCCGTGCTGCCGCCGCCACAGCTCGCAGCCTCGACGCTGGCGGGCCTCGACGGGCAGGCCGCGCAGGGCGCGCACGCCTTCGAGGCCCATGCGTGCAGCGCGTGCCACACCATCGATGGCGTCGGTGGGCACCGAGGTCCCGACCTCTCGGACATCGGAGCTCGACTCACGACCGCCGAGATGGCCTCGCGCATCCTGAACGGGGCCGGCAACATGCCCGCGTTCGCCGACTCGCTGACGCCCGAGGAGGTGAACGCGCTCCTCGCCTTCCTCGAGACACGAGGCGGATCGGCCTCGCCGAGTGGAGGCGGGGGCTAGCCACCGAGCTGGTCTGGGGTGGCCGTTCTCGAGGTTTGTGTCAGCGCAGCAGCTGCACGATGACGATGGCGACGAAGTCCTGGAGGAAGTGCATCGTGGCGGGCGCGACGAGCGACCCGCGCCAGACGTAGACGCTCGCGAAGAACGCGCCAACGTAGGCGACGGTGATCACTCCGGTGACGCCCTCGTAGCCATGACCGAGCGAGAAGATGAGCGACGATCCGAGGACGGCCATCGGCACGCTCCAGCCCATGCCGGTCAGGCGTCGAAGCAGGTAACCCCGGAACAGCGTCTCCTCGGCGATGGCGATGACGACCACCACGACCGTCGCCATGACCGCCTCGGGCGCGTTGTGCACGGCGAGGGGGGTGGCCTGGTCGCTCGGCGGCCCGGGCACGCCGAGGTGCGTGAGCCCGGCATCGAGGAGGCTCGCGGAGAGGGTCATCGGACCAAAGAGCGCGATACCGATCAGAGCGTCACGCCAGGGCGGCGGAACCCGCCATCCGACGGCGCTGGGCGCGTCGGCACTCCTCCAGAGGAAGTAGGCAATCAGCGCGACGAGCCCGGTGTCCTGGAGGATCGTCGAGATCGCCAGCGGCCAGAACGGCAACGTCTCCTGCCGGACAGCGAAGAACGAGAGCGCCAGAGACGGCGCGAGGAGCAGGAGGACGACCCCCAACTCCGCGCGCTGCCGTCGCCTGTCGACGCTCGAGGGAGCCGGCAGTGCGATCACGGTCTCGTCCGGCGTGCCTGCCGCGGGATCTAGGCCCCTGCGGGGTTGAGGTCCTGCAGCTCGATGTCGCCGCTGCGCTCGCTCGAATCCGCGCAGCCCATCGTGAGCGCCGAAGGCGCGTCGCTGCTGGAGAAGACGGTGAGTGTGTCACGCGCCTCGGCGCCGGCCGCGACCTCGATGGTCGAGTAAGGGCCGAAGCCGAAGCTGCAGTCCGTCGAGGACTCGTTCTTCACCACGAGCAGCACGTTGGCCGGGACCTGCACGATCACGTGCGCCGGGTTGAGCTGGTGGTCCTGAATCGTGATGTCGTACTCCGTCACCTGTGCCGCGGCCTGGTCCGCCGCCTCCTGCGAGGCCGCGTCGCTCGAGTTGTCGGCCTGGCTGCAGCCGACGGTTAGCAAGGCGGCGGCAGCCACGGCGACCACGAGGGCCGTTGCCCTGCGTGCGCCTCGGGACGGGCGTCCTGGGAGTCTCACGGTGCTTCCTCCTGTCGCTTCTCGCGTCGTGGGTGCGTCGCCAGCGTCGGGGGAGCTGCGGCCGACGCCGGCGGCCGGGGTTCGCTAGTCGATGGCGTACACCACCGTCACCGAGACGGTGAGCTGCTGCTCGCCCGGCGAGACCGGTGTCGAGGCCGAGCCGACGGCCGCCTCGGGGGCGAGCGCCGTCGGTCGTGGCACCGAGCTGCTCGACTCGACGATCGAGATCGGGGCGCCGAGCTGGACACCGGCCGCGCCCGCGAGCGTGTCCGCGTGTACATGCGCGTTCTCGATGGCGCGCCGACGCGCATCGGCGAGGAGCGGATCGGGGTCCTCGACGGAGAACGTCAGACCGTTCACGCGCACGTTGTCGCCACCTGCTGCGATGGCCGCATCGAGGATCGTCGAGACCTGGTCGGTCTGGCGCACGGTGACGCGCGCGATATTGGCGACCTGGAAGCCGGTGATCGACTGCGTGCCATCCGGCGCGGACGTGTACTGCGGGCTGACGTCGAAGAACGTCGTCTGGATGTCGCTGTTCTCGACGCCGTTCGACTGAAGCGCGGCCTGGACGTTCTGCATCGCCGACGCCGCCTGCTGGCGGGCGGCGGCGACCGTGGCGTCCCGGGCGCTCACGCCCAGCTCAAGGTTCGCGATGTCCGGAGGCGCCGGCACTGAGCCCTCCGCCGAGACGGTGATGCCCTGCGGCGTAGCGGTGGCGGCGTTGTCGGGGTTGGAGCTGGTGCATGCGACAGCCCCCACGCCGACCAGTGCGGCAAGCAGGAATGCCGCCGCGCCTCGGCGGCGCTTCAAGTGACTCATCCCTCGATGTCCCTCCCTGGCAGCGGTCGCCTTGCGTGGCGCCCTCGCTCATGTGCGTTCGTCTCGATCCACTGTTGGGTGGCGTGCTGAACGCGCGCTAAGTGCGTCCTGAGCAGGGGCGCGAGAACACACTTGGCGGAAGAGGGCGCCTCGAAGCGTCCTTCGAGGCGCGGCCGATCGAGGAGCGATCGGGAATGGGGACCTCGGACGGCGCCTAGCCGGTAGGACCGCCGCCCAGCGTCGCCTGCAGGGTGAGCGTCTGCCCGTTGCGCTCGACCTCGAGGTTGACGGTGTCGCCGCCCTTGTGCGCGTCGAGGGCGGCCGGGAGGTCCGACTCGCCCGTCAGGGCTTCGCCGTCGAAGGCGACGATGATGTCATCGGCCTGGAGGCCGGCCTCGTCCGCCGGGGAGCCCGGCTGGACCTGGCCGATCAGCGCGCCCTTCGTGGTTTCGAGGCCGAGGTCAGCCGCCACCTGAGCGTTCAACGGCAGGTACGAGATCCCGAGGTAGGGATGGACGACGCTGCCGGTCTCGATGAGTTGCTGCGCGAGCGGGACTACGCGGTCGATGGAGATCGCGAACCCGATGTTCTGGGCCTGGACGCCGGGCTCGACCGTGCCGGCCGCGAGGGTGTTGAGGCCGACGACCTCGCCCTGGAGGTTGACGAGCGGGCCGCCCGAGTTGCCGGGGTTGATGGCAGTGTCGGTCTGGATGACATCGAACAGGAACGAGCCCGCCTGGTTGTTCGAGCCGGGCTCCTGGACCGTTCGTCCGACCGCGCTGACGACACCGGCGGTCACCGTCGGTCCGCCCTCGAGGCCGAGGGCGTTGCCGATCGCGACGACCCAGTCCCCGACCTGCAGCGCCGAGGTGGCGCCGATCGTCGCGACTGGTAGGGCCTCGGTTCCCACGTTCTCGAGCTGCAGGACCGCGACGTCAGTCTGCGGGTCCTGGCCGACGACCGTGGCGTCGAACTGACGGCCATCGATGAGGCTGACGGTGTAACTCGATCCATCGGCCACGACGTGATTATTCGTCACGACGTGCCCATCCGCGTCAAAGACGATGCCCGAGCCGGCGCCGAGCGGAGCCCGCTGGCCGTTCGAGGTCGTGTACGTGGTGATTTGCACCGCGGATGGCCGTGCGATCTCGACGGCGTTGCGGACGGCATTCTGGAAGCTGGCCGCGCCGTTCGACGCTGCAGCCGGTATCGGGGTGACCGCCTCCTGCGTCTGCGTGGCCGCCTCAGTGGCCGTGGTCGTCGCCGTCGTTGCGCCGGCGTCACCGCCGTTCGAGCTCCCGTCGGTGCATGCCCCGATCAGGAGGGACAGCGTCACCATCGCGATGGTGACGGCGCGGAACGGAACGGCACGGCGGCTCATGGCTCAGGCCCTTTTCAGTGGTGCCGGCGATCCTGCAGACAATGCTGATCGCCGTCCATCCATCGTTTCAGGCGCGATCAAGAGCCGCTTGCCGGGCCGGGCGGAGGGTCATTCGGTCCATCGAGGGCTGCGTGCGGCGTCCCGCCCGTGGTATCGAGGCGGTCGGTTCGTCGTGCATCGTTCGTCGGCTCGGGGCGAGCGAGCACGCCACAGCGCCCGCCCGGTGGGGTGGAGGTCCCGTCGATCGAGCGCAAATGCGCTGTGTCGAGGGCTATCCTCGAACGACGGTCACCGGCACGGAGGCGGACTTCTCCACGTCCTCGGTGACGCTCGCGTCGAAGAGCCCGGGTCCGAACGGCCCCATCTCGAGGGCGGCGCCCGAGCCCGCGGTGTGCGCCATGACGATCTGGCTCACCTTCTCGTCATCGGCGACCTCGAGGATGCCGCGGACGGGGTCGCCGGCGAGCTGCACCCTCGTGCGGACCTTCACGCCGGTGACACCGCCAGCGATTTGGTCGAGGTGCTTGCCGAGCACGTCGAAGGCCTCGTCACGCTGGGCTGAGGTCTCCGGCAGCGGACCGACGGTGACGAGCACGATGTCCTCGCCGGCGGATCGCGCGATGTCGACCGCGGCGCTCAGTCCCGCCTGCGAGGCCTCGCTTTCGTCAACGGGCACAAGGATGGTCATGGCGCTCGCCCTCTTTCGTCACCCCGGTCCGGCTCGTACCGGGTTCGTATCAACATTGCTCGGCGGTCGCAACCGCGGTTCGAGGAACGCCTCGAGGCCGATGGCGGGCATCGACGGTGCGGACGTTCCCCGCATCCATTCTCCCGCGTCATCGAATGGGAGGTGCCGGCCGTTCGTCCCCACCACGGAGGTCGATCTGCTCGTCGGCCTCGATGCCGGACCGCTGCCGGCTGCTCGTCGCTCGGGCGTTGAGCGGGAAGCGGCATGACCGCGCATGGGCTGCCGGAGTCCGACTTCTCGCTGCGAGCTGTGGGCGACGTGGCATGGCGGATCGTCGGCGTCGCGCTGCTGCTCTTCGTCCTCGGCACTGCGTTCGCGCGTCTGCGGCTCGTGCTGCTGCCGCTGCTCTTCGCGCTGATGCTCACCTCGCTGCTGCTGCCCGCGCGGCGACGACTGGAGCGCCTCGGCCTACCAAGGCCGGTCGCGGCGGTCGTCGTCCTCGTGAGCGCCTCGGTGGTCCTCGTCGCCGCGAGCGTCTGGCTCGGTCGGGCGGTCGTCGGCGAGGCGCCGGCACTGCGCGCCACCGTCTCGAGCGGCGTCGACGAGTTGTCGAACTGGGCGACGGGGAGCCCCCTCAACTTGCCGCGGACCCAGGTGGAGAGCTTCGTCGCCCAACTTCGCTCCGAGTGGACAAGCAACCAGCAGCACCTGCTCCACGGCGCCCTCGCGAACGTGCCGCTCGCGCTCGAGCTCTCGATCGGCGCGGTGTTCACCCTGGTGCTGACGATCTTCCTCGTGATCGACGGGGACGGCATCTGGAACGGACTGCTGGCCGTCGAGTCGCCACTCCTCCCGCCAATGGCCATCGAGGCGGCCACGCGAGGGTGGAGCGCCATCACCTCGTACGCGCGCGGGGTGGTGGTGAACGCCGTCGTCAACGCCGGAGTCATCGGGACCGGGCTGCGGGTGCTGGGCGTGCCCCTCGCGTTGCCGATCGCGGGCCTCACGTTTGTCGGCAGCTTCGTGCCGATCCTCGGAGGCATCGTGGCCGGAGGCATCGCAGTGGTCGTCGCGCTGGCGGCGAATGGCTTCGGGACGGCGGTCGCCGTGCTGGGCCTCGCGCTGCTCGCGCATGCCGCCGAGGCGTACATCGTCGGTCCGCAGGTGATGGGGCGGGTCGTGCACCTCCACCCGCTGACCGTGTTGATCGTCGTGTCCGCCGGATCGGCGCTGGCGGGTGTGACGGGCGCGATCGTCGCGGTACCGCTCGCGGCGACGGCGACCTCGATGCTCGTCTCGGGGCCAGCCGACGACGAACGCGCCGAGCCTGTGGCGACCGCCATCGAGGCGGAGAGCTGACGTGCCTCGAACGCGTTCTCGGGGCGGGACTTGGCTGGCACTCAGGTACAAGGTGGACGCTGAGTCGGTCGGGTCGCGTCCAGCCGCGACCCACTGATTCGGACAAGACGGGAGGAGCAGCGACGATGCAGATCGGATACGACCAGCCGCTCTACATCCTGCCGTTCGACCATCGGGCCAGCCTGATGGAGTCGATGTTCGATGCAGGCGAACCCCTCGATGACGCTCAGACCGCGACCATGTCCGACGCGAAGCAACTCATCTTCGAGGGGCTGATGCTGGCGGTCACCGACGGGATTCCGCGCGAGAGCGCGGGGGTCCTCGTGGATGAGCAGTTCGGCGCGGACATCCTCCGGCAGGGCCGCCGTGAGCAGCTCGTGACCGCGCTGCCCGTCGAGGCCAGCGGGCGGCCCGAGTTCGACTTCGAGTACGGCGATGACTTCGCTGCGCACATCGAGGCGTTCGATCCGACCTTCGCCAAGGCGCTCGTCCGCTTCAACCCGGCCGGCGACGCAGCCCAGCACGCGCGCGAACTGCCTCGCCTCAAGCTCCTGTCCGAGGTGGTCCACGCCGCCGGCCGTCGACTGATGATCGAGCTCCTCGTGCCGCCGGAGCCGGGGCAGCTGGCCGAAGTCGGTGGCGACGAGCATGCGTATGCGCGGCACCTGCGCCCGGCGCTGATGATCGAGTCGATTGCCGCGTTCCGAGACGCAGGCGTGGACCCGGACGTCTGGAAGCTCGAGGGGCTCGACCGAGAGGTCGATGCCCGTCGCATCGTCGAGGTCGCACGCCGCGAGGGGCGGCCGCACGTCGGCTGCATCGTGCTCGGACACGGCTCGGACGAAGCGACCGTTCGCTCCTGGCTGCGGCTGGCCGCCACCGTGCCGGGATTCACGGGGTTCGCGGTCGGGCGCACGACCTGGTGGCAGCCACTGCTCGATTTCCGAGCCGGTCAGACCACCCGCCTCGAGGCCGCTCAGCGCATCGCGCGCGACTACGAGGAGTGGGTCGACGTCTTCGAGCGAGCGAGCGCCCTAGGCGCTCGAGCTCGCTGACCGCTCGTCCGGCTGCAGGCGGGAGGGCTCGCGGCCGGGCGGTTGTCGAGGCGTCTCCAGCACCGGTGCAGGCGGCATCGATCTGGTCAGCGGCTTGTCCGGCCTCAGCAGGAGTGCCTCGCCGTGGTGGCGTAGCTCGAGCGGGTCACCGTCCTCGAGGGTGTAGGTCGCGGCGTCGCCCTCGAGCGTCACGCGCAGTTGGCGGCCTCGATAGAGCAGGCGGAACTCGAGGCGCATCATCCCGCGCGGCAATCGAGGCGCGAAGCGCAGTTGCCCCTCGTGAGCCCGGAATCCGCCGAAACCGGCGACGAGCGCAGTCCACGTGCCGGCCAGCGCCGCGATGTGAAGCCCGTCGCGTGTGTTGTGCTCGAGATTCTCGAGGTCGATGAGTGCCGCCTCAGCGACATAATCGTATGCGAGGTCGAGGTGGCCGACCTCGGCGGCGATGACCGACTGAGTTGCCGCCGATAAGGAGGAGTCGCGCACGGTCAGCGGCTCGTAGTAGGCAAAGTCGCGCGCCTTCTCCTCGGCGGTGAACGCGTCGCCTCGGAGGTGCAACGCCAGCACCAGGTCCGCCTGCTTCACGACCTGCTTGCGATAGAGATCGAAGTAGGGGAAGTGGAGGAAGAGCGGGTAATCGGTGGGCTGCGTGGCCTCGAAGTCCCACATCGCGTGCGACGTAAAGCCCGCTGCCTGCGGGTGCACACCGAGAGCCTCGTCGTAGGGGACGAACATCGAGGCGGCGGCAGTGCGCCAGGCCTCGACCTCGGTCGCGTCGACCCCGAGCTCACTCGCCTCGTGCGGGTGGCGCTCTGCCGCCACCGCCGCCGCCTCGAAGTTCTGCTGGGCCGTCAGGTTCGTGTAGACGTTGTCGTCCGCGAGGGCGCTGTACTCGTCGGGACCCGTGACGCCGGGGAGGTGGAACTGCCCCTCTCGGTCGTGGTGGCCGAGGGAGTGCCAGAGTCGGGCGGACTCGACCAGCAACTCGAGTCCGATGTCCTGCTCGAAGCGCATGTCATCGGTGGCGTCGACGTAGCGAATGACGGCCGCCGCGACGTCGGCGTTGACGTGGAACGCGGCGGTGCCGGCCGGCCAGTAGCCCGAGCACTCCTCGCCGGCGATCGTGCGCCACGGCAGCGCCGCGCCGCGCAGCCCCAGCGCTTTCGCTCGGGTTCGAGCGGCCGGCAGCGTGTCGTGGCGCCATCGGAGGACTTGGGCTGCGGCGTCGGGCATCGTGTAGGTCAGTACCGGCAGCACGAAGGTCTCGCTGTCCCAGAACGTGTGACCGTCGTAGCCACTGCCGGTCAGGCCCTTCGCGGGAATCGCGCGCTGCTCGCCCCGCGCACCTGCCTGGAGGACGTGGAAGAGGCCGAACCGCACCGCCTGCTGAATCTCGGGATCGCCCTCGATGGCCACGTCTGAGCGCTCCCAGAACCGATCGAGGAACTCACGCTGCTCGGTGAGAAGGCGGTCCCAGCCGGTGTCGCGGGCTGCGGTCAGGGCCGCGGCGACCTGATCGCGCAACGCCTCCGCCGAGCGCGTGCCCGACCAGCCGTACGCAATGAACTTCACGACGCGCAGCCGCTCTCCGGGCTGTAGCAGCACCGTGATCGAGACACGACCGAGGTCATCCTCGGACTCGGTCTGGACGCGGATGTCAGACGGACCCTCGATGACGTGGTCCATTGCGACCGCGACGCGCAACCCACTCTGCTCGGTGCGGTGCACGAGGTCGACGCCGGCGCGTCCCCAGGTGGCGTGATGCTCTGCGACGAGCGGTGACTCGAGGGGCGAGGCGGCACGCGGATCGCCTCCGACCGTCGTCGACGCCTCGTTCGCGACGAGCTCGGACTGGATCACGACGCGGGCCTCGTCGTCGATCGCTTCGACCTCGTAGGCGATCGCGGCGATAGCGCGCTGCGTGAACGACACGAGGCGGGTTGAGCTGACGCGCACGACCTGGCCCGCGGGCGACTCCCAGCGCACCTCGCGCGCGAGCGTGCCCGCACGCATGTCGAGGACGCGCTCGTGGGAGTGCAGCGTCCCGTACCGCACGTCGAACGGCTCATCGTCGACGAGCAGCCGAAGCAGCTTGCCGTTCGTCACGTTGAGCAGCAGCTGCCCGGCCTCGGGGTCGCCGTAGGCTGGCTCGGCCCTCGAGAGCGGGTACGTCTCGTAGAAGCCGCCGAGGTAGGTGCCGGGCATGCCGCGCGGCTCGCCCTCGTCGAGGTTGCCGCGCAACCCGAGGTGCCCGTTGGACAGCGCGAACAGCGACTCGCTCTGCGCCAGCACCTCGAGGTCGAGCGCGCGCTCGCGCAGACGCCACGGCTCTACAGCGAAGTGAGGATGGCTAATCATCGGCGGCGAGCAGCTCCTCGAGGTCTGCCACCACCACGTCGGCGCCGTGCGCACGCAACTCGTCGGCATCGCCGCGGCGGTCCACGCCAACGACGAATCCGAAGCCGCCGGCGCGCCCGGCCTCGACCCCGACGATCGCGTCCTCGAAGACGGCGGCCGCGCCGGGCGCGACGCCGAGGGCTCTCGCGGCCGCGAGGTAGGTGTCGGGCGCGGGCTTGCCCTGGAGCCCGTCGCGCTCGAGGACGTTGCCGTCGATGCACACCTCGAACAGGCCTTCCAGTTCGGCAGCGCGCAGCACCTCGTGCGTGTTCTTGCTCGATGAGACCACGGCGCGGCGGAGTCCGGCGCGCTGCGCGGCCTGCACGAACCGGACCGAGCCCTCGTAGATAGGCACGCCGTCGCTTCGGATCCGCTCGAGGAGGAGTTCGTTCTTGCGGTTGCCCAGGCCTCGCACGGTCTCAGCAGTGGTCGGGTCGTCGTCTGTGCCCTCGGGTAGCGTGATGCCGCGTGCGTCGAGGAACGTGCGTACGCCCTCGATGCGGGGACGCCCGTCGACGTACTCGTCGTAGTCGGTCGTGAGGTCGAAGGGTCGAAACGGATCTCCCGATTCGTCCGCGCGCGTCCGCAGGAACTGGTCGAACGTGTCCTTCCACGCGCGCGCGTGGATCGCCGCCGTTCGCGTCAGCACGCCATCGAGGTCGAAGAGGCAGGCCTCGATCGACTCCGGTATTCCCAGCACTTCGACTCCCGTCAGTTGCCCATCGAGTGTCGAACGGCGGGCTGAGCGGCGTCTGAGGCACAATCCCGGCCATTGCGAGCGAGTCACGCATGGAGCGTGGCCGGCCGTTTCATCGAACTGGGCCTCGCACGACTCTAGTCCGGCGATGGGCCTCGCGCCGGGATCGATGCGGCAAGCTCACGCCAGGACTCGGCGAGGCCGTCGGGGGGAATGGGCGGGAGTTTTTCGTACGCGACACTCACCGAGGCGGCAGCAGTCCGAGCGCCCTCCTCGATCTCGGCCCATCGGCGGGCGCACTCGGCACGCCACCGTGGGCCGGCGATGCGGGTGACCTCGTCCTCGTAGACGGCGAGCCACTCGAGCGCCGCGAGCACGAGGCGGTTGTCGCGCGGCGGCGCAAGCGGTGCAGCCTCGTGGACGGCGTTCAGGTCCGGCACGGCCTCGAGCGACCTCACGTTATCGAGGCGCGTCGGTGCGAATCGAAGCCGAGGGAAGAACAGCGCTCCGGTTGCGTCGCCGAAGACGAGGCCGCCGCCCCAAGCGACGACGAAGCGTGCGTCCGAGAGGCGGCCGCCGTAATAGCTGCGATGGGAACGCGCACCATCGAATACCGACCGCGCGAGGCCGCAGGCCGTGAGCAGGTCGCCCTGCGGGCTCTTGAGGTCCTGGCCCCACAGCCAGCACTGCGCATGCAGGAGGGCGACGCCCCGACTGACAACGGCTTCGTCGAGGTAGAGCGCGGTGTCCGGTGCCGGTCGCGAGCGTCCCACCGCTGCAGTTCGGGGTTCCGCCATACCCGTTCTCTCACGTTAGCGGTAAGGTAAAGATCGAGGCATATCCAAGATCACCGATGGAGGTCAGCCTATCGCGCAGCTCGACGTACGTCCGCCACCGCCCGAGGACGATCTTTCGGAGGCGGAAGGCGAGGGCGAATCCTCGCTCGTTCGCCACCTGCCGCGCACCTTCGATGCGCTGCTCTTCGGCCCGTTCCGCTGGTACCTGAGCGCTCTGATCTTCTGGAACGCTGCGATGAGCATGCAGATGCTCACCCGCGGCTACCTCGCGTACGACCTGACGGACTCGTTCACCTCGCTCGGCGTGCTGAGTCTCGCGAGCGCCCTCCCGATGCTGGCGCTGTCGCCGTTCGGCGGCGTGCTGGCCGATCGGCTGTCGCGGCGCGTGGTCCTGCAGGTGGGCCAGGGGTTCGGCCTCCTGATGGCACTGGCGGTCGCGACGCTGATCTTCGCGGGCCAGCTCACCTTTCAGGCGCTCTTCCTCGCGTCGGTTGGCCAGGGCACGATGATGGCGCTCGTGATGCCTTCGAGGCAGGCGTTCCTGCCCGAGGTCGTCGGCATGCGGCGGCTGATGAACGCGATCCCGCTGCAGTCGGCGAGCATGAACCTGATGCAGATCATCGCGCCGGCGGCCGGTGGCTTCATGATCGACTGGATTGGCGCAGGCCCGGTCTACGTCGCGATGGCGGTGATGTACGCGCTGTCGATGACGACGCTGTTCGCGGTGAAGTCGCTGAGTTCCGCCGAGTTCGCGCGTGAGGCAGACGCCCAGGCCGCCAGCACCGGGCGGCGCCGAGGCAACCGCGGGGCTTCGCGAGGCGGCGGGCGCGGCACCGCGCTGAACGATCTCGCCTCGGGATTCCGCTATCTCTTCCGCAATCCTGTGCTGCTGAGCGTGCTCTCGTTCACGTTGCTGGGCTCGGTCCTCGGCATGCCGATTCGGCGCCTGCTCCCGGGCTACGTGGCCGACGTGTTCGCGGACTCGGGCACGGCGCTCGGTGTCATGCAGATGGGCATGGGCCTGGGCGCGCTCGCCGGCGCGCTGGCGCTCGCGACCGTCCGGTTCGACCGCAATCGCGGGCTGGTCTTCGCCGGCAGCGCGCTGCTGATGGGGACCTCGCTGCTGCTGTTCTCGTTCACCGGGGTGTTCTGGCTAGCGTGGATCGCGCTCGCCCTCGTTGGGGTCGGCACCAGCGGACGCCAGGCCCTCGGCCAGATGCTCATGCAGGACTACGTGGACGACGAATACCGGGGCCGGGTCATGTCGATCTACATGATGCAGATCAGCCTGATGAACGTCGGCACGTTCTTCGTGAGCCTTTACATGGATCGGGTGGGGCCGGAGTTCGCCATCGGCTCGTTGGGCGCGACGCTCATCGTTGCGACGATCGCGTACCTGACCTTCGTCCCGCGCTTCCGACGCCTGGCGTGAGCCCAGGCGGCTAGCGCCGCTTCGCGCGCTCGTACTGTCGAGGCCACTCGATGTCGACGCCGAGCTCGCGAGCGGCGTGCAACGGCCAGTAGGGGTCGCGCAGCAGCTCGCGCGCCATCAGCACGACGTCGGCGTCGCCGCCGGCGACGACGCCCTCAGCCTGGGCGGGTTCGGTGATCAGGCCGACGGCGGCCGTCGGAATGCCGGCGCCCTCGCGGATCGCACGCGCGAACGGCACCTGGTAGCCCGGGTACGGCCTCAACGCCTGGTGCGGGAGGTTGCCGCCCGACGAGGCGTCCACCATGTCGATGCCGGCCTCGCGGAGGAGCTTCGCGAGGGCAACGGACTGCTCGAGGTCCCACCCGTCCTCGACGTACTCCGAAGCCGAGATGCGCACTATCACGGGGTCGCTGGCCGGGAAGGACGCACGCACGGCGCGAGCGACCTCGAGGGCGAAGCGCGTTCGTCCCTCGAACGAGCCGCCGTAGGCGTCGGTGCGCCGGTTCGTGTGCGGCGACAGGAACTCGTGGACGAGGTAGCCGTGCGCCGCGTGCACCTCGATGGCGCGGAACCCGGCCTCGGCGGCGCGCACGGCCGCAGCGCCGAAAGCGTCGACGATGCCCTGGATCTCGATGGTCGTCAGCTCGTGGGGCTGGGGGTAGCCCTCGTTGTAGGGGATGGCGCTCGGTCCCACGGGCTCCCAACCGCCCTCGGCCGGTGCGACCGGGCGTCCGCCGAGCCATGGCCGGTTCGTCGAGGCCTTGCGCCCGGCGTGCGCGAGCTGCACGGCCGGGACTGCGCCCTGCTCGCTGATGAAGCGAGCGATCGGGGCGAGCGCCTCGGCGTGGGCGTCGGACCAGAGCCCGAGGTCCCACGGGCTGATACGGCCCTCGGGCGCGACGGCCGTCGCCTCGGCGATCACCATGCCGGCGCCGCCGACCGCGCGCGAGCCCAGGTGGACCAGGTGCCACGGCGTCGCAAGACCGTTGTCGGTGGCCGAGTACTGGCACATCGGCGACACCCAGAGTCGGTTTCGCACCTCGACCTCACGCAGGGTGATCGGCTCGAAGAGCATCGGGGCCCCTTTCGTCCTCGGGTCTCGCCTCACCTCGAACGAGGCGTCCGTCGTCGCAGCATCGTACTCGAGCCTCAGACCTCGGCCGCCGGCATGCGCGCCGTCAGCGCGATCGCTCCGCCGAGGACCGAAACCGCGGCCGACAGGACGAAGACTGCCTCGATGCTCGTCTGGTCGACGACGATGCCCGAGACGATGGGGCCGGACAGCATGCCGATGGCGTACAGCGCCTGGTATACGCCCATCGCCGTCGCTCGCTGCGCCGGCGCCACTGCGAGGACGCTCAGGGTGATGAGGAGGGCGTTCATCCCGCCTCGACCGAGCCCACCGAGGGCCTGCGACGCGCCGAGCGCCCACACGCTGTCGAGCAGCGGCACGACCCCGACCGAGAGCGCGATGGCGGCAGCGCCGATGCCGAGCGCGGCCGAGTACCCAACGCGTCGAGCGAGCCACGGCGCGCCGATCGTCCCGGCGACGGAGGTCGCGAACATGACCGTCGTGAGGTTGCCGATGGCGGCACTCGAGGCGCCGATGCGCTCCGCATAGACCGGGATGAAGCCGAACGAGGTCGCGAAGCTGACGAATTGCACCGCGATGCCGATCGCCGAGACGGTCAGCAACAGCGGTGTCCGGGCGACCTCCCAGAAGGTCGCCTGCGAGTACCGCTGCGAGCGCTCAAGGGGCGGCTCGGGCGCCAGCAGCAACATTCCGACGCCGATGCCCCCGACGACCACGCCCGCATAGAACGTCGCCAGTGGGTCGAGAGCGTCGGCGAGCAGACCGCCCACGAACGTGGCCAGCACCAGGCCGATGGCGTTGACCGCCATGATCCTCGACATCGCGCGGCCGGTCTCGGCCTCGGAGAAGTACGAGGCGTAGAGCACGCTCACCGCGACCCAGCCGGCGCCCGCCACGCCCGTGAGCGCGCGTGCGAGGAACAGCGACCATGGCGAGGGCGAGACCGCGAGCCAGAGCGCGCCGAGTGCCGACGCCGCCAGCGCGATGAGCGCGAACGGTCGACGGCGGCCGAGCAGATCCGCCCCGACGCCAATCGGAATGCGCAGCCCCACCTGCGCGATCGCGTAGGCCGCGATCACGGCGCCGACCATCGTGTTCGAGGCACCGAGGTCGAGGGCACGGAGCGGTAGGAACGGGACGTAGAAGTAGAGCGACAGCCACAGCGCGAACGTGGCACCGGTGACCATCCGGACCCCTCGGCAGCGCTGAGACTCGGTGAGCGCCCTCGGTGACTTGCCAGCCTCGAGCTCCTCGATTGGCGCGGGCAGCCTCGGTGCCGGACGGCGTTCGGAGGTTCGATTGCGCGTGGGGAGGTCCTTCGCTTCGTCTGTGTGTGCTGTGACGGGCGAGTCTAGAGGCTGATCGGAACTGAGGCGCGCACGGCGGTTGTCGCAGTGGACGAGGCGGCGTCGAGGGTGCATGGTGCGGCGAACCCCTCGCGCGAAGGACAGGCAGGTGTCGATGGCGGTTGGGCCGCTGAAGTCGGTCGTATGTTAGGCGGGCGGCGCCCGTTCTACGGCTGGTGGATCGTCCTCGTGGGCGCCCTCGTCGCCTTCAGCAGCGGCCCCGGGCAGTCGTTCACTTTCAGTGTCTTCATCGACTCGATCATCGAGGACACCTCGTTGAATCGGACGGTGATCTCGGCGCTGTACGCCGTCGGGACCGGCCTGAGCGCCCTGATGGTGTTCACGGTCAGCCGCCTGGCCGACCGACACGGCGCCCGCAGCACCCTCATCGCGGCGGCGATCGGCCTCGGGGTGGCGTGCTTCGCGATGTCGTGGGCGCACGGCGCATTGCTCGTGTTTCTGGCGTTCTCGGCGCTGCGTGCGCTCGGCCAGGGCTCGCTCACGATTAACTCGACTCTGCTGACGGCGCAGTGGTTCGTGCGGCGGCGTGGGCGCGCGATGGCGCTGATGGGCCTCGGATTCCCGGTCTCGGTTGCGGTGATCCCGCCGGTCGCCCGATTCCTCATCGACACCATCGGGTGGCGCGAGGCCTACGGCGTGCTGGGCGTGATGGTGTGGCTCCTCGTGCTGCCCGGCGCCCTCCTCGTCGTGCGCGAGCGTCCCGAGGACATGGGCCTCCATCCCGACGGCGCCAATGAGCCGCCACCCGGCGAAGCGCTGTCGGCGCCCGGCGTCGACGAGCTACGGCGGCCGGTGCTGTCGTCGCCGCGGTTCTGGGTCCTCGCGATCCCGCTCTCGACCACGTCGCTCGTCGTCACGGGCCTCGTCTTCCACCAGGCGGCAATCCTCGACGAGCAGGGGCTGTCCGCGCAGACGGCCGCGGCCATCTTCGTGCCGTACGCGCTGTCCTCGGCCGGGGTCTCGCTGGTCGCCGGCGACCTTGCGGATCGCTTCGGGCCGAAGCTCGTCTTCGCGTGCGCCATGCTCACCCTCCTCGGCGGCATGGGGCTCGCGCTGGTGATGGACTCACTGGCACTGGCGATCGTCTACGCCGTCCTGATCGGCGGAAGCGGCGGCTTCTCGAGGATCGTCAACGGAGTGACGTGGGCGCACTTCTACGGACGGCGCGCGCTGGGTCGAGTGCAGGGCTCCGCCGTCATGGTGAACATCTCGGCTTCAGCGCTCGGTCCGCTGCCGCTCGCCTGGCTCGACGCGCAATTCGACGGGTTCCGCCCCGGCATCGCGATCCTCGGAGTGCTGCCGGTCGCTGCGATGGGTGCGGTGGCTCTGGCACGTCCGCCCGGCGAGCAGGAGACGTCCGAGGCATCGCGACCCGTTGCCTAGCCGCCTCGAAGGACCGTCGTAGCCAGTCGTCCAAGTGCGAATTTGGCCTCGTTGTACCCTCGGGACAAGCGAGACGGACCCGATGAGGGGGAACGATGAAGAAGCTCCTGATGATGTTGACGGCTGCGGGCGCGGCCCTGTTCTTCTGGCGCCGCCGGACGGAACCATCGAAGCGAGAACAGGCGATGAACCGCGCGAAGGCTGGCATCGCCGCCGGCGTCGAGCGCTCACGCTCTGCGGCTGACTTCGTGAAGCACCGTATCGAGGAGCAGCGGGCGCGCGCCTCAGACGCGGGCGAGACGGACGCACCGTAGCCACGCAGTAGGAGCCGAAGCGCTCTCTCCGGCGGGGGCTAGGGCGGCGGTTCGAAGACCCGAGGCCCGGTGGGGCGCGGGGACCCGCCGGTGGGTTCGATCGTGAGCGCGACAAGGTCGGAGCGCTCGAGCTCGAAGGCGAACTCGCCTCGCCAGCGACCCTCGGGGTTCGTGTTGCACGTCCCGATGTCGAGCCAGCGGCCGTCGCGGATCGCCCAGAGCTGGAAGGCCTCGGTTTCCGGTCGGCGCTCGAGACCCCCGAGGACGAGCGACACCTGCGAACTCCCGAGGTCCGTTTCGACGCGCATCCAGGCTTCGCCATCGCGCTGCACGTAGACGAGCTCCGAGGCGTCGGCGCCACGCTGGAGCATCAAGTTCCAGGCGCCCAGCGCCACTGCGAGGATGGCGAGCACGGCGGCGATGGCCGGCCATCCGAGAGAGGCGATCGACTGCCGACGCGCGGGCGTGGGTGGCGCCTCCGTGGTCTGGTCGGCGTCGATGGCGGCGAGGAGGCGGGCCTCGAGCGCGGCCGAGGGCTCGCGTTCCGGCGCGAGCTCGGCGAGGCCCAGTCCGACCGACTGCAGCTCGGCGACCTCCGCGTGACGGTCGCAGGTCGCGAGATGCGCCTCGATGGCCGCGCGCTCCTCGGCATCGACGGCGTCGAGCGCGAAGGCGGGGAGCAGCTCGTCGACCTGTGCGCAGTTCACTCGGCGCCTCGCGGGGGCATTGCAGCACGGAGCTTCTGCATCGCGAGCCGCAGGCGGCTCTTCACCGTCCCCGGCGGGAGTGCCAGCTGCTCCGCGACCGCCGCGTACGTCAGCCCATCGAAGTAGGCGAGTTCGACGACCTGCCGCTGCTCCCAGGGCAGCGTTGCCAAAGCGTCGTGCATGCGTGCGCGAAGAGCCTCTCGGTCGTCGGCGACCTGCGCAAACTCCTCGGCGGCCGCTTCGTCCACCACCTGCTGCAGGTGCGCGCTGACCTCGGGGTCGTCGGGGGGTGCGGCGAGCTGCTGACGCTGGTCGCGCGCGCGTGCACGTGCGAGGTCGACGGCGCGGCGGTGGACGATGGTCATCAGCAGCGACTCGACTCGGCCGCCTCGAGGGTCGAGCCTCGGTGCGCGTTCCCACAGCGAGAGAAACGCATTCTGCACGGCGTCCTCCGCCGCCGCTCCATCGCCCAGTACGCGGTAGGCCAGGCCGAACGCGCGTCGGCGGTGCAGGCGGTACAGCTCGGCGAGGGCTGCAGGCTGGCGCGCACGCAGCCGCAGGCCGAGCGCTACGTCGTCACCGGTATCTCGTGCCTCGGCAGCCGTCGGATCAACTGGCGGCGCGGCCGCGAAGGGTGGAGGCGCGCCTTCGCCACGAAGTCGGAATTCGATGTGATCCACAACGCCTCTGACTGCGAGTAATCGGGGAAGCAGTGACGGTGGGAGGAGGCAAGGATATGAGGAAGTTCCTCGCGACGCGAGGTGGACTGGTGCTTGTCGGGATCGCATTGCTCTCGGCGGGGTTGCTCGCCGCCTGCAGTGACGACGACGGAGACACCGAGACCGCCACTCCAACGGCGACGGAGACCGAGGCCGCAACCGAAACCGCGACGGCCGCGGCCACCGAGGCGGCGACGCAGACCGCCGAGGCGAGCGAGCCGCTCACCGTCCTCGTGAGTGACGACGGGACCCTCGGGCCCTTCCTCACCGACTCGGAGGGGCGCACGCTCTACATCTTCACGCGGGACGCGCCCGGCGTGAGCAACTGCACGGGCGGCTGCCTCGACAACTGGCCGCCGCTCACGGCGACCGAGGGGCAGGACATCGCCTCGACGGACGCCTCCGGCGCGTTCGGCACGCTCGAGCGCGACGACGGGACGCTGCAGGTCACGTACCGCGAAGCACCGCTCTACTACTGGGTGAACGACGCCGCCGCCGGCGACGCCACCGGACACCTTGTCGGTGGCGTGTGGTTCGTCGCTCGACCCGACACAGCAAGCACCGCGGTCATCAACGTCCAGGAGGCCGGGGAGCTCGCGCCGTACCTCGTGGGTCCGACGGGAATGACGCTGTACACCTTCGCCAACGACGAGGCCGGGGTGAGCAACTGCGCCGGCGCGTGCGCAGAGAACTGGCCGCCGCTCGTGTTGCCCGAAGGCCAGGACCCGACCGCCGTAGACGCGGCGTCGGGTGAGCTCGGCGTGGTTGAGCGAGAAGACGGAACGCGGCAGGTAACGTACGGCGGCCAGCCGCTCTACTACTGGGTGAACGACGCCGTGCCCGGCGACACGACCGGCCACGAGGTGAATGACGTGTGGTTCGTGGCCACGCCGTAGGCGGGGGACCACTACATGACGCGACGGGCGGTGTCAGAGCGCGACACCGCCTGTCGCCTAGTCTTCGGGCCAGCCGAGGCGGTCTGCGAGCGAGCCACCGAGGATCAGCGCGCGATCCTCGGCACCCAGGAAGTCGAGCTCGTCGCGAAAGAGGCGCAGGCAGTCGACGTAGGTGCCTCGCAGGCGGGTCACATCAGTGCCCCAGTGCAGACGGTCCGATCCGAAGGCGTCGAAGAGCCGGCGGAGGTGTGGGTGCACGTCGCGATGCGGGTACGGCTCACCGCTGAAGTTCGGCACCGAGCTCACCTTGACGGACACGCGGGGGAAGCGCGCGAGTGCCAGGACATCGTCGAGGTCACGCCACACCTCGGCCGGCTCGAGCGCGAGGTCGCGGGCCATGTGGTCGAGGACGATCGTCAGGTCGGGGTGCCGCTCGGCGATCGGCGCGGTCTTCGGCGCCATGCCGGTCATCCACAGCATGAGCGGGATGCGGTGGCGCTCGCAGGCCGCCCAGAACCAGTCGAGAGAGCCGTCGTCGAGCTGCTCCGGACGCGGGGTGGCGAGGAATGTCACGCGAATGCCGAGCATGCCCGGCTGATCCAGCCAGTGGGCGAGTCGGTCCTCGGCGTCGGGTGCGTTGGGGTCGAAGCGCCCCATCACCGCGAATCGATCCGGGTAGGCCGCCGCGGCCTCGAGGGCGGTCAGGTTGTTTTCACCGACCCACGTCGGCGGGACGATGACCGCGCGGTCGACGCCCGCTGAATCCATCTCGGCGAGAGCCTCTTCCGCACTGAAGCCACCCTCGCGCTGCGGGCGGTTGCGCGCCGGCACCGGCCACGGGCGGTCCGGACGGTCCACCTCCCACACGTGAATCTGCGCATCGGTGATCAGCATCGCGCCTCCTCCCTCGGCTGTCGGGCAGCACGATACCGGGCGAGCGCACCTCGACGGAGGGTGCGCACCTCGAGCTAGCGCAGGCGGCGGAACCGAGGCACGAACGCGACGTAGGCGAGGCTGGCCGCGACGAGGGCGACGCCGAGTGAACCGATGGCGAACTGCGGCCCGACGTAGTCCATGTAGATGCTGACCGCGAACGTGCCGATGTTCATCACGCTGATCTGCATCATGAACAGCGACATGACGCGACCGCGGTACTCCTCTTCGACGTAATCCTGAATGAGCATCTGACTCAGCGTCATGCGGCCCGCCGAGGCGACGCCGATCGCGAGGATGCTGAGCCACGCCATCCAGAACACACCGAGCATCGAGAAGAGGATCATCGACACGCCCATGAGCGTGACGCTGCCGGCGAAGATCAGGCCTCGATGGCGCTCGAGGCGCAGGCTCGCCAGCACGAGTGATCCGACGAGCGCGCCGAAGCCCATGCCCATCTGCATGATCCCAAGGGTGGAGCCGGCGTCGCCGAAGACCTCGGCCACGTAGCCCGGCAGCAGCATCCGGATCGGCATGCCGAGCACCGAGCCCAGGAAGGCGAACGCGAGGACGCTCAGGATCACGTGATCGCGCGCCGCGTAGGCGAGGCCGCTCCGCAGATCCTTGAGCGGGTTGCCGCGCGCCCCGCCTCGAGCCGCCGCGGGACGGCCACCACCTCGACCGGTGGCCCCGCCTCGAGCTGGCTGGGCGCGGCGACTGGCCTCGAGCTGTTCGGGGGTCAGCGACTTCACGGCGAAGAGCAGGAGCACCGACATCGCGTACATGGCGGCCATCACGGAGTAGACGGAACCCGCGCCGAGCCAGTCGATGAGGAAGCCGCCGACGGTCGGGCCAATCAGCTGCATGACGTTCATGCTGGCGCTCTGCAGCGGGATGGCGTTCATCAGCCGCTGCATGCCGACCACCTCGGGCAGGAATGACTGCCTCGAAGGCATGACCAGCGCCATCATCGTGCCCTGCGCCACCGAGGCGAGCACAAGGTGCCAGAACGTGAGCATGTCGGCGAACAGCAGCGCAGCGACCACGAGGGCGACCACGAGACTGAACAGTTGCCCGACCTGCAAGACCGCGCGACGAGACGTCCGGTCCGCGACGACGCCACCGAAGGGCGAAAGCAGCAGCATGGGAATCGCGCTGCCGAGGCCCACGGTAC
This sequence comes from Dehalococcoidia bacterium, assembly GCA_041390625.1. GTDB lineage: Bacteria > Chloroflexota > Dehalococcoidia > UBA2979 > UBA2979 > RBC038. The sequence continues at coordinate 113,258 of JAWKPM010000011.1, read as the reverse complement.
CGAGGGCGGCAAACGAACCGGTGAGGTGATACGCGAGGTAGCCGCGAACGAGCATCTGCATGCTCATGGCCGCGTTCCACCAGATCATCGCGCCGAGGTACCAGCGGAACGGCGAGAACGACAGCGCCTCGAAGGTGCGAGGGCGCCACCGCCGTCGAGGTGCCGGAGCGGCCTCGGTGGTCGTGGGTGCCTCGGGCGGCGGCGGTGGTGCGGTCGCGACCACGGTCTGCGGAGTGGCGGGCCTGCCGCCGTACACGCGCGCCGCGAGGTTGAAGCTCGCGCCGTTCAGGCTGTGGCCATTGCCGATGGCCGGTGCCGGAACGTGCTCCACGAGGTCGTGAGCGGCCTCGATGCGGTTCGAAGGCGCTGAGGTCCCGTTCGCGTGCCCGTTCGGCTCGGAAGTGGGCTCGGCGTGCAGCCCGTTGGAGCCATTGAGGGCAGGGTTGACCTCGGGGGCCGGCTCACCGTAGACGCGTGCCGCGAGGCCGGTCTGCAGGCGAGCCCGTGAGCGGAGGGCACGTCGATCGAAGTACGAGCGCCCGCGCGGCCTCCGCGAGGCGCCATTGCCACCCGCGTGCTCGGCGGTGGCTTCATCGACCGTGCGCTGGTTCGTCGCGGCTGCACCTCCGGGGTGGCGCTCGAGGCGCGCTTCGCCGGGAGGCCCAGATGCTAACACACTTGCACTGGTGAACGCGTTATCCCGAACCCGCAGCCCGCATCGAGGCGAACCGCCTCGCTACGAGACCGACAGCACCACCTTCACGACGTTGTCGCCGCGGGAGGAGTACATGTCGAAGGCCTCCGGCACGCGGTCCCACGTCCAGCGGTGCGTGATGAGCTCGGCGGGGTCGAACCAGCCTCGATCGCGGAGTGCCACTGCTTCGTCGATCGCCTTCGTTGGGGTGGGCGACCCGCCGGAGACAGTCGGGATGAGGTGCGCCGCCTTTCGCATCCATGCGGCGTGCGCGAAGGGGATGACGCTGTCCTGCGCAATGAGGCTGAAGCTGATCACCGTCCCGTAGCGGTTCACGAGCTCGATGGCCTGGTTCAGCCCCTCGGGTGCACCCGTCGCGTCGACGACGACATCGACGCCAGCGCCGCCGGTGACCTCGGCCAGCGCCTGTACCGCATCCACCGAGGAGGGATCGATCGTCGCGCTGGCTCCGAACTCTCGCGCCCGCTCGAGGCGGTACGCGAGTGGGTCGATGCCCACGACCTGGAGAGCGCCCTGCCTCGCAGCGACCATCGTGAACGACAGGCCGATCGCTCCCTGGCCGAGCACCGCGATGCGCTTGTTGGCGGGATTGCCCCAGTGCTGCGCGGAATAGAGGACGGTCCCGGTGGGCTGACACATGAGCCAGTCGGCCGTGTCGCCATTGTCGGGCAGTCCGATGATGCGGTCGGACGCGATGAACTGCGCGAGCCCACCCGTGGTGTAGCCGCCGCCCGCCGGGGCCTGGGGCAGCACAATCGCCCTCGAGCCGACGCGGTATGCCTCGTTGCGGCTCTCGACGATGGTCCCGGTGACCTCGTGACAGGGCATGCCAGGATTCAGGGGGTACTGCTCCTCGGGAAGGAGCGGGTCGTAGCGGAGGTGCGTGTCACTCCCGCAGATCGAGATGTGCTCGACCCGGATGAGGACCTGGCCGTCGCTCGGTACCGGCATGTCCACATCGACGAACTCGAATCGTCGATGTCCGACCAACTGCCACGCCTTCATCGCTACCCCCCTCGAGCTTCCGCGCCGCCTGCCGATGGCGCGCGCTTCGAAGGCGCACCACCGGTCATGACGGGCGCGATGGTAACGGTGAGCCAGTCGATTCGCACGCGCGCCGAGCTCGGAGACCTACGACGTCGACGCCCCACGACGCTCGGGCGAGTGCGCCTAGTGGCGCCGGACGGCGACCGGGGCGTCCGCCGTCTCGAGCGGGCTCGTGCCGATGATCTGCTCGGCCTCGAGCGCGGCGATCTCCTCCTCGGTCATTCCGAGGAGGCCGCCCAGGATCTGGTGATTGTGTTCGCCGAGTCGGGGAGCCGGCTTGAATGCGAGAGGTGCGCTGTCGACGAAGCGCCACGGCCCGTGGGGGTAGGCGAAGGTCCCGAGGCCGTGGAAGTCCGCGTCCACGGCCACTTGCCGCTCCCGAATCTGCGCATGAGCGAGGTGGTCAATGTCCGGGCGGAGGACAGCGGCTGCAGGCACGCCGGCGGCCTGGAGCGTCCGCTCAGCCTCGAAGCGGTCGCGGTTGCTCACCCATTCGGCGACAGCGGCGTTGAGCTCGGCGCGCGCCTCGTGTCGTCCCTCGATGGTCGAGAGGTCCGGCCGATCGAGCAGATCGGCCCTTCCGATCGTGTTAGCCAGCGCGGTCCAGCGCGCATCGGTGTCGACGGCCACGGCGACCCAGGTGTCGTCCTCGAGGGCGGCGAAGCAGCCGTGGGGAGCCATCCACGGATGGTCGTTCCCGAGTCTCGGGGCCGGGACGCCATCAAGCTGCTCGTCGAGCAGGTATTCGCCCAGATGGAACATCGCGGCCTCGAGCTGCGCGAGGTCGAAGACCTGCCCGTGTCCACTCTGCGCCCGAGCCTCGAGGCCGAGCATCGCGCAGTACAGGCCCGTGGCGGCGCTGATGCCATCGGGATGATGGACGGGCGTGAGCGTCGAGAGGTCGAGGTCCGGGTAGCCGCGGAGCACCGAGTGACCTGAGGCCCCGTCGAGTGTCATCCCCATGCTGCGGTAGTACCGGTACGGCCCGGTCAAACCGAAGCCGGTCAGGAGCACCACGATCAGGCGGGGGTTCGCCCGGTGGAGCCGCTCCGGGAGGAGGTTGAGCGACTCCTGGGCATCGACGGAGAGGTTCGTGAACACGATGTCGGCGTGTTCGAGCAGGCGGTCGAGCAGCTCCTGGCCTCGGGCGGTGTGGAGGTCGAGGGTGACGTCACGCTTGTTGCGGTTGATCGAATTGAAGGCCGCGGAGCGATTCCACGGGTCGTCGCCGATCTCGCCATTCGGGTAGCCCGGCGATCCGGGCATCGGACGGACGGCGCCTCTGGCAGAGCGCTGAATCGCCTCGACCTTCACGATGTCCGCGCCGAGGTCGCCCATCATGGCGCCCATCACGGGTCCAGCCCAGATCTCGGCGATCTCGACGGCACGGATTCCCGCGAGCGGGAGTGGTTGCTGCTCGATCGTTGACTCGGGCACGGGCCGCCTCGTCTCGGTGTTTCGGCTCAACGCTCGCCGTGCGCGGCGACCGTCGCCGTCGATCGTGTGAGCGCCTCAACCTCGCCAACGGAGAGCGCGAGCTCGCGCTCGAGGATGTCGCGAGTGTGCGCGCCCAGCGCTGGTGCAGGACCGAACTCGGCCCAGATGGGATCGACGCCAAGCGACTTCGCCACGGGACCGGTGTGCCGCAGCGTGCCGGCACCCGCGTGCGTTGTCTCCCGGAAGAAGTCCCGTTCTGCGAGCTGTGGGTCCAGCAAGAGTCGACGCGCGTCGTTGAGCGGACCGCTCGGGATGCCGGCGCGCTGCGCCGAGGTGAAGATCTCGGCCACCGTGTGAGAACCGACGTAGGCGGTGTAGATCTCCTCCCAGTCGGCACGGTGATCGCGTCGGGCTTCGCGCGTCGCAAAGCGCGGGTCCTCGAGGAGGCCGGGGTCCTCGACGAACTCCACCAGCCGAGGCCAGTGACGATCGCCGAGCGGCAAGAACGTCACGTAGCCGTCGAGACAGCGGTACGTCCCGCGGCCGAAACCGGCAGCCGCAGCCGTCGCCGCGGTCTTCGTGTCTTCGCGCTCCTCGAGCTGTCCTGAGTATTCGGTCTGGAGGCGCCTCGATACCTGGTTGGGATGGGCGGCCCACGCATCCATCTCGGCGAGGTCGAGCCAATCGCCTCGACCGGTGGTCCGCCGCCGGAAGAGCGCCGCCACGATGAAACCGGCCGCGAGGTTCCCGGGGTACGTGCGCGGCATGTGTCCGCCGTAGCGGAGTGGCTCGCGGTCGGGGAGTCCCTCGCGGTACATCGCGCCGCTGGAGGCGAAGAGCGTAATGTCCGTGGCGACGTGGTCTCGGTACGGCCCGGTCTGACCGTACGGCGTGATCGAGGCGAGCACGATGCGGGGATTGGCGTCACGCAACGCCTCGTAGCTGAGACCCCGCCCAGCGAGTGAGCCGGGGGCCAGTGACTCGAGCAGCACATCCGCGCGTGCGGCGAGTTGGCGCAACACGTCGATCCCAGCGGGCGTCTCGAGGTCCAGGACGAGGCTCTCTTTGCCCGTGTTCAGATTCAGGAACGTTGGCGAGCGCTCGGGGTCACGCAGTCGCTCCCGCGGGCCATCGAAGCGGGATGGGTCGCCGCCGGGAGGCTCGATCTTGATGACGCGCGCCCCCGCATCGGCCAGGAGCTTGCCGCAGAAGGCCGTGGCGGTGCCGGGGCCGACCTCGAGGACTGTGACGGCAGAGAGGACGGCCATGCTGGCTCCTTCACCTCGATGCGCTGCTGCGACGCTCGACGTCGAGGATGCGCCGCATCTTACACCCGTGATGGAGGGCGACTCTCATGCGCATGGCCAGGATCGTCGAGGGCGAGCGCGGTCGGGTGCTCAGCGAGGCCGTCGAGCTCGTGAGGACGCAGCGGGCCCGCCAGAGCCGATGAGGAAAGAACAGCTACCGAGGTCGTCCACATCGAGGTGTGCGGACGTTGTTGAAGATGGTGGAGACGGGGGAGAGCCCAACTCCAGTATCCCTACACGCGAGACTGATGCTCCCTCACCGGATCGACGCCTTTTGGAGTTCGCGGGGCGTGGCTTGGGCGACCGAAGTTGCCTGAAAGCATCGTCAAAGTGACCGAACCGCCGCTCGAAGCGGCGTGCCCACCCGGATCCGTTCACGCGCAGCCGCGTGGGCTATTCGGTAGCCTCGCGATGCGGCCGTAGATTATCGTCCGCATATGCCGGGGCGCATCGTCGGTCGTGATGGCCTGGTGGGTGAGGTCCTCGCGGCTCTTCGCCGTGCGCAGGGGTGTGTCCTGCTCGGGGGAAGCCTCGGCATTGGCAAGACCGCGCTCGCCCTCGAGGTGCGCGATCGGCTGGTGGGGGCCTCGTGGCATGTGGAGACGTGCATCGCGTCGCCCGCCGGCGCGAGCGTCCCGCTCGGGGCGCTTTACCGGTTTCTGCCGGACAGCCCGCTGGGCGATCCCGCCCTGACGATGGAGCAGACGCGGAGGCGCATTCTCGCGACGGCGGGCGAGTCGCCGTTGTTGCTCCTCGTCGATGACGTTCACCACCTGGACACGCTATCGGTTGCGCTGCTGCACCGCCTCGTGGTCGGGGGGCGCATTTCGGTGCTGCTCACGTATCGCAGTGGCGAGCCGCTCGACGAAACGCTGACGACGTTGTGGAAGGACGGGTACGCGAGCCGTATCGAAGTTCCACCGCTGGATCGCGAGGCCCACGACGCGATTGTCGAGTCCTCACTGGGCGCAGGCCATCGACACGGCGGCGTCTCCGACCGCCTCTGGACCCTGACCGCCGGGAATCCGTTGTTCCTCCTCGAGACGCTTTCGCAACTGTCGGGCGATGGGGGCGTTCCCACTCCTTCCGTGCGACTGTCGGCCATCGTACAGTCGCGGTTGAGTGGGCTGGACGCCGAAGCCCGGCGGGCGATCGAGATCATCGCGCTGGCGACACCGTTGAGACTCGAGGTCGCGCGTCGCCTGGTGGCGGAAGACGCGCTCGTCGAGCTTGAGGCTCGTGAGTTGGCGAACGTGGTCGAGATCGGTGGGGTCCGACACGTCGAAACGGCTCACCCGATCTACGCCGAGACGATTCGCTCGATGCTGCCTGCCCTCCACCGCAGTGCGCTCGCGACGGACCTCGCGGGCGCACTGGCTTCGCAGCGCGTTGAGTACCCCGGAGACGCGCTGCGGGCAGCGACCGCCCTTCTCGACGCGGGTGTGCCAATCGATACCGAGCTGGCGGTGCGCGCGGGTCGGGAATCGCTGAACTCACTGGAACCCGGGCTTGCCGAGCGCCTCGTCGCACCCGTCATCCAGACCGCGAACGGCATCGACGCGCTCCTCGTCTTCGGCACCGCCCTCTCTGTGCAGTCGAAGTCCGACCAGGCTCGCGAGGTACTCACACGCGCGGTCAGACTGGCGACCGACGAGCGGGAGCGAGCGCTCTCGACGCTGGCGCTGGCACGGCACTTGCTCTGGATCGAGCACGACTTCGGCGCGGGGCTGGGAGCACTGCGCGCCGGCATCGCTCGCGCGGTCGATCCTGCGTCCCGCGCAGAACTGCGTGCGGAGTTGGCGCTGATGACGGCCCTTGGCGGTGACGTCCCCGAGACCCTGCGATTGGCTGAGGAGGTGCTCGGCGAGCCGCGTGCCGTCGCCCGGGTCACGGCCTCTGCATTGCTGTCCTCAACGCTGGCTCGGACGATGCTGGGTCGCTTCGAAGGTCTGGACGTGGAACTCGAACGCGGCGAAGTACTGGCCGAGGAGCTTCGCCGCGAGCTTCCACTCGCTCGCGACCAGTTCGGGGTCACGCGTGGCATGTGGCTGCAGTACACCGACCTTGAGGCCGCGGCAGACGTCGCCGAGTCCGGGTACGCGCGTGCACTCGCCGAGGGTGGACTGTCGGGACTCTGGTCAGTCCTCATCGCGATGGTTGCGCTGGAGCGAGGCGACGTAACTCTCGCACTGCGAGCGAGCGCGCGCGCGGCTGATGAGCTCACCACCGTCGACCCGTTTCACAATCTGCCGATGGCGCGCTCCATGGCCGCGACTGCGTACGGCATGCTCGGGAACGTCGATGAAGGTGAACACTGGTTTGCACAGCTGGGGCCGCTGGACGACATGGTCGCCCGCAATCGCTTGCACGCCGATCGAGCGGCGGCGTGGCTCCGGGTCGATCGCCCCGCTGAGGGTGCGCGCGTCGCCTTAGAGGCTGGTCTGCGTGCGGAGCAGGCGACGCTTCCAGCGTGGGCCGCGCTTCCATACGGGGACGCGGTCCTGCTCGGACATCCCGAACTTGTGCTCGAGCACCTCGGCCGACTGGCTGCCGAAACCGATGCGCCTGCGGTCGCGTTGTTCGCGAGACACGCGGCGTCGGCGGCTGACTGGAATCCGGAGGCGCTCGTCGCATCTGGTAACGCCCTTCTGGCGTTTGGCTCACCGCTCTTTGCGTCAGCGGCGTACGCGCGGGCGGCCTCTTCCGAGCCGCAACCGGCTGCGCGGGCCCGTCGAGCTGCCACCGCCTGGCACCTGGCCCAGCTTTGCGGTGGGCCCGCGCTTCCCGACCTCCTCAAGGTCCGCTCGCCGCTGAGTCCCCGTGAACTGGAGGTGGCACGGTACGCCTCGGCAGGTCGGAGCGACCGGGAGCTCGCGGAGTTGTTGGGCGTGTCCGTGCGGACCGTTGGCAACCATCTGCACTCGATCTTCACAAAGCTCGGTCTTGGTGGTCGGGGCGAACTGCCGCCTGTGTTCCCCTCAGCAGCGCCCTCCGCAGTGGAGATTGAGTAGGCATCGGGCCGACTTTGAGTAGTGCCGCCTGAAGGTCCTGTCCGTAGGCTCCGCTCATAGTCCGTCTTTGGCCGAGATTCGACGCAGGCTGGCCTGAGCGCGTTCGCGAAGCAGCCAGGTCTGTCGGAGTGAGGGGTGGCGGGCCATGGCCAAGCAGTTCGATCGACTCAGGATGCTCGGAGGCACCGCGAGCACCATGTTCGCCTTGCTCGCGGTCGCGGCGGTGAGCGCATGCGGCGGAGCTGACGATGATGGCGACGCCGGGTCCTCCGGCCCGGTGGCGAGCGCCTCGACGCAGGCAGTCGCGACTGAGTCATCCTCGGGTGGCGGCGGCCTAGCCTCGATCGAGTCTGGGAGTGGCACCTTCTCGATCGATGGGCAGCAGTTCGACGCCGACATCGTCGTGCGCTGCCTGCCCTTTGACGCATCGGCGTTCGGCGGCGCCGCGCCGAACGAAGCAGACTTCGACTTCTCCGCCGCGACGTCGGATTTCGCAAATGTCGTCGAGGGCGAGGTGGCCTTCGCCCTCCCCACCTTCGGTCCCGGCGCCTACGAGGCGAATCAGATCAGGGGCTTCGCGAGTCGGCAGGGCTCGAGCGGCGTGGAGCAGTACGAAAGCGTCGCTGCCACCGACCCCGACGGCAACTGGCTCATGAACCTGGAGCCGCAGTTGGTCGCCAACGGCCAGCCCCCGACGGGTGAGCCGATGGAGTTCGAGATCGATGGCAATCACGTGCGGGGTGCGATGACCCTCGAACAGAACTGGCCCGACGGCGCAACCGGGACTGTCGACATCGCGTTCGATTTGGATCTGCCCGCCGAGGCCATTGACTGCAGCTTACGAGACTAGAGGCCGAGCACTCCGCTGCCTGATGCGGCGAACCTCCGGCGAATCCGCCGGTACGCCTCGAAATGCTCGCAACGAGGAGGCCGTGGCGATGAGTCACCGACCCACGCGGAGCGCACACGTGGGGCGTGTCCTACTCGTGCTCCTGGCGGCCACTGTCCTGACGGCAGCCTGCGGCGGCTCCGAGGACGACGCTGCCGGGACCACGTCCGCCACATCACCGAGTGGGAGCGGCGGCACGACGTCCGTTGGGCCCGCACGCGCTGGGAGTGCGGGCGAGATTGGCGGTGGGAACACGATCGTGTCGGATACCCTCGAGCTCGGGCGGGTGTACAGCTTTGAGATGCCGGACGGCGAGGTCACGCGGCGGTTCGACTTCGCCCCTCCGCCCGTGCCGAGCGGGACCTCTTTCGCGGCTGTCGAAACCGCTGAAATTGTTGAGGTATCCTACGAATGAGCCTTCGGCCGGCACTTCCTTCGCAAGGCCTTCGGAGGCGATGAGGCGATCGCCTTTCGGGTCGAGGTAGCGTCTACGGCGTGGATCGTGGACCACCGTGACTCTGGATCGCGCCTGACGGCCGAAGTCGGCCTTGCGAGGACATCGGCCCCGGTGCCCATCCCGATCGCCGTCGTGGGCGAGGACCTGACCGGGGATGGGGAGGTCGACCAACGCGACCAGAAGCGCGCACTGGTGCTCGCACCGTACTTCTGGCAGTTCAGCCAGTGGGACGAGTCCGATCACCTCGCCGAGCGCCTGGAGTCGATTCCGGCGTACGAGGGCAACGTGACGGTTCATGTCAACCGGACCCAGGGTGATCGAAACGTGACCGTCCAGGACTGGCTTAGCTTCGAGGACTACGACGCGATCTTCATCTCCACGCACGGGGCGCGTGAGTGCAACGTCCAGCCCGACGGAATGGAGTGGTGCTACGCGGTCGTATCGACGGGTCTCGAGCTGAATCTGATCGACCTCAATGCAACTCTCTACAAGGGATTCGAGCTGGTCGGTCCGTTCGAGAACGAGAGTTCGAACGCGGTGATCTCGCTGGGATTCACCAAATACACGGCAAAGAAGTGGTACCCGAACGGGCTCGACAACACCCTGCTCTCGCTCTCCGCCTGTGAGACAGGGCTGATTCCGGGCGATGAGTTGGCGGCGGCGGTGGCTGGCGAGCAATTCGTGCTGATGGCCTGGACCGAAGTTGTTCCGTCCGATCTCGCATTCAAAGCGCTCGGCACCTTCGTCGAGCAGCTTTCGCTGGGGGCTTCGAGCGAGCTTGCCTATCAAGCGGTAATCGAGGCCGGCTTCGGCTCCGACGGCGCGCTTGCTGTCTGGGTCATCCAGTTCCTCAGCGCCAAGAGCGCTGAGCGCCGCAATCACTCGCGTCAGCGCAGAGGCGCGACGTCGCCGACTTTCGTCCAATCCGATGGGATCGGCCAGAGGTCGAGCGGCGTCGGTGGCGGAACGATCTCAAGCGCGGTCGGGCCGCAGTTGTAGCTGGTCTCGACCGTTGCCGTCGGGATGGGAGGCGACGCAACCGGGATCGGAACCGGGGAGAGCGTCACGACGATGTCAGAACCGGTGAAGGTGAGCGCCATCACGCCGCCGGATGCCTCCCATGTCCCGAAGGTGCCGCCAGACCATGTCGCCGTGTACGTGATGCCATCGACGGTACCCGTCCCCTCGACCCCGCTATAGGTATGGAAGAATGTCCCATCGTCGTCGAAGGTCAGGTCGATCGTGCCGACGAGCGTGATCCCGGTAATCGCGGGGATCTGTCGGTAGAGGCGTAGCACGAGGTCCTGGAACTGCTGCGGGTCGGGGTTCCAGATCCCGAAGAGGCAGCTGTCCAGCGGGCCACTCGCCGCAGGTGTCGGCGTCGGCTCCTCGCAGGCGTCCTCGAGTGACTCGACGCGGATGTCGAGGTGCGCGCCGCCGGCGCCTCCGAACAGGGCGGCATGGAGGGTTGGGCGTTGCCCCGCGGCGATCGGTGCCAAGATCGCGCCGGGTGCTGGCGAGCTGCCGTCCTCGCAAGTGCAGTCCTCGCCGACGCACCAGCTCAGCTCGAGCGTGTCCGTATTCACGAACTGGTCGTTCCAGTCGGCATGCTCCCAGCGGTACGTGGCGAGGCCTTCCGCCGATAGCGTGATCAGTGACGGTCCGTCAGCGGGCGTGCTGACCTCCAACGCGTGGTACCGCTGTTCACCGGGGTTGGCGGTGAACGTCCGCTCGGCGGAAACGCGCGCGCCCGATGCGCGTCGGGCGCTCCGCGCGAGGTTGATCCCGGGACCATGGTCCGAGTTCCACGGAGCTCCGAGGTCGTCATTGCGCGAGGAGGATGCGGTCCAGCCCGCGAGCACTTCCTGGTTGGCCGTGGCCGTCATACCGCGATACCGCTCGATGTTCGACACATGGTTCGCGCGGAGTCCGTTGAACCACGGGACGAACTCGGCCCACGGGTTCACGCCAGCGTCCGCAAGCCTCGAATAGAACCCGTGCGCCCGGTAGTCACCCTCGAAGAGGAGGAATCCGTCAGGTCCGGACCCAATCCCGCCTCCGAGGTACTGGTTCCAGAACGGGCGGCTCACCAGCGTCCCCCCGGTGAATGCCTCACCCGCCCAGACGGCGTAGCCTTCGTCCATCCAGGGGACCTTGCTCGCGTTGAACCCAACGCGGCCCTGCGGATGGACCTGGAACTGGTGGCAGTGGGTCACCTCATGCATGACCGCGGACAGCTGGCGATTCTCATCCCAGCGAGTCATCGCTTGCCCAAGCACGATTACGCAGACCTCGCCGGAGGTCGCAGCGATGTCGGCGACGTCGTCGGCCATCTGCTGCCAGGCGTCCTCTTCACCAAAGAGGAATCTGAACCCCTCGACGTAGTCAGTCGATACGAAGGTCGCGGCGCTCAAGTCGTACGGCTTTTCGACGTCCGACAGAGCGACGTAGATCGGCACGTTCAGCCGGTGACCGGTCCGTGTCTGGAACTCGGCGTCCGTTCGCTCTGCGATGTCCTGGAACACGTCGCGCACCGGTGATGGCTGGTACGCCACGAGCTGCGCCGGCGAGCCAGCGGGAACGGCGACGAGCGCATCCCAGCGCTCGTGGTCGACCTCGTCGAAGTGCTCGAGCAGGAACATCGTCAGACTGTTCAGGTCGACCGGCGCGGGCGCCGTCGTGCCGGCGAGGAGCGCCGGGCGCACCAGCTCGACCGCGTCGAGGGCGGTGGTAGCCGTCCACTGCCCCCCCTCGTTCGCAGCCTCGAGGGCGGTCAACTGCTCGGCAACGTCCACGTTCCACTCGACGAGGTCTTCGTCATCGCCGGCCTCGGCGGTGCTGCCCGCCCCCGGACTCGCGGTGGAGGCCGCCGAGGCGCCACCGGCATTGGCGGTCGGGGAGGGGGGCGGGTCGTTGTCGCTGCTACAGGCGCCCGCGAGCAGCGACAACGTTGTCAGCAGGATTGCCGTGAGTCGCATCGAGACAAGATAGGGCTCCCACCGAGAATGGGCGACGCGCGCCAGGGTCGCGTGCGGACGTTCACCACGGAGGCAGCAGAATGCACGAGGCCCGACTCCCGCTAGGAGAGAAAGCACCAGCCACCTTGATCGGGCGTCGACGCCGAAGCTCCGTCAGCTCCCGCACTGCATGTCAAGGCTGCGGCGGGTAGTGCGGGGCGAGCTCCACTTCAGTCCGTAGCGCGAGGAGCCCGGCGTGAGCCGGGCCCCTCACTTCGCCCGCGGATCGTGCACTACTCCTCAACGGCCACCGGCACACCCACGAGCTGTCCGACCGACCGATCATCGGCCCGTCCAACCGCAGCCCCGACCACATCGAGGTCGTGCGCGGGCATGAAGCGTGCGACCAGGACGGCGCCCGCGAGGACGACGGCGCCGGTCACGAGGTGGACGATGGCTTCTGCATCAACGAAGGCCGTCGACGCGGCCAACGTCAGACCGGCGCCGACCTCGCCACCGGCGCTGGCAGCGACCTGGAGCGCCCCGCCGATCGAGTTGTTCGCGGCGTCGGACGCGCTGGCGGGGAGTCCAGAGAGCGCCTCGGCGAGGTTCGACGCGTACAACGAATTCAGGATCGAGCCGTAAACCGCGACCCCGAGGGCGCCTCCCACCTGGCGCGTGGTGTCATTCAGAGCCGACGCGACGCCTGCCTGCGACTCGGGGACGGCCGCCATCACGGCGTCCGTCGCCGGGGCCATCGCGTTGGACATGCCGACGCCGGTGAACAGCAGTAGCGCAGCGATGAGTGGATAGCCGGTGGTCAGGTCGAGCACTGACATGCCGCCAATCATGATGGCGACGATGAACATGCCACCTGCGATCACCTTCTTCGTCCCGAGCCGGCCCACGAGCACGGCGGAGAGCGGGGCACCAACCATGAACCCGAGAGCGAGCGGCACGAGCCGCAACCCGGTCTCGAGCGGCGTGTAGCCGCGCACGAACTGCAGATACTGGGTGATGAGGAACATCGTCCCGAGCATGGCCATGAAGACGATGCCGACGGCGCCCGAGCCGGCGGAGAGACGCGCATTCGAGAAGAGGCGAACGTCGAGCATCGGCGCCCGGGCGTGCGCCTCGAACCAGACGAAGACCGCGCCGAGGAGCAGCGCGCCGCCGAGGCCGCCGACGGTCAGGGGGGCGAGCCACCCGCGCTCAGGTGCCTCGATCAGCGAGTAGACCAGCGCGCCGAGCGCGGCCATCGAGAGCACCGCACCCATCACATCGATAGGACCAGGTGACGGATCGCGACTCTCTGGCACGAGGAAGCGGCCCGCGATCAGCGCGGAGACGACGACCGGAAGATTGATGAGGAAGATCGAGCCCCACGAGGCCTGCTCGAGGAGCCAGCCGCCGAGCACCATTCCGAGCGGAATGCCGAGGGCCGCGACCGCCGCCCAGATGCCGATCGCCTTGGCTCGTTCCTCGCGCGGGAAGACGTCGACCAGGACTGAGAGCGTCGACGGCATGATCAGCGCACCGCCGATACCCTGTGCGGCGCGGGCCGCGATGAGTTGTCCGCTGCTGTCGGATAGTGCGGCCGCGAGGCTCGCAGTACCGAAGATCACCATGCCGCTCTCGAGCGCTCTGCGCCGGCCGAAGCGGTCGCCGAGCGTCCCCATGGTGAGTAGCAACCCGGCGAAGACGAGGATGTAGGCGTTCACGATCCACTGTAGCTCCGAGGCGGACGCCCCGAGATCGCGCTGCAGGGTGGGAATGGCCACGTTCAAGATCGTCACGTCGAGCGCGATCACGAGGAGGCTGAGGGAGAGCACGCCCAGCGTCCAGTGCCGGAGCCGGTACTTGCGAGAGTCCGGCGCGGCTCGAGTCACTGCCTGTTCCATATCACGGGTTCCTTCCTGAGATTCTTGAGACGCTATTCAGTCGCTGTGTCGACACAGCAGCGTCAGCGGGGCGGCCTCGAGGCGGCTCCGTCGTTTCTTGCGTTGCATGCCAATCTCCTTCGTTCCGGTGGGCCACCCTGGAGGGCAGCCGTGGTGAAGGTGTTGTACGGACGACGCACGTGAACGAAATCGGCCGTCAGGCTTGCTGGGCGGACGACGTTGGAGCGGCGACGTTCTGCGACTTTGGACGGAGGCGAGTCGAGCGGAAGCCGTACCGTTCGCTCGCCCCGGTGCGGCAGTGGCAAGAAGCACGATCCCGATATCAATACGCGTGGACGACCGTGCCGCGGTACACCGGGGGTCTGCGCATGTTCGTCGTCCTGACGATGAACTCGGGATCGCGGAGGAAGCCAGAATGGCGCCAAGGCCGTACCTGCGGGCGCAGGACACGATCACGTCATGCGGCTTCGCGTCTATGGCGATGGTGGAGGCCGCGTATAAGCGCGCAACCGGCGGCGCCGGGCTGCGTCAGGTCTGAGGCTCGGAACGATCACGTTCGTGACAATCACCGCCCCGCCGGTGACTGCGCTGCCGCGAGCTCCCGGATCAACGCGCGCCGAACTAACGTCGCGGCTCGAAGAGCGGAACGTGCGGCTGGCCTCGACGGGGCGCCTTAGGGCAGCCGTCCGCTCATCGAATGCCGAGCAGAATCGCGACGCGGACTCTGAGATGGGGACCCATGTCGAACGATGCTAAGCGCGGATAGGTGAGCCAGTATGCGCCCGCGCGCTGCGAGGAGTTCTATGTGCCCACCCTATCCGCAGAGTAGGCGCATCGTGTGGGCCTGGGCCGCTGACGTGCAAAGAGACGACCGGGTGCTCTATCTGGCTTGCGGCTGCGGACCTTGATTGCCTGGGTAAAGGGGTGCCCCGCATCCCGAAAGCCACGGGCCATTCGCCTCTCCCGCACCTCCAGACACTCGCGTTCCCTGCATGATGGCGATGGAGAGCTTGGCTGAAGTCCCGGATGCTCGACGGCTACGCGGGCATAGCGGCGCTGAGGATCAGCACACCGACGCGCTGCCAGTCGGACCGAGCCACGGCCATTTCTGTCCCTCCGTCAACGCGCTGAGAGCCGCTTCGCATGGCTCCGCAATCATGCCAACCCGGCAGCTACGCAGGACGGATTAGCCTAGTGTGCTCGATTATCGGGCAGGCTTGCGGCCGAGAGATGTGACCAAAGTCATGCCGCAGGCAGTGCGCATGTGGCGTGATCGCCCCGTCATTGGCGCCGAGAATCGGCAACCAGACCGCGGGGATCCGCGCGAGATGAGGACTACTTGGGCGGGCCGACCCCGTGGCGCCTGTCGACATCATGCATGGTAGGAGCGGCGGCCGCCTGGGCGCTTCTCTACCGCCTCGGCCGGACCTGGGGAGCCACCACTGCCGAGCGGGAGCGCTGTCTTCCCGGCGACGAACTCGTCTCGCGAGCTACCGTCGTCACCGACCACGCGATCGACATCGATGCCTCTGCAGAGCGGATCTGGCCGTGGCTGGTGCAGGTCGGCTGGGGCCGCGGCGGTTGGTATACGTACCGCTGGGTTGATGCGCTGCTGTTCCCGGCGAATGCGCCCAGCGCAGCGACGATCAGACCTGAGCTGCAGGGGCTCGCGGTAGGAGACGTCGTCCCCGATGGCCCACCCGAGAGCGGCTGCTTCTTCACGGTCGAGGAGGTGGAGCGGAACCGGACGCTTGTGCTGCTCTCTCACACTCACCTCCCGCGCAGCTCCTGAACCGGCCCAACGTCCACCTCGACTTCAGCTGGACGTTCAGGCTGGAGCCACTGTCCGCTGAGCGCACGCGGTTCCACTTCCGTTCGCGCATCGCGGCGCGTCCCTGGTGGCTGCTCGCGGCCTACCGGTTGCTGCTCGTGCCCGCTGACTTCGTGATGGCTCGCAGCATGTGCCGTGGCTTGAAGCAGCGCGTCGAAGCAGGGACAACCGATGCGCTCGGGCAAAGGCCCACATCAGGCGACGCGAGATGTGCGGCGGGCGGCGCATCTCGCCTTCGGAGGCGACAACGACACTCGCACCGGCTCGGGAACCGCGTGCTCGTTCCGGTCGCAGCATTGGCCGTCGCGCTCGAAGTCGCGGCGTACCGCTGGTGGCATCTGCGTTGGGGGGCCACCCGGGCCGAAGTCACGGCGACGATGCCGGGCGACGAGCGGCTGCCGGGCGCGGCCTTCGTAGCGACAAGGGCTATCACCGTCGCGGCTCCGCCGCCCGACGTTTGGCCGTGGCTGCTGCAGGTAGGTTCTGGGCGGGGCGGCTTCTATAGCTACGACCTGCTCGACAATCTCGGTCGGCACAGCGCGGACGAGATCATTCCGAAGTTGCAGGCGTTGACGGTCGGCGACTGGATCCCGATGTCGGGACGCCCCTCCGAACGCAGGGCCTTCCGCGTCGATTCCTTCGAGACGCCGAGCTGGATGCTCTGGACCAAGCCCGATAGCACGTGGGCCTGGGAGCTTGTGTGCGCGGCCGATGGCGCGACCCGCCTCGTCACCCGACTCCGCTGCCGGTACAGCTGGCGCGACTTCCCGGCGGTGCTGGTCTCCATCCCGCTTATGGAGCTCGCTGACTTCTCGATGATGCGACGGATGCTGCTCGGGATTCGCCATCGAGCAGAGTCCCTCTCGACGCAGCGGATAGCTGCTCGATGACGCTCATCCGCTTTGCGCTCATCGTGCTGCACGGGCCGGCGTCGCTGCCGTGTGGGCCGGCAGGGCCTTCGTGCGGCCTCAGAAGGCCCGGAGTGCGAGCTGGTAGACGGCCAAGTTGAGGGCGGTCAGCGGAACGCCGACGCGCATGAAGCGCCACATCGACAGCTGCACACCGAAGCGCCGCTCCGCGTTGTCGAGGATGATCACGTTGCTGGCCGCGCCCAGGATCGTGAGGTTCCCGGCGACGGTCGACCCGGCGGCGAGCGCCAGGTAGGCCTCGCTGGAGGCACCCGCCTCGTGCAAGACCGGCAGCGCGAGCGCGACCAGTGGCACGTTCGAGACGAGCTGGCTGAGCGCGGCGCTGCTCCAGAGCAGGACGCCGGGATCGGAGGCACCCGAGCCCAGGCGTTCGAACGCCTCCGCGGACAGCCCTGAGGCGGAGACACCGCCGACGACGACAAACAGCCCGACGAAGAAGGCCAGCGTCGACCAGTCGATGCCTGCCGCCACCGCGCGTCGGCTCGGACTCAGCACGAGCACCACGGCGGCGGGCACGAGCGCGATCGCGACGAGGGGCAGTTCGATGCGACTGTCGACGGCGACGAGCACGATGCGGGTGGCGACCAGGCCGACGAGCAGGGCGAGACTCACACGGGCGATTCGGGCGAGGGCCAGGTCCCGGGGCGCGGCGCGCTCGTGGACCAGCGCCTCGCCGTGAAATGCCGCCGGCTCGAGCAGGCGCAGCACCACATATGCGAGGAAGAGGTTGAGCACGGTCGGGAACAGCATTCCCCGGGCGAAGGCGGCGAAGGGGTTCTCGATCCCGTCACTCAGCCCGACGAGCAGGTTCTGCGGGTTGCCGATCGGACTGGGCACGCTCCCGATGGTCACTGCGAAGGCGAGCGCGAGCAGGACCGTCTGCTCGGGCATCCGGTGCGCGCGTGCGAGTGCGATCACAACGGGGACGCCAACGATCGCGAGCGTGTCGTTCATCAGCAGCGCCGAGGCCCCGCCGAGACCGAACAGGATCAGCAGCGCCAGCTGGTCAGCGGTCCGTGCATGGCGGAAGAGGCGGTAGGACCACGCCTCCAGCTCCCCGCTGATTTCCGCTGCCTGACCGAGTACGAACACGCCGAAGAGGAAGAGCATGACCTCGAGGTCGATCGCCTGGAGCGCTTCGCGTGGGGAAAGAGCCTGGAATGCGAGCATCGCGAGGGCGCCGGCAGCCACGATCTGCCAGTAGCGCAGCCGCACCGACCCGACCCGGCGCACGGCGACGAGCACGATCACGGTGCCGACTACGATCGCGGCGGCTGTCATCGATCGGAGGCTACGGCCGTCGCCGGTGGAGAACGACGGCCTCCGCTATTGAGGGCACGTTGAGGGCCGAGGCGCGACCATAATCGGAGCGGCAGTCTGCCCGCTGAAGAGGCCATCGAAATGAACGCCCGACGCCCGGCGATCGAGGTCGGCGCGCCAATCCTCGCAGTCGGCGCGATCACCGGCTTGCTGCACGTCGTCCGCATCTTCGTCTGGGTCCCTAACTTCACGATGCTCTACCTCGTCGCGGTCCTGGCGATCGCGATCACGGTCGGCAGCCGTGCGGCGATCCTCGCGGCCGTCGCCTCGTTCATCGCATTCGACTTCTTCTTCATCGAGCCGCTCTTCACATGGACGGTGGCCGAGCCCGATGAATGGGTCTCTCTCGTGGTGCTGCTGGTCGCGGGCGTGGTCACCGGACAGCTCGCGGAGATCGCGCGTCGCCGCGCCGCCGACGCCGCGACCCGGGAGCGTGATGCACGGGTGCTCTTCGACGTCGTGCGTCTGGTCAATGAGGCCGAGTTGGAGGACGCGCTACAGGCCGTCGCCGAGCGGCTGCTCGACGCGCTCGGTGCAGAAGCCGTCCTCGTGCGGATCGAGCAGGCATCAGACCAGCCGATTCGCGTGGGGGCGGGGAGCGAGGAGGCGCTGACATTTGCCCGATCCACCGGGTTCGAGGGCGGACGGATGCTCAGCGCCGAGCAGCAGGGGGCTCGTCGACGCTGGATCGGGGTGCGACCTGGGGCGCTGCCTTTCCGTCCACGCCGCAGCGGGCGCTTCGAGCATGCCGGCGTGCGGATCGCGAGCGAGGGCCGCGACCTCGGGCGGATCGTCGTCGTGCAACGACGGGACCGTTCGGAGTTCGATCCTGCGGACGAGCGGCTGCTCCTGGCGGCGGCCTCGCAGCTCGGGCGTGCAACGGAACACCGCAGGCTGCAGCGGGAGGCGACCGATGCCGAGGTCCTGCGACGCACCGACGAATTGCGCACCGCGATGCTGAACGCCGTCTCGCATGACCTGCGGACCCCGCTCGCCTCGATCGTCGCGGCGGCCGAGAGCCTGCAGTCGGTAGATGTCGAGTGGTCAGAAGAGGAGCGCCTGGAGTTCGCGCGATCGATCGAGACGGAGGCGCGGCGCGTCGATCAGATGGTGTCGCACCTGCTCGATCTTTCGCGCATTGAGGCCGGGGTGCTGCGCGTCGACGCGCAGTGGCGTGACCTCGGCGAACTGATCACCAGCATCGTCGCGCGCCTGCGCCCGCTCGCCGATCAACACCGCATCTCCGTCCAGGTGCCGCCAGACCTCCCGCCACTGCGCTTCGACGCGGTGGCGATCGGCGAGGTGGTCGCGAACCTCGTTGAGAACGCCGTGCGCCACACGCCGGCCGGGACCGAGATCGCGATCTCGGCGTGCCCCGTCGAGGGGGCAGTGGCGGTAGAAGTCCGGGACAGCGGACCTGGGCTCACGTCCGAGGCGCAGGCGCACCTCTTCGAAGCGTTCGCGCGTGGGACGCGGGGTCGTGTGCGGACGCGAGGTAGCGGGCTCGGGCTGGCAGTCGCGAAGGGACTGGTCGAGGCGCACGGCGGCACGATCTCCGGCGGCAACGACCCGCGCGGAGGCGCCCGGTTTCGCTTCACCCTCCCGCTTCCTGCTGAGGGACATCGCGTGGCCGAGGACGAAGCTCCGTGAGCTCCGCCGGCGCACGCGTTCTCGTGGTGGACGATGAACGCCCGATCCTGAGGGTCGTATCGAGCAACCTCGAGCGGCGTGGCTTTCAGACGGACACCGCCGCCACCGGCGCCGAGGCGCTCGATGCCTATCGACGCCACAAGCCGGACGTGGTCGTGCTCGACCTTGGCCTCCCCGACATGGACGGCGTCGAGATCATCCGCGCGATTCGCGAGGCGGCCGCGACGCCGGTGATCGTGCTCTCCGCGCGCGAGGCCGAGCGCGACAAGGTCGAGGCGCTCGACGCCGGTGCCGACGACTACGTCTCCAAGCCGTTTGGGATCGAGGAGCTGCTGGCCCGCATCCGCGTCGCTCTGCGGCACACGGCCGGGAGCGGGGCGGAGCCTGTCTTCACCGCGGGCGGGCTGACAGTCGACTTCGAGCGGCGTCGTGTCGAGGTCGCCGGAGCCGAGGTGCACCTCACCCCGACGGAGTACGAGTTGCTCAAGGTCTTCATCGCCCGGCGCGATCGGGTGCTGACTGATCGGATGCTGCTGCAGGCGGTATGGGGTCCCGAGTACGGCTCCGAGGACCACTACCTCCACGTCTACGTCGCGCGGCTGCGCAAGAAGATCGAGCCCGACCCGACGTCGCCCCGCCTCCTCATCACCGAGCCGGGAGCGGGATATCGGTTCGTCACCCCAGACGCCGCCCGGTAGGTCGGGGCGTATTGAGACCCTGTTGAGGGCGAACCTCCGCCCGTTCAGGAGTCGTTGAGCACTCGCCGTGCATGCTGTCCGACGTCACGATCGCGCATCGGAGAGTCTCAGATGCACCGCCGGGTCTTGCTGGTCGAGGACGAGCAGCCGCTGTGCCAGGTGATCGCACGGAATCTCTCCGCGCGCGGTCACGAGGTCGTGATCGCCGGCACGGCCGAGGTCGCGCTCAGCGAGCTGGCGGCCCGTGAGTTCGACCTGATGCTGCTCGACATCGACCTTCCCGATCGCTCGGGGTGGGAGGTGGTGCGGGAGCTGCGCACTGAGGGTCGCTCGGTCCCGTTCGTCGTGGTCTCGGCCGTGCGCGTCAGCCCTGAACAGATCGCCGAGTTTCAGCCCCTGGCCTATCTACCGAAACCGTTCCCGCTCGACGCCCTGTTGCGGCTCGCCGCAGGCGAGGGAACCGAGCCGGGCGCAGACGCAGTCTCCGGAGACGAAGGCGACATCCCGATCGTCCACACCACGCTGGCCGACTACGACCGGCGCATCGAAGCGTCACGCCGCCGCGAGACCGTGCCCGAGCTGCTGGCCGAGGAGTTCGAGGAACGCTTCGCCGAGCTCGCCGTCCACGTGATCGCGCCAGCAATGAATGCGATCGAAGCGGAGCTCGTCGACCACGGTCACCGCGCCGAGCTGATCGAGGAGCAGCACCAGCAGGGACCTCCGGCCTGGGCACGCGGCGCGCAGATCACGCTGGCTGTGCTGCCACGGAACTGGAATCTGGCTGGAGAGCGTTACAGCCATCGACCGCGTCTCACCTTCGTCGGCGATGCCGCGCACGGCCAGGTCGAGGTGCACAGCTGGATCTCGCGGCCCGACGGTCGCGCGGAGGGCCGCCGGCGCAGCACCTTCACCCTCGACGAACTCACGAGCGAGGCCGTCGAGATGCAGCTGCGCGAGTTCGTGGACGAGGTCTTCGCCGAAAGACACCCTGATGCATGACCTCGTCGCGCTCGCTGTCGCGGGCGCGGGCTTCGCGGTATCCGCCGGCTTCGTGCTGCTCTGCGACTACCTGGCGAGGGCCCGCTGATGTCGGTGGAGCTCTGGCTCGGCATCGTCATGGCGTTGGCCGGCGGCGCCTACCTGGTCGCCGCCTTCCTCTGGCCCGAGCGGTTCTAGAGAAGCGCGATGGTGGCCGCCGACCTCGTTCAGCTCGCCCTGCTGCTGGCCGCCGTCGTCGTGCTGGCGAGGCCGCTCGGCGCGTACATCGTGGCCGTCCTTGAGGGCCGGCGTACGTGGGCGACGGCCGCCCTCGGCCCCGTCGAGCATGGCATCTACCGCGCCTCCGGCATCGACCCCGAGCGCGAGCAGAGCTGGCGGACCTACGCGCTGAGCCTGCTCGCCTTCAACTTCGCCGGCTTCCTGCTGCTCTACGCCATCATGCGCCTGCAGGGGTTGCTCCCCCTCAACCCGGAGGGACTGCGGGGCGTTGAGTGGCACACGGCGCTCAACGCCGCCGCCAGCTTCACCACCAACACCAACTGGCAGAGCTACGGCGGGGAGACGACGCTCAGCTACTTCTCGCAGGCCGCCGGGCTCACCGTCCAGAACTTTGTCTCGGCCGCGACGGGGATCGCGGTCGCCGCGGCGCTGATCCGCGGCTTCGCCAGGCGGCGCGCGGACGCGATCGGCAGCTTCTGGGTCGACCTCGTTCGAGTCACGCTCTACCTGCTGGTGCCGCTGTCGCTGACCGTGAGCGCGCTGCTGGTGTGGCAGGGGGTGCCTCAGAACCTTGACTCCTACGCGGAGGCGACCACGCTTGAGGGCGCACCGCAGCTCATCGCGCAGGGGCCGGTAGCCAGCCAGGAGAGCATCAAGCAACTCGGGACCAACGGCGGTGGCTTCTTCAACGCCAACTCCGCCCATCCCTACGAGAACCCGAACCCGCTTACGGACTTCATCGAGCTCGTCTCGATGCTCGCCATCCCGGGCGCGCTCACCTACGCCTTCGGGCGGATGGTCGGCGACACGCGCCAGGGTTGGGCGGTGCTGGCCGCGATGGTCGTGCTCTTCGTCGGCGCCGCGCTGCTCACCACCTGGGCGGAGTCACAGCCGAACCCCGCGCTCGAGGGCCTCGGCATCGAACAGTCGGCCGGGAACCTCGAGGGCAAGGAGACGCGTTTCGGCGTGCCGGGGTCGGCACTCTGGGGCGTCGTCACGACCGCGACCTCTTCGGGCCCCGTGAACGCGATGCACGACAGCTTCAACGCGCTCAGCGGCGCCGCACTGCTGGGCTTGATGCAGCTCGGCGAAGTGGTCTTCGGCGGCGTAGGCGTCGGCCTCACGGGAATGCTGCTGTTTGCGGTGCTCACGGTCTTCCTCGCGGGACTGATGGTGGGGCGCACGCCCGAGCTGCTCGGCAAGAAGATCGAGGCGTACGAGATCAAGATGGCGGTGCTGCCGCTGCTCCTCTTCCCGGTGCTGCTGCTCGGCCTGACGGCGATCGCGGTGAGCGGCGGCTGGGGCACCGACAGCCTGAACAACCAGGGCCCGCACGGCTTCAGCGAGATCCTGTACGCCGCCTCTTCCGGCGCCGCGAACAACGGCTCGGCGTTCGCGGGGCTCAACGCGAACACCCCCTTCTACAACGTCGCGATGAGCCTCGTGATGCTGGGCGGGCGCTTCCTGTTGATCGTGCCGACGCTTGCGCTCGCCGGCTCGCTCGCAGCGAAGCAGCCGGTGCCCCCGGGTCCCGGGACGTTCCCGACGACGGGGCCGCTCTGGGTCGTGCTGCTCGTCAGCGTCGTGCTGATCGTCGGGCTGCTCACCTTCTTCCCGGCGCTCGCGCTGGGGCCGATCGCCGAGCACCTGCTGCCAGCCGGCGCGACGTTCGGAGGTGCCTCGTGACGCAGCCGCCGATCGAGCGGCCCACGCGGACGGTGCCGGCGCGCGACGAGGACGTGACGCGGGGGCTGGTCGCGCCGACGCGTCGCACGCCCGAAACGGACGCGATGAAGGAGACGGCGGCCCAGCGTCGCCGCGGCGCGAGCCCCTGGACGTGGCCGCTCGTGCGTCGGGCGGCCGTCGACGCGTTGCGCAAGCTGCACCCGCGCAAGATGGCCGCGAATCCGGTGATGCTCGCCGTCGAGCTCGGGAGCCTGCTGGTCACCTTCTCGGCGGTGCGCGCGGCTTTCGGCGAAGGCAACTTCGGATTCACCGTCCAGATCGCCGCCTGGCTCTGGTTCACCGTGCTCTTCGCCAACTTCGCGGAGGCGATCGCCGAGGCTCGCGGGCGCGCGCAGGCCGACTCCCTGCGTTCGACCTCCCAGGACGTACCAGCTCGCCGGCTCGTCGACAGTCACGAGGAGAGCGTGCCCTCGCGCCAGCTGCGCAAGGGAGACGTGGTTCTTGTGCGCGAGGGCGAGATCATCCCAGGCGACGGCGAGGTGATCGCGGGTGTCGCCTACGTCAACGAAGCGGCGATCACCGGCGAGTCCGCACCGGTGCTGAAGGAGCCCGGCACCGACATCCGCAGCGCGGTGACCGGCGGCACACAGGTCGTCTCCGACGCGCTCACGATCCGCATCACCGCCACCCCGGGTGAGACCTTCCTCGACCGGATGATCGCGCTGGTCGAAGGCGCGCAGCGCCAGAAGACGCCAAACGAGGTCGCGCTCTCGATCCTGTTGGCCGCGCTCAGCCTGATCTTCCTGATCGTCGTGGTGACGTTGCAGCCCTTCTCCGGCTACGCCGGGGAGCCCGTGACCGCGGTCGTGCTCACGGCTCTCCTCGTGACGCTGCTCCCGACGACGATCGGCGCCTTGCTCTCGGCGATCGGGATCGCCGGGATGGATCGCGTGACGCGCTTCAACGTACTCGCGCTCTCGGGGCGCGCGGTCGAGGCGGCGGGTGATGTCGACGTGCTGCTGCTCGACAAGACCGGGACGATCACCTACGGCAACCGCCTCGCCGAGGAGATCGTCCCGGTCGACGGCACGCCCGAGCGCGAAGCGCTCGAGGCGGCGCTCCACGCCTCGCTCGGTGACGAGACGCCTGAGGGACGCAGCGTGGCCGCCTACGCAAGGCAGCGGTTGGCGGCGCTCGGCGTCACCTCGCTGCCCGACAGTGCACCGGCGGGCTCGGAGGTGATCCCCTTCTCGGCCGAGACGCGGACGAGCGGACTGCTGCTGGAGGGGCGCACCTGGCTCAAGGGTGCGATCGACGCCATCGTGGCTGCACTCGGCACCGAGCCCTCAGCGGAGACGGCGGCGCAGCGCGACCGCGTTGCGCGGCTCGGCGGCACGCCGCTGCTGGTCTCCGACGGCCGGCGCGCGCTCGCCGTGATCTACCTCAAGGACACGGTGAAGCCGGGCATGCGTGAGCGTTTTGCCGAGCTGCGGCAGATGGGCATCCGCACGGTGATGGTCACCGGCGACAACCGCACGACCGCCGCCACCATCGCAGAGGAGGCCGGCGTCGACGATTTCCTCGCCGAGGCAAAGCCGGAGGACAAGATCACCGCGATTCGCCGCTACCAGGCCGAGGGCCGGCTCGTGGCGATGACCGGAGACGGCACGAACGACGCGCCGGCGCTCGCGCAGGCCGACGTTGGCCTCGCGATGAACTCGGGCACGGCCGCCGCACGCGAGGCGGCGAACATGGTCGACCTCGACTCGGACCCGACGAAGTTGATCGAGGTGGTGCGCATCGGCAAGCAGCTGCTGATGACGCGCGGCGCGATCACCACCTTCTCCGTCGCCAACGACCTCGCGAAGTACTTCGCGATCCTGCCGGCGGCGTTTGTCGTCGCCTACCCGCAGCTCGACGACCTCAACGTGATGCGGCTGGCGAGCCCCGAGAGCGCGATTCTCTCGGCGGTGATCTTCAATGCGCTGATCATCGTCGCGCTGATCCCGCTCGCCCTCCGCGGCGTGGCCTATCGCCCGGCGCCGGCGGCGACGCTGCTACTGCGTAATCTCGGCATCTACGGGCTCGGCGGCCTCGTCGCGCCGTTCGCGGGCATCAAGCTGATCGACCTCGTCGTCTCGGCGCTCGGGCTGGCGTAGGGGTGACGATGAACGAGACGCTGCGGGTCGTTCGCGCTGCCTTCGTCACGCTGCTCCTGCTGGCGCTAGTCACAGGCGTGGCGTACCCGGTCGCCGTACTCGGCGGCGCGCAGTTGCTCGCCGGCAGCCATGCGGACGGGAGCCTCGTGCGCGACGGCAATGGGGTGGTCGTGGGCTCGTCGCTCATCGGGCAGGGATTCGAATCGTCGCGCTACTTCTGGGGTCGGCCCTCGGCGGTGGACTACGACGCCGGCACGTCGGGCGGGTCGAACTACGGTCCGACCAGCGCCGACCTGCGCGCGCAGGTCGAGGAACGCGCGGCGGCGCTGCGCGAGGCGCACGGGCTCGCTGCCGACGCCACGGTCCCAGCGGAGCTGGTGACAGCCTCAGGCAGCGGGCTCGACCCGGACATCTCACCCGATGCCGCGCGCTTCCAGGTGGAACGCGTCGCGGCGGCTCGCGGACTGCCCGTGCAGACGGTGCGCGACCTCGTCGAATCGCACATCGAGGCGCGTACGCTCGGCGTGCTTGGTGAAGCGCGCGTCAACGTGCTCAAGCTGAACCTGGCACTGGATGAGCTCGATGGCGGGGACTGAGCCTGAGCAGCGCGATCGCGAGCCCGGGCGGCCCACGCCCGAGGCGATGCTCGCGCGCGTGAAGCGCGAGGAAACGCGGCAGCATGGCCGCCTCCGGCTCTACCTCGGGATGGCACCGGGTGTGGGCAAGACCTACGCCATGCTGCTCGAAGGTCACCGCCGCCGCGATGCCGGAGATGACGTCGTCGCCGGCTTCATCGAGACCCACGGACGCGCCACCACTGCCGCCGCCATCGGAGACCTCGAGGTGCTCCCCCGCAAGCTCATCTCCTATCAGGGCGCGACGCTCGAAGAGCTGGACGTCGATGCCGTGCTAACGCGCCGTCCGGCCGTCGCGCTCGTCGATGAGCTCGCGCATACCAACGCCCCGGGTTCGCGCAACGAGAAGCGCTGGCAGGACGTGCACGAGCTACTCGATGCCGGCATCACCGTGATCAGCACCGTCAACATCCAGCACCTCGAGAGCCTCGCCGACATCGTCGAGAGCATCACGGGCGCGCCGGTGCGCGAGCGTATTCCCGACCGTGTCGTCGACGAGGCCGACGAGCTCGACGTGGTGGACCTGTCGCCGCGCGCGCTGCGCGAGCGCATCGAGCAGGGTGTCGTCTACCCGGCCGAACGCGCCGAGCGCGCGCTGCGCAGCTTCTTCCGCGAGGGGAACCTCACCGCCCTGCGCGAGCTCGCCCTGCGCAAGGTCTCCACCGAAGTCGAGCGTGACCTCCAGGCCTACATGCTTGAGCACGCCATCGAAGAACCGTGGCCAGCGGCGGAACGGGTGCTCGCCGTGATCAGCGACGCGAAGGGGGCATCACGGGTCGTCAGGCGGACATCGCGGCTCGCCCGCGCGCTGCAGTCCGAGCCGCTCGTGCTCATGGTCCTGCGCGAGGGACACCCGGTCAGCGCAGAGCTGGCGGAGGCACGGCGGCTGGCAACGGACCTCGGGGCTCGTGTGGTCGAATGCGGGCGGGGATCATTTGAGCGCCGGCTTCGCACCGTCCTCGAAGAGGAGAACGTGGGGCACGTGTTCGCGGCTCGTTCGCGTGGCGGCCGCATCCGCGACCTGCTCCGGCCGCCGCTGGCGACACAACTCGGACGGCTGATCGGTGAGGCGGAGCTGCATCTGGTTGCTGTGCCGAACAGGCACGCCGAGTGACGGAACGCCTCCGGGCAGTCAGGGTTTAGGTTTGCACGTCGATTCAGGGCACCGCCGTCAGGGACGGATAGGGACGCAGCGGGAGTCTCGGGTACCAGACGGGACGGAGAGGGATCTGAGGCTCTGGCTCCAAGATCTCTAACTGGCGAGGCTCGTTCATCCGTACCCAAACAGTGGTGGAGTGTGGTCTCGCTTGGCGGGCGGAAGTCGCTTGAGCTTGTACCTGCCCGTCCCGCCATGTACTGGTTCGTCCCTTCTCGTCCCTGATCAACACACCTCGTTCACACTCCGGCGTGGCTGGCGCGTTCAGCTGCGGGGCGCTCGATCGCCTTCCGTACCGCTGCGAGGGAAGAAGCAACTCCAGGGGATCGCCAAGGAGTGGCAACGCCCCGAAATCGTCCTCACGATCGCAATCGCATCTTCCGTTGACTTCGCTCTAGTAGTCGGGACGCCACCGACTATGCTGGCGTACTCGTCGCAACTCTTCACTGCGCCGCAGATCTTTCGGGTAGGAGCCGTCCTCGACCTCGTCGCCATCAGTCTGCTCGTCACAGTCGTGCGATTCAGTTGGGCCGCGTTTGGCATTGTCTGACTTCTCGTCGTGCCGCCCTGCGTCCAGCCCATGAACATGCGCTGGAGACTGCCATGTCGCTGGACAACCAGAACCGTGGACTCGAGCCGGATCACAGGGTTCCTGAACCATCGAGGGGGGGACCAGCGCTCCAGTTTCGGAGGCGCCAGCTCAGTTCCCCGGATTCGACGATGTCAGGCCTCCCTTGCACCCACGCGAAGGTGAATGAGCGCAAGTCGACGATGGGCATCTCCGTCGGACCGCCGTGCCAACCCTGTCGCCAAGTTCGGTCTCGATGTCCGCAGTCAGGACATGGAGATCAAGCTCGACCGCGTGGTCGCTGATGAGCGCTCGTTGGCCGCTACCTCAACGACCGCGATTCCGGGATGCCGCGCTCACGGTATTCGCGCGCGACCTCTTCAGGGAGGTCAACGCTAGCGACGGACGCGGACCGAGGATGTCGCCCGTTTGCGAGCGCGCGACCATTGCCGCGCACTATCAAGCGATGCACCGCGCGACCGCGGAGGACTGCGCGGGTCACCATCCGAATCGCGGGACGGAAGTTAACGATCAGCGAAGGGGGGAGTCGCTGGCCGCGCTTCGCGTAGCAGGGCGACGACGGCACCAATGATCCAGAGCGCGAAGGCGACGGATGCCGTGCCGGCGGTCCAGAAGCTGGTGAGGCATAGGGCCGCGAGGGCGTAGGAACTCCAGACGGTCCAGGTGGGCAGCGCGTCTGCCCGGTGAGCGAGGCGCGTTGACACGGCGATGATCACGGCGCCACCGGCCAATGCGGTGAGGCCGGTGAGGAGCCCTGCGGTACCGAGGACGCGAGCGATGTCCGCGGTGGGGGTGAACGAGTCAGACATGGCGGTGACGGCCGTCGAGACGTCGAGGCCCACACCAGCGATGGTAAGCGCGCCGAGCATGGCGGCGGCCGGCACGATGGCGTGGGTGAGCGGGTCACCGTCCGAGATCTCGTCCAGCGCTCGGCGCAGGCCGGTGGCGAACCAGATCAGCAGCGCGGCTCCGATCCCGAGCACCGGCATTGCGATGCCGGCCGCGATTTGTCTGGGGCCATCGTTGACCCTCTCGAGGATGTCGGCGTCGGCGAGGTCCGGCTGGTCGACGCCGACGAGGGCGCCGAGTGCAACTCCGAGGCCGATCATCACGACGGCGCCGATCCCCGCCCATGCAGCTCGCTGTCGCGTCTGCAACTCGTTCATCGATCGGTGGGCGCGGCGCCGAAGCGACCGATCAGGAGCCACACCGACAACGCTGCCACCCACAGCCAGTACGCGGCGAAGGGGGCGAACGCGATGCCAGAGGTCCAGACGGCTCGTGCCAGCACCGATCCAATGCCCGCAACGAGGCCCCACCAGCCCAGCCAGCGCGGCAGCGAGCGCGTCGACAACACGATGAGACCGGTGCAGATCCCGACCGCGCCGGCTGATACCCAACCGTTGGCAAACGAAAGGTTGCCGAGGTCGTACGCGTACCGTGCCACTTGCGGGTCGATGTCCTTGGAGCGAAACACTGCGGCGTCCCAGCTCGCGATCTGTCCGGAGACGACGCTGACGACCCCGGCGCCGGCGAGGAAGGTCGAGCGCCATGGCAGCTCGCCCTCGTAGCGACGCAGCAGCAACGCGAGCCCGAGGCTAAACCACAGCATCGCGATCAGCCCGACGGCCGTCGCGAACGAACTGCTCCACCCGAGCGAGTCGTCGAGCGATCGGAAGAATGCGACGGTCTCGTCTGCGCTCATGTCGATCGCGGCGCTCTGATAGTTGTTGGCGAGCGAAGCCCCCAGGACGACAGCGATCGTGACGAGCCCGGCGATCCCGGTGATGTGGGTGAGGGTTCGGCGCGCCTGTTGGGACTCCAGATCCGTGGCGGTTCCGACGAGTGGTGCCATCGCGATCCTCCTTCGTGTGTGACGTGTCGGGGGAAGGTACGGATCCCGGTGGTGCGAAACATCGGCGCCAGCACCCGTTTCGAATGCAGTGGTGGCACGGTTGCGCCGCCGCCGCCGGCGGGAGAATGATCCGCGGATGGTGCAGCAGCGATTCCGGTTCATTCCGACCCTGCTCGTCGCGCTTTCGGTCCTGATCGAGCTCGTGGCGGTGCCGTTGTCGTGGGGTCTCGAACCGCTGTGGGACACGCTGCTCCTCGCTGTCTCCTCGATCGCGGGGACCGCCGCAGGCGCACTGATCCTCTACCGTCATCCCCGTCACGCGATCGGCTGGCTGCTCGTCGCGCAGGGCGTTCTGGCGGCCTTCACTGGTGACCTCGCCCAAGGCTGGGGACTACGGGCCGCGGAGCGCGGATGGGGGTTCGGACCGGCGGCCGAGTTCATTGGCACCGCCAACTGGTTGCCCTCGGCACCGCTGGTCGTCGCGGTGCTGGTCCTGTATCCGAACGGGCATCTCATCTCTCGCCGATGGTCGCTCGTGCTCTGGCTGTCGATCGCCGGAGTGTTGCTTGCCGAGCCCGGTTGGGTATTCAACCCCGAAGCGGGCAGCGAATACGTCTCGGGCCACAACCCCTATGCAATCGCCTGGCTCCCAACAGGAGTGATGTTCGTTGCCGGCTTCGTCATCGTGGCGACGTCGCTGCTCGCCGCTGCTGTCGCGGTTGTCGTGCGATTCCGAGCCGCCGAGGAAGTGGAACGGCTTCAGTTGAAGTGGTTCACCCTCGCCAGTGGCATCCTCGCCGTCGGGATCACGGTGGGAGGCGCGTTGTGGTTCGTCACCCCGATCGCGCACGTCCTCCCAACGCTGGTTGTCACGATGTGGCCGGTCGTCATCTGCACTGCGATCCTCCGCTTCCGCCTCTACGACGTCGACCTCGTCATCAGCCGAACACTGACCTATGCAACGGTGACGGTGCTGCTCGTCGCTGCCTACGCCGCCGCCGGCGTCGTTCTCGGCGTGGTCATTGGTCGCGATTCTGCGTGGGTGACCGCCGGCGCCACCATGCTCGCCGCCGCGCTATTCGGTCCGATGCGTCGCCGCGTCCAGAGCCGGGTCGATCGTCGATTCCGTCGGCAACGGCACGATGCCCTGGCGATCCTGGAGACCTTCGTCGACGAGCTGCGTCAGGACCATGCCGAACCCGAACAGGTCGTTGACGCGATCCGTGCCGCGATGCGTGACGATCAACTCGACGTGCTGTTCGTACTGCAACGCGAGGGGCCCGGCGTCGACGCACACGGGAGGCCGGTCAGTGATGTCGACCCCCGCAGCGACCGCGTCCCCGTGCGGCGCGGTGGCATCACCCTCGCCGAGGTCGTCTGGACCCCGAGCAGCGACGCCAACCGGGCACTCCTGTCACCGGTCCTCGACGCAGCTTCGATCGCGATCGAAATGGCGAGACTGCGCGTCGAGCTGCGACAACGCCTCAACGAGATCAACGAATCCCGCTCCCGCATCGCGGCGGTCGCTGACGATGAACGCCGGCGCCTCGCGCGCGACCTCCACGACGGCGCCCAACAACGGCTCGTATCGATCGGGCTCGCACTCCGGCACGCTCAGCACGAGCTCACCCATCAACCCGAGTCGGCGCGTCGAACATTGGATGGCGCGGTCGTGGAGATCGGCACCGCGATTGAGGAATTGCGTGCCCTGGCGCACGGCCTGCGACCGGCGCTGCTGCAGGACGGCCTTGGCCCGGCCCTGCGCGACCTCGCCAGCAGGTCGCCAGTGCCCGTCGCCGTGAAGGCCACCAGCGACCGATACCCAACCGACGTGGAGACTGCCGCCTACTTCGTGGCGTGCGAGGGTCTGACAAACGCCGTGAAACACGCAGGCGCCACCAGCGTTCGCCTCGAGGTCGCACGCCGCGACTCGACCCTGATCGTCAGCATTGCCGACGACGGCGCAGGCGGTGCGATAGCCGATCACGGCTCTGGACTGACCGGCCTGTCCGACCGCGTCGTGGCGCTCGGAGGTCGCCTGCTCATCGACAGTGGCGTCGGATGCGGCACCACCCTCAGGGCGGAGTTGCCGTGCGTGTCGTAATCGCCGAGGACCAGGTATTGCTCCGCGAAGGGCTCGCCAGCCTGTTCGTCGACCGGGGTCACGAGATCGCGGCCACCGCGGGCGATGGTGAATCGGTGATCGACGCCGTCGACCGTGAGTTGCCCGACCTCGTTGTGGTCGACATTCGGATGCCGCCCACCTACACCGACGAGGGCATCCAGGCAGCACGAGCCATCAAGGACCGACACCCCTCGATAGGCGTCCTTGTGCTCTCACAGCACATCGAGACCGCTCACGCCGTGGAACTCGTCGGACGACCAGGTTTCGGCTACCTGTTGAAGGACCGGGTGCTGGAGGTCGACGAGTTCCTCACCACCGCCGCCAGAGTCGCGTCGGGCGGATCTGCGCTCGACCCGACGGTCGTTGAGAACCTGGTCCGGGTCACATCCGGCGGTCCGCTCTCTGGACTCTCCGCCCGAGAGCGACGCGTCCTCGAACTCATGGCCGAGGGTCTGACCAATACAGCCATCGCGCAACGTCTGGTGCTGAGCGAACGCACGGTCGAAGCCCACGTGCGACACGTGCTCATCAAGCTCGACATCCCGGAGAGCGATGAAGGCAACCGCCGGGTCCTCGCCGTCCTGACCCACCTCCGGACGGTGCACAACTGGACCTGACGCCTACCAGGAGGCTTGCGGACGGGGAGCCACACGATCGACCAATCGCGCCGGCGGCGGAGCCGATCGCTCTCGGGACGTCGGTCCAACGCCGGCGAAGCTCGTAAGCGCTCACGCGACGCGCGCCGGTAACGGGCTGAGTCCCGGACCCTCCGGCGCGTCGCACGGGTATGCGGCCGATCTCGAGCACGAACCGGTCGGGGCGATGGGATGCAGGCGAGCTGGGGTCGGCACGCGGACGATGTGGCCCCTTCGACCCAGCTGGAGCCCGAGTAGCCCCATCTCCCCGTCCCACGGAACGGGATCACACAGCACCGGCCGGCACGAGGCAGGATGGGATGGGATGAAATGGTCTGGTGGAGACGGGGGAGAATCCGACTCTCGCAACCCACCCCTGAAATCAGAATCAGAGTGCCGGCTCATCCAGTCCGTTGGCGAGTGTCCGCCTAGGGCACCTGTCAGAGGTCGTTAGCCGACCCGTGCAGACCGCCGGGCGGGGCAGGCGTAGCAGTTCAGCCGTTATCATCTCGGCGCTATGCCCAGCGAACGCATCCAGCGGCGAATCGACGCGCTCCTCGATGAAGTTGAGGAGGCCGCGCAGGCCTTGCAGTGGGAGCGCGTGCGCGAGCTCTGCGACGGGGTCCTGCGACTCGACCCCGACAACGAGGACGCGAAGCACTTCCTCCAGGCCGCCAACCGGGACACGGGTGTGGCATCGACCAGCCCGCCGTCACAGCCGGCCAAGCTCGCCACTGAGCAGCCTGCTTCCTTTGCCGGTGGCCGTTACGAAGTGCGTCGCTTCTTGGGCGAAGGCGGCAAGAAGCGAGTCTTCCTCGCGCACGACGCTCGGCTCGACCGCGATGTCGCCTTCGCCTTGATCAAGACCAAGGACCTCGACGCCACCGGGCGCGAGCGCATCACTCGCGAGGCGCAGGCGATGGGCCGCCTCGGCGCCCATCCTCACATCGTCACGATCTTCGAGATCGGTGAGGAAGCTGGCTCTCCGTACGTCGTGAACGAGCTACTCGGTGGTGGCGACGTTGAGGGTGAGCTGGAGAAGGCGGGCGGGCCGTTGCCGCTTGCGAGGACGCTCGAGATCGCGAAGGGCGTCTGCCGAGGCTTGGCGTTCGCACACGAGCGCGGCATCGTGCACCGCGACCTCAAGCCAGGCAACGTCTGGCTCACCGAGGACGGCACCGCCAAGATCGGCGACTTCGGCCTAGCCGTCTCGCTCGACCGCTCGCGGCTGACCCAGCACGGCATGATGGTCGGCACGGTCGCCTATATGCCGCCCGAACAGGCGCTCGGTGGCGAGGTCACACCGCAGGCCGACCTCTACTCCCTCGGGGCGATGCTGTACGAGCTGGTCACCGGCCGACCACCGTTCCAGGCGGACGACCCCACGGCGATCATCAGCCAGCACATCAACACACCGCCCGTGGCCCCCTCGTGGCACAGCGAGCACTGCCCGCCCGACCTCGAGGCACTGATCCTCAAGCTGCTGGCGAAGGTGCCCGCTGACCGTCCTGCCTCCGTCCTTGAGGCAATGGCCGCGCTCGAAGCCGTCGACCCTGAGGCGCGTTCAGCTTCGCACTCCGACTCTTCGGCGAACCCCCTCGACCGCCTCGCGCGCGGCGTCTTCGTTGGCCGCGAGCGAGAGCTGGAGCGGCTGCGCAGCGCTTTCGACGAAGCGTTCTCTGGCCGTGGCTCGGTGGTGATGCTGGTCGGCGAGCCGGGCATCGGCAAGACGAGGACGAGCCTCGAGCTCGAGACGTACGCCCGCATGCGCGGCGGGAGGGTGATCTGGGGTCGGGCGCACGAGGCCGCCGGTGCGCCACCCTACAGACCGTGGGTGCAGGCAGCCGACACCTACTCGAGTGCTTGGGGCCTCGACTCCGTCGGCCCGCTGCTCGCCGCTGAGGACATCGCCGAACTGTCACGGGTCTTCCCACTGCTACGTCAGCAGCCGGGCTACGTTGCGCCACCCGAGATCGTCGATCCCGCCGCCGCCCAGTTCCGCCTGTTCGAGGCATACACCAAACTGCTCCGCTCCTTCGCCTCGGAGGCGCCACTCGTCGTGGTGCTGGACGACCTGCACTGGGCCGACAAGCCGACATTGCTCCTGCTGCAGCACGTTGCACGCGAGCTGGGACGCCTCCGGGTGCTCATCGTGGGCACCTACCGAGACACCGAGCTGTCGCGGACGCATCCGCTCTCCGAGACGCTGGCGGAGCTGAACCGCGAGGGCGGCTTCCAGCGGGTGAACCTCAGCGGTCTTGAGCGGGACGAGGTGGCGAACTACATCCGCGGCACGGCTGGCCTCGAGCCATCACGCGCGCTCGTGGACCGAGTGCACGAGGAGACCGAGGGCAACCCATTCTTCCTGCATGAGATCGTCAACCTGATGACCGAAGAAGGCACGATCTCCTCGGACTCTGTGTCGGACATCGCGATCCCCGAGGGCGTGCGCGAGGCGCTCGGTCGCCGGCTGGATCGCTTGTCTGAAGATGCGAATGCGCTGCTGCAGTATGCCGCCGTGGCGGGCCGCCAGTTTGCATACGACACGCTCAAGCTCGTCACCCAACACGACGATGAATCGCTGCTTCGCCTCATCGAGGAAGGCCTGGAGGCGCGGGTCATCGAGGAGACGTCGCAACCCGGGCGCTATCAGTTCACGCATGCGCTCATGCAAGAGACGCTGCTTGAGGAGCTCTCGACCACTCGGCGAGTGCGCATGCACGGCGATGTGGCTGAGGCGATCGAGCAACGCTATGGCGATCGAGCCGAACAGGAGGCCGCCCGCCTCGCGGTTCATTTTGCCGAGGCGTCGACCCTCGCACCGACCTTGGCCGCGAAGGCTTTCCACTACTCTCGGGTCGCAGCGTCGCGGGCGGCGGACGGTGTTGCCTGGGATGAAGCGATCGGGCATCTGCAGCGCTGCCTCGGACTGCTTCACGACGTGAATGTGGATGAAGATGAAGCTGCGCTGCTGATCGAACTTGCCCGATGTCAGACGGCGGCGTTAGACAACCGAGGCGCGTGGGAGTCATCGTCGCGCGCCCAGGACATCTACATCGGTAGAAACGATCCGGTTGGCACAGGTCACGCGCTCCTCATTGCGGCGAACGCCGGAGCGCTGTGGGGCGGCGCGGGCGAACTGAGCGCACGGCGCAGTGAGGCTCTGAGGGCACTAGGGGAGTCCGACACGCACCTCACAGCGCGACTGTTGGCGTTCGACTTCGGGCTAAGGGTTCCTGACGCGGACGTGGCACGGGCCGGCGAGCTCGCCAGAGCCTTCGACTACCCCGACGTAGCAGCGCGCGTCGAGATGCGGGGGGCCATGAAGGCCTATGAGGCCCTCGACCTCCCGGCTGCGCGAGCGCACTTTGGAGCCGCACACGTCGCCCACGAGCGAGCTGGAGAGTTCGTGGACGCGGCGCAGCACTTGCGCTTCGTCGGGTTTTCACTGCTCCACGAAGGTCGCGTTGATGAGTCAGCTGAGGCCAATCGCCAAGCCCTCGCGTATGCGAGACGGGTCGGTGCCCGGCTCACGGAACACATCGCCCTCGTTTACCTCGCTGATGTTGAGCTGCTGCGCGGCAACTTCGATCGCGTCGAGGAACTGGGGCACGAGTGTCCGTCAGGTTTCTACTGGATGCCGCTGCTTCAAGCCGCTCGCCTCGAGCAGCTTGGCCAAGCGCAGGACGCACTGCAACTGGTCCCTCCTTCGGAGGTGAGCGGGGAATTCTCGGGGGCTCACGTGCACGGGGCGCGTGCCCGGCTGCTGCTGAACTCTGGAGATCGAGAAGGCGCAGCGCGGGAGGTCGATCAATGGACCCAGTGGCTAGGGAGGGGTCTCCCGGATGAGGTGCTGGCTTCACCGATGAATAGCGAGATCCACTTCGCCGAGGTTGACGAGGCACTTCCTGCGCTTGGAGCGGTCGAAGCCGTGAAGCAGAGCCTCGAAATGCTGAGGCGTTGGCCCATGATGCGCGTAGGTCGAACGTCCGGACGTGGGTTCGACCACATTCGCGGCAACCTCGCGCTCCGCATCGACTTCGTCGACGAAGCCGAGCAGCACTTCCGCACCGGCCTCGAGTGGTGCGAGCGCGAACGCTGCCCCGTCGAGGCAGGCCGCTGCCACCAGGGCCTAGCCGAGGTGGCCGAGCGGCGGGGCGACCACGCCCTCGCGATGCAGCACCTCGACGCCGCGGGCGAGCTATTCAGCCGCCACGGGGCGAAGCTCTACCTCGACCAGGTGCTGGCGAAGAAGGAGATCTTGAAGGCGTAGGCCTTGAGCGGTGAGGGGGCGGCGTGCCATTCGTTGAGCTCGACGGCGTGAACCTCTACTTCGAGGAGTTCGGGAGCGGTCCGCCGGTCGTCTTTCTCCACGGAGGAGGCGGAAACCACCTCGTTTGGTGGCAGCAGATTCCGGCGTTCAGCGAGCAATATCGCTGCATCGCCATCGACCACCGCGGCTTCGGGCAGTCCATCGACGCTTCTTCCGAGGGTGCTACTCGCTTCGGCGACGATCTCGAGGGCCTACTCGACCACCTCGGGATTGATCGCGCCGCGCTTGTCTGCCAGTCGATGGGCGGCAATACCGCCATGCGCTTCGCGGTGGAGCATCCAGAGCGGATCACCGCACTGGTGATGGCCAGCACATGGGGGTTCATCGACTGGCCCGAGGGCACAGACCGGCTCCGTGCCGCACTGATCGCGGCCGCCGCCGCGGCACCGACTGCCGGAACGCCGGCCCTCGGCGCCCGATTCAAGGCCTCGAATCCCGCAGGGACCTTCCTGTACGGACGACTCGCCGCCTTGAATCCAACGTTGGCAACCGGAATCGCTGACACGCTGCCGATGGGTGCGCCGACCCGGGATGTAGTGGCTCAGTTGCGCGTCCCGGCGCTCTTCATGATTGGCCTCGATGACGTGTTGGTGGCCCTCGAGGACATGCGCGAGATATGCGCCCTCATCCCAGGGGCGACGCTGAAGGAGTTCCCCGGTCTCGGACACAGCACCTACTGGGAGGACCCAGCGGTGTTCAACGACACCATTGGTGCGTTCCTAGCCCAGCACGTCTAGGTCGCTCGGCGGATCCTGCCTCGACGAAGTGCTGGCGAAGAAAGAGGTCTTGGAGGCGGAGGACCCACATGACCGATCGACACGCACAAGCCGCGTTCGACGGCGAGGCTCGGTGGCGGCGCTGGGAGCGCCTGACCGCGCCCGTCACTCAGCACCTCATGACCGCGGCCCGCCTACGCCCCGCCGAACGCGTCGTGGACATCGGGTGCGGCGGGGGGGCAAGCGACGTTCGTTGCCGCGGACGCAGTCGGGCCCACAGGCACAGTCGTCGCATTCGACATCTCACGCGACGCCCTCGAAACGGTCACGTGGCGTGCGGCTGAGCGAGGCGTGTCGAACGTAAGCACCGCTCAGGGCGACATGGAGCGGGCCGATGTCCCTGGCGCACCGTTCGACGTGGCTCTGAATCAGTTCGGGCTGACTTTCGCGACTGACCTGCAGGCAACGTTCGCACGCATTGCGGGGCAACTGAACGCCGGCGGGCGATGCGTCTTCACCGCCTGGGCAGAGGCAGAACGCAATCCACTGCTGCCGATCCCGCTACTTGCCCCGTTTCGCCGGACCGAGCCCGATCAAGATCCGTTCACAATGGCCGACGCTGATTCGACGCTCGCCGTGTTGCGTTCAGCAGGACTGAAGCAGGTGGAGGTCCGCACAGTTGAGGCAGTGAACACGTTGCCACGCGAGGCGGTGTTCATCGAGTCGATGCTGGAACGAGCCGGAATCGTCGGCGCCGCGAAAGTGGAAGCGCTGGTGGCGATCGATGAGCTGCTCGCGTCACATTCCACCGACTCTGGCGTTGCCGTCCCGCTGGTCTTCCATGTCTTCAGCGCGGTTCGGCCTTGATCGTCCGCGCGGTCCCCCAAGAAGGGGGTACACCATGGCTGAAGTCACTGCCTCAACGAGGATCGCCGCGCCGGTGGAGCGCGTGTGGGCGTTGATGACGGACTCGACGCGCTACGCTGAGTGGTCCGATCCCACGGAGCGCGTGATCGACCCGGGCGTCGGCGAGATGCGACAGGGGTTCGAGTACCGCGAGTTCGGGGGTATCCCGCCGTTCAAGAGCGAGAGCCTCTGCACCGTGACCGAGTACCAGCCGGTCCAGCGGATGGTGCACGTCAGTGACGACGGCAAGATGAAGATCCACCTCGAGATCGTGCTCGACGCGGGGGACGGTGGGACGCAGCTAAGGCTGACGATCAGGCCGGAACCGCGCTGGTTCTTGGTACTGCCCAACCTCGTTCTCTGGCCGCTGCTGATGCATCGACGTGCGCAGGAGGTGATGGACAAGACCATCGCGAACGCCAAGCGAGAACTCGAGGCCGCCGGAGGTGCCGGTTAGGCTCCTGTCGGAAGTGCGTCGGCCGACTCCAGTTGGATGCTGTCCCCACGCTATGCGGCCAGATTCGGCACCGAGAGAGTGTTCGACGCGACAGAATGCGCGGCTCGTGGGCTCGCTCAGATTCGAAATCGGGGTGGAGCGGGAGATGGGACTCGAACCCACGGCCCTCTGCTTGGGAAGCATTCTAGCGTTAGCGCTGTGCTTCCGCATCTGGCGATCGATCGAAAAGTCGTCCAGTTATCTGCTCTTGCACCCACACGCTGGGATTCACCGATGCGATTCGTCTCGCTAGTGACCGCCAAGGCCAGCTTCGCGGGCACGGATCGCGGCCTGTGCTCGGTCCGCGACCTGAAGCTTGTCGAGGATCGAGGTGACGTAGTTGCGGACGGTCTTCAGGCTGAGAAAGAGCGTGGCGGCGATCTCGTCGTTCGTCTGGCCGCCGGCGATCATCTCCAGGATCTCACGCTCTCGCGGGGTCAGCTCCGGGAAGGGCTCAGCGTTGCGAATAGGCGAAGCGAAGTAGCCAACGAGGCGGCGGGCGATGCCGGGGCTGAAGATCGCTTCGCCGCTGGCGACCGCGCGGATGGCGCGCAGGGTCTCCTCCTTGCGAGCCCCCTTGAGCAGGTAGCCGCGCGCACCCGCGCGCATGGCGGCGAAGACGGATTCATCGTCTTCGAACATCGTCACGACGAGGACGCCGACGAAGGGGCGGGCGGCGATGAGCTGGCGTGTGGCCTCGATGCCGTTGACGCCGGGCATGTGCAGATCCATGAGCACGACGTCCGGGGTGGTCCGCTCAGTGAGGCGCAGCGCCTCCTCGCCATTCGCGGCTTCCCCCACGACCTCGATGTCCTCTTCGCGCGTGAGCAGGCCACGGAGGCCCGAGCGGAACTCGGCGTGGTCGTCCACGAGCAGGACGCGGATCGGTTCGGCGGAGGTCATGAGGTGAATCTGCCTTCCGCACCAGCGTGGTCGTGCAAAGGAAGCCGGACGCGGACGTTCGATCCCGTGGCGCTAGTCGCGAAGTCGAAGGTGCCGCCAAGTTCCTCGGCGCGCTCGCGCATGGAGTGAAGGCCGACGCCGGCCGCCGAGTCGCGAGCGGCGCCAGGGCCATCGTCAGAGACAGTGACGAGGAGCGCGGGTGCGGGGCCGTCCTGACGGAGCGAGACCACCGCGGTTGCCCCTGGCGCGTGTCGGGCAATGTTTGTCAGCGCCTCCTGGACGATGCGGAAGACGGCGGCTTCGACCGCGGCCGACAGTGCCGGTAGCGGTTCGTCCACCTGAAGACGGATGCGCGCACCGGTCGGATCGTCGCGGTCGATGACCTGGCGGAGGGCGCCGACGAGCCCGAGGTCGTCGAGCGCCGGGGGACGGAGGCCGTACACGAGGCGGCGGATGTCGGCGACGGTGTCCTGCAACCGATCGGCGAGGTCGTCGAGCGGGCCACGGAGCTGCGGCTGATCCTCGGCGAGGTCGCGGGCGGTCTCAACGCGGAGGGCGAGGCCGGCGAGACGAGGGCCAATGCCATCGTGCAGATCGCGGCGGAGGCGGCGGCGCTCCTCCTCGCGGGCCGTGACGAGGCGCTCGCGAGAGCGCTGCAGGTCCTCCGTGAGTCGGAGCGAGGCGAGCGCCGGACCGGACTGGCGACAGAGGTCCCGGATGAGGCGACGGTCGCGGTCTCCGAGGGCGCGCTCGCCGGTGCGGGGTTGAACCTCAAGCGCGCCGATTGCGCCGCCCGAGTGGGCGATTTCGAAGCGCTCCGTCGGGGCGTCAATGCGAAGTCCGCTGGCGGCGACGGGGACGAGTTGGCCGTCCTCCTCCAGGGCGACGGTGGCCCAGGGGAGGCGCAGCGACGCAGTGACGGTGGAGGCGATGGCGTCCGGCACGAGAGCAGGGGAGAGAGTGTCGCCGAGCCGCGCGCCGAAGGTGGCGAGCACCGCGTAGGGCTCGTCCCGCTGGCCGAACATCAGACGGTTGGTGCCGGCCTGGAGCCGGCGACGCAACGGCTCGAAGGCCACGACGCCAGCGACGAGTGCGACGGGGGAGGCGACACCAAGACCCGCGTTGAGGCCGCGGTCGAGCCCTACAACGACGCCGAAGTAGGTGACGGCGAGCGCGGCAGTGAGGCTTGAGTACACGAGTGTCCGGGAGATGAAGATATCGACGTCGTAGAGGCGGAAGCGGAAGATCGCGGCCGCGAATCCGACCGTCACGATGATGCCCACGAACAGCTCAAGGCCGAGGAAGAACACCAGCGTCGCCAGCACGGCTAGCGCTCCGTTTGATTCGTGTTCCCAGTCGTTGAGCCCGAGCAACACATTCAGGAGCACGAACCCCGCAAGTCCGGTCGCGAGGCCCAGGGTCGCCCACTTCATCTGCTGTCGCGTGTCACCG
The DNA here is from genome assembly GCA_041390625.1 of Dehalococcoidia bacterium. Classification (GTDB taxonomy): domain Bacteria; phylum Chloroflexota; class Dehalococcoidia; order UBA2979; family UBA2979; genus RBC038. Next base: position 72,245 of record JAWKPM010000011.1, on the reverse strand, counting down.
ACTGGCGTGCGTCTCCAGCGGTAAACCTGCGAGTAGACGGCCAGGATCAGCACGGCGGGGAGCAGGAGCAGATCGCTCTTCCCGGCGACCTCAGCGTTCACCGAAATGAAGAACCAGTAGAAGCCGAGGCCGAGAAAGAGCATCCCCGGCACGACCGTCCAGCGCGGCCTGATGTGGCCGTCCGGGAAGATGAGGAAGAGCCAGTAGAACGACGTGACCCAGGTGACGGTGACGAGCGCTGCCGCGGCGGCGAGCGGTGCGTTAGTTGTCCACATGTCAGCGATCTCGGGCGGGTACGTTGCGCCGCGCCCCGAGACGAAGAACAGGGCCACCACGAGGGGGGCGAACTCGTTAGAGCGTCGCAAGAAGAGGATGCCGGCGAGCGCTAGAACCGCGATGGTCACGATGAGAGAGAGTACGAACGGTCCGACCTCGAACGCGGTCGCGGGGAGATGAAGCTTCGTCAGCCCACGGCGTAGCACCTCGGGCGGCGGGAAGCCCTCCATCTCGGCATCGATGGTGTGAAGGGCTTCCGGGATACCGCGTGCGATGAAAAAGACGCTCAGCGTGGCGATCACGAGCCAGTAGCCGCGGGCGAGGACCAGCGCTGGACCTCTGAGCACGACCGGGGACTCGCTCGCGTCGATTGAATCGGCGGCCGAGGCGTTCCCGAAGGGAATGGCTGTCTGCACGTGGGTTGGCTCCCGGCCCCGCCGGCGCGCGGGCCGGCGGGTGATGCGTCAGTCTATCGCTACTGCAGTTGCGTCCAGACCCCACGGTTGCGGGCGAGGGCGATGACTGCAATTCCCGTGATGGCGCCGACAGCGGCCGCTGTGACGACCCAGCCGCTCGGGCGCGCAAAGAATGCGGGGATGGAACTAAGGACATCAAGCGCCGTGACAGCGATCAGCAACCAAGCGCCCCACCGTTGGCCTCGCCAGAGAGCCGCGAGGCCGACGAGGGAGGCGACAGCGATGACAAGGCCGACGACGATTGCCCCGGCCGGGATCTCGTCGCTGCCAGGTAGGAGGAAGGCGAGTGGGGCACCGAGGCTGCGGAACAGGACGAGCGCGGCGAGCCACAGAAGGATCGGGTTGCGAGTTGTTGCAGGGATGGATGGAGCGGTCATTCGCATCTCCTCTTCGGATAGTGCGGCGGCCGGCACGTTTGTTGTGTCTGGAGTCGGCCGACGGGGCCATCGTGTCGCGCGACGAGCCCCGGAATCCCAGGACGTGGTCCTGAATGAACAGGACCACGTCGGGGATCTCGCCGTTGGGAGGCCGCGGTTACTCGACGGTGAGTTCGCCGATCATGCCGAGGGCGAAGTGTGGCGGCCCCTCACCGGATTCGCCCTGAGGGATGGGGCACCAGTACACATAAGTGCCGGCGGAGAGGTCGAGGACGTGACTGCCCCTGCTCCCGGGCAGCGCGAACGGGCCTCCGCCGGGGACGATCTCGTCAACGACTTCACCCATCTGCGCGGGATCGCCGGACGACACCTTTTCGAGGAAGTCGCCGACGATGGCGGTGTCGTCGCGCGTGTCGCCATCCGGCTTGCGCAGCAATAGAAAGACGTGCGGCTCGGCTCCCTCGTTGGTGAGCTGGAAGCTGACCGGTCCAGCCGCGAGCGTGGTGCGGTCCGGCGTGAAGGCGTAGTCCTTCGCGGTGACCATCGCGGCCTCGAAACCGCAGCCCTCGGCGGCGACCGCTTCAACCTGCTCGATCGCGGCCGAGCCCTCGGGGCTTTCGTAGGCCGCAATGTCGCCGTCGTGGAGCGCGGGCAGCAGGCCGTTCAACGTCCGGAGGTCGGCGATCAACTCCTCGGGGGCGTTTGCGGTCATCGTGGCGAGCGGCGCCTCGATGCCACCGGCGTACTCCTGGATCGCGACGACGTATGCCTCTTCGCTCTCTTCGCCACCCGGCGGGTCGAGCGCGTCGAAAGAGACGAGGGCGGAGCAGAAGTCGGGGTTCAGGGCGGCGACCGCGCTGTCGCCCACCCCGATGGCCGACGCTGCCGACGTCGGCGTTGGCGTTGGCGTCGCAGTCGGGTCGTCGTCGCCGCCACATGCAGTCAGAGCAAGAAGCGCCGTCAGCGCGAGCAGGCAGCCAAGCAGCGGTTTCCAAGGTACGGTCATGTCTACCTCCGGGTTCGATCCGTTCGAACTCGAAGCTATGAACGGGAGTGTCCTAGGCGAGTGGGACCTGCTCACAGGTTCTTGGGAATGTGACACACACCGCAGTCGTTGGGGCTCGTGAAAGTGGGTGGCAGCCGCGCTCCACTTCGGGCGAGACGCCAGCCATCGCGGGGCAGGCCTGAGGGAAGCGGTGCACCCCGCGCGCGACCGTATGCCCCGTGACATAGCGGGGGAAACGAGACTCGAACGCGCGCCCCACGCCCTGCGGGCGCGTCCAGGTATCGGCTCCCGTTGCCCTGTACTTCGGAACGGACAGGAAGTCCGGCCGCCAAAGGCCGGCACGTTCAGTTATCTTCTCGCGCGAGATTCGAGACTGTGATTGGAGCGGGAGACGAGATTCGAACTCGCGACCCTCTGCTTGGGAAGCGTTCTAGCGTTAGCGCTGTGCTTGTGTACTGGCGACCGATCGAAAAGTCGTCCAGTTATCTGCTCTTGCCAACAGCGCCTGCGCGCGGCTCCAGCCCGTGAGTGCCTCTAGCGGTGGTCGACCACCTCAAACACCTCCAATGAATTCACTTCGGTCGGTCCGTCGGCGGGGATCATCGCCGGGGCCCGCTCCGCCAGCGCCCGTGCGGCCTCCTCGCTCTCGAAGACAATGATGCTGCGGCCGGCGCTGCCATCAGCCGAGCGGGCGAATGTCCCCGAGACGAACGCGGGCGCCTCGCTGGCCTTCGCGAGGATGTTCTTCGCCAGTTGCCTCGCCTCGCCGGCGCGTGCCGGGTCGAGCTTCGCGGTTCCGATGACGGCGTACACGGTGGTCCTCCTTGTGGTTCGGTGGGAAGCGGACGCTATCACGCGAATCTGAGGGACGACTCGTTCAACAAGGGTTCGAGCCCGGGCCGACGGGGGATCGCGTACGGCTAGCGAGCGTCGCCGGGGTGATGGCAGCACTCGACGTCCAGCATGTGTCCAGCCCGCACCTGGTGCCGGCCTACTTGGTCTCTACGCCGACCGGTATGCGAGTGCAGGCGTACGCCGCGCAGTTCCCACTGCCGGGCCACACTGGGCAGCTAGCGCCGTGTCCTTCGCAGGCCACGATCGCCGAGCGCACGGGGATCGCCGAGCGCACGCAGCGCAGCTACGAGCAGCGGTTCGAGCCGACAGAGCTCATCGAACGCGTCTTCGCGGTTGTCGAGACCGACGAACCCTTCGTCATCGGCCACGGCTACTTCGTCGATGGTCAAGGGCGGCAGCGCAGGCGTCTGCCGAACCAGCGGACCCCTCGTCACCACCAGCTCGGCTCGCGGTCGGCAGCGAGACGGGCCAACGCTCAGGCCTGGCACAGTGCGCCGTCGGGCGGGCGGGAGGCCGGCGGACAAAGGCTGTCTGAACAAAGTCCTCAGGCAGACCGGAGTCCGTCGACCGCCCGCCAATCTGACGCCATCCTCATTCAGGCCCGGGATCGAGAGGCAGCGGAAGCGAAGACCCGCCGGGGCTGCGACTACTGCCGCAGTAGGCGGTCGGGGACCTGCCGCCACCACCGCTTCATGTTCCGCATCGGCGAGCCACGTGGTCTCCACGAGGTCGTCGTCGTCGAACCGCTTCGTCCGTGACATCGTTGTGCCGAGATCTAAGTCCCATAGAGCCTGAGGACGCGCGCACACGCGCGGCCGATCGCCAGCCGAGGCCAGCCCGCCCGGCCGACCAGGCCGTCGGCGATGAGGCCCTTCATAGGACAGGCGTTGCGGCAAAAGGATGTCACGCCGTCGCCGATGAGGCGGGCGACGGCCGGTCCGGCCGCTACGATGCCGCCCGAGCGCGACTTCATCGCGAGTGGGGCGCGGTCGTCCGCGAGATCGTCATACAGCGACGGGAGCAGCAGCGTGCGGAGTAGGGCGGCGGGCTACGTACGCGTCAGCGACGAGTCCCAGGTAGAGGGCCTCTCCCTCGACGCGCAGCGCCGCGAGATCGCGCGCTACTGCGAGAGCCACGGACTCGAGCTCGTCCAGGTCTACGCCGACGAGGGCGTCTCCGCGCGGACCGACCGCATCGACCGGCGGCCGGCGCTGGCCCGGCTCCTGGAGCAGGCGGCAGACGGGTCGTTCGAGCTCGTCGTTGTGCACACCATCGACCGCTGGGCACGGAACGTCGGGGTGCAGCGCCAGGCTCTCCAGCGCCTCGGCCAGGCTGGCATCGGGTTCGTGTCCGTCACCGAGAACATCGACTTCTCGACTGCCGCCGGGAAGCTGCTGTTGACCATGCTGGGAGGCGTCTCAGAGTTCTTCTCCGACCAACTCGCCGTCCACATCTCGAAGGCCAAGCGCGAGCAGGCCGAGCGCGGCATCCCGCCAGGGCCGATTCCGTTCGGGTACGCATCAGGCGAGGACGGGGTCCCGTTGCGAGTGTCGAACGAGGCGGAGGCCGTCCTCGAGGTGTTCACCCGCCGCGCGGAAGGAGCGTCGCACGGCGAGACGGCGCGCTGGCTCAACGCTCGAGGGTTCCGTACACGCACCGGGCGCCTATTCACCCCGTACGCCACCAAGAACATGACCAACAACGCCTTCTACACCGGCGTCGTCACCTACAAGGGCGAATACTTCGCAGGCAGGCACGAGCCGATCGTGCCTGAGGGAATCTTCCAGCGTTCACAGGCTCGTCGCGCCCAGGGCGTGCGGACCCGCAGGCCGCGCCGGTCTGTTGGGGCGCTGCGTGGACTGGTGTGCTGCGCGAACCGTGGTTCGGCGATCCATTCCGAGCTCAACCGACACGGTGCGGGTAGGTATCGCGAACGCCACGGCGTCGAATGCGTCACGAACGGCCGGACGATCGCGGCGAAGTTCGTCGACGAGCAGATCGCCGCGATCGTCGGGAGTGTCATCTGGAAAGCCAGCGACATAACCGCGATCGCACGGGAGGCGACTTCAAGCCCGAGGTTCGACGTGGAGACCCTCCGCACCCAACAACGGCGGCTCGCGCGTGCCTACGCCGACGGTGGTCTGACGGACGAGGAATATGAACGTCGTCTCGCCGACATCGATCTGCGTCTGGCCGAAGCAGACAAGGACGTCGTCATCGACCTCGAAGAGGCACGCATCGCTGTCCGAGACTTCGGCGGCCTCTGGGCCGACGCCACGAACGAACAGCGCAGGCGGCTGGTCGCACCGTCGATCAACCAGGTCTACGTCGACCTCGACAGGCGCCGCATCGTCGCGCTTGACGCTCAGCCTGAGTTCAGTGCGCTCGTCGACCAGGCGGCAACCAGGGCAGGTGCGGAGTGTGAGCTCCTCCCGAAGGAGGAGGGGGTAGGTTGGTGGAGACGGGGGAGGTTTCAGCTCCGGTATCCCTACACGCTGGACTGATGATTCCGCACGGAATCCAGACCTCGTGGATTGCGCATGGTGTCGCCTGGAAGCCCGAGGCGGCCTGAGATTCGATCGATGAGCACGCGGTCTTCTTCGTTCCGCCCCACATGAATGCCAGCCGTCCTCGCGGTGGCCGTACCGAGTGGGCTGAGTGGACTGTCGAGGACGTGGTCTATGCGGCCATCGGCACGTCGGCGGTCGTCGCCGCCTCGAGACGTTCGAAGATGTCGGGCAGGTCGGGACCCGTGATCGTGAGCCCGTGGTTCTTCTGGCCCACGATCGCGCGGCCGGGGTCAGGCTCGAGCGCAATGAGGTCGGCCACCGCGGACGCGAGTTCGATCGTCCCGCACGGGAAGTTGATCGACGTGGACGTTACGCCCTCGATCCAGGTGTGGACGTGGACGATCGCGCCCACGGCCGCGTGACGCCGGTAGATCATCCAGTGCTCGATGGCGTCAACCGACGCCCGAGGGGGACGATCGAGGTCGGGCGGCTCGCTGAGGCGCAGCGCGAGCCGCTCGGGGTCGAAGCCACTAATGAGCACGAGATCGCGGCCGACTCCGCTCAGGTGGCCCTTGTTCACGCCGGAGGCTGTCATCCAAAACGAGTCCGCGTCACGCCGCGCGCTCATGTTTCCGTACGACAGGCCCCCAACCCCATAGAGCAGCTGGACATGCCTCAGGTCGCGGGGCGAAAGGTACTGGGCGATCGGAAAGGGGGCGGGCAGCAGTCCAAGTCGATCGAGGCGAGCGCCGGCCTGCAGCAATGACTGAGTTGCAGCATCACCCTGCCACAGCTCGCGCGGGAGATCGTCGATGTGGTCGTTGTCGATCACGAGACGCGACAGGGCGAGGGGACGGAGATGCTCGTAGAGCCTTGAGTAGTCGGCCGCCATATGACGCCCGGCGGCTACCTCATAGTGGCCGCGCTCGAGGGTAATGACGTGCGCCGTTTCCGGCTCGGAACGAGCGACGAGCACGCAGAGGTTTGCGAGCGCACGAACGAGGAACGGGTATCCGAAGGCGAGGACGTCGTTCGGGCGATCCTCAACCTCCACCACCGCCACGACGAACGTCGACCGCTGCGCGCGACGGAGCGGCCGTGGGCGGTCGAGGTCGACGGGCGCCAGCACCACCCTTGCGTCCGCGGGCAGCACCTCGGCGTGACCTGCTTGCTTCAGCACCTGCCGGAGAGCGCGCGTCGCCTCACCGGCCACCCCGGACGGATCCCACACCGCGAATGGCGCATCGTTCGGCGTGAGTGGAAGTGGGCGTGGGACGTCGAGGGGTGGCGTCGGCATCGCGTGATCATCGGTTTGCGAGGCAGGCAACTGCAGTTCACGTGTTCGCCGTCGGTTGCGTGCCGACCTCGGAGAGCCTCTTCGGACCTCGCATCATCGACGAAGGCGCCGACGTCTTGCGCATAGTTTGCAAAGATTCTCATCTAGGTCTAGCCTCCCAGCGACCTGCCGTGCGGCCGTCTGGAGGTGCTGATGAGCCCACACGACCACCCGAACGATCACCCGGCCGATCGTAGCGACGATCAGCACAACCACGATTGGACCGATGAAGCCTTCGTGGCGGACTGGCTCGCACGCCGCGACGGGCACGCCGAGCGACGTCATCGACAGTTCGCGATCGTGCGGGCCGTCATCGCGAAGCGTCCGGATCAGGAGTTCCGCTACCTCAATCTAGCGGCGGGGCCGGGTGAGCTCGACGAGATGCTGCTCGAGCGGTTTCCCGGCGCCGTCGCGACGCTCGTCGACGTCTCGCTCCCACTGCTGGGGGCGGCGCGTCAGCGGCTCGAGCGATTCGACCATCGCGTCGAGTACGTGCACGCGAGCCTCGCGACTCAGGACTGGGCCGGCGGCGTAGGTAGCGGCTTCGACTTCGCGATTTCGACCAACTCGCTCCATCACCTGGCAGCGCCGGAACGCGTGGGCGCGCTGTACCGCGAGACGTTTGCGTTGCTGGGCCACGGTGGCATCCTGCTGAATCTCGACCGCGTGAGGCCGGAGGACGCGATGCTCGCGCCGCTTGCCGAGTGGGCGTCGCGCGATCCCGACGCCGGCCTCGAAGGGGCGTCCGGCTCGTTCCCGGCCATGCTGCCCGTCAGCCAGCACCTCACCTTCTTGAGGAAAGCGGGCTTCGACGATGCCGAGGTGCTCTGGAAGGACCTGAGTCACGCGCTCCTGTTCGCCGTCCGAGATCACTTCCATATGCCGGAGGCGGCTCACTCGACCAACGCTGGCCACAGCCACGCGCACTGAGCGAGCGGTTTCGAGAGGCGCGCCGCGGCATGACGAACCCCACTTCAGATGAACAGCACAGCCACGGGGCCGCCTTCGTCGGCCTGCACTCGCACGACGGCGGCGCGCCTCACTGGCACGACGAGTTCGGTGAGCACCTCGCCGAGGATCTGACGGAGGAAGAGTTCGCCGCACGCCAGCTGGACTGGCGAATGCACAACGTGCAGCTCGTCACCGTGGGGATCGACATCGGCTCGGCGACGAGCCACCTCATGTTCTCGAAGATCCTGCTGCAGTTGGTCGGCGAAGATCGGGACGTACACTCGGTCGTGGTGGGGCGAGAGATCCTCTGGCAGTCGCCGATCATGATGACTCCCTACCTCGAGGACGGATCCATCGATGCGGGCGCCCTGCGCGAACTCGTCGCGCTCTCCTACCTCGCAGTCGACGCCACCGATCTCGACATCGACTCGGGCGCGATCATCCTCACCGGGGAGGCGCTCAAGCGGGAGAACGCCCGCACGCTGGTCGAGGTGCTGGCAACCCAGACCGGCAAGTTCGTCTGCGCCACGGCCGGCCACCACCTCGAGGCTGTGCTCGCGGCGAACGGCTCTGGCACCGTGGCCCGCTCACGGCGCGACGAGCGCACGTTGCTGAACGTCGACATCGGCGGGGGGACAACCAAGTTCGCCATCGTTCGCGACGGTGAGATTCTCGCAACGGCGGCCGTCGCGGTCGGGGCGCGGCAGCTCGTGAAGGACGAGTCGCGACGGCTCCTACGCATCGACGAGCCGGTACGCCAGACGGCAGCCAGTCTCGGGATCGACCTCCGTCTCGGGGAGGTACTCGCCGACAAGGACGAAGCGTCGATCGTGTCAGCGTGGACTAAGGTGCTGGCTGGCATCGTCGCGGGTCGAGCTCCGGACGCGCTTACCCGGTCGTTGATGCTGACGGACCCGCTCGTGCGAGACGTCGCGCCGCAAGCGCTGACGTTCTCCGGCGGTGTCTCCGAGTACATCTACTCCCGTGAGAGCCGCGACCTCGGTGACCTCGGTCTTCCGCTGGCCGCGGCGATCCGCCGGGCGCTCGGGAACGGTCAGATCACGCTGCCGTCAATCATCGACCCGAACCTCGGCATCCGGGCGACCGCCGTCGGGGCATCGCTGTTCACGGTTCAAGTCGGCATCAACCTGTTCATCAGCGACGAGGCGATGCTGCCACTGGCGAACGTGCCCGTGCTCGTGCCGCGCCTCGATGCGTCGCATTCGCTCAGCATCGAGGCGGTCTCCGATGCGATCCGCGACGCATTGGTGCGCTCCGACCTCGAGGAGGGCGAGCAGCCCGTCGCCCTGGCTCTGTTCTGGCCCGAGGACGAGGAGTCGCTGGACCTCGCGACGCTCGCGCGCGGCATTCAGGCGGCGCTCCCTCGGACCATCGACGAAGCGGTGCCACTGGTTCTCACGACCAACCTCCCCATCAGCCGCGAACTCGGTTCGATGCTCAAGCACGACGTCGGGATTCCAGGCGATGTGCTCGCGGTTGAGGGCGTGTCGGCAGCCGAGTTCGACTTCCTCGATGTTGCGCCGATCGTCCACCCCAGCGAAGTCGTGCCGATCACGATCAAGTCGTTGCTCTTCGCCGGCGGGCTTGATCGTCGAAGCGTGAAGCTGGCACTACAGGACGCGCTGCAGGCGCAGCGGGCTCGATGAGCGAATATGCAACTAGTGGCAAGAGCGAGCATTCTCGCATAGGCTGCTCGCCAGTTGGCCTCGTTGAGGAGGGGAGTACCTCGAATGGCGTCGGTGAAAGAGCTACGGGACTCGATTTCGAAGGGTCGCCAGGCGCTCGCAGAGGCGGTCGAAGCAGCTGCGGGCCGCTGGGAAGCCGGCGGTGACGCTAGCCCGAAGGCGCTCACCGAAGGCGCACTGCGCGCAGAGGTCGAGCGCGCCGGGAAGGCGGCTGCCATCCTCGGCGGCAACCCCGTCGCCGCGCAGGAGTGGTCGATCGACACCGCGCAGGCCGCGTCCGAGGCACTCGGAAAGCTTGGTCCCGAGGTCGACAAGCGCTTCTCCTGGGCCGAAGACCGAGACCTCGGCAAGGGGCGCGATGGCGTCACGCTCGAGCAGCTGATGCAGCAGCACGCGGCCGACCTGACCGAGCGCGCCAGTCGCATCGGAAGCGCTTAGCGGCTCCTTGTGGCCGGCCGAGAGGGGGATTCCGCGCTGCTTCGTGACGCGGTGTCCGCTCTCCTGCGCGCTCGGGGAGTCCGCGCCACGGTACCGCGGGTCCGGATCGCGACGGCACTTCGTTCGCTCTCAGGGCATCGAACGGTGAGCGAAATCGTCGATGCCCTGGGTGGCGACGGTGGTCGTCCGATCCCTGTCACGACCGTCTATCGGACCATGAGCGTCCTGCGAGACGCGCGAATCACGGCAGAGACCACAACGAGACACGGGCATCTGGCCTACGAGTGGCTGGACTCGGTACACGCGCATCTGCGATGCGTCGGATGCGGGACCGAACGCACGGTCGGCGCGCGAACTGCCAAAGAACTCGCTGAACTCGTTCGCTCGACGACGGGATTCGAGCCGTATCTCGACCATCTCTCGATGCGGGGCCTATGCGCGCGCTGTCGGGACCGTGGTCCAGGCGACTTCCAGCGACGTTCGTCGAAGCTACGGGTCCGGTAGTTCGTCGGAGAAGTCGTGTGAGTGGCCGGAGTCGCCGATCCCGTGGGAGTGTCCGAAGTGCGACCAGCCGCCCGAGGTTGGGGCGGCAGGCGGCATCGGCATGTCCTCTGCGTCTCCACTGCGACGGCCGAGCCCGAAGGTCGCTGCGTTGAATGCCAGCAGGCGCTTTGCGCGGGCACCATCCGCCGGGCAGAACACGGGCTCTTCCATGCGCGACACGGGCCGCGATACCTCGAACTCGGAGCCGCACTGTGGACAGTGGAAGTCGTACGTCGGCATTGCGGTCAGGGTAGCGTTTGACGATGTATGACGTCGATGCGAGCGGAGGACACATGCTGCCGCCGGTGATGGTCCTGGTCGGAGACATCCCGGTTGACCGCGTCGCGCTCGCGCGTCAGTGGACACAGGCGCTCGCGGACGCAATCGACGTCCCGGTGGAGTGGGGCCGCGTCGACACCGCACAGGTCGCCGCTGCGCTCACCGAGGCCAACGTTCGCCTGACCTCGTCGGCGGTCGAGCCCACGCCGACGATTGCCGCGCCTTCGTCAGCGTTCGTCCTCCGGGACGACGGTCGGCCGGACTGGGGGACGATGACGCGGGTGCTCGATGCGCTCGCTCTGTTCGGCGGCCGCCCTGCAGCGCCGGGTGGCAGCGCGGTCTGTCACACGAAGGACCAGCGCCAGTTGGCGGACGACTATGACCCGGTCAGCGAGATGCGCCGCGGGATCTTCGAGGCAACCGGTCTGTACTCGGAACCGTCAGCGGAGGGGGGATGGCTGGATGTGACCTGCGTCTCGCGCAAGATGGCAGCCTGGATGGCGGCAGCACTTGCGCTCGAGAACGTGGAAGCTCGGTTCGACGACCAGCGACTCCTAGTGCCGGCCTCACCGATGTTCCTGCTGGACGGCGAGGTGAGTGCTGTCGTGGTCGCCATCACCAAGGCACATCGATACTGGGCACAGAACGACACCGGACCCACCTCGATGGAGTGAGACGGGACGGTTGCGCAGGCCCCTCGCGATCGCTGTTCCTCCGTAAGGAGCTAAGTGTCCGAGGCGCACTCTCCGCAGAGCCCCTCGAGCATGAGGTGGCGCACTCGCACCTCGAATCCGTGTGCGCGTTTGGCCTCGCGCTCGACCGCGCGCGCGGAGATCAGCTCGACCTCCTCCACACGGCCGCAGATCGCGCAGACCAGGTGGTGGTGCTGTCCCGCGTCACCGATCCACTCGAAGCGCGCTTCCGCTTGCCCGCTGCGCACCCCCGTGACCAGCCCGACCGCCTCCAGGTCGCCAAGCGCTCGGTAGATCGTCGATTTCGCGACTCCCTCGGCATCCGGGAAGTCGTGCAGCGCGTGGTTCGCGATCTCGTCCACCGTCTGATGGCCGGCGTGTCGGCGCAGCGTGGCGGCAACGATCGCGCGTGGCACGGTGCGGCGCAGGCCCGCCGAACGAATCGCCTGATCGACCTCGGTCACTTCAGACATCGGCCACCGCTCTTCCCGACCGCTCACAAGGGCAAGAGTTAGGCCCGAGGGTACTGTGCTCGTGCGGCGTGCTGAAGCGAACACCTTGGGTTGGTCGCATGCGCGTCCGGCACACGGAAGGGAGGATGAGCGTGCCACGAAACTCCTATCTCCCCGTCCAGATGAACCGCGATCAAGCGGCATGGGATGGGGTGAGAGGCGACGGAACGGTACCGAACGGTACTGGTGGAGAGGAGGCTCTGGCTCCAAGATCTCCAACCGCTGCCCTTCGTCCATCCGATCCCGAGGCGCTGGTCGGCGTACGGGGTTGTGTGGCGGGAACATGCGGCTTGAGTCTGCACGTGCTCGTCCTGACTTGCACCCGGCTCGTCCTACTCGTCCCTATTCAGCACGCTTCGTCCACACTCACGCGTCGTCAGGGCGTTTAGCTGCAAGGCTGTGGCGTGTCCCTTGTCGACCCGCGCTGCTAGCGCGATAGGAGGGCAACGTCGAGCCACCGGCAAACCTGAGGGACCACAAGACTCTGTTGGAATTGATCTCAGATTCCGCCAACGCGCGGCCGCGTGCGTCTTCGGGCGTTGGCGAGGGCCCGAATCACTGCAACATGTACGCCCGCGATACGCGGTCGCCGTGCGAGATTCAGAGACACGTTCCCCTGTGCGGCCCGGGGTCGACTCGACCGTACGCCCCACGGCGTAGGCCAAGACACCTCCCAGAGACGACGCCGTGGCGCCGGCGCGTCGGCACACTGAAGCCACCGCCGCAACCAGAATGGCGGACGCAGGTAGGAGATGTGCCATGACCACGCACCGAACGCTCGCCACCGTGCCCACCGCTCGGGTCGGTGTCGAGACGACGACCGTCCAATGGCCCCCCGCGCGCAACACCGTGGTCGCGGTCTTCGATCAGACCCACCAGGCCATTGAGGCGCGTGACATCGCGCTGGCCGCCAGCCCTCGCGGTCGCGCTCGCGTCATCGGAGGCGACGAGCTGGCGCGTGGGGCCAGTCGGCCCGCATCGGCAGCGAAGCGACTTGCGGGTCGCCTGTCGGACGAGGGCGGCGCGCTCGCGGAAACGCTCGACGTGGCACGCGGCGGGTTCGTCTTGATGGTCTCGGACGTTGACGACCAGGCCGTGACCGCCCGGCTTACTGGGCTCGCATCTGCGCGCATGATCTATCGTGCAGGCAGCTGGACGAACGAGCTGATCCGCCGGCCGGCTTAGCCGATGCGCAACACGGAGCACGATCGAATCGCGCGCGGCAGGCTGACGTATCGAGGTCCGCGGAGACCGCGACTCGGGGGCATGGTGCAGTTGCGCGCCTGGCGAACGCAGGTACCGGTTCTCGCGGTCGACGTCGCCATCGCCCTCGCGGTCGCGGCCGTCGGCCTCGCCCAGACGCTGCCGATCCTGGAGCGTCGACCGGGCGATGTCGGCGGCTGGCCCTTCGTCGTCCTGGGCGCCTCGATGCTGCTCCTTCGGAGCTCGTTCCCGCTCGCGGCCCTGCTGGGTGCCACCTCGGTGGCGAGTGCGTACCTGCTGCTCGGGCACCACGGCGCGTTCCCGGTCCTGCCGCCCGTCTTGGTGGCGCAGTACACGGTCATCGCCCACGGTGAGCTGTCGCGGCGCGACGGGATCGCCGTCGCGGTACTCGCCACATTGGTGCTCGCGCTGGCGGCAGCGATCGGCGACCCGCACCGCCCGCCCTCGAACTGGGCGATCGACGCGGGTTGGATCGCCGCAGCGATCCTCCTCGGCGATGCGATGCGCAGCCGCCGAGAGCTCGCCGCCGCAGCCGAGGCGCGCGCGGTCGAGGCCGAGCGCACGCGCGACGAAGAGGCGAGGCGCCGAGTCTCCGAGGAACGACTCGCGATCGCGCGCGAGCTGCACGATGTGGTGGCACACACGCTCGCGCTCATCAACGTGCAGGCCGGGGTTGCCGCGCACGTCTTCGACAGCAACCCCGAGCAGGCCCGCGAGGCGTTCGAGCACATCCGCACCGCGACGCACGCGACGCTCAACGAGCTGCGCGCGATGGTTGGCGTGCTGCGCGAGGCGCCCGACACCAGTCCGCCGCTGGAGCCGACACGTGGGCTCGAGGGTCTGGACGCGCTGATCGCGCGGGTGCGCGAGGCGGGCCTCGAGGTCATGCTCGAGCGCTCCGGCTCGCTGGACGATCTTCCCGGCCACATCGACCTCGCGGCGTACCGTGTGCTGCAGGAGGCGCTGACGAACGTGATCCGACACAACGGCCCCTCCAGGGTCTCGGTCTCGCTCGAACGCACGGTCGACGCTCTCCGCCTGCGCGTGACCAACGACGCAGGACCAGACGGGCGAGGTGGGCCCGTCGTCGAGGGACACGGGATCACCGGCATGCGCGAGCGGGTCACGACGCTCGGTGGGGAGTTCGATGCTCGGGCGCTCCCGGGCGGCGGTTTCGAGGTGAGGGCCCGGATGCCCGTGAACGGGGTTCGTTCGTGATCCGCGTCCTCGTCGTCGACGACCAGTCGCTCGTGCGCGCGGGGTTTCGAGTCCTCATCGACTCCGAGCCGGACCTCGAAGTCGTGGGTGAGGCCGAGAACGGCGCTGTCGCTGTCGAGCTCGCCGGCGAGCTGCGCCCCGATGTCATCCTCATGGACATCCGCATGCCCGAGATGGACGGCCTCGAAGCCACGCGTCGCATTGTGACCGCGCCCGAGTCGCAGGACGCTCGCGTCATCATCCTCACTACGTTCGACCTCGACGACTACGTCTTCGCGGCGCTTCGCATCGGCGCGAGCGGATTCCTGCTGAAGGACACTGAGCCACGGCAGCTGCTCGAGGCGATTCGGGTCGTGGCCGCGGGCGAAGCGCTGCTCGCGCCCAACATCACCAGGCGCCTCATCGCCGAATTCGCCCGCGTGCCCGAGGTCGCTCGATCCGACGTTCCGCAGCTCGGCGAGCTGACCGAGCGTGAGCGTGAAGTCTTGAGTCTCGTCGGTCGCGGGCTCAGCAACGCCGAGATCGCAGAGGAGCTGGTGATCAGCCCGGCGACGGCGAAGACGCACGTCAGCCGCGTCATGTCGAAGCTCGATGCGCGCGACCGTGCCCAGCTTGTCGTCGTGGCCTACGAGAGCGGCCTCGTCACTCCGCAGGCCCGCTAGCCGTCCGCCCCCCGACGGACGTACTCCCGCGGGAGTACGTGCTTCGCTCCTCGTACCTCGACGCGCGCAGCCCGAAATCGCCTCTCGAGCGGACGCCACGAGCCAGGCGTCTCCGTAACTTCGTGACTGTGCAAACCAGCACAAAGAGGAGGTTCCGGTGAACATCAAGCGCCTGGCATTTGGAGCTCTCATCGCCGCCGTCGCCGCGACGGCAGTTGCCGTGGGAGCGTTCGTGTTCCTGTTCAACGACGCGCCGGACGAGGTCAGCCTCGACGCCGCCGTCGAGGCCGCTGCGCAGTCGACGGCCGCGACGATTGCCTCGAGCTCGACGACCGCGACGGCCGACGCCGGCGAGACATCAACGAGCGCGACGACCGTCCCGGCCACGGACGGCGATCTCAGCGGGACGTGGACGCTCGTCAACGACGGCAGTTCATTCGTCGGCTACCGAGTCCAAGAGGAACTGGCCTCGATCGGCGCCACCACTGCGGTAGGCCGCACAACTGAGGTCAGCGGCAGCCTCGAGTACGACGGATCGGCAATCACCGCCGTGAGCATCGAGGCCGACGTCAGTGCCCTCGAAAGCGACGAAGACCGTCGGGACCAGGCGCTTCAGCGCCAGGCCCTCGAGACCGGGACGTACCCATTGGCCACGTTCGTCCTGACCGAGCCGATCGAGGTCGGTGATCTCCCCGCCGACGGAGAGAGCCTGTCGGCGACCGCCACCGGTGAGCTCACACTTCATGGTGTGACGCAGACCGTCTCCATCCCCCTCGAGGGTGCGTTCGTGGACGGTCAGGTCGTCGTGGTCGGCTCGACGACCATCCAGTTCGCCGATTACGGCATCGACTCGCCGTCCTCGATGGCCGTGCTGTCCGTTGATGACCACGCGACGCTGGAGCTGCAGCTCATCTTCGCTCAGCTCTAACCCGCCCCCACCGCGGTGGGTGAAGCACCGCTCCCGCTTCACCCACCGCACACCACCCAGCTCCAAAGCGAAACAGAAGGAACGACATCATGGACAACGACGATCGACCGGTTGGCCGCATTCTCAGTCGCCGCGAGGTGCTGACGATGTTCGGGGGCCTCGGCCTGGCGGCCATCGTGGGCTGCGCCGCCGAAGACGACTCGGACGAGGCCACGGCCACGGCCGCGACGACCGCTACCGAGGCGACGGCCGCCGCCGGGACCGCTTCGCTCGTGCCGACGGCCACATCGACGACCGCGACCAGCCTCCCCGCCTGTGTCGTGGTGCCGGAACGCACCGAGGGTCCGTACTTCGTGGACGGGCAGATGGAGCGCTCCGACCTCGTCGAGGACCGCGAAGGTGTGCCGCTCGCTATCAGCGTGAACGTGGTGTCGGTCGGCGACGGCTGCACACCGATCGAGGGCGCGATCGTCGACGTCTGGCACTGCGATGCGCTCGGGGTGTACTCCGGCGTCTCGGATCCCGGCTTCGATACGGCGGGGCAGACGTTCCTGCGAGGCTGGCAGCGGACGGACGCCGACGGCGTGGCTCGCTTCTCGACGATCTACCCCGGCTGGTACTCCGGTCGCACCGTCCACATCCACTACAAGGTTCGCACGACCGGGGCGGACGGCGCCGACTACGAGATGACCTCGCAGTGGTTCTTCGACGAAGGCGTCTCGGACGCCGTCTTCGCGACCGAGCCCTACGCCGGCAAGGGACAGCGCGACACGACAAACGCCACCGACGGCATCTTCGCGACGGATGGCGACGTGCTGACGCTCGCGCTCAACGGGGACCCACAGTCCGGCTACGAGACCACCTTCGACCTTGGCCTCGACCTCTCCGACTCAGAGGTCGGCGCGTCCGATAGCGCCGGCGGTGCGGGCTCCGATGGGCGCCCCGGGCCCGGCGCCTAGGACGAACCCGGTGGGGCAGTGGGCCGCCATTCGCGCGGCGGCCCACTGCCCGAGAACGCCCTCCGCTGCGGCCTTACCGAACCTTCAGAAAACACGCCGACGATGGCGGGACTACCTGCGACCGGTTTGCGAGAAGCACCATGTCCCACGAACTCGACATCGACGCGCTGATCCGAGGAGGGCATTCACCTCGATGGCGCACGCTGGCGATCATTGCCGCCCTCGGCGTGCTCGCTGCGGCCGCGGTGACGTACTTCGTCGTACGGGGCGACGAGCCCGCACCGACCGTCGCGCCAACTGAGTCGACGGCCACCACCGGGCAGCTCACCACCACGATCGATCTCTCGGGCTCGGCCACACCCGCCTTCTATGAAGCGCTGACGTTCGGTGTCGCGGGCGACGTCACGGCTCTGTCCGTCGCGGCCGGCGACACCGTCGAGGCGGGGCAGGTGCTCGCGCAGCTCGACACGTCGGCGCTCGAGCTTGCGGTGCGCGACGCCGAGGTCAGCCTCACGGCGCAACAGGCGAACCTCGCCGATATCGTTGGTAGCTCCTCGGATCCTGGCACGGCCGTACAGATCGCGAACGCCCGGCAGTCCGTTGCGACGTCGGAGTCGCGGGTCACCGCTGCCCAGGACGCCCTCGACGCGCTCGTGAGCCCGAGCAATGCCGACGTGGCTCGCGCCGAGGCTGACATGCTCGCGGCGGAGAGCACGCTCGAGGCGGCAGAGGACGAACTCGACCTCGCGCACAACGGCCCGTCGGCCGCGGCCCTCGCGAGCGCCGACTCGGCTGTCGCGAGCGCGCAGTCGCGCCTGATCTCGACGGCCGATGCAGTTGTGTCGGCCCGCAACGTCGACGGCATCGCCCGGACGCTCTCCGAGATCGTGGCGGGGAACACGACCGCCACGGCGGACCAGATCGTCACACTCATCCTGCAGAAGCCGAAGGACCCACTCGTCAGCGGAGCGGCGCTGACCGCCGCAGAGGCCGAGTACGTCTCGGCGAAGGCGCAACTTGAAGCGGTGATTGCGGATCGCGATGAGCTCACGGCGCCGGCTACCGCCAGCGTGCTCGCTTCGGCGCGGAACGCCGTCACCCTGGCTCAGGACAGCTACGACGAGGCCCGGGCGGCCGCCGAGCGACTGGCGGCCGCGTGGCGCGCCTCGAACCTCGGGGAGGCGGCGCCGGCGGACGACGACGACGTGCGGCTCGCCCGCACCGAGCTCGAGGCAGCCGAGGCCGGTCTCGAGGCCTCGCAGGCCGACCTCGCCGAAGTCCTTGCCGGCCCGGAGGCGAGCTCGGTCGCGAGTGCCCAGCTCGCCGTCGTGCGTGCAGAACAGTCGCTCCTCGAGGCCCGACAGGCCCTCGATGCGGCGACGCTCGTGGCGCCTTTCGCGGGCACCATCCAGTCGGTGTCGATCTCATCGGGGGACACGGTGGCCGCCAACGCCGCTGTGGTCGAACTCCTCGACGAGTCGGCGATCGAGGTCGATCTGACCGTCACCGAGTCTGACCTCCCGGACATCGAGGTCGGCCAGATCGGCCTTGCCACCTTCGACTCCATCGACGGGCAACAGTACCCGGTACGGATTGCCTCCATCAGCCGCGTCCCGAACACCGAGCAGGGCGTGGTGACGTACCCCGTCACCGCCGTCTTGCTTCAGGGGGCAGATCTGGCGGACGCCGCTGACGAGATGGCCGCGCTCACGGGAGCGGCTACCACGGGAGCGCCCGCTGGCGCCTTCCCGGGCGCAGGGGGCCCCGCCGGCCCCTTTGCCGACATCGACCTCCCGGACGGCGTCTCGATGCAGGACATCCTCCAGGCGCTGGCGAACGATGAACCTCTTCCGGATGGGGTGACGCTGCCCGAAGGGTTCGAGATCCCGGAGACGCTGCTCGAGCGGATCCGTTCCGGCGCGACCGGGCCTGTTGGTGGAGGGGAGACCGGTCCCGCCGCGGCGCCCGATGGCGCTTCGCAGCGGCCGATGCCGGCCCCGGGCATGAGCGCATCCGTGACGCTGCTCACTGAGATTCGGGACGAGGCAGTCCTCGTTCCGGTGAACGCGGTACGTCTCATCGACGACGTTCCGACGGTTCGCATTCCCGCCGACGACGGAACATCGACGCGCATCGAGGTGACGCTGGGTTCATCGGACGGCGAGCAGGTCGAGGTGCTGTCGGGCCTCGAGGCCGGTGACATCGTCCTCGTCGGCGCCGAAACCGAGGGGGTGCCCTACACAGTCACGACGCAGAGCAGCTCCAGCCAGACGCAGGGCGGCTTCTTCTTCGGCGGGAACGCTCCGCCGGACTTCAACCGGAGCGCGCCGTGATCCGCCTCGAGGGCGTCTCGCGGGTGTACCGGAGCGAGGCCGGGGACGTTCACGCCTTGCGCCCGACTGACCTCGAGATCGGTCGGGGCGAGTTCGTCGCCATCATGGGTGCGTCCGGCTCCGGCAAGTCCACGCTGATGAACATCGTCGGGCTGCTGGACCACCCAACCGGCGGCACCTACACCATCGACGGACACGACGTGAGCCGGCTGCCGGAGGACGCCCGCGCGCGGCTGCGCGGACGCCTGTTCGGCTTCGTCTTCCAGTCTTACAACCTGCTGCCGCGCCTGAACGCCCTCGAGCAGGTCGAGGTGCCACTGATCTACCAGGGCGCGCGCGACCGTCAGCGCCGGGCGGCAGACGCGCTCGCACGCGTCGGCCTCGCAGACCGACTGCACCACCAGCCGAACCAGCTGTCCGGTGGCCAGCAGCAGCGCGTCGCGATCGCCCGCTCGCTCGTCGTCGACCCCATCGTGCTCCTGGCGGACGAGCCCACGGGCGCGCTCGACACCGCTACGAGCCACGAGGTGATGCGTCTGCTCCAGACCCTCGTCGAGGAGCGCAATCTCACCGTGATCCTCGTGACCCACGAGCAGGAGGTCGCCGACTACGCGCGCCGGACGATCACAATGCGCGACGGCTCGATCATCGAGGACCGAAGCGACGAACCGGTGCCATCGCTCGATGGCTCGCGGCCGCTGTCGTCCGCCGGCGCCTCACGTGCTGAGGAGTCGGCGCCGTGAGCATGCTCGACGCGTTGCGCATCGCCCTTCGCGCCATCGTGGCGAATCGCCTGCGGAGCCTGCTGACGACGCTCGGGCTCGTCATCGGTGTGAGTTCGGTCATCGTGCTGGTCGCGGTCGGACAGGGCACGCAGAAGGGTGTGACGGACCAGATCCGAGGGCTGGGCACGAACCTGCTCTTCATCGAGCCATCCTCGAGCACTAGCGGCGGGGGCGCGGTCGCCGGCGGCCCCGGTGCAGCATCGACGCTGGTGTCGACCGATGCGGAGACGATCGCCTCGGACATCAGCGGTGTCTCGGCGGCGAGCGCCCTGACGACCCTCGATGTGTCGGCGGTCGCCGGAGCCAACGATGTTGAGGTCGAACTGGTGGTGACATCCAGCTCCTACGCGGAGGTGCACGACAGCGAACTTGCCTCCGGGGCCTTCTTCACGCCCGCACAGGAGGAGGCCGGAAGCCTCGTGACCGTCCTCGGCTCTCGCGCCGCCGATGCGCTGTTCGGTGCGCAGGACCCGGTGGGGCAGAGCGTCCGGATCTCGTTGGCGGGCGGGCGGATCACGCTCGAGTTCGTCGTCATCGGCGTCCTCCAGAGCAGTGGGGTCGCGGATGCTGCCGACCAGCTCTTCGTGCCTGCGGAGGGCCTGGTCGATCGCCTCGGCCCGTTCCTTCGTTCTCAGAGCGGAGGTATTCGCGCCAGCCAGATCGATGTGCAACTCGTCCCGGGGGTCGACGAAGAGTCCGTGAAGCAGCAGGTCTCGTCGCTGCTGACATACCTGCACGAGGTCACGGAGCCTGACTTCGTCATCCAGAGTCAGGACGACCTCATCGGCGCCGCGAGCGAGGTGAGCAACACGCTGTCGATCCTGCTCGGGAGCATCGCGGGCATCTCACTGCTGGTCGGGGGCATTGGTGTGATGAACATCATGCTCGTGTCGGTCACCGAGCGGACGCGCGAGATCGGCATCCGGCGAGCAGTGGGCGCGACGAGTCGCGACGTCCTGATGCAGTTCGTGGCCGAGGCCGTGACACTCAGCATCTTCGGGGGCATCGTGGGGATCGCGCTCGGTGCCACGATCTCGATCGTTCTCAACGGGCGCGAGGTCGGCGGCCAGGCGATGACGACGGTCATCCAGCCGTGGAGCGTCGTGCTCGCGTTCCTGGTCGCCGCCCTCGTGGGCTTCGCAAGCGGCAGCTACCCCGCCTATCGAGCCACCTCGATCGACCCGATCGTCGCCCTGCGCAACGAGTAGCTCGCCCGAAGCACGGCCCGTGCGCCCCACGCCTCGGTTGGCGCGCGGGCAGCCAGCGGCACCGCTGATGTAGATTCGGCTTCGCCAAATCTGTGGACAACAATCAGGATCCCTTACCGGTGCACGAGGACAGGCATTCCCACCTCCGCGAAGTCGAAGATCACCTCAGCAGCAGCCGTGCGGATGCAGCCGTTCGAGACGCGGCCCGTCGAGTCGTCGACGACGGCACCGTGTTCGTCCAGCAGGAACGAGTGGAAGCCGTTGTCCCGCTCCGAGTCGAACCCGACCCACCAGTCGATAAAGGTATCGTACGGTTCGTCGTAGCTGAGTCCCGCCCGCTTCACATGGACGTGGAACAGACCGGTCTGCGTCGACTCGTAGGCGCCGGTGTCAATTTGCCTGCCGACCGCAACCGGCGAGATCGTCTGCAGCACATTCTCCCCGGTCATGAGGCGGACACTGAATTGAGTGACATCGACGTCAATCCAGCGGTCGGACGTCGGCACTAGCAGCGTCGTTTCGACGGCGGGGCCGTTGGCGGTCTCTGGCCGAGCTAACGTCTGCTCCACGGTCGACGGTTCCGCGGTCGCCGCCGGGGACGTAGGGGCACCGCAACCACCGATCGCGAACGTCGCCGCCAGCACGACGAGCAACGCGACGGCAAGGCCGAGAGCCGACCGTGGGAGACTCAACGTTCCCGGCTCTCGTTGGTCGCGCAAGCGCGTCACCGGTCGAAGCTTGCCGCTCGGCCATCCTCTCTGACGAGACTCGCCGCCGACCCGCTCAGCAGATCGAGGGCGACCGTGTCCGAGGGTGGGTGCACGGTCGCACTTCGGACATCGCGCCACGCTCGTTCCAGGCGCGAACCGCGTCGCAAGGACGACCCTCCAACGCTGCGCACCGCGAGATCGACTGCCTCAATCGCGGCACGAGCCACTTCGAGCTTGGCCGCGACCTCGAGGCTGGTCAGGCCGGTGCCAGGCCGCAGGCCAGCATCGGCGGTGGCTGCCGCGCTGAGGAGGCCGGCCTCCGCTACCAGCAGCCGCCCATAGCACTGGCTGAGGTTGCTCATGGGCCCCGTACTGGGGGCGGCTGCGGTCCTGGACGCTCGTTGTACGGCATGCTGGCAGGCCTCGCGCAACGCCCCTCGCGCGATCCCGAGGTAGACGGCGGACACGAGGAGCGTGAACCAGGGTGTCATCGCCGGGCGCGTCGTGCGGTTCGTGAACTGGTGGATCGCGAGGACGTCCCCATCCGGAATCTGAACGCGATCGAAGTGCACATCGTGCGACTCGGTCGCGCGCATGCCGATTGTGTCCCACGTCTGCTCGATCGTCACCCCCTCGGTACCCATGGGCACCAGGACCCGTGCCACTTGTCCCGTACCTCCGCCGACCGAACAGTAGACGACCGCGTGGGTGAGCACGGGGGCAAACGTCGAGAACGACTTCGCGCCGCTCAATTCCCAGCGGCCCGACGAACCACGCTCGATCGATGTCGCCGGTGGCGTGTGTCCCTGCGGCGACCCCATGAGTGGCTCGGTCGCCAGGACATTCAGCATCAGCTCGCCCGCCCCGACCTGCCGAAGGAGCTGCTTTCGTCGCCACGCGGGCCAGGCCATGGCTTGCGCCTCGTCGCCGATCACCATGTGGTGCATGCCGACGCCTAGCGCCGTGCTCGGGTCGTGCTCCGCCAATACCGACTGCGACAGGACGAGGTCAACCAGCCGAAAGCCTCCGCCGCCGAAGGCGCGTGGCACGGCGGCGCCGAGGTATCCCATATTGCGAAGATCGTCCAACAGCGGTCGGTTCACCGTCCCCTCGCGGTCGTGGGTTGAGGCATCCTCAGCGTGCTTGTGTCCGAGCTCGTTGATGGTCTCGAGGAGCCGCTGACGGTTGCCGTCGTGGACGCGGAATGCGCGCACGTACGGAACCACGAATGAGCTCCCGTACTCCCGTTGAGCGCTCATCGGGCGCGCATGCCGACGTACACCGAGTGGCCGGTGCGCAAGTGGAGGTCATCCCGGTTGAACACGTAGTGCGGCGAGTCCGAGTCCATGAGCGTCCGCAGCGTGTCCCTATCTGGCGCGAGGCTGTCGTCGTCCGAGGTGCGGTCGAGCCACCGCTGCCACTGGCGCGTCACCCACTCACGCTCGTCCTTGGAGAGAGGGGAGAGCGAATCCGTGGCGAACGTCCGAGCTGCGACGGCATCGAGGCCGGCATCGCGCAAGAGCCGCGCCCAACCGTGCGGGTATGGCGAACTGTCGTGGAGGTCGCGGCTACGAACGAAGAGACCGACTCCGGCCGAGGAGAGCCGATTCTCGATCCACGGCTCGCCGAGGCCTACGTCGTCCGGCAGTACGCGGAACGGGAAGCCGCCTTCCCGAATCGCGACGCGACCACCGGGTCGCACGACGCGCGCGAGCTCTCTGGCCGCTGCGAGCATGTCAGGGACGTGGTGCAGCACGCGGCTGCACCACACGACGTCGAACGTCCCGTCCGCGTAGTCGAGCGAAGCGATGTCGCCAACGGCGACGTTCACGCGCGTTGCGACGCGACGCCGCTCGACGAGCTGAACGGTCGCGTCGACGTGTTCCAACGACTCGTCGACCGCGTCGACCGTGGCGCCGCGGCCGGCGAGCACTGCGGTCATCCCGCCGGTGCCACAACCAGCGTCGAGGACACGTTCCCCGGCCTCGACGTTCAACCAGTTGGCGATCTCCTCGAGGAGGGGTTCGAAGACCCGATCCTGAAGCGCGAGCGATCCGAGCATCGCCCCATCGTGGGTTAGCGCTGAGTGCGCCGTTGCCGATCCGCCCTGCCGTCGGTGTTCAGGCATCGAGCGGCTCTCCCTTCGTCTTGTGTTCCGCGTGGTGGAGGATGGCTCTCTAATGAGACTAAGTATCATTCCTTGACGCGACTGCCAAGCGGCGAATGGCTCTCATATCGGATCTCGAGAGTGAGGAGGGGGGCGGCTAGAGCCTCGCCGCTGCCTGGAAGGTCAGGACGAGGCCGTACACCAGCACGACAACCGTCGCCAGACCTGAGAGCGTGAGCTGAGCAATGCGTAGCCATGAGGCGCCGCTGCGAGCGGTCTCGAGCCGTCTAAGCAGGACGCGCCGAGCCCCGAGCGCTATCGCCGCCACCGCCGCGAGCATCACGCCGAAGCCGAGCGCGAAGGCAGCAATGAGCAGCAAGCCGAGTCTGACCTGCCCGAGCGAGACCGCCGCCAGCAGGGTGAGGATCGTCGCCGGCGTCGGCACCAGCCCGTGCACCAGGCCCAGCACGAGCAGGCGTCGCCAGGGCGGGCCGCCCTTGAGATCGACGCGCGACCCACCGCCGGCGGCGTCGTTCGTTGAGCGACTCCGAAGGAGCTCGAGGCCGAGTCCCACGCCGATGGCGATCACCAGCATGCCACCGAACAGCCCGAGCCACGGGAAGACTCGAGCCGGCTCGAATCGGTCGGCACCGGCGACGAGTCCGACGAAGAGCACCGCGATACCTACCGAGTGGGCGAGTGCCACGAGCGCGCCGAAGCCAAGCGCCTGGACGGCCGACGCGCTGCGACTGCCCGCGAACGTCGCGGCAACGAGCGTCTTCCCATGCCCAGGCTCCAGGGCGTGCAGCGCTCCGACCACGACGGCAGCGAGCAACGCGCCGAGAACGGCGATGCCCGAGTCGGACGCGAGCAGTGGCGGCCCCAGCGACGGCGCGCGAGCGCTTCCTGCTGGCGTGGCCAACGCCGCCGATGAGTCCTCATCGATGAGTGCGTCTGGCGACCAGCGCGGCACGAGCGAGGCTGCTGGCGAGGGCGGCGCGACGATCGGGTTCTCGGCGAGCGTGAAGGAGAACGCGGCCGAGGTCGTCCGCGGCGCGTCCTCGAACAGACCGACCTTGAAGACGGTGAGCTCGCGCGTCCGGTCGTCGAAGAACTCCGGAGGCGCGTCGTACTCGATATCGGGTCGCTCCGCCACGAGGATCTCGCGCCAGCCGTCGCGGTCGAGGGCGTTCTCATCGGTGAACTCGATACGGTGCGTCCCGACGAGCGAGTGCCTCGGAATCGCCTCGAGAGCCAATCGCACGCGGTATGTCTCGATGCCGTACGGGCTGGCGACACGTTCGAGCACAGCCGCGAGAAGATCGAGCGGCACGTCCTCGCCGTCGACGAGCATCGTGAGATTCGCCGTGAGCTCGGAACCCTTGTCGAGCAAATATCGCTCGCGCTCGTCCGGGTCGACTACGCTGTTCTCGTTCAAGTCGATGCGCTCTGCCTCGTCGAGTGACGGCACCTCCGCCAGATCAAGCAGGTAGAGCACGCGCATCGTCGTCGGATACGGCTCGATGCGCACGTAGAAGTTCACGGTGTAGATGTTCCCGGGTGGGTGCGCGTGCGCGACCCTCGGCTGGAACACCAGCAACAACATCGTGACGAGGACAGCCGAGGTCGCCGCACGTCGCACAAGCATCGAGATCACGATAAGCCTCGTGGTGCTGGACCGCCGCCCACGTGGTGCCGCCGACTGCCCCTCCCACGATTCGTGGTCGTAGCGGCACTCATCACATTCGCTGCCGGCTGCGGTAGCAACGAATCGGCTCACCCCACACCCGCGCCGGCCACCGAGCACACACGTGCCAGCGTCGCGCCGACGATGCCTGTGACGACCCCACCTTCGGCGACGGCCACGTCGACAGCGACCGCCGAAGACCCCACGAGCGTGCCCACGGCGGAGGCGACTCCAACGACTTCCGAGGCAACTGCGACGCTGACCGAGACGGCGGGGGCGGTCTCGACACCGACCATCAGCATCGCGGCCGGCCCCGCAGCGAGCCCGGGAGACCTCGCCCTCATCCTCGACCGTCGCCTCCTCGTGGGTCCGCTCGGCTCGATGAAGGAAGCCCTGCCGCCGCCTCCAACGGAGCAGGCATACCGCGCGCCCGCATGGTCACCCGATCGAACCACCATCGCATTCATCCAGACGAACCCGTTCACGGGTGATTGGAACGCGGACTTCGGCGACGACATCTGGCTCACGACGGTTGACGGCGAGCGCACATTGCTGCGACGACACTCGAAGCTCGGCGAGACGCTCGAGGGACTCGTCTGGTCGCGAGACGGCTCCGCGCTGCTCTTCGGTGTCCTGCAGTGGGTGATCGAGGATGGCATCTTCCTGCGCATCGATACGCGGCTTGTCCGCCTCGATCTCGCGAGTGGCTTGGAGACGACCGTCGCGCTGGGCGCGTTCGCGCCCTCACTGTCGGGAGATGGCAGGCGGCTCGCGTACGTGCGCGCGGAGGTGGCCGGGCCGACGCTCATCGTGACAGGAGCGGTCGGCAGCGATGCGCGAACGCTGATCGAAGCGGGCACATTCGTCCGTCTCTTCTGCCCGCGCCTCTCACCCGACGGGGCGACCGTGCTCTTCAGCGCCAGCGTGCTTCCCGAGGTCGGAACGGCACTTCGGAAGACGCCGGATGGTCTGCTCGCGCGGCTACTCGGCCCACTCTGGCCTCGATCCGCGTCGGCGCACGGGCTGCCGAGCGACCTGTGGAGCGTCGATGTTGCGACCGGCGCCGTGCGGCGCCTGACGTCGCTCGATGCCGACGACATTTGCGGCGCTTGGTCGCCTGACGGGCACCTCATCACCGCCGCAGCCACCGGGGGCATCTACCTCGTATCTCCGGATAGCGGAAAGGTCGATTTCGTCGCGAACAGCGCGTTTGGTGCGCTGTTGGATGTTGCGCGATGAGGGCCTCGGCCGGGATAGGAAGGCGGTGGGTTGGGCATCGAGCGCGCCAACTCTCGGTCGGGCTGGCGCTTGCCTTCGCGTTCCTCACCATCTCATGCGGCGGGGATTCGTCAGACGGGTCAACGCAGACCTCGACGTCGCAGGTGGTTCCCGCCGGTCCAGGGTCGCTTCCGCCCTACCCGGACGACCGAGCCGAGCGCGTGGTAGTTGCCCACGATCACCAGCTCATCCTCGTCGACGGTCCGAACGCCCGAGTCCTGGCGACCACGAAGGATCCCGACGCACACATCACCTATCCACGTTGGTCGCCGGACGGTTCGCGCGTCGCCTTCGTCCAAGCCTCGCTGCTGCTGAGGCTGGAGGGCGACTGGGGCGACGACATCTTCGTGGTGGATCCCGACACGGGCGAGCAGCGCGTCCTGCGCCCACACCTCCGCGCCGGTGAGCAGATCTCCGGCATGGACTGGACCCCTGACGGCGAGCGCATCGTCGTCGGCATCCGGCAGGTGCGCGTGAGCGATAGCCGCATCGAGGGGTTCGACCTCCGGATCGAGGAGTACGATCCCGAGACGGATGCGTCTCGGCTGCTCGTTGATGGCGCGACGGAGCCCTCCGTCTCGCGCAACGGCCGGCTGGCCTATCTCGCCGTCACCTCCGACGGGTCGAGACTGCTCGTCTCCGCGCTCGATGGGTCGGGTGCCGTGGAGCTCGAAGCCGCCCGGGGTGCCGCGTTCATCTTCGCCCCGCGGATCGCACCCGACGGTGACGCCGTCGCGTTCGCCGCACCGGCGGTCGCGTTCATGAGCACACCTCGACAACCCTCGAGGGTTGTGGGTGTCTTCGGCTGGTTCGAGCGTGTCGCACGCCTCGGTGCACGGTCGGCCGAAGCGCACGGCGTGCCGATGGACGTGTGGCGCGTCTCGACGGACGGAAGTCCCGGAGCAGTCACGCCGATGGCTGAAGACGATCCCCGCATCGCATGGGCCTCGAACGACACACTGCTCGCCGTCGCCACGGGCTACACCTACGCGATCGATGCCGGCGGGCAGGCGACGCCGATCGCGGCAGGCTACTTCGATGGCAGCGTGGACGTCGCACCCAATGACTAACGACGTGCCCGCCAGTTCGCCTTGGCGTGGTTCGGGGCTGTCTCCGCGCGATGCCCCAACGGGCGTGCCGGGCTCTCGCGCGACAGCACTGCAAGACGCGTCTCACCTCTTGCGGTTGTACTGAGACTCGGTATCATCGGGCCTCGATGAACTGATACGGCGTCTCATTACGCCGCTCGAAGGGTGGACTCTGTGCTGCGGGGGACTGGGCGGTCGGGGGCGCGCTCGGCCGGCGTGCTGCTGGTGGTGGGTGCGTTCCTGGTGAGCGCGCTCGTCTCGGCGTGTGGCGACTCGACGGACGGGGGCGACGACGACGGGGGCGAGCGGCTCTCGGTGGTGGCATCGACTGCGCTGATCGCGGAGTTCGCGCGGGAGGTCGGCGGGGACGCCATCGACGTGCAGGCCCTAATCCCGGCCGGGGTCGACGTGCACTCGTTCGAGCCGTCGACGCGCGTTGCGGCCGAGGTGGCGAGTGCCGACCTCGTGCTGGTGAACGGCTACAACCTCGAGGAGGGGCTGCTCGCGATCGTCGTCGAGAACGTCGGCGACGGTGTGCCGGTCGTCGCCGTCTCGGCGGGATTGGAACCGCGCGCGCCGGTCGAGGGTCACGAGCATGAGCACGAGGGTGAACAGCACGAAGACGAGGATCCCGAGGGCGAGGAACACGAAGACGACCACCACGAGGGGGAAGAGCACGACGACGAGGTCATGTCCGAGGCTGTCGACGCGTTGACCTTCGCAGAGGGCGACCCGCACTTCTGGCTCTCGGTGCCAAACGTGATCAGCTACGTCGAGCACATCCGCGACGCTCTCGTGGCGACGGACGAGGCGAATGCCGATAGCTTCAACGAGCGCGCCTCGGCGTACATTGCGCGCCTCGAGGCCGTCGACGACGAGATTCGGGACCAGATGGCCGCGATCCCCGAGGGCGCGCGGGAGATCGTCGTGTTCCACGACGCCTTCGGCTACTTCGCAGCCGAGTACGGGTTCGAGATCGCGGGCTCGCTGGCGCCAGGCAATCCGAACCAGCAGCCGAGCGCCCAGGACGTTGCTGAGGTCGTGGAGATCGTCGAGGAGCACGGCGTCCCCGCCATCTATGCCGAGCCGCAGTTCTCGTCGCCCCTGATCGAGGCCGTTGCTTCGGAGACGGATACGCGTGTGCTCGTCCTGCACTCGCAACCCGGTCCGGACGCGGAGACGTATGAGGCGATGATGCGCGCGAACGCGCAGGCGCTGGTCGAGGGCCTCGGCGGCGTGGCATGACGCTTACCGTCTCGCAGCGGTTACCTGCTTGGATCCGGCCCCGCCCGTGCCGACTGGGCGACCATGGAGGGCGAACGCGATCGGTGAGCGCCAGGTCGGGACCCTACGTCGGGAATGCACGGACCACATCATCCCGCTGAATGAGCGCCACCTTCGGAGCGTGCTGCTCGAGTACGTCGAGTACTACAACGCGACGCGACCTCACCGCACCGCCCGAAGGACCAAGGGAAACGCACCGCCATGGCCGCGTCGTCGGTCAACCAGTCCTCGGTGGTCTCCACCATCGCTACGAACGCGAGGCTGAATAGCGCGACCGTGTCTTGTGGCTCCACAAGCCGGCACGCGTGGGTTGCCCTCTACGCCGGGTCGGCAATGTCACGGAGGACATCGCCCAGCACGTTGATCGCGAGCACTGTGGCGCTGATCGCGAGGCCGGGCGCGAGGATGAGCCATGGGTGCGTTTGAAACCTGGACCGACCGGCGTCCACCATTGCCCCCATTCCGCGTGGGGTGGTTGGATTCCGAGTCCCAGGAAGGAAAGTGACGCCAGTCCGAGAATCGCCGCCCCAAGGCTCGTGGTGCTGAGCACGATCGCCGGCCCCGCGATGTTCGGACCAATGTGGCGCCACGCGATCCGCAAGCGGGAGCAGCCTAGAGACTCAGCCGCGACGATGTACTCACGCGTGAGCTGTTGGAGCGTGAGGCCGCGGTACAGGCGCGCGTACCAGGGCCAGCCGACGAGCACGAGCGCAAGCACGAGATTCGTGAATCCCGTGCCGAGAATCCCGACGATGGCCATCGCAATGACGAGAGTCGGCATCGCGAGCGTCGCGTCGATCAGGCGCGCAAGTGTGGCCTGGGTGCGTCTGCCGCTCACCGTGCTGGCGATCCCGACGATGAGCCCGGCTGAGGTCGATCCGGCGACCACGACCGCGGCGCCGAGCAGCGACCGACGCCCGCCCTCCATCAGGCGCGCCAGCATGTCGCGCCCGAAATCGTCCGTGCCGAGCGGGGCCTCCGCGCTGGCACCCGCGAAGCGATTCGCCAGGTCGGTCGCGTTCGGGTCGACCTGCCACAGTTCGGGGCCGGCGAAGGCGCCGAACACGACGAGAGAGAGGGCGGCGGTGGCCGCGATGCCGTCTCGGTGGAGTCGTCGTGCGAGCCGAGCGAACATCGGTCGGCGCACGGCCAGCTGGTCGACACCTCGGGCGATGGTGGTCACGCCAGCGCCCGCTGGCGCGGATCCACGAACAGGTAGGCGAGGTCCACAACGAGGTTGATGACGACCACGAAGGCAGCCACGGTGAGCGTGAACCCGATCACGACCGGGACGTCGCCGGCCAGCGCCGCCTCGACGCCGAGGCGGCCGAGGCCGGGCCACGCGAAGACGACTTCTGTGACGGCCGCGTGGCCGATGAATCCGGCGAGCTCGAGCCCGAGCGCCGTCAGGAGCGGGATGGCCGCGTTCGGCAGCGCGTGCCTGAGCAGCACTGCGCGGCCGGCCAGTCCCTTTGCCTGCGCCGTTCGCACGTAGAGTCCTGGTTCAGCGCCTCGATCATCACTGCTCGCGTGAGGCGCGTCAGGAGCCCCATCGCGTGGCCCGGGACGAGTCGGGGCTGGCTCCAAGATCTCCAACTGTCGGAGCTAGTTCATCCCGTACCCAAGCACTGGGCGGCGTACGGGCTGGCCTGGCGGGAGGGGGCGGCTTGAGTCTGCACGTGCTCGTCCCGTCTTGTACCGGGTCGTCCTACCTCGCCCCTACTCAGCACGCTTCGTCCACACTCACGCGTCGTCAGGGCGTTCAGCTGCAAGGCCGCGGCGTGCCCGTCGACCCGCGCTCTGAGCGCGATGGGAGGGCAACGTCGAGCCACCGGCAAACCTGAGGGACCACAAGGCTCTATTGGAGTTGATCTCAGATTCGGGTTCGGGCTTGCCGCCCGAGCCGAGTGTCAAAGATGCCGGCGGAGGGTAGCGGCGTTCGCCGCTCCCTCCGCCTCGGTGTCGAGGGCTAGTTGGTCGAACCCATTCCCATGGGCTCACCTTCCCGCACAGGCGCATCGACATGCACGTCGCCCGCCCGCTCGAAGTGCAGAGTCAGGCCGACCGTGTCGCCGACGACGAGTTGCTTCGACAGGCCGATGAGCATGACGTGATTGGCGCCCTGGCTCAACTCGAGCGTGCCGGCGTCGGCTGCCACGTCCCAGCCCTCGACGGGCTGCATGCGCATCTGACCGTTCTGCATCACCGTCTCGTGTAGCTCGACCGTCGAGGCAAGTTCGTCGTCGACGCTCGCGCTGACAAGGCGGTCGGCCTCGTCGGCGCCGTTCGTGATCACCATGTAGACGGCGCTGTTCTCGTCGGGGTTGCCTGCGGTGGCACGGGCCCACGGCTCGGAGATCGTGATTCCGTCGGCCACCGCCATGGCCTCGGTTGGCGTCGCGGCAGTTGCGTCGGAGTCAGACGCATCGTTGTCCGACGAGCAGGCGACCAGGCTCACCGCGGCGAGCACGGGGAGCGCGTACGCCAGCGCGCGCAGTCCGGGATTGAAGTGCATTCAAGAAGCTCCTTTGAGAGTCGTTGTAGCTTGTGGTACGAGCCGGCCTAGCCGGCGTCCATCAAGTGCAGGATGTCGCTGGCGATCGCCTTCGGGTCGACCCCAATCGGGATCAGGAGGCGAATGCGGCCATCCGCGTCGACGACGTTGACGCCAGCGGGATGGCTCATGAAGTAGGAGGCGCTGCCCTCGACGTCCTCACGCTGCGCCAGGATGCCCCATCCCTGCATCACGCCAGCGACCTCGTCCTCCGTGCCACTCAGCCCGATGAACGAGTCGTCGAAGTGATGGACGTAGGTGTCCATCACCTCCGGCGTGTCGCGGGCGGGGTCCACCGTGACCATGACGACCTGGAATTCGGCCTGTCGGTCCTCCGGCATCGCATCCCGTGCGGCGGCGAGCTCGGACATCGTGAGCGGACAGACGTCCGGGCAGTGGGTGTAGCCGAAGTAGACGGCTGTCACTTCAGCATCCGACTCACTCAGCGCCCACGACTGCCCCGATGCCGTGGTGAGTCGGATGTCCGGCATCGCCTGGGGGCTCTCGATCTGGATGGCCGCGTAGGTGTACGGCTCGTCATCGAGGAAGCGGGCGACACCGAACACCGCCACCGCGACCACGGCGACAACCCCCAGCGCCAGCCCGACAGCTTGCGCTCGATTCATCTCACACCTCGTTCCGCACGGCACCAAGACGCGTCACGCGCCGTGCCTCTATTCGTGCTCGAACTGAGACGGTCCGGTCAGGTGCGAGGTGGTGGGACGAGCGGTGAGACGGTGACTGGTCGCCATTGGGCGGCGACGATCAACTCGTCGGCCTTGTAGGCGCGGGGTGGCGTCAGCTGCGGCGGTTGGACCACCGGAATGGCCGCACCGGCCACGCCGGTGTCGAAGGTGAACAGCACACCGGGGGTCGAGGGCCCCTCGGTGCCGGCTAGGTCGGTGCCCTGCCGCTCAGACTGACTGTGCTCGTGGTGATGGTCGTACGGGTGCTCGTGCACAAACTCAGCCTGCGTCGACAGGAAGACGTGCCCGTGATCGGGTCGCCAGCCGGCGAGGCCCGGGTCGAACGCCGCGAGTGTGGGCTGCAAGAGCGCCAGCACGGCGACGAAGGTGATCGCCCATGTTTGGCGAGCGATGCGATCGAGCGAACGCGGCATACGCCCAGTGTCTGTATGCGTATCGGTACTCGCAACGGGCGATCGGCCTCGGTCTCCCCCGTGGGACAGAGGTCGTGAGCGGACTGTAGGTTTGGGATCGGGTCTTGCGGCCCCACGACGCGTCCACCTCGGCGGTCTTGCCAACGAGTACAGGTGGGGCCGCATGAGGCTTTTGCCGCCCCACGCCGCCGCCGCCCGACACCCGGGCCGTGCACAGTCGTCCTTTCATTCGAGGTGAATCCGGTCGACGCGGCCGACGAGGCCCTGGACGCCCAGGACGACTTCCGGACTGCGGTCGCAAGGTGCTCGGCGGGCTGACCCACGGGCGGGGGCCACGCACAAGCCGCCGGGACACGCGTCCCCCTGCCGCTCGATGGCGCGGCCCGTCGAGTGCTTCGTGCGGCGGGGGAGTCGATCGCTTCAGTCGCCGGCGAGCACGCACCTCGCAAGCCGTCGCGCGCTCCGAGGGCAACGTCCGGGCCGCGTGCGAGCAGTGTCCGGAAGCGAGAGGATGGCAAGCGAAACGCAGGGAACGGAGAACGATGATGACCAGCAGAGCGACTCATGAGGGTGCCGCGATCCCGGACGAAGCCAGGCAGACCATCGCCGCCGGTCTCGAGCGCGTGCTCGCCGATACGTACACGCTGTACCTGAAGACCCACAACTTCCACTGGAACGTGACAGGGCCGCGGTTTCGCGAGCTGCATCTGATGTTTGAGGAGCAGTACAACGAGCTCTGGCTCGCGACCGATCTGATCGCGGAGCGTATCCGCGCACTTGGCGAGTACGCCCCCGCTACGTACCGCGAGTTCGCAGCGCTGAGCTCGATCAAGGAGCCAGACCGTGTTCCTCCTGCCGGGGAGATGCTGACCGAGTTGCTCGCGGGCCATGAGGCCGTCGTGCACACCGCTCGCGACGTGTTTCCGGCAGCGGAAAACGCGGGCGATCAGGTAACGATGGACCTGCTCACGCAACGCATGCAGATCCACGAGAAGACGGCCTGGATGCTCCGAAGCATGACCGAGTAGCGGAGGGCGACGGGGCATTGGGCCGGACGGCCCAGTCGAGCGCCTGCGAAGAGCTGCATGATGATGGCGTTGGCAGAAGGGGTGCTCGCGTGTTCACGCAAATCCTGACGACGCTCGACGGCTCCGAGTACAGCGAGCGGGCGCTCGGCTATGCACGGGACTTGGCATCAGTGTCCGGAGCACGCGTCGCGCTGCTCACCGTCGTGCCGACTCGTACCTCGCGACTCGATGAGACTGATGCGGACGGCCTTGAGGGCCGGAAAGTGAGGGCGTTCGACTACCTGGAAGAGAAGGCGCAGGCGTTGCGCGAGGCCGGCGTCGCGGAGGTAACGGTCAACGTACGCTTCGGCCAGCCGTCCACGACGATTGCCGAGCTGGCCGGCGAGCTGCACGCGGACCTTATCGTGATGAGCACGCATGGTGCAGGAGCGGATGAACTGCTCGGCATCGGAAGCGTGGCGCTGAAGGTGCTGATGGTGGCGTCGTGCCCGGTGCTGATGGTGCGGGTGAATACGCCCGAACCGCCCCGCAACCTGGCCGAAGAGCGTTGGCAGTGGGAGGGCGGCGCCAACGTCGGATAGGCGTCGGCGGCGTAACCCGTGATACCCCGCCGGTCTTGCCCGAGGCTAAGTCGGAGCCCAGCAGCGGCCTGGCGCGTTCAGCGTCTCGCCGACGCTTCCGACGACCTCAGCACAGCTAGCAGTCGTCGCTCGATCTCGGCGAAGGCGGGTCGCAGCGCAAGAACCGCGAAGACGATGGTCAGCGCCCAGACCACAGCGCGGACCCTGACTAGGCTGCGACGACGGGATCACATACGCTTCGGCGGGCGGGAATCCCTGCCCGTCTTCGCGGTAGCAA
Organism: Dehalococcoidia bacterium; assembly: GCA_041390625.1. GTDB lineage: Bacteria > Chloroflexota > Dehalococcoidia > UBA2979 > UBA2979 > RBC038. The sequence continues at coordinate 37,257 of JAWKPM010000011.1, read as the reverse complement.
CATAAGACCGCGCGGGGGAGTGCTGACCTCCCATCTCCCCGTCCAGCCGAACTGTGGATAACTGGGCGGTGCGAGTGTCCATGGCACCATCGCGCCGACGGACATAGCTTCGACCTCAGGCCGATTGTGGGTAAGTAACAGCTAAAGGCGCTAAGCGCTTTAGTGGTGGAGACGGGGGAGAATCGAACTCCCCGTCCAGCGAACTTGTGGCTCGAATCTACTACGGGTGTAGTCAGCGGTCAGGTCTCGCCGGCTGTTCTCCACTGACGAGGGGTGGCCGGCCAGCCTCGATGGTCTTAGTCGACGGCGCTCGAGACCAACTCCGTCGAAGCATCCCGACTAAACGTCGCGCCCACGGGGACCGTCAGGAGGAGCCTCCCGGGGCACGTCGCCGCTACTTAAGCGGCGAGGGCGAGTTCGTTTTCGCCAGTTATCTTTTGCCACCTGATTAACGAGGGTGATGGCACCTCGACCCGCAATCCGAGTCCGCTCAGCTCCTGTCGATTCCTGTCGTCCCCACGTTGACGGGCCTCGACGCCAGTCCTAGCCCTCGCGCTGACGCTGCCTGAGCGCCCGCGCGATGTCGCGCTCGGACTCGCGCTTGGCGATGGATTGTCGCTTGTCGTACGCCCGCTTGCCGCGGGCCACGCCGAGCTCCACCTTCGCCAGCCCTCGCGCCAGATAGAGCCGGAGCGGGATGACCGTGGCTCGTTGCTGCTCCTCGAGGGCGCGTCGCATGCGGGCCATCTCGGCGCGATGCAACAGCAGCTTTCGAGGTCGCGTCGGCTCCGGCTTCTCCCGTGCCGCCTCGTACTGGGCGATGTGCACATTATACAGCCACAGCTCGCCGTCATTGAATCGGGCGTAGCCCTCGCCGATGTTGGCTTTACCGGCGCGAATCGACTTGATCTCGGGGCCCAGCAGGACCAGGCCGGCGTCGTAGCGCTGCAGGATTTCGTAGTCGTAGCGGGCGCGCCGGTTCATGGCGACGGTGCCGCCCTCGAGGGCGCGCCTGGGCGCGGCTTTGGACTTTCCCCGGGGCACGGTCAGCCTTCCGTGGCGTCTAGCGGGCGGCCGTTAGCCGTTGCCGCTGCCGCCGGTCGAGACCGTAGCGCCGTGCAGGACATCGACGGCGCGGTAGATCGCGATGTCGCGCTGCTGCTCGATGTCGTCGGCAGTGAGCGAGATCTCGATGTCGGGATGCACGCCGTCGCCCTCGATCTGGTTGCGGTCGGGGGTCAGCCAGCGGGCGATCGAGACGTAGACCGCACCGCCGTTGCTGAGCTCCCTCGAGTGGTTCACGGTGCCCTTGCCGAACGAGCGCGTGCCCACGACCGTCGCGCGACCGTTCTCCTGGAGCGCCGCTGCGAGCAGCTCCGACCCTGAGGCCGAGAACTCGTCCTGCACGATGACGATCGGAAGGTCCGTGATCTGGCCCGGCCGCGCATCGATGGTCTGCTCGGAGCCGTCGCGGTTCGCCTGGGTCACGATGCGGCCGCCGTCGAGGAACATGTCGGCGGTCTGCGCCGTCTCCACGAGCAGACCGCCCGGGTTCCCGCGCAGGTCGATGATGATGCCTCGCATACCCGCGGCATTCGCCGCGTCGACCTGGTCCTGGACCTCCTGCGGCGTGCGGGCCGTGAATGACCGGATGCGGAAGTAGGCGATGTCCGTCACCTCGTTGCCGTCGGCATCACGCAGGACACCGCCGGGCGGCAGGGCATCGACCGACGAGACCTCGATTTCGTCTCGTTCGATGGTGTAGACCTGCTCGCTGCCGTCGAGGTGCCGGATGCCGATGTCGACGGACGTGCCGCGTGGACCTCGGATCTTCAGGACGGCCTTGTCGACGGTCCAGCCGGTCGCGTCCTCGCCGTCGACGGTGATGATGGCGTCACCGGCGACGAGCCCGGCGGTCTCAGCCGGTGTGTCGGGGAGGGCACGCACGATTACGACATAATCGTCCTGCTGCGCGACGGTCGCGCCGATACCCTGGAAGGCGCCCTCGAAGTCGTTGCGACTGATGGCGTATGTCGTCGGGTCGATGTACGTCGAGTGGGGGTCGCCGAGGGCGGTGAAGATGCCGTTGATGGCGCCCTCGTAGAGCAGCTCACGGTCGACGCGGGAGGGGTCGACGTAATCCTCCTGCAGGATCTGAATGATCTCATCGAGGACCTGGAAGTTCGTGTCAGAGGTGTCGGGTACTGCGGCGGCAACCGCCGTTGCCTCGGGCGCGGCATCGGGCTCGGTGGCGACGCGTGCGAGGAAGCCGACGGCGATCAGCAGGACGCCGATGAGCGCGGAGATGACCGCGAGCAGTGCGGTGCGAACGGTGTTAGGGCTCACAGGGCCTCCGCGGCCGATGATTGGTCCGCTGGTCTGGTGAGTGATGGGCTCGGTCATTGTACCAACCGATCCCGGCGCCGACGCGCGGGGAATCCCGGCGTTACGCGAGCGGATGACCAGCGTCCGCTAACGTGGACCGTCATGCGATCGAGAGCGTTCATCACCCTGGCCATCGCCGTCTTTGCCGCCTCCATGGGGGTGGGAATGGTGGCGCCCGTCCTGCCGGTGCACGCACGCGAGATCGGCGCTTCGGGTGCCGCGGTGGGGCTCACGTTCTCGGCGTTCGCGGCGACGCAGCTGGTCGTGAGCCCGTTCGCGGGACGGCTCGCGGACCGCTACGGGCGGAAGCCGTTCATCCTCGTCGGCACCGGGTCGTACGTGGTGGCCTCGATCGGGTGGCTGCTCGTCGACCGCGTCGAGGTGATCATCGCGCTGCGGGCGCTGACCGGCCTCGGGTCGGGGCTCGTGTTCTCGTTGGCGCTGGCGTACATCGGCGACCTCGCGCCGGCGGGACGCGAAGGGCGCTACATGGGCACCTTCGGGGTGTTCGACTTCCTCGGGTTCGGGATCGGGCCTGTGGTGTCGGGCATCGTGCGCGACTCCGCCGGCTTCGATGCCGTCTTCCTGTCGATGGCGGCCCTCCTGTCGCTGAGCGGCCTCGTGGTCGCCACGATGCTCCCGCGCCGCGCACCTCGAGGCGGCGACGCGGGCTCGGAACAGGACGTCACGAGTGAGACGTCGTGGGGTGTGCTGTTACGAGACCCCGAGCTGCAAGGACTGTTCCTCGTGCGGGCCGGGTACTCGTTCGCCTTCGGGTCGGCGTTCTCGTTCCTCGCTGTCTACCTGGACGAGGAGATCGGTGCGACGGCGACGATGGTGGGCTTCGTGCTGGCCGGCCAGGAGCTCTTCGGTGGGCTCCTGCAGCCGGCGGCCGGGCCGGTCGCGGACCGCGTCGACCGCCGCTGGATGGTCGCAACCGGCGCTGCGATGGTGGCCGGCGCCTACGTCACGATCGGGCTCTCGACGAGCTACTTCGTGATCCTCGGAGCGTTCGTCGTCCTCGGTGGGGTGGGGTCCGCGGTGATGGGCGTGGCCTCGATGGCGCTGCAGGTCGACGTCGGACGCCGGCTCGGCATGGCGACCACGATGAGCCTGAGCTCGGCCGGCTTCGCCTTCGGCGTGCTGACGGGCTCGCTCGCCGGCGGCGCCATCGTCGACGCGCTCGGCACCTCGAAGGTCTTCGTGCTGGCGGCCGCGGTCGTCGGCCTCGGCGCGCTCGCGTTCGTGCTGCGCACGTCGGCAGCGGCGCGGGCTCCGACGCGAACGGCGGAAGCGGTCCTCGAGTAGTCGGACTTCGATTCGGCGATGGGCCGGCCGGCGCGCCTAAGCGCCTGCCCCGTTCGACGGCACGTCGCTGGTCGGGCCGTCGGTCAGCACCTCGCCGTCGCGGAACTCGATGATGCGGTCGGCCTCGGCGGCCATGCGCTCGTCGTGCGTGACCATGATGCAGGCCTTGTCGCGCTGATGAACCTCGCGCTTCAGGGCGTCGACGACGCGCAGGCCGAGCTTCGTGTTGAGGCTGGCCGTCGGCTCATCGACCAGGATGAGGGCGGGGTCGCGGACGAGCGCCCGCGCGATCGCAACGCGCTGCCGCTCGCCGCCGGAGAGGCTGGTCGCGATCTGGTCGCGCACGCCGGCGAGTTCCAGCTCCTCGAGCAGCTCGTGCGCGCGGCGGTGGACCGCATCGCGGTTCGCGCCGCCGAAGGTGCCCACCAGGCGGAGGTTCTCGTCGGCCGTGAGGAAGGGCACCATGTTGCTGCCCTGGAAGACGAACCCGACGCGGTCGCGCCGGTAGCGCGTCCGCTCACGCCCGCTGAACCGACCGATGTCGTTGCCATCGACGCGGATGGCGCCACCCGAGGGCGTGAGCAGCGCACCGATGAGCGCCAGCAGCGTCGACTTGCCCGAACCCGAGGGGCCCACGAGCGCGACCATCTCGCCGCGATCGATCGAAAGCGTGACGTTGCGCACCGCCTCGACCTTGCTTGCGCCCTCGCCGAACGACTTCGACACGGCCTCGAGCTCGAGAATCGCCATCGTGCGCGCTCCGTCTCGCTACTGCTGCTGCATCGCGATGATCGGGTCGATGGAGGCGACCTGGCGCACCGAGAGTGCGGCGCCGATCAGGCCGGCGACGATCACAGAGACGGACGAACTGACCATGGCACCGACGGTGAAGCTGATCGGGACCGTGTCCGAGGAGAGCAGCGTTCGCTCAGTGAGCAGCGCCAGCACGACTGCGACCACGGCCCCGGCCACCGACACGACCACCACCTGGAGCATCCCCTGGATCGCGAGATACGGCCCGGAGGCACCGATCGCCTTGAGGATCCCCAGCAGGGATACCTTCTGCAGCGTAATGACATAAAAGAAGACGCCCACGACCATCGCGCCGATGAGCAGCCCCATGTAGCGCAGCGCATCGACGGTCGATTGCTGGGCCTGCACGCCCTCGATGTTCTCGAAGCCGGCGCGCTTCGTCACGACCTCCCAGCCGTCGCCTCGAGCGCCATCGAGGTTCTGGCCGTCCAGCAGCACGATGCTGGCGGCCGGGCGCTGGTCCTCGCTGCCCTGGTAGACGAGGTCCTGCCAGTCCTCGAGAGTCACGTAGGTCGCGGGCTGGAAGAAGAAGAAGCCCTCGTTCACGATGCCGACGACCGTGAACTCACGGGTCTCGAAGCCGATGGGCAGCGGCAACCGGTCACCGAGCTCGGTGCCGGCAACGCTGACCCAGGCGCGGTCCACGAGGATCTCGCCCGGCGCCTCGAGTGGCCGTCCGTCGACAACCTGGGGCGCGGCAAACGAGCCCGACTCGACGCCGATGACGGCGGCGGTGTCGGACTCGGCCTCCCCGAACTCGATCACGGATGCGACGTAACCAATGGGGCTCGCGCGCTCGACGCCAGGGGCGCTCGAGATGGCCTCGACATCGGCCGTGCTGAGGCGCGAGCGAATGACGGAGAGGTTGGCGTTGTCGGCGTAGGCGAGGTAGTCGCCGTCGAGGCCCAACAGCGCAGTGCCGGCACGCTCGTTCAGGCCGAGACCGAGGCCAGTCACCATGATGGTGAGGTAGGCGACCAGCGCGACGACGCCGGTGACGAGCGCGAACTGCACCTTGCGGCGTCGGATCTCCGTCAGCGCCAGCACCCTCGTGGCTCCCTCATGATCGCGGGCCCGTCCTCGAGGCCCTGCGTGTCATCCAGCGTCCCACGAGGGGTCTCGGAGGCCAACCGACGAGCGAAGGATGGGGGATGCCACCCCGTCCACCCTTGAATCGGTCCTTTACACATAAGAGAGATAGTGCGAAGTAGTCCTCGAGGATCGCCTTCGGCCGGCCGGACGGAGGTTCGAAGGGTCTCGACGCTTTGTGCGGCCGCACACGGCTTCTGGAGTCTCCGGAGCTTCGGTCGAACCGCAACCGCGGAGCCTGTGGCGCTTTTGAGCGAACTGGCGAGCTCGAAGCTGAGCGATTCGAGACGCGAACTCGACGTAGCACTCGACGAGGCGCAGCCGAACTCGATCGCCGCGGCCTCGGCCGCTGCTTGCGCGATGGGCTGGCTGTCGCGTCTCGATCTCCCGTCGGAGTCGCGTGATCGCCCGCCTGGATGTCCCGGCGCTCTGTTGAGTGAACTGTAATTGTTGCGCCGCGTTCCAGCGCCCCGCTGTCCCCTACCCCACCTTCCTCGACACCCACGTCACGGTTATGTCGTTTCACGTGAAACATGGCGCCCGTCACGCCCCGCCGGACTGCTGAGCCGAATCTTGACGCATACCCCTGGTGGGTATATTCTGCCGTCAGATACCCAGAGGGGGTACCGGTAACACAGACCTGATTGGGGGGTGCTGTGACTACCCTACGAGGTGAGCTGAAGTGCTTCTCCTGCTCGCGCTATTTGGGCGACTTCGAGTCGCATCCGGAGCGGCACGGGCGCGGTGACGTCCACGTCCTCGCGCCGGCCGAGGGCAAGCTCGCCCAGCACGCGGTCGAGACCGACGACGGGCTTCGCTGCTCGCGCTGCGGCGGCCGCGTGGTGATGGACTACCTCGAGCGGGCCGCCTGATCGTGCCCTCGGGGCCATTGCGCTGCGTGATAGAATTATGTGGAGCTCGAGCGTAGAGGAGCCCGCTTCGGCGGGTTCCTCTGCTTGTTGGGGGTGATTCGAGGCCCGACCTCGATCAGGCCTTCGCCGCGAGCGCCTCGAGGGCCTTCTTCACGACCTCGCCATGGCCGTCCGCCTTCGCCCGCTTCCAGACACGCAGCAGCTTGCCGTCCGGGCCAATGATGAACGTCGATCGGGTCATGCCGATCGACTTCCGCCCGTAGAGTGTCTTCTCACCCCAGGCGCCGTAGGCCGTCGCCACCTTCGCGTTCTCGTCGACGAGGAGCGGGAACGGCAGCTCGAACTTGTCTCGGAACTTCTGGTGGGACGCGGCGGTGTCTGTCGAGACGCCGAGAACGACGGCGCCCATCGCGAGGATCGCCGAGTGCTCGTCGCGGAACGAGCACGCCTCCTTGGTGCAGCCCGGCGTGTTGTCGCGGGGGTAGAAGTACAGGACGACCGTGCGGCCTCGGTAGTCGGCGAGGCGGTGGGTGGTGCCGTCCTGATCCTGCATCGTGAACGCGGGGGCGGTGTCGCCGGCCTCGAGCGTGATTGCCATGGTCGTACCTCCTCGAGCGGATCACCCGGGCCTCGATCGCCCGACCGGAGCATCGTAGCGCCGCGCGCAGGCGCTACCATCACGCGCGCCGAGCGCGCGAGCGGCGCGCCGCGAGGAAGGCGAGCGAGATGACCACCGCATCCAAGGTGCAGGCGACCGAGCACGACATTGAGCTGCGAGGCGTGCGGCTCCACTACCGCGACTGGGGCAACGAGGGCGCCACGCCGCTGGTGCTCATCCACGGGCTCACGTCCTCGAGCGCCTCGTTCGCACGAGTCGCGGATCACTTCGCGGAGCGCTTCCACGTCATCGGCCTCGACCAGCGTGGGCACGGCGACAGCGAGTGGGTGGGCGCCGAGGGTTACGGCACCGACGAGTACGTCGCGGACCTCGAAGCGTTCGTGGACGCGCTGGGCCTCCAGCAGTTCGTGCTGATGGGCCACTCGATGGGCGGCCACCACACCATCGCGTACACCGCGCGTCACGCGGAGCGAATCATCTGCGCCGTGGCGAACGACATCCCGCCGGCGCTCGAGCGGGACGTCGAGGCTTCGAAGGCCCAGTACCCCGGCGGGCGGCACCCGGTGCAGCCGAGCGTCGACGCGTGGATCGAGCAGCAGCGGCCGAACGCGCCGTTCACCCCGGAGCACATGCACCAACTGAACGCGGAGGCGAAGCTCAAGGCCGTCGAGGGCGGCTTCGTGCCGAAGCATGACCCGCAGGCCTCGATTCACTGGGCGCCGAAGGACCTCTGGGACGAGGCGCGGACGATCAAGCGACCCATCCTCTTCGTGAGGGGCGGACGTTCGACGGTCCTCGACGCGCAGACGCTGCAGGACATGGACCTGCAGATCGCGCCGGCGCGATCGATCACCCTCGAGAAGTCGGGGCACAACACCTTCTACGACATGGAGCCGGAGTTCCTGCACGTCGTGAGCGACTTCATCGACGCGCACCTCGAGACGACGGACGAGGCGCCTCGAGGGTGAGCCAGACCGCGGCCCCTGCGACATCGGCGCGGCCCCCGCCTCGTTGGGGCGCGCTCGCGTACCCGAACTACCGGCGCTTCTGGCTGGCCAACGTCGCGCGCGTCTTCGGGCTGCAGTTCCGCTTCATCGGCGCGCCGTGGCTGATCGTCACCGAGCTCGATGCAGGCCCGGCGTGGCTCGGAGCGGTCGGGCTCGCGACGGCAGGCTCGAGCATCCTCGTGTCGGCGCCGGCCGGCGTGCTGGCCGACCGGATGGACAATAAGCGCCTGATCCTGCTCTCGCAGACGACGAGCGCGATGACAGACGCCGTGCTTGCCTTCCTGGTGCTGAGCGGTGTCGCGACGCCATGGATGGTCGTCGTGTGGGCGACCGTGGCCGGATCGCTCGGCGCGCTGGGCAACCCCTCGCTGAACGCGATCCTGCCTCGACTGATCGAGATGCGCGTCGTGGCGAGTGCGGTCGCGTACACGAGCGCGATCTGGAACACCATGCGGATCCTCGGGCCGGTCGGTGCCGGGTTGCTAATCGCGCTGATCGGGATCTCGCAGGCGCTGTTCGTCACCGCGATCGGCTTCACGATCTCGAGCCTCCTGATCGCCTCGGTTCGCCTCGCGCCGGTGCAGGGCGCCGCGCAGAGCGGGCGCGGCGGGATGATCGAGGGCTTTCGCTACGTCCTCACGGAGCGCGTCTTCTTCGCGACGATCGGGCTCTCGTTCTTCACCTCGTTGTTCGGCGCCTCCTACGTGATCCTGCTGCCGGTGTTCGCCGAGGACGTCCTCGATGTCGGTGTCGGCGGATTCGCGGCGATGGAGGCGGCGGCGGGGATCGGTGCGCTCCTCGGAACGCTCTCGATCGTGCGCCTCGGGAGCGGCAACCTGCGCGGGCCACTGATGCTTGTTGCGGCGGCGATCTTCGGACTGCTGATCGCGGCGTTCGCGGCGAGCCGGGCCTTCCCCCTGTCGCTTGGGCTGCTGTTCCTCGGCGGGTTCGCGTCCTCGGTCTATCTCAACCTCGGGATGACGACGCTGCAGCTGCTGGTGCCGAACGAGCTTCGGGGTCGCGTGATGGGTGTGTGGAGCCTGACGTGGGTACTCGCCTCGGCGGGTGGCTTGCCGGCGGGGCTGTTGGCGGAGTGGCTGGGCGCGCCGTGGGCCGTCGCGCTCGGAGCGCTCTCGGTTACGGGCTTCGCGCTCACTCTGCTGGCGACGGTGCCGTCACTGCGGTCGCTGAGGAACGTCGAGGCGCCAGCCGGGGCGTGAGGCCTCGACGCTTTGCGCGTCCGACCTCGGGTCGGGCTCAGTCGTTGGCGCCGGGGAAGGCGACGAGGGACGTCGTCGACTGAATACCATCGAGGGTGCGGATGCGGTCCGCGAGGATGGGCGGGACGTCGGAAAGGGACTCGACCACGAGCTCGACGACGATGTCGTAGGGACCCATGACCTCGTGAATCTCCTCGACGCTGGGGACGTCGGCGAGCGCCTGGGCAACGCGCCGCGTCGCGCCCGGGTTGGTGACGATGAGCACGTAGGCCTTGATCAAGGTGGGCTCCATGCCGCTCCATCGAGGTCGCTGACGCCGTCCCGCGCCGAGCCGCAGGTTTGCTGTCATCCGTTATCGCGGTGATATGATACCGCGAGACGTGGTTCAGGCGAGGCGCATTGAGCGTACGCCCGGACCCGGCCGATACTGAGATGCCTCGCAGCGACGTGGCATGCGTGGAATCCCGCATGCGTTGAATGCTGCATGGCCTCATTCTGAAGTGACGCAGGCGAGCGGACGCCGCAGCCTGAAGTCTGTTCCAAACCCGGGGACTGCAAGCAAAGGCCTGGCCGATGGGGAAGAATCTGATTGTCCGCTTCGCCGGTGAGGGCGGCGGTGGCTTCGTCACGTCCGCCGACAGCCTCGCGCAGGCGGCGGCTCGCGTCGGATACCACGTACAGACGTTCGCGACGTATCCCTCGCAGATCAAGGGCGGCCCCGTCTGGGCGCAGGCTCGGATCTCGACGGAGGAAGTGCTCGCGTCCGGTGACTCGCTCGACGTCCTCGTCGCGATGAACCGCTACGCGTTCGAGCACCACGTCGAGGAGCTCTCTGAGGGCGGCGTGCTGCTCTACAACTCGGAGGAGTTCGAGCTCGAGCCTGGCGAGTTCGCCGGCCGGGCGCTCCCCGTGAAAGTGGACGAGCTTGCACGGTCGACGGGCAGTCCCATCACGGCCAGCATGGTGCTCGTGGGCGTGCTCGGTGGCCTGGCCTCGATCCCGCAGGAGTACTTCAAGGACTTCGTCTCGGAGCGCTTCAACCGAGGCCGCGCCAACGACGAGGTGATCATCAAGGCAAACCACGAGGCGCTCGGCCTCGGGTACGAGGCGGCCGCGGCCAGCGGCTTCGCCGTCGAAGGCCTCGATGCGCCGCCGGAGTCGAAGGAGCAGCGCGTTCTCATCAGCGGCTTCCAGTCGCTGGCGATGGGGGCGATCGCCGCGGGCCTCGACACGTTCATCGGCTACCCGATCTCGCCGGCGACGACGACGCTCGTCTTCATGGAGCAGAACCTCACCGGGCCCGACAAGTACGTCGGTCAGGCCAGCTCGGAGATCGAGGCGATCAACGCCCTCGTGGGCTCGAGCTTCGGCGGCAAGAAGACGATGACCTCGACGGCCGGCCCGGGCGTGAGCCTCATGGGCGAGGGCCTCGGTCTGGCGTGGATGGCGGAGATTCCCCTCGTCGTCCTCGATGTCCAGCGCGGCGGCCCGGCGACGGGCCTCCCGACGAAGACCGAGCAGTCCGACCTGCTCACGGCGATGAACCCGGGCCACGGCGACATGAGCGTGCCGGTGATCGCGCCGGGCACGATCGAGGAGTGCTTCTGGGCAGGCGCGAAGGCTCTCAACTGGGCCGAGCGTTACCAGGGCCCGGTGCTGCTGCTGTCCGAGATGATGCTCGCCGAGCGCACGCAGGACATCGTGAAGCCCGACGTGAGCAAGGTGGTGGCCGAGGGCCGCGTGGTCTCGAAGGGCGAGCACGGCAACGAGCGCTACAAGGGCGACTCGATCACGCCGTTCCCGGTGCCGGGCGGCCCGGGCGCTTACGTCGCCAACGCCTCGGAGCACGACGACCAGGGCGACACGACGCACTCGCCGGACGTTCACGTCGAGAAGACGCACCGCCGCTTCAGCAAGCTCGGCCTGCTGAATGACGGCACGTACGAGTCAGACAACACGAGCGCCTCGATTGCGATGATGCCGTGGGGCGGCTCGAAGGGCTCCGCGCTGGCGGCCTACCGTCAGTTGCGCGCCGAGGGCGTGGACGTCGGCTGGTACTACACGATGTTCCTGAACCCGTTGCCGGAGGCACTCCTCGAGGAGCTGCTCTCGAAGGACCTCGTGCTGGTGCCCGAGCTGAACTACCTCGGGCAGCTCTCGATGGTTTTGCGAGGCAAGCGCGTCCGCGCCGAGTCGCTCACGCAATACACTGGACTTCCCTTCAAGGTGAATGAGCTCGCGGCCCGCATCCGCGAGGCGGTGCGCGAGCACAGCGGAAAGTTGGCCGCCGTATGACCAAGCGAAACCCTGAGTACGACTTCAAGTGGTGCCCGGGTTGCGGTGACTTCGGCGTGGTGCGAGCGGTTGAGCTTGCGCTGGCGGACCGGGTCACGCGCCTCGGCAAGCCGATCGAGGAGACGGCGGTTGTGGCCGGCATCGGCTGCTCCGGCAACCTCGTGCATCTGCAGGAGGGGCCGCAGCCCTTCGGCATCCACGGCATCCATGGCCGCACGCTGCCGATCGCGTGGGGGCTGAAGTCCGGTCGGCCGGACGTGAACGTCCTCGTCGTGGCCGGCGACGGCGACTTCCTCAGCATCGGCGCGGAGCACATTGGCCCGCAGGCGAAGCGCAACCTCGACATCGCCGCGGTCGTGATGGACAACGGCGTCTACGGGCTCACCAAGGGCCAGGCGTCGCCAACGACGAACCTCGAGGTGGTCACACCGACGACGCCGTACGGCAAGCTCGACGACCGCACGAACCCGCTCGAGATGTACCTCGCGATGGGCGTGCAACTCGTGATCTCCGCGATGTCGTCGCGACCTCGCGAGCTCGCGCAGCACATCACCACCGCGATGGAGTTCCCGGGCTTCGCCATCGTGCACGTGCAGTCGCCGTGCACGACGTACAACGACACGTACGAGGCGCTCAAGGGCAACCCGTCGATCGGCCTGGAGCCGGCGGCGTACGACCTGCCCGAGGACCACGACCCGACGGACATCAACCAGGCGCTGGCGCACGCGCACAGCGGTCGTATCCCCCTGGGCGTGCTGTACCGCCAGCCGGACAGCGTGCCGATGCAGGACCGCCTGGCGAAGGCCAAGGAAGCACACAAGGCCTCGCAGCGCGACGTCGCGGCGATGCTGGCAGGGTTCGAGATCTAGCTCCTCGGGGCACCGGACCGAAAATGACGAGGGCGGCGCGAGCTGCCCTCGTTGCTCGTTCGGAGCCTCGATGGGTGGCAGGCGGCGGAGGCCTCGATGAGCGTTCGGCGACACGTGACCGTCGAGGGCGTACGGCTGCGGTTCGCGGCCTCGCACATGGCGACGCTCGGTGACGAGCTCGAGCCGCTGCACGGGCACAACTACATCGTGCGCTGTCGCGTCGAGGGCGCCCTGACGTCGGATCGCTGGGTCATCGACTTCTCGGTGCTGAAGCGGCTCGTGCGGGAGGCGTGCGAGGCGCTCGACCATCGATTCTTGCTGCAGCGGAACTCGACGATCCTCGAGATTGGCGAGGTCGACGGGGGCTGGGAGATCGGCTTCGGGGATCGACGCTACCTCTTCCCGGCCTCGGACGTGGTCGCGCTGCCGATCGAGAACACGACGGCGGAGCTGCTGGCGGAGTGGATCGCGGAACGCGTCGCGGGGGCGCTCGCCTCGAGCGGACATTCGACCATCGAGCGCCTCGCGGTCGACGTCGAGGAGATGCCGGGCCAGTCCGGTGGCTACGAGCGCGATCTCGGGTAGTCGCCCGGCCGGATTCAGGCGTTTCGTCAGCGTCGGCGTGGGACTGACCGCAAATTGACACGCTCGCTCGACCCCCTACGATCAATGTCGATCGCTCAGCGGCGTGTGGAGCTCGGAGATGCAGATCAACTGGGAACAGGCGATCAACCGGATCTTCGCCGACCACCTCACGTGCCCTCGATGCCACGAGGACTTCGATGAGCTCGTCGCGGGCTACTCGCGCAAGGCGGCGCTGAACGCGTACGCCCCTCGACATCGCAACTGTCCTCGTGGGGACGAGTGCGACGCTCGCAAGCTCATCACCCTCTGCACCGAGTGCGCGCGCCAAGAGCGGCTGCGCGGCGAGCCCGTGGATTCGAACGCCCTGCTCGAGGCGTACCTGCTCGACTGCCGGCGCGACCTCGAGGAGTCGCTCGACTACCTCGCAGAGTACTGGCGTGACGACTTCGACCTGCAGGAGGAGGACCTCGACAGCGAGCTGGACGAGGTCGATCCCGACACATTCGCCGAGGAGACGGAGTGGCGGGCGCGCCTGGAGGAAGAGTACCTGCGGTACCACCAGGAGTTCCGCGAGCGGAGCCGCCGCATCCCCCACCCCGGCTGGCGGGCTGAGTACGTCGAGGAGATCCGCGCGCTCGGCTACGACACCGCGCTGGGCGACTGAGCCCCTTCGGTATGCGCTCGAATGCCGCCTCGGTCCTTGTGGCGGCGATCCTCGTCGTGGGCGCCTTCGGCGCGGCCCTCGGTGCTGGTTACGTCTACTCGCATGAGCCCGCCCCCGAGCGCATCGAGGTGCGGCTCGACACCAGCAACCCGCCCCCGTCCGAGCAGGTCCTCCCCGCCACGATCGACGGCATCGATGACGGGACTGTCGAGGTCACGACGGTCCTGGGGACGAGCAGCGTCGATCTCGATGGCGTGATCATCGAAGAGCTCGAGCCCCTCGATGGCACTCTCCCCGTCTCGGGCGTTCCGGCGAATCTCGGTGGCACGCGCACCGATTCTGGTTATGTCCTGTCAGGGGTGGTGATTGTCGAGGCGGCGCCGTGAGCGGGTCCGTGCGCGCCTCGTTGCTCGGGTTGGCGGTCATGCTGGCGCTCGTGGGCGGCGGCTGGCTGGGCATGCGACTCGGTGAGCGCGCTTCCGAGCCCGAGGTACGCGAGCTGACGTTCCGCGACCCCCTGCTCCTCGAAGACACACCCTCGTACGCGGTGCGTTCGGCCGGCGGATTCACCGGCTTTGGTGGGCCACCCGCCTTTGATGGGGACGTGCTGCGGTCGGGCCTCGTCGAAGCTGCGGATGATCGGTCGGTGACGTTCGCGGATGAAGCGGCGTCACTGCGGGTCAGCTACTCGAGCGACGTGCTGCTCTTCCGCATCGTGGCGGCCTCAACTCCCCTCGAGCCCGGCGACACCGTGCTGTTGCGCACGGTCGACGGTGTGCCGGCCGCGCTGCTGCGCGTCGCCGGTGGCGGGGTCGGTGCCGGACGCGTCGCTGCTGAGACGGAGGGGGCGGCCACTCCAGCCTCGAGCGCGCCCTAGCGGGTAATGCGGAGTTGAGCGGCGTCGGCGCGCCGAACGGCGGCCATCCAAGCGAGGCCGAGCGCGCCGAGCACCAGCAGCACCAGGGCCGCCATCCCGGCCCCGAGGACGCGCCAGTCCGTGAGCACGATGAACGGCGGCAGCACGCGCGTGCCGTCCTCGGTGACGTTCAGGAACGAGAGCATGACACCGGCGATCTGGCGCCCGAGCACCACACCGACGACGAGACCCACGAGCAGCACGATGCCCCACTCGAGGAGCATGGCGCGGAGGATCTGCAGCCTCGATGAGCCGACGGCGCGGAGGACGGCGAACTCGACGGTGCGACTGTTTGCGCCCAGCACCAGCGTCACGATGAAGCCGAGTGCGGCCAGCAGCAGCACGGCAGTGAACGCTGCCACGAGGATGCCGCTGCCCGAGGCTCGGAGCGTGGGGTCGGAGCGCACGACCTGGAGACGTGCATCGAGGTCGAGAGGGCGGCCCGTCAGCGGCAGCGGCGACTCGGGACCCTCGAGGAGGGCAACGAGCGCGTCTCGATCCGCTTCGGACGTATCGAAATCGACCCAGAGCTCGCCGGGCACGCTCCCGGCGGGGACATCGACGAGGCGGGTCACGGCCTCGAGATCGGCGCGGTTCACGATGACGAAGCCGGTGTCGGGATTCATCGTCGGGAAGTAGTCCGCGACGCCTCGGATCGCGAGTGGGATCACGCGGTTCTCGATATGGATGGGCAGCACGACGCCGGGCTCAGCGCCAAGGCGGTCGGCGATGCCTCGAGAGACGATCGCGGCGAGGGGGACGTTGCCGGGGTTGATGGCGAGCAGGCGATCGCCCTCGGTGATGCCGGAGCGCCAGTCCCAGTGCAGCGCCTGCGTGCCTGAACGGGCGTGGTCCTGCGAGAGGCCTAGATCTTCGTCGGCGCGCAGCAGGCCGAACATCGACCAGCCGAGGCGCCCCTCGAAGTCATCGAGCAACAGCCGTCGGTCGCCCGGAAGCAGCGCCTCGACGTCGTCGAAGTAGAGATCACCCTCTTGGCGGATGCCCGCCGCGCGCTCATCGGTGATGAGGATGCCAGTGAAGGCGAGTGGCAATGCTGCGCCGTCGGGCACGAGCGCCTGCATGGTCGCCCAGCCCTCGAAGTCGGCGCGGCCGAATCGTGAGTTGTAGAACTTGCCGTTCGCGTCTCGGAAGCGCCCCCAGACGAGGCTGCGCGAGCGTCCGGTCTCGGTGAAGACCTCCATCGATACCGCTACCGCATCCTCGGGGAGAACGACGCCGCCCGCGGGGTCGACGGCACTCGTGAGGCGGTTGAGGAGCGTCGACGGCGCCTCGGCCGCGAAGTCGTCGCGAAACCAGAGCAGCGACGCGACGCGATCGGCGTCGAGGCCAAGCAGCGGGAACGCGTCGCCGCCGAGCGTCTGCACGCCGATGCGCGTGGCGAGCGCCGCGTCGGACACGCCCTCCAGGTTGCGAATGGCCTCGACGCCCGCCTCGGGGTCGATGTCGGAGCGCGTGACGATGCCGGAGCGGAAGTCGGCACCGGTCTCGTAGCGCAGCCGGTCCTCGTTTGAGCGATCGACCGTCGGTGCGTACGACGCGGCGAAGGTGCCCACGGCAATGGCCATCACGAGGAGGAGCATGAGCCGGGCGTAGGCCGCCGGCGAGCGGGCGGCACGTCGCAGTCCCATCGCGACGGCGGTGCTCGGGGCGAGCAGGAGGGCGTTCACCGTCCAGCGTAGGAGCGGCGGGTAGAGCCTCAGGACGATCGCGGCGGCGGCGAGCGTCACGACGAAGGGTGTCGCGAGTAAGAGCGGATCGCCCGCCCAGCCGCCGACCGCATCGGGATCGAACACCGAGCCTCGACGGTCGAGCTGCCAGAGGAGGAGTCCGGCGAGGAGCACCGCCGCGACGTCGAGGAAGTAGCGCTGCACGAGGCTTCGACCCGGAGGCCGCGCCTGCACCGCCTTTACATCGACGATGTCACGCCTCGTGGAGGCGATCGCAGGCAGGAGCATCGCGATCACGCCGAGCAGGGCGCCGGCCACCGCGAGGAGGATGGCGGGTGGCGTGACCTCGGCGGGGAGCATCGCCCCGTCGGTCATCGAGCGAAAGGTCGGCGTCAGTCCGAGGAGCGCGATGGCACGACCGGCCAGCCAGGGCCCAGCGATGGCCGCGGGCACGGCAATCACCAGCGCCTCGATGAGGTAGAGGCCGGTGAGCTGGACGGCGCTGGCGCCTCGGCTTCGAAAGACGCCCACCTCCTCGGCCTGCTCGTCGATGAGCGTCGAGGAGACGATGACGACGTAGTAGATGACGATGCCGGCGACCTGCAGCAGCACGAGGAAGAGCGGCACCTGGTTAAACGAGAGGCTATTGCGGAAGCGATCGAGCTCGCGGATCGCCGGCAAGGAGATGAGCGCCGCCGTATCGAGGCGGTCGGTGATGTCGGTCTGGAGGGCATCACCTGCATCGATGGCGCGCTCGACCTGGTCGGTCTCGACGTTTGCGAGATCGACGACGATCCCGGTGCGGTGAATGAAGGGCGTCAGCGGCATCGCGGCCGCGAACGCCGTCTCGAGGTTCGATGGCGTCGTGAGCAGCGGCATCGAGCCTTCGCCGTCGAGGGCGCGGCGGCGCTCGTCGCTCGAGAGGCCGTCTAGCGATACGAAGGCCGGCTCGGCAGGAACCTCGAGGCTGCCGGCGTACATCTCCCATCGAGGGTCCTCGGGATCGCGCGGCTCGACGAAGCCGACGACCGTGACGGTCGCCGTCTGGCTCAGGCGGGTTGTCGGTTCGCACAGGACCTCGTCGGCTCGCTCTTCCTCGTCCTCGGACGACGGGCGGCGGAGGCAGTCGTCGAACCCGCCGAGGTTCAGCTCGAGACGCTGATTGAGCGAGACGCTCGGTTGGAATCCGTCGAGCAGCACCGCCTCGGGAGCGGTCGGGTCATTGGAGGGGTAGCGGCCCTCGGTGAGGCGAGTGAGGTCCTCGAGGGGTGACAGGGAGTAGATGAAGGCGGCCCAGTCCGGCCCCTCGTCGGTGGGATCGCTCGGCAACGCGCGCTCCTCGGTGGGCTTGACGTCGAGGGTGAGGCGGTTCGTCCGCTCCGCGACGAGGACCTCGTCACCGAGCCAGCCGAGACGGGCGTCGAAGACCGCGTCGATGGCACGACGACGCTCGACGTCGGGTGCATCGAATCGGAGGTCGCCGACTGCGACCCAGTTGAGTCGGCTCTCGGCGAGGGCATTGCCAAGGCGGAACTGGAGCCCGAGGTTCGCCATCGCGCCGGCGTAGATGGGCGTCGCGGCGAGGAGCGCGGCGGCGGAGACGACGCCGGCGGCCGTCACGAGGAGCAGCCGCCATCCGGCACGCATTCGAGCCGGGACGAAGCGCCACGCGGCGAAGAGCTCACCCATGGCGGCGAGTGTAGCGGTGCCTCGGCGGGTCGAGCCCGCCGGGCGGCGCGACCGTGGCGCGCGGGAGACGGCCCCCGTAGCATGAAGGACGCAACACACCTCGAAAGGCGGCGTGTGAGCAGCAGGCAGCAGCTACAGTTCGCCCTCGTGGCGCTGGTCGCCGGCATTGCCTGGGGGCTGATGCGACACCGGGAGAGCCGCCACCGGCGGCTGCTCGGCGTGCTCCAGGGCCTCGAGTGGTTCATCGCCTACGGGGGCGCGGTCGCTCTCATCGAGGGCCTCCGTCACGCCATCGAGGCGGAAGAGACGCCCGAGGAGCTGCCGGAGCGGGTCACGCACATCCAGCAGATCATCGCGGAGCGGACCGGCACCGAGGGCTGAGCGGCCTCGATGCCACAGCGTGCCGCGGGTGCGCGCTGGTTCGGAACCCCCGGCGCTGGTACGTTGGCGCTCGATTCCCAGACAGACGACTCGACACCTTATTGCCGAAGGGGTGGCCCAGCACATGCCCGCACCGTGGAGTGACTTCCAGCCGATCGTGGAGCACGTCTTCGCGATCACGCCCGAGGCCCGCCGGTCCGACTTCCTCGACATCTGCTACGCCAACGACGTCTCCGACGACGTGATCGACGGCTTCGACTCCATCGACGAGCGGGTGCTCATGAAGTCGATCGACGAGGCGAAGTCGCAGCTCGAGGCTGTCGGCGCGATCGCCGGCTAGGCCTCGGGGCGCGGTGACCGCCTCGATGGACGAGGACCCGCGCTCTGGCGCGCGGGCCTGGGCAGCCGCCCTCATCACGGCCGCACCCTGGTCCGACGTCGCTGCGCGCGCCTCGTTGTGGCTCGTTGCGCCTCCGCACCTCGAATGGGAAGCGGAGCCGGCGAGCGTCGAGCCGCAGGCGTGGCTGCTCGTCGAGGCTAGCGAGGCCCGTGCGCTGCCCGTGGCCGAACGCAACGCCCTTCTGGGGGTCGGTGCGCTGACGCCATCAGTGGAGGGTGGATCGCTGCTCGTGGTGTCCGCGGAGGGCCTCGGACGGCTCGTCGAAGCCGTGACGCGGCCCGGTCTCGAGGCGCGGTGGCTCGTCCGCCACGCAGAAGCTGTGCATGACCCCCTTCGACGTCTCGATGAGCTCAAGGGGCGCGCCACGGCGATGCCTCCGGATGCCCTCGAGCGGACCATCCGACCGCTGTTCCTGCAACTCGTGAGCGCGCTCAACGCCCTCGATGGCGGTGGCGTCGCTGCCGCGGGCGAGGCGGAGTCGTCGCTCGCGCGCATCGCGTGCACGATGGATGAGGGCTGTCACCCCCCGCTGCAGTGGCTGGGCGAGGCAGCGCGGCGCACCGTCCTCGGGCCGCGTCTGTCGAACTGGCTGGACGACCTGCCTCGTGCGGTCGCCGGCGACGAGGCGGCGCAGCGGCGCGTCCTGGCCGCCCGCGCCGGCGTGCGGCGCTCGGTGGTCGAACTGCTGCGTCAGCACCTCGGGACGTTCGACTGGCTGACGGCGCCGGAGGCGTACTTGCTGCGCGCGCCTCGCTAGGCGCGCCCGCCCACCTCGTGAACCCCGCAGACGTGGCATGGCTCCAGACCGCCGAGGGCGAGCGAGCCGCTGCACGCGCGGACGAGCTCAGGGCCTCGATGAGCGAGCTGGCGGCGATCGAGCGCCTGCGGCGCGAGTTCGGCGTGGAGGGGGCAGGCGCGGCCATTGCACTGGTCGCCGGACGACGGGCTGCGGCTTCGAAATTCGAGGACGCTGGACGCCTGTTCTTCGACCGGGAATCGGCGGAGCAGGCGAGTCCGCAAGTCGTGGCGCGCTGGACCGCGCGTCGGTTTGCCTCGTTCGCGCGGGTCGCGGACCTCGGGTGCGGTGCGGGGGCGGATGCGCTCGCGCTGGCGGAGCACGCCTCCGTGGTGGCGGTCGATCGCGATGCCTCGATGGTCGCACTCGCCGCGGCGAACGCTGCCGTCCGAGGACTCGAAGGACGCATCGAGGTTGTCGAGGGTGACATCGAGACGTGGGTGGCGCCTGTCGACGTGCGCGCGGCGTGGCTCGATCCATCGAGGCGCGATGCGCGGGGGCGCACGCTCGACCCTCGACGGTGGTCGCCACCCCTCGAAGTTGCGCTCGACCTCGCGTCGCGCTTCGAAGGGGCGGGCATCAAGCTCGCGCCGGGCATCGATACGTCGCTGCTGCCGGCGGACTGCGAGGTCGAGTTCATCTCGCTCGATGGGCGGATGGTCGAGGCGGTGTGCTGGCTGGGCGTACTCGCCGACGAACCCCGGCAGGCGACGGTCCTGCCAGCAGGCGCCTCGATGGCGGGGCCGGCGGAGGAGACGCTCGAAGCGCGCCTCAGGGAGCCGGGGGGCTACCTCCTCGATCCGGATCCGGCCGTCGGGCGGGCCGGCCTCGTGCGGGCACTCGGCGCCCAGCTCGACGCGTGGCAACTCGACGAGCAGATCGCGTTCCTCAGTAGCGACACGCCCTCGGAGACGCCGTTCGCCAGGCGGTTTCGCGTCATCGAGTGGGGTGCGTTCGCCGAGCGCGCGATCATCGAAGCATCGCGCCGCGCCGGAGCGGCCCGCGTCGAGGTGATGAGACGTGGCTCACCCATCGACACGAACGCCCTCGAGCGGCGCGTGAACGCGCGCCTCGAGGGTCACACTCAGGGCCTCGAGACGGTGCGAACCGCCGTGCTCACGCGGCTACGCGGTGAGCACGTGTTCCTGCTCGTCGAGCGGGAGCGGACGCCCGCCTCGAGCTAGCCCCAGGCCTCGCGTGGCGCGCGTGACGGCGCCGCCCCATGAGCGTCACCCAGCACTTCGAGGGCGATGCGGTCACGCAGCGCATCGATGCCCCAGCCCTGCACCGCCGAGGTCAACATCGGACCGAAGTCCGTCTCGCACGGGCTCGCGATCTCGATGCGTTCGAGATCGGCCTCGGAGGCGACGGGCGTGCCATCGGGCAGGGTCAGGCCATCCGCCTTGTTGAGGACGGTGAGGACCGGGACCTCGGAGAGGCCGAGCTCCTCGATGGTGCGGAGGACGGTCTCGGCCTGTGCCGCCATCGCCTCAGACGTGGCATCGACGACGTGGACGAGCAGGTCGGCGCCCTCGAGCTCCTCGAGCGTGGCGCGGAAGGCCGAGACGAGCTGGGTTGGCAGCTTCTGGATGAAGCCGACCGTGTCCGTGAGGAGGAACGCGGCCGCGCTGCCCGGGACGCCGATGCGCCTCGTGACGGGGTCGAGCGTGGCGAAGAGGGCGTCGGCGACGAGTACCTCGGCGCCCGCAAGCGCGCGCATGAGCGAGGACTTGCCGGCGTTCGTGTAGCCGACGAGGGCGACGACCGGCGTGCCGTTGCGCTCACGACGGCGGCGGTGGAGGGCGCGCTGGCGACGCACTTGCTCGATGTCGCGCCTGAGGCGGGCGATGCGCTGGCCGATGAGGCGGCGGTCCGTCTCGAGCTGGGTCTCGCCGGGGCCTCGAGAGCCGATGGCGCCCTCGAGACGCTCGAGGTGCTGCCACTGGCCTCGGAGTCGCGGGAGCAGGTACTCGTGCTGGGCGAGCTCGACCTGCAACGAGGCCTCCCGCGTGCGGGCGCGGCTGGCGAAGATGTCGAGGATGAGCGCGCTGCGGTCGAGGACCTTCACATCGAGCGCCTGCTCGAGTCTCAGCTGCTGCGCCGGCGCCAGCTGCTCATCGAAGACGACGACGCCGTAGTCCAGCTCGGCGCGCTGGGCCTTGATCTCCTCGAGCTTGCCGGAGCCGATATAGGTCGCCGGGTCGGGGTGGGCGCGACGCTGCAGCGCCTGGCCGACCACGACGGCGCCGGCGGTGCGAGCGAGGCGGCCGAGCTCCCGGATCGACTCCTCAGCGCCCATCGTCTCGCCTCGACCGTAGTCGAGGCCGACGAGATAGGCGCGCTCCTTGCGGGGCGCAGTCGAAACCATGCCGCTGCGGCGATTTCGTGAGGAATCGCCTCGTTTGGCGAGGTTCTCGGAGTTCGGCGTGTTGGTGAAGTGTGGTCGCTTACGTGGGATGGTGGGGCCTCACAGGTGCATAGGCGTCAGGATGCGGAGCCTCGATTCCTCGAGTGACGCCTGTTGACCATGGAACACCTCCACGTTGCTCAACCATCATAACGCCTCGGGAGCCAGCGTGTGCGTGTGGATCTGACCCGCGCGCTCGCGCTGTACGGCGGATTCGCCGTCCTCATGGCCGTCGCGCTGGCGTTGCCGTCGGAGACGGTCTGTCTCCTCGGTGTGGCGTGGATCGCGGGCGGGTCAAGCGCCCTCGCATCTGACGTCGTGCGCTGGTCGAGGCGGGCAACGAGCGGCCTCGGGCTGAGCGACGGGGCGCTTGTGCGCGTCGTGCGCGTGGGTGGAGGCGTGGTCGGGGCGCTCGCGCTCACGCTCGCCCTCGGGCGGCTGGCTCGCTAGGCGGCGCGGCGGACGCCCTTCAGCAGCACCTCGCGCAGGGCTCGCACGCACTCAGGGTCGAAGTGCGTGCCGATGCCCTCCTCGATGATCTCCACGGCCTCGGCGTTCGACAGGGCCGCACGGTAGGGGCGGTCCGAGGTGAGGGCGTCCCACACATCGGCGACGGCGACGATTCGAGCCTCGAAGGGGATCTGGTCGCCCGCAAGGCCATCGGGGTAGCCCGTGCCATCGAGTCGCTCGTGGTGCGCGCGGATGATGGGGGCGGTCTCGGCGAGGATGCCGGAGGCGAGCGCGAGCCGCCAGCCTCGAGGGGCGTGGAGCTTCACGACCTCGAACTCCGCGGGCGTGAGCGGGCCCGGCTTGCGCAGGATCGAATTCGGCACGCCGATCTTGCCGACGTCGTGCAGACGGCCGGACCAGCGCAGCACATCGAGACGGTCGCCCGGCAGCCAGAGCCGCTCGCCGACGGCCACAGCGACGTCACCGACGCGGTCGATGTGTTCGGCGGTCTCGGTGTCCTTCGCGGCGACGGCGGCCGTCAGCACTCGGAGGGCGGCGGGGTCGCCGTGGCGGAGCTCCCGAATCTGGTTGCGCAGGAAGAGCCCCTCAACGACAGCGCTCAGGTCGCCGGCCACACGGTACTGGTGGAGGAGAGCGCCAACCCCGACGAGGAAGCCGCCGAGCATGACGATGTGGTACTCCCACCAGCTCAGCGCCCAGGTCGAGCCGAGGACCTGGAACCACTGCGCCTGCACGAGCATCAGCATCGCGAAAGCCATCGCACCCTGCAGAGGCAACATCGCGAGTCGATACGCCTGGGCGAACCGCCACGCGGCGAGGAGCAGCGCGGCGGTTGTGAGGACGGCGACGGTCTGGCGCACGTCGTCGCGATAGAGCGGCAGCGGCGTGAGCAGGCGTGGATACCAGAGTGCGATCAGCGCATGCACCGTCAGGGCGAGCGCCGCACCGCCGATGACGACGCTGTACCAGCGGGTCGTGAACCGCTCACCCCGCCTTCCGAAGTCGAGTGTGGCGAGGAAGAAGAACAGTGCGCTGACGCTCAGGCTGAGCTGCGCCGAGTATCCGACCACCTGCAGCCGCGCTGCGCGATCCGGCGACGGCGCGGCGCTCGTCGTCGGGGCCGTGTAGCCGGCGGAGCCGATGGACGTTGCACCCTCGTGGTTGACAGGGGCGAACCAGGTCGCTCGGTAGTCGACGACCGCGTGCTCCTCGTGAGCCGCGTCCGAGAAGAGTGGGGACGTCCCGAGGCCGTGGGCGAGGAAGATGCCCGCCATCGAAAGGAACGCCAGCGCGAGGAACGTGGTGCGGGGGTCCGAGACCGTGCGTGCCGCCCACAGGACCGCGACGGCCATCGCGAACGCCAGCGCGCTGACCGCCGACACGATGTAGAAGTGCGCCGTCCCATTCCCGAAGTGCGGGTCGAGCGCGGGGAACGACACCAGTGTCGCGAAGATCAGGGATGGAGCGACGATCGCGAGTCCGACGCCGACATGACGCGCGCGGATGCGGGCAAGGAGCCCGGACGTGTGCGCAACGGTGCCGATCGATGATGTCGTCACCGTAGGAGAATCGGCAGAATGCGGCGATCGCGACAGGCCTTGCTCGCCGCGCGACGGCCTCGGGTTCGGGTGAGAGCGGGCTAGAGCACCTTCTCGCCTCGGGCGAAGCGTTCGAGGCGGGTGAGTGCTTCGTCGAGGCGGTCGTCGGCAATCGTCAGCGAGATGCGGATGTAGCCCTCGCCTGCCTCGCCATAGCCTCGGCCGGGGGTCACGACGACACCCGTGGCCTCGATGAGGCGCTGTGCGTAGTCGCCCGAGTTGTGCTCCCCGGCCGGAAGCCGTGCCCAGACGTAGAGCGAGGCCTTCGGTGGGTCGAGGCGAAGCCCGAGGGCTCGCAAGGCCTCGACGGCGCGGTCGCGGCGACGCTGGTAGATGGCGTTATGTTCATCGACGGCATCGAGCGGGCCCTCGAGAGCGGTCATCGCCATCTGCTGGATCGCCTGCGGAATGCCGCTGTCGAGGTTCGACTTCACCCGCGTCAGCGCGTCGATGACCGTTGCGTTGCCGACCGCCATGCCGACGCGCCAGCCGGTCATGTTGAACGCCTTCGAGAGCGAGTTGAACTCGATCGCGACATCCTTCGCACCATCGACTTCGAGAATCGACGGGGGGCGATAGCCGTCGTAGGCGACATCGGCGTACGCGAGGTCGTGTGCGATCACGACATCGTGCTCACGCGCCCAGGCGACGGCGCGCTCGTAGAACTCGAGATTGGCGACGGCGCCGGTGGGGTTGTTGGGGTAGTTGAGCCAGAGGATGCGCGCACGCCTCGCGGCGTCCGCCGGCACCTCGTCGAGGCGCGGGAGCCAGCCGTCCTCCTCGCGGAGGGGCAGCTTCACGGTCTCGCCACCGGCGAACATCGTGGCCACCTCGTAGACGGGGTAACCGGGGTCGGTGATCAGCGAGACGTCCCCGGCATCGATGAGGCACAACGGCAGGTGGCCGATGCCCTCCTTCGAGCCGATGAGCGGCACGACTTCCCTGTCCGGGTCGAGCGAGACGCCGTGACGGCGCTCGTACCAGCCGGCGATCGAGCGTCGAAACTCGGGCAGGCCGTCGGACTCGGGGTAGCGGTGGTTCGCCGGGTCATCGGCGGCACGCTTCAGGGCCTCAAGGATGTGCGGGGGCGTCGGCAGGTCGGGGTCCCCGATGCCGAGTGAGATGACATCGACGCCCTGCGCTCGCTTCTCCGCGATGACGGCGGAGATGCGCGCGAAGAGGTATGGCGGCAGCTCCTCGACGCGGCGTGCGAGCTTCATCGGCAGTCCCCTGTCGTTGTGCCTCGAGCGTTCGAGGCGAGTGCGAGTGTTACGTCGTGTCGAACGCTAGCGCCAGGAGCCGAAACGCGCCTTCACGCCGGTGTGTCGCTCGGACTCGCGCAGTTCGTCGCGGGTGGCCTGGTCGGTCGGGCGCCGCAGCTCGACACCTCGACGGCCGGGGCGGAAGCCGGCGCCAGTCGCGGCGCGAATCGCGGCCCCGATGAGCGGGTTGAGCTCGACCACGGCACGCGACGCGCCCTGCTGGGCCATCTGATACGCGGCGGCCTCGAGGAGGACACGACCGAGGCCGTTGCCCCAGTGATCGGGATGCACAGCGAGCGACGCCACGCGGCCGGCGAGCCCTTCGGCGGGCGCGTTCACGGCGTAGCCGACGACCTCGTCACCGTCTTCGACGACGCCGATCCAGGCGGCCTGGTCGAGGCGCAGGTCCATCGCCTCGGCGCCGTCCGCGTCGTCGCTGTAGGCGACGGCCTCGATGGCGATGATGGCCTCGTGGTCGTCTTCGTTGCCGCGGCGGAGCTGAACGCCCTCAGGGATGAACGGCGGCTCCATGTCCTCGGAGAGCTCGCGGCGCTCCATCTCCATCCACTCGCCGAAGGGGCGGAAGTCCGCGGCGTGGAGGAGCGCTTCGATCCAGGTGCGGTTCGGGAGCTCCACGAGGTCAACGCGGGTGTAAGGCCAGCCGTCTTCCTCGATGTCGTCCTCGAGCTCGGCCCACAACTCGGCGAAGTGCAGGCGGCCGGTCTCCTCGTCGGCGAAGGTGTAGTAGAGGCAGATCTGCCCGTAGGACGGCACGAGGGCGAGCGTCGAACCGTCCTCGAGGGCGACGGAGGTCACGTCCTCCCTCGAGAGGAGGTCCTCCCACTGCCGCGGACGCATGGGGACGTTGCGAAGGCGGGGCTGTACCCCGGACACCTGCTCGCGCTGGAACATCAGATCGCCGGCCCTTCCCAGCTCGAGGCGCGCCATTCGCCCTCGAAGACACGTGTAGCGGGACCGGAGAGGTGCACGGGGCCCTCGCCATCCCACTCGATGCGGAGCGTGCCACCGGGCACGGCGACCTCGACATCGTCATCAACTTGCCCGTGGAGGCGCGAGGCGACCACGGCAGCGCACGCGCCGGAGCCGCACGCGAGCGTTTCGCCCACGCCGCGCTCCCAGACGCGCATCTCGATGTGCGAACGGTCGCGCACGCGCACGACCTCGAAGTTCGTGCGGTTCGCGAAGACCTCGTGGTGCTCGACGCGCGGCCCAATGCGGTGAAGGTCGTACTCGGCAGGCGCTTCCTGGAGGAAGGCGACGGCGTGGGGGTTGCCCATCGAGACGAGAGTGAGGCTCAGCGCCTCGCCTGCGGCCTCGAGCGGGAGATCGAGCACGGGCGCCTCGCGGTCGACGCGAGCACCGAGGTCGGCGGGGCGCAGCGCAGGCGCGCCCATCGAGACTCGGACGCGGCGGACGTTGCCGTCCTCGTCGCGAGTGGTCTCGGCATCGAGGACGCCGGGGATGGTTTCTACGGTCATCGTGCCATCCGCACGGTCGATGAGGCCTCGATCGAAGCAGTACTTCACGAAGCAGCGGACGCCGTTGCCGCACATCTCGGCCTCGGAGCCGTCCGGGTTGATGATGCGCATGCGGAAGTCCGCGACCTCGGACGGCAGCACGAGGATGAGTCCATCCGCGCCGATGCCGAAGTGACGGTCGCAGACCTGGCGCGCGAGCGCCGACCAGTCGGCGTCGGGCCGATCGGACTCGGCGAGCACGAAGTCGTTGCCCGTGCCGTGCATCTTCCAGAACGGCAGAGCATCGACGCCGGCGCCCGGCGTGACCTCGAGACGAGTGGTCGTGTTCGTTGTCATCGAATCGTCATCGTAGCGGGGCGGGGAGGGCCGCCTCAACCGCCTCGACCGCGGCCTCGAGATCCGAGGCGTCGAGCCAGGTGATGCGGTCGTCGTCGAGTCGGAACCAGGTCGCCTGCATACGGATGAGGCGGTGCGTCTCAATCTTCGTGCGGGCGATGGCCTCCTCGATGGTCCATTCGGCTCGAACGACACGTGCGGCCTCGGCGTGGCCGATCGAGGAGAGGGCGGGGAGGCCGGGCGCGTAGCGATCGAGGAGCGCGCGGGTCTCATCGACGAGGCCGGCGGCGTACATCGCCTCGACCCGGGCATCGGCGCGAGCGTGGAGCGCCTCGCGCGGCCAGTCGAGACCGAAGATGCGCCAGTCGTCGTCGGCGTCCCTGGATGGCGAGCGGTCGAGGGGCGGCACAGGTGCGCCCGTCACCTCGTTGATCTCGAGGGCACGGATGACGCGGCGGACGTTCCGGGCATCGATGCGGGCGGCCGAGGCTGGGTCGAGCGCGCCGAGGCGAGCGTGGAGAGCATCGCCGCCGAGGCGGCACGCTTCCTCCTCGAGGCGGGCGCGCACCTCGGGGTCGGCGGGGACCGCGGGCACGGACCAGCCCTCGATGAGCGCCCACACGTACTGGGCCGTGCCGCCGACGACGACGGGGAGGCCGCCGCGCGCCCGTACGTCCTCGATGGCCGCGTGCGCAGCATCGACGAAGTCGGCCAGCGACCAGGGCGCATCGGGCGCGATCGTCCCGACGAGGTGATGTGGGACGGCCGCGCGCTCCTCGGGCGTGGGGGCGGCGGTGCCGATGGACATCTCGCGGCGGACCTGCCTCGAATCGGCGGAGACGACCTCGACGGGGTGCCGGCGCCCGAGGGCGGTCGCGAGCGCGGTCTTGCCGGAGGCGGTGGGGCCGACGATGACGAGGGTGGGAACGGGCATGCCTCGGGAGCCGGTCAGTCGGAACGCCCGGCCGCTGCGCGGCAGATGGCGGCGAAAGCCTCGGCACGGAGCGAGGCGCCGCCGACCAGCGCACCATCGATGTCGGGCTGCGCGAGCAGCTCCTCGGCGTTGTCGGGCGTTACGGAGCCACCGTACTGGATGCGTACGGCCTCGGCGGCGGCGGGGGTGAAGCGGGTCGCGACCATCGAGCGCACGCTCGCGCATGCCTCCTGCGCGATGTCGGGGGTCGCCGTACGTCCGGTGCCGATGGCCCATACCGGCTCATAGGCAATGACGAGGGATGGCGGACAGACCTCGAAGCCCTGGAAGGCCCCGTCGAGCTGCGTCCGGAGGACGACCGTGGCCCAGCCCGCCTCACGCTCCTCGAGGGTCTCGCCGACGGCGAGGATCGGCACGAGCCCGGCATCGAGAATGGCGCGGAGCTTGCGATTCACCTCGTCGTCGGTCTCGCCGAAGACGTGGCGGCGCTCCGAGTGGCCGACGATGGCGTAGTCGACGGTGCCGATGAGCATGTCGGGGCTCTGCTCGCCGGTGAAGGCGCCCGAGGGCTCCCAGTGCACGTTCTGCACACCGACACCGAGGCTGGTGCCCTCGAGTGCGTCGGCAGCGTCGCCGAGCCAGGGTGCCGGCGGACAGACGACCACCTCGGCGCCGGCGAGGCCGTCGAGGTCGGTGCGCAACGCCTCGAGGAGCGCACGCGCCTCGGGACGCGTCGTGTGCATCTTCCAGTTGCCACCCACGATGGGGGTGCGCTGGTTAGCCATCGAACTAGTCATGGGGCCTAGGCGCCGTACTTCGTCAGGCGGCCGGCATGCGCAAACGCCAGCGGGAGGAGCTCCTTCGCCGGCATGGTGCCGAGGCCACCCTGGGCGCACTCGACCTCGGTGAAGCGGTGGCGGTTGTCCGGGCGGACGTTGGCACCTCGGAGAAGTACCGGGACGGGATGCCACGAGTGCGCCGCCATGACGGCCGGCGTCGAGTGGTCGCCGCCGACGATGAGCACATCGGGGTTCAACTCGACGATCTTCGGCAAGCACGCATCGAAGTCGGCAAGCGCGGCCATCTTGCGGTCGAAGTCGCCGTCCTCGCCGGCACTGTCGGTGTACTTGAAGTGCAGGAAGAAGAAGTCGTACTCGTCCCAGTGGCGCTTGATCGCCTCGATCTGCGTCTCGAGGGTCTGACCGGCATCGAGGGTCTCCATGCCGACGAGGCGCGCCAGTCCCCGGTACATGGGGTAGACGGCGCAGGCGGCCGCGCGCAGCTTCCAGAGCTCGGGCAGCTGGGGCAGGTCGGGGCGCTTCGCCCAGCCTCGGAGGGTGAGGTGGTTGGCCTGGTC
Source organism: Dehalococcoidia bacterium (assembly GCA_041390625.1). GTDB lineage: Bacteria > Chloroflexota > Dehalococcoidia > UBA2979 > UBA2979 > RBC038. The sequence goes on along the minus strand of JAWKPM010000011.1, from coordinate 7,797 downwards.
GCGGTCGGCGATGCGCTTGCGCGCCTCCGCGACGAACTGGCGTGCGATCTCGGCGGTGCGCTCTGCCTCGGGGGCCAGCGCGCGAACCTCGAGCGGGGCGACGCCCTCACGCTGGGGGTCGGTCTCGTTCAGCGCGTCGTTGAGGCCCTCACCTCGGAAGACGAGGACGAAGCGATGCTCGCGCACGGGCTCGACGAAGACCTCGACGCCGGGAATCTGGATGTCGCGCAGGGTCGCGCAGATCTCGGCGGTGATCTCGGTGGCCACGCGGCCGGCTCGGCGGTCGGTGATCAGGCCGTCGGGTCCCACGGTGCAGAAGTTGCCGCGTGCCGCGAGGTCGTTCGGGCCGAGCTCGAAGTCGATGCCCGTCGCCTCGAGGACCCCGCGTCCGACGTCGTACGTCAGCGGGTCGAGGCCGAAGAGCGCCATGTGACCGGGGCCGGAGCCGGGCGTGATGCCGTAACCGACGGGAATTGTCAGGCCGATCGCGCCCTGCTCGGCGAGGCGGTCGAGGTGCCTCGTGTTCGCCAGATCGAGCTCAGAGCGGCCTCGAGGGCCGGGCAGCCCGCCCAGACCGTCGAGCACACACAGCACGACCTTCGTCTCGGCGGGGATGGAGAGCCGGCGGATCAGTTCGATGTCCATGTGCGTATGCTACCCCGCCGTCGCGTTGAGGCCTCGAAGCTTCACCGAACCAAGAGCGCGCGGGCCTCGGTGCGACCCTTCAGGCGTCGAGCAGCACCTGGACGCCGGGCAGCGACTTGCCCTCGAGCATCTCGAGGGAGGCGCCGCCGCCGGTCGAGATGTGGCTGATGTGGCTCTCGACACCCGCCTGGCGGACGACGGCGGCCGTTTCGCCACCGCCGACGATCGTCGTCGCATCGAGCTTCGCGAAGATGCGTGCGACCTCGAGCGATCCGTTCGCGAAGCGGGCCTGCTCGAACAGCCCCATCGGGCCGTTCCACACGACCGTGCGGCACGTGTTCAGCGCCTCGCGGAACGCCTCGACGGTCGCCGGGCCGATGTCGAGGATGCGCCAACCGCTCGGCACATCGCCGACCGGCACGGTGGCGACGTTGCCGTTCTCCGGGTTGCCGATCGAGACCACGACGTCGGTGGGCAGGATGAACTTCAGGTCGGAACGCTGAGCCGCGCGCTCGAGGATGGAGCGCGCCATATCGATGCGGTCCTGCTCGAGGAGGGAACGCGCGACATCGATGCCTTGCGCGGCGAGGAAGGTGTTCGCCATGCCGCCGCCGATGCAGACGACGTCCGTGTGGTCGAGCAGGTGCTCGAGGATCTGGATCTTGTCGGACATCTTGGCGCCACCGAGCACGATGCCGAAGGGGCGATCGGGATTCTCGGTGACCTCGCCGAGGTGCTCGACTTCCTTCTCCATGAGGAAGCCGGCGACGGCCGGGAGGTGCTGCGCGATGCCGACGATCGTCGCATGGGCGCGGTGGGCGGTGCCGAAGGCGTCGTCGACGTAGATGTCTCCGAGGCTCGCGAGCTGCGCACCGAACTCCGGGTCGTTCGCCTCCTCCTCCTCGTGGAAGCGCACGTTCTCGAGGAGCAGGACGTCGCCATTGCGCATCGCGCCGATGGCGGCGTGCGCGGCCGGGCCGACGCAGTCCTCGGCGGCGCCGACGGGCGTTCCGAGGAGCTGGGCTAGGTAGCCGGCGACCGGGGCGTTGCGGAGTCCCTCGACGACGGCGCCGTGTGGGCGGCCTCGGTGGGACAGGATGATCACCTTCGCGCCGTGGTCGCGCAGGTACTCGATGGTGGGAATGGACTCGCGGAGCCGACGGTCATCGAGGATGCCGCCCTCGTCGATCTGCACGTTGTAGTCCGTACGGAGCAGGACGCGCTTCCCGTCGAGATCGATGTCCCGGATCGTCTTCTTGAGCATGCGTCCTCCTGTGCCCGCGCAGGATGAGCCGTCGGCGAAGCGGGGCGCCTCGCATCCTAGCGAACCCGGAACGGCACGAACCAAGCGGAGCGGTTAGAGGATCGTATGAGGACCTTGCAAGGAGGTTTCAGGACGTTCGGGCTGCCGCAGCCAGGGCGAACGACTCGAAAATCGAGGTGGTAGCGGCGTCGAGATGGGCGGGCGCCAGCGCCTCAAGGGCCGCGGCGCGCTCGGCCTCGACGAAACGCTCGGTCGCGGCTCGACCATCGAGGCGCTCGATCAGCCTCGTCAGATCCGTTACGTCCTCGTTCGGTCGTGCCGGGGTGGCGTAGCGGTCCGCCAGCTTCGATGCCTCGTCACCACCCGCCTCGATGGCGGCGATGACCGGGTACGTACGCTTTCGCGAACGGAGGTCATCGCCGACCGGCTTGCCGGTCACGGCCGGGTCGCCCCAGATGCCGAGCACGTCGTCGACGCCCTGAAACGCTAGGCCAATGTGGTGTCCGTAGGAGCGAAACGCCTCGACGGTTGCGGGCGGGGCACCCGCCAGTGTCGCGCCGATGGCGAACGGCGCGGCGAACATCGCTGCGGTCTTGCCGGCGGTCATCTCGAGGTACTCGGACATCGAGACCTCCGAGCGCTCCTCGAAGGTCATGTCGAGGTACTGGCCCTCCACGAGGCGCACGCAGGCATCGTCAAGTTCGCGCATCGCCTCGACGGCGGCGGACGCCGGCACTCCGACCTCGGGGAGACGGTGCATCGCACGCCGGGCGAGCGCAAACATGCCGTCGCCGGTATTGATGGCGTGGGCGGCGCCGGCGAGCGCCCAGAGCGTCGGCCGGCCTCGACGGCGGTCGCTGCGGTCCTCGACGTCGTCATGGAGCAGCGAGAAGTTGTGGACCAGCTCGACGGCAGCGGCTGCGGGGACGGCGCGCTCGACGCGGCCATCGAGTGCCTCGCAGGCGAGGACGACGGCCACCGCGCGCATCAGCTTGCCGCCCGCGGCCTCGATGGGCCGGCCCGCTTCGTCCTGCCAACCGAGGTGGTAGCGCATCCACGCGCTCAGGCGGTCGGGGCCTGTGCCGACGACCGCTCGCATCTCCGCCTCGATGAGGGGGCGGTAGGCGGCCGCCCGGCCCTCGAGGGTGGGCGCGGCGGTCACGAGGAGGCCTCGGATGCGGGTACGAGGTGGAGGCGGTGCTCCAGCTGGGCCTCGACGGCGGCGCGGGTGAAAAGCAGCGGGCGCTGGCGGCCCTCGAGGTACTCCTCGATGAAGTCGTCATAGCGCGGATGGCCCGGGATGCCAGAGTTACCGAGCGGCAGCGCGAAGGTCGAGGCGTCGGGCTCCGCGAGGTCGATGACCTGGCGGTAGGCCGGCACGAACCCGCTGTGACCCGGACCTCGATGCACGGAGTAGCCGTTCTGGTTGACCGTGTTGGAGTCGCCACCGTACGGGAACGGGCCTCGGCGGAACAGACGGCCGACGACCGGAACGACCCCGAGCGGGTGATCCGGAGACAGCGGATGGATGGTGCCCCACCGCCACTTCGCGCGGTCAGAGCCGTGGTTCGCTCGCAGTTCCTGGAGGGCGCGGCCGACGGCAGCCCGCAGCAGGCGATCGCGAGCGGTCTCGTCCTCGAGCCACGGCGCGCGCGGCGCCTCGAGGACCCCGATCAGGCGGCTCTGCAGGCGGAAGTGGAAGGACGAGCCCGATAGCGCCGTGATGCCGGCACCGAGGACGAAGGGCGCATCGGCACCGGCGAGCCGGGTGACCAGGGCTCGTGCCGCCTCGACGTACACGCCCTCGAGGACCGCAGCGGCCGCGCTGTCGGGTGCCAGAGCGCCGTCCCAGCCCTCGAGGAGCGCTGCGATCTCGATGTCCTCCACGAGCGCGCGGTACGACAGGAGATCGCGCAGGCGGCTGAGCGGCCTCGAGTGGCGGTCGCCCTGGATGGCCTGCATCGACGCGACGTCATGCTGCGGGGTCTCGAGGAGCAGCGCCTCGATGCGCTCGGCACGCGTGGACTCCGCCCACTCGGCACCGAGCTCGATCGCACCACCGGGTGCGTCGTTCGCGGAGACGACGAGGCCGCTTGCCGGGTTCGAGACGCGCGGCATCGCCTCGGGCGGCCACGGCGGTTGGGGGCCGCTCGAGGTCGGACCGTTCTGGGGCATCAGGCCCTCGCCGTGCGCGCGCTGGGGGACCGACCCCCCCATGCGGTAGCCGATGTCGCCATCGATGTGGGCCCACACGAAGTTGAACGTCGAGCCCGGCCAGCGAGCGACGGCGGCCTCGAACTCCCACGGATTCGACGCGCGAAGCACGTCGAGGAACGGAGAGACCAGCGCGCCCTCCTCGAGACAGGTGGCGCGCAGCGCGACCGCGCGGTCCTCGCCGCGCACGGCCGGACCGATCACCGGGCCATGCCGCGTCTCCAGAACGTGCTCCTCGACGGTCGCGCCGCCGGCGACGGCGATGCGCTCGATGCGCGTGCGGCCCGTCGCCCAGCCGTCAGGCGTGAGGTAGCGCGTCGGATCAGCCGGGTCGACCTCCTCGGCGTAGGTATCGGCGGTGTCGGCCATGCCGGCGGCGATGCCCCATGCCATGCGTCCGTTGTGACCGAGGGCGAGACCCGGAATGCCGGGGATGCCAGCGCCTACACCCCGTATCGCACCACCCTCGATGCCGACCACGTGGAAGAGGCTCGGGATGCGCGCCTGCAGGTGGGGGTCCGCGGCGAGCAAGGGCTTGCCCGTCGCCGAGCGGTGGCCGGCGACGGCCCACGCGTTCGAGGCGCCGCCCACCGGGAGCCCGGCCTCATGGGCGACGCGCAGGGCCTCGAGGAGGCGACCGGCGGCGAGTGGTGGCTCGCCAGTGACGGTGCGCGCGTCGGCAAGGGCCGTGGCATCGAGCTCGGCGAGGCGCTCCGGGCCCAGGCGCGGCAGCAGACGTTCGCGGAGAAGCTCGGTGTCCCAGTTCGAGGCGAAGGTCAGCAGCACGAAGCGCCCGATGAGCATCGTGTCCTGGGGCTGCCAGGGCTCCGGCAGGACCTCGAGCAGCGCGAACTCGGGTGGGAGGGCGTGCAGCGAGCGGACGCCCGCGTTCACGCCGCTCGCGTAGGCGTGCAGTAGCGCGCGTTCCTCGGACGTCGCAGCTGCGACGTCGCGCGCCGCCCGATCGGCGAGGCCGAAACGTCGTAGCAGCCGGTCGCTCTCGAGCATGCGCGGGCCGGCCAACTCGGCGAGGCGGCCCTGCGCGAAACGCCTCGTGGAGTCGAGCTGGAACAGCCGATCCTGCGCGTGGACGAAGCCCTGCCCGAAGAGTGCGTCACGCTCACTCGACGCGTAGACGTGTGGCACTCCGTGCACGTCGCGAAGCACCTCGATGGCCGCGTCGGGGCCCTCGATATGGAGCGTGCCCTCGACGGTCGGGTGGGAGCGCGTGCTCCGAACGAGAGCGGCGGCGACTGCTGCGGCGCGGGCACGACGCGCAGCGGCCTCGACGGTCGAGGCGGCGCGCGTGAGCGGGCGCGGCGGTCTGGGGAGGCGGGACTTGAGTGACTCGAGGGACTTCATCCTTCGAGGATACGCGGGGCCCGGGCGGGCTTCATCGCGGCGGTCAGACCTCGAACGGCGCTTCTGTCCACTGCAGGAGCTCGATGCGATTGCCGAACGGGTCCCACAGGTGGAAGCGACGCCGACCGACGAGGGGCACGTCGTCCTGCGTGCGGTAGCCGGCCGCCTCGCAGCGGGCGCGCAGCGCATCGAGGTCGCGCGTCACGAAGGCGGGGTGGCGGCGCGTCTCGAGCCGGGCCTCGACGCCGAGGTGGACCTGGAAGCGCGCCGCCGGCGGCCCGGCCTCGAACCAGGCGCCGCCGCGTGACTGGAGGGGGGCAGGCTTCTCGACCTCGGTCATGCCGAGGACGTCGACGTAGCAGCGCCGGGCCTCCGCAAGGTGCTCATCGCCCTCGGGGATGGTGAGCTGCACGTGATCGATGGCGGTGATGGCACCCTCGAGCGCGTCAGGCATCGGAGTCTTCTTCGATGCCCAGCATCTCCTCGGTGATCGGCCCTGCGCGGAGGATGCGCGGTGGCGCGACCGTGAGATCGACAACCGTCGAAGCCACGCCACCATCGCGCGGCCCGCCGTCGAGGACGAGGAGGTCCTCGCCAAAGGTCTCGATGACCTCCTCGACCGAGGTGGCGGGCGGCTCGTCGTGGCGATTCGCGCTCGTCGCAGCGAGCGCGCCGCCGCAGCCCTCGATGAGCGTCAATGCGAGATCGTCCGCCGGCTGGCGCACGCCGACCGTGCCGGCCGGCGTCACAACCTCGGAGGCGAAGCCGGGCCGCGTGCGGACAACGGCCGTCAGGGCACCCGGCCAGAACGGTCGCACGGTCTCGAGGGCGGTCGTGTCCTCGATGTGAGACTCGAGGACCTCGATGCCCGATACGAGTAGCTGGACCGGCTGCTCGGCCGCACGGCCCTTCAATTCGGCGAGGCGGCGGACGGCGGTGGGGTCGTCGGGCATGGCGGCGAGGCCGTAGACGGTGTCGGTCGGAATGGCGACGACCTCGCCGCTGCGGAGCGCCTCGATCACGTCGCCGATGCGATCGGGACCTAACACAGGCATCGATGACCTCGCGTCGTGCGCCTTATGACCGACTCGCAGGGATCGAGGGGCGTCGATGGACCTCGAGTTCCGCTGCGTTGACCGACTATATCGACACCGATACGATCCCACCTTGAACGGCACTCCCCCACTAGCCGGGCTGGACATGGTCGAGACGACCGAGGTCGCCGCTCCCGAGGGCCGGATTCGCGGATCCGGCGACAACGAGGTCGCGACCTACCTCGAGATCGCCGAGGCTCGCGAGCCCGGCCAGGCACTCACCCCTGCTCCGAACGCACCCGACGCCGTCGTGGTCCTCGACTATGGTGGTCAGTTCTCGATGCTGATCGCGCGGCGCATTCGCGAGGCCGGCGTCTACTCGGAACTGATCCCGTGGGACGCGCCGGCTGAGAAGCTCAACCACCTCAACGTGCGCGCGTTCGTGCTGTCGGGCGGCCCGTCCTCGGTATACGAGCCGGGAGCACCCACACTTGCGCCTTATGTCCTGTCATCAGGCGTCCCGGTCCTCGGGATCTGCTACGGGATGCAGTTGCTGGCGCACGCCCTCGGTGGTCGCGTCGATCCGGCGGACCATCGCGAGTACGGACACGCGGTGCTGAACGTGGCCGAGGCGGAGAGTCCGCTCTTCCGCGGCATGGCCGCCTCGATGCCCGTCTGGATGTCGCACGGCGACCATGTCGTGCAGCTGCCGCCGGGATTCCGTGTCATCGCGCAGTCGGAGAACGCTCCGATCGCCGCGATGGCCGACCGAGCGGGACACGTCGCGATCCAGTTCCACCCCGAGGTCGTGCACACGCCGCAGGGCAGCCAGCTGATCGAGAATTTCCTGTTCGAAGTGGCCGGCTGCGACAAGGCCTGGACCGCCGGCAACTTCGTCGATGAGTCGATTCGGGGCATTCGCGACGCGGTGGGCGACGGCCAGGTGATCTGCGCGCTCTCGGGCGGCGTGGACTCGGCGGTTGCGGCGCGCCTCGTGCATGCCGCGGTCGGAGACCAGCTCACGTGCATCTTCGTCGACAACGGGCTGCTGAGGCTCGGCGAGGCGGAGCGGGTGGTCTCGACGTTCACGAACCACCTCGAGATCAAGCTTCGGCACGTCGATGCGCAGGACCGTTTTCTCAGCGAGCTGGCCGAGGTCACGAACCCTGAGACGAAGCGCAAGCGCATCGGCGAGACGTTCATCCATCTCTTCGAGGACGAGACACGATCCCTCGGGCAGGTCGACTTCCTCGTGCAGGGGACGACGTACCCGGACGT
>JAWKPM010000010.1:0-179389 GCA_041390625.1 Dehalococcoidia bacterium | reverse complement strand
GTTCGCATCGAGGCGGATGACGGCGTCCGGGCAGGCCATGCGCAGCGCACGGACGCGCGCGATGTCGCCGTCGACGGAGTGGTCCACACCGACCTTGAGCTTCACGACGTGGTAGCCGTGCGTCGTGGCCTCCCGACCGAAGGCGACAACCTCCTCGGGCGGCCCGCCGCCGATCACGGCGTTCACGGTGATCGCCTGCGCGGCGTCGGGCGCCAGCAGCTGCGCGAGGCGGCAGCCGGCTCGCTGCGCCTCGATGTCGAGCAGCGCCACGTCGAGGGCGCATCGCAGCGCGGCCGCGCCGGGGCCGTTGCCCTGCACGTCGTCGGGGATCGCGCCGCGCAGGATCGCGTCGGCGTGTGCCTCCAGGAGCGCGAGCACGTCGGCGACGGTGCCGCCGCCAATCGAGGGCAGTGGCGACGCCTCACCGAGGCCGGTCACTCCGTCCTCGGCCTCCAGCTGCAGCAGCACGCCCTCGCGGTCGTCGAGCGCGCCGTGCGCCGCTTCGAAGTGGTGGCGCATCGGTAGTCGGAACGGGCGCCAGCGGAGCGCGCGCAGCCGCATCGAGGCCAGCGCGGCCTCGGCGGTTGGCGCCGCGCCCTCGGCGAGTGGGGTCATCGTGCGACGCCGACGGCGAGCAGGATGCCGAACACGAGGTGGAGGCGCGCGGTGGCCTTGAGCGCGACGTTCAGCGCCGGCCCCTCGCTCTTCGCGAGGACGGCGGCCGTCGGCGCCCACGCCAGCGGCAGACTGAGGAAGGCGAGCATCGTCCAGGCCGAGAACTCACCGAGGACCCAGAGCGCGGCGGCAGCGACATAAGCAGCAACGATTGTGAGGAGGAAGTGCAGCCGCGCGAGACGGGGACCGAGGATCACCGCCAGCGTGCGCTTGCCGGCGATGCGGTCGGTCTGGATGTCGCGCACGTTGTTCACCACGAGGATGGCCGACACCGTCAGCCCGACGGGGATCGAGGCCGCGACGGCCGCGCCCGTGACCTGCAACGCCTGCACGTAGTACGTGCCGACGACCGCTGCGACGCCGAAGAAGGCGAAGACGAAGACCTCGCCGAGCCCTCGATACCCGAACGGCCACGGGCCGCCCGTGTATGACAGCAGCGCACCGATCGAGGCCAGGCCGATGGCGATCACCGGCCAGCCGGCCACCGCCGCGAGGTAGAGGCCGGCGAGCGTCGCCACGCCGACGGCGGCCCACAGGCCGGTTAGCACCTGGCGCTCGGTCAGCAGGCCGAGCTGCGTGACGCGGGGCGGGCCCACTCGATGCTCGGTGTCGGCGCCATGGCGGAAGTCGGAGACGTCATTCGCGAGGTTCGCGGCGACCTGCAGCGCCAGCGCGCCCACGAGGGCGCCCGTCGCCGGTCCGACCGCGAGCAGGTCATCGCGTGCTGCGACGGCCGTGCCGACGACCACCGGCGCAATCGCAGCGGTGAGCGTCGGCGGGCGAATCGCCATGCGCCAGACGTCGAACCTCGAGGGGCGAGGGGAGCGCTCGGTCATCGACACCAGTCCAGGCGCAGCGGCCCTGTGGGCCTCGAGTCTGAGTCTGCCTGCATCCTACGGGAGACGCGGGAACTTGGAGAAGTCCGGCTGCCGCTTCTCGAGGAACGCGTTGCGGCCCTCCTTGCCCTCGTCCGTCTGGTAGAAGAGCGAGGTCGCGTCACCGGCGAGCTGCTGGATGCCCACGATGCCGTCGGTGTCGGCGACGAAAGCGGCCTTCAGGAAGCGAATCGCCGTCGGGCTGTGGCGCAGGATCTCGCTTGCCCAGCGCACGCCCTCGTCCTCGAGGTCATCGAGGGGCACGACTGCGTTCACGAGGCCCATCGAGAGCGCCTCCTGAGCGTCGTACTGGCGGCAGAGGTACCAGATCTCGCGCGCCTTTTTGTGCCCGACGATACGCGCGAGCTGTGTCGAACCGAGGCCGGCATCGAATGACCCGACACGAGGGCCCGTCTGTCCGAATCGCGCGTTGTCGGCCGCGATCGTGATGTCGCAGATCACGTGCAGCACGTGGCCGCCACCGATGGCGTACCCCGCCACGAGGGCGATGACCGGCTTCGGCATGGTGCGGATGTAGCGCTGCAGCTCGAGGACGTTGAGCCTCGGCACGCCGTCGTCGCCGACGTAGCCGCCCTCGCCTCGGACGCGCTGGTCCCCGCCGGAGCAGAAGGCGCGCCCGCCGGTGCCGGTGAGGAGGATGACCCCGACCTCGGGGTCGTGGTGTGCGTCGCGGAACGCCTCCAGCAGCTGGTCCAGCGTCTGAGGCCGGAAGGCGTTGTGCACCTCGGGACGGTTGATCGCGATCTTCGCGATGCCGCCCGTCTTCTCGTAGAGGATGTCGCTGTATTCAGCGACCGTGCGCCATTCCACGCTCATGGAAACCATCACCCCCCTGGTGGCTCGTTCGATTGCCAGGATGCACGCCGGCGTCCCGGGGCGCTCCAACGGCTACGCGCCGTGAACGCTCCGCAGGAATTGCAGCACCAGCGCCGCAAACTCATCCGGACGCTCGATGTGGGCAGCATGCCCAGCGTCCTCGATGACCGTCATCGTAGCGGCCGGGAAGCGCTGTGCCATCTCCCGCCCGATGCCCGTGAACTTCGTGTCGAGGGCGCCGGTCACGAGGAACGTCGGCACCGCGATCGACGGCAGCTGATCCGCGACATCGCGCTGCGATCCGGTCCCCATCCCGCGCAGGCTGTTTGCGAGGCCCGTGCCGTCATTCCGTAGCCGCCCGGCGCGCACCGCTGCCTGCCGCTCGGCCGGCATCGCACGTTGTGACGCGAAGAGCGGAATCGACTCCCAGTAGTCAATGAACGGTTCCACGCCCTCGCGCTCGATGCGCTGCGCCAGCGCCTCGTCCGAGGCGATGCGCGCCTCGCGCTCCTCGACGGTCGAGAGGCCGGGCGTGGCGCCCTCGAGGACGAGCGCGCTCACCACCTCGGGATGGCGCGCGGCGACCTGGAGGGCCGTGCGCCCGCCCATCGAGTAGCCGAGCCATGTCGCGCGCTCGTGGCCGGTCGCCTGCAGCGCGGCCGCGAGGTCCTCCGTGCAGCGGTCCATGCGGTAGCGCTCGACGGTCGAGGGCGAGTCGGACAGGCCGTGCCCGACGATGTCGATGGCGATCGTGTGGAACTCAGGCGACAGCGCCTCGACGAGTTCGCCCCAGCCGGCCGCCGCTCCCGTGAAACCGTGCAGGAGGACCACCGGCGGGCCGCTGCCGGCCTCCTCGACGTTCAGGTGCAGTCCGTCGATCTCTATGCGCGTCATCGCGAGCTCCTAGGCAGTGACTGAGCGCTGCTCGAGGGCGGTCGCGACATGCGCCCACACCCGTCGATGCAGCTCCACATTGCGCACGCGGTCCGTGCGCAGCTCCAGGACGTCGAGGCCCGGCCGTGCGAGCGCCTCCGCGAGCGGCTGGGCGGCCGCGCCGCGCGGATCCTCGAGGCGAGCGTAGCGCCCGCCGTGCAGCTCGACCGCGTGCCGGAAGTCGAGGCCACTGGGCGTGCCGAACCACTCCTCGAAGGCGTCGGGTGCGAGCTCGGCCTGCGGCAGGAAGTGGAAGATGCCGCCGCCGTCGTTGTTTACCAGCAGCACCGTCAGGTCGAGGTCGTGACGGCGGGCCGCCCACAGCCCATTCAGGTCGTGGAAGAACGACAGGTCGCCGATCAGGAGCGCCACCGGACCCTGCCGCGCCGCGGCGGCTCCGAGGGCGCTCGACACCACGCCATCGATGCCCGAGGCGCCGCGCGTGCCGACGACGCGGACGTCGCGTTCGAGGCGCGGGAAGAACGAATCGATGTCGCGGACGGGCATCGAGTTGCCACACACCAGGGTGGCACCCTCGGGCAGCGCGCTCGCGAGGTCGAGCGGGGCGCGCCCTTCAAATGGCTCGTCGAGGGCCTCGATGGCATCGCGGAGCGCACTCGAGGCGGCGCGTTCGGCGGACTGCCAGTCGGAAAGCCAGCCCTCGACGGCGCGATCGCGGTCCCCGAGGCGCGAGAGCAGGGCGTCGCACAGCGCCTCAGCGTCTGCGTGCACCATCGAGGTCGCGATGCCATCCGGTTCGCGCCACGACGGCGCCACGTCGACGACGACGTGCGGGATCGTGCGCTGGCCGGCCAGCCAGACGTTGAGCGCCTTCGACGTGGGCGCCGCACCGAGACGCAGCACGGCCTGAGGAACGTGCCCTGCTCCGAACGCGGCGTTCCGCAGCAGCGCGTCGTACGTCGCCACCACCCCATCGAGGTCGTGGCGCCCCGCCCGCAGCCCCGAGAGCGGGTCCGCGAGCACCGGCCAGCCGAGGGCGCTCCCCAGCGCGGCGAGCTTCACGGCCGGTAGCCCCATCGATTCCGGACCGCAGACGATGAGCCCTCGGCGGCCCGACAGCGACTCGATGAGCGAGGCGACGGTGGTCTCGGAGGGATGCTGCACGGGCGGCGAGGCGACGCCGTGCCTCGGTGGCGTGGGCGCCTCCGTCGTAGTGCGGTCCACGAGCGGCTCGCGGAACGGGAAGTTGAGGTGCACGGGGCCCGCGGGCGGCGTCAGCGAGGTCGCGACTGCCCGAGCCGCGACGCCTCGAGCGAAGTCTTCGAGCTGCTCGGTGCCGTCGGTCACGGGCATGTCGAGCGCCCAGCGGGCGTGCGAGCCGTAGAGGTTCAGCTGGTCGATCGTCTGCGCGGCGCCGACGTCTCGGAGCTCGGGCGGCCGGTCGGCCGTTAGCAGCAGCAGCGGCACGCGCGACAGCGAGGCCTCGACAGCCGCCGGCAGGAAGTTCGCCGCCGCAGTGCCCGAGGTGCACACCAGGCCCACGGGCCGCCCCGTTTGCCGCGCGAGTCCGAGGGCGAAGTAGCCCGCCGAGCGCTCATCGAGGTGCAGCCACGGACGCAACGAGGGGTGCCGCGCGAGCGCCAGCGTCAGCGGCGTCGAGCGCGAGCCGGGGCAGACGACGACATCCCGAAGGCCCGAGGCATGCGCCTGGTCGAGGAAAGCGCGGACGTAGCGCTCTGTGGCCGAGGCCGGCAGCGCCGAGGGGTACTGCGGCGCGCCCAGCGGATTCGAAGCCGTCAGGAGGACACCCCCGACAGGGCCTCGGTGAGCGGGCGGAACTTCAGCTGCACCTCGGCCAGCTCGGAATCCGGGTCCGAGTCGCCCATGATGCCGTTGCCCGCGAACAGCCACGCCCGCGCGTGCCGCACGAGGGCGACACGCAGCCCGACCGCGAACTCGCCTTCGCCGTTCGCGTCCATCCAGCCGATCGGGCCCGCGTACCAGCCGCGGTCGAACGATTCGAGGACGGAGATCACGTGCTGCGCCGCGAGTCGCGGCCAGCCGCAGACGGCGGGTGTTGGGTGCAGGCGCTCGACGAGCTCGAGGATGTCCACGCCTCGACGGACGCGCCCGCCGATCTCGGTCGCGAGGTGCTGGATGTTGCGCAGCCGCCGCAGTCGAGGCTGGTTCGGCGCCACGAGGCGCTCCGTCACGCCCGCCAGCGCCTCACGGATCGCGCGCACGACCGTCTCGTGCTCCATGCGGTCCTTCGCGCTCGCCAGCAGGGCCTGCCCGATCTCGTCGTCCTGCTCGGGCGTCGCGCCCCGTCGGGCCGAGCCCGCGAGGCCGAGGGTCTCCATGCGGCCGTCCCGCATCGCCACGAGCAGCTCCGGGCTGGCACCGAGGAAGGTCGCGTCGCCCCGCGTCACGCTGAACACGTGGCACTCGGGGTAGTTCGCGCGCAACCGCTCAAGCGTGCGGCCGAGGTCGATATCGCGGTCCCGCTCGAACTCCTGCGTCGTTGCCAGCACGACCTTCTCGTAAACGCCGGCGCGCACCTCGGTGGCGATCGCCTGCACGCTCGCGCGCCAGCCGTCGCGGTCGATGCCGCGCGCGGCGCGCAACGGCGAGCCATCGGGGTCCGAGGGCGCCTCGGTCGCTTCTTCGAGCGCCGCGAGGCGGGTCCCGACCTCGGCCGCGGACACGCCGGGCGAGACGACCACGCCTCGCACGTCGCCGTCCTGCACGACGAGCATCCGAGGCAGCACGAGCGAGCCGACCCCGAAGCCGGACCACGGGCCTGAGGGCTCGCGGTCGGACCGAAACGCGAAGCCGCCGAGCACGCGGGGGCGCAGCGCCGCGTCCCCGGCCTGCCACGGTGCCTGGAAGAGCGCGCGGGCGTCATCGCGCGCACCGCCGGGGCCGCTGCCGAGCGGGCTCGAGGCGCGTCCGGCCTCCCCGAGGCCAACCAGCGCGATGCCTCGGTCGGGGCGCTCGTAGCTGGCGACGACCTCGTGCCGGCGCGGCGCCTCGAGGAAGCGTGTGGGAGCGAAGTCGTCAGGCAGTCGAAGACTGCGGAACGACTCGATGCCGCCCGCGTCGAGGCCGTCGGCGATGCCGGCAAGGGTGCCAGAGCCGGTGGCGGTCACTCGATGCTCGTCTCACGCATCGGCGAGACTCCGGGCTGCTGCTGTCCGTGGAGGACGGTCGTACGGGGCACGGCCGGGCTCACGACACCACCTCGATGTGCGAGTTGACATGGTGGACTCGGAAGCGGCGGCGCTGAGGTTGTCGGCTCGCGCGCCCGCTCCCGCGACTCGCGTTAGTATAGGGGGCACTGGATGAACGCGCCGGGCCTCGTGGTGAGGCGGCAGATCGAAGGACTGAACGATGTGCGCCTACAAGATCGGTGACAGCGGCCTGCTCGAGGGCAAGTGCGCGCTCTGCGGCGTCTATGTCATCAAGGGCGCCACGAAGTTCGGCGACCGCGCCGTCGTCTGCTCCGACTGCAAGGAGCGAGCCGAGCGCATCACAAACCCGTACAAGGTCACTGCCGGCAAGCGCTGAGCCGAGGCCTCACCGCAACCTCGAGGTTGGGCGGCTGTACGCGAGGCGCGCCGCTCGAGGCGGCTCCTAGCGCACTTTGATCCGATGCTCGGTCGAGGGCGCGCCGCCGGCGCGGCTCGTCACGTCCACGTACTCGAAGTGCTGCTCGGACGGCCCGAGGAATCCGAGGCAGGCCGCCCCGGGCTGCAGCGTCCCGCACGAGCGGATGCGCTCCTGGCTCGGGTCATCGACCGGGCCGGTGTTGAGGTTGAACGACCTCGGCGCGCCGGAGACGTTCACGACGCCGGCGACCGTGAACTTCAGCGTCGGTGTGTCGAAGGCCAGCACGAAGTAGTCGAAGTCGACGTTGGCGGCCGGCCAGCGCAGGCCGCCGGTGATGCCCCCGGTGCCGTTGAGCGAGCACCCGAGGGCGTTACAGCCTCGAAGCGCCGTCTCGCGACCGCCCGAGGTGAAGACTCGGAGCTCGCCGGGCACAGGCGCCGTGCCGACGACGGTGTCCCATGTGACATCGACGACCGTGGTCTGCAGGTCCTGGCATGCGAACGCGGCCGCCGAGCCGGCCGGGCGGCTGCACAGCTCATACTGGAGAGCGCCCGGCACCTCGGACCAGGTCAGCTGCGCGTTCGCCCCGCCCTCGGGCGCGCCGAGGAACGACTTCAGCGAGGGGGCCTGCTTCGGCGCGCTCGTCGCGCTCCCAACCGTGACCGCCACCGAGGCCGTGGCCGCGTGGAGGAACTGGTCGAACACCCGAACCTGGAAGCCGAGCGTCACGTTCGTGGCCGGCGCCTGGAACGACGCCACGAGGCCGCTCGACTGCAGCGTGACCGGCGGCCCGGCCGTCTGCGTCCAATCGAGGGTGAGCGGCCCCCCCTCGGGATCCGAGGCAAGCGCGCGCAGCATCACCGATTGCCCGGGCGCGGCCACCGGCGCCAGCCCAAACGCCACGGTGGGCAGCCGGTCGATGCCGTACAGGCTCTGGAGGCGCGTACGTTCCGCAGCGCTCGGCGTGGTGATGCACGTGGACAGGTCGTCCGGGTCGAAGGCGGGGTACATAAGGTCGGCGCGGTTGTCGCTGTGGCCGAACCCGAGGGCGTGCCCCATCTCGTGCGTCACCACGGACTGGAAGCAGACCGGCGGGATCCCGCCGACGTCCGAGCCCTCGAGGACGATGTCGGCCTCGGCGAACTCCTTCGCGTTGCCCGGCAGCAGGAACCACGAGCCGCGGGTCACACCGGCCTCGGCGCCCACCACCGCCTGACGGCCGTCGTCCCAGCCGACCTGGTTCACCCCGTCCTCGTACCGCCACGACGAAGACGAGCAGTCGCCGACGTACCGGGCGCCGATCGCCGCCTCCACGCCGTTCCAGGTGGCGGCCGCCTGCGCAACGGCATCGCGGAACTCCTGCGCCGTGATGCCGGCCGGCCGGCTGGCCTGGGCGCTGCAGAACTCCGGCGGGTTGTCCGGCGGAACCCAGCGTGCGGCCGGCGGGCCGCAGCTGCCGGGGTCGCCCGCGGATCCGGTGCAGTCGGAGAAGAAGTCGATGGCGAGCGGGGCGGGGAAGATGCCGGGCGGCAGGATGCCCTCGAACTCGGGCTCGCCGCCGATGAGGCGCCAGCCGGGCGGAATGTCCGGCTCGGGCTCGGCTCGAACCTCGGGAGGTGTGGTGATTGCGAATGCCAGCATCGCCACAACGATGAAGGTCGCAGCGGCGAGGATCCCGATGCGCTGCGTGTGGCCCGACGTTCGCGCGTGCGTACCGATGGTGCCGGGCTCCCTCTCCGCATCGGCGCGCCGTCGCTGCGCAGCCGGCGGCCGTCCCGGCCGCTCCTCGATCCTAGCCCACGCTATGCTCGCGACGCGACACCCATTGGTCATCTGCAATGAGGATGCGAGGAGGTCCCGTGCCTGACGGACTGAGCCCGGCCGAGATCGAACGTCGCATCCGCGCCTACGAGGGTTTCGGCATCTACCGCACCGGCTGGCCTGGCGACGACCGCTCCGCCGAGTGGATGCGCGACGAACTCGCCGCCGCGGGCATCGAGGCGAGTCTCGAGCGCTTCCCGTTTCCGCGCGTCGAGCTGCGTCGCGCGCGCCTCGACCTCGGTGGCGGTCACGTCATCGAGGGTGTGCCGCTGTACGACGGTGGCTTCACGCCCGCGGGCGGCATCGATGGCGCGCTCGTCCCGCCCGACGCCTCGGACCTCTTCGGCGCGATCGTGGTGGCGAACGACAACGATCCCGACTTCGCGCTGCCGCGAATCGCCGAGCAGGTCGAGCGTCTCGAGGCCGAGGGCGTGATCGGCTTGGTGCTCGTGAAGAGCGACCCGAAGGGCGCCATCACCGTCATCAACGCCGAGCGCATCGAGCACCCCTTCGCGCTGCCGGTGCTGCAGGTCGGTCGCTCCGATGCTCGCGAACTCGCCTCCGCGATGATCATGAACGGCGAGGGCGTCCTCGAGATCGACGGCGAACGGCTGCGGTCGCGCGCCCTGAACGTCGTGGCGACGCTGCCGGGCGCGGATCCCGAGGCGGCGCCGATCGGCGTGATGACGCCTCGCTCGGGATGGTTCACGTGCGCCTCCGAGCGCGGCGGCGGCATCGCGATCCTGCTCGGGCTCGCCGAGGCGCTGGCGGGCCGAGACCGCAAGCGCACCATCGAGCTCGTCGCCTCGTCCGGCCACGAGCTGCACCACCAGGGCCTGCAAGCCTACCTCGAGGCGCGGCGTGGCATCGAGGCGAGCGCGCACGCGTGGCTGCACCTCGGGGCGAACATCGGCACCTCGACGGGCCCGGTGCGGGTCGAGAGCAACGAGGACGGGCTGCGGACGCTGGCCGAGACCTCGATGCGCGAGGCGGGGGTCGAGCGCTTCGAAGTGATCACGCAGAAGGGCGGCGAGGCCCGCAACATCGATGAGGCGGGCGGCCGCTACATCTCATTCCGAGGCGGCAACGACTACTTCCACAGCCCCAACGACACCTTCGACGTCGCGTGCGACGCCGACCTCGCTTCGGGTTCTGGCCGCGCCGCCCTCGCGATCGTGGAGCGCTGGCTGGACGAGTAGGGCGACCCTATGGCCTGCGCGAGTAGGTGATCGGGTGGCGGTTTCGGGGATGAGGAACGGCACGAGGAAAGACTTCGCGCGATTCCTGAACGCCTTCGATGTCAACAGAGTCGAGAACGAGTGGTCCGACCGTTACAGGCGCGCTCGACTCAACCCCGAGCAACCAGGCGCTGAGTTCGACCGGCGTACCCGGAAGTGCTTCGGTCGGGCTCATTAGGAGTATCAATCCAGCACGCATCATTGGCGACTCAATGTCGCCAATGTGGCCATGCAACTGGACGACCCCTGTTCTGGCATCCACGTATTCGAATGGTTCGAGCTCGACTTGTCCTTCTGTGCCGTTGAAGAACCAGGGGAATCGGCGTTCCGGCCAGCGTAGCGGCCAACGTGCCGGATCCGACTCTCTCAGCTCGAACGCGTCCAACGCCTGGCTATGCGCTTCGATCTTCGCTCGTCCACCTTCGGTTAGTCCCGCGGCGGAGACGATTGTTGCGCGGTGGACGCGCAGTGCCGTGGCCTTTCCCTGCACCTGATCGACGAACTCTGGACCGACCGGTCTGCCACGATCCCTCACCTCAACGATCCTACGAACGTCTCGCCCGGAAACGGCTCCGGTCACGAAGACATCTACTTGGCGCTTTCGACCGGTGTCTGGTTCGGGCACTCTCGCGTCGTACTCCACGGCTACGTTCGATCCTGAGCCGAGCTTCAATTCGATCGCCCACACCGCGAACTCAGCCAGAACCGCATGGCGAATGCGGGCAGACAACTCAGCTCCGCTCTTCGATCGGGACGTAGGGGCGCTCGGGGGGACCGTTGTAGGCCGTCAGCGGGCGGATCAGAATGTTGTGCTCGAACTGCTCGAGGACCTGGACGGTCCAGCCGGGCACGCGGCCGATGGCGAAGATCGGGACGAAGAGGTCCTCCGGGATGCCGTTGAGGTAGTAGATCACCCCCGCGTAGAAGTCGACGTTCACGTTCACGCCCAGGCGGGCGTACGGCTTCATCGCCTCGACGACGGCCTCGAGGATGGCGTACCACTTCGGCTCTTCCATCTCGATGGAGAGCGCCTTCACGTCCTCGCGGAGGTGGCGGGCACGCGGGTCCTCGGCGCGGTAGACGCGGTGGCCGAAGCCCATCACCGGCTCGCGGTTCGAGCGCAGGCGCTTCACGTACTCGGCGGCGTTCTCAGGTTCGCCGATCTCCATCGCCATCCGCATCACGTTCTCGGCCGCACCGCCGTGTGCCGGGCCGCTGAGGGCGGCGACGGCGGCGGTGATCGAGGCGTGGAGATTCGCCGCCGTGCCGGCGACGACGCGCGCCGTAAACGACGAGGCGTTCGCGCCGTGCTCCGCGTGGAGGATGAAGTCCTTGTCCATGAGGCCGGCGGCGCGCTCGCTTGGGGCCTCGCCCTTGAGCATGTGGAGGAAGTTCGCGGCGTGGCCGAGGCTCGCGTCGGGCGCGACCGGCGTGCGTCCCTCGCGGAGCGCGTGGTGCGTCGCGACGAGCGTCGGCACCTGCGCGGTGAGGCGGATGCCCTTGCGCAGCGTGGCCTCGTGCGAGTTGTCGGCGACCTCGGGATCGAACGCGGCCAGAGCCGACACGCCGGTGCGGAGCGCGTCCATGGGGTGGGCGCCCTTGACGGCATCGAGGACGCCGACCAGCGCCTCGGGGATGGCGCGGGCGGCGCGCAGCTCGGCGTCGAAGGCCTCGAGCTGGGCGCGGGTGGGAAGCTCGCCGTAGAGCAGGAGGTAGGAGGTCTCCTCGAAGGTGGAGCGCGGCGCGAGCTCGTGGATGTTGTAGCCGCGGTACAGCAGCACACCCTCGCGGCCATCGATGAAGGAGGACGCCGAGCGGTCGAAATAGACGCCCTGGAGGCCTCGATGGATCTCGGGACCGGGTGTCTCGCTCGTCGTCATCCGGGGCTCCTCCGCCTGCGGGGGCATTGTCGCACCTCGATGCGGTCTCTCTCGACCTGCCTCGGGCGCCCCCGGGCTTGATTGTTTTGATTGAGGTGGCGGGCCCGCAGATTCGATCTCGATTGACTCGATTGTGAGGTGGCCCGGGGCGCATTCCCGTTCGACGCCGGGCGGGACCTCGAGGCCGCTGTGGCATCGAGACAATGTCTCGCCTCGATGAGCGCATGTCCGATGGGCGAGTGGCAGTGGGGCCGCCGGCTGTTACGCCTCCACGAGCTCAACGAGCGGCGCTCCCTCGACCCAGGCGTCGAGGGCGGCGCCGTCGATGCCGGCGACGATGGGGGCGAGCACCTCGCGGCGCTCGGCGGCGTCAAGGATCGGGCGGGCGCGCGCCTCGATGTCGGCCGTGGCGCCCCGCTTCACGTGCAGTGTGACCTCGGGATGCGCGCGCATGTTGGCGTACCACGAGCGCTTGCCCGGGCGGCCGGTGATGAAAATGCGGTCCCCGACGAGGTGCGCCCAGATCTCGATGCGGCGCGGCTCGCCGGAGCTGCGGCCTCGGGTGGTGATGTCGACGACGCGGTCCGCCTGCAGGGCGGCGCGCACGGTGGCGTCCATGTGAATGACCTCCTCGCTGCACCCTCGAGGGTATCGAGGCGCGAACGGGCGGTTTGCCACGCTCGTTATCATCGGGCCGCCACAGGTGCAGTTCGAAGGGGTGGCACATCGATGGGGTGGTCGATCAATCAGCGGCGCGGTCTGACGCATTCGAGGCCGGATCGCAGCATCAAGGGCTACACGCTGATCGCACCGCTCTTCGGGAATGCTGCCTACCTCATCGACATGGCCGGCCGGGTGGTGCACACATGGGACCTCGGCGACCTCGGTGGCAATCTCGCGCGGCTGCTCCCCAACGGGCACCTGCTGACGCTGGGCCCGGACCGCGCGAAGGGCCCGGCGACACCAGCGGACGAGGCCGACTTCCTCCCCCTCGAGGAGCGTGCGCGCAGCATCGGCGGCAACGGCGCGCTGCTGCGCGAGCTCGACTGGGACGGCAGCGTGCTGTGGGAGTACCGCAACCCGGCGATGCACCACGACTTCGTACGCCTGCCGAACGGCCACACCCTGATCCCCGAGTGGATCGAGCTCTCCGACGACCTGGCAAAGCGCGTCCGAGGCGGCTGGAACCACCGAGGCAAGCAGGGCCCGCTGATCGGCGACGACATCGTCGAGATCGACGGCGACGGAGGCGAGGTCCGACGCCTGCGGACGTGGGAGATGCTCGATCCTCGTCGAGACCCGATCTGTCCCCTCGAGCGCCGCACCGAGTGGACGCACGTCAACAGCCTCGACGTGAACGACGCGGGGGACATCGCCTTCTCGTGCCGCCAGAACAGCCGCGTGGGCATCATCGATGGTGCGAGCGGGACGCTGCGATGGAAGTACGGCGCGCCCGACACGTACCACCAGCACCACGCCACGTTCCAGGCCGAGGGCCGTATCCAGATCTTCGACAACGGCATGCACTCGCGCGGCCAGCCGGCCTCGAAGGTGATCGAGGTCGACCCGAACAACAACGAGGTGACCTGGACCTACCAGGGCGCGCCGACGCTGCAGTTCTTCAGCCCCCACATCTCCAACGCGCAGCGGCTGCCCGGCGGCAACAACCTCGTCTGCGAGGGCGCGACCGGCCGCATCTTCGAGATCACGAAGCAGGGCGAAGTCGTGTGGGAATGGCTCTCGCCCTTCTTCAACGAGATCCGAGGCCAGCTGCTCCCGTGGACCTACCGCGCCTATCGCTACCCCGCGAACGACCCCGCCGTCGCCGGCCGCGACCTCGACCCGGCGCGCTGGGCCTCGCTGAACCGCCTCCACGGCCTCGAGTAGCCGCTCGGCTCGACGGCCTAGTCCCTTCCAGCGATGCGGAGGGGGCGTGACTCGCCCTCGACGGTGACGCCGGGCGGCGGGGTGAGGGCGTACGCAGGCCGGCCTCGAGGCACGCCGTTGAGGATGGCGCCGACGAGCGGCGTCCTCGACTGGCCGACTACATCGATCGCGTCACGCACGGCGGCGCTGCGCGTGTGGCCTGCGCGCACGACGAGGACGACCGCGTCGGCGAGCTCCGAGAGCACAGCGGCGTCGGTCGGGCCGAGGACGGGTGGCGTGTCGACGAGCACGAGGTCGAAGGAGGCGCTCAGCGCCTCGAGCGTCTCCTCCATGCGCGCCGAGCCCAGCAGCTCGGAGGGGTTCGAGGCGGGAGCGCCGGCCGCGAGCAGCCAGACGTTCGGGTGCGACGTCGGGGCGACGGCCTGTTGGACCTCGGTGCTGCCGCCTCGTTGCAGCAGCTCGCTCAGGCCCGCGCCTCGATCGGCGTCGAAGATGAGGGCCTGCGCGGGCCGGCGGAAGTCGGCGTCGACCACCACAACGCGCCGGCCCGCGAGCCCGAAGGCGACCGCGAGGTTGGCGATCGTGGTCGACTTCCCGTCGCCCGGGCCGGCGCTCGTGAACAGCACGGTGTGTCGAGGCGTGTCCGAGCGCAGCGCGTAGGACAGTGCCGTACGGATCCCGCGATACGCCTCGGCGGTGGTCGAACCGGGGCCGAGGCTGGCGCGTACGACATCGAAGGGGGCCGGGCCGGCGCGGAAGCGCTCGACCTGCCCCAGCGCCACGAGGCCGGTGCGGGCGGTCAGATCGCGTACCTCGCGCACGCGGTCGTCGAAGAACTCGAGGGTGGCGAGCGCGCCGCTGCCGAGCAGCAGCCCGCCGAGCACGCCGAGGACGACGTTCACCGTGGCGCGCGGCCAGACGGGCTCGAGGGGCGCGCGTGCTTCCTCGACGATCGTCACCGTGCCGGGGCGCGAGCCGAGGTTCTGCTCGTTCGAGGCAATGAAGGTGCGGGCAACGGTGTTCGCGATGTCGCGGGCGCGCGCGGCCGTCGAGGCGCTCGCCGTCACCTCGAGGAGCTGCGTGTTGCGAGGGTTCGTCACCGCGACGGCGCGCTCCAGTGAATCGATGTCGAGGCCGTCGCCCAGCTCCTCGGCTGCGGCCTCGAGCACCGGGTCGAGCACTACGAGACGGCTGAAGGTGTTCGCGAGGCGCTCGCTGGCCTGGAGGTCGTTGAGCTGGAGGACCTCGGCGTCCTGACGCTGTGCCACGAGGAGGGTGGCCGTGGCCTCGTAGCGAGGCGGGAGCAGCAGCGAGACGGCGAGCGCGACGGCCGCGCCGCCGACCGCCGCGAGGAGCAACGCCCACCACCAGCGGCGAGCGACGGAGATGACCTGGTCCGCGTCCATGCGTGCGCCCTCGATGGCCCGATCCGCCTCGACGTTCCTGTCAGGCGGCCGTCAGGATAGCGCGCTCGTGCCTGCCTCGGGGGCGGGCCGCTCGAGGACCGACGCGCGCCTCGGTCGAGCGAGCAGCAGCCACAGCAGCGCGCCGACGTACATCGAGAAGAAGAGCGTGATCCAGAGGTCCGAGCGGCCCCAGAGCACGAGGTGCGCGGCGCCTGCGACGGCGAACGCGGGATCGAGGCGCGCGAGCAGCCGCACCGCGAGTACGACGAGGACAGTCGCGGCGACGGCCAGCACGCCGGCGGCACCAGGGCTCGCGAGGTAGGCCTCGCCGACGGGGTGCGCGCCGACGCCGACGTTCGTCACGCCGAGGTCGGCGAAGCTCGAGCCGATGTCATGGACCTCGAACGGGCGCAGGGCCGCCGGCAGCATCAGCGTGGCGCCTCGGCCGTAGCCGTAGTCGAGGTCGATGTCGTGCTCCATCGCGGCGAAGAGCACGTACTGCGGGTAGACGAACTCGATCGAGGCCTGGTCGAGGCGACCTGTGCTCGCGAGCGGGATCAGCAGCAGCCCGACCGCCAGCCCGGCCGCCGCAAGAAGCGCGCCTCGAGGGGCGATGCGGCCTCGACCGGCGGCGAGCGCCAGCAGCGCCAGTGCGACGAGCACGATGAGAGGGCTCTTGCGCGCGCCGACGAGCAGCGAGGGCCCCCACGTCATCGCGACGAGCGCGGCGAGCACGAAGGCGCGGCGACGCCGTTCGGGCCTCGCGACGGCAGCGGTGCCGAGGGCGATCGTGCCGGCCATGACGGCGATCTGCACGTTGTGGTTGGAGGCGGTGAGCAGCGCCCCGGCGTAAGCGCGCCGGTCTGCCTCGAAGACGGCACCGAGGCCGATCGCGCGGAGCTGCCACCAGTCGCGCAGCGCAATGGTGGCGAGCCCGAGTGCGATGAGCGCGAGTCGACTGCCGCCGAGCCTCGAGGCGCGGTCGAGCAGCTCGAGGCTGGCGCAGCGCAGCCACGTCATCGAGAGGTCGAGCGGCAGCACGCGGAGCATGACGAAGGTTGCAACCAGCGCGAACAGCGTCAGGCGCGTGCCCGCCTCGATGGTGGCCTCGGTGGGCCCGGGCGGGTAGACGAGGTCGAACCTCGACGCCGCGAGCCACGCGCTCGTGCCGTAGAGGGTGAACGCGCCGACGAAGGCGGTGAGCGGCCTCGATGCCGGCACTGCCGCGAAGCGCCAACCGAGGAACAGCCACCACGTACCGACCGCCGATCCGAGGCCAGTGCTCGTCGAGGCCAGCAGCGTGACGACCAGCCACGGCGCCGCGAAGTCGAGCCACAGCGGCCACGGCGAGCGACGCGCCTCGATGCGGGGGAGCGCGGGGGCGGTCATGCCAACGGCCCGCCGTCCGAGGGACGGCCGGGGTCGTCCATCCAGCCTCGAAACCGCGCTCGCGCGACGAGCCAGCGGTCGCCTGCCTCGTCTCGATGCCCGCGTGCACGCAGCCAGACCGAGGCCAGCGCGGGCCTCGCGATCCACCAGCCGGCGCGCCACGCGGGGAGGTGTCGCCGGAGGACGCGGCCCATGCCGCGACCGTAGGCTTCGAGACGGCGGCGGTGCGCCTCAATGTCGTCGCGCGCCCCTCGAGCGTCGTCCTTCGCCGGGTGAAAGGCGGTGAGGCTGGGCTCGTAGCGAACGCGGGCGCCCAGGGCGAGCGCGCGCAGGAGGAAATCGGTCTCCTCGCCGGCGCCCCAGACCGTGCTGGCGCCGACGCCCAGCGACTCGTCGAACGCGCCGGTGCGCTCCACGATGTCTCGACGCAGGAACAGGCCGTACGAGATGTGACGCCCGAGCACCGTGCCCGGCGTCAGCATCGAGGCGCGACGCGCCCACCGGAGCCCGCTGCCGCCGCCGTGCTGGTCGACGGCGCGCACGCTCACCCCGTCGAGGCCGGGCAGGGCATCGAGACGGTCGAACACGCCCCGGAGGAGGCCGGGCGGGTACTCGCAGTCGTCGTCGGGGAAGGCCACGACCTCGCCTCGGACCGCGGGGAGGGCGGCGTTGCGAGCCCGCGAGAGGCCTCGAGGGGAGGTGAGCACGCGGATCGCCAGGCGGTCGCGCCACGCCTCGATGACGGGGCGGAGGCGATCGTCCTCGTTCTGGTCGACGAGCAGGACCTCGAGGTCGGGCACGCCCTGCGCCTCGAGTGAGGCGAGGAAGCGGTCTACCTCCTCGACGCGGTCGACCGTGCACAGCACCAGCGAGAGGCGGGGGCGCGCGTTCACGAGGCTACCAGGCGCCGGCGCGCACGCCGAGGCGTTTCGACATGAGGGCCGCCAGTGCACCGCGCCAGAGCAGCTGTCCGAGGGCGGCGCCCACGGCCGCACCCTCGATGCCCCACGCGAGCGCGAATCCGGCGGTCATCGCGACGAACGCAAGCACCGAAGCCGTGCCCGCCGCGACCGCGGCGTCGTGGTAGCCGGTCGCGCCGAGGAGCTGCTCGACCGGACCGAGCATCGACTGCGCGAGCTGCCCGAGGAGAACGATGCGCAGCGCGGTGGCGCCGGCCTCGAAATCTGCGCCCACGACGCCGAGGACCCACGGCCCGGCGACCCAGCCGACGACGGTCGCGAGGAGCGTGAGGGCGGCGGCGAGGCGTGCCGAGCGCCGGAAGCGCGCCTCCATCGAGGTCAGGTCGCCGCGCGCGACGTCGCTCGCGAGCGCGGGGACGGCGGCGGCGCTCACCGCCAGCAGCGGGAGTCCGGCGAGGTAGGCGACACGCACTGCGGCGGCGTACACGCCCGTCGACTCACCACCGAGGCTCGCCGCGACGAGCAGCACATCGCCCTGCGCCAGCACCATCGCGAGGACGGACGCCGCCAGCAGCGGCATCGAAACCCGCAGCCACTCCCGGCGGGGCGTGCCGGCCTCGAGTTCGTTGCCCGCGGGCGTCGCGGCCTCGAGGCGTCGTCGCCGCGCGAGGACGGCGACGAGCAGCGAGGCCGCGTAGGCGCCCAGCGCCGTCGACGCGTCGAGGCGGCCCGTGGCCTCGAGCGCCGCGCATGCGAGCAGGGTGCCGGCGGCGGGCAGCGCCTGCTGTGGGAGGTAGGCGAGCGCCATGCGGCCGAAGGCCCGCGCGAGCTCGCTCTGCACGGTCAGCACCGCCACCATCGGCACCAGGACCGCAAGCAGCGGCGGCGCTTCGGGCAGCCATCGAGGCCCGAGCACCCACATTACGAGCCCGGTCGCGAGACCGAGCGGCACCCCGATCAGCAGCGGCGCGCGCCCGGCGAACGCCTCGAAGGCACCGAGGCGCCTCGCGTCCTCGGTGCCGCGATACAGCGGCACGAAGCGCAGCGCGGCCGCGCCGATGCCACCGGTCGCGACGGTGCCGAGCAGGCCGCCGAGGGTGACGGCGGAGACGTAGGCGCCCAGCGCCTCGGCGCCCAACCAGCGCGCGAGGAGGAGTTGCAGCACCGCGCGGAGCCCGATCGCCGCGATGTACGCACCGAGGACCCACGCGGCGCCACCGGCCACCCCGCCGAGCCCAGCCGTCGAGGCACCCAGGCGGCCGGTGCGGATCACGTCGCGATCACGGCAGGGTGACGGCCCGTCCTCGGGGGAGCGCCGACAGGGCGTCCGTCGTGTCCGGCTGGAAGCTCGTCGCCGTCGCGCCAAGCTCGAGCTGGACCGCATCGACGAGGGCGGTCGCGACACCGTCGCAGCGCACCCCGTAGTCGACGAAGGTCGTGACGGCCGTCGAGTCGTAGTCGGCGGTGACCGTGAGCTCGAGGCGGTGCCACTGGCCGTCGCCGGGGTGCGGCGCCGAGCGCTCGTCGCCTGCGCCCTCGGGCAGGCCGTTCGCCGCGTGCGCCAGGTGCACGCAGGCGTCGTCCGCCAGCACCCACGCCGAGAAGGTCACCGGCACGCCATCGAGGGTCTGCTTGATCGCCGTCTGAGGCGCCGCGAAGACCGAGTTCACGCCGGTGAAGTCGACCTGCATCGAGCTGTCGCCGCGCTCGCTGTCGGTGTTCACGGTGACCGAGTCGGGCGGGCTGTCGCCGGTGTTGATCCATCCGTCCGCGTTCACCTCGAAGGAGCGCGAGGCGGTCAGGAGGTTGCGACTGGCCTCGGGCGCCGAGGCGTCCGGCACGGCCGAGCCGAACTCGGTGCGCAGCAGCGGCTGCCAGGCGGGCCGGCGGCCGGCACCCTCCCACAGCACCTCGCCGGTCTCATCGAGGAGCGAGATCGCCGAGTCGCGCTCGACCGCGACCGCACGCCCGTCGGCCCGCCATGAGGGTGCGGTGCCGCTGCCAACGGGCCGCGCGACGCCGTCGGAGACGTCCACGATGAGGACTTCGGATCCGCTGCTGCTCTCGCGGGTGGCGGCGATCAGGCTGCCGTCCGGCGCCCACGAGGCGGCCAGGACGTTCGGCGGGCCGGCCAGCAGCAGTCGCGAGTCGGTGAACGGCGTCCACATCAGGAGGCCGCCGTCCTGGCCGAATAGCATGCGCGCGTCGGCGGGCGAGGGCGCCACCCAGTCGCCCTCGAAGACGAGGCGCTCGGTCTCCGCCTCCGCGTCCACGAGGGCGATCGTGCCGTCCTCCTGGCGCGCGACGAAGAGGTCCGCCTCCACCCCTCGAGGCCGCCACCAGCCCTCGATCGAGGTGTCGCCGGGGTACGCGAGGTGGATCTCCTCGCTGACGATGTCGAGCAGCGCGATGCCGTCGTCGTCGGCAGGGAGGAAGGCGACGAGCCGACCCTTCGGCCCCCACACGAGGGGTGAGCCGGGTCGAGGCTGCGCGGTCTCATGGAGGCGCGGATCACCCTCCGCTCGCGAGGTCCAGATGGCGCCGTCGCTCACGAAAGCGATGAGCTGGCCGTTCGTCGACCACGCGAAGCTCGAGTCGTCGTCGATGGCGCCCTTGCTGATGGTGCGGCCATTGCCGGGGTCGATGAGGACGAGCGCGCCATCGCGCTCGACGGCGAGCCAGCCCTGGGCGGGGGCGGGCGGGACGGTCTGGGCGCAGGCCGCGACGAGGGCGAGCAAGAGCACGCTTCCCGCCGCCGTGAGCGCCCTGGTGCTGTGGAACGCCATCCCTGCGTCTCCTCGCGCGCGCCGTCCGTGCACGGCGGGGTGAGTGCAGCAGACCGGCGCGCTCGCGGCAAGTCGAGGCGGGGCAGCGGGCGTCGGCACCGCGCTACCAGCCCTCGATGACGGTCTCGGCGAAGGTGCGCCAGCGGTAGCCCGAGGCGAGCTCGCGTGCCGCTTCGAGCGACGGATGGTCGCCTCGGGCGATCCGGCGCAGGGTGTCTGCCCACGCCTCGACGTCGCCGGGCGCCGCGTAGCCGCAGGCGTCGCCCGCCCACGCGCGGATGGCGGGGAGGTCGGCGGCGAGTACCGGTGTGCCGAGCGCGAGCGCCTCGAGGACGGGCAGGCCAAAGCCCTCGGCGTGCGAGGGGTAAACGACGGCCGTGGCGCTCGTCATCGCCTCGATGACGGCGCCGCGCGAGGCGGGACCGTTCCAGCGCACGCGCCTCGAGGTCGCAGGCGCGCGGCGGCGCCAGGCGGCGATCGCGGCGCGCGTGTCCTCGCGGGCGTGACCGATCAGCAGCAGCTCGAAGTTTTCGAGGTCGGGCGCGGCACGCTCGAACGCCTCGAGGAGGGTCAGCAGGTCCTTGCGCGCCTCGAGCGCGCCCACATAGACGATGCGCCGCTTCCGACGGCGGGTGACTGGGCACGTGAGCGCGTCATCGGCCTCGTCGTCGCTCAACGCGCCGCAGCCGAAGCGCGCGACGCGAGCGGTGACGTCGAGGCTGGCGAGGACTCGGGTCGCGTTGTGCGTGCTCGAGGTGAAGACCGCCGGCCGGCGTCGGCGCACGGCGTCGTAGGACGCGCGCTTCACGAGCCGGGCCGGGCGTCGCCAGTACTCCGGGTGCTCGAGCGGGAGCAGGTCGTGCACGAAGCAGGCCGTGCGCGCGGCATCGAGGCCGGCCAGGGGCATCGACGTATCGAGCAACAGCACGCGCTCGTGCTTCGCGAGGAGCGGGAGCATCGCGCGCTGCAACGCGAGGCGCCCGATACGTGTGCGTGCGAGGCCGACCCGACGCGCGCCGAGCGACGGCGGCACCTCGAGGTCGGGCGCGCACACCACATCGATGTCGCGCGCGTGCGATAGCCGGGACGCGCCTTCGAGGAAGCCGCGCGTCACGGTGCGGATGCCACCAGTGGCCTGCGCGGCGGTGGTCGCATCGACCAGCAGTCGTGCGCTCACCGGGTCGCCAGCTCCACCTCGGAGGAGTCGCCGACCAGTGAGCAGAGTGCGGCGCGGAAGCGCGCGATGCCGAAGCGCTCGGCGCGCTCGCGGGCCGCGCAGACATCGAGGTGGCGGTGTTCGAGCGTCGCGATGGCGTCCGCGTACGCCTCCGCGTCTAGCTCGCGCACGAGCACGCCGGGGCCGCGCCCGAGGATCTCGGGTGCGCCACCCTCGGCACTGGCGATCACCGGCAGCCCGGCGGCGAGTGCCTCCACCATCACGATGCCGAAGTCCTCGACGCCCGGGTGCAGCAGCGCCGACGCGCCGCCCATCAGCGTCTCGAGCTGGGCATCGGTGACGCGGCCGGCGAAGCGGACCTCGGCGTCCCCCGCGAGCGCCTCGAGGGACGCGCGCTCGGGGCCGTCGCCCACGATCACGAGGGGACGGCGGGCGCGCCGCGCCGCCTCGATGGCGAGGTCGAAGCGCTTGTATCGGACGAGTTCGCCGATCGCGAGGAGGTAGCCACGCGGATCGGGCCGCACGTGGCGGAAGCGCTCGATGTCGACGGGCGGGTGGATGACCTCGGCGTCGCGCCGGTACCGCTTCTGGATGCGCTGCGCGGTCAGCTCGGAGTTCGCGATGAACTCGTCGACCCTCGAGGCCGCGCGTTCGTCCCACATCCGCCCGTAGTGCAGCACGAGGTTGAGGGCGGGTCGCAAGCGGTTGCCCATGCCCGGGTCCTCGCCCCAGACGTGGCGAGGCGGCGAGTGCATGTAGGAGATGTGGCGCGTCGAGTCTCCCGTGACGACGCCGTGTGCCCAGCCGTACGACGACGAGAGCACGAGGTCGTAGTCGCGCAGCGGCAGCGACTCGGCGGCGAGCGGGAGCATCGGCAGCAGCCAGCGGTACGGCAGCGCACGTACCGCGCGCCGGTCGAGGAAGGATGTCGCGACGAGGCGCCCTCGGAGGTCCGGGGGCAGCGCCTCGGGGTTGTGGTGCAGCAGGAAGAGGTCGGCCTGAGGAAAGGTGCGCGCCAGCTCGAAGAAGACGCGCTCGGCGCCGCGAGCCCGCAGCACCCACGGGTGCACGATCGCCATGCGTCGGCGATGTCTGCGATCCATCGCGACCGACCTCCGACCTGCCGTCCTGGCAGGTCGCGCCATAGGTACCACAGAAGTGGCCTGCTTGTCAGGAACCTGTCAGCACGCGAGGTCGAGGGTGAGCCCTCGGGCAGGGCCTAGGGCTCGACGAGATCGCCCTTACCGATCACGACCACGCCCGAGTCGGTGACCGTGAACCGCTCGCGGTCGCGCTCCTGGTCGACGCCGATCTGCGCGCCCGCCGGCACCACCACGCCCTTGTCGATGATCGCCCGACGCACGACCGCGCCTCGACCGATGTCTACGTCGTGGAACAGCACCGAGTCCTCCACCACCGAGTGCTGGTGCAGGTGCACGTTGGGCGACAGCACCGAGCCGCGCGCCGTCGCGCCCGACACGATCACCCCCGGCGACACGATCGAATTGAGCGCCGTGCCTCGGCGATCCGGCGCGTCGAAGACGAACTTCGCCGGCGGCAGCGGCGGCTGGTAGCTGTAGATCGGCCAGTCCGAGTTGTAGAGGTTGAACACCGGGTCCACGGACACCAGGTCCATGTGCGACTCGTAGAAGGCGTCCAGCGTCCCCACGTCGCGCCAGTAGCCGCGCTCGCGGTCGGTCTGGCCCGGCACCTCGTTGAGCGTGAAGTCGTAGACCACCGCGTCGCCCTGCTGGACGAGCGCCGGGATCAGGTCCCCGCCCATGTCGTGGTTCGACTCCGGGTCGGCGGCGTCGGCCGCCACCGCCTCGCGCAGCACCGAGGTGGTGAAGATGTAGTTGCCCATCGAGGCGAGGGCGCGCGTCGGATCGCCCGGCACCGGCACCGCGTGACGAGGCTTCTCGTGGAAATCGACGATGCGGCCGTCCTCGCTGGCCTCGATGATGCCGAAGGCGGGCGACTCCTCGACGGGGATCTGCACCGCGGCGACGGTGACGCCGGCGCCCGACTCGATGTGCGCATCGAGCATCTGGCCCGGGTCCATCCGATAGATGTGGTCTGCGCCGAAGACGAGGACGTAGTCCGGTCGGTCGTCGTTGAGGATGTTGAGGTTCTGGTAGATCGCATCGGCCGACCCGGCGAACCAGAACGGGCCTCGACGCATCTGCGCCGGCACCGTCGAGACCCAGTCGCCGAGGAGCGGCGACAGGCGCCACGTCAGCGCGATGTGGCGGTCCAGGCTGTGGCTCTTGTACTGCGTGAGGATGGCCATGCGCCGGAACCCGGCGTTCGCCAGGTTCGAGAGCGCGAAGTCGATCAGTCGATACGTGCCGCCGAACGGCACGGCCGGTTTCGCGCGGTCGCGCGACAGCGGATAGAGGCGCTTTCCTTCGCCGCCGGCAAGCACGAAGGCCAGAACCCGAGGGTCAGCCATGGCGCCATTCTACCCGGCTGGTCGAGCCGTCGAGGATTGGCGCTATCCCGCTGATCCGCCGGCGCGCTGCTGACGGGCCGCCTGGTACTCGGACACGTCCTGGCTGAGCAGCACGATGTCGTAGGTCTTGCCGTCGCGGTCCTTCACGTGGGCGTGGAGGCGCGCCTCCTCCTCGAAGCCGAGGCGGTAGAAGACGCCGATCGCGCCCTCCTGGTCGACCGTCATCTGCGCCAGCATCTTCTCGACGCCCATCTCGACGGCGAGGCGGAACGCCGCCGTCGTGAGCATCCGGCCGAGGCCGCCTCGACGGTGATCCTCGGCGACCAGCACGCGCAGCTCGGCGACGTGGCGCATCCAGCTGAGGGTGTTGCGGGCGACCGCGGAGTATCCCACGAGCTCGTCGCCCTGCAGCGCGAGGATCGTTTGCGTGTTGCCGCGCTCGATCTCGTCCATCCAGAGCTCGACCTCCTCTGGACTGGTGATGTCCCGACGGAGAAAGAGCAGGTCGTGCGCCGGCAGCGAGCGGGCGAACGCGAGGATGCGCCCCCCGTCCGAGGGCGTCATGAGCCGCAGTGTGTAGGTGCGCCCGCCGACCTCGACGGTCTGGGGGAAGGAATTCACGCGTGCGGACGTCATCGTCCCGCCTCTCGTCGCGGCTCCGTTCGGCGGCGCCATCGTAGCGCGCGCGGCCATGCACCTCGCGCGCGGGGCGCGCTAGCGGTTCGGGATGCCGCGCCAGGAGCAGGTGCACCACCGAAGCGTGCAGACCTCCTGCGGGAGTGGCGACTCCTCGAGAGCGCGCGCGAAGGAGAGCTCCTCGCCGTCGCGCTCGGCGCAGGCGTCGCAGCAGCGCGCTTCGATGGCGACGCGGCGGTGATGGCGGCGCGAGCGCAGGTCGACGATGCGCGCCTCGTGCGCCGACCGCTGGAGGTCCGAGTGATCGTGGTCCGATTCGTGCTCGTAGAGCCAGCGAGCCTGGGCGTGGTAGACGACGCCGGCGCCGTCCCAGTCGCGCGCGGCGAGGTAGCGCTCAAGCGCATCGTTGGCCGCCTCCCAGAAGGCATCGGCAGGTCCGGCGACGCCCCTCGAACGGCGGCGCTGGCGCTCCTCGACCTTCGCGAAGTCGTCGGCGGAGACGCCGAGGCGCCGCGCGGCCTCGAGGGCGGCATCGCGCGAAACGGGGGCTCGCTCCTCGTTCGTCACGCGGGCCGTCCCTCCTCGCGTCATCCTCGGGCGTTCTGTCGTCGAGGAACTGATCCACAATCTGCGCGTAATTGACGGCCTCAGTTTCCCGAGACTAGGCTCCGGGCGCAGTGGAGGAACACCATGGCGGGGAAGCACCTGGACGGCAAGGTTGCCATCGTCACCGGCGGGGCCGGGGGCATGGGCAGCTGGATCTGTAAGATTTTCGCGGAGCAGGGCGCAAAGGTTATCGTCGCCGACACCGGCGCCGACGTTGAGGGCCGGATGGGGATGGACCCTTCTCGCGTCAACGCCGTCGTCGATGAGATCAAGGCGAACGGTGGCGAGGCGATGGCCGCTCTGGGCGACATCGCCGACATGGACACTGCTGAGAACACCATCAAGATGGCCCTCGACAACTACGGGGGCCTCGACATTTTGGTCTGCGCGCACGGCATCCTGCGCGAGCGCATGATCTTCAACATGACCGAGGACGAGTGGGACGGCGTCGTCCACACGCACCTCAAGGGCTGCTTCGCTCCGACGAAGTTCGCCTCGATCTACTGGCGGCAGGAGCGCGACCGCGGCGGCCGCATCATCTACTTCACCTCCACGGCCGGCATCCTGGGCGGTGCAGGCCAGCCGAACTACTCGGCGGCGCACGCCGGCAAGATCGGCCTCTCGCTCTCGAACGCGCAGGCGCTGGCGCGCTACGGCGTCACCTCGAACTGCATCTCCCCGGGCGCCTCGACGCGCATGACCGACCGTGGTCGTGGCGTCGACCAGGAAGGCCCGCCACCGAGCGAGTCGGCCGCCGGCACCTCGCGCGACCCGAAGAACGCGGTCCCTGCGATCGTCTACCTCGCCTCCGACGAGGGGAAGGACATCACCGGCCGCGTCATCGGCGTGACCGGCCACAAGATCACGATGTGGCGCGAGCAGGGCTGGGATCGCTCGATCTACTACTTCGACAACCCCTACTGGGACGTTGACCGGCTCTTCGAGGTCATGCCGGACACCCTCGCGGGCGAGGGCGTGGACCTGGGCCCGGGACCGCGGCTGAGCCCGTAACGGGCGCGGCAAGCGGGACCGAGGAGCGAAGGGACACATCGACATGGCAAAGCACCTGGACGGCAAGATCGCGGTGGTCACCGGCGGCGCCGGTGGCATGGGTAGCTGGATCTGCAAAGTCTTCGCAGAGCAGGGCGCGAAGGTCGTCGTCGCCGACACCGGCGCAGACGTCGAGGGCCGCATGGGCGTCGACGCGAGCCGCGTGAACGCGGTCGTCGACGAGATCAAGGCCGCCGGCGGCGAGGCGACGGGCATCATCGGCGACATCGCCGACATGGAGGTCGCCGAGAACACGATCAAGACCGCCCTCGACACGTACGGCGGCCTGGACATCCTCGTGTGCGCGCACGGCATCCTGCGCGAGCGCATGATCTTCAACATGACCGAGGAGGAGTGGGACGGCCTCGTCCGCGCTCACCTCAAGGGCTGCTTCGCCCCGACGAAGTTCGCCGCGATCTACTGGCGCCAGCAGCGCGACCGCGGCGGCCGCATCATCTACTTCACCTCCGACGCCGGCGTGTACGGCTCGGCCGGCCAGCCGAACTACTCGGCCGCCCACGCCGGCAAGCTCGGCCTGATGCGCTCGAACGCTGCGGCCCTCGAGCGCTACGGCGTGACCTGCAACGCGATCGCCCCGATCGCTTCCACGCGCATGACGGACCGCGGGCGCGCGGTCGACAACGACGCACCGCCGCCGAGCCTCTCGGCCGGCGGCACGCAGGGCGACCCGAAGAACGTGGTCCCGATCATCACCTGGCTCGCCTCGGACGAGGGCAAGGTCGCGAACGGCCGCGTCTTCGGGGCGACCGGGCACCGCATCTCGCTCTACAGCCCGCCCGTGCAGGAGCGCGTGTTCTGGAGCGAGGAGCCCTTCTTCGACATCGACCGGCTGTTCGAGCTGTGGCCTCGAACGATGGCGATGGGCGGCTACCCGATGCAGCGCATGGCTGGCATGGGCGGTGGCCCCGGCGCCGGCGGCCAGGGCGGCGGCAGCTAGTTCGTGACCTACCGGAGCGCGTGACCTGCGGCGGTTACGCGCTCGGTTGGCGTGGTCGCGCGCCCCGCGGGAAGCGGGGCAGCGCGCTCGCGAGACGGATCATCGAGGGGTGATGAGCCCAAGCGACAGGGACGTCGCGAGGCTCGCCTACTGGGGACGTCGAGTCCGCGTGCCGACGCGCGGGTCGACGCAGGCGCGAAAGGGGACTGTGGACATGGCGAAGGCAGTAGCCGAGGTGATGACGGGCTGTGCGCATCACTGGATCCTGGGCAGTCCTTCCGGCGCCGTGAGCCTGGGCGTGTGCAAGCGCTGTGGCGCCGAGCGCGAGTTCTCCACCGCGCCCGAGCGCGGCTGGGTCTCGCGAGGCACGGCCAAGAAGCGCTAAGTCCGCCCGGGTCCCGAAGGTCCGACCTTCGGGACCTTTACCCATCGACGGGCTGGCGCAGGCCCGTCAGCATGGTGCTATGGCTGATCGACGCATCGTCGGCAAGGCGATGAACGACCTCGGTGGCGACTGGCACTGGATCGTGTTGCACGACGCGCGCGATCTGGAGCCGCGACTCGTCGTCGCCAACTCCGTCGACACCCTCTGTGGCATCTACATCGCCGGCGGTCCGCTGCGCGTGCGCCTCATCGACACCGGTGCGCCGCCCGAGCCGACCTGCCCCGCCTGCCTCGAGGGCGACGGCCTCTCCCGCACCCTGCGCGAGGAGATCGAGGCCGTAATCGAGTCCGCCGAGGCCGTCCCGGTCTAGGCGAGCGCTACCCCTCGGCGAGTGGCGCGACGCCGCCCGGCGTGACCCCGCCCGCAATCGCCCCGCCATCGAGCAACACCGTCTCGCCCGACATGTAGTCGGCACTCTCCGAGGCCAGGAACACCGCCAGCGGGCCGATCTCCCACGCCCAGCCCACGCGGCCGATCGGCTGCAGCGCGTCGCGCTGCTCCCGCGCCTCGGGCGTGAGTCGATGCGGGATCGAGCCCGGCGCGATGCACGTCACGCGGATGTTGTCGCGCGCATACGTCATCGCGAGGGTCTTCGTCAGCTGGATCACGCCGCCCTTCGCGATCGAGTACATGAAGTTGCCGCGCCCGCCGCGCATCCCCCAGCCCGAGGTGATGTTGATGACGCGTCCGCCGCCGTGCTCCAGGTAGTGGGGCACGATCGCGCGCGAGCAGAAGAACGCCGAGGACAGATTCACGTCGATGCCCTCGCGCCACTCCTCGTCCGTGAGCTCGGGCAGCGTCTTGCCTCGACCGGCGCCGCCGCCGCCCGCGTTGTTGATCAGCACATCGATGCGGCCGAACTCGCGGATGGCCTGCTCGACCATCGCGTTCACCTGCCCGCTGTCGGTGGCATCCGTCGGGATCGAGAGGCCTCGGCGGGCCTTCGCCTCAACGAGGGCACGAGTTTCCTCGAGCGGCTCGAGGCGCCGCGCGGCGCCGACGATGTTCGCGCCGGCATCGGCGAGCGCGAGCGCCATCGCGCGACCGAGGCCGGTCCCGGCACCGGTGATGAGGGCGGTCTTGCCCTGCAGGTTGAATCGGCCCTCGATGGTCATCGCTGCCTCCAAGCACGCCTCGTGACGGGCGCCCGCATGCTACTCCGAGTGGAATGCGCGATGCGAAGGCCCGGCGCGATCGACCCGGTGCTAAGGTGCCCGCATGTGCAGAAGCATCAAGACCCTTCGACGCCCAGACGAGTTCGCCACCGACGAGGAGGTCGCCGCCGCGGCGCTGCAGTTCGTGCGGAAGATCTCTGGCTACCGGAAGCCCTCGCAGCGCAACGCCCCGGCCTTCGATCAGGCCGTCGAGGACGTGTCGACCGCGACGCGACGGCTCCTCGAGGCGCTGGAGCTGGCGAAGGCCTGACGCCGCCGGCGTGCGATCTCGATGCGGGTGAGGGCGGCCTAACCCACGCTGCCGCACGTCTTTCGAACCTCTGACGCGGGAACTCCCCTAGGGAAACGGCCTCGATCGAGGCCGTTTTCGGCTTCGTATTCCTCAAGGAGTGTTAAGACCGGACGACTCTTTGTCTGCAACGGGAAAGACAAGGAGGCATCCATTGCGACAGACCATTCGGAGGATTCCGCTGCTGCCACTGGTGGCAGCGGTGGCCCTGTTCGCCGTCGGCGGCGCCGCGTTCGCGGCATCGAACACCGTCCCGGTGAGCTCGGCTGGTGACGGTGAGACGGCCGTGTCCGGTTTCACCATCACGGCGATCGACTACAACCTCAACGCCGCCGACCCGACGCTGGTGGACACCGTGACCTTCACGGCGACCGCCGACAACGGTGACGCGACCAACACGAGCCTGACCGTGGAGGTCCAGTTCGACTCCGGCGCCGGCTACTACAGCTGCACGCGTTCCGGTGGCGTCGCTCCCGCGCACAACATCTCGTGCGACACGGACGCCGCTCCCGGCCCGCAGCTGACCGTCGCCAACATCGACACCTTCCACGCAGTCATCGTCCAGCAGTAATCGCGAATCGCGCGAAGCGAACTGAGGAGCACGGTACATCGGAGCGGGCCTGACCCCTCCGATGTGCCGCCTCTCATGAACCACCGCCGCCAGACCCGCCGAGGACCCGCCGCCATCGCCATCTCGGCGCTGGGCGTCGTGGTCCTCGTCGTGGCGTCCTGGCTGGTGGTCGGGCCCTCCACCCTCGGCGGCCCGTTCTCGTACGTCTTCATCAACGGCAGCAGCATGGAGCCGGTGCTCCACCACCGCGACCTGGTGCTGCTGCGCACGCACACCGAGTACCACGTGGGCGACATGGTCGCCTACCGCCACCCGAAGCTCGGCACCGTCCTGCACCGCATCGTCGATGAGCAGTACGGCCGCTTCACGATGCAGGGCGACAACCGGCCGGACGTCGACACCTACGCACCGCTGCCCGAGGACGTCATCGGGGCGGTGTGGGTGCAGGTTCCGGGCGCCACGCCGGTCATCGAGGCCTTGCAGTCACCCCGCAACGCGGCGCTGCTCGTCGTCGCGGTCGGCGCGCTCGGCGTCAGTCGCGGCTTCGGGCGGCCGAAGCGACGGCGAGGGCGCCGCCCACGCGATCGAGACCCGGACCGAGGACCGACACGGCCGCCGGCGGGCGCGCCGGCCGGCCTCGCATCCCTCGGCATCTACTCCGCGACGGGCGGACTGCTGGCTGGCCTCGGCGTCATGCTCGCGGTCGGCTCCGTCGTACTGCCGCGCTTCATCGACCCGGCCGCGACGGCGACCACCACGGACACGCGCTCGTACAACGAGCGCGGGGCCTTCACGTACGAGCGGACGGTCCTCGGCGGTGTCTACGACGACGACCGTCTGACGGCACCGCAGCCGCTCTTCCGCCAGCTGGCGAGCACGCTTCCGATCGCCTTCGACTACACCCTCGAGGCGCCTGCGGCCGGTCTCGGGATCGAGGACGTTCGAGGCACCCTCGAGCTGTGGGGCGAGCTGCGCCGGAGCGACGGCTGGTCGCGCCGCGTCGAGCTGCGATCGCCCCTCGAGTTCACGGGCGCGCACGCCACCATCCAGTCGCTCGTCGACCTCCAGAGCACCGACGGCTTGATGGACGCCGTCACAGAGGCGACCGGCATCGATTCCGGCACCTACACCCTGCGCGTCTACGCCTCGCACGAGGCCACGGCGACCTTCGCCGGCCAGCCGATCGAGCGCACCGGCACGCAGTTCGTGGAGTTCATGGTCGGTGACCTGAGCGTCGAGCTCATCCAGGGCGCCAGCGAGCTGTCGCGCGAGGAGTCCGGCACGGTCCCGGTGATCTCGGTGCGGCCTGCGACGTTCGCCCTGCCGCTCCTCGGCACCGAGTTCGCGAACGTCGAGGTGCCGGGCTTCGCACGCCTGGCGCAGTACGGAGCAGGCGCAGTCTTCCTCGTTGTCGCGCTCGCCTCGTGGCTGACGTGGCGGGCGGGCGAGGACGCGCGCATCCGAGCGCGATACGGCGCGCTGCTGCTGCGCGCGGCGCTGTCCGAGCATCGCGCCGCGGCGCGCACGATCACCGTCTCGACCTTCGCCGACCTCGCGCGTGTTGCCGAGGGCGAAGGGCTGCTCGTGCTGCACGAGCCCCACCTCCGCGGCGGCGTCGAGTACCGGGTCTTCGCGACCGATGCCACCTACCGCTACCGCTCGGCCGCGCCCGCCGAGGCCGGGGACGCG
Source organism: Dehalococcoidia bacterium (assembly GCA_041390625.1). Classification (GTDB taxonomy): domain Bacteria; phylum Chloroflexota; class Dehalococcoidia; order UBA2979; family UBA2979; genus RBC038. Next base: position 148,124 of record JAWKPM010000010.1, on the reverse strand, counting down.
CCCACCTCGAGCCAGGAGCCGCCTCCCGAGGCCGGTCCGCGCCGTCCGATGCCGTTCGGCCCGAGCACGCCGCCGCCTGCTCCTCCCACGCCCGCGCCAACACCCTTCGAGGGGGCCGCGTCGAGCAGGCCGGCAGCGTCCGCGCCGCCCGCGCTGCCCTCGAGCGTGCTGCCGCCGCTGCGGCGGACGGGGGACGCGGCATGACCTCGATGCTCCGCGTCGTCGGCGGCTGGCTCGCCTTCTGGGTGGGCGCGAGTGCCGCGCTCGCCCTCGCCGCCGGCCTCGCGCTGCCGCTTGTGTCGGTCCACGAGTCGACGGCCGCTCAGGGCGTCGATGACGTGAAGCCGGCCGAGTGCGCAGCCCTCACGCTCACGAGCCTCGTCACGGGCTCCGGCACGATCACAGGAACGGCCGGCGACGACCTGATCCTCGGCAGCAGTGGCAGCGACTCGATCACCGGCGGCGGTGGGCGCGACTGCATCCTCGGCGGTGGCGGGGACGACACCATCGACGGCGAGGGCGACGACGACGTGCTCCTCGGTGGTGCCGGCACCGACATCTGCATCGGCGGCGGCGACCCCGGCGACGCCTTCCCCGACGGCACCTGCGAGACGGTCATCCCCTAGACGAGCCGAGCGCGCGAGCTCGAGGGCGCATGTGGCGGCCTCGAGGCCATCGATGAGCGATCGGGTACCATCGCGGCATGGTCACTCAGCGCTGCGAGTTCTGCAGCCAGCGGCCCATCGAGGAAGTCGCCATCCTGCGCTGGGTCGGCGAGGACCGCGAGCGCCTGACGGTGTGGCTCTGCGACCGTCACCTGCGGCGCATCCAGCGCGCCGGCGCGAACGGCTGGGAGCACAAGGGCCGCTTCCATAAGGTCGGGTTCTGGTAGTCGGGCCTATCGACCCTCGGGCCGCCGGGGAAGCGCGGGTATACTGAGGGTGTTCAGCGCGCCCGGCCGCACGCGGCCCCACCCGAAGCAGGTCCCGTGGAACTGTTCATCATCCTCGGCGTCATCGCGGTCATCGTGGTCGGCGTCATCCTCATCTACAACGGCCTGGTGCAGAAGCGCCTGCGCGTCGACGAGGCGTGGGCGCAGATCGATGTGCAGCTGAAGCGACGGCACGATCTCATCCCGAACCTCGTGAACGCCGTCCGCGGTTACATGGAGTTCGAGCAGGACGTGCTGACGCGCGTGACCGAGGCGCGTGCGGCAGCCGTCGCGGCCGGAGCGCAGGGGCCTGCGGCGCAGGCACAGGCCGAGAACGCGCTGACCTCGACGCTGCGCTCGCTGTTCGCCGTCGTCGAGAACTACCCGGACCTCAAGGCGAACCAGAACGTGCTCTCCCTGCAGGAAGAGCTGACCACCACCGAGAACCAGATCTCCTTCTCGCGGCAGCACTACAACGTCATCGTGCGCGAGTACAACACCTCGATCGCGACGGTGCCGAACTCGCTGATCGCCGGCCCGTTCGGCTTCCGTGCCCGCGAGTTCTTCGAGGCCGAGCCCGAGGCGCAGCAGGTCCCGGAGGTCAACCTTCGCTAGTCGAGGCGCGATGCGCGCTCCCGGCCGATCGAGCGACTGATGTCGGCGACGACGAGCTTCTATGCGCTGCAGGCCTCCAATCGACGCAAGTCGTGGGGTCTGCTCCTCTCGATCGCGCTGCTCTTCGGGTTGCTCGGCTTCACGGCCGGATTCGGGACGACCGGCGATCCCTTCGGCGGTCTGGCCTTCACGATCGGTGCGGTCGTCCTCGCGGTGGTCATGAGCCTCGGTACGTACTTCGGCGGCGACGCGCTGGTGCTGCGAGCCTCGGGCGCGCGCCCGGTGACGCAGGAGTCACACCCGCAACTGATGAACGTCGTCGAGGAGATGCGCATCGCCGCCGGCATCCCGATGCCGAAGGTCTACATCATCGATGACTCCGCCCCGAACGCCTTCGCCACGGGGCGCGATCCCGACCACGCCTCGATCGCCGTCACGACGGGCCTGCTCGACAAGCTGAACCGCGAGGAGCTGCAGGGCGTGATCGCCCACGAGCTGTCGCACGTGCGCAACCTCGATATTCGCTTCGCCCTGCTGGTCGGCGTGCTGGTGGGCGGCATCGCGCTGCTGGCCGACCTGCTGCTGCGCTACACGTTCTTCTTCGGCGGCGGGCGTCGACGCTCGAACGATCGAGGCGGCGGCGGCGCGGCACAGGCGATCGTGATGGTGCTCGCGATCCTTCTCGCCATCCTCGCGCCAATCGCCGCGCGCCTCGTGCAGCTCGCCGTCAGCCGTCAGCGTGAGTACCTGGCCGATGCCTCGGGCGTCGAGCTCACGCGCAACCCGGTCGGCCTTGAGCACGCACTCGCGAAGATCTCCTCGGACGCCGAGGTGCTCGAGGTTGCGAACCGCTCGACCCAGCACATGTACATCGTGAACCCCATCAAGAAGTTCGAGGCGCGTTCGCGCGGCCTGTTCTCCACGCACCCGCCGATCGTCGACCGCATCAACCGGCTGCGCCGGCTCCGAGGCGCCGCGCCACTCGACACCGACTCGAGCTCCGTGCTCGCCTCCCTCGACTGATCTCGCCTCGATGACGGCGGCTCCGCCTACCTCGCGCGCCGCCGTCCCCGCGCTGCGAGCGGTCGCCTGGCTGCTGCTCGCCCTCGGCGTCGCGGCCTGGCTCGTGCTCGTCGTGATGGCATCGAGGGGCGATCGCACGCGCGCGACCTTCGAGCCACCGGCGGCGCCCGGCCTCGATCTCAGCGCCGGCACACACCGCCTCGAGATGGTCGACCCCGGTGCGGACGTCGCCGCCATTGAGGCGCACGTGTTCGACCTCGCGACGCGCACGCCGCTCGCGCTGGAGACCGCCGAGGACGTGCTGACCTTCGAGGTGCCCGCGACTGGGATCTACGTCGTCGACGTCGAGCCGCGCGATCCCTCGGTCGTGCCGGCATCCCCGCTGGAGGTGCGCGTCGTCCAGACCTCGACGTTCCGCCTCTCCCTCCGGCTGTGGGCGAGCCTCCTGCTCGCTCCACTCGCTTCGATGCCAGGCACGCTGGCGCTGTGGCTCTCGAGGTGGGAGCCCGGCGTCGAGGGTGTCGCGCTGCCTCGACGCCTCGCCGCCGTCGCCATCGATGCCGTCACGGCGGTGCTGATCGTCGCCTTCCTCATCCTGATCTCGCCGCCGTTCCGGCCGATCGCGGGTCTCATCCCGCTCGCACCGGTCGCCTATGCCTGGTCGATCGCCTCTCGAGGTCAGGGCATCGGCGGCTGGCTGCTCCTCGTGCGCACCGTGCGTCTCGACGGCCGCCCACCCGGCGCCTGGCGCGGCCTGCTGCGCACCTACTTCGCCGCTGTGAGCTGGCTGCCTGCCGGGCTCGGCTACGCCGCCGCCGCCCTCGATGCCGAGGGCCGCACGTGGCACGACCGCGCCAGCGCCGCTCGGGTGATCGAGGCCTAGAAATCCGTGGAATCTCCCCGGCGACGGGGTTTGATGTACCTCTACCTGTGCCATACTCGATCACGGCGGGGATGTAGCCAGGCAGTCGACCGCTGCCCGAGGGAACATCCGTTGAAGACCACGCGCCGCCGATTCATGATCGGCGCGGCCGGTGCCTCCGCCGCGCTGCTCCTCGACCCTCGACGACTTGCTGCCCGCGCGGCTGCCCCGCGCCCGACGCCGTATCGCAGCGGCGGGCCGTTGTTTGGCACCTCCGCGCCGACGCACCTCGCGTGGGTGTGGCAGTTCCGCCACGATGGCGATCTCGCACAGATTCGCGACACGCTCGCGGCTCATAACCTCGGCATCATGCTCAAGACGCACGACGGCACCGAGTGGATGTCGAAGTACGACCCCAACGAGAACGCCGTGAGCGGGCCTGACCAGGTCCTGCGACTGGCGGCCTACTTCGAGAACGCCGGCGTCCCGTTCCACGCGTGGTGCGTCGCCCACGGCACAGACCCGATCGCCGAGGCCGATATGGCCGCGAGCGTCCTTGGCGCCGGCGCACGCAGCCTCGCGATCGACGTTGAGCCGTACGTCGGATTCTGGCGCGGCACCCCCGACTCGGCGCTCGAGTACGGCGAGGCGCTGCGGCGCCAGTTCCCCAGCTCGGTGCTCATCACCTCGGTGGATGCGCGGCCGTGGGAGATCGACAACGTTCCGCTGCAGGAGTTCGCCTCCTTCACGGACGCCTTCGCGCCGCAGGTCTACTGGGCGATGTTCAGCACGAACGCCAACCTCGTGAAGTTCAAGCGGTCCGGCGAGGACCCGGGTCCGCTGGGCATGACGCCCCGCTTCGCCACCGAGTCCGCCGCGCGGAACCTCGAACGCTTCGGGCTGCCCGTGATCCCGATCGGTGATGGCACCGTCGAGGACGGCGACGCCTGGCGCGAGTTCATCGACGAGTCGTACGTCCGGCTGGCTCCGGCGGTGTCCGTCTGGCGCTTCGGCGTCACCAAGCCGGCGATCTGGGAGCTCCTGCGGGACCTCCCGCCACCGGCCCTCGAGACCACGCACACCGTGGTCTCGGGCGACACGCTGAGCGCGATCGCCGAGGAGTGGGGCGTCTCCGTCGACGACGTCGTGACGTGGAACGGCCTCGACAACCCGAACATGCTCTCGATCGGTCAGGTGCTGCAGCGCCCGGGCTCGGGCGGCCTCGCCGGCCTGGCGCCGGCGTCGACGGCCGCGCCGGCACCGTCCTCGGGCTCCGTCGCCGCGCCCGGTGCGAGCGCGCCCGCCGCCGCCAGCGGCGCGACGTACGTCGTCGAGGAGGGCGACTCGCTGTGGAACCTCGCCGATGCGTGGGGCACCACCCCCGAGGCAATCGCGGCTCTCAACGGGATCACGGATCCCACGCTCATGCAAATCGGCCAGGTCCTGCTCATCCCCTCGTAGGGGCACGCGGGGCCTCGAGGCTGGTGGTCCGAGAAATTCGTGATTTTTCCGACGTGCGTCCATCCGCGTGAACTCGGCATGCGCTAGACTGAACGCGGTCTGGTGACAGGCCTCTCAGATTCCGCACAGGTCGTTCCACCCGAGCCACCTCCCAGCGCCTGAGAAGACAGTGGTGTTGGCCGGCCGTGAGGTCGAGCCACGAGGTGCCGGCGAGGCCGGCTTGGAGTGTGTTTTTGGCTCAGAGGATTTACGTGGGGAATCTCCCCTTCAGCGCTCGGGAGGACGAGGTCCGCGACCTCTTCGCCCAGTACGGCGAGGTCACGTCCGTGGTTCTGCCCACGGACCGCGAGACCGGTCGACCGCGAGGCTTCGGCTTCGTGGAGATGGAAAATGCGGACGCGGACAAGGCGATCGAGGCCCTCAACGGCCAGAGCTTTGGCGGCCGCATGCTGAATGTGAACCAGGCGCGTGAGCGCGAGGACCGGCGTGGCGGCGGTGGCGGTGGCTACCGTGGCGGCGGCGGTGGTGGTGGCGGCTACGGCGGTGGCGGCGGTGGCGGTGGCTACCGTGGCGGCGGCGGTGGTGGCGGCTACGGCGGCGGGCGGGACCGCTACTAGCGGTCGTCCTGTTCCCGCTTAACGCTCGCGACCGAGGGGGCAGTTAGCCCTCGGGTGCTTCGGAGACGAGTGAGACGGAGCCCGGCGATTTCGCCGGGCTCCGTTCGTTCTCCACGCCTCGAGGCTCGCTTCTTGCATCGGGTTAGACTGCGCCCAGGCAGAGAGCGGGTAGGAGGAGCCATGCAGTTCAGCGTCTGGCCGCGGGCATCGAGCCCGTTCGACGAGATCCTCGAGGTCGCGCGTCACGCCGAGGCCACCGGTTGGGACGGCGTCTGGATCGCCGACCACTTCATGCCGAACCAGGCCGACACGAGTGGCCCCGTCGGCGAGGCGTGGACCACGATCGCGGCGCTGGCGGCGCTCGTGCCCCGGGTGCGCCTCGGATCGCTCGTCAGCGGCAACACGTACCGTCACCCGGCCGTACTCGCGAAGATGGCCGCGCAGATCGATATCGTCTCAGGCGGCCGGCTCACGCTTGGCCTCGGCGCCGGCTGGCAGGAGAACGAGCACGAGGCCTACGGCATCGACTTCCACACGGTGAAGGGTCGCCTCGACCGTCTCGAGGAGGCATGCGCCGTCATCAAGGGCCTCCTCACCAACGAGGTGACGACATTCGAGGGCCGCTTCTACCACCTCGAGAACGCGCCCCTCGCGCCGAAGCCCGTGCAGCAGCCGCTGCCCCTGCTCATCGGTGGCGGCGGCGAGCGACGCACGCTGCGCATCGCCGCCCAGTACGCCGACCACTGGAACACGTGGGGCACACCCGAGGTGCTGGCGCACAAGATCGAGGTGCTGCGCGGCCACTGCGAGGCCGTCGGGCGCGACCCCGCCTCGATCTACGTGTCGGCGCAGGCCACGATGGTGCTTAGCGACGACGCCTCGGTCGTCGAGCGTGCCCACGCGGCCGACTCACGTCGCACGATCGCCGGCAACCCCGAGCAGCTACGCGAGATCGTGCAGGCCTACATCGAGGCGGGCGTCGACGAGTTGATCGTCCCCGACTTCAACCTCGGCAGCCTCGATGAGAAGCGCGCGACCTACGACCGCTTCCTGGCAGAGGTAGCAGCGCCCTTCCGTTAGCCCACCGGCCCCTGCGGGATCGATACGCAGCCGATACCTCCTTCATCGTGCTGTGAGGCCGCAGTGGGCGTTGGCCCTCGATCCTCGATCTGCGTCGCCCTCGGGGCGGTGCGCGATCGAGGTGTGCCATGCCCTTCGGATTCGGACGAAAGCGCGACGATCGAGACGACAGGCATCCCGACCCATCGCCCGCGGATGCTCGCCGTCCGGTGGTGCGCTGTGCCGGTTGCGGCAACGTCGCCCCACCCTACGTCTACATGAGCAACGGCAAGGATTACTGCGTGCCCTGCGCTCGCCGGCTGAGCGGCTGGATGGACGTGAAGCCGGCCGGCACGCGTGACGACGACATCACCGAGCTCGACGACGAAGAGTGACGCGCCCGCGGTCGATCGACGGCGCTACACGAACCTCGAGGTGGCGCCCGCGCGATACGAGGCGTCCAGCAGCTCGATGACGTGCTCCACCCGCGCCTCGAGGCCGCGGACCCGTACGCCGGCCTCGATCTGGAGCGTGCAGCCCGGGTTCGAGGTGCAAACCACGCTCGCGCCCGTGCCCTCGACGTCGTCCATCTTCGCCTCAAGTACCGCCTGCGACATTGCGGGCTGCACGAGGGAGTAGAGGCCCGCCGACCCGCAGCAGCGGTCGGGCGTCCGCATCTCGCGCAACTCGACGCCCGGGATCGCACGCAGCAACCGACGAGGCGCCTCGCGGATGCCCTGCGCGTGCGCGAGATGGCAGGCGTCCTGCAGCGTGACCTCGGTGGCGCCGGGGCCGAGCGGCGCGAGGCCGGCCTCGAAGCCCTCGATGCCGGCGACGTACTCGAGGACGTCGCGCACCGTCGGGGCGAAGCGCTCGGCGCGCTCCGCCCACGCCGGGTCGTGGCGCAGCAGGCGGCCGTACTCCTTCATCGCCGCGCCGCAGCCGGCGGCGTTCACGATCACCGCCTCAATGCCGGCAGCCTCGAACGCCTCGATGTTGCGCTTCGCGAGGTCGCGTGCGGCCTCGACGTCGCCGGCGTGCGCGTGGAGGGCGCCGCAGCAGCCGGCGGCGGGGGGGGCGACGACCGCGCGTCCGAGGCGAGCAAGCACCCGCACCGTCGCCTCGTGCATTGAGGGCGTGAGCTCGCCGTGCACGCAGCCCGTCAGCAGCGCAACGCGCACCACCGGCTCCGGCGGGCTCGCGAGCGCACCCCGACGCCGAAACGCGCGGCCTCGAGGCAGCGGCATGCGTGCCTCGAGGCGTCCGAGCGCACCGGGCAGTCGCCCGCGCACGAGACGCTGGAGGCCCGACCGCGCGTAGAGCCGCGCCGGCGCGAGGGCGGCCCGAAGCACGCGTGGCTTCGCGATGACGTGACGCAACAGGAGCGAACGCAGCGACCACGACCTCGGACGCTGAGCGGGTCCGCGCGCCATCACCGAGGCGCGTGCGTCCTCCATGATGCGGCCGTACGGCACACCGGACGGGCACGCCGTCTCGCAGGCCCGGCACTGCAGGCAGAGATCGAGGTGGCCGAGGACGCGGTCGCTCGCCTCGATGCGGTTGTCGAGCACGCCTCGAATCAGGTGCAGCCGGCCTCGAGGCGACTCGAGCTCCTGGCCCGTCGCGAGGTAGGTCGGGCACGAGGGCAGACAGAACCCACAGTGGATGCAGTTCTGCAGGTCGACGAGGCTCGGGACGTCGAGGCCGACGAACGCCCCTCGATGCGTGGTGGTCATAGGCCGCGTCCCCAGCGCCCCGGGTTGATGGTCAGGCACGGGTCGAACTGCGCCCGCAGTTGCGCCGACAGCACGAGGTCGCCCGCCCCGAACGGATCGACCTCGCTACGCACCGCTGCGGGCGCCGCCTCGATCTGGAGGAAGCCCCCGGACTCGACGGCGAGTGCGCGCAGTTCGAGGACACGCGCCGGCTCGATGGCGTCGGCGCGCACGAGAACGGCCCCGGACGCGAGGTGTGCCCACGCCGCGACGCCGGGCGCATCGATGGCCGCTGCAGCGTCGAGGACACGCGTGACGTCGGACGGCGGCACGCCGAGGCGCAGCACGACGTCCCCTCGCACGTCGTCGCCTGCCGCGAGGCGCCGCAACAGCGCCCACATCGAGGCCTCGACCTCGTCGGCACCGAGGGCGTGACCGAGCGCCGCGGCGTCGTGCAGGTCGCGCAGCGACCTCGAGACGGCCGCCTCGCTACCGCCGAACTCGACGAGGACGTGCGGCATCGAGGTGAGGCCGACAGACTCGGCCGCGGCGGGCGTGAGCAGCGAGATCGCCCGCGTCGCCAGCGTGCGATCCCACAGGTCGAAGGCGATCGCCTCGGCCTGCGCCGTCTGCGTGCATCGAATCGCGACCGACCGCACCGAGGCCGGCCGCGGCGCCAGCTTGAACGAGGCCTCGACGATCACGCCGAGCGCCCCGAGTGCGCCGGTGTGCATGCGATGCAGGTCGTAGCCCGAGACGTTCTTCACGACGCGTCCGCCCGAGGTGGTGAGCGTGCCGTCGGGCAGCGCCACCGTCATCCCCAGCACGAGGTCGCGCTGGCCCGGCAGGTGACCCCGCCAGGCGCCGGGCCGCGCCGTCGCGAGCAGGCCGCCGATGGTCACCTCGTCGCCGGGTGGCGCATCGACCGGCAGCTCCTGGTCGTGTTCGCCGAGGCGCGCACGCAGGGCTTCGAGGGTGACGCCGGCCTCCACGGTCATCGTGAGGTCCTCGGGCTCGTACGCCACGACGCGGTCGAGCGCGCGCGAATCGAGGGTGATGTCGTAGCGCTCGAGCGGCGCACCGAGGCGCAGCGCCGTCCGCGCGCCCTGTGGCACGACCGCGAGGCCGGCCTCATTGGCGGCCGCGAGCACCGAGGCCACTTCGTGCCGGTCGGCCGGCTGGAGTGCGAGGCGCGGCGCGTGACCGTCGACGGTGTAGCCCTCGGTGGCGCGCTGTCGCTCGGGCGGCACGGCGGTCCGCACCGCCTCGAGGCCGGCCGTCAGGACGCTAGACATAAACGCCGGGGGTCTGGAGGTGGCGCCGGATCTCGGCGGCGTGGGCCTGACCGCAGCCGCGGCCGGTCGGCAGGATCTTGCAGGGGTTGAAGAGCTCGTCGCCCCCGAAGGCGAGGCGGACTCGCCCCATCGCCTCGAGGTCGGCCGGCGAGAAGACCCACTCCATGTACGACCGCTTCTCAAGGCCGATGCCGTGCTCGCCGGTGATCGATCCGCCGGCATCGACGCAGAGGCGCATGATCTCGCCGCCCAGCTCGAGGACACGCGCCGAGGCGCCCGGCACCAGCTCGTCGAACATGATGTTGGGGTGCAGATTGCCGTCGCCGGCGTGGAAGACGTTTCCGCAGTTGAAGCCGTAGCGCTCGCTCAGCTCCACGACGCCGCGCATCACCTCGGGCAGCTTCGTCCTCGGCACCACGCCATCGAGGAGATAGAAGTTCGGCGCGACGGCGCCGATCGCGCCGATCGCGCTCTTGCGCCCCTCCCAGAGCGCGGCGCGCTCCTCGTCGCTGTCGGCGACGCGGATGCCACGCGCGCCCGAGACCTCGAGCGCCTCGATCACCGCGGCCGCGTCCTGCTCGACGCTCTCGCGTAGGCCCTCGACCTCGAGCAGCAGCACCGCGCCCGCGTCCGAGGGGTAGCCGACGTCCTTCTGGTGCTGCACCGCCTCGATGATCGGGCGGTCGAGCATCTCCATCGCCACCGGGATGACGCCCCGCCGGATCACCGCCGAGACCGCCTCCGAGGCCGCCTCGACGCCATCGAAGACCGCGAGCATGGTCCGCAGCGCCTCGGGCACCCGCACGAGGCGCACGACGATCTTCGTTGCCACGCCGAGCGTGCCCTCGGAGCCGACGAACAGGCCTCGAAGGTCGATGCCCGGCGCGTCCGGCACGCGGCTCCCGAGGAACGTCACGCGGCCGTCCGCGAGCACGACCTCGACACCGAGGATGTGGTTCACGGTGCTGCCGTAGACGAGCGTGTGCGGCCCACCCGAGTTCGTGGCGACGTTGCCGCCCAGGCTGCAGACGCGCTGCGACGAGGGGTCGGGCGCGTACGTCAGCCCGAGCGGCGCGACCGCCTCCTGCAGGTGGAGGTTGATCACGCCCGGCTCGACGACCGCGAGGCGGTTGCGGGCGTCGATCTCGAGGATGCGGTTCATCCTCGTCATCACGCACAGCACCCCGCCCTGCACCGCGAGTGCGCCGCCCGCTAGGCCCGTCCCTGACCCTCGAGGCACGACCGGCACGCCGTGCGCCCGCGCGATGCGGACGACCGCCGACACCTCGGCGCTCGAGGCGGGGAAGGCGACGGCGTCGGGCCGCGCGCGTTCGATCGTCGCGTCGTACTCGTAGCCAGCGAGGTCCTCGGGCGCGGAGAGCACGTGCTCGCGCCCGAGCGCAGCCTCGAGGTCCGCCACGAGCGGCGAGCGCGCCTCGTGCCTGCCGAACCGAACTCGAATCTGCGTCAAGGGACTCAGCATGCCGCGAGTGTAGCGCGAGCACCTCGGACCGATGCCCGCACGCACATCGAGGGCGTACGCTGCGCGCGGCCTCGATGCGCCGCTCGCGGCATCGAGGCCGTGCGGAGGGGGAGTTCGATGGCCACCGTCAGCCGCATGATCGGCAACGTCCGACTCACCGTCGTCGAGGAGTTCGTGCTCCCGACCTCGGTGCGTTGGATGTTCCCCGACGCCGAGGCGCCCTTCGACATCCTCAACCCGGCGCTCCCGTGGCTGCAGCCGCACTACGCGAACGAGCGCGGCCACCTGCTGCAGTCGATGCAGACCTTCATCATCGAGGCCGGGCCGGTCACGATCGCCGTCGACACCGGCGTCGGGAACGACAAGCATCGAGGCGGGGCGATCCCCGACTTCAACATGCGCTCCGGGCCGTTCCTCGAGGACCTGGCGGCCGCCGGCTTCCCGCCCGAGCGCATCGACTTCGTGATCGCGACGCACATGCACACCGACCACGTCGGCTGGAACACCCGCCTTGAGGACGGACGCTGGGTGCCGACCTTCCCGAACGCCCGCTACCTCTTCGTCGACCGCGAGTGGGCGCACTGGTCCGCCGAGGCCGCGAACAACGAGGCCACCAGCACACTCTTCGAGGACTCGCTGCAGCCGGTGGTCGACGCCGGGCGCGTCGACATCGTGACGCCAGAGCATCGCGTCGCGGATGGCGTCTACCTCGAGCCGTCGTTCGGGCACTCGCCGGGGCACGTCAACGTGCGCATCGCCTCGAACGGTCGCGAGGCGGCGCTGATCGGCGACATGATGCACAACCCGATCCAGGCCTTCGCACCGACCGAGCGCCCGACGTTCGACCGCGACCCGCTGCCCGCGCGTCAGACGCGCCTCGAGTTCCTTGAGCGGACGGCCGGCACCGAGGTGCTGGTGTACGGCTCGCACTGGCACGTGCCCGTGGGCGGCCTCATCCGTCGCGAGGGAGACACCTTCGCCGTGACCGCCGTCGAGGCTTGACGAGGCCCGCCCCGCCCGCCCGTTTCGAGGCGCGACGCCTGACATCGATGTCGTGCGGGGATTTGCCGACTCGACAGAATGCGCGCCTGTGGTTCAATCGACGCGCTCAAGTTGTGATAACGATCTGTCGACGATGGTGATCTGATGAGTGTGATCGCGCGTCTCCGCAAGCTGAACCGCGAATGGCTGCTGCTCGGCGGCTCGACCGCCGTGCTGGCCGTCGTCGCCCTGATCGCCATCGCGCTTGCCGCCACCGGCTCTGACGATGAGGGCTCGCCCGATGCCGTCGACGCCTCGGCGACCGCAACCACCGAGGGCACGAGCGAGGCCTCGGCCACGCCCGAGGGCATGGTCCTCGGCGCCACGATGCACATCGGCGACACCGGTGGCACGGGTGTCAGCCTGCGCAGCGACTGCACCGAGGCCGCACGCACCCCCGGCGCCCTCGCCGAGGGCACTGAGGTCACCGTCCTCCAGGTCGGCGCCGACGACTGCGAAGGCTGGTTCGTCGTGCGTGCCGGTCAGACCGCGACGTGGGTGAGTGAGATCTACCTCGTCGAAGGCGAAGGCACCGCCGCCTCGACCGTCGCGAGCACCGGCACCGGCTCGACTGGTGGGTCCGGCTCCGGCTCGGCCGCGAGCAGCAGCGGCGGCACCACGACCACGACGACGACTGCCCCGACCGCCGCGACGCCGCGGCCGGTCGCGACGAAGGCCCCGACGCCGGCGCTTCCGACGTTCGAGTTCACCGCGCTCAACGGCACGGTGATGACCATCAACGACCTCGAGGGCGCGAAGCTCTACGGCGGCGGCGACACCGGTTACACGTACCTCGGTATCGTCTCGCGCAGCCGGACGGCGCCCGAGTCGATCTGCAACCCCACCGGCAAGTACGGCATCATCACGTCCGAGACCAACATGCGGAACCCTGAGACCGCCTTCGGGCACGGCCCCGGTGGCAGCCCGTACCACCCGTACTTCGAGTCGCCGTACAGCGCCTACCAGCCCGGCGCGTCGAGCCCGCCTCGGATCACGGTCAACGGTTCGGCGGTGGCGTTCATTTCCGTGAGCAGCGGCGGGTACAAGATCCACCCGGACACGTTCTTCTCCTACCTCGGCTGCTAGCCCGGGACACCTGATCCGAGGCCACTAGCGCGAGGCATCGAGGCCGCTGCGCTCCGCCCAGGCTCGCGCGACCACGTCGGCGCGAGCGAACTCGACATTCGAGAAGCCCTGGATGTGCTCGATCAGCCGATCGAGCATGGACAGCCGGCCGGCGCGGCCGGTGATCCACGGGTGCATCGTCAGCGTGTACGCGCGACCGCGCTCGTACAGCTCGTTGAACGCCTCGGACCAGATCTCGAACACGTGGCCGGGCGTCGCCATCACCTCGGTGCGCTGGATCGCCGGGTTGAAGTAGAAGAACGGCGCGTCGTCGAGGGTCCAGTGCACGGGGATCTCGACGAGCTGGCGCCCGCCGGCGTCACTCACGAGGTAGGGTGCGTCGTTCCCCATCAGGCTCGAGTCGTAGAGGAAGCCGCGCTCCGCCAGCAGCGAGAGCGAGTGCGCGCTCAGCTCCCACGAGGGCGATCGATACCCCACCGGCCGCTGCCCCGTCAGCCCCTCGAGGATCGACAGGCCCCGGTCGAGGACCTCGGCTTCCTCTTCGGGCGTGAGCGAGGCGGGCGGCTCGTGCAGGTAGCCGTGGTGCGCGACCTCGTGCCCCGCCCGCGCGATCGCCTCGATGGCGGCCGGGTGACGCTCGGCCACCCAGCCGGGAACGTAGAACGAGGCGGGGACCTCGTGCTTCGCGAGCAGCTCGAGGATGCGCGGTACGGCCACCACCGGCCCGAAGTCGCCCATCGACAGCGTCGAGGGCATCTCCGCGACCGCCGGGTTGCGCCGGATCATCGCCGACGGGCCGTCGACGTCGAATCCCAGCATCACCGTGCACTGCGTGTCGCCCTGCCAGATCCCCGTCATGCCCTCGTCCTTCCCCGCGGCGTCATCGTAGCCATCGAGGGCGAGCGGGTATCGTGATCGGGCGACCGAACGGAGGTCCTCGATGTCCGATGACCCCTACGCCGAGATCAAGGCCCACTTCGCCACCGTCGATGGCGTGACCGTCAACGAGGGTCGCGGCGCGCAGGGCATGAAGATCGGCTCGAAGATGTTCGCCATGTTCTACAAAGGCGACCTGCTGCTGACGATGCCGCCCGCTCGCGTCGAGGCGCTGATCGAGGCCGGGCAGGGCCTCCCGTACGACCCCGGCACCGGCTCCGCGATGAAGAACCGCGTGCTCGTCCCCGCGTCGATGCAGGCGTCCTGGATCGCGCTCGCCGAGGAGGCGGCCGCCGCCTTCTGAGCGACCGAGGTCCGCGTCAGCTCGAGGGCGTGTCGGCCGCCTGGTACTGCAGCTCGTAGAGGCGGTGGTACGTGCCGCCGAGGGCGAGCAGCTCCTCGTGCGTGCCTTCCTCGACGAGCTCGCCTCGGTGCAGCACGAGGATCCGCTCCACCGAGCGGATCGTGTTCAGCCGGTGCGCGATGACGATGGCGGTGCGGCGCTCGGTCATCGCCTCCATGCCACGCTGAATCAGCGCTTCGGTCTCGGGGTCGATGCTCGCGGTCGCCTCGTCCATCACGAGGACGATCTCGGGGTCGAAGGCAGCGACCCGCGCGAGGGCGATGAGCTGCTTTTGCCCCGTGGAGAGGTTCGCGCCGCGCTCGGCGAGGTGACTCGCGTAGCCGTCCGGCATGCGCTCGATGAACCTCGAGGCGCCGACCGCCGTCGCCGCACGCTGCACCTGCTCCTCGGAGATCGAGGTGTCGCGCAGGCGGATGTTCTCGATCACGCTGTCGGTGTAGATGAACGGGTCCTGCAGCATCAGGCCGACGTGTCGACGCAGCTCGCGCTGCGGTAGATCGCGAATCGGCACGCCGTCGACGAGGATCTCGCCGCGCTGGACGTCGTAGAACCTCGTGATCAGGCTCATCATCGTCGACTTGCCGGCGCCGGTCGCGCCGACGACCGCCACGCGCTCCCCGGGCTCGATCGTGAACGAGACGCCGCGCAGGACCCAGTTGTCGGGCTCGTATGCGAACCACACATCGCGGAACTCGATGCGGCCCTGCACTGGCGTGGCGAGGTGTCGAGGCGCCTCGACGTCCGTCACCTCCTCGGGTGAGTCGAGCACCGTGAAGACGCGCTCCGCCGAGGCGATGGCGGACTGCAGCGTGGTGTAGCGCTGGCTGAGCTCGCGCAGCGGCCAGTAGAAGCGTTGCATGTACTGGAGGAACGCGACCAGCGTGCCCAGCGTCAGTGTCTCCTGCACGACGCGTCCGCCGCCGTACCAGAGGATCGCGCCCGTCGTGATCGCGCCGAAGGCCACCACGGTTGGCTCGAAGACCGCGTACCAGAAGATCGAGCGCTTGTTGGCCTCGAGGAGTCCCGCGTTGCGTTCGTCGAAGCGCCGCATGCTCTCCCGTCGACGGTTGAAGAGCTGCAGGATCGCGACGCCGGTGATGAGCTCGTTGAGGTAGGCGTTCAACCTCGCGAGCCAGATCCGCTGCTGCGTGAACGCCTCGCGCTGCGTCAGCGCGAAGAGGCGCACCGACCAGATCAGCGGTGGCATGAAGACGTACATGAGCAGCGCCAGCCGCCAGTCGAGGAACAGGAGCACACCGAGGAACACGATCACCATCAGCAGGTTGGTGAGGATCTGCACCACGCCCTGCGTCAGCACCTGCTCGATGACGGCCACGTCGTTCGTGACGCGCGTGACGAGGCGGCCGACCGGGTTGCGATCGAAGAACGAGATCGACATGCGCTGCAGGTGCCGGAAGAGGTCGAGGCGGATGTCGAGGACGACCCGCTGTCCCACGAAGGCCATCATCATGCCCTGCGCGTACGACAGCGCGAAGCCCGTCACCAGCGTCCCGACGAACAGCAGCGTGAGCGTGCCGAGCTGGTCCGTCTGTCCCGCACGAATCTGCTGGTCGATCGCGTAGCGCACGATCAGCGGTCCCGCGGCATCGAGGCTGGCGATCACGAGCATCAGTCCCACGCTGGTGAAGACGCGCGCGCGGTACGGCCTCAGGTAGCCCCACAGCCGACCGAGGATGCGGCGGTCGTAGACGCTGCCGAACGTCGTCTCGTCGCCGTAGAAGTCGGTCGTCACGAGGCGCCTCCTTCGGAGGTGTCGCCCGTCTCGATGTCGATGCCGGGCTCGAGGCCGGGCGTCTCGACGGCTGAGGCCTCGACATCGGTCGCACCGCGCTCGCTCGCCTCGACGTGCTGCTGCTCGCGGTAGAGGCGCGCGTATGCCCCATCGAGGGCGATCAGCTGGTCGTGCGTGCCGCGCTCCGCGATGCGTCCTTCGGCGAGCAGCACGATCTCGTCGGCGCTGCGCAGCGTCGAGGTGCGGTGCGCGATCAGGAGCGTCGTGCGGTCAGCCATGTACGCCCGCAGCCGGCGCAGGATCCCCTCCTCGGTGTGGGTGTCGACGTGGGACAGCGCGTCATCGAGCACGAGGATCGGCGCGTCCTTCACGAGCGCTCTCGCGAGTGCCGCGCGCTGCTTCTGCCCGCCGGAGAGCGTGACCCCGCGCTCACCGATGACGGTGTCGAGCCCGTCGGCGAACTGCACGAGGTCGTTCTCCAGCTGCGAGGTGGCGACGGCGCGCGCCAGCTCCTCGTCGGTGGCCTCGGGTCGCCCGAACGCGATGTTGTCCCGCAACGAGTCGGAGAAGAGGAAGGACTCCTGCGGCACGAACGCCACGAGGTCGCGCAGGTCGCGCAGCGCCAGCTCGCGGACGTCGACGCCATCGATGGTGACGCGGCCGGCCGTCGGGTCGGCGAGGCGCACGAGGAGGTTCGCCAGCGTCGTCTTGCCGGAGCCGGTCGCGCCCACGACGGCCATCGTGTCGCCCGCGGGCACGACGAGGTCGAAGTCGTGCAGCACGTCCTGCCCCTCGAAGGAGGCAGTGACACCCTCGAAGCGCAGCTCGCCGCCGCCCTCGGCGGGCGGGCGGGGATTCGAGGGCTCGTCGACCGTCGGTACGGTGCGCAGCACCTCGGAGACGCGGCCCCAGGAGACGATGCCCTGCTGCCACGAGGCGATGATCCAGCCGACCGCCGAGAGCTGTGCGGCGAGGATCGCGAGGTACGTCCCGAACTGCACGAACTCGCCGATGGTGATGCGCCCGCTCACCACGTCGCGCCCGCCGAACCACAGCACGAGGCCGGTCGAGACCCCGCTCGCGAGGATCATCACCGGGAAGAGACCCGAGGTGTAGCGCGCCAGCGTCAGCGAGCGGCCCATCATCTCCTCGTTGTCGCGCGTGAACCACGCGATCTCGATGTCCTCGAGGGCGTGCGCCTTCACCGCGCGGACGCCGGAGATGCTCTCCTGCACGCGGTTCGCCAGCTCGCCGAACTGCCGCGTGACCTGCAGGTACCGACGCTCGACCTCGGTCTCGAAGTAGGCGACGGCGGCCGAGACGAACGGCAGGTACGCCATCGCGATCAGCGCGAGGCGCACATCGATGGTGAGCAGGAAGCCGAGGCCGAGGATGAGCATCACCACCGTGCGCGTGACATCGATGAGCGTCGGCCCGGTGAAGTCGCGCAGCCACTGGAGGTCCTGCGTCGCCCTCGACATCAGGTCGCCCGTGCGAGAGCCGACGTAGAAGCGCTGGTCCAGCGTCAGGAGGTGGTCCGCGAGGTCGTTCCGCAGGTCGTACTGCAGCCGGTACGCGGTCCCCGAGACGAGCAGGCGCGACCCGAAGCGCGCCACGCTCTCGATGACCGCCAGCCCGAGGATCATCGCGCCGAAGCGCGCGAGCTCGCCACGCGTCGTACCGCCCTCGATGGCGTCGACGGCGTCTCGAAGGATGAACGGCGGCAGCAGCGCGGTGAGCGAGGCGGCCAGCAGGGCCACGAATCCAAGCGCGTACTGCCAGCGGTATCGCAGGACGTAACGAACGATCGGGTTGCCGCCCCCGCGTGGTGGCGCGGGGGCGCGATGCGCCGCGTCGATTGCTCCTGCCATCAGGTGACCTCAGGGCGCGCAGGCCGCGCTCGGACGGCCCGGGGGGAATGCGCGCGTATAGACAGAACGCCCGTTGTGCCCGATCGGTTGCCTCGATGTCTCATTCGGGGTTCTCCGCAGTCGCGCCGAAGTCGCCCTCGGGTACGATCCCGCCGACGTCACCGAGGCAGATGCAAGAGGTGAGGGCCGCGTGAAGCAGCGAAACGAGCGTCCGTCAGAGAAGACGTGGCGCTGGATGATCGCCGTCGGGGTCCTGGGCATCGTCTATGACATCGTGACGGGCTACCCCGGCGCCGTCGTCACGACGATCGGGATCACGATCTTCAACATCGTCGGTCTGCGGACACACGGCCGGCCCGAGCAGCAGCGGCGCTGGCTCCTCATCGTGATCGGCTTCCTTGCGGCGTGGAACGTCTTCCGTCTTGGTCGCGGACTTCCGACCGGGTCACCGATCGAGGCGGTGGTTGGGGCTGCAGTCCTGGTCGGTGCCGTCTGGCTGGCGATGTGGACCCGACGGATCACCTCACCGCAGCTTGCGGGGGAGGTCGCGGAGACGGCCTGAGGCTCCGGTCGCGGCATCGAGGTACCTCGACGCCTCCCGCTTGCGTATCATCCGCCCTCGGACACGCCATCGAGGGAGGCCCCGTGAAGGTTCGAGACGCCTGGCCCGGCAAGATGCGCATCGACAGCACGCGCGTGGCCGTCGTCTCCGATACGCACGAGAAGGATGACGGCTGGGGCTCGCCGCCCGAGCTCATCGAGGCGCTGCAGGGCGCCGAGCTCATCCTCCACTGCGGCGACCTCGACTCCCTCGGCGTGCTCGACCACCTCGAGACCATCGCGCCCGTCCTCGGCGTGCGCGGCTACCCCGACCCGCGCGAGGAGGGCGACCGCCTCGCCGAGATCACGCGCGTCGTCGAGGTGGACGGCATCCGCATCGGCATGGTGCACGACCCCGCGTGGCCCGGCCCGGCCGCGAAGTTCACGCACACCCTCGAGTTCCCGAAGGGCGACGTGCACCAGTTGATGGCGCAGAAGTTCGGCGAACCCGTCGATATGGTGTGCTTCGGCGACACCCACGAGGAGTTCATCGGCTGGTACCAGGGGATGCTCTTCGTGAACCCGGGCAGTACAACCCGCCCCGGCTTCCGTCACGCCCGAGGCGACCTCGGCACGTTCGCCATCCTCGACATCAAGAACGGCGTCGTCTCCGCCGAGATCAAGAAGCTCTACCGCCGCCCCGAGTAGGCACGGCCGCCAGACGAGTTACTCGAGCCCGTAGGCCTTCGCGTACTCCGGGTCGCGGCTGGCGATCAGGCGCGCGGTCTCAAGCATCACCTGCGCCTGCTTGTACGAGGCGTCGTCCTGCATCTTGCCGTCGAGCATCGCCACGCCCGCGCCGGTCTCACCGATCACCTCGACGATGCGCTTCGCGAACGCGACCTCTTCGGGGTCGGGGCTGAAGACGCGCGTGGCGATCTCCACCTGGCTCGGGTGCAGCGACCACGCGCCGACGCAGCCCATGAGGAAGGCGTTGCGGAACTGGTCCTCGCACGCCACCGGGTCCCCGATGTCGCCGAACGGCCCGTAGAACGGCAGGATGCCGTTCGCGGTACAGGCGTCCACCATGCGCGCCATGGTGTAGTGCCACAGGTCCTGCTGCGCCGTCGCCCGAGGCGCCTCGGCGTTGTCCGGATCGGGGTCCGTGCGCACGACGTAGCCGGGATGGCCGCCGCCGACCCGCGTCGTCTTCATCCGGCGCGAGGCCGCGAGGTCGGCCGGCCCGAGGCTCATCCCCTGCATTCGAGGGCTGGCCGCGGCGATCTCCTCGATGTTGTTCACGCCGGCGGCGGTTTCGAGGATCGCGTGCACCATGAGCGGCCGCTCGAGGTTGTGTCGCGCCTCGAGCTGGGCGAGCAGGCGGTCGACGTAGTGGATGTCCTCGGCACCCTCGACCTTCGGCACCATCACGACGTCGAGCCTGTCGCCGATCGCGGCCACCAGCTCGGTGATGTCATCGAGGCACCAGGGGCTGTCGAGGGAGTTGATGCGCGTCCACAGCTGCGTCTCGCCGAGGTCCATCGTGCGCGCGACCTCGATGAGGCCCTCGCGTGAGGCGACCTTCTGCTCGACCGGGATCGCGTCCTCCAGGTTGCCGAGCAGCACATCGATCTGCGGCATGATCTCCGGCAGGCGACTGCGCACGCGCTCGTTCCAGGGCGGGAAGAAGTGGATCATGCGCGCCGGACGCACCGGGATCTCGCGCATCGGCGTCGGTGCGCCGATCGCTAGCGGCTTGAAGAAGTCCTTCGGGCTGCGCACGCGTCACCTGCTCTCGGATCGGCCTTCGGCGAGGCCCTGCATCGTCGGTGTCGAGGCGTCCGTGCCGTGATCGTCGACGCCCGGCGGCGTCGAGTGCAGCGCTCGAGGGCTACAGCGGGACGGCGTCCTCGGGCACCCCGTTTGCCACGTAGATGGCGCGCACCCACATCTGCAGCTCTTCCTCGGACTTGAATTTCCGGTTCGGGAGCTGGTTGAGGATGCGCTGCACCTCGCGGTCGAGGCCGCCCTTGTCGCGCGCGGAGCGAATCACGCCGTCGCGCGAGATCGGGTAGTGGAAGCCGCCGAATGCCTTGCGGTAGTCGGCCTTCGAGGCGTGTGGGGTCGGGGGCTGCCACGCAGGCGCCGCCGAGGCAGCAGCAGCGGCAGGCTCGGCCTCCGCGGCGGGCGCCTCCGCAGCTTCCGCGGCGGGTGCCTCGGCGGCCGTCTCGCCTGCTTCGGCCTCGGCGGCTGCGGGAGCCTCGGCTGCCGGGGCGGCTTCGGCCGGTGCCGCTGCGGCAGCGGGCGCGGCCGCGCCGCCGCCCACCTGCGCGCGGGCCGCGGCCGGGTCGGTGTACCAGAGCTCGTTGATGGCGGTGAACTGCTCGGAGCCCTCGGGCACCTCAGTGTCGGGGAAGATCGCGCTCACCGGGCAGGCCGGTTGGCAGGCGCCGCAGTCGATGCACTCGACCGGGTTGATGTAGAGCATCCGGTCCGCACCCTCTTCGAAGTGGATGCAATCGACCGGGCACACCTCGACGCACGACTGGTCCGTCGTGTCGATGCACGGCTGCGTGATGACGAACGTCACCGACTTCCTCCGATGCGCGCAACGCCCTCCGAGGGCGCCCGGCTGGATTCGCGGCCATCGTAACGAGGCGCCGCGCGAGCGTCCACGCGGGTCGGCCCTTGGGCGTCCTCGGGCGCGCGCTATCGTGGAATCGAGGCGCGTTCGGAATCGAGCGGCCCGAGTGAGCAGGGGGCGCGATGACCGGCACCGTGAAGCGTGAATTCGAGCCCGTGGCGCTCGCCATGCACGAGATGCCCTACGGCGTCTACGTCCTCGGCTCGGTCGACGACGCGGGCCCGAACGTGATGGTCGCGGACTGGGTCATGCAGGTCTCGTTCGACCCTCGCATGGTGGCCGTCGCCTTCGAGCGCGACTCCAGCACCCTCGGCCGCGTGCGCGCGAACGGCCGCCTGAGCGTGAACTTGCTCCCGGCCGACGACGACTCGATGCGCATGGCGATGGGATTCGTGCAGCCCGCCAACCCCTCGAAGGTCGAGGGGCGCAACGCCGCCACCGGGCGCGTCGACAAGCTCGCCGGCGTCGCGCATCGCCTCATCGAGGGCGGGCTCCCGGTCCTCGATGACGCCGTCGCCTGGCTCCGCTGCGAGGCCGACCAGTTCATCGAGGCCGGCGACCACATCCTCGTGCTCGCACGTGTCCTCGAGGGCGACACGGGCGAGAGCGCCGAGCCACTGACCACGCTCTACACCGGCTGGACCTACAGCGGCTGATCGGCCCCTTCGAGGCGCCCTGGGGAACTTCTACACCTGCTCCGACGTTCATGTATCGAGGCGGCACACTGCCGCCCGATGCACGACTCGATGCATGAGGAGCCACCGGTGCGCTTGTTCCAACATTCAGCAACGTGGCGTGCGGGTCTCCGGGCCAGCGCGCTGGTCATCGTCGCGGGCGTGATGCTCGCCTTCGTCGCCTGCTCGGACGACTCGGACGAGGGCGAACCGACGCCCTCCGATCGCACCGAGACCGGTATCGAGGCGGTCGACGACACCATCGAGGCCGTCCTCGCGAACGATGTCGAGGCGCTGAACGACCTCATCGCCTACCGCGAGGAGCCCTGCCTCGCGCCGGAGCAGATGGGCCTCGGTGGGCTGCCCTGTGAGGAGGGCGAGGCCGCCGGCACGCCGATCTCCGCCTTCCCCGCCGCCGCCTGCGAGGGCTACTGGGTGCGCGAGGGCGCCATCGATGGCCTCGTGAGTGGCTTCCTCGACCAGACCGAGTCGCTGTTCGCGGTCGTCGAGGGGCCCGAGGGCGACCAGCCCGACTCGTTCCCGCTTGGTGACCAGCGCGTCATCTTCGCCGGCAGCGTGAACGGCCAGCCCGCTGGCTTCCTCGCGGTCATCGAGGACGGGCACGTCGTCAGCCTCCAGACCTCGTGTGGCACCGGTCCCGAGGGCTACCTCACCTACCGCGACCAGACGCTGCCGCTCATCCTCGGCACCGCCGCCGACTAGCGTTCGGGGCGTCGATGGTAGCGCGGGGCTGCCGAGGCGGCCCCGCGCTACCATCGCGCCATGAGCCTCGAAGCCCGTCCCATCGACCGTGTGCGCGCCGCCCTCGATGCCGCGGGCGTCGTCACCGAGGCGCGCGAGCTGCCCGCCTCGACCCACACGGCCGCCGAGGCCGCGGCGGCCATCGGCTGCGAGCTGGCCCAGATCGCGAAGTCGGTCGTCTTCCGAGGCCGCGAGTCGGGCCATGCCGTCCTCGTGATCGCGAGCGGCCCGACGCGCATCGATCCTGCCCTTGTTGGCGCGCTGGCGGGCGAGCGCGTGAAGATCGCCGCTCCCGAGTTCGTCGAGGAAGCCTCGGGCTTCCCCGTCGGCGGCGTCCCGCCGCTCGCCCCGCCCGAGGCACTGGCGACCGTCATCGATGAGCGCCTCGCCGCCCTCGAGGTCGTGTGGGCGGCCGCCGGCACGCCGAACGCCGTCATGCGCCTCACCTCGAAGGACCTGCTCGCGCTTGCGGGACCCGAGGCGCGAGTCGCGTCGGTCGCGGCCTCGTGACCGCGCCGGGCGGCGGCTCCGAGGCCGCTCCGCGCCTCAACGTCTTCGACTTCGAGCGGGCGGCGGGCCTAGTGCTGCCCCCGAGGGCCTTCGACTACTACGCGAGCGGCGCGCACGACGAGCTGACGCTGCGCGACAACCGCGAGGCCTTCGACCGCATCCGCCTCCGCCCACGCGCCCTCCGAGGCGTGGCGAACCGCTCGATGACCACGACCATCCTCGGCCGCGAGCACGCGTCGCCGTTGCTCGTCGCGCCGATGGCCTTCGCGCGCATGGCCCACGCCGAGGGCGAGCTGGCGATCGCCCGCGCCGCGCGCGACGCCGGCGTCACGATGACGCTGAGCACGCTCGCCACGACCAGCCTCGAGGACGTGGCCGCCTCGACCGACCATCCGCTCTGGTACCAGCTCTACGTCTTCCGCAACCGCGACATCACGCGCGGCCTCGTCGAGCGGGCCGAGCGCGCGGGCTACGAGGCGCTGGTCGTGACCGTCGACGCCCCGCTTCTCGGCCGCCGCGAGGCCGACGAGCGAAACGCCTTCCAGCTGCCACCGGGCCTCGAGGCGGCGAACCTCGTCGATGCCTCGACGCGCCGACTCGAGGGCGGGCCGGGCCAGTCGGGCCTCAGCCGCTATTTCGCGGAGCAGCTCGACCAGGGGCTGACGTGGGACGGCATCGACTGGTTGCGCTCGATCACGAAGCTGCCGGTCCTCGTGAAAGGGATCGTTCGCTCCGACGACGCCGCCCTCGCCGTCGAGCACGGCGTCGCCGGCGTCATCGTCTCGAACCATGGCGGCCGCCAGCTCGACACCGCCATCGCCTCGATCGACGCGCTGCCCGAGGTGGTCGACGCCGTCGCCGGCCGCGCCGCGGTCCTCGTCGATGGTGGCATCCGCCGCGGCACGGACATCCTCAAGGCCGTCGCGCTCGGCGCCGATGCCGTGCTGGTGGGCCGACCGGTGATGTGGGGACTCGCCGTCGAGGGCGAGGCGGGCGCGCGCGCCGTGCTGCGCATCCTCCTCGACGAGCTCGACCTCGCGATGGCACTCGCCGGCTCGCGCACCCTCGAGGAGGTCACGCCCGACCTCATCGCCCCGCGCGTCTAGGGCGAGGCGGCGTCAGGCCTCGAAGGCGAGGCCCTCGATGACCTCGACGTTGGGCAGACGCAGCAACGAGGCGGGTTCGACCTTCAGCTTGCAGGAGCGGCTGCCGCCGCCGACCCACAGCGTCTCGAGGTCCATGACGCGCGCGTCGACGTAGAGCTTCAAGTCCGCGGGCAGTCCGAACACCGTGACCCCGCCGATCATCATGCCCGTCAGTGCCTGCGTCTCCTCGGCGGTGGCGAACGAGGCCTTCGAGACCCCCATCAGCCGCCGCACGACGCGATTCACATCGAGGCGCGTCGGCGCCGTCACGAGGCACGCGACGAACTGCTTCGGCTCCCGCTTCGAGGCGACGATGATGGTGTTGCCCGACGCCTCGACGGGCACGCCGTAGTGCGCGCAGAACGCCGCCGTGTCGGCAAGCTCCGGGTCGCACTCGAGGCGCTCGTGGGCGATCCCCAGCGCCTCGAGCTGCCCGAACACCGCGGCCTCGGCTGCCCGTCCCACCTCGTCGACAGTGCCATCGACGGTCATCGAGGCGCTATCGCTCCGCCGAGGCCGCCGGCGCGCCCTCGCCAGCCGCCACATCGAGGCCGATCTGGCACGCCACGCCGGTCCCCCCGATGCCGCAGTAGCCCCACGGGTTCTTCGCCAGGTACTGCTGGTGGTACTCCTCGGCGTAGTAGAACTCGTCCGCCTCGCGGATCTCGGTGGTGATCGCGCCGTAGCCGGCGCCGCGCAGCGCGCCCTCGTACGCGTCGCGACTCGCGAGTGCCGCTGCCTGCTGCTCGGGCGTCGTCGTGTAGATCGTCGAGCGGTACTGCGTCCCGACGTCGTTGCCCTGACGCATGCCCTGCGTCGGGTCGTGCGCCTCCCAGAACAGCCGCAGCATCGCCTCGTACGAGGTCACAGCGGGGTCGAACACGACGAGCACCACCTCGGCATGCCCGGTGTGGCCGCTGCAGACCTCCTCGTAGGTGGGGTTCGGCGTGTAGCCGCCCGCGTAGCCCACGGCCGTCGCGACCACGCCCTCGGCCTCCCAGAACACGCGCTCCGCGCCCCAGAAGCATCCCATGCCAAAGACCGCCTGCTCGAGGCCGTCCGCGAACGGCGGCACGATCGAGGCGCCATTGACGAAATGCACCCCGGAGATCGAGAGCGGGATCGAGCGGCCGGGCAGCGCGTCAGTGGCCTCCGGCATCGCCGCCTTCGCGCGCGAGAACCATGCCATCGTCTCATCCTCCTCGGTCGAGGCCGGCACCCATCGAGGCTCGCCGGCCGGCCTCCAGCGTACGACCCGCCGGCCACCGAGGCATGACGAAAGCGTGACGCGCGGGCGTGCGCCACGCCCCGCGGCGACTGCTACGCTGCACCCTCGATATCTCGTTCGTGTCTCTTGCCCACATCGTTCGTCATGCGCTCGGAGCCGCAGTGACCGCGTTTCAGGCCGTCTCGGGTGCCGCCGCCGTCATCTCGGGGCGGCGCAAGGTTTACTACGGCTGGTGGCTGCTGGCGGCGTCGGTCGTGTCGATGGCGCTGGGTTCCGGCGTCTCGTTCTGGGCCTTCGGGCTCTACGTCGAACCGCTCGAGGACGAGTTCGGCTGGACGAGGGCGGCGGTCTCCGGCGGCTTCTCGATCTCGCTGCTCGTCTCGGGCCTCGCCGCGCCGCTCGTCGGCCGCTGGATCGACACCCGAGGGCCCCGCTCTGCGATCCTCGTCGGCGCCGTGCTGACGGCCGCGAGCTACTTGCTGCTGGCGCTGACGAATTCGCTCTGGCAGTGGTACCTGTTCTCTTCGATCAACGCGATCGTCCGCCAGCTGATGTTCTTCATCCCCTTCATGGCGGTGATCTCGAGGTGGTTCGACCGCCGTCGAGGCATCGCGGTCAGCATCCTCGGGACCGGCTTCTCGATGGGCGGCTTCATCGTCGTGCCGCTGATGAGCGTGGCCATCGGCGAACTCGGCTGGCGAGGGGCGTTCGTGCTCTCGAGTGTCGCCGTCACCGCGCTCTTCCTGCCCGTCGGCTGGTTCATCGTGCGCAACTCGCCGGCCGACAAGGGCCTCGAGGTCGATGGCGCACCGAGGCGCGACGACGGCCTCCCGAGCCCGCCGGTCGCCGGCCTCACCCTTCGCGAGGCGCTGCGTACGCCGCTGTTCTGGGTGCTCGCGTTCGCACTGATGCTGCTGTTCTTCGGCATGTTCGGCTGGCTGGTGCACCAGGTGCCGTTCTACGAGTCGGTCGGCATGTCGAGGCAGACCGCCGCCACCGTCGTCTCGATCGCCGCCGGCCTGTCGATCGGCACGAGGCTCCTTGTGGGCGCCTTCGCCGACCGCGTCCCCCGCTTCGAGGTGCTGGCGATCGTCCTCGTGCTACAGCTCATCGGGGCGATGGTGACGCTGTCGATCAGCACCTCGACGCCCGCGATCGGCGTCTTCCTGCTGCTCTGGGTCGGCGGCACCGCAGGCGGGCCGATGATGGAGGCACTGCTCCTGACGAGGACGTTCGGGGTCGCGCACTTCGCGACCATCCTCGGCGCCGTCGTCGTCGTCGAGACGCTCGGGCAGATCATCAGCCCGACGATCGCCGGTGCGATCTACGACCGCACGGGCTCGTACGACCTCGCGCTGCTGCTCTTCACGGGCACGTTCACAGCCTCGCTCGTGCTGTTCGCGGTGGCATGGCGCCTCCCGAGGCCCGTCATCGCCACGACGTAACGAGGTCGCCTCGGGACTCGGCTGCCGCGAGGTGGCCTGCCGAGGTAGCATCGCGCCCGAACCCCTGACCTTCCCGGAGCCGGCGTGGCCTCGATCCTCACCGTGCGCGACCTGCAGAAGCGCTTCGGCGGCAACCGCGCCGTCGACGGCGCCACGTTCGAGGTCGCGGAAGGCTCCATCACCGGTCTCATCGGCCCGAATGGGGCAGGGAAGACGACCTGCTTCAACTGCATCGCGGGCGCGCTCGCACCGGACGGGGGCACCGTTCACTTCGACGGGCGTGACATTACCGGGATGCCCTCCCACCGCGTGCGGCACCTCGGCCTCGTGCGGACGTTCCAGATTCCGCACGAGATCGGCACGATGACGGTCCTCGAGAACGTCATGCTCATGGACCCGAGTCCCGGCGAGCGCCTCTGGGAGAGCTGGCTGCGCCCGTGGCGCGTCGCGCGCGCCGAGCACGAGGCCGCCGATCGCGCCCTCGAGGTGCTGCGCGGCGTGGACCTCGAGGCGCTCGCCTACGACGCCGCCGGCACGCTGTCCGGCGGCCAGCGCAAGCTCCTCGAGCTGGCGCGCGCGCTGATGGCGGAGCCGAAGCTCATCCTCCTCGATGAGCCGAGCGCCGGCGTGAACCCCACGCTGGCGCGCCGCCTCGTCGACGACATTCGCGCCATCCGAGAGCGCACGGGCGTGACGATCTTCGTGATCGCCCACGACATCGATGTCGTCTCGAGGCTCTGCGACACGCTCATCGTGATGACGGCCGGTCGCGTCCTCGTGGAGGGCCCGCCCGCCGAGGTGCTGACGAACACGGCCGTGCAGGAGGCGTATCTCGGGAGCCAGGTCCGATGAGGCGCGCTCGATGAGCCCCGCACTCTTCGAGGCGATGGAGCTCAGCGCCGGCTATGGCGGCGCCGACATCATCCACGAGGTCTCGCTCTCCATCGAGGCCGGTGAGCTCGTCACGATCATCGGCCCCAACGGCGCCGGGAAGTCGACGTTCCTCAAGGCGGCGTTCGGCCTGCTGCGGCCGTCGCACGGCATGACGCTGCTGCGCGGTATCGATGTCACGCGCCTGCGTCCCCCGAAGATGGTCGCGGCCGGCGTCTCCTTCGTGCCGCAGCTCGACAACGTGTTCCCGTCGCTGTCGATCCGCGAGAACCTCGAGATGGGTGGCTATCTCGCCGGTCGCAACGCCGCGCGGCGCGCCGACGAGGTGCTGGCGATGTTCCCCGAGCTCGAGCGCCGCCCGGCCGAGCACGCCGGCCGCCTCTCCGGCGGCCAGCGCCAGGCGCTCGCCCTCGGTCGCGCGCTCATGCTGAACCCGGCGCTGCTGATGCTCGACGAGCCGACGGCCGCCCTCTCACCGTTGATGCGCAATGAGGTCTTCGAGCGCCTGCGTGCGATCCGCGAGAGCGGCGTCGCGATCCTGATGGTCGAGCAGAACGCCCGCGAGGCACTCGCGATCTCCGATCGAGGCGTGGTCCTCGTCGCCGGCCAGGTCGCTCTCGAGCAACCGGGACCCGCGATGCTGGCGAACCCCTCGGTCGGCCGCCTCTTCCTCGGCCTCGACGAGGCCGAGCCGACTGCGTCGACCTCCGCCCCGAAGGCCGAGGCCTAGCGTGGACATCCTTCAGCTCGTCGTTGTGGGCGTGATCGTGGGCTCGGTCATCGGCCTCGGGGCGATGGGGCTGACGCTGACGTACGGCATCCTCAAGTTCGCGAACTTCGCCCACGGCGACATGCTGACGCTCGGCATGTTCCTCGCGTTCGCGGTCGTGGGTGACCTCGGCTGGGCCGGCCCCTCGATGCTCTGGTTCTCCTTCGGCTGGGGCATGCTCGGCGGCATCGCCCTCGCGATCGCGGGCGTGGCCGGCTTCTCGCTCGTCGCGGACCGCGTGGTCTTCCGCCCGCTCCGCAGTCGAGGCAGCGCGGTGATCACGATGGCGATCGCTTCGTTGGGACTCGCGATCATGCTGCGCGCGATCGTGCAGATCGCGTGGGGCTCGAGTGCGCTCCGTTTCTCGACCGGAATCAATCGCGCCAACGACTACTTCGGGCTGAAGGTGAAGCCCGACCAGATCCTCATCGTCGCACTCACGGCCGTCGTCGCCATCGCCCTCTACCTGCTGCTCCACCGCACGAAGCTCGGGAAGGCCATGCGCGCCACTGCCGACAACCCCGAGCTCGCCGAGGTCAGCGGCATCGACACCGAGCGCATCCGCCAGGCGACGTGGGCGATCGGCGGCGCGATGACCGCGATCGCCGGGGTGATGCTCGGCGTCCAGACGCAGCTGCGCTTCGATGCCGGCTTCAACCTGCTGCTGCCCATGTTCGCCGCGACGATCCTCGGTGGGATCGGCAGCCCCTGGGGCGCGCTCCTCGGCGGGTTGATCGTCGGCGTCTCACAGGAGGTCTCGACGCACTGGATCGACACCGGCTTCAAGCCCGCCGTGCCCTTCGCCATCCTCATCATCATGCTGCTCGTGAGGCCTCGAGGCCTCTTCGGCAGCACGGTCTAGCGAGGGAGCGCCGATGCCCTCGATCGTCGACATCATCGCGAGCGGGCCGCTGTTGACGTGGGCCGGGAGCGTGAACTGGACGGCGGGCTTCCTCGCGACGGTTGCGATTTTCGGCGTCCTCGCGCTGGCGCTGAACCTGCAGTGGGGCTACACCGGCGTCTTCAACTTCGGCATCGTCGCGTTCTTCATGGCCGGCGCCTACACCAGCGCGCTCCTGACCGTCGATCCGCCGGGCGAGTTCGAGAGCTTCATCGGCGGCTACGAGCTGCCCGTCCTCGTCGGCTGGGCAGGGGCGGCGGTCGCAGGTGGCCTGCTCGCTCTGCTGGTGGGCCTGCCGACGCTGCGGCTGCGGCGCGACTTCCTCGCGATCGCCACCATCGGCATCGCCGCGATCATGCGCAGCGTCGCCAACAGCACCGAGGGCTTCGTGAACCGCGCTCGAGGCATCAACGGCATCCCGCGCGCCTTCCCTGACCTCGTCGAGGGCTCCGACTACAAGTGGGTGCTACTCGCCGTGACCCTCACGGTGCTCGCGCTGACCTACCTCGTGGTGCGCGCCGCCGCCTCGTCGCCGTGGGGCCGCGTCCTGCGCGCCATTCGCGACAACGAGGACACCGCCGCTGCGGCCGGCAAGGACACCGTCAACTTCCGCATGCAGAGCTTCGTGCTCGGCGGGATGCTCATGGGCCTCGCTGGCGCCGTGTGGGCGCACCGCCAGGGCACGATCTCGCCTGACGGCTTCGACGACCTGCTCGGCACGTTCCTCGTCTGGACGATGCTCATGGTCGGCGGCAGCGGGAACCACGTCGGCGCGGTGCTCGGTGCGCTCGTCGTCGGGTTCTTCTGGTTCGGCACCCCGCTGCTGCAGGGGCAGCTGCCCGAGGCCGTCAGCAGCAACGTGTTCGCGCTCCGACAGCTCGCCATCGGCTTCATGATCGTGGCCGTGCTGCTGATCCGCCCGCAGGGCATCGTGCCCGAACGGCCTCGAGTCTCGCGCTTCGCCCCTCGAGGCCCGGGCGACGCCTCGAACGCCCCCGCCGAGGCCGGCGACTGACCTCGAGGCCCGCGCACGACCGAGGCAACGAAGACGCAACGAAACGGGGCGGCCCTGCGGCCGCCCCGTTCGTATTCAGCGCGCGGATGGCGCCATTCGCGCTACTCGAGGGTGAAGGGGAAGGCCTCCAGCTCCACGATCGCGCCATCCTGGTACTGCCAGACGCCGATGTACCCGGAGGTCACGTCGCCGGCATCGTTCCAGTCGACGCTGGTCGCGGCCCCGTCGTAGTCGATGTCGGTGCCGGCCTGGATCAGGCCGAAGCCGGCCGCGATGCCCTCGGCGCCGGCGATGACCGCCTCACCGGGAGGTCCGGCCACGGCTGCCAGCTCGTCGCGAATCGCGGTGCCGTCGTTCGAGCCCGCCTTCTCGGCCGCGAACGCGATCGCGATCGTGGCGTCGTAGGCCTCGCGAACGTACGGGGTCTCCGGCAGCGCGCCGTACTTCTCCTCGTACTGGGCGTTCCAGGCCGCGGTCGAGTCGGACTCGGGGCCCGAGGCCGCAGCAGTGCCCTTGAAGCCCTCGAGCGTGTCCGCACCGAGGTCATCGATCAGCAGCGGGCTCTTCGTGCCGTCCACGAAGAAGAACTGAGTGAAGATGTCGTTCTCGATCGCCTCACGCAGGAAGATGCGGGCCTGTTCCGGGTAGCCGATCGCGACGAGGTAGTCCGCGCCGCCGGCCTTCGCTGCCTGCAGCTCGGACACGTAGGACGTCGCCGACTCCTCGATCGAGGCCGACGTGATCGTGCCGGAGAAGGCGCCCTCGAGCGCGTCCGCCAGGCCCTGACCGTACGCGTTGTTGAGGTAGACGACGCCAACGTTGTCGACGCCCTCATCCTCGATGAGCTGAGCCAGGATGATGCCCTGCGCCGCATCCGAGGTCGTAGTGCGGAACAGGAAGCCGCCGTCATTGGCGCCCGTCACGCCGGGGGACGTCGCGGAAGGCGAGATCACCGGGATCTCCGCGTCCGAGGCGACGCTCTCCGCCACGGCGATGGTGATGCCGCTCGCGAGCGGGCCGACGATCGCGTGCACGCCCTCGATCTCGATCAGGCGCCGCGCCTCTTCGACGGCGATCGTCTGGTCGAGCTGCGTGTCGCCGGTGGCCAGTTCCACGGGCATGCCGTGGACGCCGCCGGCGGCGTTGATGTCCTCAATCGCCATCTCGACGCCGGTCTGGATCGCCGGGCCGAACTCCGCGAGCGCACCGGTGAAGTCGGCCAGGTAGCCGATCTTCAGTGCGCCGGCGTCGCCGGCTTCACCGGTGGCCGTCGCCGTCTCGGTCGCCTCGCCGGTGGCCGTCTCGGTCGCTTCCGCCGTCGAGGCGGTCTCCGTGGGGGTCGAATCGCCATCTTCGTCGCTGCACGCGACGATGAAGAGCGATGCGACGAGTGCGATCGCGAACACGGCAGGGCCGCGTCGCAACCACGTGCGCAGCAAGGTCACGCCTCACTCCTTCAACTTGTGAACCGGGTTCCCTCTGTGGACATGTGATCCTATGCGTCAGGAATGCGCAGGATCAACGGCAATCATCGCAAGCGTGATGATTCGAGGCCGGTCGACCGGTGCCGCGCCTATCCGCCGTCCCGAGGCCGTGCTACCAATCGAGGTGCGACGGGTACCGAGGGGCGAATGCGCGCGCTCGACTCCGAGGCCTATCGCCGCCGCTGGTGGACGCTCGCCGTCCTCGACCTCGCCGTGTTCGTCGTCGTCCTCGACGACACGATCCTCAACATCGCGCTTCCGGCCCTCCAGCGTGAGCTCGGCGCTACCTCCAGCCAGCTCCAGTGGATCCTCGACTCGTACCTGCTGGTGTTCGCGGGGCTGCTCTTGGCCGCCGGCAGCCTCGGCGACCGCTTCGGGCGGAAGGCGGCGCTGCAGCTCGGGCTCTTCGTCTTCGGTTTCGGCTCGCTCGCCTCGGCCCTCTCGCAGAACCCCGACCAGCTCATCGCCGCCCGCTCGGTGATGGGTGTCGGCGCGGCCTTCATCATGCCGACGACGCTGTCCGTCCTCACGAACGTCTTCCCTCCCGAGGAACGCGCGCGCGCGATCGGCATTTGGTCGGGCGTCGTGGGTCTCGGGATCGCGGTGGGCCCGCTCGCCTCGGGCGTCCTGCTCGAGCACTACGAGTGGAGCTCGGTCTTCTGGCTGAACGTGCCGATCACGGTGTGCGGCGTCGCCCTGGCCGCATGGCTGGTGCCCGAGTCGCGAGACCCCGCCGCCCCGCCGGTCGATGCCACGGGCACCCTGCTCTCGATCGCCGGCCTCGGCGTCCTCCTCTACGCGATCATCGAGGCGCCGCACCAGGGCTGGACCGAGGCCCGCACGCTCATCGCCTTCGGCGCTGCCGCGGTCCTGCTTGTGCTCTTCACGCTCTGGGAGCGCCACGCCGCCCACCCGATGCTCGACCTGCGCTTCTTCCGCAGCGCCCGCTTCACGGCCTCGGCCGTCTCGATCATGTTGACGTTCTTCGCCCTGCTCGGGCTGCTGTTCGTGCTGACGCAGCACCTGCAGTTCTATCTCGGCTACTCGCCCCTCGGCGCCGGCGCGCGCGCCGCTCCTGTCGCCGTCGCAGTGATGGGCGGCGCGTTGATCGCTGCATTCGCCGTCGAGCGCGTCGGCGCGCGCGTGATGGTGGGCATCGGCCTCACCGTCGTCGCGGCCGGTCTCCTCGTGATCGGCGCGGGTCGGGAGGGCGGTTACCCGCCGCTTCTCGCCGGCATGTTCACCGTCGGCTTCGGCATGGGCCTCGCGATGACGCCGGCGACCGATGCCGTGATGGGCTCCCTCCCGAGGGCGCGCGCCGGCGTCGGCTCCGCCGTGAACGACACGACACGCCAGGTCGGCGGCGCGCTGGGCGTTGCCGTCGTCGGCAGCGTGCTGTCATCGCGGTATCGAGACGGCCTCGACGGCCTCGAGGCGCTACTCCCGCCTGCTGCGCTCGACCCCGCGAAGGACTCGATCGGCGGCGCGCTCCTCGTCGCGAACGAGCTCGGTCCGCAGGGCGCGCCGCTCGTCGAGCTAGCGCGCACCGCGTTCATCGATG
Source organism: Dehalococcoidia bacterium (assembly GCA_041390625.1). Taxonomy (GTDB): domain Bacteria; phylum Chloroflexota; class Dehalococcoidia; order UBA2979; family UBA2979; genus RBC038. Next base: position 114,443 of record JAWKPM010000010.1, on the reverse strand, counting down.
CGATGTGGGACTCGATGCTGCTAACGGCGGCGATCGCCGGCCTCGCAGCGCTGCTCGCGTTCACGCTGCTGCCGGCGCGCGAGACGCGCACGCCCGAGGAGATCGAGGAGGCCTTCCTCGTCGGCACGCTCCCTCGAGGCGAGTCGCTCTTCGAGTGGCTCGTGCGCGACCGCCGAGGCCGCTAGCTCCGGCTAGCGTCCGAACATCCTCAGCGGCGCCGTCATCCCGAGGGCGATCCCAAGCGCGAGGCCGAGCAGTGGCAGCACGACCAGCAGCACGCTCTCGAGCGGCACCACCCCCATCAGCGCCAGGTCGAACCCGAGGAACAGCCCGAACAGGAGCCCCATAATGGCGCCCAGGATCGGGCGTCCGCGTCGCGTTCCCATCGCTAGAGTCCCTTCGGGATCGCCGCGCCGAGCAGTCCGATGCCCGTCAGTGCCGTGAGGGCAATCGAGGCGAGGCCGGCCACGCTGTCGGTGATCCCGCCGTCGAGCTTCACCTGGATCGATCCGCTGCAGCTGACGCCGGCGTCGTTGTGCTGGCCGCTGACCGTGACCGTGAGCCCGCCGGGCACCACCGAGGGGATGTCCCACGTCACCGAGCCGGCGTCACTGACCTTCTCGCCGTCGTCGTCCCCCCACGACTTGATCGTGATCGAGGGGATGCCGGGCGGCGTCTCGATCCAGACGCTGCCGCTGAACTCCCGAGGCTCGGCCGGGACGTCGATGCTGCCGGTGTACGAGGCTGAACCGGAGTGCGGCGCGGTGTAGACGCCGCCCGAGGCGCTGGGGTCGATGACCTCGCCGTTGTCGAGCGTCGCCATCGCCGTGCATGGACCGTCGAGGTTGGCCGCAACGCTCTGATCGCCGCCGACGCTCTGCGCGAGCGCCGTCGAGGGCGCAAGGCTCGCCAGCGCAACCACGAGCGCGGTCGCTGCGAGCAAGGTGAGGGGAGTCCTCATCGATGCCTCCAGTCACCCCGCCTCGCCGAATGTAATGCATCCGATGCGCAACGTCGTCACGTCGAGGCGCGGTCGGCCTGTCGAGCCTGTAGCCTCGAACTCGGACGGGCGCAGGGACAGGAGGCGCGGTGTTCCCGATCGGCGACGCCGTTCGCACCAGCGTGCGTCCCTACGTCACGATGCTGCTGATCGCGGCGAACGTGGCGATCTTCTTCTTCTGGCAGCCGCCGACCGGCAGCGCCGACGAGGTCGCGTTCCTCTACGAGCGCGCGGCCATCGGCTGCGAGATCACCACCGGCGAGCCGCTGACGCTCTCCGAGATCCAGACGGGCCGCTGCGTCTCCGACACGACGAGCCAGCAGCAAGTGTTCCCCTCGAAGTCCATCGTGGGCTCCGTGCTCGTCTCGATGTTCCTGCACGGCAACCTGCTGCACCTGCTCGGCAACATGTGGTTCCTCTGGATCTTCGGGAATAACGTCGAGGAGGCGTTCGGCCACGTCGCCTACCTCGCGGTCTATCTCGGTGCGGGGATCCTCGCGACGCTCGGGTTCGTCGCGCTCAACACCGGAGACACCACGCCGCTCATCGGCGCGTCCGGGGCGATCGCGGGCGTCCTCGGCGCTTACGCCGTGCTTTTTCCCCGGCATCCCGTGATCGCGCTGCTCTTCTTCACGCTGCTGCCGGTGCCGGCCGGGCTCTTCCTGCTCTTCTGGTTCCTCGCGCAATTCGCCGTCGCCGAGCCGGGCGTCGCCTGGGAGGCGCACGTGGTCGGCTTCCTCGCCGGCGCGCTCGTCGCCTTCGTGCTGCGAGGCGTGCTGCTCGAACGCGTACGCGCCGCCTCCCGGCGCGGGCGCCGGTTCTCGCTGTGAACGGGCGATCGAGGCCCCCTCGGGAACTTCGAGGCCGCCGCCGACGTCACGTAGATATGACGAAGCTCGCTCGAACCCTCCTGCTTCCGCTCCTCGCGCTGCCGCTCGCGGCCTCGGTCGCGTGCGCGGGCGACGAGGCCGTGACGCCCACCCCCAGCCCGACTCCGACGGCCACCGAGAGTCCGACGGCGACACCCAGCCCCACCGCGATTCCGTCCTCGACGCCGCCGGGCCCGTCAGCCACGCCGACGGCCGTGCCTCCCCCGGTCGTCGCGCTCGGGGAGACGGTCACGATGCGTCCCGGTGAGGACGTTCAGCTCGAGAACGGCTACGTGCTGCGGTTCATCGGCGTGACCAACGACTCTCGATGCCCCGTAGACGTCCAGTGCATCTGGGCGGGCGAGGCGACCATCGAGCTGGCCCTCGTCTACAGCGATACGTCCCAACCACTCGAGATCACGATGCCCGGCGGCGACGCCGCGCGGCTGACCGACGGCACACTCGACATCGAGGTGCTGTCGCTTGCACCCGAGCCCCGCTCGACCGTCACGATCGCGCCCGGCGACTACGAGGTCACGCTGATCGTGCACGCCATCGCGGACCCGCCGGCCTCCGGCTAGTCCTCCCTCGACCTCCACACGATGCGTTGACTTCGCCCCTCGCGGTTACGCGAAGGCGCTGCCATCATCGATCGAGGTCCCGCGGCGCGTGACGTAACGGGATCCGACAGAGGGAATGACAGGGAGGTCCTGATGAGGAAGCTTGCGCTGATCGGCGCGATCGCTCTCGCGATGTTCGCGATGGCATGCACTTCGTCCGACGACGATTCGTCCAACGGCGACGCGACCGCGACCGCGACTGCCACCAGCACCGGTGGCGATGGTTCGGGCAGCGGTCCCGGCGACGGCTCGGGTGGCGGTACCGGCGGTGGCAACGGTGACGGCTCGGGCAGCGCGTCCGGGGGCAACCCGCTCGATGTGCTGGGCCTCTTCGGCGATGCCGAGTACCAGGTGACCTACAACACCGAGGGCACCAGCTCCGAGGGCGGCATCAGCGGCACGATGACGATCTTCCAGAAGCAGGATCGCCAGCGCGTCGACCTGAACACCGAGCAGGACGGCGAGGCCTTCGAGGTCACCACGATCAACACGCCGGACGGCACGATCTTCTGCCTCCTGAGCGAACAGACCTGCCTCAGCGCCGCGCTGCCCGGCGGCGACCCGAGTGCCTTCGCCACCGACTTCCTCGACGAGGTGCGCGACGACCCCGAGGTCGACCTCAACCCGATCGGCCAGCGCACGATCGCCGGCGCGACCGCCGAGTGCTTCGAGGCCACGGACCCCGACGGCACCGGCACCACCTGCATCTCCGAGGAAGGCGTCCCGCTGCTCGTGGACTTCCAGGGCACCGACGGCTCCACCTGGAAGATGGAGGCGACCGAGTACTCGACGTCCGTCTCCGACGACGACTTCGAGCCGCCGTTCGAGGTGACCTCGTTCGGCTTCTAGCTCCGAGGTAGCTCGAGACTCGACCGAGCCGCAGGCCCCCGGCATCCGCCGGGGGTCTGTTTGTGCTCGAAAGCGTCCCGACCCGCCTATGATCGAACCGTGACGCTGCGCGCCCTGACCGTTCTCGCGGCCCTGTGTGCCGGCCTGCTGCTCGTCGCCGCCTGTGGGGGCGACGAGGACGATGCGCGCTCGCCGGTGACCACGAGCACGCCCGCGGCGAATGCCACCACCTCGACCGACCAGCCGCCGGCACCGAATCCCGGAGGCGCCCCCGCCCCCTCCGTCCCCGGCGCCGCCACCCCCGTGACCGTGCCGCCGCTCGTCGACCCCGAGGCCATCGAGGCGTGGGCCGTCGAGACCTGTGCCACCCTCGAGGCCTGGACCGCCGCCATCGACGCCGCCGAGTCCGCCGAGGCGGTCGACGGCGGTCCCGCCTCGCTCCCCCTCGAGGAGCGCATCGCGCGCTCCGCCCGTCTGAGCGCCGCCGAGCGCGCCGCCTCCGAGGCGGCCGCCACCGCGATGCGCGCGAAGCTCCCGCCGTTCGAGGTCGCCGAGTACGCCGATGTGGTGGCGGACCAGTTCGAGGGCCGCGTCGCGGCCGTCGACGATCTCGAGGCGCGTCTCGCGACCGCGACCTCCGTCGCGGACTTCGATGCCGCGACCGCCGAGTACGACGCCGCGGTCGACCAGCGCAACCGCGTCGTGACGGCAGCCTCGCAGTTCCTCCCGACGGAGGCGGTCGCCGCGCTCACGAGTCAGTCCTGCGGTTACCTCACGCGCTAATCTCGCGCCGTTCCCGCAGCACGAGGAGGGCGCGATGACGTCGAACCCCAGTCCGCTCAAGAGCGTCGTCATCACCGGCGCCGCCGGCGGCATCGGCCGGGCGGCGGCCGTCCGCTTCGCGCGCGACGGCGCTGCTGTCACGCTCGTCGATCTGCCCGGCGCGGATCTCGAGGTCACGGCCGCCGAGGTCGGGCTCGCCGGCGGTACCGCTCACCCCATCGAGGCCGACGTCACGCGGGCCGCCGACGTCGATCGCTACGCCCGCGCGGCCGTCGACCGCTTCGGACACATCGATGCCTTCTTCAACAACGCCGGCATCGAGGGCTTCGTCGGCTCGATGCTCGACTACCCCGAGGCCGAGTTCGACCGCGTGCTGGCCGTCAACGTGAAGGGCGTCTGGCTCGGCATGAGGGCGGTCGTCCCGGTCATGCGCGCGCAGGGTCGAGGCGCGATCGTGAACACCTCGTCGGTCGCCGGCCTCTCCGGCAGCACCGCGCTCGCGGCCTACACGGCCAGCAAGCACGCCGTCATCGGCCTGACGAAGTCCGCCGCCCTCGAGTTCGCGCGCGACGGCATCCGCGTCAACTGCATCAACCCCGCGCCGATCGAGACGCGCATGATGCGCTCCATCGAGCGTGGCCTCGACGCCGACGAGCCGCAGGCCGCGCACGACCGCATGGCCTCGAACAACCCGATGGGCCGCTACGGCGAGCCCGAGGAGATCGCCGAGGTCGTCGCCTTCCTCTGCAGCGACGCCGCGTCCTACCTCAACGGCGTCGTCCTCCCCATCGATGGCGGCAGCCGCGCCCGCTAGCCACGGCGCATGAGGCGAGGCGTTGCGCCGAGGCGGGCCGTCGTCTTTGTCGCGAAGGTGGTGCTCGCGCGCACCTGCATCCCGCCCGGTCGCGTTCCGGGTGCGCGAGGGGCGTAGCCCCTCGCTGATAGAAGGGGTGGGTGGGCGGGTCGCCGGCCCGCAGGGCCGACCTCGCTCCTGCCTGTCGGGGCGGTCCAGCCGTCCCTATCCGGCCAGCGTGCGGAAGATCGAGGCGCGCTTCTTCGCGTCGGGCTCCTTCACCGAGACGCTGAAGAGGTTGAAGCCCGCCTCAGTCATTTCGTCCATGTGCTCCGCGCACGCCTCGGCGGACCCGGCGAAGCCCATCTCCCGCGCGAAGTCCGCCGGCACCGCCGCCGTGCCGCCCGCCGAGGAGCCCTCGGCCCAGCCCGCCCGGACGGCGTCCGCCATCTCCTGGTGCCCCATGCGCACGAAGTTGCGGTAGTACGAGTCGCCCATGCGCGCGATGTAGAACGCCACCGTGCCGCGGATGCGCTCGTACTCAGGCTCCGGGTCGTCCGTCACGATGATCGGCGTCGCCGTGCGAATCGTGAGCGTCGAGGGGTCGCGCCCGGCCGCCTTCGCCGCGTTGTAGAAGGCGTCGGTCTGCGCCTTCCAGCTCGACTTCGGCAGCTCGATCGGCATCCAGCCGTCGGCGATCTCCGCCGTCTGCTTCACCGACCGAGGTGTCATCGAGGCGATGTAGATCGGTGTGTGGTCGCGCGGCAGCGGGATGTCGAGGCGGAAGCCGCGCGTCAGCTCGAAGAGCTCGCCCTGGTACTGGAGTGGCTGGCTCGCGAGCAGCATGTTCAGGATCTCGACGTACTCACGCATCCGCCGCAGCGCGCGGCCGTACGGCACACCGGCGAAGCCTTCGGTGACGTTCGCACTCGAGGTCCCGAGGCCGATGATCATGCGGCCGCCCGACAGCTCCTCGAGCGTCCCGAAGTGCATCGCCAGCGCGCCGGCCGCCCTCGAGTGCACGTTCACGATCGAGGTGCCGATCTGGACGTTGTTCGTCTCGTACGCGAGCACGGTGGCCGGCGTGAAGGCGTCGCGACGCCAGTTCTCGCCCGTGAAGATCGCCCACACGCCGCTGTCGTCGGCCACCTTCGCCTGCTCGACGAAGTCCGGCACCCCGTCCTTGCTCGACCAGCTGAGCCCGATGCTGATGCGGCGCACGCTCACCCCCTCGACCGTCCTCGCTTGACGGCTTCTACCGCCTGGCGCGCCGCATCATACGCCAGCGCCCGGATGCGTCAGAGCGGGTTTCGAGGGCGGGTGCCGGACTACGTTCGCGCAACGCCCCCTGTCGCCACGGGGTGCCAGTCGAATCGTAGCCAGCCGTAGTAGTACTGGTTGATGTGCTGGATATCGGCGTAGCTCTCGGTCTCGACGACCATCACGCCGGGGACTTCGCCACCACTCGCGACCCACGAGCCAACGAGCTTGCACGTCGAAGGCAGGCTGGCGGGGAAGCCTCGCACCTTCTCCAGCAGAGCGGCCGGGTTCGCCCCCGTTTCGCGCCAGGCCTCGTAGATGACCTGGTCACTGTTCGGCCGGAAGAACCCGATGTACGTCGTCGTCGCCATGCGCACCCCCGTTCGTCGATTCGCTATCCAGGACCCCGGCCCGGATGAGGCGCATCGTCACACGAGGTGTCAATACGTACGTGAAGTCCGGCCATGGGAAACGCGTCTTCGAGGACCGAGTCAGCTCCGAGGCTGCTCCGGCGCGGGCGCGTGCCCGTGCGGCCCCAGCAGCGGTACGAAGCGACAACCACCGAGGCGCTCGACGCTCGTGCCGGCCGCGGTCTTCGTCACCGCGCACAGCTCCTGCTCGTACCGGCTGCCGATCGGGATCACGAGGCGGCCACCCACCTTCAGCTGCTCGAGGAGAGGCAGGGGAGCCTCCGGGGCGGCGGCCGTCACGATGATCGCGTCGTACGGCGCGCCGTCGGGCCAGCCGAGGCGCTGGCCCGACTCGAGGGCCTGGTGCACCTCGACGTTGGTGATCCCGAGGTCGCGGAGGACCTCGGCGGCGCGCTCCGTGAGCAACTCCATGATCTCGACGCTCACGACGTCGTTCGCGAGGCGGGCGAGCACCGCCGCCTGGTAGCCCGAGCCGGTCCCCACCTCGAGGACATGCTCGTCCCCCTCGAGGCGCAACGCCGAGGTCATCATCGCCACGATCATCGGCTGCGAGATCGTCTGCCCCTCCCCGATGGGCAGCGGCTCGTCTTCGTACGCGAGGTAGCGCAGCTCGGGCGGCACGAAGCGCTCTCGAGGCACGGCGCGCATCGCATCGAGGACGCGCTCGTCCCGCACCTCGACCGCCAGCCCCCGCACGAGGCGTTCGCGCTGCTGCCGGTATCGGTCGTCCGTCACGTCGCCCCCGCGCTCGTGCGTCTCGCCTCACCCTCGAGGTCCGCTCGGTCCGAGGACAGGGGCGGAAGTCCTCGCTCCGACCCACCGAGGCGCCCGTTGATCAGGGTTTCCCCGGTGTCTCGCCCCGCGCGCCCCGGATGACAATGTCCCCGAAGGCGGGCCGCGTCGCGACGATGATCGCGGCGCGGCACCTGCCATTCGGCCTGCCAGAATGGCACGCCGCTTGAGGTACGATGCGCCGCACTCCTCGCGTCGCCACGCGACGTCGAGGACGGAGCGCGGGGAGCACCCATGGACCTCGGCATCGGCATCGACCTCGGTCAGCGTACCGACACGGTCATCTTCATCACGATCGCCCTCGTCGCCGTGCTGGTGCTCGTGCTCTCCTTCGTGGTGGGCGAGGTCATCGACCTCGCCAGCGACGTCGATGTCGATGGCGCGGACGGGCACCTCAACGTCCAGACGATCGCCGCCTTCCTCGCGGGCTTCGGCTCCGTGGGCTGGCTGCTCTCGGGCTACTTCGACGTGCCGTCGCTGGTCGCCGCTGCGGGCGGCATCCTCGGCGGCCTGCCCATGGCAGCCCTCGTCGCCGCCATGACGCGCTTCTTCATGAAGCAGGAGGTCTCCTCCAACTTCGCGCTCGCCGATCTCATCGGCGCGCAGGTCCGCGTCACGCTCGCGATCCCCGCGGCGGGTGTCGGACGTATCCAGTTCGAACGCGCGGGTGGCACGCACTCCGCTGCCGCCCGTTCGGGAAGCCACCAGGCGATCGGCGCCGGTGAGCTCGTGACCGTCCAGTCGGTCGTGGCGGGCGAATGCATCGTCGCGGCAGTGGAGGATGTCTCGTGAACTTCGATGTGGGTCTGAACGCCGGCATCGGCGTCATCGTCTCGATCCTGGTCGTCGTCTTCGCGGCGATCCTCGGCACCTGGGCCAACCGCTACCGCCGCGCCGGGCCGGACGAGGTCATCGTCATCTCGGGCCGCCGCCACAACATTCGAGGCGCTGACGGCAGCCGCCAGACGGTCGGCTACCGCATCGTCCGCAACGGTGGCGCGTTCGTCTTCCCGATCGTCGAGCAGTACCAGCGCATGTCGCTGCACGTCATCAGCACCGAGGTCCGTACCCACAATGCGATCTCGAAGGAGGGCGTGCCGCTGACAGTGGTGGGCACCGCACTCTTCAAGGTCTCGAGTGACGACCTCGGCATCATGAACGCTGCCGAGCGCTACCTCGGCCGCCGTCGCGAGGAGATCGAGCGCGACGTCCAGGCCGTCCTCGAGGGCCACCTGCGAGGCGTCTGCGGCCAGCTGACGCCGGAAGAGATCTACCAGGACCGCACGGCCTTCCAGTCCCAGATCGCCGAGCAGGCCCAGGCCGAGCTCTCCCAGATGGGCATCACCCTCGACACGCTCACGCTGCGCGAGATCAGCGACGAGGTCGGCTACCTCGACGCGCTCGGTCGCAAGCGCACGGCCGAGGTCAAGCGCGACGCTCGCATCGGCGAGGCTGACGCCGACCGCGAGGCCAGTGTTCGCGAGGCAAACGCCCGCCAGCAGGCGGAGCGCGCCAACGCCGATGCCGACGCCTCCATCGCCGAGGCTGTGAAGAACCGCGACGTGCAAATGGCGCAGTACCAGGCGCTCACCACCGCGGAGCAGGCGCGCGCCCTCCAGGCCGCCGAGCAGGCGGAGGCCGAGGCGAAGCAGCAGGTTGCCGAGGCGGAGACGCACCTCGCGCAGCGCCGCGCACAGCAGCGCCGCCAGGAGCTCGAGGCCGAGGTGGTCGCCATCGCCGAGGCGGAGAAGCAGCGCCAGATCCTCGAGGCGGAGGCGCGCAAGCAGGCTCAGATCCTCGCCGCCGAGGCGGAGGCCGAGGCCCGCATCCGCCGCGCCGACGCCACCAAGCGCGCCACCGTCCTCGAGGCCGAGGGTGAGGCGCAGGGGACACGCGACAAGGGTGACGCCGAGGCGTTCGCCACGCAGGCCAAGCTTGTCGCCGAGGCGAACGGTCTCGCCGAGCGCGCCGAGGCCCTGAAGCAGTACTCCGACGAGGCGATCCGCGTGCAGCTCTCGACGGACCTCATCGACCGCCTGCCCGAGATCGTGACGGCCGCGGCCTCACCGATCGGCCAGGTGAACGAGATCCGGCTCGTGAACTTCGGTGGCAACGGCTCCGGCTCGAACGGCGCCGACTCGCCGGTGCATCAGCTCTTCGGTCTCACGCCGCAGGCGCTGATGGCCACCGACGAGGCGCTCAAGCAGACCATCGGCGTCACACTGGTCGATCTGATCGGCCTCGTGCGGAAGGGTGAGATCCCCGGCGGCAGCTCGGTGCGCGATGCCATCATCCCGCCGGCGCCCGCCCCGTCCGAGGCGCCACCGACGGACCAGCCCGAGGCCCCGCCGACGCTGTAGCGCCGCCAGCCAGTCTTGACTAAGCCGCAGGGCCGCCGTTAGGCGGCCTTGCGCTTGAGTGCGAGCAGTCGCCAGCCATCGAGGCGGTCGAGCAGCCCCAGCCGCTCGAGGTACTCCTCGTCCACCGAGGTGACGAGCACGGAGTCATCCTGCCCGTCGACCTCGTGAGCCAGCGCGTCGGCGACGTGCACGGCGGTGAGCGGCGTGAAGCCATGCGTCGGCGCCTGCGCCGGGCGGTGGTGGAACGCCACGGCCTCCACGATCGGGTCGGGGATGCCCCAGATGCCGAGGAGGTACGCGCCCACCTCGCCGTGGTCGGCGCCGAAGAGCTCAACCTCGCCCTGCCAACGCTCGATGTTGCGCATGCGCGCGACGGCCGCCGCCTTGCGGAACTCCATCGGCATGTTCGCCGCGAGCACGAGCGCGCCGGCATCGTGCAGCTGTCCCGCGAGTTGCGCGTCGCCGCGCACCTGCAGGTCGGCGCCCTCGGCGGCCGCGATCTCGTACGCGAGGCCGCCCACGAAGTCGCTGTGGTCGCGAATCGGCTCGACGAGCTCGAGCGCGCCGTCGGCCATGTACGCCCCGAAGACGGACTCGGTCAGCATCAGGTCGCGGATGACGTTCAGCCCGAGCATCAGCACGGCCTCGGACACCGAGCCCACGCGCTTCGGCGCGCCGAAGAAGGACGAGTTCACGAGCTGCAGGACCTTCGCCGTCATCGCGACGTCCTGCGAGATGAGATCCCCCACCTTCCGCATTGAGGGGTCGGGCGACATCAGCTCCGTGCGCAGGTCGCGCTGCACCGTCCCGAGGCTCGGCAGCGTCTTCAGCTGCCCCACGAGCCTGCGCAGGGAGTCGCGACGCAGCAGATCGCGCAGGTCGCACGCCCGGGTGAGGGTGCGCCGCAGCGTCTCTTCGTCGCAGGGCTTCGTGAGGAACTGGTGCGTCGGGCCGGCCGCGCGCAGCCGCGTCTCCTGGTCGGACTGACCGGACAGCACGATGCGCACGGTGTGTGGGTGGCGGCGCAGCACCTCGTGCAGCAGCTCGGCGCCATCCATGCCCGGCATGCGCATGTCGGTGACGACGGCATCGAACTCGGCCTCGCTCAGCTTGTCGAGGGCCTCGGCGCCCGACTCCGCGAAGGAGATTTCCCACTCGTCCCGCATCGGGTCGAGCAGACGCCGCAGACCTCGCAGCACACGAGGCTCGTCGTCGACGAACAGGACTCGACGTCTGGTCATCGTGTCCTCCCTACGCCGCGCCCTGGAGCGCGGCCTCCTCCGTCAGCGGCAGGCGCACCGTGAACGTCGAGCCTTCGCCCGGCTTCGAGGCCACGTCGAGCATCCCGCCATGCCGCTCCACCACGATCGTCCGGCTGATCGAGAGCCCCTGCCCGGTCCCGCGACCGACCTCCTTCGTCGTGAAGAAGGGATCGAAGATGTGCTTCCGGTTCTCGTCCGGGATGCCGACGCCGTTGTCGGAGACGCACATCTCCACCCAGTCGCCCCGGCGGTGCGCCCGGATGTCGATGCGGCCGCGCTCGGTGCAGTTCGGCCGGTCCTCGATCGCCTGGCTGGCGTTCACGATGAGGTTGAGGATGACCTGGTTCAGGTCGCCGCCCATCGCCGGCACCGTCGGTAGCGTCTCCTCGATGTCGAGCTCGACGTCCGCGACGTCGCGCCACTCGTGGCGAGCGACGGCGACCGTGCTCTCGATCGCCTGGCGCAGATCGACGCCCGTCTTCTCCTCGGATCCCGGGTGCGCGAACACCTTCATCGCACCCACGATGCGCGCCACCTGCTTGAGCCCATCGAGGCTGTCCTCGAACGCCTCCGGTACTTCCTCGCGCGCGTCCTCGAGGCGTGCCGCCGCCACCGAGGTGCGCAGCTCCTCGAGCGCGCCTTGATCGAGGGGGCCGGCCTCCGCCGCCTCGAGCAGCGACTCCGCGGCCGCGACGGCCGGCACGAACCGCTCGAAGACGCCGCGCAGGTACTTCACGTTGTCGGTGATGAACTGCGTCGGCGTGTTGATCTCGTGGGCGATGCCGGCCGCGAGGCGACCGACCGACTCGAGCTTCTGCGCCTGCCCGAGCTGCAGCTCGAGGGCGCGTCGGTCCGTGATGTCGCGCACCACCGCGAGCGTCGCGTCGAGGCCCCGCCACGAGGTCTCGACGGACTGCACCTCGGCCTGGCGCGGGCGCCCCTCGCGGTCCGGCACCTCGATCTCGAAGGAGTCGCTCGTGACCTGCCCGAAGGGGCACGGCCGTCCGATCGCCTCTGCCGCCCGTACGCCGAACATCGACTCCGCCGCCGGGTTCAGGAACTCGACGCTGCCTCCCTGGTTGAGGATCAGGATCGCGTCGGCGCTGTTCGACACGATGCTCAGGTAGTCCATGTGCAGGATCGAGGCCGACCACAGCTCCCGCTCGTACAGGCCGCGAATCCGCTGCCGCTCGATCGAGTACCGAATCGCGTGCGCGAGCGTCGAGGCGTCCAGCTTGGAGCGCTGCAGTACGTCCTGCGCCCCCTGCCCGAGCGCCTGCTCCGCGAACGCCTGAGGCGCGAACTCGGTCAGCACGAGGACCGCGGTCTCCGGCGCGACCTGGCGCATCCGCTGCAACGCGTTCAGCACCTGGCCGTCCGGCTGCCGCACATGTGCCAGCACGATGTGGAACTCGCCCGAGCTCAGCGCCTCGAGGGCGGTCGGGAGCCGCTCGGCACGGTCGAGGATCCAGCGCTGGTCGGTCTTGTCGAGGAGCTTCGCCATCTCGCGCGACGGCCCGCCCTGCGCGTCGATCGCGAGGCAACGCAGCGGCTCGTGGTCGTCCGGCCGCCGTCCTCGGCGCTTCGGTTCCAGCAGGCGCTGCAGCTCGGTCACGGTCGGCCTCTCGACGGCGAGCCTGCCCGCGCAGGCCTCGAGGTACGCGCCGCCCGGGTCCCGAAGGTCCCGGTTCACGGACGCATACTCAGAGAGTCGGCAGATTCCGGATGATTCCGTATTCCTGCGCCGCCGCAGACGGCCCATGAGGCCTCGAACGGGCCCGGTTCGAGGACCGTCAACCGCTCCACAGGTGTGGTCGAGGCCGCTACCATGCCGCCGAAGCCGCGGTGGGCGCGAATTCGCACGTGCACCGCCGCGAGAAGGGGGCATCGATGACGGCAGACCAGGTACCCGGGCTGACCTACGACGAGAGCGTGATCGGGAAGGAAGTCGAGGTCGGCTCCTTCACCGTGACCGCTGAGCAGATCGCGGCCTACTGCGAGGCCGTGGGCGAGACCAGCCCGCTCCACACCGATCCCGAGGCTGCGGCGAAGGGCCCGTACGGGGCCCTGACGGCGCCTCCCGGCCTCGTGCACGCGGTCCAGCTCGAGCGCGGGCTCGACGCGAAGATTCAGTTCCCGGGCGTCGCGTTCCACGCCGGCGAGCGCATCGAGAGCCTCGCGCCGCTCCGTGTCGGCGACACCGTCACCGCCTACAACCAGGTGAAGGAGGTCTACGCGAAGACCGGCCGCACCGGTTCGATGGTCTTCGAGGTGCGTCGCACCGAGTACCGCAACCAGGACGGCACCCCGGTTGTCGCGACCGAGACCTCGTTCGTCCGGCGGGAGGTGTAACGATGGCAGAGCAGCGCTACTTCGACGACATCGACCCCGGCGACGAGTTCGACGAGCAGCTCGTGATGGAGACGCCGAAGGTCCTGAAGTACCTCGGGATCCCCGGCAGCCGCCTCGCAGGCCCGAATCGCTTCAACGACCCGGAGATCGCCAAGCGCGACGGCATGCCGGGCATGATCGTGCCGGGCGTGATGCAGCTCGACCTCATGTCGCGCGTCCTCAACGACTTCGCCGGCCAGGAGGGCCGCATCGGGCACATGGAGGTCTCCTTCCGGCGCTCCGTGCTGCACGGCGACAAGCTGCGCGCCCTCGGTCTGGTGACCGACACCATCCCCGGCGACGGCGAGGGCACCATCCGCATGGACGTCTTCTTCGAGAACGAGCGCGGCGAGCGCCCCCTGCAGGGCACCGCCGACGTCATCCTCCCGAGTCGTAAGGACTAGCCGAGGCCACGTCGGGCCATCGAGGCTCGTTCACGCATCGAACGCACGGGGCGAACCGCACGGTTCGCCCCGTGTCGATCCCGAGGCCCGCGCACTGCCCAACGCCGCGGGCGAGTCGCTCATCGACACGGACGCCCTGCGCTCGTTGCCGATCGTCATACATTTCCGCCGACCGATTTCGCTTCAGTCGTCCGCCACCCACGCCGAGTATCACGAAACCGACGAGGCGCGCAGGCGCATCGGAGGCCGCGCGTCTATCGAGGCGCGCGTGCAAGGGAAGGACGCCCGGCATGCGACGAACCACGACCGCCCTCCTCGGGGGGCTGGCCCTCCTGCTCGCCGCCTGCACCGGCGGCTCCGAGGCCACCTCGACGCCGTCGCCGTCACCCGAGGCCGCCGCCGCCACCGAGGGCGCGTCCTCGACTGCGCCGTCCGCTGCGAATGCCACGAGCTCGCCGGCCTCGTCCGGCGCCGGCGTGCGCGCCGCCACCGGCGAGAAGTCGCCCGCCGAGGCCGCTGCGCAGATCGAGGTCGCACGACGTGCCGCCGAGGTCGCCTTCGCCCAGCAGACCATGCACTACGACTTCGCGATGTCGATCGGCGGCATTCCGGACTTCCCTGGTGGCGCCATGACCTTCTCCGGCGAGGGGGCGACCGACCTCGTCAGTGGCCGCAGCCACATGAGCATGGACTTCTCGAGCCTGTTCGACGCGCTCCGCTACGAGCTCACCGCCGCCGAGGCCGCCGAGCTCGATGCGATGTTCGGCAACGGCACCTTCGAGGTCGTCACCGACGGCACCACGACCTACATGTACGCGCCCTTCTTCGGCACGGCGTTCGGCGTCGATACCCCGTGGATCTCGATGGCTGCGCCCACGAACGCCGTCCCCCTCGAGGGGCTGCAGGGCTCGGGTCTCGAGAACGCGTTCGCCTACGGCCCGAATAGCTTCCTCCCGCTCCTCGACCTGCTCGACTCCTTCGAGGAGGTCGGCTTCGAGGACGTGCGCGGCGTCCCGACGACCCACTGGGCCGGCACGCTCTCCTTCGAGAAGCTGTTCGAGCTCATCGACCCCTCGATGCAGAGCCAGCTCGAGTGGCAGTACGAGCAGATGGGCATGTTCGACTTCGTGCTGCCCCTCGAGGTGTGGGTCGACTCCGACGGCCTGACGCGCCGCTTCGCCATGAACCTCGACCTCGGCGTCTTCGACCCGAGCGCTGCCGGCGCCCGCTTCGAGTTCCGCTACGACTTCTTCGACTTCGGCGTTCCGGTCGACGTAACGCTGCCGTCCCCGGGCGAGGTCACCGACGTGACCGAGCTCATGACCAGCGGCTTCGGCTTCTAGCCGGCCGCGCCAGGACCACCCGCCACAATCGAGAGGATTGAGTCGTTGGACGCTCCCACCCCAGTCGACTCCATCGCGACCGCCGAGGCGGTCACCGCGCCGGCGACCGAGGCTGTGCCCGTTCCCATCCGGCCCTCCCACGCCCATCACTGGGTGATTGAGCCGCCGAACGGCCCGTTCAGCCTCGGTCGCTGCCGCTCCTGCAACGAGGAGAAGCAGTTCCCGAACAGCACCGAGTCCGCCGAGTGGGCCTCGGATGCCGCGCCGGAGAAGCCGCCCGTCGATGGCGAGGTCGCGAGCCTCGAGCGCTCGCTCGCCCGCCAGCGCGGCGACTTCCGCCTCTCCGACGAGGCCGCCTAGCCCGGCTTCGTCCCGAGGGCGCCCCGCCGCGCCGGTCCACGAATCGTTGTGGACAACCGCTCCCGCCACCGTGTACAAGTCCCGTGGACAACGTGACTGATTGGCAGCCCCGCGCTCGGACATCCGAGGCGGGGCGCTGGCGCTCGACGCGCCTCGGCGGGAGTCGACTGTGGACGAAGGAACGCTGAGCGGTCCCCTCGTGATCGCCGCCGCCGGCGGCGCCGCGACGCTCGTCGTGCTGCTGCTGGGCGCCATCTCTCTCGGCCGCTCGCGCGTCAGCCTCCCGAGGCCGCACCTGCGCCGCCAACGCCCGGCGCCGCTCCAGCGCACCGACGCCGGTGACCGACTGGCCCTCGATGTCGAAGGTGTCGTCGAGCTGGTGCGTACCGACCGCCTCCGCGCCTCCGCCCGCGCTGAGATCGAGGCGTTGACCCTCGCCGAGACCCTCCTCGACCGCGCCATCTCGCGGTACCGCGCAGCCGCCGCGCCGGCGCCGGCCTCGCGCTCGAAGGACCGCCGCACGAGCGCGCCCGCCCTCGGCGATCCCGCGCCCGCCACGAACTAGCACCTTCGGGAGACCTCGCCGAGGGCTGACGCGGGCCGTCCGAAGCCGTGCGGGCCTTCCCTCTCGACGCCATCACCGCGCTCGACCACACTTGGGGATGGACCTCGATGCCCGGTTGCCGGTATCGAGGCCGGCGGGAGGCCCGTCACCATGCTCGAACGTTCGTCCCTGCAGTTGCGTCGTGAGCTCGGCGAGCTGCGCGACCCGATCGCCATCCTGACGTTCATCCGCAAGAACGGCTACAACTCGACGGCCGCCGCCACCCTGAACCAGTTCGAGCTCGCCCACCACGCCGAGGTGGTCGCAGACATACCGCCCGACGAGTTCTACGACTTCACCGTCATGCCCCCGACCGTGCGACTCGTCGATGACGAACGCGTCGTCGACTGGCCGCAGAACGAGGTGCGACTGCTCCCCTCGAGCCCCGACCGGCCCGACATCCTGACGCTCGCCGGCATCGAGCCGCACCTGCGCTGGCCCGCCTTCGCCGGCTCGATCGTCGCCCTGCTCACCGAGCACAAGGTGGGGTCGCTCGTCGTCCTCCGCACCTGGCCCGCGCCCGTGCCGCACACGAAGCCCTCGATCATCCGCCTCACCACCAACGACGAGGCGGTCGCATCGAGGCTCGGTCGCACCCCGCAGATCACCCGCTACGAGGGCCCCGTCGACTTCGGTGGCCTCGTCAGCACGCTCTTCGCACAGTCCGGCGGCGTGACGGCCGGCCTCGGCGCGATCGTCCCGAACTACCTCGGCGTCGTGCCCAACCCCTTCGCGATGGTCGCCCTCACCGAGGCCCTCGACCGCATCGCCGGCACCGAGACCTCGATGGACGAGCTGCGCCAGCACGCCGACGAACTGCGCGAGCGCGCGAACGAGGAGATGGAGCGCTCCAGCGACCTCCGTCGCGCCGTCGAGCAGATGGAGGACCAGTACGACTCGGTCGTCGCGGCCGCCGGCGGTGGCCCCACGCCCGCCGAGGGCGAGACAGCCGAGCTGCCCGCTCCCGATGAGCTGCTGCGCGACATCGAGCAGTTCCTCCGCGGCTCCGAGGACTAGCGCTCCCCCGCGACCTCGACCCTTCAGGCCCCGCGGCCGCGCCCATCGCCGACCTCCTCACGAGGAGGGGGCCCTCTGCGTGCCTCGTGGGGGACACACATTTCCCTTGTGGTAGGTTCGACAATAGACGGAAGGTAGGTCATGCTAACAACGTGACGCTGCTGATACAGCGTGACGGCTGCCGCGGGGGCATCCATTGCTGTTCTCATTCCTCATCACGCTTCGCGAGGGCTTCGAGATCGCGCTCGTGCTGGCGATCGTCCTGGGCTACCTCGCTCGCACGGGCAACCGCGCCCACTTCGGTCGGGTCTGGCTCGGCGCCGGGCTCGCGGTCGCCCTCTCCTCGGTCGTCGTCGTCGCCCTCGAGGTGACATCGCGTGACCTCTCGCCCGCCGCCAGCGAGGCCTTCGAGGGCGTGATGATGCTCGTCGCCGTCGTTGTCCTGACCTGGATGGTGTTCTGGATGCGCCGCCAGGCAGCCGGCATCGGCGCCGAGCTGCGCCGCCAGGTCAACGTCGCGCTCTCCGGCTCATCGAGGTGGGGGCTCGCCGGCCTCGCCTTCCTCTCCGTCATGCGCGAGGGCATCGAGACCGGGGTCTTCCTCTTCGCCGGCTCAACGACAGCCTCTGGCTCGCCCGCGATGTTCTGGTTCGGCGCCGTGGCGGGTTTTGCCGTGGCGGCAGCCCTCGGCTACGTCGTCTACCGAGGCTCGCATCGCCTCCCGCTCCGCCAGTTCTTCACCGTGAGCGGCATCGCCGTCCTCGTGATCGCGGCCGGCATGGTCTCGAACGGCATCGCGGAGCTCCAGGAGTCCGGTTTCATCGCGAACCTCGGCAGCCGCCCGTGGGACACGGACTCCTGGCTGTCGCTCACCGACGCCTCCGGCAAGTTCTTCCACACCCTGCTGGGCTACGACCCGGCGCCCACCTGGGGTCAGATCGCGCTCTTCTGGGGCTACCTGGTCTCCGGCGTCGCGTTCTTCCTCTTCTGGCCGCATCCGACCACGCGGCTCATGCCGGCCCCGGCCGGTACCAACGAAACTCCGACCCCGAGCGGACACGCCGGGGACTCCGAAAGGCAGCACGCCCGATGAAGCGCTTCGTCGCGACCCTCCTCGCACTGACCGCCATCGTCACTCTCGCCTGCAGCAGCAGCGCCGAGGGCCGAGAAATCGACATCGAGGTCGAACCCGAGGCCTGCGCGCCTGCCACCGTCGCCGTCACCCCGGGCGAGGCGATCACGTTCAACGTGAACAACCACGCCAACGCCGACCGCGAGTTCGAGGGCATCGAGGGCACCCGCATCGAGGAAGTCCTCGTGCCCGACGGCCGCACGAGGCACATCGACTACACGGTGCCGGACGCGACCGACGCCACCTACCTCGTGAAGTGCTACAGCCCGGACGGACCGACGACCATCATCGAGCTCGTCGCCGGCGAAGGCAGCGCCGCCGTGGATCCGTCCGCCGCAACCGCGTCCATCGATGTCGCGCTCGCCGAGTGGAGCGTCACCCCGAGCGCGCCGAGCGTCGAGGCCGGCACGGTCCGCTTCGTCGCCCACAACGAGTCGGAGACGATGACCCACGAGCTCGCCATCCTCGCGATCGGCGAGAACGGCGAGCGCTTCGAGATCGCCGAGGTCGAGGGCCTCGAGCCGGGCCAGAGCGGCGAGGTCGTCGCCACCCTCGAGCCCGGTACCTACCAGCTGGCCTGTCTGATCGCCCCGGGCGAGGCCGGCTCAACCGAGGACCACTACGCCTCCGGCATGCACACGGAGTTCACCGTCGAGTAGGACGCGCTCGAGCTACGAGGCCTCGCGGACGGCGTCGCGGAAGAAGGTCAGCGCCTCCGTCAGGAAGCGCGACATGTTCTCGCCGCGATCATCGATGCCCGTCTCGATCACCGAGGTGCGGCTGACCGGCCCCGCCACCGCCAGCGTCGTGCGCCCCGCCGGCGCGCCTGAGCGCCCCGGTCCCGGCCCCGCCAGCCCGGACTCGCCGATGCCCCACGCCGCCTCGAGCCGCGCGCGCATCGACTCCGCAAGGTCCGCCAGCATCTCCGGCGTCGTCCCTCGATAGTTCTCGTACTGCTCGGGCGACACCCCCGCCAGCGCGATGCGCGAGTTCAGCGTGTAGACGACCCCACCCCCCGCGAAGTACCTCGAGGCGCCCGGCACCCACAGCAGCGCCGCTGAGATCAGCCCGCCCGTCGTCGACTCCGCGACGGCCACCCGCTCGCCACGCTCGGTGAGCATGGTTCCGATCTCGGTTGCCAGCGCCTGCTGGTCAGCGCTCAGGAATGACATGCGGCACCTCCTCGCGGGGCGGAGTGTCTCCGCTGACGAGGCGCTTGAATATATGGCATCGGTAGCAGGTATGCCCGGCCAGTAAAGGGTCGATTGCGTCTTCCGAGGCAGATCGCCGCACTTCGTCCGTTCCGACTGCCACGC
The DNA here is from genome assembly GCA_041390625.1 of Dehalococcoidia bacterium. Lineage (GTDB taxonomy): Bacteria > Chloroflexota > Dehalococcoidia > UBA2979 > UBA2979 > RBC038. The sequence goes on along the minus strand of JAWKPM010000010.1, from coordinate 94,857 downwards.
CGACACCGAGATTGAACGGCGAGCCGCCGGCCTTCGGGGCCGGTCTTCGTCACCCTCGTGAAGCGGGATCGGCTGCCGCGGATTCAGCGCAGGCTCAGGAGCGGTTCAGTCGAGTTCGGGTCCGACGTGGGTAACGTGGTAAGTGCCATGAGCACCCCATCACTCTCGGCTTCATTCCTGCACGGCTTGGTCGGGCCGTCGTTCACCCGTCGCGCGATGGACTCGGCGAAGCGCGTCGTGCGCTCGGTTGAGCGGACCCTCCTGCGTCCCGCCCTGCTGAGGCGCGAGGTGATCCGCTGCCTGCTCGCCGATCCGAGCACGGAACGCGAGCTCGTCTCCGACCTCCAGTGGCGTCAGGTCGTCGAGGCCGACTTCGACCGTCAGGTGCCGACCGACCTCGATGCGATTCGCGGCTTCGAGGACTGCAGCTGGCTCTTCGAGTCGAGCGCGGTCAACTACTCGCTCAGCCAGCTCCGCTTCGACCAGGCGGCCGACCTCTACCGCCGCGTCGCCCACATGGAGTCCCCGCGCGTCGCCGAGCTCGGGCGGTACAAGGGTGGCACGACCCTCCTGCTGGCGGCCGCGGGCGGTCACGTCGTGTCGCTCGACAACGATGCTGCCGGTGGTCAGACCGAGTATGACGAGGCCCTCCATCGCGCTCTGAAGCGCTTTCGCCTTGAAGATCGTGCCGAGGTACTGCTGGCCGACGCGCTCGAATACGACCTCGAGCGGGAGTCGTTCGACCTCGTGCTCCTGCACTGCAGCCCCGACTATGAGCTGGCATGGAGCCTCTTCCGCCGCTGGTGGCCGGCTGTGAAGGCCGACGGGTGCTTCGTCTTCCACGTCACGCCCGCGTTGCCGGGTGAGGTGCGGATGGTCGACGAGCTGAGACGCGATCCACGCTGGTCCGACCTCGCGTTCGAGCCGGAGGCACGCGGCGAGCAGGTCTACGCCCGCAAGACGGCGGGCGGGGGCATCGAGGCCGTGCGCTAGGGGTTCGCCGGCGTGTGCAGGCGCTGCCCGGTGTCCACGACCTCGAAGGCGCTGCCCGGGATCGATCGCAGGTCACGCAGCGCCTCGTCGTCCCATCGAGGGTCGGGCGCGCCGCTCAGGTACCAGTTGCTCCCGTTGTCGGCGAGTAGCATTCCGTAGCGCTTCAGCGCGTCGCAGATCACCTGCACCTCGGTGCTGTACCCCGAGCAGTCGTACGAGGCGCGCATGCGGAACCGCGCGCCCATCGGCGGCACCGAGGCGTCTTCGGTGCTCGAGGCCCAGTGCGTCGCCGGGTGCAGATAGGCGCGCTGTGTGCGGCTCGCGGTGAAACGCAGCGCGTGGGTGATCGCGCCCGCCGTCACCTCGTCGTACCGCACGAGGCCGGGGAAGATCGGCAGCCCCGCCGCATCGGCCGAGGTCCACGAGTCGGGCCGCAGCGCGTTCGAGGTCAGGTCGAAGACCGCGCCGGAGCCCGCATGCCAGCGGTTGACCGCCTGCTGCTCGGCCGCGAAGAGCTCGTACAGCGTGCACGTGCGGTCGTCGACGACCAGGACGTGCGAGTCCGACCCGGCCTCGATCGGCACGTCCGAGGGGATGGGGTACGGCCCCGGGTCGCTCTCGTCTGCGTAGTCGAAGCTCACCGAGGCCAGCGGCACGTCGCCTGTCACCACGACGTAGGGAATCCCGATCGGCGCGCCCTGCCACACCGTCCCGAAGTCCGGGTGCATGTGCCCGCCGAGGCCGACGGAGGCGATCCACTCCGCGGACTGAGGATGCACGGGCGCCGTCGAGATGTCCGTGTTCCACGCGTTCGTCGAAGGGAAGACCGGGCAGCTCGGCGCGCCCGTGTGCCATGCCGCGCCCGAGGTCGAGCCGCCGCCCCCGCCGCTCGAGCCACCGCCTGAGGAGCTGCCCGCCGGGCGGCACACGAGGATCACCGGCGTGTTCACGTCGAGGATGCGCGACGGGTGCCAGCCGAGGAAGGAGCGGTTCACCGCCTCCGGCGCGCCGACGATGTACCCCACGAGGCGCCCGCCCTCGGCGGTCCAGAGCGAGCGCAGCTCGCAGCCGCCGCCCGAGGCCGCCGCTTCGAGTTCGTCGAGGCCTCCACCGGACCACACCAACAGCCCGATGCTGCCCGGCCTCGGCACCTCGCCCGTCAGCGATCCGCCGTCGGCCTCGACCGTCCCCGCCGGCGTTGCCACCCACGAGGCCACAACGGCGGTGAGGACAAGCGCGAGCGCGGCCAGCCACGTCCCGAATCGCTTCGCACGCATGCATCGAGTATCGACCGCGCGAGGACCCGAATCCACGCGCGGACCCCGAGCGGCCCCAGCCGCGAGATTTCACCAAACTTGAACCTGGGGAGAGATTCGAGACCGATGTAACGGCGGTTACGGTGCTAGAGTAGCGTCGGTTACGAATGAGGTGTCCCGGTGCAATGGCTGCTCTTCTCCTACCGCGTGCCGTCGCAGCCCAGCGCCTTGCGTGTCGCCGTCTGGCGCGAGCTCAGGCAGCACGGTGCCGTCGGCATCGGTAGTGGCCTCTACGCGCTGCCCGAGCGCGCCGAGTACGTCGAGCTGCTCGAACGCCTTACCGAGCGCGTGACGCAGGGCGGCGGTCTCGCCGTCTCGTTCCGTGCCGCCGCGCTCACCGAGGTCGATCGCGCCACCGTTGACGACGCGTTCGGCGCGGCCCGCCACGAGGAGTACCTGCAGGTCATCAAGAGCGCCCGCAAGCTGGCCGCCCACATCGCGCAGGAGGACGACGACGGCGACTACCGCTTTGCCGAGGTCGAGAGCCTCGAGGAGGAGCTCGACAAGGTGAGGCGCCAGCTGGCGCGCGTCGTTCGCCGCGACCTCGGTGGCGTGGCCGCCCGCAGCGAGGCCGAGGCGGCCGTCGAGGCTGCCGCTGCGCGTCTGGAGCGCTACCTCGAGAACGCGTACGAGGGGAACGAGGGCGCCACCGCCGCCGATGCGCCCGCACCCGTCGAGGGCCGCGTCACGCCGATGCGGAGGTCCGCTCCATGAGCCACGAGATCGCCCTGGTCGTCGTCGCGGTCTTCCTCGCCTCCGCCGTCGAGGCCGTCGAGGCGCTGACCATCGTCCTCGCTGTTGCCCTCACCAACGGCTGGCGCACTGCCTTCCTCGGGACGGCACTGGCGTCGGTCGCGCTCACGGTGGTCGTGCTGGCCCTCGGCCCCGCGCTCGTGCAGGTCATCCCGATCGAAGGCCTGCAGACCCTGATCGGGGTGCTACTGCTCGTCTTCGGCCTGCAGTGGCTCCGCAAGGCGATCATGCGCGCTGCCGGCGTGAAGGCGAAGCACGACGAGGCGGCGATCTTCGAGGAGGAGGTCGCGCTGCTTCGAGGCTCCGCGGCTACTCCGTCGACGACCGACATCGACTGGACGGGCTTCGTCGTCGCCTTCAAAGGCGTCTTCCTCGAGGGCCTAGAGGTCGCCTTCATCGTCCTCACGTTTGCCGCCAACCGGGAGAATGCACTCGGCTGGAGCGCGCTCGGTGCGGCCCTGGCCTTCGCCCTCGTCGCCGTGGTGGGTCTCGTGGTGCACAGGCCGCTCACGCGCGTGCCGGAGAACACGATCAAGTTCACCGTCGGGCTCATGCTCGTTGCGTTTGGCACGTTCTGGGGCGGCGAGGGCATCGGCGTCGAATGGACCCTGGGCGACTGGACGATCCTCGTGCTGGTGGGTCTCTACACCGCGGTCGCGTGGCTGCTCATCACCTACCTGAAGCGCGGCGCGACGTCGGTGCCGGCGCTCAGCCCGGAGGCGACGCTATAAGGTACGTCTTCGCCTTCGGGCGCTTCTGGTACGACTTCATCGTCGGCGACTCGGTCGTGCTTGCGATCGGCGGAACGGGCGCCCTCGTGCTGGGCTCCCTCCTCGTCCACGCCGATGCCGTCACCCTCGCGGAGTGGCTCCTCCCGGCGACCGTCATCTCCACCCTCGTCGTCAGCCTCCGCCGCGCCTAGCCGCTGCGCCCCCTGTCGCTGAGCCGCACGGGCGGCACACGGGATTCGCCTAGAAGTAGATCTGGTCCACATACACGCTACGCGGTCCCGAGTCGCCGTCCCGCCGCGGCAGCTGCACCAGATACGGTTCCATCCGCTTCGCCATGCCCGAGACGAGCTCGTAGCCTCGCGAGGGCTCCGAGGTGAACAGGCTGAGGTCGGTGTCGCCGTTCTCGGCGAGCTCGTGGAGGACACCGCGCAGGAGTTCCTCGAACTCCGCCTCGGCGTCCGGTTCGAAGCCGTAGTCGAGGCACAGCGCACGCGTGTCCAGGCTCTCCGGTCCGTCGCCCTCGCGGCGGTGGACGCGGAAGGTGTGCGGCCGTACGCCGATGACGGCACGGTCGCTCACTCGGAAGCTCGACCACGAGTAGAGGTCTGGCGCCATGCTCAACCGGGCCTCGAGGCTCTGGGCCGTGTAGGGCAGGAAGAACTCCTCGCCCTCGTGCGCTGCGTTCAGCAGCCGGGCGATGTGCGCGCCGTCCTGTGCAGTCCCCGAGCGTCCCATGCTTGAAGCCGCGCCCGTCGACGTGTCGAGCACCGCTCGCTGCGGGACGCCATCCGTTCCGGTGCGGGTGCCCGCTCTGAGCATCGCCTCGTTCCCCATCGCGATGATGGCGTAGGAGAAGTCGCACTCCCGGCGCGTTTCGTTGAAGAATCCGAAGAACTGCATGTGCCCGCGCGCACCGCCGCCTTGTACGGCTGGCGCCACCCGGGCTCGGGTATAGGCCGCGGCACGCCGGCGAACCCCGCCGATCATCACGTCTCGAGTGGCGAGGCAGCACACACCGACAACGCGGCCATCTTGCTCCATCACGCCGAAGTCGGCGCCGTCGCCCATGAGGCGCTCGTCTGCGAAGTAGTCGGAGGGGTCCCGCTCGTACACGATCGCCACCTCGCCCACGAGAATCGGCGTTTCGGCGTCGATGGCGGCGAGCTGGGCGACCTCGTCTTCCCGGGGCGCTCGGACGATGAACCCCGGGGGCTTCGGCAGGAAGGTGGTCCGCATGATCCGCTCGTCCGTGTCCCGCGCCAGGCGCGCGGCCAATCTCGAGGTTCGGCCGTTGCTCGACTCGAGTTCGAGATCAATGAGCCCGGGGAGGGGCTCCTCCCACGCGGCGACCTCGAACTCGCCAAGCTGCTCGCGCAACCGCCCCAGCCTCTGGAGTGTCGCTGCCGGCGTGTCGCTGACGAAGCCACTGGGCGCGAACTGCTCGGCAACTTCGTCCTCAGTGGGGTGGTCTCCCCGCAGCCAGCTGAGGAACGTCTGTACGCGGCGAACCCCCGGACGCATCGCCAGCTCGTTTGGGACTGCTACGTCACTCATTGCTCAATCCATTCGTGTTGCCGGGTCCTTATACGAGACGTCCTGACGCCGAACGACGCCGCACGAGTCATGACTTCGGGGCGTACCTCGAGCCCCGGCGGGCTCGACTCTTCGCGCTACCATGCGAGCCCCTGTCTCCTCGAACGGAGCCAACCGATGCCCGACGCCCCGATCCGCGCGCTGCTCTTCGACGTCTTCGGCACCGTGGTCGACTGGCGCTCCGGCGTCGATCGCGAGGGCCGGTCGCTCGCGGAGCGGCGCGGCATCGAGGGCGTGGACTGGGCCGAGGTCGCCGACCGCTGGCGCGCGCTCTACCAGCCATCGATGCAGGCGGTCCGCAGCGGCGAACGCCCCTTCGCGAACCTCGACGTGCTGCATCGCGAGAGCATCGAGCGCGTCGTCGCGGAGCTTGGCATCGAGGGCCTGACGGCCTCCGACCTCGACGAGCTCACCCTCGCCTGGCACCGCCTCGACCCGTGGCCCGACGCCGTGGAAGGCCTCACGAGGCTCAAGGCGCACTACATCCTCGCGACCCAGTCGAACGGCAACATCGCGCTGATGGTGAACATGGCGAAGCGCGCCGGCCTGCCCTGGGACCTCGTGCTCGGCGCGGAAGTGACTGGCCACTACAAGCCCGAGCCCGAGTGCTACCGCCGCGCCTGCGGGCTCCTCGGGCTGCCGGGCGAGCAGTGCATGATGGTCGCCGCGCACCCCGGCGACCTCGAGGCCGCGCGCAACGCCGCCGGGATGCGCACCGCCTACATCCCGCGGCCGCTCGAGTACGGCGACCCGGCGCGCCACCGTCCGCCCGCCGAGGGCGTCACCTTCGATGTCACGGCGACCGACCTCGTCGACCTCGCCCGCCAGCTCGGCGCCTAGCCCGCGAAGGCGCACCGCGCCGGGGCTGGCACCGAGGGGGACGTGCGTCTATGGTCCCCAGCGAATCCGAGGAGGACCGCTGATGACTGACGAGCCCCGCATCATCCCGAACAGCGACCTCGCCGCCGGCCCGCCGACGCCGGGCATGGAGCGCCGCCAGGCCCTGGCCCAGGACGACCTCTGGATGGGCGAGGTGCGCACCGCGCCCGGCACCGTCTCCGGCTGGCACCACCACGGTGAGCACACCACGTACGGTCGCATCCTCGAAGGCCACGCCCGTCTCGAGTTCGGCCCGAACGGCGAGCAGACCATCGAGGGTGGGCCGGGCGACTTCTTCGTCGTGCCGCCGCACACCGTCCACCGCGAGAGCAACCCCGGAGACGAGGATCAACTCATCGTCCTCATGCGTGTCGGTGCCGGACAGACCGTCTTCGAGGCGCCGGGCCCCGATTCCGAGTAGCCGCCGCCGGGCGCGCTCCGAGAGGCGCATCGAGCGGCGAATCGAGAGGAACGAGTCGTGACCAACGCGCAGCAGCTCGACCCCGAGAAGCCCGAGGGCATTCACCCCCTTGGCCAGCCGGACGCGCGCTTCCCCGTCTTCTACCGCGACTCCGTGCCGAACGGCCTGCGCGTCATGTCCGAGCTCTTCGCCGCCATCGCCACGCGCGACCTCGAGGCGCTCGCCGACCTCATGCACTACCCCTTCGCCACGTACGAGGGCACCGAGGCCGACGTCATCGAGACGCGCGAACAGTTCCTCGCGTCGCCGCCGAAGTCCCTCAACGTCTCGGGCGAAGGCGCGAGCCACATCCAGCCGGGCGCCTACGACCTCCTCGACTCCATCGAGGTGCTCGTCTACAACCCGGTCGGCGCGGGCCTCGCAATGACCTACAGCCGCTTCGGCGAGGGCGGGCACAAGATCCTGCGCTGTGAGGGCATCTACGCCGTCACGAACAACGACGGCCGCTGGGGCGTCCAGATGATGTCCACCATCTTCACACCCCGCGAGGCCCTGCACGTCCGCTACCCGGACGTCGAGCAGGCCGCCGCCCGTCGAGGTCACGACTGGATGCTCGGCTACACCCTGCGCGACCAGTCGGTCCTCAACTCGACGCAGATCCCTGGGCGCCGAGCCAGCGCCGGCCTCGGCAACCCGAGGCTCAACGCGGGCTCAGCTCGCGGCGGCGATCCGATGGCCGGCTACAAGATCGAGGGCGTCACGACCCGCCTCGCCGTCACCGATGCGACGCAGGAGAGCATCGACGCGGCCGACGCCAACTTCCCGCAGTTCGCGGAGTGGGCCGGCGGCGGCGTCGGACAGTGGGACTACACCGTCAACCTACCGCAGGCGCGCGTGCTGCACGCCACCGTAGACAAGGCTCACGTCTTCACCGGCTACGTCCGCTTCACCGGCGACAGCCGCATGACCTCCGAGACGCACAGCCTCAGCATCACCGCCTATCGAGGCGGCACGTGGGGCATGGGCGGCGGCTTCGGCGTCATGATGTACCACGACTTCACCAACGACCTGCCACACTAGGTCACGGCTCGAGACGCGAAAGACAAGCATCGAGGCGGCCCGCAGGCCGCCTCGACATCTCTCGCCCGTTGGTTGCTGGTCCGGTCGGCGCTAAGCCTCCGTCTGCCAGAACCAGCGCGGGCCCACGCCGTACGCGCCCGAGAGGCCGTACGTCCAGGCGCCCGTCATCAGGTCCAGGCCGCCGTAGTTCGCGTGCGCGACGACCTTGTCCGGCGGGACGCGCAGCTGCAGCAGCGGCGGCCCTTCCTGGATGTACTGCAGCTGGAACGGCCGGATGATGTCCTTCCGCTCTTCGGTGGTCTGAGCCGCCAGCATCTTGTCCAGCGCCTCGTCTGCCCACGGCTTGTTGAACCCTTGGTAGTTCCGGCTGCCGCTCGAGTAGTAGTACGTCCGGCCGTCGATGGCGGCGTCCGGCACCATCGTGTGGTTGTACGTACGAGCCTCGAACTCACGGGAGTTCAGCAGGTTCGTGAACGAGCCGTAGTCGGCGATGGCCTGGAGCTTCATGTCCATCTGCGGCCAGATCTTGCCCCACTGGTCCTTCTGCCGGATGGCGGTGTCGCCGCCGTTCGTGCCGAAGTTGATGTTCTCCCAGCTGAGGCCCTCGCCATCGTGGTAGCCGGCGGCGTCCATGAGCCGCACGGCCTCCGCGATGTCGGCTTCCTTGGTGTCCGGGTTGTAGCCGGGCATCGCCTTGATCTCGTCGGAGGACAGCGCCTCGGGGAACAGCGCGTGCAGCGGACCGCTGTAGAGCCACCCGGCGCCCAGCGGGTCGGCCAGGGACGGGAAGTCGGTCGAGAGCTGCAGCGCCTGCCGGACGCGGTCATCGGCGAAGATCGGCAGGTTGAGGTTCATCGCGAAGTGGTCCCAGGTGGGTCCCGGCTGGCGGTACCACAGGGCGTCCTTCACGGTCGCCTCGAGCTGAGCCTCTTCCTCCGGGCGGATGCCCGAGAAGAAGCTCGTGTCGCCCGTCGTGAACGCGGCGAGCTGCGAGGCGCGGTCCGCGATGATCAGGATCTCGAACGTGTCGATGCCGGGCCGGCCGCCCTCGTCCCATTGGCGGTAGTAGTTCGGGTGCGCCTTGTAGACCTGGCGCGTGCCCTCGACGAACTCGGTCTCGATCCATGCACCGGTGCCGACGAACTTCAGCGGGTCCGTGTACCCGATGTCATCTTGCTCGCGCGGGATCATCTGCGAACGCGGGTCCGCGAACGCCGGCATGATCGAGCCGTTCGGCGCGTTGAGCACGAGCTTGACCGTCAGGTCGTCGACTGCCTCGGCGTGGTCGAGGCCGACGAGCTGTGCCGCACGCGCGTACTTCTGCGCCGCCTCCGGGTCGATGTTCCCGACCTTGCGGTTGATGCTGTACGCCACGTCTTCAGCCGTGAAGTCGCGGCCGTTCACGGGCTCCCGGTCGTGCGTCTTGATGCCCGGGCGCAGCTTGAAGACGATTTCGAGGCCGTCCGGGTCGGTGACCTCGTACGACTCGAGGAGGTCCGGCGTCAGCTCCTGCGTCCACCCGTTGGCATAGACCAGCCGGTCGTTGATGAACTCGTGGTCGGATCCCGCGATCGAGACGTCCGGGTCCTGCTGGCTGGTCGTCGTCGTCTCGGCCCGGCGGAAGGTCCCGCCCTGCACGACCTTCGACTCGTTGATCGGCGCCTCGCCCTGGTTCGGGTCGAGCCCCGGCGCTCGCGTCACGTTCGCGGGGATGCCGTTCCCGCTCGCCCCACCACCGGATGAAGCCGCCTGCGTCGCCGTCGCGCCGCCGCCGCTGCTGCCGCCGTCCGAGCCGCCATCGTCATCGCTACCGCAGCCGATGAGCGCAGCACCGGCCAGGCCCGCCAGGCCCACGCCCGCGCCCCGCAGGACACCGCGACGTGAGAACGAGCGTCTTGTCCAGTAGTTGTCTCCAGCCATGACTGCCCCTCCCAGGACCCTCTGGATCGACGCCGATCCGCTACTCGGCGGACTGTCGCCGTCCGTGTTTCAGAGGGGGTTATACGCCCGGCCGAAGGCACTGGCAAACACGCTAGTAGTGCATTGCATCACAAGAGCTAGTCATAAATGCGCGAGTATAATGACGGGGAATACACGTGCGATGAAATCGCGTCGAAGTGGAACAATCGTGATTTGTCAATCAACGGCGTGATGCCTAGCATCCGCTCACCCGGACCCCCTGATCGAGGGTGGTCGGCACGCGCGGAGGCGGTCGAGCATGACGAAATACATCATCCGACGCGTCATCGGGCTGGTCCCCGCGATCCTGCTGTTGCTCCTGCTCGTCGTCGTCATGATCGAGATGATTCCGGGCGACATCATCGACATCATGCTCGAGGAGAAGCTGGGCAACGACCCCGAAAGCCGCATCGTCCTTGAGCACGAGCTCGGCCTCGATAAGCCGCTGCCCATCCGATACATCAACTACGTCGGGGGCGTCCTGAAGGGCGACTTCGGCAACTCGCTCTGGACTGGCACGTCGGTCGGCTCGCTCATCGTCGGGCGCGCTTGGGCCACCATCGAGATCGGGATCATCTCCATCCTTGTAGGGTCGACCATCGGTGTCGCGATCGGAGCGATATCGGCGCTCAGACAGGACTCGTTCCTCGACTACGCGCTCCGCAGCACGGCGATCCTCGGGATCAGCGTCCCCAGCTTCGCCATTGCGACGGGCGTGGTGGTCTTCCCAGCGCTGTGGTGGGGCGTCTCGCCCAGCCTGCGCTACGTGGGCATCACCGAGGATCCAGTGGCCCACCTGAAGATTGTGATCCTGCCCGCCCTCGTGCTCGCGATCGGCCTGGCAGCGACGCTCATGCGCCTGACCCGCACCACGATGCTCGAGGTGCTGCGCCAGGACTACATCCGCACGGCCCACGCCAAGGGCCTCGGTCAGTTCCCCGTGATCCTCAAGCACGCGTTGAAGAACGCGCTCATCCCGGTCGTCACGCTGCTCGGCTTGCAGATCGCCTTCCTGATTGGCGGGTCCGTCATCATCGAGAGCGTGTTCGCCATCCCGGGTGTCGGACGCCTGCTCATCAGCGCGATCGGCAACCGTGACTACCCAGTCGTTCAGGGCGTGGTCGTGATCATCGGGCTCTTCGTGATGTTCACCAACCTCGTCATCGACGTCTCATACGCCTGGCTCGACCCCCGCATTCGATACAGCTAGCGGCCACCGGGAGGAACAACGAGATGGTCAGCGAGAGCGCGCCCGGGGTCACCGCCTCCTCACTGCAGATCCGCGAACGTTCCGCGGTCCTGCGCTGGCTCGACTACGCACGCTCCTTCGCGAGGCACAAGCCCCTGGGTGCATTCGGCGCCGTCGTGCTGGTGCTGCTGGTCTTGATGGCCGTCTTCGCCGAGTTCGTCGCCCCATTCGGGTCGCTGGAGACGAACCAGTCGATCGCGCTCGAGGGGCCGTCGTTCACCCACATCGCCGGCACCGACCAGTTCGGTCGCGACGTCTTCAGCCGCATCGTGTTTGGCGCGCGGACCTCGTTGTACGTCGGGGTATCGGTCACGCTCGCAGCGATGTTGCCCGCCCTCGCGCTGGGCATCGTCAGCGCCTACTTCGGCGGCTGGGTCGACTACCTGCTCCAGCGGCTCGTCGACACCATCCAGTCCGTGCCGTACCTCATCCTCCTGATCGCCATCATGGTCATCCTCGGCCCGAGCCTCCTGAACGTGATCCTCGCTCTCTCCTTCCGACGCGCGATCGTCGAGAGCCGGATCATGCGAGGCGCGACGCTCTCGATTCTCAACGAGACCTACATCGATGCCGCGCACGCGATCGGCGCGCGAGACCTCCGCATCATGGCGCGGCACGTGCTGCCCAACATCATGCCGACGGTCATCGTTATCGCCTCGATCGGCTTCGGCGGCGTGATCCTTGCCGAGGCGTCGCTCAGCTTCCTCGGCTACGGCGTTCCGCCTCCCACGCCGTCGTGGGGTGGCATGCTCGCGTCCGACGGTCGCGCCTACATGTTCGCTGCGCCGTGGATGCTCATCGCACCCACGATTGCCCTGGGGGTCGTCGTGTTCGGCGTGAACATGTTCGGCGACGCCTTGCGCGACGTGCTCGACCCGCGACTCCGCGGCTCGACCTAGCGCGACGCAGCCACACGAGGCGCGACCCACCATCGAGGGCGCGCACAGCGGGAGGAGCTGCCATGCCGTCCGTCCTCGAGGATGTGCGCGTTCTCGACCTCTCGTCCGGCCCCGCCGGCGGCATCGCGACGATGGTCCTGGCCGACTTCGGCGCCGACGTCCTGAAGGTCGAGCGTCCGGGCGGCGATCCCTTCCGCCGCCTCGCTGCCGCACCGATGTGGCTCCGAGGCAAGCGCAGCGTCGAGCTCGACCTCGCCACTGACGCCGGACGGCGCTCCCTCGAGGATCTCGTGGCCTCGGCCGATGTCGTCGTCGCCTCGGGCCGGCCCGCCTCCCTCGAGCGCCTCGGTGCGGACGCCGCCACCCTGACCGCGCTCAACCCGGCGCTCGTCTACTGCCTCGTCAGCGGCTTCGGCCCGCGCGGCCCGCTCGCGAACTACAAGGGCTACGAGGGCGTAGTCGCGGCCAAGGCCGGCCGCATGATGACCTTCGCCGGCCAGCTCCCCCGCGAGGGGCCGGCGTACGCCTACGTCCAGGTGGGCACGCACGTCGCCTCGCAGTCGGCCGTGCACGGCATCCTCGCCGCGCTGCTCGCGCGCGCGGAGACCGGCCGAGGCCAGGTCGTGGAGACCAGCCTGCTGCAGGGCATGATGCCGTACGACCTGAGCCAGCTCCTCGTGCGCCAGCTGATGCGCAAGTTCCCGGACCGCTTCGTCGTCGATCCGAACGCGCAGTTCAGCCGCATGCCGACGCTCCAGTACCACCCCGTGCTCGCGAAGGACGGTCAGTGGATCCAGCTCGGCAACCTGGTCGAGCACCTCTACCACTCATTCATCCAGGTCGCCGAGCTCTTCGACATCTATGCCGACGAGCGCTACCAGGGCAACCCGAACCAGTACACCGAGGAGGCTCGCGAGGAGCTGCGCGACCGCATCCTCCTGCGCATGCGCGAGCGGACGTCCGATGAGTGGATGGCCGCCTTCATCGAGAACGGCAACGTCGCCAGCGAGAAGTTCCAGGACACGCAGGCCGCCCTCGAACACCCGCAGCTGATCCACAACGGCAACGTCATCGAGGTGGAGACGCGCGACTTCGGCCACATGAAGCAGATCGGCCCCGCCGCGAAGCTCCTCGAGACGCCCGCCGCGCCCTCCGCCGAGATCCCCCGCCCGGGCGAGCACGCCGATCCCGCGTGGAGCGGCGCCGGCACGGCCGGCCCGGCCCGCGCCGAGCACGACACGCTGCTCAAGCGCCCCCTCGAGGGCGTCACCGTCGTCGAGCTCGCCACGATCATCGCGACGCCCTACGCCTGCTCGCTGCTCGGCGACCTCGGGGCGCGCGTCATCAAGATCGAGACCATCGCCGGCGACCAGATGCGCGGCATGCTCGAAGGCGCCGGCGCGGCCAAGACGACGGCCACGAAAGAGGGCATCTCGATCGACCTGAAGGACCCTCGAGGTCAGGAGATCGCGAAGCGCATCGTCGCGAAGGCGGACCTGCTCATCCACAACTACCGCCCCGGCGTGCCCGAGCGCCTCGGCATCGGCTACGAGCAGGTGAAGGAGTTGAACCCCGGCATCGTCTACGTGTCCGCGACCGGCTACGGCTCGGACGGCCCGTACGCGCATCGCCCGAACGCGCACCCGATCCCCGGCGCGGCCCTCGGCGGTGCCTACATGCAGGCAGGCGGCGAGGCGGCGATGACGGTCTCCGATGACGTCGAGGTGCTGCGCGAGACCGCTCGACGCCTCATGCGCGCCAACGAGGTGAATCCGGACCCCAACACCTCGATGGTGATCGCCACCGGCGCGATGCTCGGACTCTTCGCGAAGCGCATGCACGGCGTCGGTCAGCACGTGCAGATGAACATGATGGGCGCCAACGCCTACGCGAACCTGGACGACTTCGTGTCGTACGAGGGCAAGGCGCCGCGCCCGACGGCCGATCCCGAGCTCCATGGTCTCGGCGCGCTGTACCGCCTCTACCAGGCGGCCGGCGAGACGTGGGTGTTCCTCGCGTGCCTGACCGACCGCGAGTGGGAGGCGCTCGCGAAGGCGATGGGCCCCGTCCTCGCCGCCGACGCCCGCTTCGCGACCGCCGAGGCGCGTCGTGAGCACGACGCGGAGCTCGCCACCCTCCTCGCCTCGTGCTTCGCTGCGCGCGACGCCGACGAGTGGGAGTCAATGCTCGCCGAGGACGTCGGTTGCGTTCGCGCGGACGCCGCCACCGTCGGCGAGTTCTTCGACACCAGCGATCACGTCCTCGAGAACGGCTTCATCGCGGAGGTCGAGCACCTCCGCTGGGGCGCCTATTGGCGTCACGGGCCGTTGGTCCAGCTGTCGGCGACGCCGTCCAGGGCGGGCGCCGGCATCCTCGCGGGCCAGCACACCCGTCAGCTGCTGCGCGAGTTCGGCTACTCCCCCGAGGAGACCGAGGTCCTGTTCGCAGATCGCGTCGTCGCCTCGGAGCCCGTGTAGGCTGCGGGAAGCACCGGAAGGAGCGCATCGTGCCCATCTACGAGTACTACTGCGCCGATTGCCACGGCGTCTTCGAGCAGTTGCGCCGCCTGCGCGACGCCAACGATGTCGCACCGTGTCCCGAGTGCGACGGCGACTCCGAGCGCGTGCTGTCGACGGACCTCCAGATCTTCACGATGCGCGACGGCTACCCCCGCCGCCTCCCCGACCGAGGCACGCACTGGCACCTCGGCAAGGAAGTCCAGCAGCCGATTCGCGGCACGGTAGTGCCCGGCGACCACCCGGAGCTCGTCTACGAGAAGAACGGCCCGCCGCAGCTCCCGAGCATCGAGGAGCGCGAGGCCTTCGACGAGAAGCTGCAACGTCGCCGCGAGGCGCAGCTGCACGCCATCGCCTCGGGCGAGCCGGCCATCACCGACGGCTACGTCGAGCAGGAGACGCTGAAGTTCAAGAAGCGCGTCGTCGACACCGAGCAGCGTCGACGCCTCGCCCGTCGCCGCGCCCCGAACAACCAGATGACCCCGCGCACCCGCTCCGGCAAGCACGGCAAGGACCAGCCGAAGTCCTAGCCCGGCTCACGCCCGAGCCCGCTGCTCGTTGAACTTCGCTCGAGTACGCTCGGGCCGATGAGCCGCGCCGTCACGCACATCCACACCGAGCACTCGTGGGACGGCACCGTCTCCGTGCCGCGCCTCGCCTCCATGCTCATCGAGCGCGGCATCGAGCTGGCCGTCGTGAGCGACCACAACAGCTTCGCCGGTTCGCTCGAGCTGCGAGCGCTCATCGAGCGCGACCACCTGCCGCTGCGCGCCCCTGTCGCCGCCGAGATCCGCACCGACCTCGGTGACGTGCTCGTCGCGTTCGAGGACGGCACGCCGCCCGAGGTCGATCGACTCCTGCGCTGGGACGACCTCCAGCGTGTCGTCCGCGAGCGCGGCGGCCTGATCTGGCTCCCGCACCCCTACCGCAGCCACACGAACGTCGAGGCGATCGCCGCCGGCGCCGACGTCATCGAGGTGTTCAACGGCCGCTGTAGTCCCGCCGAGGACGCCAGCGCCCTCGAGCTCTGCGGCCGCCACGGCGCGACACCCGCCTACGGCGCCGACCTTCACCGCCCGAACGAGCTCAATCTCGTGGTCGCGGAGTACGAGGACCGTCCGACCATCCTCGAGACGTTGCGCGGCACGCCGCGATGCCCCACGCCCCGACGCACCCGCAAGAGCGACATCATGGCCGCCGAGGTGATCAACGGCATCAAGCGCCGGCGCCCGACGCTCGTCGGCTACTTCGGCCTCAAGTGGGTGAAGCATCGTGCCCTCGAGGTCACCGGTCGCGTGCCACGCGAGGACGGCTAACCCGGCCCGGCGCGCCCTCCCTAGGCGCCTACTCGGCTCCGAGCGCCAGCCGCACCCCGTAGAACGCCGCCCCGAGGATGACCATCGGATCGCGCAGCGTCACCGCGCTTCGCGTCTCCGCCGTGCCGACGAAGCGCACCCAGGCTGCCAGTGACATGCCGGCTGCGCGCGCTGCCATCGCGTCGTGCCACGGCTTCACCCAGCGCACCGCGCGCCGCACGGGCTTCACTGCCGGGCGCGGCTCACCCGTGAGGTCGGCGTACACGAGCGCCGGCAGGTTCACCCCCGCGACGGCGCCCGGGTAGTGCCACAGGCTGAAGCGCGCGTTGATCTCGAGGAGAGCGAGCGTGCCGTTCGGCCGGCGCTTGAAGTCGAGCTTCGCGACACCCGTGAGGCCGATCCGCTCGATGACGTCGCGGCCCGCCCGAAGCACGTCGGGCAGCTCGACGACCTCGACGGCGGTCGAGATGCCGAAGTCCGCCGGGCGCGTCCGAATCTTGCGCCCCGTGAACTCGCCGGCGATCGCACCCGACTCATCGACGTAGACGTGGTAGCTCTCGATCGCGGTCTCGGGCCCGGGCACGATCTCCTGCGCGACGATATCGACGCCCGCCCGGTCGAAGTCACGCCACAGTTCGACGAGCTCGGCGTACGTGTCGACCTCGATCGCCTTGGCGCGCCCGGCGGCCGGCTTCCACGCCTCTGATCGCCGCAGTGACGGCTTCACCACCAGCGGGAAGGGCAGCTCGTGCTCGGGAGGCAGGGGCGTCCCCGCCGTCAGCGTCACCGTGATCGGCACATCGAGGCCGGTGCGAGCCGCCAGCTCCGCGAACCGAGACTTGTCAACGAGGTCCTCGACGAGCGTCTCGTCCGGGATCACGAACCGCATCGAGGTGCCCAGGCGCTCGCGATAGCGCGACACCATCAGCTCGCTCGGGTCGCTCTGGTAGAAGAGCACGGGCGGCGTCGCCTCGCGCTCGGCCTCCTCGACGAGGCGGTCTGCCATCGCCTCGTTATCGGCCCACGAGTCGAGTTCGTCGATCGAGCGACAGACGTAGCGCGACCATCGAGTTGGCTCGCTGGCCCCGGCCACCGCGACGCAATCGATCCCGGCGAGGCCGAGCGGTGCCACGAGGTCCATGTCGCCAATGACGAACGCGTGCTGCGGATGCTTCATGCGGTTCTCAACCGACGCACGCAGGCGCCGTGGCTCCCAGCGGGATTCTCACACCATCGGTGCCTAACGTCATGACTCAGAGTCGTGCGTCGAACGCCACCTCTGAACCTCGCTGAAGCGCGGCTGAAGCGCGGCTGAAGCCCGCGCGCAGTCGCCCCGCGACCTGTCGGCGACCCAACGGCGACCCGCACGTGACGGTCGCGTGACGCGGAGTTCATGTGTCCGTCTCACCTCGTTCACGGGGCCGCAACGGCGCTGCTCGATCCTCGTTCTCAAACGACGCACGCCCCACTGAGACGAAGGCGACACACATGACCACGAAGACCCGGTTCCATCTCCTCGAGGCCACGGTCGGCGACATCCACGAGGCATTTGCCGCCGGCGACCTCTCTGCGAAGGAGCTCGTCCAGCTCTACCTCGCGCGCATCGAGGCCTATGACCAGCAGGGCCCCGCCATCAACGCCATCATCACCCTCAACGAGAACGCGCTCGCCGAGGCCGAGGCGCTAGACGAGGCGTATCGCGCCAACGGCGGCCCGACCGGCCCGCTGCACGGCATCCCGATCCTCGTGAAGGACCAGGTCGACACCGTGGGGATGCCGACCACCCTCGGCTCCGTGCTGTTCAAGGACTACTTCCCGGACAGCGACGGCCTGGCCATCAAGCAGGTGAAGGAAGCCGGCGCGATCATCCTTGGGAAGGTGACGCTCGGCGAGCTCGGTGGCGGCGACACGCATGGCACGCTCTTCGGCTCGACGCGTAACCCCTACGACCTCGAGCGCACGGTTGGAGGCTCGTCGGGCGGCTCCGGTGCCAGTGCGAACGCGAACTTCGCCACGCTGACCATCGGCCAGGAGGGCTTCGCCTCGATTCGCCGTCCGTCCGCATGGAACTCGTGCGTCGGCATGCGCCCCACGGTTGGCGTCGTCAGTCGCGCCGGCGCCTACGGCGGCGGCCCCGAGCGCCAGGGCTCCCTCGGCCCGATCACCCGCACCGTCCTCGATGCCGCGCGGCTCATCGATGTGATGAAGGGCTACGACCCCGAGGACCCGGCGACCGCCTACGCCGTGGGCCGCATGCCCGAGTCCTACGCCGCCCTCCTCGACGCGCGCAGCCTCGAGGGCGCTCGCATCGGCATCATCCGCGAGAGCATCGCCGCCAACTCCGAGCCCGACTCGGACGACTTCAAGCAGGTCACGGCCGTCTTCGACCAGGCGGTCGAGGACCTCGCGGCCGCCGGCGCGGTCGTCGTCGACCCCATCGTCATTCCCGACATCAACGAGCTGCTGGCGAAACGCGCCGGTGCGCCGGGCGAGGCGAACTTCCTCGAGTGGATGCTGCGAAGCAAGAACCCTCCGTATCCGACGATGGCCGACCTCGAGAAGAACCCCGTCTACGACGAGGTCTGGTCCCGCCGCAGCGCCGGCCGTCCGCGTGTCGCGCCGACCGCCGAGGCGCACTACCAGTACCTCCTCGCCCGCGAGAAGCTGATGGCGAACCTCCTCACGGTGATGGCCGATCACCAGCTCGATGCCATCGTCCACAAGACCGTCGAGCACACCCCGACCCTCATCAAGGATGGCGTCAACCCGCCCTACGTGAACATGAAGGGCGTGCCCCACATCAACACGTTCCTCTGGGACGTCCCCTCGATCACGGTGCCGGCCGGCTTCACCGCCTCGGGGCTGCCGGCCGGGATCACGTTCCTCGGCCGGTCGTTCACGGACGCCGACATGATGTCGTTCGCCTACGCCTACGAGCAGGCGACGCACCGCCGCGTCCCGCCGACCACGACGCCGCCGCTTCCAAACGAGCCGTAAGCTGCCGATTCCCTCCCGGCGGCTGCTGCCGCAACACGGGCGCCCATCGGGCGCCCGTGCTGCGTTCTGGCCTAGGTCGCGAGCTTCGAGGCGCTAGGGGCGCGCCTCCACATCGAGGATCCATGACCGCACGACGCGGTTGAAGGACTCCGGGTTCTCGCGGAACGTGTAATGCCCGCCCTGGTTGAAGACGTGGAACTCAAAGAACGGCGTCTTCGGCGAGATGATGTCGACCAGCTTGTACCCCGAGGTCACGGGCGCCGACTTGTCGTTGTAGTCCCACAGCATCAGCGTCGGCACCGGCAGCCCCTCCGCGGCGATCCGCTCGAGGATCGCGTCGTGCGCCGCGTCGAGGCTTGCGAGGAACGTCTCCGCGCCGCCGCTCTCCATGCGCGCCTGAATGCGCTGGAATGCCGGGTCCTGGGAGAGCTCCAGCATCCGCGCGATGAAGTCGTCCGTGACCTGCTCGGCCTTGAACGCCTGCGTGTCCGGCTCGATGCGCGCGGCCTCCATCGTGCCCTGGTCGAACGTCGGCAGCTCGCCGTAGAAGTTCGGCCCGGGCTCGGTCGGGGCGAGCGTCCCCGAGTCGATGATCACGAGCGACTTCACGAGGTCGCCCAGCTCATACGACAGCGCCGAGATCAGCATCCCGCCGCGTGAGTGCCCCGCGAGGTGCACCCCCTCGAGGCCCATCACCTCGATGGTGCGCCGCGCGTGCTGCACGGTCGCTTCCCAGGTGAGGTCAGCGTCCGCCTCGGGCGCCGCCGTCGCCCCCTGCCCGATCTTGTCGATCGCGACGACGTGGAGGTCCTGCGCGAGTGCCTCGAGGTTGAGGCTGTACGAGTCGATGGAGTAGAGCGATCCGATCTGCCCGCCGGAGAACAGCACCAGCGTCGGGCCGCTGCCGTCCTCGTACACGCGCGTCTGGATCCCGTCGACGTCGATGAAGCGAACCTTCGAGGTGTCGAACCGGTCCGTCGCGTACATCGTGCTCAACATCGCTGTCATTCGATGGCCTCCTTGATGGGCGCTCCATGGCTTCTCCATGGGGTCAGCGTTGGCCAGCACACACTCCCCCCGAAGCGTTGCCTCCAGAGGTCGAGGCGGTGACAGCCGGATGAAGAGCGAATGACGGGCCGACTGCAAAGAGACTGCAACGACGCTGCGCGCACACTTCGGCGGCGCTACTCCGATGTCTCAAGGAACTACGTTCGAAGCACGTTGTATGACGCCCGACGTATCGCAGACGCACTTCAGCATCGTTTCGATGACTGAAGGGACGAACGTCCGTGACATCGACGAAACGACATCGACAAGAACAAGAGAACGAGGAGAGACGCGCGAGTTATCAGTCATTCACCGAGTCGTAACTGACGGTTCTCAGCACCGAAACGCTTCGCACGGAACATGACCTCCACACAGGTGGTGGGAAGGAGTTCCAAGTGCCTCGAAGCTGGGAATCGTACATGACCGAGCGCGATCGACAGCACATCGTCGCGTCCGGGTTCGGCAAGAAGGGGGATGACCGTTCCGGGTTCGGCGAGAAGCCCGCGCTCCTCGTCATCGACGACTACTACAGCGTCCTCGGCCTCGAGCGCGAGGACCTCTTCGAGTCCATCAAGAAGTGGCCCGGCTCGACCGGCCTCGAGGGCTGGGAAGCCATCGACAAGACCGTCGAGCTCATCGCCTCGGCCCGCGCGAACGAGATCCCGATCATCTACGTCCACGGCTTCGACTCGTTCAACCCGCTGACGCAGATGGGCCACTGGGGCTCCCGCAAGGGCCAGGGCAAGCCGCGCGGCGACCGCACGTCGAACCTCACCGAGGAAGAGGCGCGCATGTCGATGGTCATCGTCGAGGAAGTGGCGCCGCAGCCCGGTGACCTCGTCCTCGAGAAGGCCGCCGCCAGCGCCTTCCAGGGTACGCCGCTGGTGTTCCAGTTGAATCACCTCGGCGTCGACACCGTCATCGCCTGTGGCGAGACCACCAGCGGGTGCGTCCGAGCCTCGGTCGTGGACGGCGCGACGTTCCGCTTCCGCATGGGCGTCGTCGAGGAGTGCACGTTCGACCGCACCCAGGCCTCGCACTACATCAATCTCTTCGACATGCACGCGAAGTACGCCGACGTCGTCTTCCTCGAGGAAGCGAAGGCTTACTTCGACTCCATCGGCGTCAAGAACGGCGTGAAGCAGCTCGTCGCCGTCTAGTCATCGTTCCGAGCGAAGTACCCGGAGGGGGACTGCCCGTATGAATGCACAGCGAATTCCGCTGCGCCTACCTCGATTACCTCGAGTGTTCGCGTTCGCGACACTCGCGTTCGTGGCCACGCTCGTCATCGCCTGTGGCGGCAGCGACGAGGAAGAGTCGACCTCGACACCCGAGGCCGGCGCGTCCGAGTCGCCGACCGCCGCCGCCACGCTGGTCGCCGCCGGCGACGCCGATCTCGCCGATGTGCAGGAGATCACGGTTCGCCAGTACTTCGAGCCCGGCACGCTCGACCCGGCGTTCCTCTTCCGCATCGAGACGGAGAACATCGCCTTCAACATCTACAGCGGTCTCACCACCTTCGACCCGGTGACCGGCGCACCGATGCCGGACCTCGCGAAGTCGTGGGACATCTCGGACGACGGCCTCGAGTACACCTTCCACCTGGTCGACAACGCCCAGTGGCAGCACGGCTACGGTGCCTTCACCTCCGCCGACGTCGTGTACTCCTACAACCGCGTCATGGACGAGGCCACGGGCTCCCCGTACCGCGCCGAGTTCAACAACGTCGACTCTGTCACGGCCACCGATGACTACACCGTGGTCATCAAGCTGAAGCAGCCCGACGGCAACTTCCTCTACCAGGTCGGCAACTACCACCAGGGCCAGATCGTCAATCAGAAGGCCGTCGAGGACTTCGGCGACGACTACGGTCGCAACCCGGTCGGCACCGGCCCGTTCTACATCGACTCGTGGACGCCGGACTCCGAGATGGTGCTCCTCGCTCACGAGGGCTACTTCCGAGGCCGTCCGACCCTCGACAAGATCACGTGGGTGCTGATCCGCGATGTCTCTGCCGCGGAGACCGCATTCCTCAACGGCGAGGTCGACGTCATGTCGAACCTCGGCCAGGGCAACACCGAACTGATTGACCGCGTCGCCGCCACCGAGGGCGTCCAGATCGCGAAGTCCGAGGACTACGCGACCTCCGTCACGATGTTCGGCGCCGACTTCGAGCCGTTCCAGAGCCGCGACGTGCGCCTCGCCTACGCCCTCGCGATCGACTACACGTCGATCGTCGAGCAGCTGACGCCGCGCACGGCCCGCCCGTGGTCGTCGATCCTGCCGCCGTGGATGCCGGTCTACAACCCGGATCTCACGCCGTACGGCTACGACCCGGAGCAGGCGAAGGAGCTGCTCGCCGGTGCCGGCTACCCCGATGGCTTCACGGTCCACTCGCTCGTCACCGGCGTGAACGACGCGGCGCTGCTCGAGCAGGCCATGCTCGCCGAGGTGGGCATCGACCTCCAGTTCGACGTCGTGGAGCCCGCCGTCTTCAACCAGCGCCGGAACGCCGGCGACTTCGAGCTCGCCGGGCGCCTCTACCCGGCAGTCAACCCGGACACGCTGCTCTTCGGGTTCCTCCACCCGGACAACGCGGCCCCGGCCGGCCTCAACGGCTCGAAGTACGACAACCCGGACGTCACGCGACTCCTCGAGGAGGCTCGCGCCTCACTCGACCCGGAGGAGCGCCTGGCCAAGTACTACGAGGCTCAGCAGCTCGTCTACGACGACGTGGCCTACATGGCGACGCGCGCCTCGACGAACCTCTGGGCCGCGTGGGGACCGATCAAGAACATCCAGGTGAACCGACTCGCCAACGTCGACTTCTACCCGGTGTACGTCGGGGCGGGCTCCTAGAGCCCGCCGCCGAAGCGGGGCCCCGCAAGGGGCCCCGTGAAAGGTGCCTCGATGCTCAACTACGCGATTCGACGTACGACCTCCGTGGCCCCGGCCATCGCCGGTGTCGTGACGCTCGTCTTCCTGATGCTGCGCATGATCCCGGGGGACCCGGCCGCGTACATCGGTGGCGAAGGCATGAGCGCCGAGGCACTGGAAGGCCTGCGCGAGCGACTCGGCCTCAACGAGCCGCTCCTCCTCCAGTACGTGCACTACGTCACGGACCTCTTCCGCTTCGACCTCGGTCACTCGATCCACACGAACCTGCCGATCACCACGGTGATCGCGAACGCGATGCCGGTAACCGCCATCGTCGCCATCCTCGCGATCATCGTCGGCACGCTGATCTCGGTGCCGCTGGGCGCCGTCGCCGCTTACGCGAAGTACCGAGGCAACGACGCGGCCGACTCCGGCCTCACCGTCTTCGCCATGGTCATCGACACGCTGCCCTCGTTCTGGGTCTCGCTGCTCCTGATGCTTTTCCTGTCGCTGCAGCTCGGCTGGTTCCCGATCAGCGGGCCCATCGACTGGGGTGACCCCATCTACATGGCAAAGCGCCTGGCGCTCCCCGTCATCGTGCTCGGCACGGCGCAGATCGCCTCCGTGGCGCGCGTCACGAGGACCTCGGTCCTCCAGACCCTCGAGGAGGACTACATCCGCACGGCGCGCTCGCTGGGCGCCTCCGAGCGGTCCATCCTGTTCCGCCACGCCCTCCCCAACGCCGCACTGCCGATCATCACCATCACCGGCCTCAGCGTCGGGCGGCTCTTCTCCGGCACCGTCATCACCGAGTCGATCTTCTCGCTGCCCGGCATGGGCACGCAGCTCATCAACAGCATCTACAGCCGCGACTACCCGGTCGTGCAGGGACTGATCCTCAGTTACGCGGTCATCTTCGTCGTCGTGAACGTCGTGACCGATCTCGTCTACACCCGCGTCGACCCGCGAGTGCGGCTCTCGTAGTTCCACCTCTCGAGGAAGGCAGGCTCGATGCAAACGACCATTTCGACGGCGAGGACGCAGCCGTCATCGAGGGCGTCCGGCTGGCTCCGTGAGAGCTCGTTCGCGTCGTTCTTCCGCAACCGCAACAACGCGCTCGGCGCCGCCATCCTGCTGCCGATCCTGCTGCTCGCGGTGACGGCGCCGATCCTGCCGATTGCGGACCCGTTGAAGCCGAACGTGGCCGACTCGCTGACCGGTCCCTCGTTCTCGCACTTCTTCGGCACCGACAAGCTCGGGCGCGACATCTTCTCGAGGACGATCGCCGGGCTGAAGGTGTCGCTCACCATCGGCTTCGCCGCCGCCACGCTGTCGATGTCGATGGGCATCCTCCTCGGCACCATGGCCGGCACGATGGGCCGCCGCGTCGACACCATCATCTCGGCTTTCGTCGACGTACTCCTGGCGTTTCCCGGTCTGCTGCTGGCGATCGGGATCATCGCCGTCTTCGGCGGCGGCACGACGCAGCTGATCATCGCCCTCGGCATCTCCTCGATGCCGGCGGCCATCCGTCTGCAGCGCTCGCTCGCGCTGGGCATGCGCTCGAGGACGTTCATGGACGCCGCCCGCATGGGCAACGCCCCGACGTGGTGGCTCCTGTTGAGGCACGTCCTCCCGAACACCGTGGCTCCGATGGTCGTCGTCGCGACCATCTACGCCGCGAATGCCATCCTCGCCGAGGCCGCGCTGTCGTTCCTCGGGCTCGGCATCACGCCGCCCGAGCCGTCGCTCGGCAACCTCGTCGCGGACGGGCGCAACTACCTGCGCGAGGCGTGGTGGATCTCGACTATCCCGGGCCTCGCCATCGTCGTCGTGGCGATCAGCCTCCACCTGTTCTCCGACGGCATCCGCGAGCAGCTCGACCCGTCGCTCCGCAAGTAGCGCTCGAGGCAGCAACGAACGAACGAAGGGACGACGTCATGGCACTGCTCACCCGCCCGGCGCGGGCCACGATGGTCGAGGCCGGCACCTCCGCCGGCGCCGACTCGAACCCCCTGCTGCGCGTCCGCGACCTCGAGGTCACGTTCAAGCGTGGGAGCGCGCGCGTCCAGGCCGTCCGAGGCGTCTCGTTCGACCTCGCGGTCGGCGAGCGGCTCGCGGTCGTCGGCGAGAGCGGCTCCGGCAAGAGCGTGATGTCGATGGCGCTCATGCAGATGATCGCCCGCGGCGGCACCATCGAGGCCGGCTCCGTCGAGCTCGATGGCCGCGACGTCCTCCCGATGTCGTCCGCCGAGCTGCAGACCATCCGCGGCCGCGAGGTCGCCATGGTCTTCCAGGACCCGATGACCTCGCTCAACCCGGTCATGACCGTGCACGCCCAGATGACGAGGCCGATGCGTCAGCACCTCGGCCTGAGCGAGCTCGAGGCCCGCGAGCGCGCCATCGAGCTGCTCGGCGCGACCGGCATCCCCGACCCGCATCGCAACATCGATGCCTATCCGCACGAGCTCTCGGGCGGCATGCGCCAGCGCGTGATGATCGCGATGGCGATCTCCTGCGAGCCGCGCCTCCTGATCGCGGACGAGCCGACGACCGCCCTCGACGTCACGATCCAGGCGCAGATCGTCGCGCTGCTGAAGCGCATCTCGCAGGAGCGCAGCTCCTCGGTCATCTTCGTCACCCACGACATGGGGCTCGTGGCGCGCTTCGCCGACCGCGTCGCCGTGATGTACGCCGGCCGCATCGTCGAGATGGCGCCCGTCGAGGAGATCTTCGAGGCGCCGAAGCACCCCTACACACAGGGCCTGCTCGCCTCCATTCCATCGATCGACGGCGATCTGCCCGAGCGCCTGTCGCAGATCCCCGGCGCGCCGCCGGACCTCGCGACGCTCGGCGCCGGGTGCTCGTTCCTGCCGCGCTGCGGTCAGGCCTCCGAGCGCTGCGCCGAGGTCGATCCCACGCTCGTCCCCATCGAGGGCGCACGCAGCGTCGCCTGCGTCCTCTACGCCGACTACACCGCATCGCCACCGACGGAAGGGGCCCGCCCGTGACCACCGCACCCAGGACGACCGCGACCGACTTCCTGCCGCCCCCCAGCCGCGAGGCCGGGCGCATCCCCGCCGCCGGCGGCAACACGCCGCTGCTCGAGGTGAAGGGCCTCAAGAAGCACTTCATCTCCGGGCGGTCATGGTTCGGCGGTCCCACGAAGCGCGTGCGCGCCGTCGATGGCGTCGACCTCACCCTGAAGCGAGGCGAGACGCTCGGCCTCGTCGGCGAGTCCGGCTGCGGCAAGACCACGACGGGCCGCATGCTCGTCCAGCTCGACTCCCCCACCGAGGGGCGCATCCTCCTCGATGGCGTGGACTACCTCAGCAGCCTCGGCATCACCGCCGTCCGCAAGCAGGCCGACATCAAGGCCTACCGCCGGCGCGTCCAGATGATCTTCCAGGACCCCATGGCCTCGCTCGACCCGAAGATGTCGATCGGTGCCAGCATCGCCGAGCCCCTCACCGTGCAGCGCATCGGCAGTCGAGAGGAGCGTCGCGCCCGCGTCGAGGAGCTGATGGACCAGGTCGGCCTCGACCCCACGACCGCCGATCGATACCCCGGCCAGTTCTCCGGCGGCCAGCGCCAGCGTGTCGGCATCGCGCGCGCCCTCGCGGTCGGCCCCGACCTCGTCGTCGCCGACGAGCCGACGAGTGCCCTCGATGTCTCAGTGCGCGCGCAGGTCGTGAACCTGCTGCGAGACCTCCAGTCGAAGCTCGGACTCGCCTACGTCTTCATCTCCCACGACATGTCGACCGTGCGCTTCATCTCCGACCGTGTCGCCGTCATGTACCTCGGGTTGATCATGGAGGAGGCCCCCGCCGACGACCTCTTCGCGAACCCGCAGCACCCATACACGCGAGCGCTGCTCAGCGCGATCCCCGTGCCCGACCCGAAGCTCGAGGCGAAGCGCGAGTCCTTCCTCCTCGAAGGCGACCTCCCCAGCCCCGAGAACCCGCCCCCCGGCTGCCGCTTCAACACGCGCTGCCCCCTCGCGACCGACCGCTGTCGAGAAGAGGTCCCCGTCCTCGAGGAGAAGGCCCCCGGCCACCGCGTCGCCTGCCACCTCGTGTAGCCGCCGGGCGCGACGCACGAGGAAGCGCGCCCGACGGCCTCGACCTCGTCGCGGCCATCGACGGCTCCGATGACCCGGCGTACGTCTCCTACGACGGCCTCGGCTCGAGAAGCGACCGGATCGACGAGAACGCCGACGTTATCGCCGCTTGGGGCTACGAGTCGTGGGCGCTGCCCGCGCGCCCACGGACTGGGTCGTCGATGTTTATGCTCACCTACGAGGTGCGGCGGCGACCAGAGTTGGGCAGAGATTTGGCACAGTCCAACTGGCGCTCTCATCACGAACGGTGGTGTGAACGAGGTCCTGTTTCAGTGGGACCCAGTTCGCAAGAGGCTTCGACCCTGAGGTGAGCGCATGGTGATGGTCGATGACTGGCAGGCCTACCGCGCGATGCTGAAAATCCTGAGTCAGTATCAGGCGCGCCATCTAACCACTGAGCAAATCCTCGATTCGATGGAGGAGGCGGGCGAGCGTGTACCTTCCGACCCGGGAACATGGACCGAGTGGTGTGATGCGCTTCTCGAAGTACTCCGTGAGGATCTCGGGCTGCCACCGCCCGGAACTGACCGCAGCACGCACCCGAAGGTGGCGAAGACGCTCGAAGAGTGGCAGCGACGCCAAGCCGACTAGCTCGCTGCGTGCTGTCGGTGCTCGCCTGGCGCGGCATCGAGGTAGGTGAAGCGTCGAGGCGAGACGGGCTGGCGACCCCGATCGGGCGGGACGCCCACCGCGGCCGGGCAAGCGCTACGCCATCCCGCTCGCCTGCCGCAGTACGCCGCGCGCGATGAGCCAGCAGCCGGCGAAGACGAGCAGCCCGTGCAACACCCTCACGGGGTGCGATGCTGCGAACTGAGGGATGTAGAGCGCGAACGCCGTGGCGAGCACGACGCCGCCCCAACGCCCGTAACTGGCCGCTCGCCAGAGCGCGACGGCAAACAGCAGGGCGGCGACGGCAATCGCGACGAGCCCCAGCAGGATGAACCAGATCCCTGCGCCCCAGCGGATCGAGTCCACCAACGACATCAGGCCAACGTCGTTGCGGGCGATCACCTCACGGCCCACCGCGTGCAGTCCGAACACCTCGGCGCCGTAGTACGGAAGGGTCAGGCCCACCCCGAACCAGCCGACCACGAGCCCCCACTGCGCCCAGCGTTCGCTGACGGATCCGCGCAAGAGGTCACGCAGTCCGAGCAGTCCAAGCCCGAGCAGGATGAACCCCGCGAGGGCGAACGAGTGCGCCACGACCCAGCGGTCCGAGGCGAACGTTCGCGCGCCGTCCATCGTTTGCTCGTCGGAGAACGGTCTGACGGCTGGATAGAGGACGAAGAGGATGCCGGCAACGATGAAAGGGATCGACGTCAGGAACGGTTCGATCGACATCCTCCCACGCTCGGTAACCGACCGACGAGTCGTTGTGGCGGAGTGGCTGGCCATCAAGGCCTCCTTTGACTTGTAGTGCCTAACCGATCCTCACGTTCGTTCCAAAGGCCCCGATGAGGATCGCGATCAGGGACACCGCGAAAGCGCCTCGGTACATCACACGGTCACGGTCGCTGAGCGGAGGCGCGATCTCGACGAGCGAGTACTGGCCGGCGATTCCTAGCGCGACCACGTTCGTCACGTCCGTCGCAAAGTGCAGCGTCACGGCGACCCAGATCGAGCCACTGACGAGGTAGGCGCAGACGAGTACCGAAGCGCCCAGCAGCCAGCTGGCGACCTGGGCCGGGCTGGTGCGATTGGTCAGCAGGTGGATGGCCGTGAAGCTGACGATCGACGCGAGCGCCACCACCAGCCAGCCCTCATCGAGAAGATTCACGGCCACGTAGCCGCGGTAGACCACCTCCTCCTGCAGGGCAACGACGAACAGCACCCCGAGCATCATCACCGCTCCGAGCATGGCCGTGGCCGACGGAGTGATGCGCAGAAGTCGGACGCGATGCTGCGTCCTCCGTGCGACCACCGACAGGAACGCGGCTGACAGCGTCGCGATGGCGCCAATCGCGAACGCTGTCACCAGCGCATCGCGTGCCGTGACGTCGAGTCCGAGCGACGAGAGGCTCCGCCCGTCGAGCAGCACCAGCATCAGCAACACCGTGGCGAGCACCGCCACGTTCGCCAGCGCGCCGATCGCCAGCACAACCATCGAGGTGCGTCCCTGCATGTCCTTCAAGTCGGCTCCGACCCGCCTGATGCCGATAGAGGCGAGCAGCGCGAATACGACGTAGATCGCCACAGCCAGCAGCACTCGTAGCCAAGGGAAGAGCGTCGTCACCGCCGAACTCCCTTCCTCGGGGGGCAGAGCCTTCCGACGCCGCGCGGCGCCGCGCCGCGTCGCTCAGGCGACGGCCGTCACCTCCTGGCGCACCTGATCCACGGCCGCCGCCGCGCCACCGGTCCACGCATCTCCGTGGCCGGGCAGAACGAGGTCGGCGTCGAGGTGCCTGAGGCGTCCGAGCGACGCAAGGGCTGTCTCTTCGTCGGCTGTGAACGGCGCGACTTGCGGGCCGCGCTTGCCGGTGGTCACCGCGTAGGTCGCGAGGGCGTCACCGACGAAGAGTGCGTCGTGGGTCGGAACGTGGAGCGCGGAGCTGCCCGGCGTGTGCCCCGGAACCAGGATGACCCGCGGGCTGCCGGGAACGTCCAGCGTGGCGCCGTCCCCGAACGTGGACACCTCACGAAGCTGCGGGGTCCGAAATCCACCGTGAAGCATGGTGAACCACAGGAAGCCGAGGAGCGGTCCCAACTTGGTCGGGCCCATTCCCTTCGAAGGGTTTGGCACCTCGCCTCGAGCCAGCGAGGCGTCGATCTCGTGAACCGAGACCGGTACGCCGTCCTGCCGACGCAGCCGCTCGGCGAATCCGATGTGATCGCTGTGGCCGTGCGTCAGCAACAGTGCGCGGACATCCGCGACCGACCGCCCCATCGCTGCAAGCTCTCGGGGGATGTCCCCGTAGTAGCCGGGCACACCGGCATCGATGATCGTGACCTCGCCGGCCTCTTCAAGCAGGTAGGCGTTCACGATGCTGTTCGTGCCGATGCGATGGATCAATGGCGCGATGCGCACGCTCACCTCCTCTGAATCAGAGGAGCGAACATGGCTTGGCCGCCCCCCGGGATCGATGTCGCGTGCGGCCATCATCAGATCTAGACCCTGAGAGGAACCTGAATCCCGTGAGTCGGACGGGTGAAAACGGGCTGCAGGTGTGAGCCACCAAGACTCCCATCCTGAGTGTGAGATCCAGTCTGCTCTCAGATCATCGTAGGAATACGAATCTATCCTCCCGACTGACATCTGCACATGAACAGGAGTTGTACATGCCGCCGCTCGCGGCCCTGATCCCAATCGTCATCGTTGCCATCGCATTCGATGCGTACTGCCTGTATGAGCTAGCGCGTTCAGGCGCACGGTATCTCCCGAAGTGGGCATGGGCCCTGGTGATCTTGCTCGTTTCGGCACCGGTTGGTGGCATTGCCTACCTCGTGGCAGGGAGGCAGCACGCGTGACGGTGATGACGCGGGGACTACGAAAGCAATATGGGGCACACGCCGCGCTCGATGGTGTCGACATGGAGGTCACACACGGCAGCGTCTACGGCCTTGTGGGCCCAAACGGCTCGGGGAAGACGACCCTGCTTTCCATACTCGCTGGTCTTCGTCGCCCCACCGAGGGCGAATGCAGCATCAACGTACCGCGGGAGCGCGTGGTCCTCGCGCCTGACACCCCGCAGTTCGAGCCGTGGCTCACAGCCCGCGAGGTTGTGGCGCTCGCCTACTCGCTTGTATTGGGCACGCCCCCGCCGGAGCGTGTCGAGCAAACGCTCGACGAGGCTGGGCTCACTGACGCGCTCGACCGTCGGGTTGGGGGCTTCTCACGGGGCATGCTCCAGCGACTCGGGCTGGCCGCCGCACTCGTGGCAGACCCGGAGCTGCTCCTGCTCGACGAGCCCGCCGCAGCTCTCGACCCGATGGGGCGTCGCGAGGTCCTCGACCTTATCGCTCGCGAGCGGGGCAGCCGGACAGTTGTGTTCTCCAGCCACATCCTCTCAGACGTGCAGGAGGTGTGCGACACGGTCGGGATCCTTCGGAACGGGCGACTCTTGTACCAAGGACCGCTCGCTCAGCTGCTGACGGGGTCGGCCGCGCCGCACTACTTAGTGCGGTTACGTGATCGCCCCGATCAAGTCGCCCAGGTTCTCCGAGACGTGCCGTGGGTGCGTTCCGTCGACATCAGCCGGGGAGGTGCGATTCGGGTCGCGGTTAGTCGGCTCGAAGATGCCGAATGTGGGTTGCCGGCCGCCCTGGCGCGAGCGAACGCGCGTGTGGTCAGTTTCCGCCCGGGTGAGGCGTCGCTGGAGGAGGTGTTCTTGGAGATCACAACGTGAGCCTGTGGCGACTGGAATTGCTCCGCTTGCGACGTACTTGGCGAGGTCCGGCGCTACTCGTCGTGTTCATCTTCTTTGGGCTGCTCGGCCCGTTCACTGCGCGCTATTTGTCCGACATCGTTAGCCGATTGGGTAGCAACGTGCAGCTCACCGTCACTGCAGCAGTGCCGGCCGACGGCGTCCGGCAATACCTGGGCAATATCATGCAGCTGGGGCTGCTCACAGCGATCGCGGCAGCGGCGGGTGCGTTCGCATTCGATGGCGAAAGTGAGCTCGCTGCTTTCCTGCGAACGCGCGTGAGATCCATGCAAGTGCTCGTCCTGGCCCGCTTTGCAGTCTGGGCGCCGGCCACCGCCGTGGTGTTCGCACTCGGGACAGCTGCGGCTTGGTACGAAACCCGCGTGCTTATCGGGTCGCTGGGGGTGGAGGCCATGCTGTTTGGCACCCTCTATGGGGCGCTCTACTTCGCCTTCGTCATCTCTCTCGTCGCGCTCGCTGCATCCATTGCCAGGGGTGTGCTCGGCACCGTCGTTGTCACCTACGCCCTGATCGCCGGCGTTTCTCTCCTGGGGCTGGTCCCGACAATCGGCGAGTGGCTTCCCGGCCGCCTGGCGAACGCGATGCTCGGACTACTCACGGACGCGACTCCGGCTCAGTACGTGCGGTCGGCGATCGTCGGAGCGGTGGCCGCCTCTCTCGCACTCTGGGTGGCCGGGATTCGCCTTTCGCATCGCGAGCTCTAGCGGCGTTCGTCGCGATCGACCGCGCCTCGGTGTCGCGATTTCCGCGGGGGAGCCCGAGGAGTGATCGGCCCGCAAGCTCCCAGTTCGCCGGGAGCAACGCTCACGTGGTTCGCCCATCTGGCACACTTCCGCCGCGCGAAGGGGTGCCTCTTGGCGGTCAGCGGTCGATGGCGGTCGATGAATTTGCGGACCCGGACGGGCCGAGGAGGGTCAGCCCGATCGTAACCCGCTCGCGGCCGAATCTACCGAGCGGGTTATGGCGACCCCGATCGGATTCGAACCGACGATCTCCACCGTGACAGGGTGGCGTGTTAGGCCGCTACACTACGGGGCCGCCGAGGCCGAGATCATGGCATCCGCGTCACCCCCGGTCAATCCATCGCGCCTCGCGACTTCCCGACGTAGACTGGCACCCATGTCGAGCAACCCCCGTCGACGCACCACATCGAGGCGCCGCCTCCCACCGAGGCCCACCTACCAGGGCTCCGCGCCCGCGCCTGCCTCGGGCGGTGGTGACGAGGGTGCCTCGCGAGGCCGCCACGGCGCGCACGACCGCGCCGTCGCCGCTGCCGCCCGCGAATCACGCTACATGTTGCGAGAGATGAAGCGGGTCGCCCTCGTCAGCGGCTCCTGCCTCGGCCTGCTCGCCATCCTCACCGTCGTCGACCGCCTCAGCGGCTAGCGAGGGCGAGCATCGAGGCGCGTCGAGCCGTCGACGCCTAGCGCAGCCGGCTCCAGGCCGCGCCGACCGCCACCGCCACCATCAGGATGCCGACCAGGTCCTGCAGCGCCAGGTCCAGCCCGCCGCTCAGCACCAGCCGCTCGACGTATGCCAGGCCGAGGCCCGCCGTCGCCAGCGCCTGCATCCCCATCCCGCGCTTCGCGCGGGTCACCCGCTGCATCGCCTCCGCGACCACGGCCCCCGCGCCGGTCCCGACGAAGAACGCGATGAGCAGACCGAAGAACCCGAAGCGCGCGCCTGCCGGCAGGATCACCGCGCCGACGAGGCCGAGCAGCATGCCGACGACGAGTGCGGCGCCGCCGGCCTTGAGGTAGTCGCTCGCCGACAGCTCGTACATCGGCGGCCGGCGCAGCTGCGCGCAGTCGGGGCATCGGATGCCGCCGGGCGTGTGCACCATGCAGCGAGGGCAGATCGGCGTCCCGCAGCGCCCGCACGTGAGCGCCGTCTCCACGTCCGGGTGACGTGCGCAGTAGACCACCTGCTCGGGGCCCGGCTGCGCGCTCGTCGTCATGGCGACCTCGAATCTCCGGTGCGGTCCTCGATCAGGCCGGCGTCGGCTCGGGCACCCGGCACCCCGCCGCCCGCGCCGCCTCGAGGAACGACCACACCACCTCGTCCGGCAGCGGGATGTCGCCCGGCTCACGCTCGTCCGAGCGGTCCATCCCGTGGTAGTCCGAGCCACCGAGAGCGAACAGACCGAGGCGCTCCGCCATGGCCCGCAGCGACTCGACGAGCTCGGGCTCGTAGTTCTTGTAGTAGGCCTCCAGGCCGAACAGCCCCTCGGCCGCCAGGTCCGCCGCCACCTGCTCGTACTCGTTCGTGAAGGAGGGGTGCGCGAACAGCGCGAGGCCGCCCGCCCCCCGGATCATGGCGATCGCCTCCGAGGGCGACAGCGTCTCCCGCTCGAAGTAGGCCGGCTGCCCGCGCCCGAGGAAGCGGTCGAACGCCTCGTTGATCGTCTCGACGTGCCCCGCCTCGAGGAGCGCGCGCGCCACGTGCGGGCGACCCACCGAGGCGTCACCGGCGATCTCCTGCACTCGCGCCCAGTCGACCGGCACGCCCGCCGCCTCGAGGGCCTCGACGGTCCTCCGCCCGCGCTCGATGCGCCCCTCGCGGAACCGCGCGAGGTCCGACAGCAGCCGTTCGTTCGTCTCGTCGACGAATAGCCCCAGCATGTGCAGCTCGCGCCCCGGCAGGTCCGCCGAGAGCTCGACTCCCGGCACGAGGAGGAAGCCCGGGTGTCGCGCCGCCGCCGCGCGCGCCTCGTCGAGGCCGTCCAGCGTGTCGTGGTCCGTGAGCGCCATCACCCGCACGCCCCTCGAGGCCGCGAGATCCACCAGCTGTGTCGGCGTCAGCATCCCGTCCGAGCGCGTCGAGTGCGTGTGGAAGTCGCCGATGCTCACGCGCCACCTCCACCCTCGAGGTCCCCGCCCGCCTCATCGAGGCGGCAGCGGCGGTCCACCCGCTCGATGCTCCACGCCCGCCCCGTTGTCTCGTCGATGTCGACGACCACCGCGTTGATCATCACCTCGGCGCCGGGCGGCACCTCGGCCGGCGGCAGCCGCGTCGGCATGCTCGTCGTGAACCGCGTGATCACCGAGGTCACGTCGTCGCCGATCACCGAGTCGAGCGCTCCGCACATCCCGAGGTCGGAGACGTACGCCGTGCCCTGCGGCAGCACGCGCTGGTCCGCCGTCGGCACGTGCGTGTGCGTCCCCACCACCACCGAGACGCGGCCATCGAGGTACCAGCCGAGCGCCTGCTTCTCGCTCGTCGCCTCCGCGTGGAAGTCGACGAGCACGACCGAGCCCGGTGCGATCCCCTCGAGGATCGTGTCGACGGCGGCGAACGGGTCGTCGACGGCGACCGGCATGAAGGTGCGCCCCATGAGGTTCACGATCGTGACGGGCGTCGCTCCGCCCACCTCGAGGACGCCGCGCCCCGGCACTCCCGCGGGATAGTTCGCAGGCCGCAGGATCGGCAGCGGCCCATCGAGGGCGGGCACGAATTCGCGCACGTTGAAGATGTGGTTGCCCGAGGTCAGCACGTCGACCCCGGCCTGAAAGAGCTCGTTCGCGAGGCGCACCGTGAGCCCGCGCCCCGCGGCCGCGTTCTCCGCGTTCACCACCACGAGGTCGAGGCCCAGCTCCTCGCGCAGCCCCGGCAGGATCGCCCGGACCGCATCACGGCCCGGCCGTCCCACCACGTCGCCGGCGAGGAGGACCCGCACGCTAGTGCGCGACCGCTGACGCCCGCGTCTCGCGCACCACCGTCACCTTGATGACGCCGGGGTACTGCAGCGTCTCCTCGATCTTCTTCGAGACGTCGCGCGCGAGCCGCATCGCCTCGAGGTCGTCGATGCGCTCCGGCTCGACGATGATGCGCACCTCGCGGCCCGCCTGGATGGCGAAGGACTGCTGCACGCCGTTGAACGAGTTCGCGATCGCCTCCAGAGACTCGAGGCGCTTCACGTATTCGTCCGCCGACTCCCGACGCGCGCCCGGGCGGCTCCCCGACATGGCGTCGGCGATGATCACGATGAGCGCCTCGGTCGTCTCTGGCCGTACTTCTTCGTGGTGCGCTTCGATGCAGTGAACGACCTCGCGAGGCACGCCGAACCGCTTGGCGATGTCTGCGCCAATCGAGGCGTGTGTGCCCTCCTGCTCGCGGTCTACCGCCTTGCCGAGGTCGTGCAGCAGCCCGCCGACGCGCGCCACTTCGATGTCCGCGCCCACCTCGGCCGCGACCGCCGCCGCCAGCCAGGACGTCTCGATGCAGTGCCGCAGCTGGTTCTGCCCGTAGGAGAAGCGGAAGCGCAGCCGCCCGAGGGTCTTCACGATCTCGGGGTGCAGACCCGTCACCTCGGCATCGAGGGTGGCCTGGTCACCCGCCTCCTGGATGACGCGGTCCACTTCGGCGCGCGCGCGGTCGACCGCCTCCTCGATGCGCGTCGGCTGAATGCGCCCGTCCTGGATCAGTCGCGCGAGGGCCATACGGGCGACCTCGCGCCGCACCGGGTCGAAGCCTGAGACGGTCACGACGTCCGGCGTGTCGTCGATGATGAGGTCGCAGCCGGTCGCCGCCTCGAAGGCACGAATGTTGCGCCCCTCGCGGCCGATGATGCGGCCCTTGATCTCCTCCGAGGGGATGGGCACCACCGAGACCGTCGTCTCCGAGGTGATCTCCGACGTCATGCGCTGCATCACCGTCGCGAGCAGCTTGCGCGCCCGCGCGTCGGCCTCCGCCTTCGCCGAGCCCTCCATCGCGCGCACCCGGCGGGCCGCCTCGTCCCGGAGCTCGAGGTCGAGCTCGTCGAGGAGCTCCGCCCGCGCCTCATCGATGGTCAGCCCGGCGATCCGCTCGAGTTCCGCACGCGATGCGTCTGCTCGCTCGCTCAGCTCGCGCTCGAGGTTCTCGAGGTGCTTCTCGCGGTCCCGCACGGACTGCTCGCCGCGCTCCAGCGACTCCGCGCGACGCTCGATGCCTTCCTCGCGCTGCTCGAGTCGACGTTCGATGCGCGTGGCCTCGCGGCGCTGTTCGCGCAGCTCGTCCTCGACCTCCTTGCGGTAGCCGATCGCGTCCTCCTGGGCCGCGACCTGAATCTGCCGGCGGTCCGCTTCGGCGTCCGCGCGCAGGCGGTCCGCCTCGCGACGCGCGTCGGCGACGAGGCCCGAGGCGCCGGATCGCAGGTACATGAAGCTGCCTGCGGCTCCGACCGCCAGCGCGACCACGCCCACGAGCGCGATCACGACGATGCTGTCCATTGATGTGCTCCGATTCGGGTCAACAGCAGCGCCTCAAAGGCAGCTACTCGCGACGACATAACAAGCAAAGGCGCTCGGCGGCGCCCTGCTCGCCTATCGTAGCGCTCCCCACCGGCCCGAGCGAGGCGGACATACCCCGACGGACGATGGCCCGATGCCCCTGCGGCAGCCGAGACAGGACCTACTCGCCGAGGGAAGCGAACCCATCGAGGTCGTCACCCGGCACCGAGGTCAGCACGACCTCGAGCGTGGCGCGCACCACCGAACCGCTGAAGCCCCGACGCAGCAGGTAGTCGCGCAGCCTTCGCGCCCGCACCTCCGGCTCGAGGCGCATGAGCGACCGCACGCGCTTCCGCGCCGTCTCGAGGGCCGCCGCGCGGTCGTCGTGCTCCGCGAGAGCCGAGGCCGCCACCTCGTCCTCGACGCCCTTCGAGCGCAGGTCCCGCCGCAGCATCGCCCGCGACCGCTCCCGCCCTCGAGGTCCATCGACGTATGACGCCGCCCAAGCGCCGTCATCGAGGAAGCCCGCCGCCTCGAGGCGTGCGACCGCCGAGGCCGCGGCCTCCGGTGGCCCCTGCCGCTCGAGGCGCTTGCGCAGCTCCGAGGTCGCGTACCCCCGCCTGGACAGCAGGTCGACCGCCTTCTTCAGCGCCCGCCGCGCCTCCTCCTCGGGCGTCCCGTACGTCGAGGGGTCGCGCACGCCCCGCTGTCGCATCGGACTCATCGGACCGTGCCCTGTGGTAATACGAGGGCGACGACCGCCCCAACCGAGGACGGTGCAGCGGGGAGGCTCCCATGCCCAGGTACCTGATTCGAGGCAACTACGTTGGAGACGGGCTCCGAGGGTTGCTGCAGGAGGGCGGCACGCGTCGCCGCGAAGCGGTCGAGCAGCTGGTCGGCTCGTTGGGCGGCAAGATCGAGAGTCTCTACTACGCCTTCGGCGACACCGACATCTACGTCATCGTAGACATGCCCGACAACGCGGCGATGGCCAGCGTGGCGCTCACGGCGGCCGCGACTGGCACGGTGGCCGTCGAGACGGTCGTGCTCATGACCGCCGAGGAGCTGGACGAGGCCGTGAAGAAGTCCCCGACCTTCCGCCCGCCCGGCCAGTAGGCTCGGCGCACGAGCATCGAGGGTGCTCGACGCTGTCACGAGGCCGCTCGCCACCGATGGTGCAGGGGCCGGTGGCGCGGCGTCCCGAAGTCGAGCCAGCGCGTCCAGCCGGCCGCCACGAGGTCGAACTCCACGAGGACCTCGAGCTCCGGCTTTGCCCAGTCCATCGCTTCGAGGGCCCGCTCCACCCTCCGAG
The DNA here is from genome assembly GCA_041390625.1 of Dehalococcoidia bacterium. Classification (GTDB taxonomy): domain Bacteria; phylum Chloroflexota; class Dehalococcoidia; order UBA2979; family UBA2979; genus RBC038. The sequence goes on along the minus strand of JAWKPM010000010.1, from coordinate 57,207 downwards.
GCTCGTCAACGATGCTGCCGCGGCCGCGCACCCAGAACTCCTCGTCCTCCTCGGCGAGCCCCGAGTGGATCGCGCATAGGCGGCCATCGAGGAGGTCGCGCAGCTTCGGCGAGTCCGTGATTACGAACGCCACGAGCGCGCCGTCGATCACCCGAGGCATGAAGGGGTGAATGCGCGCCCCGCCGTCGCGTGCGACGGTCGCCAGGAGTGCGATGCCGGCCGGCGAGGCCGCCAGCAGGCGCTCGCCCGCCGCGGCGATCGAGGCCGCACCACCCTCGAGGACGCGCCACTCGTGCCCTCGAGGGTCGTCGGTCGTTCCATCTGCGACGCGGAGCACCTCGGCGCTTCCGCCTGCAAACTCGGCCCAGCCCGCCATCCAGCTCGCCTCGAGGGTCGAGGCGCCTAGACGTCCGCCAGGGCCTCGGCCTCCACCGCATCGAGGTCGGGCGCCTCAGCGTCGTCGTCGTCCGTGCTGCTCGTCGCCTCGACGTCCGAGGGAGCAACGCCCTTGATGCCGGCCGCCGCGCGCACCTTGGTCTCGATCTCGTCGCAGAGCTCCATGTGCTCGCGGAGGTACTCACACGCCGCCATCCGGCCCTGGCCGAGGCGCAGGTCGCCGTACGAGTAGAAGGCGCCGAGCTTCTTCACGATCTCGTGCTGCACGGCCAGGTCGATGATGTCGCCCTCGCGGTTGATGCCGTGCTGGTCGCCCGTGAACATGATGTCGAACTCAGCCTGGCGGAACGGCGCCGCCGTCTTGTTCTTCACCACCTTGCAGCGCACGCGGTTGCCGATGAACGTCGTGCCCTGCTTCAGCGACTCGACGCGGCGGATCTCGATGCGCACTGACGAGTAGAACTTCAGCGCGCGGCCGCCGGGCGTCGTCTCCGGGTTCCCGAAGACCACACCGATCTTCTCGCGCAGCTGGTTGATGAAGATGAGCGCGGTGTTCGAGCGCGCCGTCGCGCCCGTGAGCTTGCGCATCGCCTGCGACATGAGCCGCGCCTGCAGGCCCGGCAGCGAGTCGCCCATGTCACCCTCGATCTCCGCGCGCGGCACGAGCGCCGCCACCGAGTCGACGATGACCACATCGAGGGCGTTCGATCGGATCAGCGCCTCGCAGATCTCGAGGGCCTGCTCGCCCGTGTCCGGCTGCGAGATGAGAAGGTCCGCGACGTTGATGCCGCACGCCGCCGCGTACTCCGGGTCGAGCGCGTGCTCAACGTCGATGTACGCCGCGAGGCCGCCCTTGCGCTGCGCCTCCGCGATGATGTGCTGTGCCAGCGTCGACTTACCCGCCGACTCCGGGCCGTAGATCTCGGTGATGCGCCCGCGCGGGATGCCGCCGACGCCGAGCGCGATGTCGAGGGAGATCGCACCGGTCGGGATCGCCGCCACCGCCACCGAGGCGCCCGCGTCGCCCAGGCGCATGATCGCGCCCTTGCCGTGCTCCTTCGTGATGAGGTCGATGGCCTTCGTCAGGTCCTCGCGACGCTTCTCGCCGGCGCTCGCGGCGGGGTCGGACGCTGCCTTGGTGTTCTTCGTCGCGGCCATGGTTCACTCTCCTTGTGTGCCTCAGGGTATCCCTGCCGGCGCGGCCGCGGTACGGCCTGTCCTGCGCTGGGCAGGTCGGAGACTATGCGAACGGGTGTTCGGTGTCAAACATGTGTTCGACTCTATGCGAACATCACTCAGCATCGAGTTGCGAACGACTTACCCACGAGGCCGTGAGTTCCCATCCACAGGGTTATCCACAGCCCGCACCGAGTCGAAGAGCGGGCCATCGAGGCCACCGAGGCGCGGAGCATCGAGGCACGCCGTGGCCCGCCTGACCGTCCGCCTCACCCCGCGCGCCTCCCGAGACGAGGTCGGCGACTTCGAGGCCGCAACCGCCACCCTCCGCGTGCGCGTCACCGCCCCGCCCGTCGACGGACGCGCCAACGAGGCCCTGGTCCGCCTCCTCGCGCGCCACCTCCGCGTCCCCCGAGGCGCGATCACCCTCGTGAGCGGCGCCACCGCCCGCACCAAGCTCGTCGAGGTCGAGGGCCTCGAGCCCGCCGATCTCGCGGCACGCCTCTCGAGGGACTGACTCGGCTCTAGGAGTCGCAGGAGGACGCGGGCGCAACGGATCCTGCTCCGCGGGGAGTTCCATGGGCGGAGCCCCTCGATGCAGGAAGGGTGGGTGGGCGGGCACGCCGGCCCGCAGGGCCGACCTCGCTCTTGGTCCGTCGAGGCGTTAGAAAGACCCCGAGCCCAGCGCCGAGGAGATGAACAGCAGCAGTAGGATCGCCACCATCGGGGTGATGTCGATCATCCCAACCAGCGGAATGACCCGGCGCAGCGGGTCGAGGATAGGCTCCGTGATCGCGTCCAACGCCTGGAACACCGGCCCGTTCCGGTCGATCGGGAACCACGTGAGGATGGAGCGGGCGAAGATCGCGAAGATCAGGATCTGCAGCCCGAGCCGGATGATCTCGATCAGCTGATCCATCTACGACTCTCCCAGTTCCTGCGCGCGGTCGAACGCCGCCTGTACCGCGTCATCGATGGCCGCACGCAGCCCCGCCGCCTCGAGCTCCGAGAGCGCCGCCGCCGTCGTCCCGCCCGGCGAGGTCACCGCGTTACGCAGCTCCGTCGGGTGCGTGCCCGTCTCGATGGCGTAGCGCGCCGACCCTGCCACCGTGGCGAGAACGAGCTTCAGCGCATCCGGCCGCTTCATGCCGAGCCGCACCGCCGAGTCGACCAGCGCCTCGATCAGCAGGTACACGTACGCCGGCCCCGATCCGTGCAGCGCCGTCGCGAGGTCCACCGCCTCGTCGTCGTCGACCTCCACCACCGCCGTCGCGACCCCCTCGAGGATCGCGCGCACGTGGCGGCGCTGCGCCTCCGAGACCCCGCTCGAGGCCAGGAAGACGGCCGCGCCCTCGCCGATCGCCGCCGGCAGGTTCGGCATGACCCGCACGCACGCGCGATGGCCCGTGGAGCGCTCGATCGCATCGAGGGGCACGCCGGCCGCGATCGAGACCACCACCGCCGAGGCCGGGATGCCCCCTCGCAGGTCGCCCCCCGCCCCCTCGAGGTCCTGCGGCTTCACCGCCAGCAGCACCACGTCCGCGCCGATGCAGGCGCTCTGCGGGTCGTCGGTGACACGCACGCCGTGCCCGGACAGCGCCGTTCGCCGCGCCGAGGAGATCTCGGCCACCGCGATGTCGCCGGGCGCGGCCACCTCCGCGCGCAGCACGCCGCGCAGGAACGCCTCGCCCATGAACCCGCCGCCGATGATGCCGATGCGCACGACGCTACCTCGAGTCCCGTCTCACCCGGCCCGATCGCGAGGCTAGTCGCGCTCCCCGAAGATCGCGCGCCCCACCCGCACCATGGTCGCGCCCTCTTCGATCGCGACCTCGAAGTCGTTCGTCATCCCCATCGAGAGCCCATCGAGGCCGTGCGACCTCGCCAGCTCCCGCAGCGCCGCGAACACCGGCCGCGCCGCCTCCGCCGAGGCCGCCAGCGGGGCCACCGTCATCAGCCCCGCGACCTCGACGCCGTCCGCGGCCCGCGCCGCCTCGAGGAGCGCCGGCAGCGCGTCCGGCGCCACGCCCTCCTTCGAGGCCTCACCGGCCACGTTCACCTCAAGGTAACAGCGCAACGACCCTGCCGCATCGGCAGCCGCCCCATGCTCGCCGATGCGCATGATTTCTCGCGAGATCGCCGTCACGAGGCGTGGCGAGTCGACCGAGTGCAGCGCCACGATGTGCGGTACGACGTCGCGTGCCTTGTTCCGCTGCAGGTGTCCGATGAAGTGCCATCGAGGCCGCAACCCCATCGAGGCCGCGCCTTCCGCCTTCGGCACCAGCTGCTGCGCCCGGTTCTCTCCGAAGTCGGTGATCCCGGCCTCGAGCGCCGCCTCCACCGCATCGAGGCCGAACGTCTTCGACACCGCGATGAGTGTCACCTCGCCCGGGTCGCGCCCCGCCCGCGCGCACGCCGCCTCGATGCGCGCACGCACCGCCGCCACCCGCTCACGTACTTCCGACACGACGGCCGTCATGCCGCGATGCTACCCCAGCCGCGACCTCACGACCCGCACCCCGTGATGAACGCCTGCGCGAGGTCGAGCACCTCCTCCCGAGGCATCACGTCTGACCCCGGCGCTGTCAATGCGAAGTCGACGCCACACGCGCGCCACACGACGGACGTCCCCGACTGCGCTCGCCTGCCATCGAGCGGCAGGTCGAGGAGTTGAGCACCCTCGGCACCGGGCAGCTCGAAGGCGATCGCGCCTGCGTCGCCGATGGTGGTCGGACTGCCGCCGGCGGCCTCGTACTCCATCACCGCGAAGCCGCGCGCCGCATCCTCGCCGGGGCCCCGAAAGCTGAGAAGCACCGGCGTGGCGCGCGCTCGGGCGAAGGGCGCCATCGACTCGAATCGAGGGTCGGGCAGCGTCAACTGCGCGCTCTGCAGCTCGACGCCTTCAGGCAGCGAGGCGGGAAGCACCACCTCGAACGCTGCCAGCTCGAGCAACGCCTCGAGGTGATCGACGGCCCGTCTCGACCCGTCGGACTCGACCACCATGAATGCGGCATCCGAGGCCACCGGCACGCCACCAGCGTCCCCGCCGTCCGAGCACGCCACGACCATCGAGGCCAGCGCGGAGACGACGAGCGCCCCGGCCACCGCCGAGGCGCTCCGCCACTCCGCGAACCGCGCAATCATCACGCCCTCGATGCTACATCGAAGGCCGAGGCGCGCGGGCTCACTCCACCGTGAACTCGATGTGCATCCCGAGGTCGTAGTGGTCCTCGGTCTCACCGCCCTCGACCTCCACGATCAGGCACGCCAGCTGGTACGTCCCCGGCTCGAGGCGGGCGGCAATCTCGCGGCTGTCGCCCGGCGCGATGCCCTCGATCTCCGTCACCTCCTCGCCGTCCTTCGAGGTGCCCTCGATCAGCACGAACTCGTGCACCTCGCTGCCGTCGTTCGTTGCCACGAAGCGGACGAGCCCGGCCGGCACCGAGGCGCGGTCAGGGTTCACGGCCCACTCCATCAGGTCGACCTCGACCGTCTCGTCGAAGTTGGTGAGCGTCCCCACCTCGTGCCCGCCGCCGGCGACCGGGTCCGCCTCCGGGTCGGCCTCGGGATCCGCGGCCGCCGTTGGATCGCCGCCTGCCACCGGCTCGTCGGCCTCGTCGTCCGAGCAGCCGACGAACACGAGGGCGGTCGCGAGCATCAGGGCCACCGCCCCGATGCGAATCAGTCGAACGTGCATACCTGCCTCCATCGATGCAGCAGTCAAAACATCGAGGTGACATTAGCAGGCACTAAACTATGATCAACGTTGAAACGATCACGTATGAACAGGTTCAACGCACCCCCGAGGCTCGCTCTCCCTCACACGCCTCGATGATCGAGGCCACGACCGCCTCGAACTCCGGCCCGCTGAACTCGGTGAACGGCCCCCCGAGGCCGAACTCGAGCCCGCACGCCACCCACGAGGCCAGGCGCAGGCCATCCGGCCACCCTGGCTCCGGCGGTCGATTGTGCCGCCGCACGGGGACGCCCGCGATCTCGACGTCGCGCGCCCCGTTCAACGCGAGCGACGGCCCCCGGCCCGGCTCCGTTTGGTGCTCCCCGAGCGACAGACGGTGTGCGTTCTCGTCGTCGCGGAGTTCGAGCTGCACCGAGGTCAGGCCTGGTGCCGTTTGATCGCCGAACGTCATCCCGATCGCGAGCACGGAGCGCAACTCCATCCCGTGCGGCAGTTCCGAGGGCAGCACCGCTCAAACTCGAGGCGCTCCGCCACCCCATCGAGGCCGCCCTCGATCGGGACCCGCGCGTGCGTCTGCTCCCCATCCCACCACTCGAACGTCGCGTCCTCGGCCACTGGCACACCATCCCCGCCGCTCGTGCACCCGAGGACGATCATCGAGGCCAGCACCACCGGGATCGTCGAGGCGACGCGCATGCCTCGAGGCTACGGCCGCCCGCGCAGCATCGCGTCCGCCTCGAGGATGAATCGCACCAACGAGGTCACTCGCACCCGTCGAGCATCGATGCCGCGATGCGCACGAGTTCCGTCTCGTCGAGCGGCGGCCCGTCCGCGGCCCCGTTGAACGACAGCGCCGTCAGAGCAAACTCGAGGCCGCAGCCCTCCCACGCCAGCATCAGCTGCACCCCGTCCTCCGAGGCCTCGCGCAGCAGCCGCCCGCTGCGGTCGCCCACCGCGACCACCGTGCCCGCCGAGACGTCGAGGCGTCTCGTGCCCTCCGTCAGCAGCAGCGTCCCCCCATCGAGGCCGTACACCGCCTGCGCCCCGCGGCCGTCCGGCTCCCCGTTGAAGCCGGGCAGGAACGGCTGTCCCGTCACCCACGTCGGCATCGCGTCGGGCGGCAGGTAGGAGGGCAGGACCACATCGAAGCCCGCCCTCGCGTCGAAGGCAGCACGGTCCGGCAGGTCGACCAGTCGCTGCTGGAAGTACCGCACGACCGGTGTCTCCGGGAGCGGTTCTGCGCAGCCGGCGCGCGTCGCGGTGCCCATCGCGATCGCCTGGTCGCGCGTGATCGGCGGGCCCTCGGCGTCGAGCCCGAGCATCGAGATCGCGAGGGTGAGGCCGCACCCCTCGAACGTCAGCGTGGTGAAGCGGCCGGGCGACCCCTCGCCGGTTGCTTCCGCGAGGCGCCCGACGCCGTCACCAAGGGCGACGTCCTCACCGGCCGTGCTCGGGTCCATCGGTCCCTCGAGCTCGAGCAGCTGCACCAGGCCATCAATGCCACGGCGGAACATCGTCACGCTCGCCAGTGCCGGCGACGACGCGCCATCGAAGGGCTGCGCCGCCTGTCCGATGACCACGCTCACCTCGAGGCCCTCCGGCAGCCCCCGGGGCATGACGACGTCGAAGCCGACGGCTGCACTCAGCGCCGCCGCGCCATCGAGCTCTGCCACGTCCATCAGGAAGTACGTGGCGCCCTCGTGCAGCCGTGCCGCCTCGGCCCGCGCCGCCTCGTTCCTCGAGGCGCGCTCGACGTCATCGAGGTCCTCGTCGCGGCACCCCGCGAGCATCGAGGCCAGCGCCAGGCACCCCAGCAGCGCGAGCGCCCCGCTCCGCCCGGTCATGTGCCCTCCCGGCCTGCGCGATCGTGGCGGGGAGTGTAGAGCCGGGCCGGGCCTACGCGGCCCTCGAGGCGGACGCCGCCGCGCGCAGCACCTGGTCCAGGCAATCCAGCGCTCGGTCGTCGTTCGCCGTGAAGCGAACACGCAACGGCGGATCCCCGCTCGGTGCGATCCGAGGCAGTGCCACCGCTCGAAGTTCGAAGGACTTGTCGACAACGAGGAAGCGGAGCATCACCTCGGTGCCCGCCGGGATGTCGACGTTCGTCGAAAGCGCGGCGCCGCCCTGGCTCAGGTTGATCGTCCGCGCGTGGAACGTGCTCGCCAGCCCCGCTCGGTCGAGGACGATGCCCTCCACTTCCAGGGCAACGGGAATCCGAGGCGACGTGCGGCGGTCGTGTGAGGCGCGCAGGTGCTTCAGCGCCCCCTCGAGCCAGGATCCGCACCCCTGGCAGAGGTTGAACACCTTCGAGGTCCCGCGGTGCGCCACCCGAGCGCGACCGTCGTGCGTCGAGAACGCCTCCCCGAAGAACAGGTGCATCTCGGTGGTTCGCCCGCCGAGGGGTTGGTGGCACGTATCGCAGAGCACGACTTGCATGGGGGACGCTCCCGGACTCGACCTGCAATGGACGTCAGATGGACGTCAGGATGTCAGATCATCGTCAGGAATGTGATGGTCTATACCTTCATTCGTGATGCCGATGCATGGCGCTTCGGCCGGGCGTCGAGGTCCGCGGGATCGAACCCACCCGCCCCGAGAAGAGGCGGGCATCGAAGCGGTATCAGGAGCCCGAGGCCTGCTCGAGCATCGTCTCGAGGCGTGCGAACGCGTCGCCATCGCCCGAGGTGAAGCGCACGCGCAGCGCCCCCCGCGCCCGTCCGCGCGCGATCCGAGGCAGGGTGACCGCCTGTACCGCGAGCGGCGGGCTCTCGTCGCCGAGCAGGACGTGCAGCGCCACTTCCGTGTCCGGGGGGAGGTCGATGTCCGCGCTCAGGGCGGCGCCGCGCCGGCTGAGGTCCTGCGTCTTGCCGCGGAACGTGCTCGCCACGCCGGTGACGCCCGGCACGGTGCCCTCGAACTCGAGGACGTACGGCACCCGAGGCGCCGATCGTCGCTCGTCCCGCTGCGCCTCGACCGGCCGCGTCACCTCCATTCGAGGCGGCGTCGGCCGGACCGCGAGCACGTGCGCCTCGAACGCCCGTCGAGGCGTGCGGTGGTCCGCAACGATCACGATCGGCTCGCCGCGCCCCGGCGGCGTCTGGCGCCCCGGCAGCCGGAAGAGATCGATCGAGGTCGTCTCCGCCGAGGAGTGTTCCACTCGCGCGACGAACGGCCGCTCCACCGGCTCCGTGACGTACACCACCCGCACGAGTTCGCCGTCGGCGAGCTCGCCCTCAGGAACGTCCGTGCCGGCCGGCGACTGTGTCACGCGACACCCCGCATCGAGGCAGCGCGACGCATCCGGCGAGAAGCGACACCCTGCCGTGATCGACCCCGACGCACCACCGAGGCCCGTCAGACTCGTCAGTTACCACGATCATCGTCGCGAGTCCCGGATTCAGCACCATCGGCCCATCGAGGTCATTCGCATCCCTCGACGATCGAGGCCGCCATGCGAATCAGCTCCTCGTCCGCGAGCGAGCTCGCACCCGGCACCCCATCGAACGACGGCACTTCGAGCGAGAACGCGAGGTCGCACGCCTCCCACGTCAGTCGCCACGGGCGACCATCGGCCGGGTCGAATCGCGCGAGGTGTCCCCGCACGCCTCCAACATCGACGCCCTCGCCCTCGCCCATCTCGTTGCGAGCGCTCTCCTGCGCGAGCACGAACGATCCGCTCGCTCCAAGCCCGTACACCGTCGCGACACTGTGGCTCTCGCGCCTGCTGCCGGTTCCGGGCAACAACGGGAACCCGTAGAGGAAACGTGGCGTCACGCGTTCCGGCAGGTACGTCGGCAGCGTGACGTCGATGCCCATCTGTGCCTCGAACGCAGCCAGATCCGGCACCGCGTCGTCACGCTTGATGACGAAGTAGCGTGTGTCGAGGGACTCGCCCTCGGGCTCCGCGTCACACGACTCGAACGTCGCCTCCGCCACGATGACCACCTCGTCGGCAGTGAAGGTCGGCCCCGTCTCGAGGTTGTACGTCGTCACCCCCAGTCCGAGGCCGCAACCCGTGAACGCCACCTGGGCGAACGGGCTCCCGTCCCCCGCCGAGCGTGGGTAGCTCAGGCGACCGACCGTCGTGCCGATCGCGACCTGCGTGCCTGCAGTGGTTTCGTCGGGCGGCCGGCTCGATTCGATCACCTGGATCACGCCTTCACGGGCGCGCGCGGAGACCGCCACCACTGCGATCGTGAGCGTCTGACCGCCGTTCGGCTCGACGACCGGCGGCTGCGCCACGACCCAGTCGACGGTGAACCCGTCCGGCAACCCTCGAGGCACGACGACATCGAACCCCGCCACCTCGTTCAGAGGCTCGACCGAGTCCACTTCGTTCCACCGCTGAATCCCGAACGAGGCCCCCTCGTGGAGCCGCGCCGCCTCCGCCCGCGCCGCCGCAACCCTCGAGGCGCGCTCGACGCCGTCGAGGTCCTCGTCCCGGCACCCCACGACCATCGAGGCCACAACCAGGAATCCGAGGAACGCGAGCCACTTCATGGGCAGTCCCGGTCGGAGGCGGGCCGCCGCCGCGCGGAGGCGCCCCGCTCAGCAGACCCCGCAGAGCTTGCAGCCCACCTCGGGCGGGGGGCAGGGGATCGTGCGCCGCACGCGCTCGTGCTTGTCCATCTCGCGCAGCAGGAAGCGCTCCGTCATCCCCACGTCCACGATGTGCCACGGCGCCCGCTCCCCATCCCAGGGGAATTCGCCATCCAGGCCGAACTCGCGGATCGCCGCCCGGTACGACCCGAGCGAGTTGTCCTCCATCGCCTCGAGCATGTCCGCGAGGCGCGCATCCGCCCGCGACAGCACGTCGTCGACGCGCGCCGTCAGCGGCGAGTCCGCCCGCAGCTCGATGCCCGGCACCAGGTGCTGCTTCAGGATGCCCATCCGGCCCTTCACCTTCGCGGTGTCGATCGCCGGCTGGTACTGGTACGCCGTCCACGGCTTCGGCACGAGGGGGCTCACCGACATCACGAGGCGCGTGCCGCGCCCTGCGGCATCGAGGCGCTCCTTGATCCGGTTGCCGAGCATCGCCATCGCGTAGACGTCGTCGTCCTCTTCGCCCGGCAGCCCCGCCATGAAGTAGAGCTTGAAGCGCGCCGCCCCCGACTCACCCACCATCGAGGCGCCCGCGAGGATCTCCGCCTCCGAGACGCCCTTGTTGATCGCCTGCCGCATGCGCTCGGACCCGGCTTCGGGCGCCACCGTCACGGTCTTCGTGCCGCCCTCGGCGATCGCGCGCAGCACCTCGGGCCGCAGGTTGTCCACCCGCAGCGAGGAGATCGAGACGCGCGCGCCCATCGCGTGCGCCTGGATCACGAGCTCCGAGAGCTCGGGGTGGTCCGCCACGGCGGCACCGAGGAGTCCGACACGCTCCGTGTGCTCCAGCGAGTGCTCGACGATCCGCAGCAGCTCGTCCGTCGGACGGTAGCGAGGCGGACGGAAGACATAACCAGCGATGCAGAAGCGGCAGCCGCGACCGCACCCGCGCGCGCACTCAATGAGGGTCATGTTCGAGAGCTCGGTGTCCTCCGTGAGGATCGTCGAGTACGCCTCGGTGCCCGCGATGTCGTGCACCCACTGGCGTTCGATCGCACCGAAGACCGGCGGCCTCGAGGGCACGTACACCCCGGGAATCGAGGCCATCTCATCGAGGAGGGCGTCGCGGTCGCCGTACAGCCCCTCGCGCCACGCCCCCACGAGGCCCGGCACGATCTCCTCGCCCTCGCCCACGATCGCGGCGTCGAGGAACGGCGCGACCCCCGCGGGATTCGTGAGCATGCACGCACCCCCCGCGATCACGAGGGGATGGCGCTCGTCCCGCTGCTCGGCGCGCAGCGGGATCCCGGCGCTCTTCAGCACCTGCACCATGTTGAAGTAGTCGAACTCGTACGACAGCGTGAACGCGATGACGGCGAAGTCGCCGAGGCCGCGCTGCGACTCCATCGAGACGATCGGTGCGGGGTGCTGGCCGCCGCGGCCGGGCGGGTCGTAGAAGGCGCGCTCGCACACGAAGTCGTCGTACGCATTGAACAGCGCGTACACCGTCTGCAGCGCCAGGTTCGACATCCCGATGTAGTACGAGTTCGGGTACACCATCGCGACCGGGATGCGGCCGCCCCAGTTCTTCACCGTGAAGCCGCGCTCCCGCTCCAGGCGCTCGCGTGCCAGCTGTCGGACGTCCGTCATCGAATTCCCGTCGTCACAAGGTCCATCGAGGCCAGTCTACGCCTCGCGTCCCCGCTCGGAGCCGTCATCGAGGCGCGCTCGGCGGTCGAGGCCCGTCTTCGCCCCGCAGTCGTTCCTCCGCCTGCAGCCGCCGATCGCGACGCGCCACCAGCATGAGGGCGCCGATCACGACCGCCACCGGCAGGAAGATCAGCAGCGGGTGATACGAGAACAGCACCACCGCCACCGCCACCACCGCCAGCGCCGCGATCCCGACGCCCACGATCGGCAGCAGCACCTCGAAGGCCACTCGCATGATGATCAGCGAGTCGCGGCAACCGCCCGGCCTGACCGGCTTTGGAGGCTCGTAGCCGTACATTCGAAGAGTGTACGGGCGAAGGGCCTACGGGCGATCGAGGTCCGTCGCCCCCGAGCGCGAGCGCTCGAGGCGGATCGGCCCTCCGGCGCCTCCGCACCTCGATGCTACGATGCGGCTCGAACCTGCACTCGAACTTCGAGGCTGCTCGCCCCCTTCGGAGGCCGAGCGAGAAGACCGAGCGAGACGAGAGCTGCGCTGCCCATGACGACCTCCCAGGCGACCATCCCCGACCAGTTCAACGCCTTCCTCGCCGAGCCCCGCACCGCCGTCATGTGCGTCGCCCGCGCCGAGGGCCGTCCGCCCCACGCCACCCCCGTCTGGTTCAACTACGAGGGCGGTCGCTTCGAGGTCTCGATCACCCGCTCCCGCGCCAAGTACCGCTTCCTCAGCCGCAGCCCCGAGGTCTCGCTCGTCATCGATGACCCGATGGGCTACCGCACCGTCATCGTCGAGGGCCGCTGCCGCTTCGTCGACGACGACGCCTCGCTGCTCGCCCTCGCGAAGAAGCTCCGAGCCAAGTACCGCTCGCGCCAGCCCTCCCCCTCCGACGACGAGATCCTCCGCGGCCTCCGCGCCGAAGGCCGCGTCGTCGCGATCGTCGATCCCGAGAAGGTCATCTCCTGGGCCCGCTGACCGGAGCGTCCTGAGCACCGCTTCGACAGGCGTACGAGGAAGCCACATGCCCGTCCGAATCGTGGTGATGAGCTACGGCGGGCAGGGACGCGTGATCATGGACGCGTGTCTGGCCGCCGGACTCACCGTCACTGGTGTACTCGACGACTCGACCGAGGGTCCCGATCAGAACGGCGTCCCGGTGCTCGGCGTGCCCGACGCCTGGCGTGAGCATCCCGAGGCGAGCTTCGTCGTCGCCATGGGCGACTCCGCGATGCGCGTCCGCCTCGCCCGCGAGATGCTCGAGGCCGGTCGCACCGTCGAGGGCGTCATTCACCCGGCCGCCTATGTCTCGCCGCTCGCCTCGATCGGTCGAGGCGTCGCGGTCCTCGCCAACGCGACCGTGCACCCGAACGCGACGCTCGGCGACTTCAGCATCGTCAACGCCAACGCCTCCGTGGACCACGACGTCACGCTGGGTGAAGGTGCCCAGGTCGGTCCGGGCGTCACGCTCCCCGGTGGGGTGAAGGTCCTCGAAGGCGCGTTCCTCGGTGCGGGCGTGATCGTCTTGCCGAACGTCACCATCGGTCGCGGCGCCGTCGTCGGTGCCGGCGCGGTCGTCACCCGCGACGTTCCGGACGGCGTCACGGTCGTCGGCAACCCCGCGCGACCCCGAGGCTGACGGTCCAGACGTGGCGTCCGTGCGAGTCTTCCTCCTGCGCCACGGCCACTCGACATTCCAGGAGAGCTACGAGGTCACGAACGTCGATCCGGGGATCATCGACGCCCCGCTCAGTGATCGAGGTCGTGCGCAGGTGGCCGCCGCGGCTCGGGACGTCGCCCGTCTGGCACCCGACCTCGTCGTCACTTCGCCACTGACGCGCGCCATCGAGACCACGCTCGGTGTGGTGCGCGACGCCGAGGTCCGCATCCGAGTCGATCCCCTCGTCCGGGAGCGCCTTGGCGATGCCTGCGACGTCGGCCGCGCTCCGACAGCACTCGCCGAGGCGTATCCGGCGCTCGACTTCGCCCATCTGCCCGAGGTGTGGTGGCACCGGGGCCCCCCCGACGAGCGAGGCCTGCCGATCGAGCCGCGCGAGCTCCTTCAGCAGCGCGTCGATCGTTTCCGCGCGTGGCTCGCAGGCCGCGAGGAGGAGCGCATCCTCGTCGTCAGCCACTCGGGCTTTCTCCGCTACCTCAGCGGCGAGCAGCTCGACAACTGCGTGGTCCGCGAGTGGTCGCCCTGACCTCTACCGAGTCCACGCCTCGTTTTGCAGCACGACGTGATAGCCGTCGAGGTCCTCGAACGTCCGCCCGCGCAGGTCCCAGTACGGGTTGTACGAGGCGACCTCCCGGAACCCCGCCGCGATCATCCGCTCGCACGTCGCGAGCCACTCCGCCTCGTCCGGCAGGTAGAACGCGAGAAGGTGATCCGAGGTCGGTGCCCGCCCCACCGCGTGCCCGCGCTGAGCGGTGAACTCGAGGTGATACGGCTGCCCCGCCCGCCCGAGGATGATCCCGTCGAACCCCTCGTGGTCCTCGAACGAGGACAGCACCTCGAAGCCCAGCCCGCGCGCGTACATCTCCGCGACCGCCTTCAGGTGGTCCGTCGGCCGCGCCACCCGCATCACCGCGTCGCTCCTCAATCGAGCCTCCTTGCTCTCGGCTCGCGGCCTGCTATCGGATGACCGCCGAGTCGGTCACCGTGATCGCGGTCCGTTTCGTTTCACGCCCGGCCGAGGTGTTCAGCGTGGCCTCCGCCGGCACTCGAACCCCGTCTCGCTCGTGGTACTTCGCGATTGATGTTCGGAGGTGCATCCGCTGGCCGGGAAGGAAGCGCGCCGACTCAGGCGCGATGCCGATCACCCGCCCCGTCTCGTCGATCTCGTACGTGAACTTCGGGCCCGCTCGACCCTGTGTGCCGCTCGCCTCGAGGCATGTGTCATCGATCGCGCGCCACGCAATCGAAGGATGGTCGAGGGCGAATGGACAGTACGGCAGCGCACCCAGGACGGCCGCCGCGCCGCGCCGCGCCGCGAAATTGGGCACCGGCAGCGGAATGCCGAGGACACGCATGCTCAGACTGGGAGAGTTGCCCTGCGATGAAGCCATCGCGATGCGGTAAGGCACCCACCAGAGCTTGCCTGCGGTCTCCGCTTCGTACCCGAGGTCGTCGACCGTCACACGGGTGATTGATTCCGAGACCTGATCGATGCCGCTGACCTTGATGACGTCGCGCGACTTCCACCACGTCCCCCGCGCCTCGAAGCGGCCGTGCGGGAAAGCGAACTCGATCATCCGCGCCACCATCGAGGCCGATGCCTCGTCGAGCGCCGGCATCCGCTACCGCCCCTCCCCGCCCGCCGCCTCCGCCGAGGTCACCTCGCAGCGGAAGTACTCGAACGGCCCGCCTGCCAGCCCCCAGAACACCGAGGCCCGCGTCGGCACCCGCATCCCACCGAGGTCCGAGTACCCACCGAACTCGCCCCACCACGGCGTCGGCTCGAAGCGCTTGCCCACCTGCCGAGGCCGCATCGCCGCCTCGACCCGAGACACCGCGCCGTCCCCACCGACCGTGAACACCACCGAGGCCCCGATCCGCCCGTCGCGCAGGGTCGCCCGCAGCCGCCCCGGTTCGCCCTCTACCGAGGCCCATTCGATCGCCGGGTGCGACATCGCGAACGGGCACCACGGCAGCTCCGAGAGGTAGCGCAGCAGCTCCCCCTCGTCCGTCTCCGGCCCCTCCGCGCGCGCCACCCGCAGCCCGGCCACGCGCACATCGAGGCGCCCACGCCCACCCTCGTAGGCATCGATCACCGACAGCGGCACGACTTTCGCGAGGTGGAAGCGCGCGCTCCAGCGGAACTGCGGCCGCGTCGCGTCGAGGTACTGCGTCGCCTCGAAGGGCATCGCCGCCCCGCCGCGCTCGCGCCACATCTGCCCGCGTTGCCGCAACAGCACGCCGCGGGCCTCGATGCGCCCTCCGGGAAAGGCGAACGCCGTCATCCGCTCGAGCATCGCGGCGGCGTCCGGAGTGGAACCCCCGCTCGAGGTCACGTCAGCGCCTCGTCCACTGGTTCGCCCGCTCGCCCGTCGCCGCCAGGCTCGCCGTCTCCTCGATGCGCCGCTCGCGCGTCTCTGCCCGCTTCGCCTGCAAGATCCACTCGAGGATGGCGCGCTTCGTCGAGGGCGGGAACGTCTCCCACTGCTCGCGCGATCCGGCGTGCCGCGCGAACGCCGCGTCGAGGTCATCCGGCACCTCCAGCCGCTCGACCTCCTCGAGGGCGCTCCACCGTCCCGATGCCCGCGCCCGCCGCACCACCTGGAGGCCGGACGGCGCCATCAGCCCCGCCGCCTCCAGCCGCTCGACGCGCTCACGGTTCGCCTTCGACCAGGCGCTGCGGTCGCGGCGCGGCGCGAACCACCGCATCGACCGCGACTCATCGAGGCGGTTCGGCTTCGAATCGACCCACCCGAAGCACAGCGCCTCCTCGACGGAGTCGCCGTACTCGAGGTGCGGCTGGCCGCTGTGCTTCTTGAACGCGACGAGCCACACGCCACCGCTCGAGGCGTGATGTTGCTCCAGCCACGCCCGCCATGCCGCCCGGCTCAGGGGATGCACCATCGGACGCCCGTCGGGCGCCACGCTCACCTCGAGGTTCGAGGTCGCACCATCCTCCGAGGCCGTGCGACCCCTCGGCACGTGCTCACCCGCACTTCGAGTAGCCGCACGACCGGCACACCAGGCACCCCTCGAGGTAGTCCAGCCCGAGGCCGCATTCGGGGCACAGCAATCCCGACGGCGCCGGCGTCGAGGGCGCCTCGATCGGCTCGCCGCCCCGAGCCTCGATGCCGAAGTGCAGTCGCAGCCAGCGGAAGACGTAGTCGAGAACGCTCGTCGCGACCGGGATGTCCGGGTTGCCC
The DNA here is from genome assembly GCA_041390625.1 of Dehalococcoidia bacterium. Taxonomy (GTDB): domain Bacteria; phylum Chloroflexota; class Dehalococcoidia; order UBA2979; family UBA2979; genus RBC038. Next base: position 40,852 of record JAWKPM010000010.1, on the reverse strand, counting down.
GTCAGCCCGTGCGGCTCGAAGCGCGTGTGCTCCAGCTTGTCAGCGAGCTTGTCGAGGCTCACCCCGTACTGCAGCGCGATCGAGGTCAGCAGCGCGACGGCGTCCATCAGGCCCGACGCCGTCGAGCCCTCCTTCGCCATCTTCATGAAGACCTCGCCCGGCGTCCCGTCGTCGAAGAGACCGACGGTGACGTAGCCCTCCTGCTCGCCCACGCGGAACTTGTGCGTCAGCGCCCGCCGCTCGTCCGGCAGGTGCCGTCGATGCGGTTCCGCCGCCACGCCGCCCGTCGGCGAAGACATCGAGGCCTCGCGCTCCGCCGCGCGGTCCATCGAGGGCGTCGCCCCCGCCGCCCCTGCCGCCCCCGCCGAGGGCAGGCCGTGCGCCAGCACCTGCAGCTCGCGCGATCCGTCGCGGTACACCGTCACGCCCTTGCACCCGAGCTCGTGCGCCAGGCGATAGACCGAGGCCACATCCTCCACCGAGGCTTCGCGCGGCAGGTTCACCGTCTTCGAGACCGCGAGGTCGGTGTGCGCCTGGAACGCCGCCTGCATCCGGACGTGCCACTCCGGCGTCACCTCGTGCGCCGTCGCGAAGCGCCGCCGCACCTCCGAGGGCACGTCGTCGCGCTGCCCGAGGTGCCCGCCCGCCGCGAGGTAGGAGCGCAGCTCGTCGCTGTCGAACTCGCCGGCCCGCGCCGCCTCGATGAAGCGGTCGCTCACCTCCGGCAGCAAGGTGCCGTCCCCCATCCGTCGGTAGTGCGCCAGCGAGAACAGCGGCTCGATGCCCGAGGACGCGCCCGCGATGATCGCGATCGTGCCCGTGGGCGCGATGCACGTCCGCGTCGCGTTGCGATATCGAGGCCGCTCCGGCTCCACCGAGGTGTCGGCATACACCGAGCGCTCCCAGTTCGGGAAGACGCCCTTCTCTTCGCCCAGCGCCCTCGAGGCCTCGTCCGCCGCCCGTCCGATCTCCCGCGAGAGCCGCCCCGCGAGGGTGAGGGCGGCCTCCGAGTCGTAGGCGATGCCCGCCGCGATCAGCAGGTCCGCGAACCCCATCGTCCCGAGGCCGATCTTGCGGTTCCCCCGCACGGCCTCACGGATCTCCGGCAGTGGGAACTCGCTCGCCTCGACCACGTCGTCGAGGAAGCGCACCCCCACCCGCACCGTCTCCCGCAGCCCCTCCCAGTCGAGGTCGCCGGCGTCTGCGTTCCAGAACCGCGCGACGTGGATCGATCCGAGGGTGCACGCCTCCCACGGCAGCAACGGCACCTCGCCGCACGGATTCGTCGACTCGATGGCGCCGAGGGCGGGCGTCGGGTTGTGCCGGTTGATCTCGTCCAGGAAGACGAGGCCCGGGTCGCCAGTCCGCCACGCCGATCGCGCGATGTCCTCGAACAGCGCCCGCGCATCCTCGTGCCCCACGACTGCGCCCGAGTGCGGGTCGACGAGGGCGATCGCGCCGCCCTCCGCCACCGCCGCCATGAAGGCGTCCGTCACCCCCACCGAGATGTTGAAGCGCTGGGCGCTCTCGCCGTCGTCCTTGGCGTGGATGAAGGCGCGAATGTCCGGGTGGTCCACGCGTAGGATCGCCATGTTGGCGCCCTCGCGCTTGCCGCCCTGCGTGACCAGCCGCGAGACGTCGTCGTAGTGATGGAGGACGGAGACCGGCCCGCACGCCGCCCCATGCGTCGAGGCGATCGGCTGCCCCTCCGCGCGCAGGTGCGACAGCGAGAAGCCGGTCCCCCCGCCGTACTTCTGCACCATCGCCGCCGCGTACGCGGTGTGCATGATCGAGTCGAGGGAGTCCTCGACCGGCAGCACGAAGCACGCCGCCAGCGTCCCCTGCGCCGTGCCCGCGTTCATCAGCGTCGGCGAGTTGGGCAGGAAGCGCAGCGACGCCATCACGTCATAAAACCGCTGTGCCCACTCCGCCTGCTGCTCCGTCGGCTCTACGGCCGCGATCGCCTCCGCCACGCGCGCGAGCAGGCCCTCGGGCGTCTCCACCACTTCGCCCGCCGCATCGCGAAGCAGGTAGCGGCGCTCGAGGACCGTGCGCGCGTTCGAGGACAGGTCGACCGGATGTCGGGTGACGCGAGGCGTGGCCACCATCGAGGACTCCCTTCGAACGGGAGTGGACCGTACACGAACAAACGTTCGCTTGTCGATCCCCGCCTGTCACGCTCCGCGTTCGACGGAGCTTCTAGGCACGAGATCCAGTGTAGATCGCGGCGTACCCTGCCTCGCCCGACGGAACCCTGACGCTGCCGCCTAGGCCGTTCGGTGCTCCCGGGCCGCCCGAGCGAGCTCGACGGCAGTGGCCGCGAGGGGTGCGCAGGCCTCGTCTGGGATCGGGAACACCGAGGACACGTTGATCTCGCAGAGCAGGTACGTGTCCGTGCCGTCCGCCGCCCGGGGCCCCAGCAGGAAGTCCGCGTCCCAGATCGCAGGCAGCGCCTCGCGCTCAATCCCGAGGACGCGCTGCATCTCCGCCACCCAGCCACCCTCGAGCAGCGCCTTCAGCGGCTGGAACTCCAGCTTCGAGGGCCCGAAGTAGATCCGAGGCGGCGGCGCCGGCGGTCCCGCTTCGCCCGGTGGCGGGGGCGTCAGCGCCGTGACGAACTGGTGCCCGAACCCCACCACCCGGTCCTGCGAGAGATAGACGCGCGTCATCCCCTCATCGAGGCGCTCCGCGTACGGCTGGTCCACGAGGCAGCCCGTGCCCTCGAGATACGGCCCGCAGCGCTCGAACCACGTCTCGAGGCTCATCTCCTCGACCGTCGCGCCGCGCAGCGCGTGCAGCACCCGCACCGAGGCGTCACCGTCCGTCGAGGCGTCGCGCGCCAGCTCGACCTTCCACACGCCGTCGCCGCCGTTGCCTCGATGCTGCTTCAGCACGCGAGGTCGGCCCTCGCGCAGCCTCGCCGGCAGACCGGCCCGCAGCTCCTCCTCCGCGCGATAGAGGTATGTGTCGCCGCCCCATGCCATGTCGCGCGTGTCGACCAGCACCTGCTTCGTGCCCATCTTGAGGATCACGTCCGGGTGCGCGCTGACGAAGACGTCCGCCGCGGCCACCTCGCGCAGCAGCCCATCGAGGACCGTTCGGTCGACGCCGCCCATGATCGGGTCGACCCACACGAGGACGCCGTCCATCGAGAGCAGCTGCTCCCGAACCGCGTCCACGGCGTCGTCGGCGAAGACGATCGGCTCGGCCGAGGCGCCGAGCTTCGTGAGCTCCTCGAAGATGCGAACGTGCCGCCGTTCGGCGAGCAGGGGCACCGGTGCGCGCGCATCGCCTCGCCACAGCACCGCCACCCGCACGGCGTCGTCGCGCGCCATCGAGGCCTCCGCGTCGGCTAGGCGTTCACCGAGATCGAGATACCGCCGAGGACCACCAGCAGCACGATCGCGCCCATCAGCGTCAGCGTGATCGAGCCCACCAGCTCCGCCACGAAGAACAGCGCGCCCGCCCCGATCGCCGCCGTCACGATCGACCCCAGCAGCCCCGCCGGCGCCTCGACATCGAGCGCGGTCAGCAGGATCGGCCCGATGAACGCCCCCACGACCCCCACCGCGATGCTGTTCGGCACCGAGGCGCCGCGTCCCCGCACGATCCGGCTCGCGATCCAGCCCGCCACCATGCCCACCAGCACGAGGGCGATCAGCTCACCTGGCTCCACGCCAACCTCCACGCAGCGAAGCGTCCCCGCCCGACGCCATCTCGAAGTCTACGATCCGCCCCCCGCGGCCGCCGCTACCGTGGACCGCGGCGTTCCGAGGCACGAGGCCCGGGCGACCGAGGAGGCTCGATGCCCCGCATGCACGTCGACGAGGTCGACATCGACGACGGCCTTGTGCGGCGCCTCGTCGACGCCCAGTTCCCTCGATGGCGCGACCTCCCACTCGAGGCCGTGACGTCGGCCGGCACCGTGCACGCGCTCTACCGCCTCGGCGACGACATGGTCGTGCGCCTGCCGCGACGTCCCGCCGCCGTCCCACAGCTGGAGAAGGAGCAGGACTGGCTTCCGAGGCTCGCCCCGCACCTCCCGCTGCCCGTGCCCGTGCCTCTCGCCCGAGGCCGACCCACCGAGGACTACCCCAACGCCTGGGCCGTCGTGCGCTGGCTCGAGGGCGAAACGGCCGATCGTGCCCCGCTCAACGACCCATTCGAGGCCGCGCGCGCGCTCGGCGAGTTCATCCGCGCCCTGCACGCCGTCGACGCCACGGGCGGCCCCGAGGCCGGTGCGATCACCGGCGGCCGCGGCGCACCGCTCGCCCTGCGCGACGCGAGCATCCGAGGCCGCCTCGACGACCTCCGCGCCGGCAACTTCGATGTCGACATCGAGGCCGCAACCGCCGCCTGGGACGACGCGCTCGCCGCGCCCGCGTGGGATGGCCCGCCCGTGTGGTTCCACGGCGATCTGCTGCCCGGCAACCTGCTTCTCGAGGACGGGCGCATCGCGGCGGTCATCGACTTCGGTCAGATCGGCGTCGGCGACCCCGCCTGCGACCTCGTGCCCGCCTGGAGCGTGCTGCCCGCAGAGGCCCGCGACACCTTCCGAGGCGCCCTCGACGTTGACGATGCCACCTGGAACCGCGGTCGAGGCTGGGCACTCTTCGTCGGCCTGAGCGGCCTCCCGTACTACCACGAGACGAATCCGGCCTTCGCCGCCCTCTGTCGCCGAATGATCGAGGCCGTGCTCGCCGACCCCGACTGGCGCTAGCCAGAGGCAGGGACGCGAGAGCATCGATGCGCCCGTCGCTTCCGAGGACGCTGAGCTGCCCGGCCGCAGGGCACCCGCACCGAAGGAGAATCTCTGGGCCGCGAGTGATTGGGGAGCGCGAGGGGCGAAGCCCCTCGCACCAGAACGGGTGGGCGGGCGGGTCACCGGCCCGAACGGCCGACCTCGCTCCGCCCGTTCACGCGCCTAGAACGCCATCGAGGCCCGCAGCGAGGCGATCGGCGTCGGCGTTCGAGGCAGCTCGCCCTCGCCCTGCACCGCGCGCTCCATGTCGTCCTCGAACAGCCGGCGCTGCTCGGGAGGCGGAATCGGCGAGGCCGCCATCTGCGCCAGCTCGTCCATCATGTCGTCGAGCGAGACGAACTGGCGGTAGAGCGACGCGTAGCGGATGTACGCGATCGGATCGAGGCGCTTCAGCTGCGTGATCGCCATCTCGCCGATCACCCGGCTCGCGACCTCGACACGGCCCGAGGCCGTCAGTCGCTCCTCGATGTCGTCGACGATGGCGTCCAGCGCCCCCGCCGCCAGCGGCCGCTTCGTCGCCGCCAGGCGCAGGCTGTTCTGGAGCTTGGCACGCTGGAAGTGCTCGCGCCGCGAGTCGCGCTTCACGACCATCACGTTCGCGCCACTGTGCACGCGCTCCTCGGTCTGGAACGCCGCCCCGCAGGAGGGGCACTCGTAGCGGCGGCGTATGCCGCCCTCCTCACCCAGCGAATCCAGCAGCGTGGTCTCGGTATGGTCGCAATGCGGGCACTTCATGTGGTGGAGCGTCCTACCCATTTGCCGGGCCGCCCATGGTGGGAGCGTCCCTCGCTGTCCGTGCGCCCGCGCTGGGTGGTCGGGCCCGGGTACTACAGCACGGGCACCCGAGACGAACAACGGGCCCCTTCCACAGTGTTGTGCCCACTTTTCCACCTCATGCACGCATCGAGGTTATCCACGACTTCACCCACGCTTCATCGCCCCCGCCAGATTCGAGGTCACATCGATATCCACGCCGAGATGTCCAACGTGGATAACTACGACCATGTCGCAATGTCACCTCGATCGCCCCGCCGCGCCCCTGCATACACCTGCCGCCCTGTCAGGTCCAGCGCCCCTCCGAGTCACGCTTTCGAGGGCTCTGCAGCCCTCGGGCAACATCTCCGCAACACGCGCCGAACACGCAACGAGGGCGGCCGTCGGCCGCCCTCGCGTTGCGTTCCACCCTCCCTCGAGGGCTACCGAGTCGGGAACGTCCGACGCAGGAACGTCGGCAGGTCCGCCTCCGTCAGCTGACCGAGGACGGGGTCCGGCGCGATGTCCGCCAGCTTGATCGGCGCCGGATCGCGGCTGTCCCGCACATCGCGGTCGCTCTCGTGACCGTCCCGCTCGCGTCCGCCGCGCGCCTCCGCGTCGTCGAACGCGCCCGACATCGCCTGTCGCATCGAGACCGGGCGGTTCCCGCTGAAGCCGGTCGCGATCAGCGTGATCCGCACAGAGTCCGTGGACTCCGTGTCCGTCGCCGTGCCGAAGATGATCTCCGCCTCGGGGTCCACGACCTCCGCGATGACGCGGGCGGCCTGGTCGAGCTCCAGCAGCGACATGTTCGCCGGGCCCGTGACGTTGAACAGCACGCCCGTGGCGCCGGTGATGTCCACCTCGAGGAGCGGGCTCGCGATCGCGCGCCGAGCCGCCTCGACCGCCCGGTTCTCGCCCTCGCCCGTCCCGATCGCCATCAGCGCCGGCCCGGCGTCCGTCATCACCTTGCGGACGTCGGCGAAGTCGAGGTTCACCGTGCCGGGCAGCGTGATCAGCTCGCTGATGCCCTGGATGCCCTGCCGCAGCACGTCGTCCGCGGTCTCGAACGCCTGCTGCACGGTGACGTTCGCGTCACACAGCTGCAGCAGCCGGTCGTTCGGGATCACGATGAGCGTGTCGACCTTGTCCTGCAGGTCGCGCACACCCTCCTCGGCCTGCTGACGGCGCTTCGCTCCCTCGAAGGAGAACGGCTTCGTCACCACGCCGATGGTCAGCGCGCCCAGCTCGCGAGCCACCTCCGCCACCACGGGCGCGGCGCCGGTGCCCGTCCCGCCGCCGAGGCAGGCCGTGACGAACACCATCTCCGCGCCCCGCAGCGCGTCGGCCACCGCCTCGCGCGACTCCTCGGCCGCACGCTGGCCGCGCAGCGGGTCCGCGCCCGCCCCGAGGCCCTTCGTGAGCCGGTCACCGATGCGCACTTTCACCTGCGCGTCGTTGTGCTCGAGCGCCTGCATGTCCGTGTTCACGGCCACGTACTGCACGCCCGGCAGGCGCGCCGTGATCATCCGGTTGACGGCGTTCGATCCGCCGCCGCCCACACCCACGACCTTGATCGGGGGCAGGCTCTCGTACTCGTAGTCGTTCGCCATGTCGCTGTCCTTCGCTCGCGCCGGCGCGGGCGGCTCGGCGGCTGGTCGCTGCGTTCCTTGCTTGCTCCTGCTGCGCGCACCGCTCGAGGCGGCCACGCCCGCTTCGGCCGCGCTGGCGCGCGGCCGTTCCCGGCTCGGTTCGGGGCGCTCCCCGTCTGCCCGCGCGGACGGGCCCTCCTGCTCCGAGCTCGTTGCTTCCGAAGCGACACGCCCCGTCTCTGCCAGCTCCATCGCCCCCTGCCGCGGCGTGACCTCGGGTGCCACGATCGCCGCCGTCACGGCATCGAGCGTTCGAGGCGCATCGACGGCCTCGGCCGGTGCGTCATCCGCCACCTCATCCGAGGCGATGGCGGCGCTCGAGGCTTCGGCGACCGCCTCGAGGGGCTCGACCGGCTCCGAGGCCGCAGCCTCATCCGAGAGACGGCCACGCCGCCGCAGCCAGTCGTCGTCCGCCAGCGGGTCGCCCTCGGGCGCCTCCGCCGCGATGTCCGAAGCCGCAGCCACGTCTGAGGCGCCTTCCATCGAGGCAGCCTCCGCTCGAGGCGCCATCGCCGCGGCGCCCCCGGCGTCGAACTCCGAGCGCGCATTGCCGCTCGCCGCTTCGACCGTCAGGTCGAGGGGCGTCGCGTCCGCGGCCGACGCCGTCGCGACATCGAGGCCTGCGCCGACATCGAGGCTCGTCGCCTCGCTCGCCGGCACGATCACCCGCTCGATGACGGCGGTCGGCGCGCTGGGTGCTCCCTCGAGGCCCTCCGCCGTCCGTTCCGAGGCGGCCAGCCGGCGCGCCGCCGCCAGGTAGTCGAAGAGCGTGCCCGGTCCCATCGGGGGACGGCCGTTGGCGTCGTCGCTCATCGTGTGCCTCCTTCGCGGTACCTCTGCGGTACGTGGCCTCGCCCCGCCTCGGGCCGGCCCTCATCCGCGCGTCCTGCGCGGTGATCGCTCATTGCGGCAGCACCAGTCGCACCAGTGCGCCCACCTTCTTCGCCAGCCCGCCCAGGGCCGGCGTGGTCAGCGGTGCCGAACGGAACAGGATCTCCTGCTCCTTCAGCGCCCAGCGCAGCAGCCCCACCGAGGTCGCGTACGCCGGGTCGTGCAGGATGTCCGAGAGGCCGGCGAGGTGCCGCGGCCGCCCGATGCGCGCCGGCAACGACAGCACGTCCTCCGCCAGCAGGTCGATGCCCGGGAGCGACGCCGCGCCGCCCGTCAGCACCACGCCCGCTGAGAGCGTCTCGGCCTGCGAACCGCGCTTGATCTCCGCAAGCACCAGCTCCAGCAGCTCCTCGGCGCGCGCCTGCAGGACCTGCGCCACGATCCGCCGCGGCACGGCCTTCTGGCCGTTCGTGCCGAACGAGTCGACCTCGATCTCCTCGTCCTCATCCACCATCGAGGGGATGGCGTGGCCGTGCTCACGCTTCGCCGCCTCCGCCGAGGCCTGCGGCACCCGCAGCGCCACGACCAGGTCGCGCGTCATGTGCAGGCCGCCGACCGGCAGCACCGCCGTGTGCGTCACCGCGCCGTTGACGAAGACCGCGATGTCGGCCGTCCCGCCGCCGATGTCCACCAGCGCCACGCCGTGGCGCATCTCCTCGTGCTCGAGCACCGCCTCAGCCGAGGCGAGCGGCTCGAGGATCAGCGAGTCGACGTGCACGCCGGCGTTCTCGACGCACTGCACGAGGTTGTGCATCGCGCTCGCCGAGGCCGTGACCACGTGCGTCTCGACATCGAGGCGCGAACCGAACATGCCGACCGGGTCGACGACCGAGTCCTGCCCGTCGACGACGTAATACCGAGGCACTACGTGGATGACCTCGCGGTTGTTGGGCACGTTCACGATGCGCGCGCTGTCGAGGGCGCGCTGCACGTCCGATTCCGAGATCGGCCGCCGCGGGTCGGGCACCGCCACGATGCCCCGCGAGTTCATCGAGGAGATGTGCGGCCCCGCGATGCCCACGTGCGCCGAGAGGATGCGCGTCCCCGAGGCCCGCTCCGCGCGCTCCACCGAGGAGGCGATCGCCTCAGTCGCCGCGTGGATGTTGTCCACCATCCCCTTGGTCAGGCCCGCCGAGGGGCCGACGCCGACACCGAGGATGCGGAGCTCGCCCCCCGGGCCGACTTCGCCGACCACGGTGCACACCTTGGTCGTCCCGACGTCGATCGAGGCGAAGGTCGGATTCGCCATCAGGGCCTCACCATCCATCCCGGCGCTGGGAGCCGGGAGCTCATCGCGTGCTTCTCAGCGGCGCTCACCGCATCACCACGTGTCGTCCGAACCGCAGGTCGATCTCTCGAGGCTGCAGCCCGCTGCCCTCGATCTCGTCGAGGAGTGCACCCCACGTCGCCACCTTGAAGTCGAAGTCGTGCGAGTCCCCGAACACCACGTTCGGCCCGCCGTCGACCTCGATGACGAGGCCCCGCTCCGGCTCGAACACGAACCCACGAGGCCGCACGCGCAGCACCGCGAAGGCGTCGCCCTCGACCAGCCGTGCCACGACGCGCACCGTGTCCGCATCGGGCAGCTCGTCCTCCGCACCCTCGTCGAGGGGTGGCGCGCCGGCTTTGGCGCTCGCGCCGCCCGCCCCCTCGAGGTTTGAGGCGGCGCCATCGGTGCCGTTCGCGGCGTCCGCACTCGCTACGGCGGCCGTCTCGACGATCGTGGGCGCGCCCTCGACGGGCGCCCGGCCCACGCTGATCACCTGTCCATCGGCGTTCACGACCAGCGTCTCGCCGTCCAGCTCCCAGTACGCGAAGCCCTGGTGCTCGGTCACCTCGACGACCACCGACCGAGGCCAGTCGCGATGTACCTCGACGGCCTGCACGCCTGGCACCTCCGCCACGCGCGCGGCGACCGCCTCGGCGTTCAGCGTCAGCAGCGACTGCCCCGTGAGGTCCGCCGCCGCCGCGATCGCGAGCGGGTCCGCGGCCTCCACGCCCTCGAGGCGCACCTCTTCGACGCGGAAGCCGCCACCGAAGACGACCCACTGCACGCCGGTGGCGACGATCACGATGCCGAGCAGCCCGGCGATCCCGAGGCCCAGCCGACGCCACGAGGGCATCCGCTTCGAGGCGCGCTCGAACGTCGAGGTCCGCGGCGCCGGCGCCGCACCGAGGCTGAAGCGCCCGCCCGTGGTCGCGGGCATGCGCACCGGCTTCCCGCGCCCCGACTGCGCGCGCGTCGTCGTCCGTCGAGGGCCAATCACGCCCATCTCGCGCGCGCCCATCTCGCCGGCCCCGGGGTCACGAGGTGTGGTCACTGCCCACCTCCGCGCCGCGCGTCGCGCTCGTGCCGCTCGAAGGCGAGGTCCACCAGTCGCGAGATGAGGTCGCTGTACGGGACGCCGGCCTCGCCCCACAGCCGCGGGTACATCGAAATCGGCGTGAAGCCCGGCAGCGTGTTGATCTCGAGGACGCGCGGCCCGTCCGCGGTGACGAAGAAGTCCACCCGCGCCAGCCCCGCGCAGTCCATCGCCCGGTAAGCCCGCAGCGACAGCGACTGAACCTCGGCCGCCACAGCGGCATCGAGGCGCGCCGGCACCGTCAGGTCCGTCGAGTCATCGAGGTACTTCGCCTCGTACGTGTAGAACTCGGCCGTCCGAGGCGTGATCTCACCGATCGGCGAGGCCTCGGGCCGCTCGTTCCCGAGCACCGCGCACTCGACCTCCTGCCCCTCGAGGAACGCCTCGACGAGCACCTTGCGGTCGTGCCGCCCCGCCTCCACCAGCGCCGCACCGAGGTCCTCGCGCGATCGCGCCTTGGAGACGCCCACCGAAGACCCGCCGTTCGCCGGCTTCACGAAGCACGGGTAGCCGATCTCGCGCTCGATGCCGCGCAGGCAGTCGGCGTCCGGCGACGTGATCGAGGCGTCGCGCAGCACCGTGTACGGCGCCTGCGGCAGCCCGGCCTGCGCGAACACCGCGCGCATCAGCTCCTTGTCGAGGCCAATCGCGCTCGCCGCCACACCGGAACCGACGTACGGAATGCCGGCCAGCTCTAGGAAGCCCTGCAGCGTCCCGTCCTCGCCGAACGTGCCGTGCACGATCGGGAACGCGACGTCGATGTCGTCCAGCGCCGCGAGCACGTCCGCCGAGGCGAGCAGCCCCCGCGCCTCGTCTTCGCCGATGTCGCGCGTGTCGCCCGCCTCGACGCGCGCGAGCCGCGCCCGTGTCTCCTCAGGCGTCAGCCAGCGACCGCGCTTCGAGATCCCGAAGGGGATCACCTCGAAGCGCTCCGCGTCCGCCTCGCGCATGACCGAGCGCGCCGAGGTCACCGAGACCTCGTGCTCCGGCGACATCCCGCCGAAGACGACTGCCAGCCGCGTGCGAGCGCTCACGAGGCGCCTCGCGTCCGCAGCAGTTCGATCACTCGAGGCCCGATCTCGGTCACGTCGCCCGCGCCCACGGTGACGAGCACGTCGCCCGGGCGCAGCGCCTCCGCCAGTACGGCCGGCGCCGCCTCGAAGTCCTCGAGCAGCGTCGCCGCCGGCGAGGTCACTTCCGAGGCCAGCGCGCCGGCATCGAGGCCGGCGTCCGCCGTCTCGCGCGCGGCGTACGTCCGTACGAGGTAGAGCGCGTCGGCCCCCTCGAAGCACGTCCGCCACTCGTCGAGGAGGTACTGCGTGCGCGTGAACGTGTGCGGCTGGAAGCACACCACGAGGCGGCGCGTGCCGTACCGCTGTCGAGTGGCGGCGATCATCGCGCGCACCTCGGTCGGGTGGTGCGAGTAGTCGTCCACCACCGTCACGCCCCCGACCTCGCCGAGGACGTCGAAGCGTCGGCGCGCCCCCGTGAACTCCGAGGCGGCCAGCGCCGCGCGGTTGAAGTCGACGCCCGCGCGCATCGCGACCGCGAGCGCGCCGAGGGCGTTCGAGACGTTGTGCCGCCCCGGTACCTGCAGCGAGACCCGGCCCAGCTCGGCGCCCTCGAGGCTCGCCGTGAAGTCGTAGCCGCCGCGGTCGTTCACCCGCAGCTGCTCCGCCCGCCACTCCACGTCCGAGTTAGACGCCGAGGTCGAGGCGATCGAGTACCGCTCGACGCGCGTGCCTGCGGCGCGCCGCGCCTCACCGAGGGCGTTCGATCCCTCGGCGTCCGCGCACACCACCAGCGTTCCGTCCGGCACGAGCCGCTCGGCGAACGAGGCGAAGGCGGCACGCAGCCGCTCCTCGGTGCCGTAGTAGTCGAGGTGGTCCCGCTCCACGTTCAGCACGAGTGCGATCTGCGGGTGGTACTGGAGGAACGCCTCGGCGTACTCGTCCGCCTCGACGACTGCGAAGTCGCCGCCGCCGTCCTGCGCGTTCCCGCCCAGCTCGCGCGAGTCGCCACCGAGGAGCACGAGCGGCTCGAGGCCCCCGCGCTCGCACATCAGCGCCAGCATCGAGGAGGTCGTCGTCTTGCCGTGGCTGCCGGCCACCGCCAGCAGCCGCCGGTCTGCCAGCAGGCGCTGCACCATCTCGGCGCGCAGGATCACCGGCACGCCGCGACGCTGCGCCTCGGCGATCTCCGGGTTGTCCGGCTTGGCTGCCGCCGTCGCCACCACCAGCTCGGCCTGACCGAGGTGCGAGGCGTCGTGGCCCTGGAAGACCGTGCCCCCTAGCGCCTCGAGGCGCGCCGTGTACTCGGTCAGCGTGAGGTCCGACCCCGTCACCGAGTGACCGCGCTGCAGCAGGATCTGCCCGATCGCCGACATGTGGATGCCGCCCGCGCCCACCAGGTGCACGTGCTGCGGCGCGATGCGGCGCTCGTCGCCGTTGGGCGATCGGTCGGCGCGGGCTCGAATGCGCGCCATCATGCCGCCAGCTCCCGCAACATCGCGGCCAGCGCGGCGGCTGCCTCGGGATGTGCCAGTTCGCGCGCCGCTGCCGCCATCGAGGCGCGCTCGCGCTCGTCGTCCATCAGCCGCACGATCGTCTCTTCGAGGCCGTCGATCTGCCGGCTCGAGAGGGCCGCCGCCGCGCCACGCTCCACCAGGTAGGCGGCATTGAGGTGCTGGTCGGAGAAGTCTCCCGGGATCACGATCGCCGGAAGCCCCATCGCCGGCAGCTCGCCCAGCACCGAGGCCCCCGCGCGCGTCACCGCGAGGTCGGCCGCGGCCATCGCCAGCGCCATGTCCTCCGTGTACGACAGCAGGTGGTAGCGCTGCTGCTGCCAGTCCGGCAGCCGCTCGCGCTCGCGCGCCAGCCACGCCTCTTCCGAGGGGCCGGCGATGTGCACGATCTGCATCCGCTCGAGCAGGCGTCGCAGCGCTTCCGAGATCACGAGGTTGATCGGGTGCGATCCCTGCGATCCCCCCGCGACCAGCAGCGTCCGCAGCGACCCATCGAGGCCGAAGCGCTCGATTCCCGCCTCGCGCGTGGCCTCGCGGAACTGCCGGCGCACGGGGTATCCCGTCACGACCGACTTCCCCGGCGCGAGGAGGCGTAGCGAGGCCTCCACCGAGCACGCGACCGTCGAGGCGTAGCGCTGCAGGTAGCGCACCGCCCACCCCGGCCGCACGTCCGGAAGGAACACGACGAGGGGGATGCGCGCGGCCTTCGAGGCCCGTCCCAGCGGCGCCGAGGCGTAGCCGCCCGTGAGGAAGATCGCCGCCGGGGGGTCCTGCCGGAACCACTCTCGTGCCTGGCGTTCGCCACGCAGCAGGTTCCACGCGCCCTTCGCGAGGCGCACGGGCGATCGGCCGCGGAACTGCGCCGCAGCGATCGGGCGGAAGGCGATGCCGGCCTGGACGGCCAGCTCGTGCTCGGGGCCGCGCTCGGTGCCGTAGTAGACGAGCTCGACGTCCGGGTGGGAGCGCAGCTCCTCGGCCACCGCGAGTGCCGGGTACACGTGGCCGCCCGTGCCGCCGCCGGCGAGCGCGAGTCTCATCGCGCACCTCCCGGCTGCCGCGCGGGCCTCGAGGTCGGCGCCGTCGAGGCACGAACGGCCCCGCGCACCGGCGCGTCCTCCGGCTGCTCGGCGACCTCGGTGTAGCGCGAGACCGCGAGCAGCAGCCCGACCGCCGCCATCAGCGCAGCGAGGGCGGACCCGCCGTACGAGACGAGGGGGAGCGGGATGCCCGTGAGCGGCAGCAGTCGCGTGACGCCGCCGACGTTGATCAGCATCTGGAAGCCGATCCACGCCACCACGCCCGTCGCGAGGTACGCGCCGAAGGCGTCCGGCGCGCGGCGCGCGATGAGCACGCCGCGCCAGAGCAGCAGCCCGAAAAGCAGCAGCACCGCCGCCGCCCCGATGAACCCCAGCTCCTCGCCGATGATGGCGAGGATGCCGTCCGTGTGCGATCCCGGCACGTAGAAGAACTTCTGCCGCGAGGTCCCCAGGCCGAGGCCGGTCATCCCGCCGGAACCGAAGGCGACCAGCAGCTGCAGCGTGTGGAAGCCGACCCCCGTCGGGTCGTGCTCCGCCGAGGTGAAGGAGAGGATGCGGTCCATCCGATAGCCGGCCGCGATTACGAGGACGGTCGCCGCCGTCCCCGCCGAGGCCGCCAGCGCGAACACGTGCTTGAGCCGCGCCCCCGCCACGAAGAACAGCGAGCCGGTGATGACGCCCACCATCATCGCCGTCCCGAGGTCGGGCTCGAGCATGATGAGCGCGCTCACGAGGCCGACCATGCTGACGAACGGCAGCACGCCCAGCGAGAAGTCCTTGACCTGGTCGCCCTTCGCCGCGAGCCAGGCCGAGAGGTAGATCAGCACCGCCAGCTTGGCGAACTCGCTCGGCTGACCCTGCAGCGGGCCGAGCGCCAGCCAGCGTCGCGCGCCGTTGGCCTCGACGCCGAGGCCGGGCAGCAGCACGGCCGCGAGCGCGAGGATCGCGCCCAGCATCAGCAGGGCCGCCAGCCGCCGCCACAGGTGGTAGTCGACGTTCATCATGAAGACGAGCGCCACGGTCCCGATGCCGGCCCAGATCGCCTGCTTCTTGATGAAGTAGTTCGCGTCGTCGAACTGTGCGTACCCGAGGGCGTACGAGGACGAATAGACAGCCACGAGGCCGAAGACGAGCAGCATGGCCAGCACGGCGAGCAGCCCGTAGTCGGGCGCATGGCGCTTCCGCACCGCGGCGACCCGCTCGCGCTGCGCGCTCACTCGATGCTCCGATCGCCATCGAGGGCCGCGACCGCCGAACGGAACGCCTCGCCTCGACGCTCGAAGTTCGGGTACGCGTCGAACGAGGTCCCCGCCGGCGAGAACAGCACGACGTCACCCGCCTCCGCGAGGCGTGAAGCCGAGGCGACGGCCTCCTCGACGCTGCCGACGACCTCGATCGCGAGGCCCGGCGCGGCGGCGCGCACGGCGTCCGTGTATTGCGCCCCCGCCTCGCCGAATCCGATGACCGCGCGACACTTCGAGGCCGCTTCGGCCGCCAGCTCCGCGGTCGGCAGGTCCTTGTCCCGCCCCCCGAGCAGCAGCACGATCGGCTCGTCGAAGGACCGCAGCCCCGCGACCGTCCGCTCGGGGGTCGTGGCAATCGAGTCGTTGACGTAATCCACGCCATCCACGTGCGCCACCGCCTCGAGGCGGTGGGGGACGCCCCCGAAGGTGCCCACGGCCGCCGCCGCGTCCTCGTCCGGCACGCCGAGGTGCCACGAGAGCGCGAGCGCCGCCAGCACGTTCGCGACGTTGTGCTCGCCGCGCAGCCGGATCTCCGCGCGCGGCATGATCTCGAGGCGGGAGCCCCCCTCGAGGCGCACGATCGTGTCCCCAGCCTCGGATGGCACGAGCATCACGCCGTCGCCGGGCAGGGCGCCGCGCAGCGAGAAGAATCGATGCTCGGCGCGCGCGTGCGAGGCCAGCTCCTGGCTCACCGCGTCGTCCGCGTTGAAGATCGCGAGGTCGTCCGCCCCCTGGAACTCGACGATGCGGCGCTTGAGGCCGACGTAGTCCTCCCACGAGAAGCGGTCGAGGTGGTTGGGCGTGACGTTCGTGACGAGCGCCCATCGAGGGCTCGTCTCGAGGCTCTCGAGCTGCGTGTGCGACAGCTCGACCACCACCCGCGTCGTGTCGCCGATCGAGGGCAGCAGCCCCAGCAGCCCGACGCCGATGTTCCCGCCGACCACGTGGTCGAGGCGCGCCGCGCCGAGCATCGCCCCCACGAGGGCGGTCGTCGTCGTCTTGCCCGAGGAGCCGGTGATGCCGGCAATCGGTCGCGGGCAGCGCTCGAAGAACAAGCGCGACATCGAGGACACCTCGATGCCGCGCCCGCGCGCCTCGTCCAGCGCGGGCAGATGCCATGGGACGCCTTGCGAGACGTAGACGGCATCGACGTCCTGCAGCACGGCTGCGTCGTTCGCGCCCAGCGAGAGCCGGTCGGCGAGCGAGAGCACGTCATCGAGGGCCGGCGGCAGCGCCTCCCGAGGCCGCGCGTCGGAGACGGTCACGCGCGCGCCCGAGGACGCCAGGAAGCGCACGAGGTCGACACCCTCGATGCCGAGTCCGACGACGGTCACACGCTTCCCCTCGAGATCCCTCGCGAAGGTGATATCAAACCTCATTTTTGGCTCATGTGCCATAGCGCATTAGCCGAAGTTATGAACATATAGCACAGCGCCGATCAGACCGACAGGGCCAATGCGATGCCGACCATGCCGCCGGCAAAGCCGAACAGCCACATCCGCATCACGACCTGCGGCTCGCTCCAGCCGATCAGCTCGAAGTGGTGGTGCAGCGGCGTCATCCGGAAGAAGCGCCGGCCGCCCGTGACCTTGAAGTAGGCAATCTGGATCACGTCCGAGGCGGCCTCGGCCACGAACACGATTCCCACCACCGGCAGCAGCAGCCAGTGGCCCGTCATCAGCGCCACCGTCGCCAGCGCCGCACCGAGGGGCAGCGCGCCCGTGTCACCCATGAACACCTGCGCGGGGTGTGCGTTGTACCAGAGGAAGCCGAGCAGGGCGCCCACCACCGTGAACGAGAACGTCCCGAGGTACACCTGCTCCTGCAGGAACGCGATCACCGCGTACGAGGCGAACGCGAACGCCGCCGTCCCGCCCAGCAGCCCATCGAGGCCGTCCGTGATCGAGACCGCCGCCGTCGTGCCGAACACCACCAGGATCGCGATCGGGATGTAGGCGTACTGCAGGTCGTGCTGCCCCGCCCACGGGATGTTCACGCTGTGCGCGTCGAGGCCGTAGAACACCACCAGCGCCGCGACCGTCGACAGCACCCCGATCAGCCCGAACTTCACCCGCCAGGAGAGCCCGCCGTACTTCCGGTTCGCCGTCAGCGTCCCCATGTCGTCGATGAAGCCGATCGCGAGGGTTGCCGCCAGCATCCCGAGCGGCAGGAACATCGACTGCCGCCCGATCAGGTTCGTCACCGCCGTCACCGTGATCACGGTGCCCCAGATCAGCAGCCCGCCCATCGTCGGCGTGCCCGCCTTCGTCTGGTGCGTCGAGGGACCGTCGATCGAGATCTGCTTGCCGACCTTCATCGCGCGCAGCGTGCCCACCACGGGCTTCCCCGCGACGAGCGCGATCAGGAACGCGATGCCGCCCACGATCAGCGAGTAGCTCACGCGTCCGCCCCTCCGGCGCTCGGCCCCTCGAGGGCTGCAACGACCCGCTCGAGGGCGAGCGCGCGCGATCCCTTCACGAGCAGCACATCGCCGTCGTGCAGGGAGGCGCGCAGGATGTCGGCCGCCACCTCGACGCCGTCGAGGTGTTGCGTTCGTTCGAGGCCGGCCGCCCGCGCCGCATTCGAGAGGTCGCGCGCGAGTTCGCCGACGGTGTACAGCGCGTCCACCACCTCGGCGGCGCGCTGGCCGATGCGCACGTGGGACTCCTCCGCCAGCGGCCCGAGTTCGCGCATGTCGCCCAGCAAGGCGAAGCGTCGACCCGGCATCTCCGCGAGCAGATCGAGCGCCGCCTCCATCGAGGCGGGGTTCGCGTTGTAGGTGTCGTCGAGGACGGTCGCCCCGCTCGCGAGGCGCACGAAGCGCACGCGTGGCGTGTCGCGCAGCGCCTCCAGCGCCGCCGCGACGGCATCGAGGCTCATCCCCTTCACGAGGCCGATCGCTGCCGCTGCCAGCGCGTTGCTGAGCAGGTGCGTACCCGGCACGCCCATCGAGACGCGCCGCGAGGCGCCCTCGAACGTCAGCGTGAAGTCGAACCCCGCCGCTCCGCGACGGGCGACGTCGCTACCGCGCACGTCCGCCGCCGCGTCCGTCCCGAAGGTCCAGACGTGCGCCGCCGTGTGCGAGGCCATCCCCCGCACGTCGGTGTCGTCGATGTTCAGGAGGGCGTGCCCGTCCGCCGGCAGCGCCTCGACCATCTCGCGCTTCGCTTCGACGATCGCCTGCATTGAGCCCGCACGCTCGAGGTGCACCGGCCCGACGTTCAGCACCACGCCGATGCGCGGCCGCGCCCATTCGCACAGCAGCGCGATGTCGCCCTTGGTGTACATGCCCATCTCGAGGACGGCGCACTCGGTGTCGGGCGTCAGCGACAGCAGCGTCACCGGCACGCCGATCTCGTTGTTGAACGAACCTGTGCTCGCCCGCACCCGGAACACCGAGCCGAGCACCGAGGCCGCGAAGGCGCGCGTGGTGGTCTTGCCGACGTTCCCGGTGATGCCGACCACGTCGACGTCCGTCAGCGCGCTGCGCCATGCCGCACCGAGGTGCTGCAGCGCCGCGAGCGTGTCATCGACGTGGAAGACCGCTGTCTCCGGCGCGCTCTCCGCATCGAAGCCGGGAACGTCCCTCGAGATCAGCACGCCGGCCGCCCCGCGCCCGACGGCATCGAGGACGAAGTCGTGGCCGTCTGCCCGCTCGCCCGCCAGCGCGACGAAGAGCTCGCCCGCCTGGACGCTCCGAGAGTCGATCGAGGCGCCCACGAGCTCGCGGTTCGGCCCGCACCGCGCGCGCAGCCGCGGCCCGAGCGCCCGCTCAACGAAGTCGGCATCGAGGCGCGGCGTCGCGCCGGCTCTCGAGGTCATCGCGACTCCACGGTCGCCGGGTTCGTTGGCGCGACGGCCAGGTACTCCATGACGTCGCCGGCGATCTTGGAGAACACCGGCGCGGCCACCTGGCCACCGAGGTTCACGTCGCCCGCGGGCTGGTCGATCTTCACGAGGATCGAGACCGCCGGCGCCTCGTACGGGATGAACCCGGCGAACGAGGCGATCGTCGAGTCGATGTCGTACCCCGTCGGGATCGAGACGAGCGTCGTGCCGGTCTTGCCGGCGACTTCGTAGCCCGCCACCCGCGCGCGGTGGAAGGGCACGCCCTCCACCACGTCGTGCATCATCCGCATCATCGTGCGCGCGGTGTCGGGCGAGACGACCTGCCGCACCTGCACCGGCTGGAACGTCCGCACCTCGTCGCTCGTGACGATGCGCGAGACGACGTACGGCCGCATCAGTACCCCGCCGTTCGCGAATGAGTTCACCGCCGTCAGCACCTGCAGCGGCGTCGCCGCCAGGCCCTGCCCGTACGAGTTCGTCGCGAGGTCGACCGGGTACCAGCCGTCATCCTCGGGCGTCCGCACGAGGCCCTCGGCCTCGCCCGACAGCCCCACGAGGGTCGGCTCGCCGATCCCGAAGCTGTGCAGGTACCGATAGAAGTCGGACGCACCGATGCGCTGGGCGATCCAGACCGCGCCCGTGTTGAGTGACTTCTGCAGGAACTCCGTCATCGTCGTGATGCCGTTGGCGCTGAAGTCCCAGTTGAGGATCTGGCGTCCCTCGCCCACATCGACGCGGCCGGTGTCGTCGTACGTCGTGTCCGGCGTGATCAGCCCGAGGTCAATCGCGGCCGCCGTCGTCAGCGTCTTGAGCACCGACCCCGGCTCGTAGAGGTCCGTCACCGGCTGGTTGCGCACGAGCGCATCGAGGTCGTCACGACCCAGCTCGTCCGGCGAGAGTGAGACCGCCGGCCTCGAGGCCATCGCGAGGATTGCGCCGGTGCGCGGATTCATGATCACCACGCTACCGCTTCGAGCTTGGTAATCGGTCAACGCCTCGTCGAGGCGTCGCTCCGCGATGCCCTGGATGAAGCGGTCGATCGTCAGCGTGACCTCGCCGCCCGGCAGCGGCGGCTGCTCCAGCCGCGGCGCGAATGCGATCGGTCGCCCAAGCGGATCGCGCTCGTCCACGACGCGGCCCGGGTGACCGCTCAGCACGTGGTCGTAGTCCGCCTCGACGCCCCAAAGCCCCTCGTCCTCGAGGCCGACGAAGCCGAGCAGCGGCCCCGCGAGGCTGCCCTCGGGGTAGACCCGCTCCGAGGACGGCAGCAGGCGCACGCCCCACAGCCCCTGTTCGATCAGCGCAGCACCGTCCTCGTACGGCAGGTGCCGCAGCAGCGGCACGTCGCCCGAGTCCCGCTGCGTCCCGAGGGAGAACACCGCGTCCGCGTCCACGCCGAGCGCCGCACCGAGGGCGATCGCCGCCGTTCGCGCCTGGTCGCGGTCACGCCAGAGGAAGGAGTCGAGGTAGACGTCCCACGTGTCGACCGAGACCGCGAGGGGATAGCCCGTCGCATCGAGGATCGTCCCGCGCGGCGCCACGACGGAAGCCGCGCCGTCCCGCGTGTTGGCGGCCTGCTCGAGGTACGACTCGTGCTCGACGATCTGCACCTGCCACAGCCGCACCGTCGAGACGACGAGCGCCAGGCCGATGCCGCCGAACAGCAGCCAGTGCCGCCAGGTCAGCTGGCTCTGCAGGCGCTGCGAGGACTGACGTTCAGGACGACGCACGGCGACTCCGTCGTTGATCCGGCTCGCGTGCGGCGCGGACCGTCTATTCGAACCCCGGAACCCGCCGCAACCAGTCCCACCACCACGGCTGGACCACCGGCGCGGGTTCCTCGACCTGTGGCACGTACCGCGCCGGCAGCGGGATCACGGAGGGCGCCTCGGCGCCCACCGCCACCCGCACCGTGTGCGTCGGCTCCACCATCCCCAGGCGCTCCAGCGCCTCCTGGCGCACGCGGTCGCCGCGCGCCATCTCCGCCACCTCGGCCTCACCGAGGCGAATCTCGGCCGAGAGCCGGTCGCGCTCCACCTCGAGCGCGCGGATCTCGTACCCGGCCGTCGCCACCTCGCTCGTCTGCAGCACCTGGAACAGTCCGATGCCGGCGACCAGACCGAGGATCAGCGCGCTCAGCGCCAGCGTCGGCAGCCGGAACGTCCGCACGACGCCGCGCGGCCTCGACGGCGTCGAGGGCCGGGCAGCGATCGAGGCCATCAGGCGGCTCGGTCGAGCGCCTCGGCCACGCGCATGCGGGCCGAGCGGGCGCGGGGGTTCCTCGCGATCTCGGCCGCCGAGGGGCGCCGAACGCGCTTCGTCACCACCCGCAGCGTCGCCACGTGTCCGCACACGCAGACCGGCGTTCGAGGCGGGCAGATGCAATCTGTCGATTCGAGGCGGAAGTAGTCCTTGACGATGCGGTCCTCGAGCGAGTGGAACGCGATCACCACCAGCCGCGCGCCAGCGCCATCGAGCAGACCGTGGGCCTGTGGAAGACCGCGCTCCAGGTGATCCATCTCCTGGTTCACGGCGATCCGCAAGGCCTGGAACGTCAGAGTGGCGGGGTGGATTTGACGTTCCCGCCCCCGGCCCACGGCCTGCTCGATGGCGCTGACCAGCGCCCCGGTAGTCTCGATCGGCCTCCGCGCCACGATCGCGCGCGCGATGGCCCGGCTGCGGCGCTCCTCGCCGTACCGATAGATGACGTCGGCCAGCTCGCGCTCACCGAGTCGATTCACCAGCTCCGAGGCCGTCTCGCCCCGGCTGGTGTCCATCCGCATGTCCAGCGGCTCGTCGCGCTGGAACGCGAACCCGCGTCCCGGCGCGTCGAGCTGCATCGACGAAACACCGAGGTCCAGCAGGACCCCGTCCACGTCGTGGAAGCCGGCCTCGGTGGCCACACGCTCCAGATCCCCGAAATCCCCGTGCACGAGCACGGCGCGAGCGCCGAACCGTGCCAGCCGCTCCCTCGCAACGTCGATCGCCTGGGGATCGCGATCGACGCCGAGGAGGCGGCCCCGGGGGCTTGCGGCATCGAGGATCGCAGCGGCGTGACCACCGAGGCCCACCGTCGCGTCGACATAATTACCGCCCGGCCGCACCGCGAGGCCTTCCAGGACCTCCGCGAGCATCACGGGCTCGTGCGCGGGCTCGTAGTGCGTGGGCGCCGTCATGCGTCGCCTCCCACCGCACCGCTCCCGGCGGCACCCTCTTCGTCGTCGTCGTCGCCCACCTCGTCGAGCTCGGTCTCCCAGCGCGCCGGATCCCACAGCTCGATGTAGTCGCCCAGCCCCACCACGACCGCGCGGTCGGAGAGGGCGGCGGGCTCCCGCAGCTGCTGCGGGATCAGGATCCGGCCCTGCCGGTCCAGCTCCACGTCATAAGCCTGCGCGAGGAATCCCCGGCGCACGCGTCGGCCGGCGCGGCTGCGGTTGCTCTCGTGATCACCGAGGCGCAGCGACACCTGTCGTTCGAAGCCCTCGGCCGTGTACATCTCGATGCAGCCCTCGGACCCCAGGCGCAACACGACGCCTTCGTCGAACGACTTCCGGTAGCGAGCGGGGATCGCCACGCGGCCGCGCTCATCGATGGCGTGCTCGAACGACCCGAAAAAGGTGGTCACCGCACGCCGTCCCCCGCAGGCGAAGGGTCTGGGGAATGCTCCCCATTTCCCCCCACCTGAGCCCCGGAAGCCTACCACGCTCCCCCATCCCCCCGTCAATCCTCCCCACGAGGCGCCACCGCCCGCCACGCCCGGCCCGAGGAAGGCGCCCCTCCCGAGGCCGATTTGCGCCGCTTCGTAGGCTGGGAAGCAGGGCAAAGGAGGTGCGCCGATGGCCCTGGATATCGACGCGGTCATTTCGAGGGACGGAACCCGCATCGGCTTCGTCCGCAGCGGCTCGGGGCCGCCCCTCGTGCTCGTGCACGGCACCACCGCCGACCACGTCCGCTGGGGCCCCATCCTCCCGGCACTCGAGGAGCACTTCACCGTCTACGCCGTCGACCGCCGCGGTCGAGGCCTGAGCGAGGACGCGCCGGACTACGCCCTCCAGCGCGAGGCCGAGGACATCGCCCGCGTCGTCGACTCCATCAGCGAGCCCGCCGACGTCTTCGGGCACTCCTACGGCGCGCTCGCCTCCCTCGAGGCCGCGCCGCTCAGCCGCAACCTCCGGCGACTCGTGCTCTACGAGCCGCCCATCCCCACCCCGCTGCTGCCCGACCCGACCGACCTCTCCACGCGGCTCGAGGAGCTGCTCGCCGCCGGCAAGGACGAGGACGCACTCGTCCGCTTCCTCCACGAAGGCGCCGGCATCCCGGATGAGCAGGTCGAGGCGATGCGGGCCGCCCCTGTCTGGCCCGCGCGCGTCGATGCCGCGCACACCATCCCCCGCGAGTACGGGATGACGGGCTACGAGTTCTCGCCCGAGCGGTTCGCGTCCTTGGACGTGCCCGTGCTCTTCCTCCTTGGCGGCGACAGCCCCGCCTTCTACACCGCCGCCACCGAGCTCGCCTGTTCGGCCCTGCCGAACGCACGCATCGAGGTGATGCCCGGCCAGCAGCACGTCGCCATCACCATCGCGCCGGACCTGATCGCCCGCCTCGTCGTGGACTTCCTCACCGAGCCCTGACCCGCGGCCATCGAGGCACCCCCGCGTACGATGGACGGCGCGAGGCGCACCCATCGCGCTCCGCCACACCCGCATCGAGGCCGCATGACCCAACCCCTGCCCGCCGTCCGATACGCCACCGTCGAGGACCTCGACGCCCTCGGCGCCGTGCTCGGCGCCGCCTTCGATGACGACCCCGTGCTCAACTGGCTCGTCCGCCAGGACGAACGCCGTTCCGAGGCCATTGCGGCGCTCTTCCGCGAGGTCACGCGCCACGCCTACATCCAGTTCGGCGAGACCTACCTCCTCGAGGACGGCTCAGGCGCTGCCGTCTGGCGTCCGCCCGGCGTGACCGAGCCCGAGACCCCCGCCCTTGAGGCCGAGTGGCCGGAGATCGTCGGCCCGCGCGGCTTCGACCACCTGCGCGCGTCCGGCCCCGTCATGGCGCGCCACCACCCCGCCGAGACGCATGCCTACCTCTTCGCCCTCGGCGTCGATCCCGAGGCCCAGCGCGGCGGCCGAGGCTCCGCCCTCATCCGCCACGTCCTCGATCGCTGCGACCGCGAGGGCATGCCCGCCTACCTCGAGAACACGAAGGAGCGGAACCTCCCCTTCTATGAGGGCCACGGCTTCCGCACCCGCGCCACCGAATCCCTCCCCGACGGCGGCCCCCCGATGTGGTTCATGTGGCGCGCCCCCGGGGCCTCGAGGAGCTAGTTGGCGGGCGCCAGTGCGAGGGGCAACGGCGCACCGAGCCAGCCGAGGCCGTTCGCCGGGCTGAGGCACCCCAGCACCAGCGCCACAATCGAGTCGTCCTCGATCGTTACTGCGTTGACGCATGAGCCCTGGCCTTCCGGTGCCACGGCGAAGAGCACGCGGTAGTCCCCCACGCTTGGGAGGTATGCGACCTCTCGAGGAACGGCCCGGCCGTCCACGACCGCCCAGAGTCCTTCCGATGCCTCGACCAGCTGCTCAAGGAACGGCCGCGCGTCCGCGGTCCACGTGAGCTCGCCGATCGAGATCGGGAATCGCTCGACCCCGGTGCCGTCCGCCGTGCCGGCGTCGCACGTCGGTCGCCCGCCGTACTCGCCAGGCGGGGCGACGCAATCGACGGACTGGAAGGCGACCAACCGCATGAGGGCATCGACGTCACGGCCGGCGACGGCGGCGGACACCTCGTCGACGGTGGCAACGCGCGTCGTCACAGCCGCATCGTGAACGCGCAGCTCCCCCGAGGCGCTGTCGGACTCGCCGCCACCACAAGCGGTCAGGGCGCCCAGCATCCCGAGGACGAGCAGCGCCCGAAGCAGCCATCGAGGACGGCGAACCCGCCGCTTCGAATGTCGCATCCCGCCCTCCAGCCCGGAACGCATCATGCAACACGGGTTCCTCGCCGCGCTCGTTGCTACGCTCTCCTCACCGAGAGCACCCATCGAGGCAGCACGTGACCACCGAAGCCCCCCTCACCGCCGCCGTCCTCACCGTCTCCGACGCCGGCTCTCGAGGCGAGCGCCAGGACACCGCCGGCCCCGCCATCGAGGCCCTCCTCCAGGCCGCCGGCTTCATCGACATCCGACGCGCCCTCGTCCCCGACGAGCCCACCGACATCGTCGGCCACCTCCTCGCCTGGTCCGGCGACGACGTCGCCCTTGTCGTCACTACCGGCGGCACCGGCCTCTCGCCACGAGACCGCACGCCCGAGGCCACGCGCGAGGTCATCGACTTCGAGGTCCCCGGCCTCCCTGAGCTCATGCGCCTCGAAGGCCGCGCCTCCACGCCCATGGCCATGCTCTCTCGAGGCGCCGCCGGCGTCCGAGGCCGCACCCTCATCCTCAACCTGCCCGGCAGCGAGAAGGGCGCCCGTGAGAACCTGCAGGCCGTCCTGCCCGTGCTCGCCCACGCCATCGAGCAGGTCCGCGCCGGCGCCGGGCACTGACCCCGTCGATACCCGAAGGCCAGCCATCGATGCGCTTCGACGTCCTCACCATCTTCCCGGGCATCGTCACCCCGCCCCTCGAGGAGACGATCATCAAGCGCGCCCGCGACGCCGGCATCATCGAGGTCGCCGTCCACGACCTCCGAGACTGGGCCATCGACCGCCACGGCACTGTGGACGACTACCCCTTCGGCGGCGGCGCCGGCATGGTGATGAAGCCCGAGCCGCTCTTCGCCGCCATCGAGGCCATCCAGCCCCTCGCCTCGCCGCCCGCCACCGTCGTGCTCATGACGCCCCAGGGCCGCCGCCTCGACCAGTCCCTCGTCGAGGCGCTGGCGATGCACGAGCGCCTGCTGCTCGTCTGTGGCCGCTACGAGGGCGTCGACGAGCGCGTCCGCGCCCACGCCATCGACATGGAGGTCTCCGTCGGCGACTTCGTCGTCTCCGGCGGCGAGCTCCCCGCCCTCCTCCTCCTCGACGCCGTCGCCCGTCGCATCCCCGGCGTCCTCGGCTCGGAGGCCTCCCTCGACGAAGAATCCTTCGAGGGCGCGCTGCTCGAGTACCCCCAGTTCACCCGCCCCGCCGACTTTCGAGGCTGGAACGTCCCCGAGGTCCTGCTCTCCGGCCACCACGCCGAAATCGAGAAGTGGCGACGCCGCCAGCGCCTCCTCCGCACTCTCGAGCGCCGCCCCGACTTGCTCGAGCGCGCCACCCTCACCCCCGCCGAGCGCGCCTTCCTCGAGGACCATCGCGACGACGCCACCGAAGCGTCCACCGAACGCGACTGAGCAGGCCTACGCTGGTGGGCACGCTCCATCCACGCGCGCCTCGAGGTGAGAGGGATGACGAACGCTGGCTGGTCGGACGGTGGTGCGTACGAGCGCTACATGGGGCGCTGGAGCAGCCGCATCGCTCGCGAGTTCGTCGGCTGGCTCAGCCCCGCGCCTGACCGCGAGTGGCTCGACGTCGGTGCCGGCACCGGTGCGCTCTCGCTGGCCCTCGCCGAGATCGCCGAGGCACGGCGTGTGACTGCGGTCGAGCCGGTCGCCGCTTTCCGCGCCGAGGCCGCGCGACTGCGAGGCCACCCCGCCATCGCCTACATCGACGGCGATGCGTCCCACCTCCCGGCAGGCCCCTTCGACGGCGCCGTCAGTGGCCTCGTGCTGAATTTCGTCCCCGATGCCACCGCAGCCCTCGAGGCCATGCGGGACGCGACCCGCGAAGGCGGCACGGTCGCCTCCTACGTCTGGGACTATGCCGAGGGCATGGAGTTCGTCCGCATCTTCTGGGAGGTGGCCGTCTCGCTCGATGCGGCCGCCGAGGCGCTGAACCAGGGCACGCGCTCCGACATCTGCCACCCGGACGCCCTCGAGGCCGCCTGGCGCGGCGCCGGGCTGGCCGACGTCCGCACCGGCCCCATCGAGGTCGATGTCCGGTTCGCGAACTTCGAGGACTACTGGCAGCCCTTCACGGGCGGCCAGGGTGCGGCGCCGACGTACGTCGGCGGCCTCGACGAGGGGCCGAAGGCCCGTCTCCGCGAGGCGCTCCGTGAGCGCGTCGCCTCAGGCGATCCCGAGGCGCCCATCACGATGCGCGCCCGCGCATGGGCGGTCGCCGGCACGCGCTGACCCCCGAGGCGGCACATCGAGGCGCGTCCGCTATCTTCGAGGTCAGACGGGCGTAGGAGGCCTCGATGGATCCGGCCGAAGTGCGCGACCGCCTCGAGGAGTGGTTCTCCGTCGAG
Source organism: Dehalococcoidia bacterium (assembly GCA_041390625.1). Taxonomy (GTDB): domain Bacteria; phylum Chloroflexota; class Dehalococcoidia; order UBA2979; family UBA2979; genus RBC038. The sequence goes on along the minus strand of JAWKPM010000010.1, from coordinate 13,487 downwards.
ATCCTTACCTCCAACCTCACCATCGGCACGCTCGTCCAGCTCATCGCCGCGATCGCTGCCGCCACCATCGTGGCCGTGCTCATCCGGCGCGTCGTCATGCGCGCCCTGCTCCGCCGTCACCTCAATCGAGGCGTCGCCTACGCCATCAGCCGCGGCGTCCAGTACACCGTCGCCTCGCTGGGCGTCTTCGTCGCCGTCCAGCTCGTCGGCGTCGACCTCAGCAGTCTCGGCCTCGTCTTCGGCCTGCTCTCCGTCGGCATCGGCTTCGGCCTCCAGAGCATCACGGCGAACTTCATCGCCGGCCTCGTGCTGCTCATCGAGCGCCCCGTCACCGTCGGCGACCGAGTCTCGATCGGCGACACCGAGGGCCAGATCGAGGCCATCGGCATCCGCTCCACGCTCGTCCGCTCGCTCCAGAACCAGGCCATCATCGTCCCGAACTCGGACCTCGTGACGAACAACGTCATCAACTGGTCGCACGGCGATCCCCGCATCCGCCTCAGCATCCCGGTCGGCGTCTCCTACAGCTCCGACGCCGAGGCCGTGCGCGACGCCCTGCTCTCCGTCGCCCGCCGCCATCCCGATGTCCTGCGCGAGCCGGAGCCCCATGTCCGCCTCAACGCCTTCGGCGACTCCGCTTGGGACATGGAGTTGCTCGTCTGGCTCGGGACCCCCACGCACTGGCGCGACATCCGCTCGGTCATCAACTTCGCCATCGTCGAGGAGTTCCGCGAGCGCGGCGTCGAGATCCCCTTCCCCCAGCGCGACCTCCACTTCCGCTCCTCCGACCTCGATCGCCCGCCCGCCATCGAGGCGCCCTAGTCCCGTCCCGAGGCGCAAGCGCGCCCCACGCCCGGTGCGGCGTCGCTACGATGTCGCTCGTTGTCAGGAAATCGAGGGCATTGAGGGCAATCGAGGGCAACTGTGACGACGTCCACCCCACCCGAGGCCGCACCCCCCGCCGGCGGTCCCCCGCCCCTCGTCCGCGAGATGCAGAGCATGGTGAACGGCCTGTTCCGCACGCAGGCGCTCTACGTCGCCGCTACGCTCGGCATCGCCGATCTCCTGGCCGACGGCCCTCGCGACGCGAACGCGCTCGCATCGGCGACCGATGCCCACGCCCCATCGCTCGACCGCGTGCTGCGCTTCCTCGCCAGCCTTGGCGTCTTCACCCGCGACCCCGAGGGCCGATACGCACTCACCGAGCTGGGTGAGCTCCTCCGCTCCGACCATCCGAACTCGGCCCGTCGAGGCGCCATCTTCTACGGCTCGCCGTTCATCTACGACGCTTGGGGCCACCTCCTGGACAGCGTCCGCACGGGCGAGTCCGCCTTCGAGGTCGCCCACGGCAGCAACCTCTTCGCCTACGTCGCCACCGACCCCGGGGCCCTGCGCGTCAACAGCGACTACATGACCGAGATGGCCGGCCGGCGCAGCCCGGTGGCCGCGCAGTACCGCTTTCCCGAGGCCGGGCTCGTCGTCGATGTCGGTGGCGGCGCCGGACGCATGCTCGCCGGCATTCTCGAGGCGAATCTAGGGCTCCGAGGTCTCCTGCTCGACCGTCCCGAGGTGGTGCAGGCTGCGATCGCCACGATGGCCGCCGCCGGCCTCTCCGATCGTTGCGAGACCGTCGCCGGCGACTTCTTCGAGGCCGTGCCCGAGGCTGGCGACCTCTACATCCTGTCAAACATCCTCCACGACTGGGACGACGAACGCTGCGCGACGATTCTCGCGAACTGCCGGCGCGCGATGGCTCCCGGCGCGAAGCTGCTCGTCGTCGACGGCATCCTCGGCGACGGCCCGGCCGCCGCCTTCATCATCTCCATCGACGTCCAGATGCTCGCCGTCACCGGCGGCAAGCAGCGCACCGAGGCCGAGTTCCGCACCCTCCTCGACCCAGCCGGCTTCCAAGTGACCCAGGTCACGGCCCCCTTCTTCCTCGAGGCTGTCGCCGTCTAGCGGATCGCAGCCCGTCCCCCTCGACGCCATCCGCTCCGGGCCTCTGTCCACCGATAATCGAGACACGTAGGGGTCGAGGCGGGACACGCCCTGCGGACCGGCCTACGAGGAGGCGCCCATGTTCTGCGCCTACTGCGGCACCGAGCTCGCCGCACCCGATGCTGCCTTCTGCAGCCGATGCGGTGCGCCAGTCTCCGGCGTGGTCACGCGCGAGACACTCGTTCGCGTCGGCACGAGGGACCTGCCCTTGGCGGGGAACTGGCAGCGGGTCGGCGGTTTCGCCGTCGACGGCGTGTTGCTCTATTTCCTCAGCGCCATCCCGATGTTCGCGGTCTTCTACGCGACTGGCTTTTTCGACTACATGAACGACCCGGCCTGCTTCGACCCCGGCGGGCGTCTTGAGCCGGCCTGCACGCCGGATGTGTCCGGCCTGCTCTGGTGGGGCCTAATCGTCTATCCCCTGACGTTCCTCTATTGGTGGGTGTCGAACACGATGGGCGTCTCGATCGGGAAGTTGGCCGCCGGCGCCCGCATCGTTCGCGCCGACGGCTCGCGTCCGGGTATCGGCCGAGGGCTCTTGCGCACGGCTGTGGCGCTCGTGTCCGGGTACGTCTTCTTCCTTGGCTACCTGTGGGCGTTCTGGGACGCCCGCCGCCAGACCTGGCATGACAAGGCGGCCGGCACCTACGTCGTCCGAGTCCGACCATGACGAGGTCTGAGCCACCGATCGGGGGGGCAGCTGACCGCCGCCAGCTGTTCTGCGTCCACTGTGGTGTTCCGCATGGCGACGAGGATGTGGCGGTCTGCGGTCGGTGCGGCGCGCCAGTGCTCCTTCTGCCAGGGGCCCAAATGGACGCCGCTATTGGCTTGAACGGCGCTCGGCTGGCCAGCCATTGGCAGCGCGTTGGTGCGTTCGTGATCGATGTTGTCCTCATCTGGCTCGTGTTCGGTCTCCCCCTGATGATCCTGATGGAGCGCAGTGGGGCCTACGATTACCTCAATGACCCCGCTTGCTTCCAGGCGGCGGGCCGCGCGCGGCCAGAATGCCAGCCAACAGGTCCAGCGGACTTCATGGGCTACGCCCTCGTGACTTACCCCCTCGTCTTCCTGTACTGGTGGGTGTCCAACGCCCGGGGGGCGTCGCTCGGGAAGTTCGCCCTCGGCGCACGGGTCATTCGAGCTGATGGCAGTCGTCCCGGAGCCGGTAAGGGCTTCGAGCGCACCTGCGTCGCAGTTGCCTCTGGCTACGCGCTTGGTCTTGGTTACCTGTGGGCCTTCTGGGATGCCCGCCTACAGACATGGCATGACAAGGCTGCCGGCACCTACGTCGTCCGAGTCCGCCCGTAATGCTCGATTTCCGACGCGCCCTCCCCCTGCTCCTCACCGCCCTCGTGCTCGCGTGCGGCTCGAACTCCGACCCCGCCCCGGCGCCGACCCCGACCGCCACCATCGAGGCGCCGAGCGCCACATCGAGTCCGAACCCCACCTCGACGCCCGAACCGGCTCCCGATGCATGGAACGCTCGCGTCACCCGCCTCACCATCCAGGCGCTCGGCATCGACGCCCCCGTCGTCGGCAGCCAGATCGTCCCCGACACCTCCGTCGCGCCGTCCGGCTGCCCGCCCACACCGCCCGGCCAGGACACCCTCACCGTCCCGCCCGAGGGCATCGCCACCCCCGAGGTCGCCATCGACGGCCTCGAGGAGGCGGCGTGGATCTTCGGCCACAGCCGCTGGCAGGGTGTCCCCGGCCTCTTCTTCGCCCTCCAGGACATCGAGGTCGGTGACGTCCTCCTCGTCGAGGCCACCGACCGCGACACCGGCGCCCCGCTGCCCCCGCGCCGATTCCTCGTCGAGGGCCTCTACCTCGCCGACAAGGACGCCGGTAGCGTCCTCCTCGAGAGCACCGTCGAGGCGCCGGCCGTCATCCTCCAGACCAGCGTCCGCGAGACCGGCGCCAACCGCCCCTGGATCCTCGACCGCGGCCCCCTGCTGGCGCGCGCCACCAACATCGTCGAGGGCGACCTCGACGACCCCTGCAAGTACCTCCTGCTCTTCGTCGTCGCTCGCGCCGCCTGACGCCGCGCTCGGTAGCGCCGGCCGCGCGCTCCACGTATAATTCGGTCGTTGGCGAAATAGCGAAACAGGAGCCGGCGCTGGCCATCGATGACGTGCTGCGCGCGTTGAGCGACCCCACCCGCCGCGAGGTGGTGCGCTTGCTCGCGCGTCGAGGCCCGATGACGGCAGGCGAGCTGGGCGACCAGTTCGACCTCGCGAAGTCGACGATGTCCGGCCACTTCAACGTGCTGCGCCAGGCCGGCCTGATCGTGGCCGAACGGCAGGGGACGAGCATCGTCTACAGCGCGAGCCTGTCCGTCGCCGAGGAGGCGATGGTGGCGCTCATGGGCGCGTTCGGCCTCGGTCGCGGCCCCGCCCCGGAAGGCATCGCATCCGAGACGGCGTCCGGCGCCGACGAGCGACCTCGAGGAGGGTGATCATGAGCTGGTCCTGGCGGCGCGAGGCATTCCTCTTCCTGCCGGTAGCGGCGATGTTCGTCGCCTCGGCCATCGCGTGGCCGTTCGCCGACGACTCGATCCCCGTGCACTGGAACGCTATCGGCGAAGCCGACCGCTACGGCGGCAAGTTCGAGGGCCTCCTGTTGGTGCCAATGATTGCCGCCGGCGTCTGGCTGCTGCTCGCGTTCCTGCCCCGGGTCGATCCGGGCCGCGCGAACTACGCGTCGTTCGCTGGGACCTACACGCTCATCCGCGCCGGCGCGCTGCTCTTCCTCGGGGTGCTCCACGGCCTGGTGCTCGCGATCGCCCTCGGAGCAAACATCGACCTCGCACGCGCGCTCTACGTCGCCGTAGGCCTGCTCTTCCTGCTGCTCGGCAACGTCATGGCGAAGCTCCGACCGAACTACTTCGCAGGGATCCGAACGCCGTGGACGCTCGCCAGCGCTCGATCGTGGACGGCCACCCACCGAGTGGGTGGCCGCGCCTTCGTCGGGTTCGGGCTGGGCTTCCTCTTGATGGCGCTGGTGTATCAGGCCTGGTTCCTGATCCTCGTGATGGTCGGGTTCGGCCTGAGCCTGGTCTGGCTGTTCTACTACTCCTACCGCGTATGGCGAGACGATCCCGACCGCGTCCCGGTCGGCCAGACCACCCCGGCGGACCCCGCCGACCACCGCTAGTGAGTGCCCCGCCCCACACGTCAAGGACCAACGCTAGTCTCGAGGCGTGATCACCCACGTCCTCTTCGACCTCGGCGGCGTCGTCTGCCGCTTCGACCACGAGCGACGTCTCGAGGCATTCGCCGCCGCCACCGCGCTCCCACCTGCCGAGGTCCACGCCCGCCTCTGGGACTCCGGCTTCAGCCGCGAGTGCGACGAAGGCCGCCACGACGCCGCCTCAATGCACGCCCGCGCCAACGAGCTCCTCGGCACCGACCTCGCCCGAGGCGATCTCGAGCGCCTGTGGGCCGCCGCCTTCGAGGTCGACCCCGCCGTCCTCGAGGCCGTGCACCACCTCCCGAGCCACGTCGGCCGCGCCGTCCTCTCCGACAACCCACCGCTGCTGCTCGACGCCCTCGAGCGCTGGCTCCCCGACGTCCCGCGCACCTTCGCGCCCGTGCTCTTCTCGCACGCCCTCGGCGCGACGAAGTCCGCCGCCGAGGCCTTCATCGAGGCGCTGACCCACCTCGAGGCCGCGCCTGCCAACGTGCTCTTCATCGACGACAGCCCCGCGAACGTCGAGGCCGCGCTCGCCCTCGGCATCGAGGCGCTGCGCTACACCGACGCGCCGAGCCTCCGCCGCGACCTCGCCCGCCGCGGCCTCGAGGAGCCTCGACTCTAACCCCGCCGAGATTTCGGAGGCATCCGCTTCGCGCTAGACTCGAGGGAGCGTGTTTTCGACACGCCACGGGGGTGCGGGATGATCTACAAGGTGGAGCGTGAGGACGGCGACGTCTTTGCCGTGATGCGCGGAACCCAGGATCTGAAGCTAGTCCGGCCGATTCCGTCGCTCCCCGCGCCGCAGATCTCCACGCTCCGGACGGGACGCACCGACCTCCTGATTGGAGATCGAGCGATCGTGCTGTAGTCGGTCCTTGCTCAACCTGCCTCGACTCTAGCCCCGCCCGCCCGCTACACTTCCTCCTCGCGCCCGATCCCCCTCCCGAGGCATCGAGGTAGCACGCCCAACACACCCGCCGAGATGGACACGCACATGTCGATCAACCTCGCCGACCTCGCCCAGCCGAGGAACCCCGACCTCCCAGAGTTCGGCCCCGGCGACACCATCCGAGTCGCCGTGCGCGTCGTCGAGGGCAACCGCGAGCGGCTCCAGCCCTTCGAGGGCGTCGTCATCAAGGTCACCGACGGCCCGGCCGGCGCCTACACCGTGCGCCGCATCGCCTCCGGCGTCGGCGTCGAGCGCACCTTCCCCTTCAACAGCCCGCGCGTCGACAACGTCGAGGTCAAGCGCCGCGGCCGCGTCCGCCGCGCCCGCCTCTTCTACCTCCGCGGCCGCACCGGCCGCGCCGCCCGCGTCAAGGAAGCCCGCCGCTAGGGCGAGCCAGCGGGCGGCCGCCTGAGCGGCCCAATGACCAAGCACTCGGCTGAGAGTGGTCGTCCCGGGACCCGTCGAATTGCGGCCGTGGTTGTCCCCGTCTACGCACTTGCGATACCGCTCATGGTCGGTGGCACGGTAATTTCCATGCCGCGCCTCATGTTCTCCGGGCTCTTCGTGGTGACCCTGGCGAACGGCGTCCTTGCCGACGAGTTCTCCGAGTTCAACTACTGGTGGCAGGAGAACTTCGGCTTTCCAGTGTTCAGCCGTGAGGGCATGAAGTCCTTCCAGCGCATTCTCGCCATCCTGTCCGTGCCATGGTTTGTTTGGGCGATGCTGTTCCCCTACGGCTAGCTAACTCGGTCCTTCGCGCGGGCGTGGGGGCGAAGCCCCCACTGACAAAAGGGCGGGTGGGCGGGCAGCCCGCCCGGAGGGCGGCCCTCAGCTTCCGAAGAGCAGCACCCTCCGAGGCCCACCTGCCATCGAGGCACCCCGACGCCCGTATCATCCCCTCCATGCCCGACCCCGCCCCACCGAGGCCCAAGTATGTCCGCGTCGCCGTCAACTCCGGCCGCCCCACGCCGCTCACCTTCACCTACTCCGTTCCGTCGGGTCGCGAGGTCGAGGCCGGCGAGATCGTCCACGTCCCCTGGGGCCCCCGCACCCTCCAGGGCGTCGTCGTCGAGGGCCCCATGGACGTCGGCGGCTACCCCGCCGAGCAGACCCGCCCCATCGAGCCGCCCATCGATGGCGCACCGCGCATCGATGCCGCCCGCCTCGATCTCGCGCGCTGGATCCACGCCCGCTACCTCGCGCCCGCGTGGGAGTCCTTCGCCCTCATGCTCCCGCCCGGCGCCGGCGAGCGCCCCCGCAGCGCGGTCGTCCGAGGCCCCAACACCGACACCGAGGGCCTCACCGCCCGCCAGCGCGAGGTCCACCGACTCCTCACCGACGAGCCGCAGGACCTCGATGAGCTGAAGGAGCAGGTCGAGGGCGGGCGCGGCGTCTCCGCCGCCGTCACCGTGCTGTTCCGTCGCGGCCTCGCCGAACGCCGCTACACCCTGAGCCGTCCGCGAGGCCGTCCGCGCGTCGTCGAGATGGCCGCGCTCGCCATCGAACCCGAGGCCGCCCGCGCCCGCATCGAGGCCATTCCCGGCCGCCGCTCTTCGCGCCGCTCCCGCGCCCTGCGTGCCCTCATCGAGGCCGCCGGCCCCCTCCCCGAGGCCGACGTCGCGAAGATCGCCCGCGGCGCCCCCGCCGTGCAGACCCTCGTGCGCGACGGCCTGCTCGCGCGCGACGGCGACAACGTGCTGCTCGCCCTGCCCGCCGCCGAGGCCGAGCGCGCCGCACGCGCATTCGCCCGCACGCTCGATGAGACGGCGATGGTCGCTATCCTCGAGCGCCTGCTTGCCGCTTCGAGCCGCCGCGCGCGCGTGCCCGACCTCACGCGCGACATCGGCCGCGCCACCCGCGAGGCGCTCACCACCCTCGAGGCAGAGGGCACGATCCGCCTCGAGGAGGAGCTCGACCGCCGCGATCCCCTGCGTCGACTCGAGATCGTCCGCCGCGAGCCGGCCGAGCTGATCCCCGAGCAGCGCGAGGCCGCCGAGGCCATTCGCGACGCCATCGAGGCCGCCGACGGCACGGCTTTCCTGCTGCAGGGCGTCACCGGCTCCGGCAAGACCGAGGTCTACCTCCAGGCCCTCGACGACGCCGTCTCACGAGGCAAGCGCGGCATCGTGCTCGTCCCCGAGATCGCTCTCACGCCGCAGACCGTGCGCCGCTTCGCGGAGCGCTTCCCCGGCCGCGTGGGTGTGCTCCACTCCGGTCTCGCCCTCGGCGAGGCCTACGACGAATGGCACCGCATCGCGGAGGGCGAGTACGACGTCGTCGTCGGCTCCCGCTCCGCCCTCTTCGCGCCCCAGCCCGACCTCGGCCTCATCGTCATCGACGAGGCCCACGAGTGGACCTACAAGCAGCACGACCCCCCGCCGAGGTACGACGCGCGCGACGCCGCGCTGCGCCTCGCCGAGCTCACCGGCGCCGCCCTCGTCTACGGCACCGCCACCCCGGACGCAGAGCGCTGGTACGCCGCAGCCGAGGACAACCCCGAGGCCCGCATCGAGCGCCTCGACCTCCCGAGGCGCGTGCGCGTCGTGCCCCAGCCCGATGGCCCCCCGCGCCCGATGCCGTGGGCCGAGCTCCCCGAGGTCGAGATCGTCGACATGCGAGGCGCGCGCTCGCTCTTCTCGCCCCAGCTCGTCGCTGCCCTCGCCGAGACCCTCGACCGCGACGAGCAGGCGATCCTCTTCCTCAACCGTCGAGGCCGCGCCGCGTTCCTCCTGTGCCCGCATGGCCACTCGCCCGCCTGCCAGGTGTGCGACGTCACCTACACGCTGCACGACCCCCAGGTCCCCGCCGGCATCGCGCGCCGCCCGAGGCTCGTCTGCCACCAGTGCGGCCGCTCGAGGAACGTCCCGACCGAGTGCCCTGAGTGCGGCTCCCGACTGCGCGGCACCCGCGCTGGCACCCAGGAGGTCGAGCGCGAGGTGCGCTTCCACTTCATGACCGCGCGCGTCCTCCGCTGGGACCGCGACACCGCCCGCAACGCGCAGCAGCACGAGGACAACCTGCGCCGATTCGCCAACCACGAGGCCGATGTCCTCGTCGGCACGCAGATGGTCGCGAAGGGCCTCGACCTGCCGCTCGTCACGCTCGTCGGCGTTGTGCTCGCCGACTACTCACTGCGCGAGGGCGACTTCCGCTCCGGCGAGCGCACGGTCCAGCTGCTGGAGCAGGTGGCGGGCCGCGCCGGCCGCGCCGACCGCCACGGGCGCGTCATCGTGCAGACGATGCAGCCCGAGCACCCCGCCGTGATCGCCGCCGCGAACCACGACGTCGACGGCTACTTCCAGGACGAGCTCGTGCGCCGCTCGAAGTACGGCTACCCGCCCTTCCGCCGCCTCGCCCGCCTCGTCGTCGCCCACGAGCACGGCGACTTCGCGCGCGAGGAGGCCGCCCGTGTGATGACCGAGCTCCAGCGCGCCGCCGCCGGCCTGCCGAACGTCGACGTCCGAGGCCCCACCCCGCCCGCCGTCCCCCGCCTCCGAGGCCGCTACCGCTGGCAGATCCTCGTCTTCGCCCCCGACCCCGCCGAGCTCCTCGCCCGCATCGAGCTCCCGAACGCCTGGTCGATCGACATCGATCCCCTGGTCGTGTCCTAGTCCTCTGCCGATTCCGCGACGCGGTAGAGGCCGCGCTCGCCCGCCGCGCCACGATCCGCTGGCGCCCGCAACGGCGCCCCGATGCCGATCGCCAGCAGCTCCGCCATGAGCCCGTTGAGGCTCCGCTGCTCCACGGCAGCCCGCGTCGCGAGCTCCCGATGCAGCGAGGGCGTGAGACGCAGCGTCAGCTTCCCCGAGTAGCTCCCGGCGTCGATCGGCTCCGGGATCACGTGCCCTGCCTCGAGCTCCGACTCCATCCACACGCGCATCGCGTCCTCGAGCTCAATCGCCGCCTCGGCCGCGCTCTCCCCCGAGGAGAAGCAGCCGGGGAACTCGAGCACGCGCGCGCTGTACCCGTCCTCGTCCGCCTCGATGATTCGCACGTAGGGCAGGCGCATCGCCCGCTCGATCTGCGCGTCGATATCGGTCCGCCTCGCGGGCCCCGGCCGCCGTCCCCCGGCCATCGCTATCCCCCTTCGAGCTGGCTGAGAATCGCCAGCGCTGTGCGCCGCGCGGGCTTCACAGGGATCGTCACCGTCCGCCTCCCGCTCATCGTCGCCGCGATGTGCGACCCCTTGCCGCGCCGACGGTCGATGGTCCACCCGAGCGATTCGGCGTACCGGACGAGGTCCCGCTGCGTGAGGCTCCCGGCGCCCCGCCGCAGCCGCTCCCCTTCCTCCGTCACGGTGGTGTCATTATCGCCACTCTCCGTGTGATGTCAATAGCGCCACCACAGTGCCACCACGCGCCACCTACGTTCTCCGCTTCCGAGCCGCCCGCTCAGCCACCACCTCGCCGTTGAGCGCCACCGCCTCGCGAATCAGCCGCTTGAACGCCGCCGCGTTCACCCGCTCCCCCTCGCGAATGTCGATGGCGCGACGCGTGCCCCCACCGAGGCCCGCGTTGAACAGCCCCTTCGGGTCATCGAGGGCGGCGCCCCGCGCGAAGGTGAGTTTCACCACCTCCTTGTAGGTCTCGCCCGTGCACACGATGCCGTCGTGTGACCACACCGGGACGCCCGGCGACGTCGCCTTCGCCCACTTCCACTCCTCGAGGATGTCCGGATCGGCCTCGAGGATCAGCGCGCGCATCCGCGCCAGCGTCTCGCCCCGCCAGTCGTCGAACTCGGCGATCCGCGCCGTGATCCGCTCCGAGGCGTCGCCGCTGCCCGCAGCACCCGCCGAGCCACCCTTCGAGGTCATGCGCTCCTCCACTCCCGCGACCGGCGCCGCATCCGCCGCCGAATGAACTCACACTGCGAGCCTGACACGCCGTCATCCGAGGCGGCAACCTGAGGCCCCGATGAAGCCCCGAAACGAGGTCATTCGAGGCGGGAGACGCTGCCGAGGGCGCGGGCTACACTCTCCGCCATGCCCGCCGACCGCACCTCGCGACCCTCCCGCCTCGAACGGCCGCGCCCGTGACGATCCGCCCGATTCGCTACCTCGGCGACCCGGTGCTGCGACGCCCGGCGAAGCGCGTCGAGGTCGTCACCGAGTCCATCCAGCGCCTCATCGAGGACATGATGGAGTCGATGTACGTCGCCCAGGGCGTTGGCCTCGCCGCGCCCCAGATCGGCGTCGGCCTCCAGATCGCCGTGCTCGGCATGCCCGACGAGGACCCCTTCGCCATCGTGAACCCCGAGATCCTCGAGGCTCGCGGCTCCCGCGTCATGGACGCCGAGGGCTGCCTCTCCGTGCCGGGCTACCGCGCCGCCCTCAAGCGCTCGCGACGCGTGACCGTGCGCGCCCTCGACGCCGAGGGCGAGGAGTTCACCCTCACCGCCGAGGACGACCTCCTCGCCGAGGCCCTCGAGCACGAGGTCGATCACCTCCACGGCACCCTCTACGTCGACCACGTGGAGAAGATGGCGGACCTCCAGAAGCTGCAGGGCCAGGGCTGGGTGCAGGCCGACGGGGAGCCCGTCGACGCAAACGGCTCCGGCGCCTCGAACGGCGGGCACGGCTAGTGGACGTCCTCATCGCCCTCATCGCCGTCGTTGGCGCCTTCTACTTCATCCTCCTCCGGCCGGTGATGCAGCAGCAGCGCAAGCGTCGCGCCCAGATGTCGGGCCTCACGATCGGCGACGAGGTGCTCACCACCGGCGGCTTCTACGGGACGGTCGTCGACATTCAGACCGCCGACGAGGGTCCCATGATCATCCGCCTCGAGGTCGCACCCGGCATCGTGCTCCGCGCCACGCCGGCCGCCATCGATGCCGTGTCGCAACCCGCCGAGGCCGCTACTGAGGCCACCACCGAGAGCGCACCGGAGCGAGGCCGCTGATGGGATTCCGCCGCCGCTTCCTCCCGGTCCTCTCGATTGCGCTGCTCGCCTTCGCCGCGCTCGTCGTGGTCTGGCCCTCCGATCCGAACAGCATCCTGCCGTCCGCGATCCCGTGGCCCGAGGGCAGGGGCGTCCACATCGGCGGCTTCGACCGCTCGGAGATGCGCCTCGGCCTCGACCTCCAGGGCGGCACGCGCTTGCTGCTCGGCGCCTCGCCCCCCGCCGGCTTCGAGGGCAACATCGACGACGCCATCCAGGGCACGATTCGCGTCCTCCGCCGCCGCGTCGATGCCACCGGCGTCGCCGAGGCCGAGATCACCCAGCAGGGCGACAGCAACATCTCCGTCCAGCTCCCCGGACTGACCCCCGACGAGGCCCGGTCGCTCCTCGGCCGCACCGCGCTCCTCCGCTTCTGCGAGACCAACGGCTCGCAGCAGTACGAGAATCTGGTGCCGGAGCCCTGTGACGCCGAGGGTCAGTGGGAGCAGTCCTACGGCCTGATCGACGGCCGCCCGGTGCCCCTCGATGGGCGCTGGCTGAAGCCGAACGCCTTCGTCGGTGACGACGGCCTCGGCCGGCCCGCCGTCGTCTTCGAGTGGCAGGGCGACGGCCCGTCGCTCTCGAGCCAGGTGACGACCCGCCTGCTCGGCCGCCCGATGGGCATCTTCCTCGACAACGAGTTGCTGTCTGCGCCAACCGTCCAGTCCGTGATCAACGATCGAGGCCAGATCGCCCCGCTCGACCTCCAGCGCGCTCAGGAGCTCGTGGTCCAGCTCAACTCCGGCGCGCTGCCCCTGCAGCTCTCCGTGCTGCAGGAGCAGCAGGTCGATGCCACCCTCGGCGACGACTCCGTTCGACGCTCGGTCATCGGCGGCGAGATCGGCATCCTGCTCGTCGTGCTCTTCATGATCCTGTACTACCGGATGGCCGGCGTGCTGGCATCGATCGCGCTCGTGGTCTACGTGCTGCTCTCGCTCGCGGCCTTCAAGCTCATCCCCGTGACGCTCACCCTCGCCGGCATCGGCGCCTTCGTGCTGTCCGTCGGCATGGCCGTCGATGCGAACATCCTCATCTTCGAGAGAGCGAAGGAGGAGCTGCGCAACGGCCGCGGCTACGCCACAGCCATCGATGCCGGCTTCCGCCGCGCCTGGCCCTCCATCCGCGACTCCAACGCCACCACCCTGATCACGACGGCGATCCTCTACGCCCTCGGCGGCGGCATCGAGTTGCCCGGCCTCGGCTCCTTCGACGCGCCCCTCGTGCAGGGCTTCGCCGTCACGCTCGCCGTCGGCGTGCTGATCTCGATGTTCTCCGCCATCACCGTGACCCGCTCGCTCCTGCGACTGCTGATCGGCACCCGCTTCGGCCGCGCCGACTGGCTGCTGCCCGATGCCGTGCCGGTCGCCGAGGGTGATGCGATGCAGCCGGCAGGGGACGCATGAACCGCTACG